>JAHIUW010000016.1 GCA_018816865.1 Pseudomonadota bacterium
TCAATGGCCTGTTCCAGGCAGCGAGGGCCAGAGCCAGGGGATACCGGAACGTGGAGAATTTTATCACCATGGTCTACCTGATTGCGGCCCCGATTCAGGTCGTGGTGGCTTCATGATTTCCACGTCAAACGACGAAGAACCCTTTTTCTACTTCTACCTCTCCTTCGATTTCCGCCAATTTTCCAAGGAACAGGCCGCGGAAACGAAGGACTTCATCTATGCCAAGGAACAGTACAGCCTGCGCGACGTCGTGGCGATGGCCTCCACCATGGCTGAAAAGTTCTACGATCAGTCCATGGACGTGGAGAGCTTGAAGCAGCAGAAGGCTCAAGAACTGAAGATGATCATCGATTCCACCCACAGCCTGGTCACGAATTATTATAGGGAAATGAAGGGCACCATCCCCGCAAATGAGCTGAAGGCCGAACTCAAGGACATCGTCTCCAAGATCCGCTACGAGGGTGACAACTACCTCTGGATCAACGACACCCTCCCCAGAATGGTCATGCATCCCATCAAGCCCGCCCTCGACGGTCAGGACCTTTCGGACTTCAAGGACCCCAAGGGCAAGAAGCTGTTCGTGGAAATGACCAAGGCCGTGCAGAACGATGCCGGTGAGGGCATGGTGGACTACCTCTGGTCCAAGCCCGGGGAAAAGGATCCCAAGCTCAAGGTCTCCTATGTCAAGCTCGTGCCCGAGTTGGGCTGGATCATCGGCACGGGGTCCTGGGTCGAGGATATCACCCAAGAACTCCAGCAGGATGCCCTTGCGCAGATCGGCAAGATGCGTCTGGCCGACGGCAACTACCTCTGGGTCAACGACATCCATCCCCGGATGATCATGCACCCCATCAAGCCAGACCTGAACGGCCAGGACCTGACGGAGTTCAAGGACCCCAAAGGCAAGGCCCTGTTCGTGGAAATGGCCCAGAAGGCCAAGGATGAGGGCGAAGGCTACGTCGAATACGTCTGGGGCAAGCCCGGCAAGGAAGGCGACTTTCCCAAGCTGTCCTACGTCAAACTGTTCAAGCCCTGGGGCTGGGTCATCGGCATGGGCGTCTACATGGACGAAGTGGAAAACACCGTCCAGAAGCAACGGTTGGACTTTGACACGGCCATCACCAGCCTCTTGAACAACGCAGCCTTGTTCGGAGGCCTGTTCGTGATCCTGTGCATCATCGGTATCGCCTTCTTCATGCGCCAGGGCCTGAAAAAGCCCCTGGACACCGTGGTCGCCTACGCGGGCCATGTGGCCCAGGGCGACCTGGATGCCAGCATGACCGGCACCTTCAAGGGCGAGGTATTGAAGCTCAAGGACGCCATCGAGGCCATGGTGGACAGCCTGAAGGCCAAGATGGGCGAGGCCGAAGCCAAGAGTGAAGAGGCGGCCAAGGAAGCCGGGCGCGCTCACGTCGCCATGGGTCAGGCCGAGGAGGCCCAGCGCAAGGCCGAGACGGCCAAACAGGAAGGCATGCTCATGGCCGCGGGCACCCTGGACGGCATCGTGGCCCGCGTGTCCACGGCCTCCGAGGAGATGTCCGCCCAGGCCCAGGAGATCAACAACGGCACTTCCCAGCAGAAGCAACGCATCAGCGAGACCGCCACAGCCATGGAGGAGATGAACGCCACCGTGCTCGAAGTGGCTCGCAACGCCTCCAGCGCGGCGGAGAACGCCGAAGCCGCCAAGTCCAAGGCCATTGAAGGCCGTGGCGTGGTGGCCAAGTCCATTGAAGCCATCTCATCCATCCACGAGATGGCCATGACCCTGAAGGGCGACATGGACCAACTGGGCGGCCAGGCCGAGGCCATCGGCCAGATCATGACCACCATTACCGACATTGCGGACCAGACCAACCTCCTGGCGCTCAACGCCGCCATTGAGGCCGCCCGGGCGGGCGACGCCGGACGCGGATTCGCGGTGGTGGCGGACGAGGTCCGCAAGCTGGCTGAAAAGACCATGACCGCCACCAAGGAGGTGGGCGATTCCATCAAGGCCATCCAGGAATCAGCGCGCAAGAACACGGCCAATGTAGACAAGGCCGTGACCGCGGTGGAAGAGGCCAACAAGCTGGCCGACACCTCCGGCCAGTCCCTGGACGAGATCGTGATGCTGTCCGAAGGCACGGCCGATCAGGTGCGCAACATCGCCACGGCCTCCGAGGAGCAATCCGCAGCCAGCGAGGAGATCAACCGGGTGGTCGAGGAGATTGACGAACTGTCAACCAACATCTCCGGGGCCATGGAGCAGTCCTACCAGGCGCTGAACGAGCTCGCCAGCCAGGCCAGCGAACTCTCGGGGCTGATCCAAAAGATCAAGGACGAGAACTCCTAAACCGACATCAACCCCCAAGCAGAACCAAGGCGGGGTGGGCTTAAGGCCGCCCCGCCTTCTTGCGCCCAAGGATCCCGGCAAAAAGCTTTTCGAGCTTTTCACGATCGTCGGCAATGGTCCGCACGGCAGGGACATTGGCCCCCAGGCGTTCGAGCAGTCCGGGTTCGCCAACGATGCGGGCCAGGGTCATTGTCAGGGCGGCGGCGTCTGCCGGCGGAAACAGCAGACCGTTGATCTCGTGGTCCACGGCTTCCTCAAGGGCCGGCAGCCTGGAGGCAACCACAGGCAACCCGGCGTGAAAGGCCTCGCGCACCACCAGGGAATAGCTCTCCTCGCGCGAAGGCACGATCACGGCGTCCAGCCCCGCCAGGATGCCCGGCAATTCCAGGGGCCGATACGGTCCGTAGAGGTTCACGCCAAGGGCCTCGGCCAATCCGGCCAGCATCCGGAACCACTCGGGCTGGATCACCGCCCCGTACACGGAGAGTTCGGCCACTCCGCGCGGCAACCCCGCGAAGGCCTCCAGCAGCACATCCAGTCCCTTCTTGATGGAGATATTGCCCAGATAGCCCAGGCGCAACGGCCCGGAACCTCTGAGGATGGCCTCCTGCGGTTCAAACCCGGGAATGCCAAGGGGAGCCAGGATGATCTTCTCCTCGGGCAACCCGGCGCGCAAGAGGTTCTCCCGGGTATACCAGGATGCGGCCAGCAAGGCATCGGCCCTGGCCAGGGCCTTGGTCAGGAACGCCGTGCGCGCGCCCATGATCTTGGCCACGGTCGGGTGCGGATATACGGACTTCAGGCTGGGCACCCTCTCCATCAGACAGGTGGCGCACAGCTCATCGCTTGGGGGGCCGTCCACACAGGTCTGCCCATCCCAGCGCACGAAATGGCATTGGTTGCAGCAGAACCAGGCATCATGCACGGTCATCACCACGGGCAGGCCAACGTCGGCCATGGCCATCAGCGCGCTGCCCGTAAAACCGATAAGATGGTGTACGTGCACCAGCTGTGCCCCGCTGCGCTCCAGGTATCCGGCCAGGGCCTGGCCGATCTCTTCATCCATGAAACGGGCCACCAGATCGGATTTCACGGGCACGGAAAACGCCGTAAAGGATACCCCGTCCACCTCTTCGCTGTGCACGGTGCCCAGCGGCTCGCCGCTGCGTGGATCGGGATGGATGCACTCCACGTCCCAACCGGCACGCTGAAACTCGCGCGCCAGATTCAGGACATACAGCTCCACTCCGGCGGTTCGTTGGACGGGGGACTCGTGCAGGACAAAGGCGATTCGCTTCACGGCTTGCTCCGGGTTGAAAAATGAGGAGATTCACGCAGTATGTCACCACCACGAGGCAGGGACAAGGACTCTACGCCGCCGGGATATAGTCCCTACCAAGACGAAATCCGCGCGACTGCAAATACGCGGCGATGTCCTCGCGCGCACCCACGCTGGCCACAAACGGCAGGGCAAAGCACTCGTCCGGCCCCGGGATATCCTTGCGCGCCAAGACGGGCAGACCGCGAATGGTCTTGCCGATCTTGCGCGGGTCCACGTCGCAATAGGCCCGGATACGTATCCCATACTCCTCCAGCAGATCGGCTCGCTTGCGCGTGGTGCGGCCCGACCCCATGACCAGCACCTCGGGATGATGCGGGTTGTGCTCGGCCAACCAGCGCGCAAGATAACGGGCCTTGATCCGATAGAAGGCCTCGGGGGAATAGCGCTGGTCCACGCGCGAGGCGCGGTCCGGGGGATCGTTCCAGACCAGCAAATCCTGGGGCAGTTTCTCCATGACCACTCCGTGGTCCAGCCAGCGCAACCACATCTCATAATCCTCGGGAAAGTCGCCCTGCAGGGCCCCGCCGTGTTCCTCGACCAGGGCGCGACGAAACATGACCGAGGGATTGGCGATGGGCGCGTCCACGAATCGCCCCAGGGCGATGTCTTCCCTGCTAGTCAGGGTATTGGTCCAATCCACATGTCTGGCGTAACCGGCCTGTCCCTTGCGATCACCGCCAAATTTGACCCGGCAGGCCACCAACCCCACATCCGGGTGATCGCGCAGATGCGCGGCCTGGCGTTCCAGACGCTCGGGCAGACACAGGTCATCGGCGTCCATACGCGCCACAAACTCGCCCCGAGCGGCCTCGATCCCCGCATTGAAGGCCTCGGCCACGCCCCTGTGCCCGAGCAGCAACGGGCACACCCGGGCATCCCGGGCTGCATACTCGGCAATGATCCTGGCCGTGGCATCCGTAGAGCCGTCGTCCACAACCAGGATTTCGAACGAGGGATGGGTCTGCTCCAGCAGGCTCGTGAGGGCGGGGCCAATACCGCCGGCGGCATTGTAGGCAGGCATGACGACGGATATTTCAGGGATACGGACGGACATGGATTCCTCTTTCGCAATAGGGGCGGCGTAGCCTCCTCTACCTGCAGCGAGGGACAAACGCCAGAACGAAAAACCCCGTCCGCCTTACGGCAGACGGGGTCACGACATTCGTTTTTTCGATCGGGCTAGATTTGCGACATCTGGCTGCGGATTTCCTCCATCAGGCCAGTCAGCTTATAGCTGTCCACCTTGTCCTCGGAGAACAGGCGCAACTCGGACACGTCCACGGTCCGGAAAGAGATGGTGATGCGGATGGTTTCGCCCTCGGCGGTGAAGGTCTGGAGCACGGCAACAAGGTTGTCCTTCTTGTCAAAGGAGACCGGCAGTTCCAAGGCGGTCAGGGCCTTCAGGGTCGCAGTATGGATCTCCGTAATGGTCCCGGGCTCCTCGGCGGACATCGAACCAGTGATCAAATTCCGGCTTGCACCTTCGGGCTTGGCCCCGGCACAGGCGGTGAGCATGGACAGCATGAACACTGCAACCAGTGCATATGCAAAAGATTTACGCATCATTCCCCCCTTGAGAGATCGCAGTTTGATTATTTCACATGCAGGGCTTCATACCATGTGGATATATAAACGCAATACATGAAAACCATCTGTCAAGCAAGATGTCAGGCGCAAAAAAGGCAGCGCCGACTTCCGAGGGTACAGAGGAAGCTGCGGCACTGCTTGTGCGCAGCAGGCAAGCGGCCCGGCCAAAAGGCCTATTCCAGCATCTCCCGCACCCGACAAACCCCGCAAATCTCGGCGGAAGTCGGGTAGCCACAGCGCTGACACGGCTCCAGGGTCCGGCCCTCCTCCTTCTCAACCGCAGCAAAGGCAGGCCGTCCCTGCTTCAGAAAACCCTCGTAGAAGGCCCGCTTGCTGCCGGGGCTATTGCGTTCCAACAGATTCATCAACTCCTTGCGCACCGTGAAGCTGGCCCCCTTGGAATACGGACATGCGGACACGTGATGGTCGATGCCGTTGAAGAAACAGTAGGCCGCAGTCTCGAATTCCGTAAGTCTGTAAAGTGGCCGACATTTGGAGGCAAACCCTCCGGCAGCGGGCAACAGCGGTCCCTGGTCGGACAGATAGGACACATCCCAGCGCAGGGTGTTGGCAAACAGTCGCCCCACCTCATCGTCCAGATTATGCCCGGTGCACAGTGCGGAATAACCCTCGTCCAGGGCCACCTTGTTGAAGAAATAGCGTTTGATCTTGCCGCACATGGAGCAGATGGGGCGACGCACCTTGTCCCTGACCAGGGGGATGGGCAGGCCCTCACCCTCCATCTCCACGACTCTGAGCGTGCCGCCGACCCTCTCGCAAAAGCCCTCCACCTTGGCCCGGGCCGGCCCCGAAGAGCCGGGGATGCCCAAGTCGATATGCAGGCCGGTGACGTCATAGCCCTGCCGCACCAGTTCCAGGAACAGGGCCAGGGAATCCTTGCCGCCGGACAGGGCCACCAACACCTTGTCGTCCTTGGTGAACATCCTGTGCTTGTGGATGGCCCGTTCCACCTGGCGGGCAAAGAAACCCTGAAAACAGTCGGGGCAAAATCCGCCATGATGGCTGGGCAAGGCCACCTGGGCGGGGGCCTTGCATCGAGAACATTTCATACGGCTATCCCCTCGACACCACGGTACGCACAATGATGTCGTCACCGGTATGTATTTTACGGTCCGGGGTCAGCAGCTCGTCCCCCCGGATGATCAGCGCGTCGTTGACGCCGAGCCCCAGCTTGTTCAGGAGCTGCAATGCTGTGTTTAATTTTGGAAATTCGAGGGTTTCCCCTTCCCTTTCCATGACCACGGTCACCGGCTTCCAGTTATTCATAGTAATATCCTCGGGAATACCGTCTAACAGCACCCCGGCGTGTGGAGCAAGAGGATTCTCTCTTCTTTTGAGTTGCCATTTGGGCGTATCCGTTCCATTATAAATGGTCTTTGAAGTGTTACGTCCGGCGTGGCCCCACAGAGGAAGCCGACTGACCGAACTCCGTACAGGCTAACCCTTTCCCGGCGGCCCCGCAATGCACCCGCCGGTGACGGAGGACTTGAGAATGAACCAACGCAAGATTCTTGTCGTTGACGACGAGAAGCACATTCGTTTGTTGTACCAGGAAGAACTGCAGGCCGAAGGCTATGCCGTGGCCACTTCAGACGGTGTCGAAGACATCCTGGAGACCCTGGCGCGCGAGGCTCCAGACGTCGTGATCCTGGACATCAAGCTTGGCCCCAACCGCTCCGGATTGGATCTGCTGCAACAAATCCGCAGCCAGGAGCAGAATCTGCCGGTGATCCTGTGCACCGCCTACGACAGTTTCCAGCACGACCTAAAGTCCATCGCTGCAGACTATTACGTGGTCAAGGCCGTCGACCTCACGGAGTTGAAGTCCAAAATTTCCGCAGCCTTGAAGACAGCCTAACCCCGGGTCCTCACCAAGCCGTACGAGAATGCCCCTCGCGCCGAGGTTGCATCGTACGGTTCTGTCGATCCCTGAACGCACCCACAGCCGCAACGGCCTGAACCGCTGGGCACTGCCCTTGACGCAGCTTGCCCGCCAACCACGCATATGGTAATCCGCAAAACCCATGTTCGACATATCAGAAAGCATCATCCGCATCAGCATCCTGGCCGTGCCCTTCATGCTGGCAGTCACCTGCCACGAAGTGGCCCATGGACTGACCTCGTATTGGTTCGGGGATCCCACCGCAAAAATGATGGGCCGGCTGACGCTGAACCCCATCAAGCACCTGGACCCCATGGGCTCCCTGGTCTTCATCTTGACGGCCATGACCGGCGGTTTCATCATCGGCTGGGCCAAGCCCGTGCCCATCAATCCGCGCTACTACAAGAATGCCCGCCTGGGGATCATCGTGGTCTCGGCCGCAGGTGCTTTCGTGAATTTCGTCCTGGCCGGGTTGTTCCTGGCCGCATACAAGCTCATGCAGGCCAACCCGCCCCTGGCCCAGAGCCAGATGGCCTATTTTTTCGAACCAGTGTTCATCATCTGCCAATACGGGGTGGTCATCAACGTCATTCTGGGCGTCTTCAACCTGCTGCCCATCCCGCCCCTTGACGGCAGCAAGATCCTGGCTGAACTCCTGCCTGCGAACCTTGCGTTCAAATACCTGCAGATCGAACGCTACGGGTTCATCATCCTCATCGTTCTGGTGATGAGCGGCGGGCTGCGCTTCGTGTTCAACCCCATCTGGCGACTGTTGATGGCGATCCTCTAACCCTTTCCCTGGACAAGAAGACCATGATCACAAACAAACGCATCGTCTCCGGCATGCGGCCCACCGGGCCGCTGCACCTCGGCCACCATTTCGGCGTACTCGCCAACTGGCTCAAGCTCCAGGATGAATACGACTGCTACTTCTTCGTGGCGGACTGGCACGCCATGACCAGCGAATACGCCGATCCGCGGCGCATCAAGCAGTTCGTTCCGGAGCTGGCCAAGGACTGGCTGGCCGCAGGGCTGGACCCAGAAAAGTGCGTGATCTACCAGCAGTCCCAGATCAAGGAGATCGCGGAACTGCACCTCATCCTGTCCATGATCACCCCCTTGGGCTGGCTGGAGCGTTGCCCCACCTACAAGGACCAGAAGGAACAGCTGGCCGCCAAGGACCTGAACACCTACGGTTTTCTGGGCTACCCGGTGCTGATGACCTCGGACATCATTATGTTCCGACCGGTCGCCGTGCCCGTGGGCGAGGACCAGCTGCCGCACCTGGAGCTGAACCGCGAGATCGCGCGCCGCTTCAATTACCTGAACTGTCCCGAGGACAAGCCCTTTTTCCCCGAAGCCCAGGCCCTGCTGACCAAGGAGTCCAAGCTTCCCGGCCTGGACGGACGCAAGATGTCCAAGAGCTACGGCAATTCCATCGCCCTGGGCGAGGACCTGGACTCCGTGCGCAAAAAGGTCATGAGCATGCTCACGGACACGGGCCGCATGCGCAAGGCCGACCCCGGCGACCCTCAGATCTGCAACCTCTTCCCCTACCACAAGCTGATGACCGACGCCGGGCGTCTGCCCGAGATCGAAGCAGGCTGCCGCGACGCCTCCTGGGGTTGTGTGGACTGCAAACGCCTGCTGATGGAGTCCATGGAGCGTTTCCTGACCCCCATCCACGAGCGCCGCGCCCAGTACGACAAGGACCCCGACCTGTTGTGGGACGTGCTGAACCAGGGCAATGCCAAGGCTCGTGCCGCAGCCCAGGAGACCATGGCCGCCGTGCGCGAACTCGTGGGCTTCGACTTCTAGCCTCCCGGCTGCACTGCAGATTCCAAAGACCATTCAGGCCGGACTCCATCAAGGGGTCCGGCCTTTTGTTGCACTTCAGGTCCAAGGATTCTTGGAATACCCGGGGCCTCCGACCAAAAGACGACAACCAGAGTTCCTTGGCCTGACCAAGGATCGGCCCCTGCTCACATCCGGCAGATCTGCGCCACCGATCAATCCATGACAGCGGACAACCGGGTCTCAAGACTCAACCCGTGTTCGGATTCAGACCACGTCAAGCGCACCTGACCGCAGGTCCCGGTGTCCAGAACAGGCACCCCGCGCAGCCCCAGCGCAGCCAGGACCTCGGGATGCGGGAACCCCAGATGATTCAGGAAACCAGTGGCCGCCAGAGCCAGGCGCGGGGAACAGCGGGCATACAGCCCCGGGTGCAGGGCATCGCGCGCACCGTGGTGCGGCAGCAGCAGGACGTCCGCCTCAAGGTCGGCGTCCGAGGCCAGCAACTCTTCCAGAGCCGGACCTTCGGCGTCTCCGGGGATCAACACCAGCCCATGCCCGTGCCAAGTCAGGCGCAGCACCAGTGAACCGTCGTTGTTGCCCGCGTAACGCGCCGGATCCCGGGGATGCAGTACCTCCAGGTCCACGCCAGGGGCCAGTTCACGGCGCATGCCCGCCCCCCAGACCTCAACGGGCACGCCCCGCTCCTCCAGAATCCACCGCAGCTCATCCCCCTCCTCGCCCTCGGGCCAGCGACCGTTGTGGGCAAACCCCCTCACCGTGCAGTGCCGCAACGGATGCAGCAACCCCCGGTAATGGTCGTGATCCGGATGGCTGAGCACCACCAGGTCCAGACGCGGCAGTCTGCCCCAGGCCACCTGGGGCGTGACCACGGCCCGGCCCACGTCAAAGGATTTGGACCAGGCCCCACCGCCGTCGATGAGCGCCCTGTGCCCACCCGGGGCCTCGATGAGCACGGCCTGCCCCTGGCCCACATCAAGCAAGGTCAGGCGCAGGACATCATCCGCACCCATCAGTCCCCGCTGCGCCACGGGCCAGAGCAGCAACCCAACGGCCAGGGCCACGCCGGCCCAGGCCGCCGGATGTCGGGTGCGCCACAGCACCAGCGCCCCCAGAACCAGAGCATACAGCCCCAGGATCTGCGGCCAGAGCAGGCGCATGGGCGTCAACACCGGCAGCAGGCCGGCCCCGTCCAGAGCCAGCACCCCACGGGCGCAAGCGTCTAACAGCCGGGCATCCAGAACCAGCAGGCCCTGCCCCAGCCAGGACAGCCCCGGCAAGGTGGACAGCAACGCACCCATCAGCCCGGCAGGCACGACGAACATCCCCAGCAGCGGCAGCCAGAGCACATTGGTCCACAGACTCAGGGCCACCTGCCCGAAATACCAGCTGCTCAGCGGCAAGAGCGCCAACGTGGCCGCAAAACTCACGGCCAGCACTCCCAGCGCACTGCGCAGGATTGACCCGATGCCCAGCGATGCCCAGCGACCGATTCCGGCCCTGAATCCTTCCCCCGCCGGAGCCCCAGTCAAAGGGACACGCCGCTCACCCGGCAGGCGCACCTTGAGTATCAAACGCCACAGAGGAGGCCCCAGAATGGCGATGCCCGCCACCGCCACCACGGAGAACTGCAGACGGATATCGAACAGGGACAGGGGTGAGGCCAGCAGGATCAGGGCCACGGCCACAAACAACCCATCCAGCAACGGGCGCTCGCGGTCCAGCCAGAGCATCAGGCCCCAGGTGGCCAGCATCAACGCCGCGCGCACCAGACTTGGCGAGGCTCCACCCAACCAGAGATAGAACCCCGCAAAAGGCATGGCCAGCAACACACCCAGCTTCAAGTACGGACAACGCAGATAGATGGCCGGACGCACCCGGCCCAACAGCCAGGCCAAACCGAAGCCCATGGCCGCAGCGAACCCCAGGTGCAGCCCGGACAGGGCCAAGCTGTGCCCCAGGGCGGCGTCCTGCACCGCCGCATAGAGGTCCTCGTTCAGCAGCAGGCGGTCCCCCAGCACCAGGGCCGCCAGCAGCGCACGGCCATGGGCGGCGGGTTCCCCGGACGCTTCCCAAAACGCGGACGAGTCCCTGACTTGCTCCTCGGGGCTTTCCAACTCTCCGACCACAGCCCGGCGCATGGCCTCATGCCAGCGCGCCAACACCCCGGGCGCAGGCCCGGACACCTCGGGATCGCCTTGCCCCCCATGGGTCCATCCCCGCTGAAAAACGCCTTGGCGACGCCAGTGGAACGCCGTGTCCCAGCCACCCTCATTGACATACCCGCGCACAGGGCGCACCCGCAGGCGCACACGAGCATCTTGCCCCACAACAGGGCGCACAAGCGGGGAATGCCAATTCCAGAGCAGCAGACCGGGGATCGGCCCCTGTTCACCGCTGTCCAGGACATACCGGGCTTCGGCCAGGAACACGCGCAACACCCCCCCTGGGCGGGACTCCACCTGTGCCACGCGGCCCAGGACCACGGCCGGTGTCCGCTCCAGCATCCAGGGGGCAGGCGACGGCACAGGTCCGGGCAAGGCCCAGACGGCGTAGCCCCAGCCCGCAAGAAAACACGCGGCCACGACCACGCGGGCGCTTGTCCCCAGGCCCGAGGCCCGGGACAGCAGAAAGATCAGGATCAGGGAACAACAGGCGGGAACGGGAAAACACAGCCCCAGGATTCCGGCAGCCAAACCCAGGACGCCATACTGCCAGGGCAAAAGCCCCGGCGGGATGAGACGTCCCTGGTGCAGTTCGGTACGGTGCATGGCCTTCCCCCAGGCTCTGCAATCAGTTCAGGGCAGTAAGGGTCTCCAGGTCATCCAGGATGATGCCCACCGCACGGTCCGGGGCTCCAGGCTCGCCCACCAGCCCCGCCAGCCGCTCCAAACGGCTGTGCACGGCGGCCATGGCGGCCTCGTCCGTGAGCCAGGCCAGGGCCTTGTGCGCAATGGCCTCGCCGCTGACCTCCTCCTGGAGCAACTCCGGAAAGGCCTCCTCGCCCAGGATCAGGTTGGGCAGACTCATGAACTCCACCTTCACCAGAGCCCTGCCGATGCGATAGGACAGGGGCGAAATCTTATAGGCCACCACCGTGGGCGTCCCCAACAGCGCGGTTTCCAGAGTCACGGTGCCCGAGGCGGCCAGGATGACCTCGCACTGGCGCATGAAACGGTAACGGTCCTCGGGCGGCAGGATCTCCACCTCCAGGTCGTCGGGCAGATACGGGGCCAGTTTGGCCTCGCTCACGCCCGGGGCGCGCACCAGGGCGAAGCTGGCCTCGGGCAGGCGGGCCTTGATTCGCCGCGCAGCAGCCACGAACTCCGGCAGCAGGGACTCGATTTCCCGGGTGCGACTGCCCGGCAGGATGCCCACCCGGCCCTTGATCCGAGGCACGGCGTCGAGCTCGTCCAAAGGGATCTGGTCCATCAGCGGATGGCCGACAAAGTCGGCATCCAGCCCATGGGCGGCCAGAAAAGGCTTCTCAAAGGGCAGAATGCACAGCACCCGACGCACGAACCGCTTCAGGAACTCCACGCGACCGGTGCGCCAGGCCCAGACCTGGGGGCAGATGTAATAGTAGACCGGAATGCCCAATCGCCGGGCCATGCGCGCCACGAAAAAATTGAAGTCCGGCGAGTCGATGAGCACCACCGCGTCCGGGCGTTCCTCTTTCAGACGCAGATACAGCCTACGCATCAGTCCCAGAACCCGGGGCAGATGCGCCAGGACCTCAAACAGCCCCAGCAGCGACAACTCGCTGATATTGAATTCCTCCTGGAATCCGGCCTCGGCCATGGCCGAGCCGCCCATGCCCAGGCAGCGTACGTTCGAAGCCCTGCGTCTCAGGGCCTTGACCAGCAACGCCCCGTGCAGATC
The DNA here is from genome assembly GCA_018816865.1 of Pseudomonadota bacterium. Classification (GTDB taxonomy): domain Bacteria; phylum Desulfobacterota; class Desulfovibrionia; order Desulfovibrionales; family Desulfovibrionaceae; genus Desulfovibrio_Q. The sequence goes on from JAHIUW010000016.1 coordinate 12,862, forward strand.
TCCCGACACCTCTCCCGCGTTGATCCAGATTCGATTGGCTTTTTTTGCTTTATTCATGCTGTCCGGGGGCGTATTGAGGTTTTGGCAGACGCGGCAAAATATGTTAGTCGCCACGCGAACGTAAGCCAATCATCGGCCGGAAGCAACGGGGACTCCCCCCCGGCCATAAGATCATACCCCCCAAGGAATACCGCCATGAGCAACAAGAACAACATCATGAACGTCGGCGTCATCGGGCTGGGCTGGATGGGCAAGCTGCACCTGCGCGTCTACTCCGAGCTGGCCGGCGTCAATGTCGTGGGCGTCATGGACTCGGATCAGACAGCGCTGACCGAGGTCAGGGAACGCTTCGGCGTCCCGACCTTCGACAACCTGGACGAACTGCTGGCCCAGCCCCTGGATGCCGTAAGCGTCTGCGTGCCCACCGTGTATCATCTGCCCGTAGGGCTGAAGGTCATGGAGGCCGGTGTGCCGCTGCTCATCGAAAAGCCCCTGGCCGCTTCGGCCGCCGAGGGCCGCCAGTTGCTGGACAAGGCCCGCGAGAAAAATCTGCCCCTGATGGTGGGCCACATCGAGCGCTTCAACCCCGCCGTGCGCCGGGTCAAGGAACTGGTGGAGGACAACGGCGTCATCTCCATCCAGATCGAGCGCGTGGGTCCCTACCCACCACGCATCCAGGACGTAGGCGTGATGCGCGACCTGGGCTCCCACGACATCGACTTGGTACGTTTCATCACCGGCTCGGAATACAAGCACGCCTTTGCCGTGACCTCGACCACCATCGGCAAACACGAAGACACCGCACTGATCACCGCGGAGATGGAAAATGGGGTCCTGGCCCACATCAACACCAACTGGGTCACCCCATACAAATCGCGCTTCATCCATATCGCCACCAAGGACCGCTACATCGCCGCCGACCTGATCACTCAGCAGGTCAAGGCCTACAGCAAGTTCGAAGGCTACGACGCCCACTATTCCATCAAGGAATGGCCCGTGATGTACCGCGAGCCCGTGGTGGAAGAACTGAAGGCCTTCCTGGCGGCCGTAAAGGACGGCACCCCCGTGCCCATCAGCGGCGAGGACGGCCTGATCGTCCTGGAGACCATCGAACGCCTGGAGCAGTGCGCCGGCTAGCCGCACTTGCCCCCACAGCAAATCAAAGGCCCCGGTCCGATGGACCGGGGCCTTTTTCCTAGACAGAAACCTGACTCAGGCCTCCTCCTCTCCCAACGGATGGATCGGCATGAATAGGCACCATGTTCACGCGTTTCGTCTCATCATGCCTTCGGCTTTTGACGAAATCAGCGTTGGGAAAGATTAGGGGGAAAAGGGCACGGCCCCGGAGGGGAAGGCAGAGAAGGGCGGTATGTCCTGGCTATCAGTCCGTATTCCGGCAAGCCCAGACTTCGTCCGCAGTCATTTCCACGCCTTCAAGAGTGACCGTAGTGCCATTAAAGGAGAGGATCGTATTCCCGTTGTTGGTAGCAACCTTCAGATCACTTTGGGATAATCCGGAAAATTCAAACGTGTCGGTTCCCGGGGTGAAGTCCGTGATGGTATCCGAGCCTTCATTCGCGCCAAACACGAAGACGTCACTGCCAGCGCCACCTGTGAGGAGGTCATTGCCACTGCCGCCATGCATTGTGTCGTTGCCATCGCCGCCAGTCATAGTGTCGTCCCAGCTACCGCCGTCCATGTAGTCGTTGCCAGCGCCGCCACTCATCGTGTCGTTGTGAGATCCGCCATTCATTATGTCGTCGCCAGCGTCGCCATTCATTATGTCGTCGCCAGATCCGCCATACATTATGTCGCTGCCAGAGCCGCCAGACATTGTGTCTTCTTGAGAACCACCATCCATAGTGTCGTTGCCAAGGCCGCCAATCATTGTGTCGAAGCCAGAGCCACCATACATCATATCATTGCCAGAACCTCCATCCATATAGTCGCTTTGACAGCTACCATCTTCACTGTCTGCATGCTTTAAACCGCCGTACATTGTATCATTGCCTGAGCCTCCATACAGGTCGTCGTGTCCGTCCCCGCCCTGCATTGAATCATCACCATTTAGGCCAAAAAGTGTATCGTGGCCAGCACCACCTTCTAAGTAGTTACTGCCAAAAAAATAATCATCGATTAAAACATCGTCATCTCCTCCAAATACTGTATTATCACCAATACTACAGACCTTTCCGCCGATCACCGCTTCCAACTCCTGATCAGACAATTCCCTCTCGGGAGAGGTCATGACCTGGCGAATGTCCTCAACACTCACACACAGACCACGCGCCTTGCCGTATTTCTGGATCTCGGTAACCAGTACTTCCCGCGAGGGGATGCCCGTCAATTGGGATAGAAAATCAGAGTCGTCCATAAGTTGTGCGTACAGAGTGCGAGCGTTGGTCGATGTGGGCATGGACATTTTCCTTGTAGAACGAGCTGTTGAACTTCAGGAATTGAATCTCATTAACCTACAGACGCCGTGGCGGACAAAATAGTTTCAAAAATCAAAAAATAGTTATTCATGAAACGTAACATCCTTATTTCACTGTAATTTAATCGACTTGGTATCAAGAGCAATAATCATCTTGCTCTATGCCCTGTCAATGCTTTTAGGTAGGCTCGCTCTCCATCAAGGCCATCACGACTTGCGTCGTAGGGGAAAAGACAGGCAGACGGTTGGTCTACAACGTCCGGGTCGCCGCCAGGGGCAAGAGGACACGGCAAGGTGTTTTGAAATCTAGCATTAGTAGGAGGCGGGGCAAAAGAACGCTGAGTCGGATGAGCCAAATTGAAGAGGCCTCTGCCGCTCGGACCGGGGCCTTTTCTTGCGCACCGGGCTGAATCAAGGCTCATCCACCTCCAACGAGCGAACCGGCAGGCGAATGATGAACGTGGTGCCATGCCCGGGAGCCGACTCCACGCTGAACTCGCCACCGTGCTTGGTGGTGATGATGAAATACGACACCGACAGGCCCAGTCCCGTCCCTTCTCCGGCCTCCTTGGTGGTGAAAAACGGCTCGAAGACCCGTTTGCGAGTGGCCGCATCCATGCCGGGACCGTTGTCTTCAACCTCGATGCGCACCCAGTCGCCATCCCGGCGGGTGCGTAGCGTGATCTGCGGCCAAAGGGACTCGTCGCCTTCCTTGGGCAGGGCCTGGGCCGCGTTCCGCAAGAGGTTCAGCAGGACCTGCTCGATCTCGGAGGGCGTACAGCTGATCGCGGGCAACGTGGGATCGAAGTCTCTCTTGATCCTGATGTTGCGAAAATCATAGCTCTTTTTGAGACCATAATCCTTGGAAGCCAGTTCCACAGTGGTGTTGAGCAGGTTCGCCATATCCACCCGGGTCTTCTCCGAGGCGCTACGGCGGCTGAATTCCAGCATGTTGGTCACGATCTCTGCCGCGCGCAGACCTGAATCCCTGATGCCCTCGATCATGGAGAGGATCTTGCGCCGCTCAAGATATTCCCTGATCTTGGACAAGGGCACGCCCGTCTTCTCGGAGGCCTCGATATTGCCGGGGAGTTCGTCGGAAACCCGCCGGAGAATATTCTGCACGGCCTGCAGGATACCCCCCAGGGGATTGTTGATCTCATGGGCCATGCCCGCAGCCAGACCACCCACCGACATCATCTTCTCAGTCTGGACCATCATCTCTTCCATGCGCACCCGATCGGTGATGTCATCCACGCGCATCACCGCCTGCTCACCATCGCTCGTGCCACCCACCAGGGGGTAGACCATCACGTCCTCATAGCGGACCTGGCCATCAACCTCGCGCACGACCTTGGGCAGATGCTGCGGCATACGCATATTCATGGCCCGCTGGAACACCTCGGAATAGGGCTGGGTCTCGGGAAACACCTCGGACAGACAGAGGGTGTCCGTCTTGACCCCGGGCAGGCCCAACTGCCGCACGGCGGCAGAATTCCAATTGGTGATGTGGCCGCGCCTGTCCAGGCCGATCACGGCCGAAGGCATGGAGTCGATGACGTCCTTGACGTAGCGATTGACGCCCAGGATCTTCTCCTCGGCCATCTTTCTGTCGTGGATATCCTCCAAAATCCCCTCGAAGTGATCGACTTGCCCCTGTTCATCGAGGATGGCGCGCGCATGCAGCGCCCCCCAGCGCTGGCCCCGCTCCCGACAGTTGAACAGCACCTCAAACCCGGAGACCCGGTTTTTCTCCCGCATTGCAACCACGAACCTGTCGCGCACTGCAGGGTCGGCATAATGCTGAACCCGCATGTCCTTGACCTCCCGCATGAGCTGTTCTGCGGATTCGTACCCGAAAAACCTGGCGAAGGCCGGATTGGCTCCCAGAATCCGGCCGTCTGGGGTGCTCTGGAAGATGCCCTCCGTGGCGTTTTCAAAGATACCCCGGTAATTGCTCTCGGCCGCCGCCAATTCCTTCTCGGTCCGCCTGCGTTCGGCGACCTCTTCCACCAGTTGACGGTTGGCCTGGATCAACTCATCCGCATGATTCTTGAGCAGAACTTCACGCTCCTGATAGTAATCGATGCGCTTGGCCAGATCCTCGGGCGACAATTTCAGGTCCGCCAGAATGCAGGCATAGACCTCCGACAGCTCCATGGTCTCCCGGGTGGAATACAGACTGCCTTCGCGCAGGGTCTTGTAGGCGGCAGCGGAACCGATCACCCCGGCGAGCACCCGCTCAGCCTCGGCATACAGGGCCATCAATTGCCGGATGTTGACCAACTCCATGCCTTCCAAACCGGCGGCCGCCGCGCAACGCTTGGACAGTTCCACGGCCTTGTGCGCCGGATAATAGGCTGAGAACTGGCGCGCCATGAGTCGGCGCTTGTCCTCCAGACTGATATGCGAGTCCCATGTTCTCCCCTCCCCCCCGGACTCATCGCACCCGACCACGTCTCCCAATGATCGCGGCGCCCTTTCCTCCTGAGGCTCGCCCATGAACACCGAAACCGCCCCATACAGCCCGGCATTGAGCAGCATGGACCAGAACAGGGTGTGGGTCAGCGGGTCCAGGACCTCCAGGCCCTGCAGGGCCTCGGGCCGCAGCCAGGCCAACCCGAACGGCCCGACTTCCAGGAGGCTCGCCGCCAACCAACCGCTGCGCACAAAGGCGGGGATCAGCACTGTCCAACCCCAGACGACAAACCCCGCCCCCAGCCCGACAAGGGCACCCTCCCGGGTCCCTCCCTTCCAGAAAAGACCGCCCAAAACAACGGGGGCGAATTGGAAGGCCGCAGCAAAGGAGATGATCCCCATGTTCACGAGGATATAGGAATCGCCGACCATGACGTTGAAGGCGTAGCCAAGGCCCAAAAACACGATGACCACGGCCCAGCGCCCCTGCAGCAGAAAACGTCTGAAGATATTGAGCCGGGGGAACAGATCCAGCGCGGGCAGCAACAGGTGGTTGGTGATCATCGTGGCCAAGGTCACGGTGCTGATGACGATCATGCTCATCCCGGCGGACAGCCCTCCGAGGAAGGCCAGAATGCCCAACCATCCTGCACCGCTCATGAACGGCAGCCGCAACACAAAGGAATCCGCCGCTTCGCGGGGCAGGCCATAGACCAGCCCTCCCAGGGCGATGGGCATCACAAAGAGCTGGAGCACAAAGACATAGAGGGGGAACAGCCACATGGCCGTCAGGATGTGCCGTTCGTCGGAATTCTCGACCACGGCCACATGGAACTGCCGGGGCAGGAGCAGCCCGGCGAACATGGTCAGAAAAAGCATGCTGACCCAGGTCATGTAGGCGCTGGAGCTGCCGTCCCCCACCCCCAGGAGCACCTCGAAGGGCAGCTCCTCGACGCGGGCGTAGATGTCGTCCAGTCCATCGAACAGGCTCCAGGTCACGTAAGCGCCCACGGCGGTCAGGGCCACCAGCTTGACCACGGATTCCACCGCCACTGCGGCGATCATCCCCTGGTGCCGTTCCGTGGGGTCCAAGCGGCGCACGCCGACCAGGATCGTGAAGACGCTCATGAACACGACCAATGCAGGACCGGCTGCGTCAAGCCAGAGGGGGCGCAAGACGGGGCCATGCCCCGAGGGAAAGGTGGCGGCGATCTCCAGGGTCGACAGGATGGCCTTCATCTGCAAGGCCACATAGGGCAGGCTGCCCACCAGCGCCATAACGGTCACCAGGGCAGCCACCAACTGCGAGTGGTCGTAACGCGCGGAGATGAAGTCCGCGATGCTGGTCACTCGGCGCTCGGTCTTGAAGCGGACCATACGCCGCAGCACAATCCACCACACGGTGGCCGAGAGCAGGATGCCAAAAGTGATCGGCGCATACATGTAGCCTGTCCGAGCCGCCAGACCCACGCTGCCGTAGAACGACCAGGTGCTGCTGTAGACGGCCAGGGCCAGGGCGTAGATATGCGGGCTGGACTCGACCCGTTTGCGCCAGGAAGGGGATTCCTCCACGAACAGGGCAATGGCGAAGATGATGGCCGCATAGATGGCGATGATGCCCAACAGGACTCCGGAAGCTCCCATCAATGCTCCTCTTTCCTGACATCATCCCTGCCGTGTGCCATGGCGACCAGGATCAGCAGGCCGATGATCACTGCACCCCCAACAGTCAGATAAAGGAAAAGTCCCTGTCCGCGGCCCGCCACAGTGATCAGTGGCCAGCCAAAGAGCAGCCCGGCCAGGACGAACAGCAGCAGCAGGCTGGGTTCCCGCTCGAGAAAGGATTTCATTCGTTTCATTCCTTGCTCCGAAAGTTACGGACGGCACGGACTATGCTCTATAATGCACTTATTTTACGTATATTTCAAGGGAGTGCAGCAAATCATACTACATCGTTACAGAAAATGAAAAGCCCCGGTTCCAACGTGGAAACCGGGGCTGATGAATTGAATATTTTGGGACGATCCGCAGAGCGCTCCCTGGGTCAGGGGCTACTCCTTTTCACGGCGGATGCACGCGCCCACGGCCTGCAACTTATCCTCGATACGTTCATAGCCCCTGTCCAGGTGGTAGATGCGCTGAACCTCGGTCACGCCCCTGGCTGCCAGTCCGGCCAGCACCAGCGAGGCCGAGGCCCGCAGATCCGAGGCCATGACCGGCGCGCCGCGCAGTTCAGAGACGCCACGCACCATGGCCGTACGACCATCCAGGGTGATGTCCGCGCCCATGCGCCGAAGTTCCTGGACATGCATGAAGCGGTTTTCGAAGATGGTCTCCTTGATCATGCCTGCGCCCTGGGCCACACACATGGTGGCCATGATCTGGGCCTGCATGTCCGTGGGATAGCCGGGGAACGGCAGAGTGGTCACGTTGACCCCTCGCAGACCATTGCCGCGATAGCAGCGCACACCGCCGGGGGCCTCCTCGATGGTCATGCCCATCTCCCTGAGCTTCTGGACCACGGCCTCCAGCTCAAACAGCGGGCAATCGCCCACAATCAGGTCGCCATCGGTAATGGCGGCCGCGCAAAGGAAGGTCCCGGCCTCGATGCGATCGGGCATGATGCGATATTCACAGCCCGTCAAGCTGTCCACCCCCTGCACGGTGATCACGCTGGTGCCGTGGCCGGAGATCCTGGCCCCGCAAGCGATCAGAAACTCGGCCAGATCGACCACCTCCGGCTCGCGCGCGGCGTTGACCAGCACGGTCTCGCCCTGGGCCAGGGCCGCGGCCATGAGCAGGTTCTCGGTACCACCCACGGTGGGGAAGTCGAACTGGATATGCGCACCCTTCAAGCCGTCCTTGCAAGTGCCGTGGATGTATCCGGCGTCCAGGTCGAAGGTTGCGCCCATGGCCTCCAGGCCCTTCAGATGCAGGTCCACGGGACGCGCCCCAATGGCGCAGCCACCGGGCAGGGAGACCTTGGCCTCGCCCATGCGGGCCAAGAGCGGTCCGAGGCATAACACCGAAGCGCGCATGGTCTTCACCAAATCATAGGGGGCCTCGATCTTCAGGTCGCACATTTCGACCTTGGCGGTATTGCCATCGAAGGAGGCCTCGCAGCCAAGGATCTGCAAAAGTTTCAGCGTGGTGTGAATATCCCGCAGCCGGGGCACATTGGTGTAGGTGATGGGCCCCTCCACCGCCAGCGCCGCCAGCAGGATGGGCAATGCGGCATTCTTGGCGCCGCTGACCTGAATGGTACCGGAAAGGGGTCTGCCCCCTTCAATCACGAGTTTGTCCATGCACTCCACCTTGAATGGGAATTAAGTATTGCCTGAATGAAAAACACTTGACCGGCAACCGGCCCTCGGGTAAATCAACCTTCCTCGTGCGGTGGGTGTAGCTCAGTTGGTAGAGCACCTGGTTGTGGCCCAGGTGGCCGTGGGTTCAAGTCCCATCACTCACCCCATCAGAGAAGATCATGCCCCGCTTATGCGGGGCTTTTCTTTTGCCGGGTCCCGACCTGGCAGCCCCGCCCGCAAAGGGCTGGGGACTTATACCCCGCCCGGGTCCAAAATAAAAGAAGATTCCCCCCGCCCACAGCGCACCAAACCTCTACGTCATAAAACATCCACATCACAGGCAGTTGTATGCAACAAACATTCGACAGAGCAGGGCAGCAATTGGCCGGTAGTGCAGCGAATGTGGCGGCTGAGCATTCACATCCCCCCATGATGAAGAAAGGACTCGTATGAAATCCATTCCGCAAAGCGTTGCGGTCTGCCTGCTTGGCACAGCCCTTTTTGCCTGCACTATGGCTCCAGGCTTCGGGCCGAATGCGGCCATGGCGGCCAGCGTTGTCCCCATGCACTATCAACTTCCGGAAAACCCGAGCAACGCCGTCACCCTGTCGTCTGAGGACCGCGCCGCCATCGCCGACACCCTGTCCGGCTTCTACAAGACCCTCGCCGAGGCCAGGGTCATCATGCGGGGCTTCGATATCGATCCCTACCTGACGGAAAATCACACCGGCCGCATGACGGAATTTTCCCTGAACCTGACGCTCAGGAACGGAAGCCGCTTGAGTTCGAAGCCGCGCAAGGTCCCGGAAAACAAGCTTGGGAACTGCATCCGGAACTGCATCAGGCACTGCATTGGGCAGTATCAGAAAAGAGTCACCGACAAAGAATCGAAATTGAACCTGACAAACCTCTGATTCCACCCACAAAAAAAAGACCGCAGGGGCGGCCTTGGACATCTGTGGGCATCACTGCCCCACTATGGACTAGAGAAATCCGACCTCGACCATGGCCACCTTCAGATAACGCCAGGCCTCGGAACTGCTGACATTCTTGAAGTTCTCCTGAAGATCGCTTTTGGCGAACGCGCCAATACGCCAGTGCCCCTTCACGAAGACCATGGTCTCGTGCAGTTCAGCGGAGTAGACCATCACCCTGTCCGTTTCGGTATCCACCATGGCCAGGGGTGTGGTCGAGAAGCGCGTGGCTAATAATTTTTTAGTCATATTGGGTAGTTATAAGAATCTGTCTGCTGATACTATCGGGACTGAAGCGATCAGGCAAGCCTGAAGCTGTGGAAAAACGAAACCCTCGCGCCCAGTTTCCACGTAATCAGAAAAAAAACGACTGCGGGCTGGGCCTTTTCGTAATTTCTGCATCGCAAATACTGGTCCTTCCCTGAACCCGTCCAGGCATTCAGGTTGCCGCCCTGCGCACCGGACAGGAGCCGACGCCCCGGCCCATGCAAACCTTGCACAGGCCGCTTCGCAACGAATGGCTGCACCCAGGCCCTCAACGCTTGCGAAGGATGCGCTTGTCGCCCACCCGCACAGTGAGCTTCTCCTTGTCGAAATGCTCCAGCAGCGGAATGGCGAACTTGCGCGAAAGTCCGGTGAGGGTCTTGAAATCCGGTGCGCCCATCTCGCCACTCTGCTCCAGAAAGCCCACCACCTTGGCGCGAATGGAGTCCAGGGCCGTGGCGTGGAAGTACATGTCTTCATTGATCTTGACCAACTGGCCCTGCTCCATGAGCAGCCGAAAAACCCCCGCGGACTCCTTGGCGTTCACCCCCAGCGGCTCCAACACATCCTTCAGATTGGGCGGGGTTTCCCCGCCTGCGGCGTAGGCGGTGAGCACCGCGCTCCTCAGCTTTTCCTGATCCGCCGCCAGGCTCACCTTGTGGTCCTTCAGGCGCAGGACCTCGGCCTCGGCCACCAGCTCGCCGCGTTTCAACAGCCGCTCCACGAGGGCATGGAACAGGCGCTCGGGCAAGGCACGGCCCCAGGTGGAGGCCAGCTCGCCTCGCAGAATGCCCTGCTTCATGGGCCCGACCTTGTGGAACCGGCCCATAAACACCAAGGCGGACTCGCACAGCTCGTCCACCACCGCGCCCGAGGCGTAGAGACGCGCATCGCGGTCGAACAGGAAAGCCTCGCCCCGGCTGAGCAGTGCCTGCAAGGCCTTTTCCAGAGCCTTGGCCTCCAGCTCGGCCATGGTTCGCAGTTGCGCCAGGGACAAGCCCTCGGACCCGGCCAGGGTCAGCTGCATCCCGAGCACCGCTTCCTGGTCGTCCCCGGCCAGCACGGCCATCTGCACCAAGGCGGACTCGTCGAAACGCTTCACCTTGTGCCCCAGCGGGCTCAGGATGCGCCCGCCGGCAATGGTCCGCAATGGCGAAAACGAGCGCAGCACCACGCGATCACCAAAGACCCCGGGCAAGGGTTCCGGCAGGCGGAGTTGGCAAATGGCCTTCTCACCCGGACGCAGGGCGTCACGATCCAGCAGATGAATGCGCGCCAGAATCTCGCGCGTTCCGTGGTGCAGATGCACCTCGCGCCGGTGCTTCAGCTCACGCCCGGCCGAGGGCAAATAGTTCAGTTCCACGTCCCACACCTGGCTGGGAAACAGGGAGCCCGGCCGAGCCAGAACATCGCCCCGGGAGATATCATCGACCTCCAGCCCGGACAGGTTCACGGCCGTCCGCCGTCCGGCAGGGGCCTCGGTCACGGATTGGCCGTGGGATTGCAATCCGCGCACCTTGGTGGGGGTGCCCTTGGGGTACAGCAGTACGGCCTCACCCTCACAGATGCTGCCCGAGACCAGCGTACCCGTAACCACGGTGCCATGCCCCCTCATGGTGAAGACGCGGTCCACGGGCAGACGGAACAGGTCCGAGCGGCGACGGCTGCTGTAGCTCGCAGCCAGGGCTGCGATGGCGGCACGCAGTTCATCCAATCCCTGGCCCGTGTGCGCGGATACCGGAATCAGCGGAGCCTCGGCCAGGAACGTGCCCGCCAGCGCGGCAGAGACATCGTCGCTGACCATCTCCAGCCAGTCCTCGTCCACCATGTCGGTCTTGGTCAGGGCCACCAGCCCGTGCTCGATGCCCAGCAAGGCGCAAATTTCCAGGTGTTCGCGGGTCTGAGGCATCACGCCCTCGTCCGCGGCCACCACCAGTAGCGCGAAGTCCACGCCCGCAGCCCCGGCCACCATGTTCTTCACGAAACGTTCATGACCAGGCACGTCGATGACGCCCAGCCGCCCACCATCGGGCAGGTCCAGAAAGGCGAAACCCAATTCGATGGTGATGCCGCGCTTCTTCTCTTCCTTCAACCGGTCGCAGTCGATCCCCGTGAGGGCCTTGACGAGGGTCGTCTTGCCATGGTCGATGTGTCCGGCGGTGCCCATGATGAGCGGCATGCGCAGTCTCCTTTGATTCCATATTGCGATCCGTCAAATCAGCGTAGGTGAAATCGCCCAAGCCCTCAAGCTATCCGTACTTGCTGATGATCCGTCATCGGGTCTGGCCCTTGGCAAGGAAAATGGGTAGGATGCCCAAAACCATGAGGGGATCAACGATGAGCATCCGCTTCGAAGGGCCTGCCGTGTTCGTGGAAAACATGGGCGTGGCCAGAAAATTCTACGAGGGGCTCCTGGGCCTGGAAGTGCAATTCGCCGTGGCCGACGCCTACACGGCCTATGTGGGCGGCATGTCGCTCTGGTCCGCGTCCAGCGCCAGCGAATTGATCCATGGCCGCACCCCGACTGAACCGCCCGGCCCCCAGGGCCGAGGCAATTTCGAACTGTATTTCGAGTCCGACGCCATCGTCGAGGCCTGGGACACCATCGAGGCCGCCGGGGCCCCCGTGGTGCACGGCGTGCGTGAGATGCCCTGGAGCCAGCGCTGCTTCCGCATCCAGGACCCGGACGGCCATCTGGTGGAAGTAGGCGAACCCATGCCCCTGGTCATCCGCCGCCTGCTGGACACGGGCCTCTCGGCCCAAGAAGTGGCTGACCGCACCATGGCCCCGCTGGAAATGGTCCAGGCCGTGGCCAAGGGCTAGCCTGATTACAAACCCGACTGTTCCGACGACAATGAAGCCGCCTCCCAAACGGGAGGCGGCTTTTCATCAATTTGAAGATGATCATCCCCTCAGGGAAAAGGCTTTCAGCCTCCCCCAGCGGGCGTTCAATCACTGCAAGGTTTTGAAATAACACAGCCCTCGCGGATGAGTGGACGTCCGTCTTCAGGGCGTTCAAAAATGGTCGGATGCAAGGCGCAAGAAACGCCCGGGCTCGACGCGTATATGCCAATACGCGAGAGTCCGGGCGTTTTGAAGTAACAACGCAGACGGCCGTTTTTCAACGCCCGCTGCCATTAGCCATTAGCTTTCGAGGAAGGCTTTGTACGCCAGCATAGCGGCATACACATCCATCTTGGACGAGACCTCGAACGGGCTGTGCATGGACAGCACTCCAGGGCCGAAGTCAATGACATCCATGCCGTACACGGCCAGGAACTTGGCCACGGTGCCGCCGCCGCCAACGTCCACCTTGCCCAGTTCGGCCATCTGCCAGGGCACGCCAGCCGCGTTCAGCAGGCCGCGCAGCCAGCCTACATACTCGGGATGAGCGTCGTTGGCCCCCACCTTACCGCGATGCCCGGTGAACTTGCAGAATACAGGGCCGTAGCCCAGCACAGAGGAATTGAGCTTCTCGTGCACGTCCTGATAGTCAGGGTCCAGGGCACCATGCACGTCGGCGGACACGGCCTTGGTATTCAAAAAGACCTCGGACAGGCGCGTCTTGGGTTCCCATTCGCGCAGCAGGTCCTCCATGCAATATTCAAAGAACAGGCTCTTGGCCCCGGTGGCGCCCTCGGAGCCGATCTCCTCCTTGTCCCAGTACAGCGCGATCTGCGTGTGCTCGGGCTGCTCGGTACTGGTCAGGAAGGCTTCCATGGTGGCGAAGCTGCAGATGCGGTCATCCTGGCCGTAGCCACCGATAAGCGAACCGTCCAGCCCCACGGAACGGGCAGGCCCGGCGGGCACGACCTGCATCTCGGCGGAGAACAGGTCCTCCTCGATCAGGCCGTATTTCTCGTGCAGCAGTTCCAGGACGCGCTGCTTGATGGGGTCCTTGGGCTTCTCGCCGTCCTTCTTGGACTTGGCCGGGGCGTGACCCAGGACGATATTCAACTTCTCGGCCTCAAAGGCCTTAGTCACGGTCTTTTCCATCTGGCCCTGGGCCAGATGCGGCAGCAAGTCGAGCACGGTGAGCACCGGGTCGGTGGGGGCCTCGCCGATGTTCACGCGCACGGTGGTGCCGTCGGCCTTCACGGCCACGCCGTGCAGGGCCAGGGGCCGCGCCAGCCATTGGTGCTTGCGGATGCCGCCGTAGTAATGGGTCTTGGCCAGGCCCACGGCGCAGTCCTCGTAGAGCGGATGCTGTTTCAGATCCAGGCGCGGGGTATCCACATGGGCCCCCACCAGACGCACGCCCTCGGACAGGGGACGCTTGCCGCGCCGGGCCAAGAACACGGTCTTGCCGCGCATCACGCGCACGGCCCTGTCCTTGGCGTAGCCCTCGGCAAACCCGGCGGCCAGCAGCTTTTCCTGGATGAAATCCACGGTCTCGCGCTCGGTCTTGCACTGCGAAAGAAAGTCGATGTAACGGGCGGCCAGGTCGTCCATGGCCGCGAGGTCCTTCTTGGAGGTATAAACGTCCCAGCAGTTCTTGGGCTCGTAGTTCAGTTCGGGCTTCTTGGCCTTGGTCATGTGTATGGATCTCCTTGGGAATGCGTGTCGTTATTCGGCGTTCAGGGCTTGCAGCAGGGCTGCGGAAACCAGGGGAAATTCCTTGTCGTCCAGGGTTCGCGGATCCAGACAGAAACGGTCGTCCTCGATGCGCCCCACAAGCGGCAGGGCCAAGTTCAGCAGCCGCGCCTTGAGCTCATCGGCGGTCATCCCTCCGGAGGGCGTCAGCGCCACCAGGGTGGTGGGCAGGTCGCGCTCCGGGAAAGAGCCGCCGCCCACGCGCGAGGAACCGGGCAGCAGGGCTAATTCAGCAGCCGCACCCAGGTCCTTGCCCAGGCGATTCCTGAGCCGCCGGGCCCTGACCTTGAGCTCGTCGGGCGTGGCCGTGATCATCTTCAAGGTGGGTACGGTCCGGCTCGCCGTCAAGGGGTCCAGGTACAGGCGCAGGGTGGCTTCCAGGGCGGCCAGGGTCATCTTGTCGATGCGCAGGGCCCGGTTCATGGGGTTCTTCCTGATCTTGTCGATCCAGAGTTTTTTGCCCACGATGATCCCGGCCTGCGGCCCGCCCAGGACCTTGTCCCCCGAGAAGGAGACCACATCCAGCCCGGCGGCCACGACCTGCTGCACAGTGGGCTCGTCCAATGCGCCGCCCCCGAAATCAACCAGGCTGCCGCTGCCCAGGTCCTCGATCACGGGCAGGCCGTGTTTTTGGCCCAGCGCGGCCAGCTCGGAGGCCGAGACCTCCTTGGTGAAGCCGATGATCCTGAAATTGGAGCAGTGGACCTTCATCAGCGCCCCGGTGTCCCCGGTGATGGCATCCTCGTAGTCGCGCAGGTGGGTACGATTGGTGGCCCCAACCTCGCGCAGCACGGCCCCGCTCTTCTCCATGACCTCAGGGATGCGGAACGAGCCGCCGATCTCCACCAGTTGCCCGCGGGAGACGATGACCTCGCGACCCTTGGCCATGGTGTCCAGGACCAGCATCACGGCGGCGGCGTTGTTGTTGACCACCAGCGCGGCCTCGGCCCCGGTCAGACGGCACAGGAGCGGCTCCACATGGCTGTAGCGGCTTCCTCGCTCACCGGATTCCAGGGAAAACTCAAGATTGGAATAATGGGCGCAAGCGTCGCGCACGGCGTCCATGGCCTGGGGCGCAAGCACGGATCGGCCAAGGTTGGTGTGGATGACCACACCCGTGGCGTTCAGGACGCGGCGGAAATGCGGCCGAGCCCCACTCCGCACGGCGGCACGCAGGCCCGGCAACAGCACATCGAGCTTCAGCCCGGCGGGGTCCGCGATGCGCTCATCGCGGATATCCTCGCGCAGGGCCTCGAAATAACCGTTCACCAGATCCTTGAGCAGCGGCCTGGGCAGGGCCATCAGCTCACGGTCCTCCAGGAGTGCCGCCAGGGCAGCGTCCACAGACGGCAGATGCCGGAACAGATTCGCCATGTTCGCCTTCCGTATGGGTAATGGTCTTGTCGTCTTCCAACCAGCTGGGAATGCTACCCGTTCACCCGTCCTGCCGCAACCCCTGGCACCTTCATCACCCCGGGGCAGCACTCTTTACGGCACGGGCACGAGCACAGCCCAGATCGTGGGCCGCTATGCCCACACAAGGCCGTTGGCCCAGGCGACGAGGGACTGAGACAGGCCCGCAAGCACCTCCAATGAAAACGGGGCCGAGCCCCTCACTCCCAGGCATGGCTCGAATCGCGCCCAACCACGGGGTTGGATCAGCCGTCAGTTGGTGCGTAGCATCAAGACCGCCCGAGGGAATCACGATGAATACGATGCCGGGACATGGTGTTAGACGGAGATATCCGGCCCTGACAAGCCCAGGTGCTCGGGATGCAGGACGTAGTATTCCCCCAGCAGATACAGCGAGCCACAGATCAGCACCGGCCCGTCCTGAGCGACCAAACTCTCCAGAGCCTGTCCCATGTCGCGGGCCTGGCGGGCACGTCCGCCCAGGGCGGCGGCCAGCGGGCCGGGGGCCATGGCCCGCTCCATGTCCGGCAGACCCGTGGCCAGGATTGGTCCCGAGGTCAGGCCCAGCACCTGCGGGATCATGGAGGCCAGATCCTTGTCCTGCATGCAGCCGAAAACCACGGCCCGGGGTTGGATACCCTCGACGTGCAGGGTTGCGGCCAGGGCATCCATGGCCTGGGGGTTGTGCGCCCCGTCCAGAATCAGCTCCGGCTTGCCAGGTATTTCCTGAAACCGCCCCGGCAGCCGAGCCTGCGACACCGCCCGGGCACAAGCGTCCATGTCCAGCGGCAGATGCATGGATCGGGTCAGGAGTTTCCAGGCAGCCAGGGCCAGACGGGCGTTGGCAATCTGATGCGGCCCGCGCATCCCCGGCATCGGGACCGGTCCGCCAGAACCCAGCACCATGCCCACGTCCAGCAGCGCCGTTCTCAGGCGTGCGGCCACATCCATGATCGCGGCCTTGGCCTCCGGGTGCTGCTTGGCGGTCACTGCCAGGGTGCCCGGGCGCATGGCCCCGGCCTTGTCGCGGGCAATGGCATCCAGGGTCTTGCCCAGAATGTGGGTATGGTCCAGGCCCACGGGGGTCAAGATCGTAAGGTCCGTAACCAAGGCCGTGGAGGCATCAAAGCGTCCGCCAAGACCGGCCTCCATCACGGCCACGTCCACGCCCGCCCGGGCAAAGGCCAGCACGGCCAGCACGGTGATGAACTCGAAATAGGTCAGACCATCGCCTGACGAAACCCCCATGACCTCGTTGGCCAGATTCGTCCAGGATTCTTCGCTGAGCATGCGCCCGTCCACGAGGACACGCTCGCGCGGGGTCACGAAATGAGGGGAGGAATACAGCCCAGTGCGCTGCCCATGGGCCGAGGCGATCTGTGCCAGGTAGCGGGACGTGGACCCCTTGCCGTTGGTGCCCACCACATGCGCCACCTTGTACGGCGGGCGGGTCAAGCCCAGCGCAGCTAAAGCCTTGGCCACCCTTGAGAGACCAAGCTCCATATGGAACATGCCCAGTCCGTCCAGATGGGTCATGACCTCATTATAGTCATCGAACCTAGAAATTGTAGACCACCCCTTTCCGAGGAAGATGATACTGGTACCCGGCCAGTTCCCGCTGAAGCTCTTCTTGAATCTGGCGGGTGTATAGGGCCTTCAAGTGGGTCACGTAAAGCACTGGTTTTTCATCCAGCCGCTCGATTTTCTGTCTGAGCAGGCGCGGAGTCAGATGGTCCGAGGTCAGTGCCAGCCCTTCAAGATCGTTGGGGAAAGAGCATTCAACAACCAGATTCTTCACCGGGAAAGGCAATTCATTGACAAACGTGGTCCAGCCCCCGTTGGGGCCTGTATCGCCCGTGACCACGACATGCTCCTCGGGGTTATCACCATACAAGGCATACCCCGTGGATCCCGAGGAATGGGGCACCGGGAAGGCCACGATATTCAACCCGGCCAAGCGGAACGGCACCCCAAATTCAAGGGGGTCCAGGATCAGCGTGGGCCGCTCAACCGAGGGAATGGCGGTGAAGTCCGGCCAAATGTCGTTGTTGAAGAGGTGTTTCTTCAGGCTCTGGAGCACACGGATCTGCGAGCAGACCCGCAGGGGGTCCTTGCGACCAGCCAAAACAGCACCCGCCAGATTGTCTGCCATAAACAGCAGATCCTTGGTGTGGTCGAGGTTGGCGTGGGAAATCAGGATGTGCGTGATGCGCTCCTGGCCCTCAATATCCAGGTAGCCACAGACCGCCCCGGCGTCGAGAAGCAGGGTGTCGTTGATACAATAGGACGTCAGGCTGTGTCCCGGCTGCCTGGAACCGGAACACCCCAGCACCTTGAACTTCATGCGCAGAACTCCCTTGCGCCGACCGGAATGGAGCTCTCGCCATCACGGATACAACGCCATATGTTTCGCCGATATCGTGGAAGATATCACAGCACAAAGGAATTCAAAACACCCAAGCCAGCAGCACTTTCGATTCCATATTCCCGCGGGGGACAGAGGAATCTCCAGCCCTCCGGCACCCTGAACACATCGCCTTGACCCCCCGGCCCATCGTGGCGTATAAGACGCATCCTTCAAGTGCGCCAGTAGCTCAGTTGGATAGAGCATCGGCCTTCTAAGCCGACGGCCGGGGGTTCGAATCCTCCCTGGCGCACCAAAGATTTCAAGGGGTTACGGTCACACACCGTAGCCCCTTCCTCGTTTCTGGATAAGTTATGGATAAGTAGGTTGCGAACCCACCTCGCATCGCTTATCCGTGGGGCATGGCAGCCCGCAAATTCCTCAAGACCCGCTATCGCGGCGTCTACTACCGTGAATCCCCCAACCGCCGCCCTCACCGAGGGCATGCGGACCGCTGCTATGCGGTCTGGTACAAGGGCGCGGACGGCAAAGGTCACTGGGAGACCATCGGTTGGGCCTCCGAAGGTGTTACGCCCGAATACGCCAGCCAGAAGCGCAACGACCTGGTCAACACCATCCGCGACGGCAAGCCCATCCCCGTCAAGGGTGCCCAGCGCTTCACCGTGGGCCAGGCCGTGGAATCCTATGAGGCCTGGGCACAGACCGAGGGCAAGTTCATCGACAAGGAGATGAACCGATGGAACAAGCACATGCGCGCCAGCTTCGCCGCCCTGCCCATCGACTCCATCACCGTGGCCATCCTGGTGTCGCACAAAACCAAGCTCGCGCTTCGCATGTCCGCGCAATCGGTCAATCATTGTTTCTCCTTTGTCCGCCGCGCCATCAACCACGCCATCGGCATGGAGCTCTACTCCGGCCCCAATCCGATGAACTCGCGGCGCAACTCGAAATTTTCCCTGTCCCAGCCCGACAACGAATCCAACCGCTACCTCACCCCCCAGGAGGCCAAGGCCCTGCTGGCGAATCTGCGCAACCGCTCCAAGCAGTTGCACGACATGAGCCTGCTGTCCCTCAAGACGGGCCTGCGCGCGGTGGAGATCTTCAGCATCACCGGCGCGGACCTGGACGCCCCTGCAGGCGTAATCCGCTTCACGGCCAAGGGTGGCCGCCGCGACTCGATCCCCGCCCCTGCGGACATGATCGAGTTGCTGCAGTCCTATGGCCGCGCCCCGGGGGAGCACATCTTCCAGGCGCGCAATGGCGGCCCCATCACCAGAGGCATCAGCTCCGCCTTTGGCCGCGCCGTGGCCGACCTGAAACTCAACGAGGGCTGGCCCCGCTCCTGCGACCACGTGATCTTCCATACCTTGCGACACACGTTCGCCAGTTGGCTGGCCCAGTCCCGCCAGGTCACGCTGCAGGAGCTCAAGGAACTGATGCGCCACGAAAAGATCAGCATGACCCTGCGCTACGCCAAACTCATCCCCGGTCACGAGCGCGACCGCCAGGCTATCATCGCTGACGTACTGAGGGCCGCAGACCTCGCCGCCGACGTTGCCGCAGACCTTGCCGCAGACACGGACGCGGACTTGATCAGCGACTGACCGCCTACAGCAAGCCATCATCATCCACCGTCAGCACGGCCTGTTTGACGAAGAAATTATCCAGCGCCGCGCGCGGATACAGCACCTGCTTGCCATGGCGCGTATACCGAGGCCCGCGCCCTTCCATGCGCCACAGCTCCAGCGTCCGCCTGGACACGCCATAGAGCTTGGCCACCTCCTGCGTCGTGAACGCCTGGCGATGCCGGTACGGATCCTCCGCCTCGCGCACGAACACAATCTGCCCATTCTGCGCGAGGGCGGCCAAGGCGTCCTGGATCGCCACTGTGGCGATGTCCCTGAACCCTTTGCCCAACAAATTCTCACCATTCATATCGCTCCCTCCTCGCATTCAATTTCCGCCACCAGCACACCTGGCAGCACTCGCTGAAAACCCTCCGGCACGCGCACGGCCTGCACCTCTGTCCCGCGAAAGGTCCGCAGGTGGTCTGGACGCACGCGCCCACGCACATGCTGAAAACCTATCCAAAAGCCCCGCGCATCGTGGCGATGCACCCGCACCACGACGGGCGACTGCCTTCCGCGCTGCATCACTATGTCCATGCCAGGTCGCAACATCCCTCATCTCCCAAGGCTGACGAACAGCCCATTGCTCCAGGCAAACGTGTACCAGAGCGACAGGGCGAACATCCCCCACTGCCGAGCCCGATACGTTTCCCGGATCCAAAACGGTTGGGCGGCAAGACCAAGGATGCAGCCCGCAAAAAGGCTCCCCTGAGCAATAAGGAAAATCCCGCTGCCAGAGAGCACGGCAAGGATGATCTGCGGCCAGTTCATGCGAGCCCCTCCTGAGTGTCACCACGGCCATCATCAGTCACCCTGCACAGGGCCTCCAGCGAGCCCAACTCACTGACCAGCAGCTCAGCCCGACGACGCAGGCGCGAGGCTTCGCCCTGCTCGCCCGAAAATTTTTTGATGGAGTTGAACAGAGACAACGCCGTCATGGCGGAGCACAGCACAACCGCCCTGCACTCCCGCGCCACGAGATCCGGATCCATGGCCTGCTGGGCGCGCGCCAGAGCCCGCAGGATTCCAGGGGAGACTGACGTACCACTCATTGCTCTCCCCTCTTAGCCAAACCCTGCGCTAGGCGCAGCACCTCGCTCAGCACGGCGACGACCAGCCACAGCCCCAGGGCGAAATACCCCAGCCCAAGAACATCGGCCCACAGTACGCCGCTCATTGTTCCACCTTGCGCAGCACGATCCCCCGGTAGCCACAGCGCCGCAGGTCGGCCAGCAGGCGCGCAAACTCGGGCAGGCCTGGCTCAAGGTCCAACCGACGCTCAACGAGCTCTCCGTGGCGGTTCTCGGCCACGATCACCACACCTGCGGGCCAGGCATTCTCTGGCGTGGCGGCAGGGGGAACAATCGGGTTTCGAAGGGTATCCACAAGCATGGCGTCCTCTTTATCTGTCCCCGGCAGGGAGCTGACGTTCGCGCCAATCCGCGCCCGGGGGAGGGGTTGCAACACCACGAGCCACATTGCAGCGCATCCGACGGCCCACCATCTCCAACATGGCCAGCGCCGTGGTCACGCAGGATTCATCCTCCTCACGGCAGACCTGCTCACTGCGCAGGTCCAAGGCGATCTGCTTCATCCCGCGCAGTGTGCTCTCGAATCGGTTCAAGGCGTTCATGACTTCCTCCCTGCGGTTTTGGGGTGGGGCTCGTCCGGCCCACATCCCCTGTTGAGGAGATGGTGAATGCTCGTTGCGCCAGGGGATGCGGGGAAGCCGCCTTTCGGCAATGGGGGTTGCGACCTCCCCGCGTTGGAGGGGGGATACGGATACTCCCCTGGGGCAACGAACAATTCCCGCTCAGCCTTACTGGGCCATATCGCGCACGGCATGCAGCCCGGAGAGCGTGCCCATTGCCTCCTCAATCAGCTCATACAGCTCCCTGATGAGCCTGCGGGCCTCGTCCGGGCTGATTTTGTTGTCGGCCACGCTCCGCTCGCCCACGCGGGCGACGTCGCCCAGCTCGCGGAACATGCGGCCCATGGAAAGCACCAGGTCGGCAGCGTCCATGGGTTCGGGGTCGAACTTCAGCCCACCCAAGCGCACCTGGACCTGCAACCAATCCAACAGCAGCGTGTTGCCGCAGGCCACGCAGAACCGCGCCACGGTGGGCAGGCTCGGCCAGTAGTTCTCGGAGGAAAAAATGCGGTTGGCATTGGACGCCGCCCAGCCGACCTCGGCGGCGATCTCGTCGCGCGTTTTGCCAGACTTGCTCACAGACAGCTGGATTGCGTCGTACAGGCTCAATTTTTCAAACTTCAAGGTCATGATGTAATTCCCCTTCATTTCTCACGTTGTCGGCACGGGCCAACACCTTCATTGATTTAATGTAGGCAGGATCAGACGGCAGACGAACTGGAGCTGCGCTTCCCCTCCGACGGCTCAGGAAGCAAATCCCGAGGCACTCCAGCAAGCACCAACCGCTCAATGCGTTCGCGCGGAGCGCGACGACCTGCAATGATCATGGACATCATCTGCGGACTGACCCCTGCTGCACGCGCCAAACCGCGTGCCTCGATGCCGTAGGTCGCCATCCACGCCTTGAGACGCGCTTGACGCGTAGGTTTTTGGGGGTGTAGGGATTCACATAAGTTAACAATTATCTTTTCCATAAATGGTCTCCAGAGCTGGCGTTTGCTGTTTCACCCAGTCGTCAAGTGAAGTGATACTCTGAAAAGTCTAACTGAGCAAGTATAAATCTAATTGAAAGTAGAATTTTTATATGCCCCCTAAAACAAGAAAACCCGAGCTCCAGCCATTTAGTCAAAGACTAAGGGATGTTATCGTTGAGCTCGGCGTAGAACAAAAAGAACTCGCTGCTATTGCAGAAATCCAAGCGCCAACAGTCACAGCCTACTTGAAGGCTGAAAGTCAGCCTTCAATGCTTGTTCTGTCGAAATGGGCCGAGAAATATCGAATTGATATGAACTGGCTTGTTCTTGGCGAAGGCCCCATGTTCCGAGACGAACAGGAGCAGCCCAGAAACGAAGACGCCGGGACAAAGACCGAGCTGGGAAAGGAACTCGCAGACATCAAGGCAGCGCTCAAATCGGTTGAAACCAGTGAGGAAGAAATCAAGCAGGCTCTGCTCGATTACATCGGGGGAGGTAGATCTCCACTGAAACCCGCCACAGGCACCGACGACGGCTCACGCTAATAGCAGGTAAATGCAAAGGCGACGGCATCCCACGCGGGACACTGACGCCTCTTTTTTGAACAACTCACAATGGCAAACCGATATATCCTACTAAGGCACGAGAGTACACAAACCAACAGATATTCACCGGGTTTTTTTTTCTGCCATTGACGACAGGTGAGCCAACTAATGACATTACCGTTTGCCCCTTTCCTCTCTGGACAAACGCCAGTTGGCCTTCAAACGAGCCCCTTTATCTTGAGTTTTCATATCGAACGAGGTAACCACTCAGGGGTTGAAGACTTCACCCCTTTTTTAGCCAGACAATAGCGAGAAACCGTTGAATCACGCATGCAATATTGAAGAAAATCTCCAAGGGACCATCGATGGCCTCCCTATTGATGAATGCTGGAGAACGGTTATTGATGAAATCAAGGAAGAATACCTTGATCCAACAAACAACCACCCTTGGGTTATTGGCTTCTCTGGAGGCAAAGACAGCACAGTAGTTGCCCATGCCGTATTTGAAGCTATCCTCGAGGTCTCCCCATTCAAGCGCACCCGACATATTTACTTAGTTTCTAACGACACGCTTGTGGAAAGCCCTCTGGTAATCAACCACTTGGATAATGTAACAAGTCGGATTGATGAGGCAGCACGCAGCCTGGGCCTTCCAATCACAGTAGCTAGAACAAAACCCGATATCCATCACTCCTTTTGGGTACTTCTCATCGGAAAAGGTTACCCAAGCCCCAACTCTACAATGCGTTGGTGCACTGATCGTTTAAAAATCCTCCCGACCAACGGTTTTATCAAAGAACAAGTTTCACGATCAGGTGCAGTAATTGTCGTACTGGGAGTTCGACGTGACGAGAGCAGTTCCCGGCGTCGATCCATCGACAAATACAGGAACATCAGAGGTGGACGACTCACGGAACACGAAAAACTCCCAGGTGCTTATATTTATCGCCCAATTGTCGACCTAACAACAGCTGATATATGGGAAATACTTTTGAGCTACCACGCACCTTGGGGAGGATCACACGCTGATCTCGTTCAGCTTTATAAAGATGCAAAAGGTGGAGAATGCCCAGTTATGCTCACCTCTGATGAGGCTGCAGGTTGCGGCACGACCAGTAGTAGATTTGGCTGCTGGACCTGTACGGTAGTTGAAAAAGACAAAAGTCTTCAAGGCTTTGTTGATGCTGGAAAACACCAATACGTACCACTTGTCGACTTCCGAGACTGGCTTAGGGCAATTCGAAATGACCTAACCATGCGGCAAGCTATACGTCGCAATGGAAAACTGACATTCGGAGCAACTGGTAATCATATCCCTGGACCATTCACCATCCAAGCGCGAAAACAAATTCTTGACCGCCTACTATTAGTTCAGAAGGCCTATGGGCACCAATTAATTTCGGCTGAAGAAATTGACCTCATCCATCAACACTGGGCAACAGAGCTCCAGGAAGAGAAGGGACTGGCCAATGGATAGTTCTTACTTAAACGACCTTCCACTTTGGGCCGATGACGAAGCCCATACAATCCTTGAGAATATATGCAAGGAGGCCAACGTCCCCGTGGAAGTAATCACACAGTTGGTCATGCTCCAACGAGAACGCCAGCACCAAGAACGAGCTGCGGGCATTTACCCCCGAATTGAAGAAATACTTGGTCTGATCGACTAACCACCGACTTGGGGAACGACTATGTGGATATCTAAAATTGAACTGACCAACTTTAAGTCTTACGAACACCAAGTCTTTACCTTCCCAGAAGCGTGTGACGGTAAAAATATTGTCCTCATTGGAGGCATGAATGGGTATGGCAAAACTTCAATTTTAGAAGCCCTATACCTCTGCCTTTATGGTAAAGACGCCATAAACCACTTGGCCCGCGCCGGACTAAAAACTGAAGATTTGAAAGGTTATCCAACTTTTTTGGAACGCGCCTTCAATGGTGAAGCTTTTCGCAAGGGAAGCGACATGATGATGCTCCGAGTCGTCATTAACAAGACCAAGACAGTGGCCTTTGATATTTCACGAAAGTGGTACTTTCGCTCTAATGGGACGTGGACTGCTGAAGAAGAAACCGTAGTTCGCGAGTTGGACCGAGATGTGCCAGGCACTCCAAAACTCGATGGTAGAAACAATTTTCATCTTTCAGACATGTTGGATGATTTTTTTGTACCCGCGCACATTGCTCCTTTTTTCTTTTTTGATGGCGAAGAAGTGAAAAAACTGGCGGATCAAGGCCGCGTGGAGCAAGTGAAGCAAGGACTCGAAGGACTACTTGGCGTGGTTCTTCTCCGGATGCTTTCCGACCGGCTTCGCACTTTTGCAGGTCAAAAACGTAACGGCGTTGTAACTGTTGATGAAAACAAGCTGAATAAGTTATTAGATACATTATTGGAAGACCAGGCGTCACTAAACACGTCGCGTGAAAAGATCTTTATCGCCACAGAAAAGGAATCCGAGCTAAGAATTGAACGCGAGTCATTGCTAAACCGCATCACTACAATTGGAGGCGGAGGTGGTGATATCGCTACTGTAAAAGACTTGGTTGAAGAGCGAGAGCAATTTAGAAATAAAATAAAAGAGTGTCGGAAAAAATTAGAAGAATTGCTTACTGGTCGACTCCCCTTCCACTTAGCATCTAAAGATATTTTGAACAAATTCAAAAATCAAATTGAAGGGGAAATTCGTTATTATAAATGGGAAGCAGACAAAGGTTCATTAGAACCTCGTAAAATTGAGTTCAAAACAGCCTTCAACAATGAAAGAACACCTGAGATCAATCCAAATCTTACTGAGGCACAGGTTGAAGCCATTCATCAACGCATTGATTCTGCGTGGGCTAGCCTTTTCTACCCTCCACCGGAAGACTGTGCTACTGTAATCATCCACAGTTATCTACATGAATTATTACGCCATAAGATTTTGGAGTTCATGGACAGTATATCTCTTGGTCGCCAAGAAATTCATTCTCTCTTGCGCGAGGAAAAGCAGCTATCCAAGCACATCGATGAACTTGCCAGAAGGATCTACAAAATAGAAGGAATTGATCGAGACGGCACGCTTGCCACCCTTAAAGACGAGTTAAAAGAAATCCAAGACCGACTTGACCATCTGCAAGAGCAAATGAGAATTGATGACAGAGCTGGAATCGCTCTTGAAGCTAAAGTGTCTTCACAAAAAGCTGAATACGAAAGAGAAAAGAAAAAACTGGACGACTCCAGCCCTGCTCGCACTATCATTGAGAAATCAGAACGCGTACGAAAAGTGATTGATCAATTAATTCCGGCTCTCTTCCCACTTAAGGTCAAAGAACTGGGAGCCGCAATGACAAAATTTTACAAGCAACTTGCGCACAAAGACCAAGTGGCTAAGATCGAAATCTTAGACAACGGTCAATCTCGCATTCTCGGAAAATCCAATAAAGAAATTACTTTTGATCGTTCGGCAGGCGAAAACCAAATCTTCGCTACGGCACTTCTCGCAGGCCTCGCGCAAGTTTCTGGAGTCAACGCCCCTATGGTCGTAGACACCCCCCTGGGCCGCCTTGACAGCACACATCGACTAAATATTCTCAATTTCTGGACAGACGACAAGCAACGTCAAGTCATCCTTCTCTCCCAAGACGAAGAAATCCACTACGATTTTTTCCAGCAAATCAAGGGAAGTGTCATTAAAACTTACCTCCTTGAGTATCAAGATGTAGGGGATGGCATAGGTAGGACTACGGCCAAAGAAGGCTGCTATTTTGAAGGAAAAAGGCAATGAGCGGATTATCTATTCAGCAGATTCTGAGTGCTCGATACCGCACTAGTAAAACTGCAGACGAATTTACTATGTCTTTAATGGACGTGTTAGGCTTATCCACCAAAGCCAGCGTTGCGAGGTTAGCAATCGGCCGCTCTCTTGCCCTCGGGGCCATAAGCGGAGACAATATCGATGCAAAAGGCCTTGAGATTCCTGGAACTTCATTGTTCACCCAGCAAGATGTACCCATATGGATTGGCATGCTAGTCACTCATTCTATCATGTACAGCAATGTGCCGATTGAAGCCATGGACACCTTCCGCAACCAGATTCGACATCACTGGCACCGCGGCGTGACCCTACTAATGGAGGATTGGCAATCTCAGGATGAAGATTTCGACCGTTTCTTGGAGACACTGATTAATCGCCGAGCCGAACTTCCAGAAACAGCACCAGAGCCAACCACGACGCCCGAGCCAACGACTGTTGACGCACCACAAGATATCTCCACTCAACTGGTCAAGGCGCTCGCCGACATCGGCGTTAAAGTTGAGGTGAAAGACACCATCCATGGCCCACGAGTCACCCGCTATAAAGTGCTGATGTCGGATGTAAACCAACTAGACAAACTGAAAAAAGGGCTTGAGCGACTCAGCTTGCTACTCAGTCTCCAGCAGGCACGTCCTAGTTTGAGTCATGGGGACGAAGCCAAGACTGTTTTCTTAGACATCCCGCGCCCCAAAAAAACCTGGATTTATAATTCATTTGATCAGCTCGACAAGTGGATTCAGACAATTCCACATGACCAAGATCGTTTACTCGTCTTTCCAGGTGTTAATGCCATGGGGATACCCTTTTCCTTTGATTTAGCTGAAGCACCACACCTTTTGGTTGGTGGAGCCACCGGACAGGGTAAAAGTGTATGCCTTCATGCACTGATCCTGTCTCTAATTTTACAGCATTCGCCTGATAATTTGCAACTAGCACTCCTTGACCCCAAACAAGTGGAGCTCTCTGTCTATAGAGGATCAAAATACCTCTACGGTGGAGATGTCGCCACAGGAAACGACCCGTCTAAAGAACGTCTTATGGACTTGGTCGAGGAAATGGACCGAAGATATTCGATGCTTGAGGGGTTACATGTTACCAACATAAAGGAAGCTCGAAAAAAGGGCGTCAACTTACCTTATATCGTGGTTGTTATCGAAGAATTGGCAGACTTAGTACTCCAAGACCACGACCTCGAACAAAGTATCGTCCGACTTGCCCAACTAGCTCGTGCCGCAGGCATCCATTTGGTAATGGCAACGCAACGTCCCGATGCAAAAACGTTCAGTGGTCTTATTCGCAGTAACATCCCAGCCCGTATAGCGTTGACAGTACAGAAACGCACAGAATCATCCATCATCCTTGACGAAACTGGCGCTGAAACACTACTTGGAGCAGGGGACATGCTGATAAAAACAACCAACAACCCAACGACACGAGTTCATGGCGTCTATATATCTAGACAGGACGTTGAGGGTGTTCTTTTGCGTAAGTCATAATGAGAAATCATTCCTTACTTCACCTTCAGCATTTCAAACACCACCATCGAGGGTAGTCCAACCACGTTGATCAGCTATTTTGAGCTGCAACTATTTGTAGTCATTGCCCCAGGCACACCCTTGGTGGGGAGTTTATCTGGAACATACCGCGAATGTACAATTTTTCAGCCTTGCCTTGGAACGACCCCCAAGATGCTTAGACTTCTAACACACGAGCCAAGGGCAATCCGACGACGTTGATCAAATAGGTTAAAAGATAATGCTTTGTCGTCGTTAAGGATTTACTTCACCATGCGCAGGTGAGTGGGGAGTTGTGTGGGACTATTGAGCGAGGTTTAACACTTATGGTTATAGAGTTTATCTGTCATGTCATCATCGCTCAAAAATACTATTCTATTAACAAGATAATGATCTTGCATCATTGCATGAGAGTGCAATGCGTTTTCTTTACCCACAAAAATTTTCATTTTTAAATGTCGATATATTGAATTGGCAATCAAGTCTGCTGCAAAGGTCATTGCTACGTCGTCTGTCAGACTTAACCCCTTGACATGTTGCACTGCCAAATCCGGATAGTCACATTTAAACACTATTGATGTCTTAATTTCCTTCTTCTCTTGTTTATCAATTGCCTTGTATGTATAAACATGCTGATCTTTGGAAAGGTGGGTGATCTTCTGTCTTGCCTTCCGCAGGATTGATTTATCCATATTGTCTGAAATCATTTCTGATGAGTGATCACCTTCGATCTTACATATCTCGTCTAATTTTATTACCACTCGCTCAAAAACAGAATGATAGATGTCATTTTGCTGTGATTTAGTCACTCTAACGAAGTTATCATTCTTAGGCACAGAAAATTTCTGTTTTATGAATTCACTTTCTTGCATGTTAATATAAGCACCAGATAGGCAAATAGCTTCATAGACTATCAATATCTCGCTATGCAGAAAGAACTCTAAGTATTCGTTTAGCACTCTTTCATTTCGGTCTCCGACAAAAACAAATGCAGACCTAACTTTAGAACAGTTTTCTTTGTCTAAACTGGAGTATAATTTGTTTAGTACACTTGAATAGTCACTTAAGTGCCGAGTGGGGAATGCAAAGCCTGCGACAACCCCAAACGATCCCGGTTTGGGCTCTTTTTCAAGATACCCAAAATCACCAGACTCATCAAAATAGAATAAGACATCATGATCCGACATATGATCCTCGCTACTTGTTGCCCTGGCTAAAGACATGCCCACAAAAGTCTATTCACCAGGCGCAATTGCGTGGGTGCTTGTGTGGGAGCATCCAGGACAATGCTCTGCTCAATCGTACTGATGGTGCTACTCATGTCAACACCAAGCCCACGCACATTTTTCTCGGTGTGGGCCAGCGACTTGTGGTGCAGGATCCTCTGGATGACCTTCATGGATACACCAGACTTGGCCAGAATACTTCCGACATAACTGCGCATACTATTGAATCCGAAACGCATCACCCCAGCCTTGGTGGGGAATTTTCAGTCCTGTACTGGAATGATAATGCCCCAACTTCCTAAGACGTCTACTACTTCAACCCAGGGCAGGCCGACCGCATTGGTCACCTCCCGGCTCAGTTGATTTTTTTTCTAAACACTAGACGAATTTTAACGTCAGCAATTCCGATGGAGCACAACAACCGAGTAGGTAATCAAAATTCTTAAATCCCTTCCCCATCCATGCTCAACACCAGCCCACCGCCACCCAGGCTGTGAACCACCCGCGTCACGCTCCATTCCCTGGCCATGCCCTCGCGGAAGCCACCGCCCAGGACAAGGCGACTCTCCGCCATGACCCCCGGGCGACCAGGAAGACTCAGGGAAAGGCTCGCCTTGCCACGCTGGAAGGCCTCCAGCTTCGCGCGTGCGGCCTGCTGAGCAGCGTCTCGTGTCGGGAAGGCATGACGAATCCGGCAGGTGGGCTCGCCCTCGCCTGCGCATTCCTCCACGTCTCTGGCGGCGTCTACATCGCGCCAGGTGGCCACAACGGTCTTATAATTTTGACGGCCCGAGATGGTCACGCTGCAACTGGTGACGTCCCCGGGCACGAGCGAGATCCGCTCCAGCTCCTTGCCGGAGGCGGTCTGGCCCTGTCCCTTTTTCACAAAGATCAAGCTCCCGCCATTGGCCTTGGCCACGGCGTCCATGTCCATGGCCAGGCGCGTCAGCAGGTGCATATTTGATTCGTTGATCTGGTCCACGTGCGGCAATGTAATCTTGCCGATCTCCGGGCCAACCGCAGGCGTCAGGCCATGCTCGGAGGCAATCGCTTCCACCAATTCTCGCACCGTGCGCGGCGTCCAGGAACGTGTCTGCTGTGTTTGCAGCTCCCGGTAGGCCGTGCTTTTCTCAAAGGGCGCACCCGCCGCCTTGATGGTCATGCGTGCCGGCGATAGGCTCAGCCCGATCTCGTCCACCACATACAGCCCCATGAACCGGACCGACGGCTCATAGCCGAGCCAGACACGCAGCTCCGCCCCCTGGGCCGGGAGCCTGATATGCGGCGGGGAGTCGTCCAGGACCAGTGACAGGCTGTCGGACTGCATCCCGGCCTCGTCGGTGATGGACAGGGAAATGAACCGCTTGCGGATGGTCGCGGTGATGTCGTCGCCATTGGCCACGATGCGGAATGCGGGCTTGTGCAGTTTCGCTTCCATCGCCTAATCCCAAAGGCTAATGCCCGTCTCCGGCTCCGGATCGGGCAGGTCAGGTAGGTTGATGACCACCCCGGCCCCAAGCACCGGCCCCAGGTCCGCCAGCCCCAGGTTGGCCTTCAACACGGCCTCGACCGTGCCGTCTGTCCGGCCATAGTGGCGGTGGCAGATGTCGTCGATCATGTCGCCGTCCTTGCTGCGATAGCGGAGCATTTAGGCCTCCCCGAAGTAACGAAGCTTGAGGGAAAATTCGATCTTGCGCGGCACGCCATCGGCAAAGAACACGCGCTGCGTCTCGGTGACCATCAGGATCGCCCACTTGCCGTGGATCCTCCCCAGGCCATCCACCAACAACAGCGGCTCGCCCTGAGCGGCCTCCGCGCGCATGTCCTCCACCTGGTCAACCGCACCCGCAAACTGCGGATAGATCACACCGGACAGAGAGAGGGAGTCCTCACCCGGCCCAAGATACTGCAAGGCAGCGTGCTGGCCATGGCGCTCCTGGGCGGCCCAGCGATAGGCGCCAGAGCGCTGCAGCTCCTGATACGCGGCGGTGTTCAGGGAGAAGGCATACCGCCCGAGCTTCATCATGATTTTTGGCATAGGTTAGTCATAGAGAGCGCCACGCCGGGCATCGCGCGTGCGCTCGTCGAGTTTGCGCATGACCGCATCGGCAATCTCGTCGGCAGACTGCCCGGGCGCGGCATACACGTGGATGCCCTCGACACGCTGCGTGATCTGCGCACCGCCGGACATGGAAGGAAGATCAGGGATGGAGAGCGCACCCGCCATGGCCGGGACGGAAACCCCACCGCCACCGGCAGCACCCCCGGGGCCGGGGGTCTTGGCCGCCTCATCGCCCCCAAAGAAATCGAAGTAGCGCCCCACCGCCCCAAGGAACCCACCCTCCGCAAACGACTTCTTCAAATCGTCCCAGATGGTGATCAGCCGGACCACAGCCAGCGTGATGCCGGTGAGGACCAGACCGATGGGGTTGGAGGCAAAGGCGATGCCCACAGCCTTGATGCCCGCCACAAGCCCGGGCAACGCCATGGCGATGATCGGTTGCAGGGCCGCCCCCGCCGCCCAAAGCGACTGCCCGAACTGCACGACGCTGAGCATGGTCTTTGCGCCCAGGGTCACGGCCACGGCAATGGCCAGGTTGTCGAAGCCGCCAAGCATCCCTGCGGTCCAGGAGATGACCGTGCCCACGGTCCTGAAGACGGAGGCCAGGCCACTGCCGAAGGACACGACAGCGGGCACCAGCTCCTTGACCGTGGTCCCGATCTCGGAGAAGGCGCTCCGGTTCTCGCGCACCCAATCCGCCAGCTTCGGCCCCCATTCCTCAATCACCGGGGCCAGCGCCCCGCCAATCAACCCGGAGATCTCCTGCGTGGTGGAGGCAATGACCGTGGAGAACTTGGCAAAGGCCACATTGTACTTCTGCGCCCCGGCCCGCCCTTCGTCGGACAGGACGTTGAGCTGCTTCTGCTGGGCAAGCAGCTCGTCCACGCCCTCCTTGCGGCTGCGCAGATAGCCGAAGAATTTGTTCGCCTCGCCACCCATGAGGATATCGGCGGCGGAAACAGCGGCCTGGTGGTCGTCCAACTCCTTGACGGCCTCGGCCACACGCCGGAATTGTTCCTCCGGGGAGAGGTTCTGCAACTCCTCAAAGGTCAGGCCGAGGATCTGCAGGCTTTCGGTGACCGCCGTGATCTCCTCGAGCCCTGCGGATTCGCCAATCTTGTTGTTCAGCTCCTCCATCAAGTCGCCGACGTTGTCGACCTCGAAGCCCATCTCCTTGGCCAAGCCACCCCAGGCCGCCAAACCATCGGCGGAGACGTTCAGGGACTGCGCCAGGGCGGTCTGCTCCCCCGTCATCTTGTTGGTCATGGTCACCGCCGCACCCACCGCGCCGACGCTTGCGCCGACAACGGCGGTGAAGCGCGCGGCGTGCCCGGCCATGTTCCGGAAGCTGCCACCCACGTCGGCACGCACCACGCCCTGGAAGGCCTTCATGCGCCGCTCGGCCTTGGCGACCCCCTCCGACAGGCGGTCGAATTCGCCCTCGAGGTCATGGGTATTGACCCCGGCCTTCTTCAACTCGTGATTGAGGATGGAGAGCTGGCCCTTCTGGCGGCCGTAGGCCTTGGCGGTCTTGTCCGCCTTGCGCTGCGCCCGCTCGAATTCGGCCCGCAGCTTTCTGTTGGGGTTGGCGGTCTGGGCAAGCTGCTCACCAAGGCGCTGGGCCTCCCCGCGCGACTCAACCATCTCGCGCTTGGCCCGGCCCAAGGCCTTCATGTCGAACCCGGCGAACTTGTGCAGCTTGTCCTGCTTGGCCTTGATGTCCTGAAAGGCAGAGCTGATGCCGGACAAATCACCCTGTACGGCCTTGGTCGCCGTGCTGAAGGAACTGCCCACGGCGGCCCCGAATTCGACGACTGCGGATAATCGCTGCTTGGTCACTTACTTGCTCCGGGGAAGGTGCGAGATCCAGATCAGGAACTCCTCAACGTCCAGCGCCAGGAGTTCGGCCCGGCTCCAGCCCGTGTAATAGGCCAGGGCCAACATGCCGCGCCGGGCCGTCTCCTCGTCTATGACAAAAAACCCGTGTAGACCGCCTGCAGTTTCTTGTAGTCCTTCATGTCCAAGGCCTGGATGACCTCGGGGGTCACCTCGCAGAGGTTGGAGAAGGTGACGGACTCCTTCTGCAGGTCACTGCCGCCCTTCTTCTCGGCAACCAGCATGTCCCGGAGCACAGGCCGCCGCATGGACAGTTCGCTGTAGTTCTTGCCATTGTTCTCCACCGGATATTCAAGAGTGATCTTTTCCATCTTGTCGTGCTCCTTTCAGGGTTAGATGCCGCAGGCATCGCGAATCGCGGCCAGGCGATCCGTGCCGCCGATGATCCGCTTCATGTTCAGCACATCGATCTCGTGCAGGACGCTGCCGTTCTGTTCGCGCTTGTAATAAGTCAGGGACACGGTCACGGAGAGTGTGGACTTCTCGCCCGGCTTCCAGGATCCAAGCTCGATCTTCACGACCGTGCCGCGCATGTTCAGGGCCACGGGGATGACGGTGCCGTCCAAGCTCTCGAGCGCCCCACGGGCAGTCAGCTGCACGCCGTTGTTCGCGGATACGCCGAACTGCCCCAGCAGATGTTCGCACTGCTTGGACACGGTGAACGAGCACTCCAGCTTCTCCATGCCCATATCCAGGGAAATGGGCGCGTCCATGCCCCCGGCGCGATAGTCCTCGGTCACCAGGGCCAGGCTGGGCGGCTGCAGCTCATCGCAGTTGCCGACGTAGCCACGACCGTCCACGAACAGCGCAAAGTTTTTCAGAATGTGATCAGCGGCGGACATTATTTGAAGACCTCCTCGATATAGTCATCCACCAGGTGCGACCTGAAGGTGACGTGTTCAGCCGGGTACGGGGTGGAGAAGTCGAAATCGAAATAGACCTTGCCCTGCGTCGTTTGGTCCGAGGTATTGAGCTCAGGATCCGCCCAACACGTTCCACCCAGGATCGCGCCCACAGCGGTGAGGTGCCGAAGGTAGGCGTTGACCCCCTCGATGACGTCCTGGACATAGGTCTTGGTGATGTTGCGATCGACGGCCCACAGATGCGCCTGCAGGATGGACTCGTTGATCATGTCGGCGATGCGGCGCACGGACAGAAAGGCCCACTTGGGATCGGACGACGCGGTGCGGTTGCCCCACAGGCGGTAGCCATCCTCGTTGATGATGGTGGCCACATTCTTCTCGTTCAGCAGGTTGGCCCGGCAGGACGAATCACCCAGGGTAAAATCAACCGGGCGCGCGGTGCCGGAGATGCCAAGCACCTGCTGATTGGACGGCGACCACCAGAAGCCCTTCTCGTTGTCGATCAGGGCGATCAACCCGGCCACGCGGGGCGACGCCGGTTCGGTGACGTACACGCCATCGCGGAAGACCTTGACCCACGGATCCACCATGTAGACACGGGCCGTGCCGTAATCACCGATGGCGTTGATGGCGGCCGCATCGTTGGAGTTCGGACCATCAACGATGATCACCGCACGCAGGCGGTTGGCGATGCCTTCCAGTTCGGCCACCACGGGGTTCTTGAGGTAGGTGCCGGGGTTCTCCGCATCCTCATGGCGCTGATGCGAGAAGCCAGGCGCGATGAGCAGGCGCGGCATAAACCCGAGCACGGACTTGCAGGCCAGCAGCGCATGCACGCCCTCATACTGGCCCGTTGCCGCGTCCACGCCACCGATGACGTTGGTCAGGGTGGCGGCCTCGTCCGCCCCTTCGGCCACGCGGATCACGACGACAACGGCCCCGCAATGGTCGAAGATCCCATCCAGGGCAGCGGGCAGCGTGCCCTTGCCATCGCCCACCATGTCCAGCTTGGCTGCCTCGCGGCGATTGCCCGCGATGAGCACAGGCGTGTTCAGGGGAAAGGCCGCGGCATCCGCATCCGGAGCCGTGCCCACAATGCCGATGGTCGCCGAGCGGACGGTCTTGATGGGGCGCGGTCCCGAATCGATCTCAAGGATCTCCACGCCGTGCAGAAACAGTTCAGACATCAGGGTCCTCCTTTATGCGGTTCTGGTCGCAGGGGGTTCAGGCCAGGGCACGGCCAAATCATTGGGCCCTTGCCAGGGGAATCCGGATTGCTCCGGCAGACTGCAAAGCTCGTCGACAAACACGTCCCATTCGGCAATCAGCGCATCGATGGCCGTCAGGTCCGCCCCCGCCGCAACGGCCCTGCGGCGCTCGCGCAGCAGCTGCATCACAGCGGCGTCGTAGACCTCGCGCACGCGGCGATCGCGTTCGGCACGAAGGGCTGTTGCATACAGAGCGGTCAGGGCCTGCACATCATCAGCCCAGGCCCCTGCAGCGGCGTCCCAATTCTGGAAATCGCCGGGCGCGGTGCCGGTCAGCCCGGCGGGGAGCGCCCCCAGCTCCTCGATGATCAGCGGCTCGCCAGTTGCCGTGGAATAATGGACCTCGCCCCGGTGGTCCTCCACCAGGTCCCAGCCCTCGCCCGTCCAGACAACGGCCTGGCCTTGGCCCGGCTCTAGTGGTGCGACCTCGGCGGCGTGGGCAGGGATCAGAAAGCGCCCGTCTTCCAGGGGGTCAGGGCGGGCGATCCCGCTGCCCAGATATTCGCCGGTGCCGGGGTGGAAATTATAGATCTGCATTGGGTTCCCCCTAGTATTTGATGATGAACATCAGGGCCACGTTGCGCGGGCGGGTTTCCGTGCCACCAGCAGCGCCAGTGCTGCCTGATTTGGCCCCGTAGCCAGCACCTTCATTCACGTTAGCTGGATGTGATGTATCAACGGCGGCGGCGGAATGACTGTGACTCTTGAAAGCGTCCGTCTGGGCACTGCCGAACACACGACCAGAATCAACCCCCCGGCTATGGTCCCAACCACGCACGAACTCGCCGCGCAGGTCGGGCAGCTTGAAGGTGCCGGTTCCAGAACCGAAGACGGTCCCGATAATGGCGTGCAGGGTGGCATAGGTCGTGGTGGACAGGCTTGCGCCATTGCACTCCAGCCAGCTGCTGGGCACGTCGGTGCCCGCAATGGCAACGACGGTTCCTGCGGGGGTGTCCGGCGGATGAGTATGGTTGGCGGGAGCGGCTCCGATATCTTCCGGGGTCAGTTCGGTCAGGCTGCCCTGGACCGTGGCAGCCATGGCCGCCATTTGCTGCACAAGGGCCGCGATGGCGGCGTCCACGTACTTGCTCGTCGCCAGTACGATGGTGGGGTCAACACTCAGGTTGACGACGCCGCTTGCGGTCACTTCCAACAGGACCACGACCTTCAACTCGCGGGCCGAACCCTCGGAAAGCTGGGGCTTGTAGGTGTCGGGGAAGTTGCCCACGGCAAAGAGCTTGCCCGTGTCGTCGAACACGCCCACCTCGCGGGCGGTCCAACCGCCCACCGTGGTGGGCACGATCAATTCCACCCGCATGATGCTCGGGCTTTCAATCTCAACGGCGATATTGTTGATGTCCGCTCGGTAGACCTCGCGAACCAGGGCCGTCATTTCCGCTGTGGGGGTCATCGCCACCCCGCCGCCGTCGCCAAGGGCCATTTCAGCGAGATTGATCGATGTTCCAAGGGCGGTTGCATTCGCCACCGCCGCCGCGCCAACTTTTGTCAAAACAGTAAAGAAATCAGCCATTATGCCCCCAGGGGGTTGATGGTCACGGAATCATA
Organism: Pseudomonadota bacterium; assembly: GCA_018816865.1. Classification (GTDB taxonomy): domain Bacteria; phylum Desulfobacterota; class Desulfovibrionia; order Desulfovibrionales; family Desulfovibrionaceae; genus Desulfovibrio_Q. The sequence goes on from JAHIUW010000016.1 coordinate 49,615, forward strand.
GCCAACCGTCGCCAGGGCAAAACAGGGCTTGCCGCTGCACTGGCGTTCGCCAATGGCCCAGGGGCTCACGGTCACAATGTCGCCGCTCAAGGCCGTACCGCCCACAAAGAGCGTCCCAGCCACGCGCGCGGCCACGGTAATGCCCGCCAGATGTGAACGGGTGTTTTTCGCCTTGTTGACCACCCGCTCCAGGGACTTGAGCAAGGCATCATCGATGCCCCGGTCATCGACCTCGATGGTCAGGCGGAAAGTGAAAGGCTCCCCGGTCGGTTCGGCCTCGAACCACTCGGTCACGCGGACGCTGTAGCCCAACGCTGAGATCGCGCGGTTCAGAGCCCCGCGCGTGCCCTTGATGCGATGCACGGCCACGGCGGCGGCGATGGTGGCCCGCTTCTGTTTCCCGGACCAGGTGACGTCCCATTCATCCACGGACAGCGCCCAGGCCAGCCAGGGCAACAAGGGTTCAGGACAGGTGGCCGAATTCCAGAGAGAGCGAATCGGCACCGGCACCGCAGAGAGGCGGGAACAGGCCTCGGAAAGCGCCCGCTCCCGTGGGGTGGAATTCGGAGGCAGCAGGTGATTAGACACCGGCCACCTCCAGGACGATGCCCGTGCAATACGCCGCCTGATGCGGCTCACAACTCACGTCCACGGCGGGCGAGGTCAGCTCCACACGGGCCACCCCCTCGACATGCAACGCGGCGTAAACGGCGGACAGCGGCATCCCCGCTCCCAGCACGTGCCGCTCACTCGCCAGGGCGGTCATGGCGTTCAGCGCGGTCGCCTGCACGGCCTCGGTGCTCGGTCCGGAGCGCACATGCAACCGGGCCTGCACGCTGTAGTTGACGGCCTGCGCCGCCAGGACCGTCACATGATCGGTCAGGGGCCGCGTCTCGGATGCCGAGAGCACCAACTGCACGGCGGCCAGGACGTCCGCCTCCGGGACGCCATCTCCAGTGCGCCCAAGGACATGCACCACGACCTCGCCCGGCGTCGGGCTGGACACGGCTGCGTCCTTGACCTCGGGCACGACCAGGGCATGAAAGATATACGCACCGTCCGGCCCGGCCACGGAGAAACCCTCGGGCGCGAGCTGAACGCGGCGGCGAAAATCCTCATCACCTTCATAACTTGGGAGGACAGGCGGGTAAGCGTCCGGATCCCCGGGGTCGACAAGCTTACGCTGCAGAGGCACGAAGGCAGCCAGGTTATCGAGATCCACACCCGAGGCGTAGGCCAACATGACGGCACAGGCCGCCTCGTTCACCCGCTGCCGCAGGAGCAGCTCACGGTGCGCCGCCGTTTCAAGGACCTTGTAGGCCGGATCGGACTCGACCGGGGCGGTGTGGTCCGGATCCCGCGCCAGATAGTCGGCAAGGATTGCTGCCAGGATCTGCTCGAAGCTGAGTTCTTCGATCAGCGACGGCGCAGGAAGCCTGGAAAGATCGATCTTTTCAAAGCTGCTCACAGGATGATGCCCTCCATGGTCACGGCCTTGCCCTCGGGCAGATAGGTGCCGGTCAGAGCAAGCACGACGCGCCCTGCCTCGCCGCGTTCGGCCTCAACACTGGAGAGCCGAAAACGTGGTTCCCACCTGGCGATGGCCTCCGCCGTGGCCGCGTAAAGTTCGATGAGCGTTCCATCGTTCAAGGGGGCATCCACCAGCCGGGGCAGGCGGCTGCCATACTCCCGCCGGTGGACACGCGACCCGAGGGGGGTGGTCAGGATATCCCGGATGGACTGGCGCAGATGCTCAATGCCCTGCAAAGACTTGCCGCTTTCGGCGCACATGCCGCGCATTATTTGGGGCCTCCCGTCTCGCCACCGTGCGGGCAGTCATGCACATGGCCGGTCAGGGAGATGCCGGACGCCTTCACGTCGTGATTTTCGTTCACGAAGTCGCCGCCCGTCTGGGTGGCCGGTCCGTTCAGTTCCACCGGGTGGGTCTCGCCACCCCGGCCGCCGGTCTGGATGGCCCCGATCAGGTGGATCAGCGCCGCGTCCAATTCAATTAGGGGAGCGCTGACGGTGACGCGCATCCCCGCCTGGACGTCGATGCTCTTCCCGGCCTGGGCGGTGATGTCGCCGGAGGCCTCCACAAAGGCGTCTCCCGGGATCAGGGCATGCAGCCTGTGGCTCTCGGTGTCGTAGTCAATGACCGCGCCATCGGAATAGACGCGGCGGTCGATATGCGGAGAAGCCGCTGGTGCGGGATATTTCGTCTGGAAGATGCTGCCCAGAATCACGCCCTGGGCGCATTCGCCGGACGGGGACAGAACCACCACCTGCTCCCCGATGTTCGGTGCCCACCAGGAGCGATCATTCCCGGCGCGTTGCGTCAGCCAGGGCAACCAGGCGGAGAGCGCCTTGCCCATGCGCACACGCACCCGGGCCGCCGGATAGTCCGCCTCCTCCACCGTGCCGAAGCAGATCAGGCGGGCCACGCGGCGCTCAAGATCAGAGTGGTTGAACGATTCCATCCGTGACCTCCTGGTACTCTGCCTCATGTTCCGCACCGATCAGCGGCGTGTAAGACACCATGAGTTGCTCGGGCAGCACGCCGTCGCCCTCCCAAACAGACTCGCCAAACAGCAGGACCTGCTCGAATTCAACGCGCCAGCATTTGGCCCCTTTGAAATGGGGTTCGAACTCATTGGGCTCCGCCAGGATGAACCTTGCGGGTGGCGCCTCAAGCCCGAAGCGATGGCCATGCACAAGGGTGCCGACCGCTGCCGCCAGCTCGCGCAGCCGCCCCTCGTATTTGGCCCGGTCAGGCACGACCAAAAAGACTTCCCACCGGCAGCACAGGGCGATCTTGCCGGAGCCGTCCTCCGGGTTTTCGTCGGGTTCGAGGTGGGCAAGGTTCAGGACGGCCGCAGGGGTATTGAGCGTTGTCTCACGCCCATAATCCAGGACATCCTGCAAGCCGGGGCAACCCGCGCGCAACGCGGTGACGATCCCTTCGCGAGCGGCCTCGATCATGCGGCCCTCCGGACTTCCCAGCGCAGTTCCTGCTCGAAATACTTGCTAAACATCCGCTCGAAACGCGGGTTGATGTCCGTCAGCAGGACGCGCCGAAACTCGTCGGCGATGTTTTCATACTGCACGGCCAGGGGCAGGCGCTGGTCCCGATGCACACGGCGATAGACCTGACCCTTGGCCCCATGGTGGACGATGAAGGCATGGCGGCGTTCGACAGGCCCGGCAGTGACGCCGGTCGCGGTCTGCTTCGGTTCCAAGGCGGAGAGCGGGATGGCATTCAGCCCATACCAGACCCGGGCTGTAAACTGGCCGCCCGTCATGCTCATGCGCAGACGATGGGCAAGGATCTTGCGCTTGATCCCGGTGTCGCGAGAGGCCTCGCGCAGGGAGCTCGACTGCACCCAGCGGACCAGCTTGCGCACGGCCCGCCGGGCGGCCTTTTCCACCTGGGTCTTGGTCGCCGCGAATTGCTGGGCAATGCGCTCGACATCCAGGGTGTTGGTTTGCAAATAGACCGAGGCCATCAGCCCATGACCTCCACGATTGCATCGGCCTTGGTCAGGTCGAGAACAACGACTCCGGCACCGTCGGGCCGGACGTCCTCGACGTCGTACTCCGTTCCGGCCACGGTAAGGACGCAGCCCCGCATGAGCCACGCCGCGTCCGAGGCCTTGCAGATCAGCTTGTGCGTTGCCGTCTCCAGGGCAAAACCGTCCCCAAGCCCATGCAGGGCAAACGGCGCGTCGAGATACCCCTGGAAGTCGCGCGTGCTGCCGTCCAACAACACGGCGGTCACTTCCTGGGCATCCAGCCCCGCGAAGAAGAAATCCAGATCATCCACGAACAGGGAGTCCACTAGGCAACCCTCCTGCCGCGATCGCCGAACCACCAGGCCACGCACAAGGTGGCCAGATAGAGGATGGTGCACACGATGCGTTTTTGCAGGTCCATGGCCATGGCGATATCAATGCGCTCGATGCCTGCGGCCTCCAGCGCCGCCTGGACCTCGCAGCGGGTGTCCCAGATCAGCCAGAGCATGAAGATTGTCAGCCCTGGACGCGTGAGTCCGCGCACCACATCCACCAGCACCAGCAGGGTACGGTTGACCGCCAGCTTGACCTTGAACCCACGCGAGTAAGTCGCCTGGTCGTGCTCGTAGGACGCGGCCTGCAGATCGTCGGCGGACTCCTGCATGCGGACCTCGCCCTCACGCGCGGCGGCGCGGTCGCGGTATTCCCATTCCTTGTCCATCAACTCCATATCCAGCCTGCGCATCTCGCACTCGTGGCTCATCTCCTGGCGGCGCTTGAAGTAGTCACCGACTCCCTTGAACAGGGAACCGAGCAGGCCCGTTGCACCGCCCGAGATGATGGAAAACAAAAACTCAAGCATGGGGGAAAGCCTCCCGAACTTTGAGGATGAAGGGTTGACCACCCAGGGCCGCCATGAACCTGCCCAGAGCGGGGCGCGAACAAAGAACGGCACGCTGGTCACCCAGGCGGCCCTGGTGCAGGCCGGGCAGGATGCAGCCGTGGGAATGCGTGCGCCAGCCGCGCTCCGAATCCCCCGCCAAGTTGCCGCCGTGGATCAGCACACCCGTGCGTCCGGGCACTTCCCCCACGTGGTAGACTGTGCCGAAGCGCGGGGAACGCACCAGGTTGCAAGGGTAATCCCCCACGGGGATGCAGGAGACGTTGCAGCGGTTGCCATGGTCCGGCAGTTCCGCCGTGCGCAGCAGCTGGCCCGCAAAGGCCAACGAGCCGAACGTCCCCTGCTCACCCGTGCTGGAGCGGGTCAGAAGCACCGTCTTCATCGGTCCACACCCCGCTCGTTGAGGATCTCTTCCTTCTTCTCCGTCGGCAGATCCGAATGAAGGATCAACGCGCGCAGCATCCGGAACTGGATGTCCAGCTTGCGCTGGATGCTGCCGTTGGTGCGGCATTCCTGATCATGGTTGAGCCTGCACTGGACCTTGGTCACAAAGGAGCCGCCCAGGACCAGACGCACGGACAGGGCGGTGATGATCGAGATTATGGCGCTGCCGAGCAGGGTTTCTAGCGGGGTCAGTGTCATCGCGCTTTCCTGTTTGGAATGTCCGGTTACTTTCCGGCCTTCTTCGTGTCCTTGTCCCCGTCCGCTTCGCCGCCCTGCCCCGCTTCCTGTAGCCGGGCCTCAAGGCCTTCGGCGTATTCCTGGGCCTGCCCCAGCTTGGCGTCGAAATCGGCCTGCGCGGTATGAAGCGCTTCATCCCTGGCAGCGAGCTGCTGGTGCAGTTCGGCCACCTGGGCTTTCAGCGATTCGACCTCGGGATTGATCAGGGAAGGGGCATCGGCCTCCGCCGCATACTCCCGGGCCAACCCCTGTGCGATGAGGTCCCGGGCTTCCGCCTCAGGCAGGGGCACGGCCTTCCCGGCGGGCACCTGGCCCGCCTTGCCGCTGTAGGTGACGGCCATAACAACCTTGATAGTCTTCTTCGCCATGACGACCTCCTAGAGCACTTTGGCGTAGACGAACCCGCCGGACTGTTTGGGGAACGGAAGCGGGCGGGACTCGACACCCATCCAATAGGCGGAGGGGTTTTCCTCTTCCCAGGCCTTGGCGAAATACTCGTTGGGCTTGCCGTGGTTCTTGAGATCCTCGGGCACGCCGAACTCGATGCTGCACCTGGCGGAGGTGGAGCCCAGCAGGACATAGTCGGGGTGCAGCAGATGCTGAACCGTGCCGTCCAGATCCTCGTACTCCCCGCCGTAGGAGTAGATATCCAGGCCGTTGTATTCGCCCTTGCGCAGCTTGTTCACGTCCGGGGAAAGGCTGCCGATCTCGATGCGACGGCGATCCAGATCATCCTTGATCTTGGCGTTGCCCTTGAAGGCGCGCCAGGCGTTGGTGCCCATGACGCACACATCCGCACCGACCCCAGCGGCATTGAGGATGAGCGCGGCCCAATCCTCGAAGTTGGCTTCGGGGTCGCCGTCGTCCTGGTTCCATCTCACCCCGTCACCGAGGACGATCTTGTGCTCGCTGGGCATGAGGAAATCGATGTCCAGGACCTTGATCCCTTCCTGAACAACGGACAGCCCGCCCTTGACCGCCTGGGCGCACATGAACTCGATGGTCAGCTCGATGTCGTCCTTGATGGCGTCCAGGTCGCGGACGATGGTCTCCTCGATGGCCGCGTCCAGATCCTCCGGCGTATTGCGATAGGGGCCCTGCCCCGGGCGGCTGACGTCGATCAGCTCCGGCGCGGAGAAGCGCTCGATGGGGTTCATGCGCGGGGTCTTGACCGTACGCAGCTCGCGCTTGGTCTTGGGAGACAGGGTTCCGCCCTCGTAGTCGGTCACGAACGGGACCAGGGAGCGCCCGCGCACCAGCACTTCCAGCTCGGCGAACTTGCTGGGCAGCTTGTTGCGAGTCCGGAAAAAGAGCTCCTTGAACAGGCCCGGGAGCGGCTTGCGGGCGGTGATGACCTCGGTCAGAGTCCGAGCATCGAACTGATGAGGCAGTTGAGTGGGCATATCGAATTCTCCTTGCTAGTTACTTGACGTACAGGCCCTTGGCGGCCAGGGCTGCCACGGCGGCGGCCTTCTGCTCGTCGGTCGCGGCATCGGGCCAACCGAGGCCTTTGCGCAAAAACTCACCATGCACGTACACGTTTGCACTGATGTCACCCGCGATGGGCAGGCGAACGTCCTCCACCAGAATCAGGGCGGCCACCTGACTGCCATCGGCGGCGGCGGGGCTCCAGGCCACGGCCTTGCCAGTGGCGGTGACGAGTCCGAGCACCGTCCCGGCGACGAGGTCCACTTCCGCGCCGCTGGAGGCCAGCACGCAATGCTTCATGATCGAGGGGTGACTGCCCACAAAGTTCGGGGCCTGATAGCTTGCAACGTGCATGGCCTACCTCCTTTCCAGATTTTTCATGCGTTCAGCCGAGGCCGCCCGCTTCATGTCGGGGGTCTCGGGCTGGGGCTGCCGGGTGGCATGGACGGGGGACGGGCCGCTGTCCTGCAGGGCCTGCAGGATCTTCTTGCGGGATTCGCTGTCATCCCCGCCTTCGCCTTCGGGCTTCTGCGCGGACGCGGCGAAGAGCGGCGCAAGGGCCTCCATCTGCTTGGCGGAGACTCCGGCCTCGGTCAGGGCCTGGAAACGGTCGGCGGCTTCGTCACCGGCCACGGTGCGGATCAGGGTAGCTGCTTCAGCCATGGCCTGCTTGCGGCCTTGCTCCTGTGCAGCGTCCCTGGCCTCGGTTTCGATCTGCGCGAGCAGTTCAGGGTGCTGGGCTTCCAGCTCCTTTCTGGTCATGGGAGATGACTCCTGGGTTAGACGTTCGATGAGTTCCTCACGGCCTGCGACGATGCCGCTGACAAGCCCCAGCTGCTGGGCCTTCTCAGCGAAAAATGTTTTGCCGTCCGCCCACTGGTCCGCGCCCGACGCATCAAGGCCCATACCCCGGGCCACGTCCTCGGTGAACATGGCGTAGAGGGTGGCGCACTGCTCCTGCAGGCAGGCTTGGTCCTCCTCGGACAGGGGATTGTCCGGGTTGCCCACGACCTTCCATTTGCCCGCGTGGACGTAGGTGACGTTCACACCGAGCTTGTCGTTGTACTTGGACCAGTCCAGGTGCTGCATGACCACGCCCACGGAGCCGACCTCGGCAGTCTTGGGCGCGTAGATCCTGCCCGTGGCCGCGCCGATCCAGTAGGCGGCGGACATCATGGTGCCGTCGGCATAGGCGCACATGGGCTTTGCACCCCGGACCGAATAGATCCAGTCGGCCAGGACCTTCACGCCGTCCGCGCCGCCGCCCGGGCTGTCCACATTCAACAGGATGCAGCGCACGGAGCCGTCGGCCAGGGCGGCCTGGATGTCCTCGCGGATCTGCTCGTAGCCCTGCGCCCACCAGCCGCCGCGCTTGGCCAAAACGCCCCGCACGTTGATCACGGCCACGCCGCTGATGACGTCGTAAGAGGCGCGAGCCTGCTCGGACTGACGACCAAACAGGCCCGCGCCTGCCGAGGGATGGCGGGTTTCAAGATAGATTCGTTCCACGGCGGTGGGCGCGACGGCCCACAACCGCTGCCCCAAGAGCTCAAACATCGGCGATCTCCTGTTGCTGTTGCTGGGGACCCAGCTCCCGCAAGCGCGCTTCTTCCACCTCGCGCTGGTTCCAGACCTCCTCGATGTCGCCACCGCGCTCGGCGATGACGTCGGCGTAAGTGGTCAAGCGGGCTTCCAGAGCCTTGGTCGAGGCCACGACTTCCTTGACCGGGTCCACATAGCCCCGGGCGGGGCCGATCCAGGCGGCGTTGGTATAGGCGTATTGCGCGTCGTAAAAATCGGGAGCGCCCTTGGGCAGCGTGATGATGCCACGCAGCCAGGCCTCTTCTTGGACCATGTTCCAGATGGGCTGGCAGTAGTGGCGCACCAGCCAGGTGCGGTAGAGCAGGAAGATGCGCCAGGCCTCCAGCAAGGCGGCCCGGGCGGAGGAATAGTTGGTCTTGGAGAAGTCCTTGGCCAGGACCTCGTAGGGCATGCCCACGGACGCGGCCATGGAACGCATGATCAGCTCGGCGAACGAGGTGAAGTTGTTGCCGGGCCGTTTGCTTTCGATGGGGATGGGCTCCTCGCCCGGGTTGCCGTAGGCCACCGTGCCAGGGGGCAGGTTCTGATAATAACGGCGCTGGTCTTCCTCGCCCTCCCCCGGCTGGGGCTGAGCCCACTGGCGGGCGACGGCCTGGGGATCCTTGGTGGCGATAAACACAGGGAAGGACGCGGAGACGATCTGCGCCATGAGCTCATAGTCGAAGGAATCGTTCAGGTGCCGGAACAGTTTCATGCCCGGGGCGAGCTTGGGCACGCCGCGCACCTGTTCGTCCTCCTCCGCACGGAAGCAGTGGAACACGCCGGGGCGATGCCCGGTCAGCGCCGGACGCCGGACGAAATGGGCCGAACCAAGGAGGGAGAACGGTTGGTTCAGGCCCACTCCCCGGCTCGGCTCGGGGCTGGCGATCCAATAGGCGAGGGGACGACCTATGGACGACAGCTCCACGCCGTCTCGCAGGGACGGATCCATGGTGCGGTCGGAGGGGGTGCAGAGACGCGCCGGATGCACATCCTGAAAAGCCAGAGAAAAGGTACGGCTCGGATCATCGAGCATCAGCGGCAGATGCACCAGCTCGCCCATGCGCAGCAGCGAGCGCATGCCGAGAAAGACCAAGTCGTCGAAATGGAGCTTGCCCGAGACGTGCGCCTCGACAGACCACAGCCGCCAGGCCCACTCCATCTGCTCGTTCAGGTCTTTGGCCGCTTCCTGCGAGATGCCCAGGCGCTTCCAGTTCACACGCGCCTGGGGCTTAATGCCGGAGCCGACCGTGTTCACGGTCATGGAATCGACGACCGAGGCGGCAGCCCAGTCGTTGGCGGTCAGATCCTCGGAGCGGGACTGCGCGGTGCCGCGCTCAAAGGCCTCATGGGAGATGGTCGTGCGGGTGGGCCGATAGTTGCTGAGAGTGCCGCGATGCCGCCCGGCGTCGCGAGAAATGGACGGCATGGCGCGCCCCAGGGCGGAGGCCATGCACAGGGAACGCTTGCGCGTCAGCGCCGGGGCCCTCATCGCACCACCCGCCCGGTGACGAACACGGGGCCGGACTGGCCAATGAGCTTGCGGCGCTCGGAATCAAGCCACTCGATGGTGGTGCGGATCTCCGCCACGTCCTGCAGCGTGAGCGTGCGCCCGGCAATGGAGTACGCCTTGCCCCTCGACACAGAAAGAAGCGCCTTCTTCCAGGCGGCTATCTGCTGCTCAAGCTCTTCTTTTGACCAAATAGACATGCCCGGCAGGATAGAACGGGCCGGGCATCATGTCGTGGACGTGGTGGACGTGGTGGACGGAAAATTCACAAGGGATTATTGAATACTCATCTTTTCGAAAGCCACAGATTATCTTTGGCTAAAATGTAGCTTTGTGATATTAAATCATATAACAATTAATGCTTTACCGTTTAACAGATGTAAATGAAAATTAGCAATAACTCGGCTCTCGGGATTACTCCTCAACGATCTGCCAAGCCGGAGATGACCTGGACCCACCACCAAACGACTCATCCGGGTCAAGAGCTTTTTTGACAAAACGAGAGGACATGGCTGGTTTTCGCCTCGCCTAAAGCCCGTTGACGACTAAACGTCGATTACTGGTGTCAGTAAGTTTATTGGCTGAATTAAAAATTGGCATTTTCAACTTCCCGTGAGGGCTGCTTTGCGCAAACCTATGCTTAGAAAATCGGTCCGGTGCGAAGAACCCCGTCTCTTTAAACTCCTTACACATGTGCATGTGAAAGAGCTCCTCAAACTAAAATCTGGGCTTGTGCAACTTGGAGGAAAATAATGACGATTGAATCCGGACATAAAGACATTAAAAAATTGATTATTGGCGATAACGCACAATTCCAAATTCCAACATATCAGCGCACCTATACTTGGGAAGCAAAGAAACATGTTGAAAAATTGATCAATGATATTATTGAATTCGGTCGAGAATATGATGAAAACACAAAATCTGAATACTATATTGGGAATATAATTGTAAAAAATCGAACTCGTGCTTTTCAAGACGAGCGTGTGATTATTGATGGCCAACAGCGCATCACAACAACTATTCTCGTGTTATGTGCGATCCGCGACATATACTTAAATATTATTAAAACAAATGAAGCTATACAAGCTGCAAAAAATATTAGCAGAGCATTATTTACGGATAATGATGGCATCGTGAAACTAAAGCTCAACAACATGGAGAATCAGAATTCGTTAAGCAAACTATTAACTGGCGCAATAGACACAATCACAGCAGATGACAAAAAGACTAAATATTTTGAAAACTATCAGTATCTTCTCAAAAGACTTGGTGGAATGAAACCAGATGATTTTATATCATTTGTAAATATTCTTGATAGAGTCAAGGTAGTTATAATATTCCTAGATGATGCACAAGATGAAAACTCCGTATTTGAATCTATAAATTCACTTGGCAAACCGCTTTCTAGTTCTGATTTGATAAAAAATTTCATTTTTACATTTAAGAATAATCATTTCAGTACAACAGAAAAGGAACAGCTAACAAATCTTTACATAAAAAATTTTGAATCATTATTTTCTAATGAAAAAAAAGTAGAAGATGAGTTAGAATTATTTTTTCGTCAATACATAGCAGTAAAAACATTTGTACTTGTAAATCGTGATCCAAAAATTATATATTATACTTTTAAAACATTTGTTGGCGAAATTGAAGGATTTAAACAATGCAAAGAATTAATATTTGACATTACAAAATGGGCGATTATTTATCAAACAATTCGTGTAAATTCACATAAAGATATCGATCAAAACAGTATTGAGTATTTGCGATCTTCGTTTTCAACATACTCGACACTTTTAATGGATATTATTGATAAGCATGCTACAATTGAAAATGGAAGTATTATTGTTGATGACGTTAATGGCTTGAATAGGGCTTTGAAAAAGGTTGTAGCTTACGACGCGTGTCGTTTACTTGGAGGGCTTCCTACGAAGCAAATCACAAGGTTTATACCCACGATCCCAAAGAAACTAAAAAATGAATTTTCTGATTATCGCCGCGACTATGCTGTCGCATTTGAAAAGCTAGTTACTTCAGCACCAGAAGGCTATCGGCAGCCTAGTCTCAAGCAGTTAACGCGTAACGTTGTTGAAATTGACCTCTACAACAGGTTAAAGAAGCAAACATTAAAATTCTTAATATTGATTGAAAACATTAATAAAAAAGAACTTCTTTCATTCGAGCGAGATTTGGAAAAGTGTCAGATTGAGCATATTATGCCTCAGACTTTGTCGCCAGAATGGAAAATTCCTAAAGATGTCCACGAAAGATATCTACATACATTAGGAAATCTTTCTATAACGCTTGACAACCAAGGCCTTAGCAATAAGTCCTTTGTCGAGAAAAAAAAGATACTTAGTGATGTATCACGGATTAACTTAAATAAACTTCTTCTTGGCTATGAAACATTCGGCGAAGAAGAGATTCGTGACAGGGCGCTTAAACTTTTGAATGTATTTATTGATGCCTATGGAATCAAATCATACTCAGAAGAGCACAATAAAAATGATTTGCTAAATGGTGAAGTAAATATATTCAGTGTTGACTCTCCAACGCACAGAAAATTAGAGTATGCAATTTTTCTTGGTGTCAAAATTCGGGTAAGTAATATTACTGAATTATATGTAAGTGTATTCAAAAAATTATATGAGATTTTGCCAGACGAATTTATAAAACCGCATATAGCGGAGATGTTCAATTTGAAGACTGATGAAAATGAACTACGAGAGCCAAAAGAAATTTCAAGTTCTCATTTTATCGAGACTAACAAGAACAGTACAGATAAGTTCAAAATAATTAAGGAGGCCCTTTCTGTTTTCGGTTTGGAGGATCAACTCACAGTTAAATTCGTTGAACCTATTGATGCTGAAAAACTACTTGCTGAACTTGATTCTTTATAATTTGAGCAGATTGTACAGAGTTTACAGAGACAGTATTTACCTGACACTTGCCGCCCTCGGCTTTATTTTTGGCTCATGCAAGGCACTAAAACTTTTTCGGACTCAGGGGACTCTCCTATCCTGCCAGGGGGGAGTTGACATTGCCTTTTTTAGGCACTAAAAATAGCATTAAATATAGCATCTAAAAAAGAGGTTGCCATGCAAACCATCTACGCCAGCAATACCGTGAGCGTCACCGAACTAAAGCGGAATCTGGCCTCCGTCTTGAACCAAGCAGGGAACGACCCTGTGGCCGTGCTCAACCACAACAAGCCGGAAGCCTACCTGCTCTCCGCCGCACACTACGAGCAGTTGCTGGAGCGCTTAGAGGACCTTGAGGACGCACAGCTGACGCATGGGCGCGCGGGTGGACCTTTTGTGGAAGTAAATATCGATGAGCTTTAGACTTCGCTTCCACGAATTAGCCCTGAAGGAGTGGAAGAAGCTGGACGCGGACCTCCGCGAACAGTTCAAAAAGAAACTCACCGAGCGCCTGGAACACCCCCGCATCCCGTCAGCAGCGCTCTCGGGAATGCAGGACTGCTACAAAATCAAGCTGCGCAAGGTGGGCTACAGGCTGGTCTACCGTGTCGATGAAGACGTGATCTACGTGACCGTCATCGCAGTGGGCAGGCGCGACAAGTTGCGCGTCTACGCAGCCGCTCAGGGCCGTAAGTCTGAGTAAACTCAGACGATGAATTTCAGGCTTTTCTACAGCAAAAAGGCGGCATCCAAGACCGCCTTTCTAATCGCCCCAATCACAGTGCCACTGCCTCCAAACAATCACGCACATCCCCCTCCCACACCCACACCCCGCGCACTTTTCCTGCCCGAAAAGCCGGGAGCTTACCCTCGTTGATCAGGTTATAGAAATGGCTCTTGGAGCAATTCAGAATCTCGCAGGCCTGTCTCCAGTTCAACTTCCGTCCTTTATGCATCTCCACGCTCCTGTCCATTTTCATGGCTATCTCCTATTGAACCAGTCCGGGCGGGAACCGTATCCGGCATTTATGTTGGGGTGGGGGATCATTTGCTGCTTGCGCTCGTTCGCTTGTTTCGGCTTTGCCCTTGGTCGCTTCCAGTTACGTATATTCAATTCATAGGCGGCCACCAGGGCCATGACCTCGCAGTCCCAAAAGTGGTTGTCCTTGCCCTTGGGGCACTGCCAGCAGAGCTGCTCATCGTCGTAGTATTCGGCCACCATCTCCTGGGCATACTCGGTGGTAATGCCCGCATGCAGATGAAACGCCCCGGGGTCGGTGGGCTCGACCTGCAACTTGGCGGCGAGGTCGTTCTTGAAGAAGGTGGTGTCCACCTTCCACAGCACAAGGCCACCAGGAATGCGCGACTTGGTGCCGGGATAGAACTCCTGCGGCGCATACTGCACAGGCGCGGAGAGCGTGCGCTTCCCCTGATAGGGGAAGACTCGCCCCCGGTTCTTGACGCAGAACTGGTAGACCTCCTTGGTGCGCGTGCCCATGGCGTCCTGCACCGCCAGCCGCACACGGTGCTCGTTGCCATCCGCATCGCAGTAGGTGTTTTTGCAAAGCACCTGCTCCAGGGCCTCGAAGCTGGGCACGCTCCCGGCCTGCACCAACCAGCTCTCCTCATCCTCGCCCCAGCCGATGGCCCGGATCACATAGCGGAAATAGCGCTTCTGGGAGTCCACCCCGGCCACCAGGGCGGCCACGCGCGGGGTGCCGTCCTCCAGCGCCCCGGGCACGATGCCGCGCGGGCGGTCGTCGCACAGGGCCAGGATCGCATCCTCGCTGCGCTGCACCTCATAGGCCCGCCACGGCTCGGCCTTGTACTGGTTCATGAAGTCCTTCAGGTCGTCGCGGTTGCCGGTCTTCTTCCACTTCAGGAAGGCCGCCGCGACCTCGGAAAGCGAAACGAAGTAGGACAGCCAGGCCGGGATATGAAAGCCAACCTTGGCCGGGCGATGGGCACGCAAATGCCCCGCCAGTTCCAGCCCGGAATTGCGAGCCCGCCACTCGCCCAGGCGCACGGCCTTGTCCCGGTCGTTGTCGTCCCAGCAGACGCCGCACTGCCCGCATTCGTACCAGGCCAGGCGACGCGCCCGGACTACCTCGGGATCCCGCTCATCCTTGGGCCAACGGATGTGGTCAAAATCCATGAGCAGGTGCATCCCGCAATGCGGGCAGCGCACAAAGTAATCAAAGACGACTTGGACCTCTTCGGTCAGCGCCCGCCAGATCGGGCCACTCTCGATGGTGGGGGTCGAGATCTTCCAGATCTTGCGCTTGCGCCGCCAGGTCGTGGTGCGCTTCTCGGCCAGGGCCTCGCTCGAGGTCTCGTTCTTGGGGTTCTTGTATTTGTCCAGCTCGTCCATCACCAGGAAGCGCACCGGCTTGTTCCCCAGGCGGGAGACAGAGCCGGACCAGCCAAGGTAGATGGTCATGTGCGCAAGGTTGATGCGCAGGCTGCTGGCGTCGTCCGCCAGCCCGGTCAGGTAGGTGCGCAACTGCGGGCTGGACTCCAGCATCGGGATAATCCGGTCCTGGGCATTTTCCTTGGCCGTCAGCCGGTCCGGGAAGACATACATCACCGGCCCGGGCGCGCGATCGATGGCGTAGCCGATGCAGTTGTGGATGGCTTCGGACCCGCCGGTCTGCGGGGTCTTGCAGATGGCCACCGTCTCCACGGACGGGAAAAACGAGGCGTCCATCACACCGGCCATGTAGGGAGTCACCTCGTTGTGCCAGCGCCCGGGGATGGATGACTGATGCACGATGCGGTGCTTCTCCGCCCACTGGCTCACGGGCATGGGCCTGCGCTTGCGGTAGACCTTGCGCTCGCCCAGGGAGAACCGGAAGCGATGCACCACCGGGCCGTCCTCGCCAATCCGCCGCGCAAAGTCGGCGCGCACCGCATCGGGAAGCCAACGCGGCAGCGCCACCGTCAGGCTGCGGCTATTCTGTTTCGGTTTCATTTCCTGAATCAGCATCTGTAAACGTCACCTCGAATTCTGCCTTGCTTGCAAACTGGTTCAGCGCCTCATTGAGATAGCCTTCGAACACTTCCAAAAACCGCTGCGACTTGCGCGGATCCCCGTCCACCAGATGGATCAGATCCAGCACGTTCATCTCCACGGCCTGCCGGAGGCCTGTTTCCAAAACCACGGCCCGGCCCGCCAGCTCCAGCTCCACCTGCTCGCGAGGGATGAAGCGGCCACGCTCCGCCTCCCGCTTGAAGCGGATCCGCGCGGTCTCCTCCTCGATCTTCTGAATGGTGGCTTCCTGCCTGCGCCTAGCCAGCTCCTTGATATTGTCGGAGTCCACCTTGGGCACGGCCACCAGCGGCAGCGCCTGCGCGTAGGCGTCCACGGCGGCCTTGCTGAACCCGCCGCCGGGCTGCCGCGCGAGCAGTCCGGTTTTCACATCCTGATACAGCTTGGATTTCCTCACCTTGCGACCGCAGTCCAACAGGTATTCCAGCACTGCGGTGATGCTGGCCAGATTCTCCGTCTGCACATGGTCTGTCTTGCCCATTCGAGCCTCCATCATGCGCGACGCCTTCTCAAAGACGGAGACGTTCTGCGGGGAGGGATCGTTGCGCATCCTGCGCTTGGCTTCTTCCTTGGCCTTGAGCAACGTGGGGATATCCGTCTCGGCGCTGCGTTCGAGGAGCTCCTCGAGCATCTGCCTATCCATTGACGGCCTCACGCTGGGCAAAGGTTTCGCCGCTCGTGGCATGCACCACATCCTGCCCCGCGAACTCCTGCCACCGCCGTACGATGACGTCCGCGTATTTGGGGTCCAGCTCCATGGTCCGGCATCGGCGCCTCGTCCGTTCGCAGGCGATGAGCGTGGTCCCCGATCCGCCAAACGGATCAAGCACGCAGTCGCCTTTCAGGCTGCTGTTCTTGAGAAAGCGTTCCACAAGGGCAACGGGCTTCATGGTGGGATGCAGTTCCGAGCTGCGTGGCTTTTCCTCGAAGGCCAGCGTGGTTTCCAGATCCTCCACAGCCAGGTCCTGCCCGGTGATGCGCAGGGCGCGATCGTCGAGAAACAGAGACACGCTTCCATCCGGGGACACACTCACATGGCCAAGGCCACCCAGCTCCTGGAGGGTCTTGCGCTTGCGACCTCCAAACCAACGATGCGCGGCCCCCGGCTTCCAGCCGTAGAGAATCGGCTCGTGTTGGCACTGGTAATCCGCGCGGCCCAGGACGAAATGGTCCTTGCGCCAGACCAGACAGGACGCGAGCTTGAACCCGACCTCGCAAAACGCACCCCTGAAGTTCAGGCCCTCGGTGTCGGCATGCGCCACATACGCCGCCCCACCCTTGCGCAGCACCCCAAACATCGCGGCGAAGGCATCCCGCAGGAAACGCCGAAACTCCGCGTCCGGCAGGCTGTCATTTTGGATGCTCCCCGCCTTGCCGTGGTAATCCACGTTGTAGGGCGGATCGGTCCAGATCATGTCGGCCTGTTCGACGTCCATGAGCCGCCGCACATCGGCCGCGCTGGTGGAATCACCACAGAGCAGACGATGCACCCCAAGCTGCCACAGATCCCCAGGACGGGAGACGCAGGGGCCTGGCACCGGCATTGCGTCGGGATCCGCCCCTGCGTCCGCCTCCCCGAACGTTTCGAGGAGATCCTCGATCTCGGACAGGGGCAGGCCGGTCAGCTCAAGGCTGAAGTCCGCCGCCCACAGCTCCCGCAATTCGCGCGCGAGCTCTTCGTCATTCCACTTGGACCAGGCCACGGAACTGTTCGCCATGATGCGAAACGCACGGACCTGCTCATCGCTCATGCCCTCTGCAAGGATCACCGGGACGGATTCCAGCCCCATCTGCAGGGCGGCCTTCAGGCGCAGGTCGCCATCGACGACCTCGCCGCTGGCCAGCGCCAGGATGGGCATCCGAAACCCATATTCTTCGATGCAGCAGACCATGCGTTCCACGTTTTTCTCGTTCTTTCTCAGTCGCCTTTCATACGGACGCAGCCTTGCAACGGGCCACATTTCGAGCTTCAGCTTTTCCATCCGATCTTTTCCTGATAGTCCCCCCTCACCGCATCGCACCGCGAGCCGGGAGGAGGGCTGAGGTTGAACCTTGATCGGATACCTTCGTTATCCGGTCGCCATGCCGAGGTAACAGCTCCGCATGGCAGCCCTCACTTTCCTTCCTTCGCCGGGGCTCCGGACTGCCCCGGATGCCCGGCGCACCTCGCCACCATTCCAGCCTGACCATCGTTCTCACCTCACCACCAGGTTCTCCGCCGTGATGATCGCGTCGGGATGGCGGTCCAGATAGGCCCCCAGCTCGTCGTCCTGGAAGCACAACTCCTTCAGCCGCCGTAGGATGCCAGTATGGCCCTGGAGAGGCTTGGGGATTTCAAAGGGCCGCGAGCCGTTAAACGTCAGCCGGATGCCGGTCTCGCGCAGCAGGCGCTCCAGGGCGGCCAAGCTGGCGGCCTTGGAACCAGAGGACGAGGCCGGGGCCTCGGGGATGGCTTGAGAAACGACAGGCCGGACCGGGGCCGGAGCCTCGGGAGAAGATTGGGGAGCGACGGGACGCGCCGGGGCCGCAGGCATGAGCATGACCGGCGGCAGGCCCGCCTTGATCCAGTCCGCGATGTTCACACCCGCCGCGAAGGCTTCGCCGGGGTCCTTGGCCTCGGGCACCGGCCAGCGCTCGGCATGGTCGTAGGTCGCCTGCCACCAGTCGCGCACCTGGCGCTGCTGGCGCATCTTGCGCTCGGCTTCCAGCTGGGCCGCCTCGCCGGTGCCCGCCGGGACGCTGGACTCAAAATCCAGTGCGTTCAGAATGGCCAGGGATCTGGTCAGGATCCCATGCGTCCAGACATCCGGCTTGGCGGAGATGGTGCCCAACCCCAGAGCGCCCACCGCATCGCCTGTGGCAAAGTCGCAGAGCATGGCGTCCAGCTCCGCCTCCACGGCCACAAAGGCCCGGGCATTGGGAGAGAGGACCATGACCCCGCTGCCGCTGCCCGGCACCCAACAATATTTCTTCGGCCCGAACGGGCCAGGCTTGGGGCGGCGCACACGCACGCGGTGCAGTTGCCCGCCATGGAAGATGGGGATCACCAGGCCAGCCGGGATCCACAACTTGCGTGGCTTGCCCGTGCGCGGGTTCATCTCGTGCGGCAGTCCCCAGGCTGAACGCTCGCGGTACACGTCCTCGGGCAGCCAGCCCAGGCGGTAGCGCTCGACGGCTTCCAGGGGCAGGCCACGCCGGGCGAGATACTCCAAGGGCTCAGGGGTACGCAGGAGCTGTGCATGGGCTGCGGCCACCAGTTCGCCCGCTCGGGTGCGCCAGCGCTCGGAAGGCTCACGGGCGGGCTCTGGTTGCCACGGAGCGGCCTCGCTGGGACGCCGGGGCGGCTGCAACGGACGGGAGGAGGCGCAGGGCTCCAGCTTGCGCCCCACAAAGGCGGCAGCAGCGCGAAAGGCCATTCCCCGGAAATCCACCAGGTACTGGATTGAGTCACCGCCCGCGTCGCAGCCACGGCACCACCAGCTGCCCTCCCCACCGTTCTGTTCGGGCCAGCAGTGAAAGCGATCCGTACCGCCGCAGCCGGGGCAGGGGCTATGGTACTCACCGCCCTTGGAACCGGACACCTTGCGGGGCGAGATGCCGTCAGCCTGCAACAGCTCAAGCACGTTCATATTCGCCTCCCCCCTCCGACCAGTGGAAACAACCATTTTCCTGCATGATCCTGCCCGCTCCTGTTTCGATCCTATTTTGAATCCTATCTCTAACATTCTTATTTTCTTTATTATTTTAGTTAAAAAGAATAATAGGATGATAGAAATGGGTATTTGAATGAATCCCGCAATAATACCCTATAAGAGACTCTGCACATGAATCGTCCTTGGGTCCTGGCCGCACTCCATAGCCCCGGAATTGCGGGTTTTTCACACAGGAGCGAAGGCGGCTACCCGCTCCTGTCCATGGTCTTTCGTCCTAGAACAGCTTTTTTCCGCCCAGCTCTTCACGGGCCTCGGCATTGATCAGCAGGCCATAATACCAGTTCTTCCCACCGACCTTTTCCTTACGAAACTTCTTCTGGGCCAGCGCGCCGAACTTGCGCTGCGGGAATTGCTTCTTCTTGGATATGTTCACCGAGAACCAATGCACGAAGGCGTCATAGAGATCCGTAGCGTTGGTCCGGGTCGTGGGGTCATTCAGATCAGCGGGCACGACTTCGCAGCAGTCGCCCACGAACAGGGCCAGCAGATCCTCGTCGCGGCGATAGTCATCCGTGGCGGCAAGGACCTTGGCTGGCGGATTCAGCCCCTGTTGTTGCCACTCCAGGCAACCGCGCACCAGCCAGGCGAGGATGCCCGGGGCCTCGGCCATGAGCGCCTCGCCCAGGGAGTCGTCCCGCCGCATCTCGGTCTCGTCCTTCGGCTCCCGATTCACAAAGGAGCGCTCAAACGGGATCAGGTGCATGCGCTCCCAAAAGGCGAAGTCCTCCGCCGGAGCATGAGGCTTGTGGTTGGTCAGCAGGAACAAGATGTGCGTAGGCGCGAAGGTGATGGGCCGCTTGTCGTTGGGCCAGCGTCCCGTGAGCTTGTCGCCGCCAGACAGCCATTTGCAACGGGCCGAGGAGAAGCGGCGATTTTCGTCCGTCTCGGAGGCAAAGGCCGCGCGTAATCCGCGCAAGGCCATGATGGAGGGAGAGGGCGCGTCGGAGTTCCGTACACTGTTCTGGTCCAGCAGCATCTCCGCCGGGATCGGCCCAGCCAGGGGCCCCAGCACATGCATGATGGTCTCGACCAGCATGGACTTGCCGTTGCGCCCCTTGCCATGCAGTACCGGGAGGACGTGCTCCTTGTTCCCGCCGCGCATGGATGCGCCGAACAGGCGGCCCAGGTAGGCGGCCATTTCGGCGTCGTCACCCATGACCTCATGGAGGAACCGCTCCCAGCGAGGGGCCGGGGTATCGATCCCCAACCACTCCACCGGCGAGGCCTTGAGGATGAAATCCCCCGTCCTCCCCCCCCGGAACCGACCAGTGCGAAGGTCCAATACTCCATTGGCGCAGGCCACCTGCCATTCCCGGGCATCCAGCTCCTCGCCGGAGATGGCCAGGGGAGTGCGGTTGGTGTGGGCGAACTCCAGGCAGGCCTCGGGCCCCCCTTTCTTGCGGAGCCTCTTGACCCTGCTCATGACCATCTGCTGCTGCCGTTGGTAGAACGTGGCCGCGTCCTTGTTCCCGGACTGTCCCGCCTCCGTGGCTGATTGGCCAAGCCGCGCGTGCTCCTCCAGAAGGCACTCCGCCACGGCCTCGACCTCGGCCTTGGCCTGGTCCATCGTGTCCAAACCCCAGTGATGACCACCCCAAACCAGCCACTCCTGGGTCTGCTTGACGAAGAGGAAGCGGTCCCGGTGGATCTCCGCATAGAGCATCCCGAGCCCGAGATCTTCTGCACGCACGCAGGGCAGGATAAAATCCGTAGGAATTTTGCGCTGCGCTACGCCGGTGCCCATGGCGCCTCTCCCAGCCTGGCCTCCTCCAGCGCGACCATCACGTTCTTCTTCCGCGCGGCGGGCCTGCACCTTACGGCGCATTTCCTCCAGGTCCGACACGGGAGCTCCCTGGATGTTGGGCACATGGTCGCCAGCTACGGCGTCCGATCCCGATTCAATCTTGAGCTCGTGGCTCATGCAGTGCCTCCAGCGGGTAACACGAAGTTGCAGCAACAGGTGTCAAACTGGTGCAGCGCCTGATGATTTTCCATTTTTCCACGTAATGTTTTCCGCACGCCGCGCAAAAAGCGTGAGAGTTTCGGTACCCGTACTAGGGGCACGCCAGGAAGGACCCATGGCCTCCGACGGCAATGGAGCGGCTTATAGGACCATCTGGCTTGCTGCTTTAGGCGGGGGGGAAGGGGGGAGCGCCCGGCCCGAGGAATGCTCATGGCCGAGAGAGATGCACTCACATCATAAGAACATGGCGCCTGAAATGTGGACGCCGCGACGGACACGGGGTACAATTGCGAGCAACCACATGGCCTAAGACAGCTCCCCGTGGATAAGTAGCGGGATAAGTGAAATGCGGATTTAACACGAAAATAGGGGGTAAATGGCACCCCCCAAAAAGCAGTGTAACTACTTGAAATATGTAAGAAATATAGGCTTACTGCGGCGGTGCTAAAACGGCCTTCTAAGCCGACGGCCGGGGGTTCGAATCCTCCCTGGCGCACCAAAAAATTTAAGGTGGTTACAGCACAAATGCTGCAACCACTTTTCTTTTTCCCACCGTATCTCCAATCAACTCAGCCTACCCTGATGGATCGTCAAGATTATCACCAAGGGCATGGACTTGAGCCCCACAACGAATAGCGATAGGTTGCGTCCTGCTCCTCGCCTATCATACTCTTTGAACAGCCCGAGAAGCTTCTTCGACAACCTGCCGTTGAGCGTTTTTTCTGCGCATCCCGGCCAAATGAGACAAGACCACAAGCCCGAAGCAAGAGGGATCGCAATGAAGCCTGTTTTTGTGGAAGTGAAGATCGGCCCCGGCCAGATCAACCAGCCCGACGCCATCCGCCGCGCCGCCCTGGACAAGGCCGGCCTGCCCGATGAGCCGGGCATCTCCACCCGCGTCGCGCGGCGCACCATCGACGCCCGCTCGAAACACCCGCTGTTCGTGCTGCAGGTCGCCGTGGGCGAGCCGGAATCCGTGGAGCCTCAGGAGTCCGTCTTCAAGCCCATCCGCCTTGGCGACCGCCGCGTCGTCATCGTCGGGGCGGGTCCGGCGGGGTATTTCGCGGCCCTGACCCTACTTGAAAACGGCATCCGCCCCATTGTCCTCGAACGCGGCAAGGACGTGAACCTGCGGCGCAAGGACCTCAAGAAAATATACACCCAAGGGCTCATCGACCCGCATTCCAACTACTGCTTCGGCGAAGGCGGAGCCGGGACCTATTCCGATGGCAAGCTTTACACCCGCGCCACCAAACGGGGCAATGTGGGCCGGGTGCTGGACCTGCTCATCGCCAACGGCGCGCCGCAGGACATCCGCATCGACGCCCACCCGCATCTCGGTTCCAACATGCTGCCGAAGATCGTACGCAAGATGCGTGGGGACATCCTCGCCTGCGGCGGAGAGATCCACTTCGGATCACACGTTGATGATTTTCTCCTGGAAGGCGGTCGCATCACCGGGGTACGCATCAACGGCGAGCAAACTATCCTGGCCGATGCGGTGCTGCTTGCCACCGGCCATTCTGCGCGAGACATCTTTCAGGCCCTGGTGGCCCGCAACATCGGCGTTGAGGCCAAGCCCTTCGCCCTGGGCGTGCGCATCGAGCACCCCCAGCCGATGATCGACCAGATTTTCTACCACCAGATGCCCAGGAACAAGAACCTTCCCGCCGCAAGCTATCGCATCGCCACCCAGATTGAGGGCCGCGGCGTCTTCTCCTTCTGCATGTGCCCCGGAGGATATGTGGTTCCGGCTTCCACCGCACCCGGAGAGCTGGTGCTCAACGGCATGAGTCTCGCCTCGCGCAACGCCCCCTTTGCCAATGCGGGACTGGTTGTGGAAATTCGCATCGACGATTTGGGCATCGACAAGGATCCCCTGTGCGCCCTCAGGTTCCAGGCAGCGGTGGAAAAGGCCATGTTCGCCGCCGGAGACGGGGTGACCCAGCAGGCCCCGGCCCAGCGCGTCGCTGATTTCGTTGCGGGGAAGATTTCCACCGACCTGCCGAAGACGTCCTATATTCCAGGGATTTACTCCGCACCCGTGCATGATTTGCTGCCGCCGATGGTTTCCGCGAGCCTGCGCAAGGCCCTCCCCGAACTCGGCCGAAAATTCAGGGGCTTCGATTCCAACGAAGCCAAGGTGCTGGCGGTTGAATCACGCACAAGTTCGCCCGTGCGCATCCCCCGCGACAGAGAAACCCTGGAGCATGTCAGCGTCAAAGGCCTCTTTCCCTGCGGGGAAGGTGCGGGCTATGCGGGCGGAATCATTTCGGCGGCAATGGACGGCGAAAAGGTCGCGCAGGCCGTCGTTCATGCGCTCCTGCATACGTGATTTCGAACTTGAACCGAAAAGATGAACCCGCCCACACAAAAAGGCCGGGGGGCGTCGCCCCCCGGCCTTACCGGTTTCACCATTCCGCCTGCTACGCCCAGCGCCCAGCGCCCAGCGCCCAGCGCCCAGCGCCCAGCGAAGGGCTAAAATTCCTGTGGCAACGCGTCCAGTGCGGCCTTGGTGAACACCGGGCCATCCTTGCAGACAAACAGATGGCCGATATTGCAGCGCCCGCACAGGCCGACCCCGCACTTCATGCGCTTTTCAAGGGTGGTCACAATGTTTTCGGGCGGAAAACCAAGCGTGTCCAAGGCCCGCATGGCGTACTTGATCATGACGGGAGGGCCGCAGGTCACGGCAATGCAGTTCTCAGACGACACCTGACGCTCCAAGAGCACGTTGGGGACCATGCCCACGCAACCACCCCATAAATCACAGGTGGAATCCACTGTCCTGACCATCGTCACGTCGTCACGCGCCTCCCACTGCTCCAGGTCCTCCTTGAAGCAGAAGTCGTCCGGGGTGCGTGCGCCGTAGAAAATGGACACGTTGCCGTAGTCCTCGCGGTTGTCCAGAACGTAGAGAATCAGGGTCCGCAAGGGGGCCATGCCGATCCCACCCCCCACGATCAGCAGGTTGCGCCCGCGCATGGCCTCAACATCAAAGCCGTTGCCCAGCGGAGCGCGGATGCCGACGTGATCCCCGGCGCACAGGGTGTGCAGCCGGTTGGTCACTTCGCCGGTCTTCATCACGCTGAACTGCAGATAGTCCATACGCGTGGGAGGGGAGTTGATGACAAAAGTGCTCTCGCCCGTGCCAAACACGGAGAGTTGCGCCACCTGACCAGGGATAAAGCTGAAACTGCGCATCTTGTCCTTGTCGTCCAGGACAACGCGGAAGGTCTTGATGGTCTCTGTCTCTTCCACGACCTCGATGATTGTCGCAAGGTCGGGCAAATATGGATTGGGAAGCTCAGTCACCGTCGTTCTCCATGATGGAAGCCTTGATCTCTGCCAGCACTTCCCGGATATCCAGGCCTGCCGGGCAGAGGTGGATACAACGCCCGCAGCCGGTACAGCTCTTCACCCCATTGTACAACTTGGGGTAATAGCTGAACTTGTGAAGAATCCGGTTGCGGTAGCGGTAGTCCTTTGTGGGGCGGGGGTTGTGGCCGCTGGCCTCGCGCGTGTAGTGGGCGAACATGCACGAATCCCAGGAACGAATCCGCTCACCGGCTAGGCCCGAGGCCTCATCCGTTATGTTGAAACAATAACAGGTTGGGCAATTATAGGTGCAAACCCCACAGTAAATGCAGGCATCGGAAACCCGCCGCCAAAGATCCATGTCGTCAAAGGCCTTCTCCATCCAGGTATGGCTGTCCGTGAGGTCCAGTCCGGGCACGAGCCCCTGCTTGACTTGGGCCCGCACGCTGTCGGCCTCCTGCTGTTGTTGGGACGTGGCCATGACCAGACTGTCAGCGACAAGGCTGCGACCCTTGTCCGTGTGCACCTCCACCAGGAAACCGCCCTGAACGGGGGTCAGCAGCAGATCCGAGCCAGTGGAGTCGTCGGGCGCGCCCCCGACCCAGTGGCAAAAACAGGCGTCCCCCGGGGACAGGCAGACCACCGAAGCGATGCAGCTCATCTCGCGACGGGCCTTGAAGTAGGGATCCACCACGGCCCCTTCCAAGAGCACGGGGTCCAAGGTCGCCAGCCCCCGCGCTCCGCAGGGGTTGGTCCCGAACACAAAGGTCGCCTGCTCCGGATAGGTGGCCTTGATTTCCACGGCACGGTGGCCTTGATCATCTGCGTCGCGGGCAAGCCGGTATTCCAGCAGATACTCGTTCTGCGGAAAAACGACGTGCTTGGGGCTGGCCGCCGTCTGGCAACCCAACACAAAGGGCTTGTCCGGGTCGAACTCGGCATACACCACTGCATTGCCCTCGCGCACCGGAACCATGACCCGCATCTGTTCGGTCAACCGTGCGAGCCAGGCGTTCACACCGTCCTGCGCAAGGAAAAAGCTCTCGCTCGTCACCACTTCTTCTCCTCGATGTGTTCTTCCTCGGACTGGAAGGTTAAGAGCGGCGGGATGGCCATCTGGTCGATACCGGCCTCGTAATCAAACAGTTCGAAGACGACCTGGGCCATTTTCTTCTTGAGGAGCAGCAGGGGAATGTCCATGGGACAGGCGCGTTCACAGGCGCCACACTCGGTGCAGCGCCCTGCCGTGTGCATGGAATGGATCATCTGGAAAAACCACTTCTCGCAGACGTCGGCCTCCTGCGACTGGAAATGCGGCTGCCGGGACTCGGCAATGCAGTGGTCCTTGCACACGCACAGCGGACAGGCGTTGCGACAGGCATAGCAACGAACGCAGCGATTCATCTCACGCCGCCAGAACTCGAACCGCTGGTCCATGTCCATCTTTTCGAACTCGATGACCCGGGCATAGGGCTCCTGCAAGGGGGCCCAGGGCTCGATGGGCTCACCCACATGCACGTCAAACACCAGAGGATTTGGATAGGCGCAGGACAGGCATTTGTCCGGGGCCACGTCCCTGCGCTCCAGGACCTGCTTTTCGCCGTCACGAATCTCGACGGTGAGGGTCTCCTTGTCCCAGCAAGCGTCCTTGACGCGTGCCAGATCAAGTTTGACCCGGACCTTGTTCAGACTGAACATGCCCGTGCAGGGCACGCCGATAAGCACCACGTCAGCGCGATTGATCAGCTTTTCCTGCAACAGTTCGATCACCGAACGACTGTCGCAGCCCTTGACCACGATCCCGATCTTCTCGCCCTTGTGGCTGGTCAGGTACGTCGCCAGATTGTCGTAACAGGTTTCATCCCAGATCATCTTCTCCAGGTCCGCCTGGCTGCGTACAAACAATGGCCTGGAGCGCAAGGGCTGGTGCCCCCGCTGCCAGGCGATGACATACTTCACGTCCGGCAGCACCGCGGCCACTGCCTGCCTGAGTTCCGTCAGCTCGGCCATATGTCCATCCCTTCCTCGAAACGCAGAGGCATCTTGTCCAGGTCGATGATTCGAGGCGCGGGTCCCAGTTCATGAATGCGCGAGGTGAACCCGGTGACCACGGCCTGCCACTTGGCCCCTTCCGAGGCTGAGACCCAGGTGTATTCGAAGCGATCCGGCTCAATCCCCAAAATGGGCATGAAGTGCTTGAGCACCTCCATCCGGCGTCGGGCATACAAGTTGCCCGAGGTGTAGTGGCAATCGTTGGGGTGGCAACCCGAGACCAACACGCCGTCTGCGCCCGCCATGAAAGAGCGCAACACAAACAACGGATCCATGCGCCCGGTGCAGGGCAGGCGGATGATGCGCAGATCCGTGGGCTGATCGAAACGCGACACACCTGCAGTATCGGCCCCTCCATAGGAGCACCAGTTGCACAAAAAACCTATTATCTTCAGTTCTTTTCTTTCCATTCTCGGCATAGCGCCTTTACTCCTGCAAGAATCTGATCGTCGGTAAAATGGTCAAGCTGTATGGCCTTGTCCAGGCAGGCGACGTTGCACACGCCACAGCCCTGGCACAGGGATTCGATGACCTTGGCCTTGGTCGCACCCCAGCGATCCTCCGTCATTTCGATCGCCTGGAAGGGGCAGACCCCTGCGCATTTGCCGCAGCCGATGCAGCGGGCTTGATTCACGCCGGCGACCTGGGGGTTGGCCTCCAGTCGGTCGCGTGACAGCAGCACCATGGCCTTGGCCGCTGCCGCGCTGCCCTGGGCCACCGAGGACGGGATGTCTTTCAAGCCCTGGCAGGCTCCGGCCAGGAAGATGCCCGCAGTGTTGGTCTCCACGGGCCGCAGCTTCGGATGGCTCTCCATGAAAAAACCATGGGCGTCATAGGAGATGCGCAGCTTTTCGGCCAGGGCCCGGGCCCCGGTCGAAGGCTCGCCTCCCACGGCCAGAACCACGAGGTCCGCATCGACCTCCACCTGGGCCTGCAACAACGTGTCCGCCCCCTGGACGGTGATCACGCCATCCACCTCCCACAGCTTGGAGACCCGGCCACGCACATAGCGCACGCCGTATTCCTCCCGGGCACGGGTGTAGAACTCCTCATACAGCTTGCCCGGCGCGCGCACGTCTATGTAGAAGACAAAGACCTCGGCATCAGGGATATGATCCTTGGTCAGAATGGCCTGTTTGGCCGTGGCCATGCAGCAGAAACCCGAGCAATAGGGCCGGCCCACGGACGCGTCGCGCGAGCCCACGCACTGCACGAAAACCACCCGCTTGGGCTCCTTGCCATCCGAGGGGCGCAGCACATGCCCACTGGTGGGACCGGAGGCATTGAGCAAGCGTTCGTACTGCATGGAGGTAATGACGTCCGGGTACTTGCCCCCGCCGTATTCGGGATATTTTGTATGGTCGAAGAGATCGTAGCCCGTGGCCAGGATCACCGCGCCCACACTCTCCGTGACGATCTCGTCCACAAGGCCGAAATCCACGGCCCCGGTGGGGCAGATCTTGGCGCAGGCCCCGCATTTGTCCTTGGTCAACTTGAGGCAGACCAGGGGATCAATGCGGGCCTTTTTGGGGATGGCCTGCGGGAACGGGATACTGATGGCCGTGGTGGTTTTCAACTGTTCGTTGAACAGGTCCGGGCTCTTGCTGCTGGGGCATTTCTCCATGCACAGCCCACAGCCGGTGCAGGCATCCCAGTGCACGTAGGGCGTCTTCTTGCGGACCTTGACCTCGAAACTGCCCACATAGCCGGAGACCTCTTCGATCTCGGAATAGGTGTGCAGCGTAATGTTCTGGTGCTGGGCCACATCCACCATCTTCGGCCCCAGGATACAGGCCGAGCAGTCCACGGTGGGGAACGTCTTGTCCAGTTTGGCCATCTTGCCGCCAATGGAGGGTTCACGCTCCACCAGGACGACCTGCAGACCACTATCGGCCAGATCCAAGGCGGCCTGGATGCCGGCCACGCCGCCGCCCACCACCAAGGCCCGTTTGTTGACCTCGAACGTGGTGGCTGTCAGCCCCTTGTTGAGGCGCAGCTTCTCCACCGCCGCGCGCACCAGGTCTGCGGCCTTGCGGGTGTTTTGCTCCACTCCCTTGCTGATCCAGGAGACGTGCTCCCGGATGTTGGCCATCTCGAACATGTAGCGATTGATGCCCGCCCGTTCCACGGCCCTGCGGAACGTGACCTCGTGCATCCGGGGAGAGCAGGAAGCAACAACCACCCCTTCCAGGCCCATATTCGTGATGGCGTCGCGGATCGCCATCTGCCCCGGTTCGGAACAGGCGTACATCTCGCTCTTGGCAAAAACGACATCAGGAAAACCCTTGGCGATCTCCGCAACCCTGTCCACGTCCACCGTGGCGGCGATATTGCTGCCACAGAGGCAGACAAAGACTCCTATTCGCATCGATCCGCCTCCTCGTTGACCGGCCGGGGAGCCTCGAACACCGCATCCACCAATGTCCGAACGTTCACGGCGTGCTTGTCCAGGCCCAACGCGTGGTACTCAAGCCCCAAGGCCAGCCCAAGGACCTGCGTGACGTACAGGATCGGCAGATCGAACCGGGTGTCCAGAGAACGCGCCGCCTGCCCCTGGCGCAGGTCCAGATTCTGATGGCACAGGGGACAGGCAGTGACGATGGCGTTGGCTCCCACACGGCGCGCCATGTCCAGGATGCGCCCGGACTGCCGCACCACAATCTCCCGCCGGGGGACGCCGTAGCTCGCCCCACAGCATTCAACCTTGAACGGAAAGTCCGGAACTTGAGCGCCCAGGGCGCGCAACAGCTTGTCCATGGACTGGGGATCTTCTTCGTCGTCAAAGCCCATCAGCCTCTTGGGCCGGGTCAACACGCAGCCATAATAAGGCGCGGCCACGAGCCCCTTGAGGGGCCTGACCACACGCTTGGCGATCTCCTCCAGGCCGACATCCTCCACAAAAACCTGGAGGATGGAGGCGCTGGGCACGGCCCCGGCGGGCATCCGATCCAGCAGCTTGCCCACAAGTCCCCTGCCATGATCGTGCTCCATGTACTCGCCCGCGACCTTGAGCGCCTTGAGACAACTCGGGCAGGGGGTCACCACGCCCGCACGTCCCATCTCCTCCACAAGGCGCAGGTTGCGCGCGGTGAGCGCGGCCATCAGCGTCTTGTCAGCGGATTGCGCGGGGCTGGAGCCGCAACAGGTCCAGTCCGGGATCTCGATCAGTTCCACATCCAGGGCCTTGGCCGTCGCGCGGACGGACATGTCGTATTCCACTGCGGTGCCCGTCTGAGAACAGCCCGGAAAATAGGCATATTGTATCTGGTTCATCGGTCCTCACCCTTCTTCATGGCACGCTCCACGATGGCGCAGACTTCATCCGCGCCAAGGGAGGCATGGGGCCGGAGCGAGAGTTTGCCCAAAGCCTTGGGGGCAAGTTCCAGCTCATCGAACAACCGTCCCGTGCGCAGGGCATATTCCATCATCAGTCCCAACTCGTGCACCCGTCCGTGCTTGCGTACGGAATCAACAAAGGCCCCGAGGAAGACCTTGACCCGCTTGTCCGCGACGTGCCCGCCTTTCCAGGCCATGGTCCTCAACGTCCCCATCAGCGCAGCCACATCGATTTCCTGCGGACAGCGCACGGAACAGGTCCGGCACTGGGCGCAAAGCCAGATGAACCGGCTTCCCAGGACTTCGTCGCGAAGACCTTCCTGGACCAGACGCAGCACGGCGTTCACGGGCAGGTCCGCGCTGAAGCCCACCGGGCATCCGGCCGTGCATTTTCCACACTGCATGCAGCGTGAAGGATTCTGCCCGGAACGGGCCTTGACCTCGCTGGTGAAGGAACTGTCACCCTCCCCCAGTTTAATGCTTTTACTGCTTATTTTCATACAAATGGTCGCTCCATTGTGGGCTATTCTTCCAGCACCGGGCCACGTACCCTTGGCGCCAGTTCCGCCGGAGCATACTCCGCCTCGCGCCTTTCAAAAAAGAGTATCCGACCTCCAAGTCCTTTTGACAAGACACGAAGAAATCCAATCAGGCAAGGCTTGTTCAAGCCTTCTTCCCAATAATCCAGGCGAGCTGCCGAGCATTTCCCGTTCTTCGCCCGCAGGCCCAGCCACGCGGCCCGGTGCAGAAATATATCAGTTCATAGGGCCTGCCGTTGAAAATGAGCATGTCCAAGGCCAAAGGGCGCGGCCCGAATCAACCCGGGCGCACCATGAAAGACAGGGCAAGGCTTGTACCCGCGCCCCGCTTTTCTTGGGAGGCGACTCCCGACGAACGCCAGAGGGCAATACCAGTTGTTGCATTATTTCGGCCCCATCGTATAGTGAAGCAGACAGGAGGGTCGATGCCCGCTCTTCACGCACCATATTCCAGACACATCAAGCGTACCATTGCGGGGACCTACTTCAGGCGGTTCATCCTCATCTCATCCCTGTCGCTGGTCCTGCTCGGGATGAGCTGGTTGATATCAAGCCAGTGGTCTTACAGAACAACCGCCTCCCAGAACCGCGAGAAACTGCTGGCCGAGAAGTACCGGACCATCGAGTCCCGCGCCAGAGAGGCTGTGGCCTTCATCAATTTCACCAACGACAGCATCTCCGAGCGCATCCGTTCCGAAATCCGCGACCGCGTGGAGCAGGCCCATGCCATGGCCTCGGTCATCTATGCCCAGCACCGCACCCCCGAAACCGCAGGCGAGATCAAGACCGCCCTGCGCAACATGCGCTTTGATGGGGGCTCGGGCTATTTCTTCGCCGTGGGGCTGAACGGCGTCGGGCAGCTCGTCCCCGACCGACCGGAACTGGAAGGCACCAATATGCGCGGCCTCAAGGACGCAGACGGCACCCTATTCATCCAGAACGCCCTGGATATCGCCCGCAGCTCCGGTGAAGGCTACTTCGAATACCGTTTCTCCAAGCCCGGCAGCATTGGTCAGGGGCACCGCAAGATCTCCTATCTCAAGTATTTCGAGCCACTGGACTGGTACATCGGCACGGGACTCTATGTGGACGATGTCACCCGAAGCGTGCAGGACGAGGTGCTCCAGTGGCTGGCCAGCCGCAACTATCTTGATGGCGGATACATCTTCGCCGGAACCTTTGAGGGCATCCCCGTGCTCGGCCCCTTCAAGGGCCAGAAGGTGCTTGACGTGGCCGACGTCAACGGCGTGGTCATCGTACGCGAACTCATCAAGGCGGCACGCAATAAGGGCGGAATCGTGAGTTACGTCCTGCCCACCTACGACGGCACCCCCGCCTACCCCAAGATCAGCTACTCCCTGGGGGTTGAGCAATGGGGCTGGTACGTCGGCTCGGGCATTCCCACCGATGATATCGAGGAAGAACTTGCACGCCTGCGAGACACACATCTCACCCGCCAGAAACGCGCCGGTATCGGCATCCTGGCCGTCCTGGCCCTGTGTCTCGCGGCCCAGGTCGTGGCCATGCGCGTGGCAAGACGGCGCATCGCCGAAGACTTCGGCTCCTTCCGGGCCTTTTTCAACCGCACCTCGGTCGAGGCCCAGCCCATTGAGCGCTCAGGCCTGCACCTGGAGGAATTCGACAGACTGGCCAAGGCCGCCAACGAGATGATCCAGGAGCGCAGGACCATGGAAGCCGCCCTGCGCGAGAGTGAAGACCGCTATCGGGGCATCTTCGAAAACATCATCGACGGTTACTACCAGGCCGATCTTGAGGGCAACCTGCTGCTGGCCAGCCCCTCGGCGCAGGCCATGACAGGTTGGAGCAGCGCGGAGGAGATTCAGGGGCTGAACATCGCCCGGGACTTCTACCGCGACCCCGCCGAACGCGAGGCGTTCCAGAAGCTGATCATGCATGAGGGCCGGGTGGATGGCTTCATCACCAAACTCCGGCGCCGCGACGGCGAACTCATCGATATCGAGGTCAATTCGCGCCTGATCTATGATGAACGGACCGGAGAACCCTTGGCCGTGGAGGGCATCTTCCGCGACATCACCGAACGCAAACGGACCCAGGAACTGCTGGTGCAGACGGAAAAAATGATGTCCGTTGGAGGCTTGGCCGCAGGCATGGCCCACGAGATCAACAACCCTCTGGGTGGCATCCTGCAGGGCGTACAAAACATCCTGCGCCGCATCTCCCCAGACCTGCCCGCCAACGCCGAAGTCGCCCGCAAACACGGCTGTGACCTGGGCACCCTGCACGACTATCTTGAGGACCGCCGCATCCTGCGCATGCTCGAAGGCATCCGCGAATCCGGCGAGCGGGCTGCGTACATCGTCCAGGGCATGCTCAACTTCTCACGGGCCAGTTCATCGCGCCGCGCCCCTTGCGACCTGAACGCCCTGATCGACCGCGCCATCGAGCTGGCCTCTTCGGACTATGACCTCGGCCGCAAATACGACTTCCGCAACATCGAACTCGTGCGGGATTATGCCCCGGACATCGCGCCCACGCCCTGCACCGCCACGGAGATCGAGCAGGTGATCCTGAACCTGTTGCGCAACGCGGCCCAGGCCATGACCGAGGGCAAAACCTTCAACGGACCGCCATCCATCACCATCCGGACCCGCAACGGGAATGACCATTCAATCATTGGTATTGAAGACAACGGACCGGGCATGGACGAGGCCACGCGCAAGCGGGTCTTCGAGCCATTCTTCACGACCAAGGCACCGGGCCAGGGCACCGGACTGGGGCTCTCGGTGTCCTATTTCATCATCACCCAGAACCACGGCGGCGAGTTCAGCGTCGAGTCCGCGCCCGGCCAGGGTTCAACCTTCAGCATCCGCCTGCCCCTCGATACGTAAGCTTGAGCAGTGCCGCACAGAACCGGAGGTTCCCTCCCTGCGCACCGTGAGTATGCGGCGGGACACGATGACAAGCCGTGGCCCGCTTTTTTGCCTCGGCATGAAGTCCCGGAACCTGTGAACCGAAAGAGGCCCTGGCAATAGCGTGCCACCCTCGCCCCCCCCTTGTTCAACGCGGCACCCGGCTCGCGGCGCGTTCCGCAGACGCGCATCCCCCCCTCAGGCCCAACCCGATTAATCCAGCCAGCCCACTTCTGTTCAACCCAGCTTCGTGGTATTGGTAGGTTTCCAGACTGGCGCAAGATGCGCCCTGTCGATAACCGTCCATGATCACCCAGGGGACAGACAACCATGGCGAATAGAAAGATTCTCTTTGTGGACGACGACGAAAGGATACTGACGTCGTTCGAGAGAACCCTGGGGAAAGACTATGAAGTCTCCATCGCCACAGGCGGGGAGCAGGGCCTTGAAGTACTGGACTCCAAGGGTCCTTTTGCGGCCGTCGTCTCGGACCTGAAGATGCCGGGCATGAACGGCATTGATTTCTTAATCGAGGTCCACCAGCGTCATCCACAGACCGTGCGCATCATGCTCACCGGCTTCGCGGAATTGAACACCGCCATCGCGGCCATCAACAAGGGCGAAATCTTCCGCTTCCTGACCAAGCCCGTTGAGAACGAGACCCTGATCAACGTGCTGGAAAGCGCCATCGGGCAATACAGCCTGGTTCTGGCGGAAAAGGAGCTGACCGAAAAAACCCTGCGCGGCAGCGTGAAAATGCTCTGCGAGATCCTGGCCCTCCTGCGCCCGGAAGTCTTCGGGCGCACCTCGCGCATCATCCCCTACGTGCGCCAGCTGTCCAAAGCCATGAACGATGAGGACCCCTGGATCACGGAAACAGCCGCCCTGCTGTCTTCCATCGGCTACATCACCGTGCCCGACCGGATCCTGGCCCGTATCAACAAAGATCGCGAATTGAGCTTCGAGGAATTCAACATCTTCTGCGGCCACGTGGATGTCGCCCGCAAGCTGATCGAAAACATCCCCCGGCTGGAAAAGGTCGCCAAGATCATCGCCTATCAGGAAAAACGCTTTGATGGCCTGGGCTATCCGAATGATGATGTGTGCGAAGTCCTCATTCCCCTGGGCTCCCGGATTCTGCGGGTGGTGCTGGATTTTGACAGACTGAAGTCCAATTCCAACTCCGAGGCTGAGGCCTACACGAAGCTCCAAAAAATACAGGGAGTCCACGACCCGAAGATCGTCACCCTCCTGGGGAAGCTTCTGGGAAGCGCCGCCAAGTACCGCCTGCGCAAAGTTGCCGTGGAGAAACTGGAAGAGGGCATGCTCCTGGGAGAGGATGTCTACATGAGCAACAACAACAAGACCATCAAGGTCATGTCCAAGGGTGAGGAGGTCAGCAGCGTGGCCATCACCTATCTCATGAAATACCGCAGCAGCCTGAAAATCAAGG
Source organism: Pseudomonadota bacterium (assembly GCA_018816865.1). Lineage (GTDB taxonomy): Bacteria > Desulfobacterota > Desulfovibrionia > Desulfovibrionales > Desulfovibrionaceae > Desulfovibrio_Q. The sequence goes on from JAHIUW010000016.1 coordinate 84,466, forward strand.
ATATGGTGACTATCGTCGAAGCCCTTTAGGACTTCGGATTCGCCTCCTCAGGACAGATTGGGAGGCCCCACCATCCTGGTCAAGTCCATTCCCGGCAGAAGAGATCCTGCCTCCCCCTCCGGCTCCGGCAGGTACTTAAAAAATCAGGGCACATTCCGGACGGAGCCCTCAACGGCAGGGAAGCCATCGCCAAACTGAAGCGAGGCGACTACCACTGCATCCTGATGGACATCCAGATGCCCGTCATGGACGGCCTTCAGGCCACCCGGGCCATCCGCTCAGACCACAGCCTGGGCGCGAAGACCAACATCCCGATCATCGCCCTGACAGCCCACGCCTTGGCCGAGGACCGCAAACTGTTCATCGAGGCAGGCATGGACGACTATCTCTCCAAACCCCTGGACTTCGACCTGCTGCGCGAAAAGCTCGCCGGACTTGGCGCCCGCCAGGACCAAGACTAATCACGGGCACTTCTCTCAGCCTCCGAGCATCGCCTTCCTGAATGCCTTGCCAGGCCCAGGGTTGGGCCCGATCCAGCAGGCAAATAACGCATCGCCAAAAGGCTTGCCCGGCAGCACCCCCAGGACCTCATCCCTGACCTCAATGCGGGTGCCCATCCCCGGCATGTAGGTCACGACAAGCCTGTCTCCCTCGACGACATCGCTCATCCAGGCGCACAAGGTCTCGAACTGAAGCCTGACCTCGGGAGAGGCCTCGGGCGTATTGGCCTTGAGTCCGTCCATCCAGGCCTCGCTGAGTTCAGCACCCTTCAAGTTGCGCAGAAAATGCATCACCACCTGGCGTTCAGTATCGGCCGCAAGGATTTGCTGTCCATCGCCCATGGCCTCGGGCAGGTAGAGCCCCCCCACATAGACCTTGAAAAACACGACCTTGCGCAAGGCCATACCGTTCAACTCCAGACGCTGGCCCTCCACCTGAACCTGATCGGGCAGCATCACCCCGGCCAGTTCTCCAGCCAATGCCGGCAGCACAGCCCATAACACCAGAAACACTCCCGCTAGCAACCTCATCGGCGTTCACTCCTTGACGACCTTTCAGCCCGCATCTTCCCTGAACACATCGCATCAGTCCAAGGCTCCTCCCAAGGGGCCCCTTCCCAGGGCCCCTACACGCTGCGCAGGGAAAAGGGAACGGGGGAAAGCGACACGTACGCAGGGAACACGTCCAGACAGGGCAGGGAAATCCCTGCTTTTCCCATATTATTCAACAGAGCCTTCCACAACCTCCCGCCTCATCAAGCCCAGCAGAAACATGGGAAAGTCCTTCTCCCCCAAGGGCCCTGTGGGATTCACCCAGTTATCCCCAGGCCAGACACCCATAAGAAAAACGATTTTCACCTATTGACGAGAAGCACGGAGTTGCCTAGCAAACTTGAGAGTTAATCCAAACACTGCCGGCAAGTTACAAACCGCCGGTGCAGTGGGCCGTACGCTGACGGCCAGCATCAAGCCATCAGCATTGGGGGAAATGCTTGACGTCTTCTATTCATCCATCTTCCACTGAGAAACTCCTGAAAGCCATCAAGGGCAAGACCGAAACCCCTTCCGGCTGCAAGATATCCGCCCGGCCAAGCTTCAGCCAGTCCGGTTTCCGGCTTGGCCGCAAACGCCGCGCAGGCAGCTTGGCCGCCATCGGCGTGGATATAGCTCCGGACAGCCTGCGGCTGGTGAGAATCGAAAGAACCGACCAGGGGCCAAGGCTCTCTGGATTCTGGCGTGCGCCCTTCGAGGCGGGAGTCACCCCCGACTCTCCGGGATTCGCCTCGTTTCTGGCCGAGCGCATCAAAAAATTCAGGGGATCGGACAAGCAGGCACAAATCTGGACCCTGGTCTCAACGGCCCAGGCCGAGATGTGGCACGTCAGGGTCCCCAAAGTCCCCAAGTCCAAACTGTCCGAGGCCGTCTACTGGACCGCCATGAGGGAGAAGAGCTTTGACGCCAACTCCATGATCATGGACTACGAGGTCCAAGGGGAGGTCATGGACAAGGGCGTGCCCAAGATCCAAGCCCTGGTCTATGTCGTGCCCAGAGAGGTCGTGGACAAGGCCAAAGCCCTGTTCGCCGCCGCCGGCATCAAGCTCGCCGGGGTGACCATCTCTCCGCTGGCGCTGCAATCCCTCTTTCGTTCAGAGTTGGTCTCCGCCTGCGACGCGGTCTGCGCCAACATCTACATCGGCCGAAACTGGTCGCGCATCGACCTGTTCTCAGCGGGTGACCTTGTCCTGTCACGGGGCGTCAACACGGGCATCTCCAGCTTGGTGTCCGAACTGACCGACGCCTACAACAGACAGCTGAGCGCCCCGGCCAAGCCGGCACCAGCGACGGCCCAGGCCGAAATCGAATCTCCCCGTCCCTTCATACTCGAACTGGAAGACAACGAGACCCCGGAAAAGGACCAGGAATCCGATTTCGAGATCGACTACCAGTTCGAGATCGACGCCGACATTGCGTCCATCGGGTCGCCCCCGCAGACGCAAGCCGAGCCCACGCCCCTCGCTGAGCAGGATCCCACTTTCAGCAATGAACCGGAACAACCCGCCCAGCCCCTCGACGAGGACCAGGCCCGAGCGTTGTTGCTGGGCAAGTTGCTGGGCCAGGATATCCCCGCCGGAACCCCGGGATCCGAGCTGAGCGCCGAGGCCCTGATCGACCTGGCCGGGGCGGCCATTTCCCGCCTGGTGCGCCAGATCGAGCGAACCTTCGAGCACCATATGAAGTCCCTGAACGGCGCACCGGTCCAGAAGATATTCTTCTCCAGTGACCTGGGCACCAACGGCCATTTCCTGGACGTGCTGTCCAATCAGCTGGGCGTCGAATGCACCCTGCTGGACCCATTGGGCGTCCTGGGGACCAAACCGGGCGCAGCAAACGTACCGGACGAGTCTTCCCATCGCCTGGCCTTCAACCTTGTCTGCGGCCTGGCCCTGTGCGACACCGAGGCGACGCCCAATCTCCTGCGAACTTACAAGGACAAGGACAAAGCCCGACAGATCATCCACCAGGGCAACGTGGTCTACGGCGTCTTCCTGGCCCTGGTCTTGGCCTTGGCCATGGCCTGGTTCTGGCAGCAGGGGACCAGGCAGGACCTGCAGGCCGAACTGGACAATTATCAGGTCGTGCTGGCCTCCTTCTCGCCCCAGGTGGATGAACCCCTGCTGCTGTCCATGGCCACCCGCGTCGGCAAGCAGCAGAAGCGGCTGAAGGATCTCAGCAAGAAATACGAAGGCCTCGCCGCCATCACGGAACTCGGCGACCTGACCCCGGACGGGGTCAGGCTGATCTCCATTGGGTTGGAACTCGGCGCACCGCCCGTGGACTCGCCCGAGCCTTCCAAGGACAAGAAACCCAAGGACTCGCTGCAGAGCCCCAAGGTCATGGTGCTGGACGGTGTGGTCCAGGGCGCACCGGAGATGTTCGACGCCAAGTTGGCCACCTACCTTGCGCGACTCCAGAACTCGCCACTGTTCACCTATCCCGTGGTGCACAAGCGGGAAGTGGAGCGCCTTGGCGGCAAAGGCGATGTCCTGCGATTCATCCTGCACATCAACATGAGCTAGGGCAAAGACCATGAAATCAATCACCATCCCCCCACAGATCATGGTCAAGCTGGCCGTCTGCGTCTTGGTGCTGGCCCTGCTCCTCCTGGCAGCCATCGTCCCCCTGCAGCGCGACCTGGAGCGCAAGCGTCAAGACATCGGCGAGGCCAATCACGCCATGCAGCGCCACAACGCCCTGATGCCCACCTACGCCAAACTAAAGGTCCAGCTGGACAAGGGCTTTCCCAAGGGCATCCCGGACATGCGTGAGGTCCACCTGACCCAGGACAGGATCACCGAGATTTCCGCCATCCTGCGCGAGTTGGCCGGCGACCAGGGCGTGACCGCCGACGCCATCGTCCCGGACCCGTCCTCCATCGCCTCGGGTGGCAACGCCGTCTCCGTGGACTGCTCTTTCTGGGGGCCGCTGGAAGCGCAACGGGCGCTGCTCCTGGAGCTGGGTGCCTTGTCCTGCCTGGCGCACATTGAGCAGATCACCATCCGCGAGGACCGCGCCCAGGCAAACATGCAACTCAAGGCCTGGTTGACGCTGGAATAACCAGTCACCAACCCAAGGATGAACCAGATGCCCAAGCGTCAAGCCATACTTCTGATCCTGATGGGGCTGGCCGTGATCTACGCCGCCTTCACCCTGATCGGCGGCGATTCGACCGCCAGCACACCTCGCACCACGGCCAAAGACTTTACCGAGCTGCTGGAGGGAGTGAAAAAATCCACCGAACTCAACGCCCTGACCGAGGTGGAGGAACATCGCATCACCCTGCTCAGCGGTGAAGAGTCACCCGACCCGCTGCTCAAACGCGACCCCATCCAGGGCGATGCCGATTCCACCGCACGCCAAGGGGACACCCGCTTTGTCTACAGCGGCTTTCTGCGCATCGGAGCCAAGAGATTGGCCGTGATCAATAATTCCGAATACAGCGAGGGGGAACTCGTGGACGAGACAGGCTACACCCTGCTGACCATCGCCCCCGGCCAGGTCACCCTTGAGGGCCGCAGCGCCGAAAACGGCGGGACGGACAAAGTGGCCATCCCCATCCAGGAAGACATCATCAGCTTTGTCGAGGACAAAAATGAACAATAGCTCCCCACGCGCCTCACTGATCATCCTGGCAGCCCTGCTGAGCCTGGGTCTGCTGGCCGTGTCCGGCTGTAAAAAGGACACCACCGAGCGGGACCCCTTCTACGAGAAATGGAAGGCGATGGCCGAGCAGTCCGTGGGCCACAGCCCCTCGCCGCCGCAGCGGGTCGCCCCCAGCGACCTGGTCGCCAAGGACATCGAACTCGAACCCGAAAATGAGCTGCCCACCGTGATGATCGGTGGCCTGGACATGCGCAACGCCAATATCGTGGCCGTGCTCCGCGCCCTGGGCAAGATCTCCGGGCAGAGCATCATGGTCAGCCCCGGCGTGACGGGCACCATCAATGTCAATGTCGAGAACCTGCCCTGGGATCAGGTCTTCCGGGCCCTGACCCGCACCCATGGCCTGGCCTGGGAATGGGAGGGCCAGATCCTGCGGGTGATGACCGCCGAGGACATGGAGATGAACCTCAAGCTCGACCATATCCGCTCCCGCAAACCCCTGGTGACCACGGCCATCAAGATCAACTACGCCGACGCAGCACAGCTGCGCGATGACATGGAGAAACTGCTGGCCAAGGACGCCGAGGGCAACGCCCGGGGCTCCGTGGAGGTAGTGGAACATACCAACTCGCTGATCATCCACTCGGTCAAGGAGGATGTGATCAGGTTCGCGGAACTGGTGGACAAGCTCGACCGGCCCAGCGCCCAGGTCCACTTCAAGGCCTACATCGTGGAGACCTCCAGCGACACCGCCCGCGACCTGGGCATCCAGTGGGGCGGCAGCTACAAGAATTCGGCCAACAGCAACTCCAACTTCTACGTCATGCCCGGCGGACAGAACTATGACTCCACCACGGGCCTGTACACCTCGACCCTCAACAACGGCGCCATCGGCCAGTCCGGGCAGGGCTACGGCCTGAACTTCCCGGGCAACGTGCCCAACAACGACGGCGTGGGCGGCCAGTTGGGGCTCATGTTCGGCACCCTGGGCGGCAACATCCTGGAAGTGCAACTGCGCGCCCTGGAAGAGGACAACAAGCTGAACATCCTGTCCAACCCGTCCCTGACCACCCTGGACAACCAAACCGCCTACACCGAAAACGGCGAGGAAGTGCCCTTCGTCACCGTAGACGAGGCGGGCAACTACGAGGTGGAGTGGAAAGAAGCCACCCTGCGCCTGGAGATCACCCCGCACGTCATCGACGGCATCAACCTGCGCATGGACATCAACGTCAAGAAGGACGAAGTGGACTTCACCCGCACCGTGCAGGGCAACCCGCTGATCCTCAAGAAGGCCACCAAGACCAGCCTCGTCAGCCGCACAGGCGAGACCGTGGTTATCTCGGGCTTGAGGCGCTCGCGCCAGACCTCCGGAGGGGCCGGACTGCCCTACCTGAAGGATATCCCGGGCCTGGGCCACCTCTTCGGCAGCGACAGCAAGGGCGAGGAACTGGAGGAAGTGCTGATCTTCATCACGCCCACCATCCTGGCCGAATGGAGAACCGGCGAGGAGCAAAAGACCCTGGAAGAGATTGAGACCAAGATTCAGGATGACATCACCAAGGAACAACAGGACAAGGACAGCGACAACTAGTCGCAACAGCCATGAACTACTTTGAGATCCTCGACCTCAGGATGGAGCCGTTCTCCAACTCCCCCGACCCGGACTTTCTGTACCGGTCGCAGGGACACGAGCGCTGCCTGCATTCCCTGGAGATCGCGCTGCGGCTGCGGCGCGGCCTGTCCGTGGTCCTGGGCGAAGTGGGCACCGGCAAGACCACCCTGTGCCGCGAGTTGATCCGCAGCCTGGAGGAGGACGAGTCCGTCACCGCCCGGCTGCTGCTGGACCCGGGTTTCTCCTCCGCCCATGAGCTGCTGGTGGTGCTGCACGAGATCTTCTGCGGGCCCGTGGCCGGGGACCCGAGCGACTGGCAACTCAAGGAACGCATCAAGGACACCATCCTGACCGCAGGCCTGGACCAGGAGAAAATCCTGGTGCTGGTGGTGGACGAGGGCCAGAAGATGCCCTCCCACTGCCTGGAAATCCTGCGCGAGCTGCTCAACTATGAGACCAATGAGCGCAAGCTGTTGCAGATCGTGCTCTTCGCCCAGAGCGAGTTCCGCCAAACCCTCGCGGCCATGCCCAACCTCGCTGACCGGGTCAACGATCTGATCCGGCTGGAGCCACTGTCCCTGTCCGAGACCAAGGCCATGGTCCGCCACCGCCTGGACACGGCCAAGGCCGATTACCGCGCCCCCGAACTCTTCACGGCCCTGGGCTACCTGGTTCTGCACCGCATCACCGGGGGCTATCCCCGGCGCATCGTGCGCCTCTGCCACAAGGTGGTGCTGGGGCTGATCATGAGACAACGGCGCAAGGCGGGCTGGAAACTGGTCCGGGCCTGCGCCCGGGAAAACGAAATGTATTCGCAGCCTGGGCAGCACTCTCTGTCCTTGGCCGCGTGCCTTGTCTGTCTGATGTTTCTGGCCTGGCCCTCAAGCCTCAATCCGGTCCCGCAGGCAGTCCCGTCCTCCCCGGCAAACACCGTGCATCTCAGCAGCTTGGCTGCCCCGATCACCGAGTTGCCTCAGAGGCCCGCCCCGGTCACCGTGTCGCCCCAGAGGCCCACCCCAAATCCTGAGACTGTGCAGGTCGTCTCTCCGGCCAGCGACCAGGCGTCCGCGGACACACCGCCATCGTTCACTGCACAGCCACCGTCGATCCTTGGCGAAGTGAAGGTCCAGGTCGGCGAAAGCATTTCCCTTCTGACGCGGATGATCTACGGCAGCTTCAACCGCAATACCCTCGGCGCAGTGCTCGACGCCAACCCCGAGGTGGAGAATCCTGATCGGCTCAACGTGGGTGATTCGATCCGCTTCCCCCTGGCGGGGATGGGTTTCCAACAAGCCTGGTGGGTTCCCCTGGCCGAAGCGCGGACCCTGGCCGGGGCCGTCGCCCACTGGCGGACCGCACCTGCCGTGCGGGACCCGCGTATCCTGTTCTGCCGCACAGACAAACAGGAGCCACATTTTGTCGTGACCGCCGGAGGACTCCATCCCTCCCAGGACATAGCCCGGCGCGAGGCCCAGGCCAACGGGCACCAGACAGCCCCGGTCTCCGGGTGGGCCCTGGTGCCTCCCCCAAAGGCTGGCCCGGATGGCACAACGGTCTTTCACTCCCCGTCGCAGGCCGTTCCGAACGACGCTCCAGCGCTGACGCTCCCGGTCTTCCTGGGCAAAGTGGACGTGCAAGCCGGGGAGGACCTCCCCATGCTGGCGCGCACCCTGTATGGCAACGCCAAACCGCAGACCCTTGGCGCGCTCCTCGCCGCCAATCCGTGGCTGAAAAACCCCGACCGGCTCCGCGTGGGTGATTCGATCCGCTTCCCCCCTGCGGGGATGGTTTTTCAGGAGGCCTGGTGGGTCCCCATCATCGAGGCCCGAACCCTGGCAGGAGCCGTTGCCCTCTGGCGGGCCGCACCCGCCATGAACGAGACCCGAATCCTGATGCGGCGCGATGGTCTTGAGGATTTGCGCTTCGTCGTAATCGCCGGGGCACCCTGCCAGTCCGAGGATGAAGCCCGACGCGAAGGCGCCAAGGCCGGGGTCCAAACAGCTCCGGTTCGCGGAATCGCCCTGATTTCCAAAATAGTTCGGGCCAAAGGATAGACGATGAGAATCACAAGCAGAAAACGACTGGGCGAGATGCTCGTGGAAGCGGGCATCATGACCGACGAGCAACTGGCGGAGCACCTGCCCAGCCAGAAGCAGAGCGGCATGAAGCTCGGCGAATATCTGGTGCACAACTCCGTGGTCAAGGAGCACACCATCCTGGACCTGGTGAGCGGCCAGTTGAACATCCAGCGCTTCAGCTCGGACACCCACCCCTTCGACATCTCGGTGGCGGAGCTGGTCCCGCTGGAGCTGGTGCAGCAGCATCGCCTGGTCCCCATCAGCCGCAAGGGGCGATTGCTGTCCGTGGCAACGCCCGATCCCATGGACATCGACGCCCTGGATGCGGTGGAGATCCACACCGGACTCGAGGTGGAACCCCTGATCTGCTCGGAGAAGGAATTCGAGAGCCTGTGCTACTCGATCTACGGCATCTCCTCGGACCTGGACCGGGTCATGGAGGGCATGGCGGACGACGGCATCGAGACCGAGGACGGACCGCAGGGCATCGAATCCGAATTCACGGTGTCCTCGCTCCAGGAAATGGCGGACGAGGCCCCTGTGGTGCGCATGGTGAATTCCATTCTTTCCCAGGCCGTGCGCGACGGGGCCAGCGACGTGCACATCAGCCCCGAGAAGGACTACGTGCAGCTCAGGTTCCGCGTGGACGGCAAGCTGCGCGAGGTCCCGGCCCCGCCCAAGAAATTCTTCCTGCCCATCGTCTCGCGCCTGAAGATCTTGGCCAACATGGACATCGCCAGTTCCATGGTCCCCCAGGACGGTCGTTTCTCGTTCAACTACGAGAAACGCGAGGTGCACGTGCGCGCCTCCAGCCTGCCCACCATCTACGGCGAGAACATGATCCTGCGCCTCTTGCTGCGCAACGGCAGCGGGCTGAGCCTGGACGACCTGGGCATGATCGAGAGCGACCGCAACAAGCTGATTTACGCGGTGGGACGGCCCTATGGCATGATCCTCTCCACCGGCCCCACGGGCAGCGGCAAGAGCACCAGCCTGTATGCGGTGCTCCGCAGCATCAACCAGCCGGACATCAACATCATCACCCTGGAGGACCCGGTGGAATACCGGGTGGCCAAGATCCGGCAGGTGCAGTTGAACAAAAAGGCGGGTATGACCTTTGCCAGCGGCCTGCGCTCCATCCTGCGTCAGGACCCGGACGTGATCATGGTCGGCGAGATCCGCGACGCGGAAACGGCGGGCATCGCCGTGCAGGCCGCGCTCACGGGCCACCGTCTGCTGTCCACCATCCATACCAACGACGCCGCCGGAGCCGTGACCCGCTTGACGGAGATGGGCATCGAGCCCTTCCTGGTGGCCTCCACCCTGCTGGTGTCCGTGGCCCAGCGGCTGATCCGCAAGGTCTGCCCACATTGCAAGGAAACCTACGATCCGCCATCGGAGGCCCTGGAGGCCATGGGCATCTCCCCCAACGGACATACCTTTTACCGGGGCCGGGGCTGCGCCCAGTGCAACCAGGTGGGCTACCTGGGCCGCGTGGGCCTGTTCGAGATCCTGCCCATCGATGACATGGTCCAGGCCCTGATCATGCGCCGGGCCTCGGCGCGGGAGATCACCCGCGCGGCCATGGAGGCGGGCACCCTGCGCACCTTGCGCGAAGACGCCGCGGCCAAGGTCGTGGCCGGAATCACCACCCTTGAAGAGGCCGCTTCGGCGGTCCTGGTCTAGGCGGGTCGGCAGCATGAACTACAAGTACAAAGCCATGACCGACAGCGGCAACGCCGTCACCGGCGTCATCGCCGCCGAGAACGAGGCCCAGGCCATGCAACTCATTGCGGCCAAGGGCTACATTCCGCAGGGCGTCAAGGCCAGCGGCAAGGCCGCCGATGGCACGGCCGAGGGCGACGCCGAACCCGCGTGGATCGAGGCCATCAACCGCAAGCTGGCCAAGGTCAAGGCCCAGGACCTGATGTTGTTCACCAAACAGTTCAAGACCATGATTGATGCGGGCATCCCGGTCTCACGCCTCTTGGTGGTTCTGGAACAGCAGACAGAAAACAGAAAGCTCAAACACGCGGCCATCACTATGCAGGAAGATATCCGCCACGGGGCCTCCATGCACCAGGCCTTCTCGAAGCACCCTTCCTGCTTCAACGACCTTTACTGCGCCATGGTCCGAGCCGGTGAGATCAGCGGTAGCCTGAACACCGTGTTGGATCGGCTGATCTACCTCATCGACCACGAGTACAAGGTCAAGAGCAAGATCAAGTCCGCCCTGACCTACCCGGTCATCGTGGTCGTTGTGCTGGCAGGCGCGTTCTTTTTCCTGCTGAACTTCGTAATCCCCAAGTTCATCCCAATATTTGCCCGTTCCAATATTGAACTGCCCTGGCCCACCCTGTTCTGCATCAATCTGCACCACTGGCTGGCCGCCAATTGGCATCTGCTTTTGGCTGGAGTGGCGGCGAGCATCGTTGGCTTGATCCTGTATTGCAAGACCCCCCGGGGAAAATTTGACAGAGACCGGTTCTTCCTCCGCTTCCCACTCATCGGGCCGGTGCTGCAAAAGGCGGCCATGAGCCGCTTCTCAAGCATTTTCGCCATTCTGCAATCCAGTGGTGTCTCGGTCCTCAACTCCGTGGCGATCTTGTCCAAGACCATCGGTAACGCAGCGATCTCAAGAGAATTCGCAAATCTGGAAGAGCAACTCCAGGAGGGACGCGGCATCGCTGCCCCGCTCAAGGCCAGCAAATATTTCACGCCCATGGTCATCAACATGATCGCCATCGGCGAGGAATCGGGAAACCTGGACGAGATGTTGCAGGAAGTGGCAAACCACTACGACTACGAGGTGGAGTATTCCGTGGGCAAGATGTCGGACATGATCGGCCCGATCATGGTACTGGCCCTATCCGGGGTGGTGGGTTTCTTCGCCCTTTCGGTGATGATGCCCATCTTCGACCTCATCAAGGTGGCCCAGCACTGACCGCCAAACCATCAAGCTACTTTCGACGCTTTGCGCAATAGTCAGGAGTCTTGACGCGAAGGTCGTTTAACATATTGAGAACTGCCGGACCACGAGGGACGGTTCAACAACAAGGAGCATCACATGCAGAAGAAACAGATGAAGCGCGGCTTCACGCTCATCGAGCTGATCGCCGTCATGGTCATCCTCGGCATCCTCGCCGCAGTGGCCATCCCCAAGTACACGGACATGACAGCCGAGGCTGAAAAGGGTGCCGCCAACGGCTTCCTGGCCGCCGGCATGTCCCAGGTGAGCATGGAGTTCGCAAAGGAGGCCATGAGCGCCGCGACGGATTCCACCAAGGATCCGGCTAACATCGATATGACCGTGGTAGCTGCTGCGGCCACCGCCAGCTACGCCGGCGGCGACGGTTACGCCGTGAGCTATGCGGGAACTGGCTCTGGCAGCGGGGGCACCGTCGTTGTCACTGTCGGATATGGCACCGGCGCCGGCGCTGGTACCATCACTAAAACCTGGACCGCACCCTGAGGACTTAAATATCAATTATCCCAGGAGGGGGGACGTACGTCCCCCCTCCTGGGTACAAGCAAATGAGTCAAACGATTGGCAACAACCAGCTTGAAACATAGGCTCCGGGGCTTCACTCTCATCGAGCTCATCGCCGTGATGGTGGTGCTGGGGCTGTTGGCCGCCATTGCCATCAGCAAAACCACCTCGCTTGTGGAAGAATCGCACCACGCAACGGCCCAGGGGGCCATTGCCGTGGGCCAAAGCACCCTGACTCAGGCCCTGGCCAAGGTCATGCTCAATCCGGACCTGGAGGATACCGCCGCCAACGTCACAATCGAGGCGAACAAGAACAAGCCAAGCGGCGAATACACCCTTGGATTTTCCGCCTCTTCCACAGGGAGCGAGATCACAATCACCGCAACCAGAGACGGAATTTCCACAACCGGGACCTGGACCATGCCATGAGCAAAAGCACCCTTCTGATCAACACAAGCAGGACCAGCGGTCGTCCACACCGCGGCTTCACCTTGATGGAGGTCATCGCCGTACTGATCATCATGGCCATCATCGCCGTGGGGCTGAGCGTCTCTTACGACAGTGGCTTCCATGATCTGGAACAGGAGACCGATCTGCTGCGCTCACGTATCAGGTACGCACAGTCCAGAGCCCTGGGCAACAATTCCCCCTTTGGCATAGCCTGCACCGGAGGACAATATTTTCTCTTCAGCGGACTCTCCACCGCCACAACTCACGTCTTCCCCGGTGAGGATCAGCCACAGTATTCGCTGCCCAACGGAATAACGGCGAACTCCTTCATCATTTCCTTCGACGGCTGGGGAGTTCCCTATTCCAATGCCGCGCAAGCTACAGCCCTGACCATCGCGACAACCATTACCCTGACCTCCTCCCAGGGCGGAAAAACAGAATCGAGCACGACCACGGTCACGCCGCTCACGGGCTTTGTGCCATGACAAAAAAGCTCAACCCTTCACGTTCTGCGGGCTTCACCCTGATTGAGGTCATCGCGGCACTGGTTGTCGGCCTGCTAGTCAGCACCCTCCTCGTGGAGCTGGGATTCTTTCTCAAACACAGCCCCGAAGCCCTGGATATGGTCGATACCCAGTATGAAACCCTGCGTGAAATGGAACGGGTGACCAGCCAGTATCGCAACGAATTGGAAAACGGGACATTGAATCTGAGCTCCCTGCTGACCAACTGGAGTGCAGAATCGGGCGTGACCTTGACTAAAGAGACCGTGAATGTGTCGGCCACGGACGGATCCTTCACCTTCCATGGGATACACAAGGTCCAAATCACCAAGAGCGGGCAATCCATGACCGCCTATTTCACGGAATAAGGGTAGAACTTAGCCATGCACAACAGACATGCCGCCGGATTCACCCTCATCGAACTGATCGCCGCACTGATCCTGACCGCTCTGGTGGGCACAGCCTTTGTCATGGCTCTGGCCTTTGGCACCGAGCAATATATCCTGAGCAACCAAACGGCCACCCTGGCACAAAAATCCCGGTTGACCCTGGCCCGCATGTACATTGAATTGGCGGAAATCCAGGGACTGGATCTCGCCCACAAAAATCAGATCGACAAAACAAATTTCTATTATATCGACCACAATGGGAACGCCGGTTCCATCACTCTGTCATCAGGCACTTTGCTGATGAACAGCCAGTACACTTTGGTTGACGGGGTAGGGACCTATGGATCGGGCCAAGCACTATTCACCTACCACGACGGGGCAGGCAACTCCTGGACCCCAGCAGACGGATTCGATGATTTGAACGAAATCGCCATCGAACTCCGCCTGACAAACCCTGACGGCTCAAGCAGTACCTTTGTCCACTCCGTCAATCCCCGCGGATCCCGTATCCCCAACGCACCCCAAATGGAATGAGCGGAGCAGCACCATGCCCATCAAGCCACATCTTTCCAAGCAGACCCGGGGCGCGGCCCTGCTCTTCGCCGTATTCACTTTGATTGTTCTGAGTGCTGTCGGGGCAACTGTTTCCAACATCATCTCCACTCCCCACATCGAACAGGTCCTATCCACTCCTGCCCGCCAGGCCTTCTATGCCGCCGAGGCCGGTATCCGCATCGCAGTGGCGGAATACAACAACGCAGCCGTCACCGAGGACAAAAGCGCCATACTGTCGGCCGTCTCGGGCAAGACCTTCAACCTGACGGGTGATTCAAGCCAACAGTTCGAGCTCAATGTCTATTCCTATGGCTTCAAGGTCTCCTCCCACGATGCGGGGACCCATACCATCGTCGCCAAGGCCATCGGCAACATCCCCTTGCAGAACCTGGAGGACCCCAGTTCCTCCACCATCAGCTTCCCTGCCGGGAGCATGATCAGCGTCCAGGACGAGGTCGGCAATGACATCCCGGTGGTCCTCTCCAGCGCCGGGACCATCAGCACAGGAGCAGGCGGCGTGCAGTACGTGACCTTCACCTACACCCCGCCCACGGGCAGTCTGCCCATCGACGCCAGCGTGGACCTCGACTTCGTGGGTATCGCCAACCAGTCCGGCAGCGGAGTGTCCGGCAATGCCGACTCCGTGAGTGGTCTGCCTTCGTCCATGAGCAATTTTCCAGCCCGCAACGGGCGCATCGCCATCTACGGCGAGGACAAGACCTACACCTATCGCACCCTGACCGTGGAATCCAACGGCTCGGTCTCCTTAAGCGGCCTGGAGCCCGAATCCGGCTCCTTCGCCCTGGCAGACTTCCAGAGCGAAACCCTCATCCTGCGCAAGACCTTCGGCTTCCAGTCCATCGGACGGGTGACCACGGGCGGGACCACGGCCACCAAGATCCTGGCCTACTACGATTCCCCGGTTGAGGATGCCGTGGCCATCGACCCCGACGCCGACGCCGCGGGACCCACCATCCTGATGTATGACGTCAGCGACTTCAATGCCGCCGACCTCACGGATTCCGACGGCGACAACGTGGTCGCCATCCAGGCCTACACCGCCTCCCAGGGCAACCACACCTACTACGCCGCCATCCACAGCCTGTGCGAGAATCCCTCGGTGAACACGGCCTGTCAGCATACCCTGCGACTGGGACGCGAGAGCGATTTCAGTGACCGCTGGAAGACCGACACCCGCCTGTCCTACGACGTGCAGGTCAAACTCTCCACGGCCTGGAAGCTGCCCTACGGCATGAACGGCGTGCTGGTGCGCTACCACCAGTCCGGGGGCAACACCAATTTCTACGGCTTCTCGTTCATGAAGTTCATCGACCCCACCGAGACCACCCTGCCCACAGGGGTGGTGGGCGATCACATCCCCAACGAATTGAAACCTCCTGGAAAAGGCTCCACCATCTCCAGCTGGCAGGTCGCCCCGGAATACGAGGGCAACAGCATGCCCTTGAACATCACCGAAAACGACAAGGTGCTGCTGGTCTTCTGGCGTCAGGCCGGTTCCCGGCGCGAGTGGCTGGCCTACAAGGACATCACCGACGACCGCGCCGCCTATCCCAAGCAGTGGAGCGGCGACGGACGCATCATCAGCGACAACACGACCCTGCTGGTGCGTGTGGAAGAACAGTTCGTCCAGGGCAAGAAGGTCAACCGCATCAAGGTCTTCTACGGCGATGCCTCGTATCAGGTGCCAAACATCCTGGCCCGTACGCCCGACGCCCTGCCCTACAACATCATCGCCGGGAACGGGGAACGCGGCCGCGCCCGCTACCAGACCGAGTGGGACGGCACCAGGACTCACGCCTTCCCCGGCTGGCCCCCCTATACCATCGGCGACTGGGCCATTACGGACGACTTCTTTTCGCTCATCCAGTCCGCCCCTACGTACAGGGTCGATGGAGCCTTACGTCCCTGCGCCTGGGACGCCGTCAACTCGGCGGCCATCAACAGCGCGGCCCTGGCGACGGCAGACATTCGCATCCTGTCCGACGGGGCCACCATCCGCTCCCAGGAATTCCTGACCCCCAACTCAGCCACTTGGCCGGCCAGCGCCGCCAATTGGCCCGGCAACCGGCCCGAGATCGCCTTCCACGCCGCGGGTCGGATGATCACCTACAGCTATGAGCGCAGAGGATGGCGCTGGCGACAGTACGCCGATCTCTATAACTACGGTGCCACCCTGGACGATCTGACGTACCGTTTCCTGTTCTACAATTAACCTCATGTGCGGCCTCGTCCGCCTGGAGCAGATATGAAAATCATCACCGCACTGACCCTTGCAGCACTGCTGCTGACCTCGGCCCCGGCCTTGGCCCTGGTGTCCATAGATACACCCCCGTCCGCCCCGGAGAACGCCCCCATGCAGGCACCGGAAGCTTCCAATTCGTCCACGGATGAACCAGCACCCGCGGCGGGCACGCCTGGGGGACAACCCGGCCCGAGCAAGAAAGCATCCAGCGGGACCATCATCTTCAAGCCAGCGACCAAGGGACAGGCCGGAACCATCAGAAACGTGCCCGCCAGCCAATAGCCTTACCCTCCGGCAGCAAAGCTGCCCCACCAATACACCCCGGGGAAACGGCTCGAATAGACGCAAACCTCATTGGGTGGTGCCCCCCGAGCCGTTTCTGCTTTTCGGGGCTGCGCAAGATCCACCCTACCCAGCCCAAAAGGCATATTTCTCGCCCGAACATGAGACTCTCCCGCAGCACTTTCATCTATAATAACCCGAAATAATGGAACATTGATCTGGGCATCTTTTCTGCAATTCCCCTCTTTGTTCAGTTGATAGGGACGCATCATGCGCCTGCATTTCCACTAATCGCAACAAGGAGAGTCACAATGGAAAAGATCCTGATCATCGGCTGCAAGAACACCATGGACGACGTCTGCATCGGCTGCTCGCGCTGCCTGGTGGCCTTCAACCGCCGGGTGGGCGCATTCGAACGCTACAAGGGCAAGGAAGCCGAGATCATGGGCATCCTGAGTTGCGGCGGCTGCCCGGGGGCGGGCATCGTGACCCGGCTGATCCAAGTCAAACTGTGGAACATGCCGTTGGATGAGAGGCCCACGGCCATCCACATCGGCCCCTGTATCGGCGATCACTGCCCCGAGGCCGAGACCATTGTCACCAAGATTCAGGTCAAGGCCGGCATTCCCGTCATCGAAGGCACCCACGCCTACGTCCCGGACAAGATCTTTGCCTGAACAGCCCCGTTTTTGACGGCAACAAATTGATATTTGAGTAGTTTCTCACCAAAAACAGGCCACATGCGTCCTGACAACCGCAGGCTGACGTGCTACGGTCCGGCGCATGGACTCGTCTGGGGCTTGGGCTTTGAAACAGCGCAGCCCCCGGGCAGATCACAGACTTGTTTCGGGGAGAAACCAATGCATCGTATCCTGGGATTGCTGCTGGCAACCCTGCTGCTGACCACTCTTGCGCCCCGCGCCCAAGCCGTCGACAACGAAGAAATCCCCGAGGTGCGCGTTGTCGGCCCCTCGTGGGAAGGCTTCACCAACCGCGACGGAACCGGGCTGTACCACGAGATTCTCAACAAGCTGTTCGCCTTGTATGGCATCCGCATCCACAGGGAATACGTGCCCTCGGAACGCGCCTACCACCTGGTGCGCACCGGGCAGGCCGACTTCATGACCTGCCACGACAAGCCGCTGCACTCCCTGATCCTGGCCAAACACCCCATGTATGCGGGGCGCTACTATGCGTTCTTCAACCGCAAAAACATCGGTGATTGGGACTTCCCAAAAAGCATGAAAGACCGCACCATCGCCTGGCGCATCGGCTATTATGACGAATCGAACATCCCCGTGCCCATGAAGGTGCGCGAGGTCAAATCAGGCACTTCGGGCCTGGGCATGGTCATCCTGAGCCGGGTGGACTTCTATCTGGACGACCTGAACTTCATCCAGGACTCGCTCCGGAGCAACACCATCCCCATGGACATGGACGAATTCAGGATCGAGGTTGTGGGGACACGTTCCTACCACCCGGTGTTCAACACCTCCGAGCGCGGCACCCAGGTCATGAAACTCTATGACCAAGGTATGGAAAGGCTTTACCATAGCGGCGAACTCAAAAAGATCTTCGAGCGTTGGGGCTTCCCTATGCCGGACTACGATATCCCTTGAACACATCCCAAGGATCGTGCCCATGACCAACGCCCGGCATACAGTTCCCCTCACTGATTCCATTGGAACCCGCCTGCTGATGATGGTCTTCGCCGTATACGTGGTCGTCACGGCGGTGCTCACAGCCATTCACATGTACTCGGAATTCGACAACACCAAGACCACGGTCACCTTTGAGCTCAGGGCCCTGGCCAAGACCCTGAACCAGGGACTGGCCACGGCCATCTACAACGTCGACGACGCTCAGCTGCGATCCATCCTCGACGGTCTTATGGAAAGCCCCATCGTGGTCGGGATCAAGATCGAGACCGAGTATCAGGGGACTTTCATCGCCGGTGAAACCACGCCCCTGCCAACGCCCCAGGACAACACCCTGTTGAAATACTCGGATACGATCCTCTATTCCGAGCCGGGTTCAGCGACCATCCCCATGGGAGTCCTGACCCTGCATTCCAGCCGCAGCGTGATCCTTGGCAAGGTCTGGCACAGCCTGATGCTGATCCTGATCAACTCGGTGATCAAAACCTTTGCCCTGTGGGTCATCTTTCTGTGGATGAGCCGGGCGATGCTCTCTCGCCCACTGGCCAAACTGACCGCAGCGGCGCGGGAAATCGACATGGACAAGCTCGACAACCTCACGGTGGACGCGGGCACCAAGGGCCGAAACGAACTGAAGATCCTGGAAGAGGCCTTCAATTCCATGATCGAAAAACTGCTGCGCTCACGCAAGCAATCCGAACGCCTGACCTTGAGCCTGCGCGAAGCCGGCACGCAACTTGGTGAATACAACCGGACCCTGGAAGAAAAAGTCCGCGAGCGAACCCGCGAACTGAACCGGGTTCTGGAAGAGGTCCAGAAGGCCAGACAAACGGCGGAGGTCGCCAACAAGGCTAAAAGCGACTTCCTGGCCAGTATGAGCCATGAAATCCGCACCCCGCTGAACGCCATCATCGGCATCTCGGACGTCCTGGCCGAGACCGAGTTGACTCCCGAGCAGAACCAGTACGTGGACATCTTCCGCAACAGCGGCGAGACGCTGCTCTCCATCATCAACGACATCCTGGACTTTTCGAAGATCGAGGCCGGACAGATCACCCTGGAAAGCATCCCTTTCAGTATCGAGGATGTCCTTGAAAACGCCTGCGACATCCTGGCACCGAGCGCCTTCGACAGGGGAGTCGAACTCATCTGCCGGGTGGACCCCTCAATTGTGCGACGGATCGAAGGCGACCCCACCCGACTGCGCCAGATCCTTTCCAACCTGATCTCCAACGCCATCAAGTTCACCAAGCAGGGCGAGATCACGGTCAGCGCCACTCTTTCCGGAGGGCCCAACAAGGATGAGATCCTGTTCGGCGTTGGGGACACGGGTATCGGCATCCCCGCCGACAAAAAGAGCATCATCTTCGAAAGCTTCACCCAGGCTGATTCGTCCACGACCAGACTGTTCGGCGGCACCGGACTCGGCCTGGCCATTTGCAGCCGTCTGGTGAATCTCATGAACGGTCGCATCTGGCTGGAAGACAACCCCGGAGGGGGCTCCCTGTTCCAGTTCAGCGCCTGCTTCGGCGTACCCGATGAACCACCGCAGACCCCGCCACGCCTCCTTGAAGGGGCCAGGACCCTGCTGGTGGAACCCAACAGGGTCTGCCGTCAGGCGCTGGCTGAAATGCTCGAGGAACTCGGGGCTCAAGTCGATGCCGTCCCCGACCAGCAGACCGCCCAAGGTCTCATCGACCTGACCGACAGCAGTGCGGGCTATGGCCTGATCGTGTTGGCCGGGGAATCACCCTCGGCGACGGCCTCGAGCAACCCCATGGATCTCACCGGCCACGGGGCGCGGATCATGGTCCTGGCTGCCCCGCAAAGCGGCTCCCTGCACAGGCAAGGCGACTCCAGCGACCGGGAGTGCGTGGCCGTCAAGCCCATCACGCGCGGCAAGCTGCTACGCGCCCTGACCAGCACCCCAAAGAGCCGAGACGGGGGTTCCGCCCTCCCCGCCAGAAAAACCGTAAGCGGTCTGTCCCTGCTCATGGTCGAGGACCAGACCTACAACCGCAAACTCATCCAGTTCTATCTCCAGGGCAGCCAACACACGCTGGCCCTGGCTGAAAACGGACAACTTGCCGTGGAGATGTTCGAGAAAACACGCTACGATGCCGTATTCATGGACATGGAGATGCCGGTCATGGACGGCTACGCGGCCACCCGCCTGATTCGGGAGTACGAAACGAAAAGCGGCCTGCCCGCCGTGCCCATCATCGCATTGACGGCCCACGCCTTTGAGGAACACATCCAGCAGAGCGCTGCCGCAGGTTGCTCGGGACACCTGTCCAAGCCCATCAAGAAGCAGACCTTTCTCCAGGTGTTGGACAACCTGATGGGTGACGGCAACGGCAGCGCACAGCAGATGCCCGAGGGGGCCGGGGGCTCCAACGTCCTGGTGGAACGAGCCATGCGCCCGTTGGTGGAGGAATTTCTGGCCGAGGTGCGAGGGCACATTGCCTCCATGCGCGATGCGGTGCGCCAGGACGACCTGGAAAGCATCCGCATCACAGGGCACAGCCTCAAGGGGGCCGGTGGAGGCTATGGCTTCGACGCCATCACGGAATACGGGCGTTCACTGGAAACAGCAGCGAGAGCGGGAGACGCAACGCTGGCTCTGGAGCAGATCGAGATGTTGGATAACCATCTGACAAAAATAACAATTCAGTACACTGATTAACAATGAACCAGCCGGACCAAACCACGGCCTAACATACTGGAGACTCTGATGAGCATCCTCATCGTCGATGACACCAAGAGCATTCGTTCCTTGATCGAGTTTTTCCTGCAATTCCGGGGCTACAAGCCCATCCTGCACGCAGAGTCAGGGGAACAGGCATTGGAAATGCTGGGCATCGACGACCCGCAGGCCAAGGGCAACGGGATCACGCTGATCTTTCTGGATGTGGTCATGCCCGGCATGAGCGGCATCGAGACCTGCAAAAGGATCAGACAGGCGGCCCATCTCGCGGCCATCCCGGTGATCATGATCACTTCGGACCTGACCCCGCAGACCATTGAGGCTGTATTCGAGGCCGGAGCCAACGAGGTTGTGCCCAAGCCCCTGAACAAGACCACCCTGCTGGACAAGACCGCCGCTGTTCTTGGCAACTGAGCCCTCCTTCCCCAAGCCCCGTCTATCCCAACCGCAGATACTCCTTCAGGTCCGAGTGCAGAATGCTGTCCAGCTCTGCCTGTTGGCCCTTGATGTGGCGCGCGAACATGAAGGCGAACACGGGGTATTCCGTCCAGTCGATGCGCCGAAGCTCCAGAGGCTGGCTGAAATGCCGCGTAAAGGCGTCGTAGTCGACATCTCTGATCTCGCTGCTCACCACGTCCGCGGCCACATCGGCGATGGTCACGCTGGTGACCGTGCCTTCGCGCCGGGCACACAGGGCATCCCAGTCCGGGCGTTCGTCCCGCAGGTAGGCGCTGTAGGGATCAATGCCCCAGGCGTGCCAGGTCATGTCCGCCACGCACCAGCCGGCAAAACGCATGGGATTGGCCTCAATGAGCCCAATCCTGCCGTCATCGTCCAGACGCAGTTCAATGTGGGCAGGAAAGTTCCTGAGCCCTGCCAAATGCCCCAGTTGCCCCATCAGGGCGGTGAATCCGCTCAGGTGCTCACGCACGATGTCCGGCGAGGTCACATAGACCCGGTCATTGAGATGATGCTCGTCCGGAAACAAATGGTGCAGGATATTCAGGATCACGGGTTGTCCAGCGTCATCCCAGTAGACGTCCACAGCGTATTCGGCACCGGGGATGTTTTCCTCGATGATGAAAGTCTCCACGGCCAGGACCTGACGGGGGTATTGGGTACGGATGCCGTCCACCTCGGCCCTGATGGCGGCCACGGTCTGCGGCCACTGGTCATCGCTGTCCACCTTGTGCACCCCCAGGCTGAAGAACCCCACCGCAGGCTTGATGATGAACGGCTTGGATAATGCCGAAACATCCACCTCGTCCAAGCGATCGAATTCCACGGCAAGAAACCCATACTCCGGATAGAGGGGCCGAAGCAGTTCACGAAAGCGCACCTTGTTCTTGAAGCGATCGATCCTGTCGGGCAGATCCGTATCAGCGAGGTGCTCGGCAATCCAGCCAATGGCGTTCTCGGAGTTGGCGTACAGGCGCGGCATCCCTGACTCCCGAACCATGGCGGCGAAACGCTCGGCAGGCACCAGGTACGGGCTCGGGCCAAGGGCGGCGCGGGCCTCGGGCGTGTCCAGCACCGGGATTCCATGCATGGCGATGCGCCATTTCAGATATTCGGAGACATACGGCTTATCGAGCAGAATCATCACGGCCTCGCTGCAGTCGGGGGTTCACAGGAGCTGACATACTACAGCAAACCATTGCGGAAGGCCACTGCAGGGTACCATTCAATCTAACGGGAGATGGTGATTTCGGCGTTGGAGAGCACCAGGATCAGACGCTTCAGGGCGTCCACATCAAAGGCCTCCTTGCGGGACTTGATGCGCTGCAAGGCCTCATACGGCGAGAGCGGAGACCGCCAGCCAGCGGCGCGGGTCAGGCCGTCGTACTCGTTGCACACGGCCACGACACGAACATAGTAGGGCAAGGTCTCAGCCACGAGCCGCGAAGGATATCCCGAGCCGTCGCAATGTTCGTGATGAAAGAGGATGCAGTTCAGAGTCTCCTGTCCCAGAGGCACCGAGGAGCACAGTCCAACACCGGCAGAAGGATGCGCCCGGTAGGCCATCAGGGCGTCCCCGGACAGTTTGTCGGGATCGGCCTTCAGCATGTCCTCACCCAGCAGCGATTTACCCAAATCGTGCAGCATGGCCCCGGCGCAGCAGTCCTGGATCAGGGACTTGTCCGCCTGCTTGTAGGTCCCAAGGACGAAGGCCGTAAGCACGGTCACCCCCAGGCTGTGGTTGTACAACTGGTATCCCGGGGCCACGAGGCTGGCCAGATGCTTCAGCGCGCCCTTGACCGCAAAAAAGTCCACGCTGGCGCGCAGTAATTCGACGATTTCCTTGTAGCGCCGTAGGGGGAATCCTTTGGGCAGTCGCTCCTCGAACAATTTTCGGGTCAACGCCACCGAGGTCTGATGCCAGGCCAGGGTTCGCTGTTCCAGTGGAATGTCCTCATCCCCAAGGATGTCCTTCAGATTGTCGAAGAGATAGCTGGTGTACCCTGTCCGCTCCCGGCTCTGGACGTAAACCCTGGTAATGCCCAACCCATCGAGCTTCTCGCGATGGGCCGCCGTGAACGCCTCGCCCTTGCGGGTATACAGGACATAGGACTCGCCCTGCTTCAGATACAGGGTGAACCGTCCCTTGCCCCATGGCCGAATGAGCTTCGGACTGATGGGAAAGAAGTCGTCTGGGCCCGGGGCCTGAGTGGATTCTTGTGGATTGTCTGGCATGGTGTGGAGGCTAAAGGTGCTGGGAGTGGCCTTGAAGCTCGATATCCATGATCCTTTAATCAGCCTGGGGTGTCAAAGCTTTTCCAGGATCGGCAGCATGGGGCGGGCCACGGTCCTTGACTTCGCGGCTCCCGGGATTAGTATTCGGGGCGAAAACAATTTGACGGCAATGAACCGACTTCCCCGATCAAGGAGCCCCTTTCCATGCCGATGTACGAATACGAATGCGAGAAGTGCGGCTGTGTCTTTGAAGACCTGGTCAACCCCAACGATCCCTGCCCGCCCTGCGGCAAATGCCAGGGGCAAACGCACAAAGTCATTTCCTGTGCTGCCTTCCGCACGGAACATGCCAGCCCCATTGACCGAGGCGTGGCTCCCATCCGGGGCTACAATCCCACAGGTCGCAAACCGGTCTGCCCCATGTCCGGCGGCTGCGGCTCGGTGACCTGCGGCTCGACCCCGGGGACCGGCAAGGACTGATTCACTCGGCTCCATGGAGCCATTTGCCCATGCCACAGAGATTACAGGCCTCGCACGGTGCATCGCCACAGTGCTTCGAGGCCTGTTCTTGTTTATAACGCTGCCATTCCCGCCATAGAAATTTACGGTCCACCCCCATGTCTAGGCATTCCCAGGGAAAGACCTCGTCCTCGCCCCGCTCACGATCCAGGATGAGACCCATATCGCCATCCCACTCCCTGAGCGCCTTCTTCCAACTCATGCCCGGTCGAGCCGCCACCTCGGCCAAGGCAAAAATCTCCTCTCCACCACGGGCCAACATGGCCTGTAAACGAGCCGAAAACGGCTTCTCAACCATGGACCGAAACCCCTTGAGCGGCTTGACCACGTCGCGAATCCGCCGCATGGCCCAGGACAGCTGATCCTCGGAGGCCATGGGAGCCCACTGGAACGGGGTCCACGGCTTGGGCACCAGACAGCTGGCGCTCACGGTCACATGCTCGATGCCCATCTTCCTGCCACCGCGCCCCTCATCGATAGCCCGGGCCACGAGCCCGAGAAATTCGCCCAGCTCATCATAATCTGCAGGTTCCTCACCGGGCCACCCGGCAATAAGATAGATTTTCAGATGGTTGAACTGCAAACGGCTGGCGCGGCGCACCGCGTCCAGGAAGGCCTCCTCGTCCAGGTGTTTGTTCACGGCGACGCGCAGACGACGGCTCGCTCCCTCCAGGGCCAGGGTCAAACTCCGGGTGCCGCTGCGGCGCAAGAACTCCAGCAGTTCTTCGCCCAGCCCATCCGCCCTCAAGGAGGCCAGGGAAAACTTGGTGCCGCGCCCGTGCAACCATTTCAGGAAGGGCAACAGGTCCGGCCAGTCGGTCAGTGCGGTGCCAACCAGCCCCACCTTGAGGGGGTCGGCGCCCTCCACCAGGGCCTTGAGGGTCGCCATGTCCGCATGCCGCGGAGGACGATAGATGTACCCGGCGGCGCAAAACCGGCAGCCATAGGGGCAGCCCCGGTTGACCTCCAGCAGAAACATGTCGCGGAATTCTGATTCCGGGCTGACGAAGCAGGAATGCCCGGGCTCCGGCAGGGTGCGGTTGGTGCCCCGGGGCAGAGCGCGCCGCGCCGCACCGAGCGTCAGTCCTGGGGCATACACGCCTTCTCGGTTGGCCACTTCGGCCACAAACCCGCCGGGGTCACCCCCATCCAGGACATGAGCGGCCAGATCAACCAGCAGGGTGTCAAAGCCCGCCTCGGCCTCGCCCACCCAGAACAAGTCGATGCCCGGAGCCACGGGTGCCGGATTCAGGAAGGCCAGCGGTCCTCCTGCCAGGACCAGGGGCCAGCCGTCCCGATCTTCCCGGCGCGGGGCTATGCCCGCCCTGTCCAGGACCTCCACAAGGCCCTTGATCTCTTCCTCGAAATTCAGGGAAAAGGCGATCACCGGGAAATCCGATAATTCCCGCCCGGAGTCATAGGCCCTGGGCGGGTTGCCATCCCCCTCCCAGAAAAAGCGCTCCACAGCGATCTGCGGGCAGTCGTTCAGCAGCTTCCAGACCACCTGCCAGCCCAGGGTGGACAAGGCCACCTTGGAGGGCTGGGCAAAGACCAGGGCCACGGGCAGCCTGCCGCCCCATTCCTTGAGGGCCGGACGGTCACGGCCATAATAGACATGCGAAGTATTACTCATTTCATCCCAACATATTCCATTTCTTCAGGCTGTCCATAAATGGTTAGATGCCAGGCGCGAGGAGAATTCGAAATTGATGCGTATCTGGACATACGTCAGATTTCGGATTCTCCACAGCAACGCCGCAGATGACCGTTTAGGGGCAGCCTGCTCCGAGGTTGTAGCCGTAAAGGACACAAATGGGAAACCGCCGCCCCTGGGGAAGGGGCGACGGTTCTCGGGGATTCCCCGGGCGGGCAGGAGACCACGCCCGGAAATTTACTGGCCCACGGTCGCTTCGGCATCTCCGGCGACCTTGGCCGCGCTGGCGTGCATCACGCCCGCCTCTTCCAACTTGGCCAAGAGGGGGCGAATACTGGTACTGAACTCGGCCATGCGATCCTTGTTTACAGGCGCGCATGCGGCGGACTTGACGGACTTGGGGTTCACATAGCTGCCATTCTTCTTCATGCGAAAGTCCAGGTGCGGACCCGTGGACATGCCTGAAGAGCCCACATAGGCGATGACCTGTCCCTGCTTGACCCGCACACCCTGCGCAACGCCCTTGGCGTAGCCTTTCAGATGCATATAGGTGGTTTCGTAAACGCTGTTGTGACGAACTTTCAGATACCTGCCTCCGCCCTTATCCCAACCCTTCTTGATGATCGTGCCATCGCCCACAGTCGTCACCGGGGTGCCCATGGGCGCGGCGTAGTCGATGGCGGGATGCGGACGACGGGTCTTCAGGATGGGATGCAACCGGCTCAGGTTGAAGCCCGAAGAGATGCGCGAAAAATTGAGCGGGGCCTTCAGAAAGGCCTTGCGCAGGGAGCGGCCATTCTCGTTGTAGTAGCTCTCGATGCCCTGGCTGTCCGCAAACAGAAAGCCTTTGAAGGATTCATCCTGGTTGACGAACTCAGCGGCCTTGATGGTGCCATAGCCAGCAAACTTGCCGTCGCGGTAGCGCTTCTCAACCACGGCGGTAAAGGTGTCATCCGTGCGGATATCACGGATGAAATCAATATCCCATGCGAAAATCTCGGACAGGCGTACAGCCAACGCAGGACTCTCGCCGCAATCGGCCACGGCACCGAACAACGAGGAGTCAATCCGGCCTCGGACCACTCGCGTCTCGGTGTCGTAGACGATGGACTCCTTCAGGATGTCGTATCCTGCCCCACCACGGGCGACCACCAACATCTCCTCTCCGGAGATCTCGTATTCGAAACGTTCCAGCGCCCCCTGCATGGACACGATGCGATACGGACGTCCGGCCTTCATCTTCGACAGCGGATAGATGTCCTGGCTGCGCTGGTTCAGCTCATGGATCTCGCCCGGGGACATGAATTCGGAAAGCAATTCGGCAGCTGTCTGGCCGTGCCTGACCGTCTGTTCGATCACATCCTGGACGGGTTCCAACGCGGCGACAGGAACTGCTTGCGCCCCGGAAGCAGCGCCACGGCCCTCCGCAATGAGCACGGTATCCTCAACCGCGGCCAACTCCACAGAGCGCTCTGCAGGGTTGTGCACCATGATCACGAAGAACGCGATGCCCAGGGCGACAGCCATCAGCAGGGCATATTTCCTGGTCCTGCTACGCCTGCGTTCTGCTGCGAAATCCCTGAACATATTTCTGCTTGGTCGTTTGAAGATTGCCATATCGCTCCCGTGTGCTCGGTTCATAAGACCGTCCCCGTCCCCGAAAGGGGGAGAAGCAGGGGCCGGTGCGACGGGCGGCGAAATCCATCGCGCCCGGCCCCTTGCTTCATCGGGGGAGGATACTACCCGAATTTATTAGTCAGCCTGCATCCTGATGAAGGACGGAATCTCGAACTCCTCCTCATCAAACACAAAGTCTTCATTGCCTGGACTGGAGGTCCCGGTCTTCTGCACGCTCATGCTCTGAGGCTGGGACTCGCGAAGCTGGTGCATGGGCGTGGAATAGGCCTGGGACCGCCCCGTACGCGCAGGCTCGGACTCGACCTGGGGCGTGACCTGGGCCCTGGTGGCCTTGGCACGCAGGAAGGCAGGGATTTCCAGGTCCTTGTCGCCCCGCGCGGAATTCAGCCCGCGCTGGATGCGCTCCTCACGCGCCATGCCGGTGATTTCAGGAACCAGAGCGGTGCTGTTCCTGGCAGCCGGCTGGGCCATCTTGCCCGCACGGCCACCCTGAAGCTGCAGCAGCTTGGCCATCTTGTCATCCGCGGGAGTAGCCAACCGCTTGGAGTTGCTCTCGATGCCCGTGGCAATGACGGTGATGCGCATCTCGTCCCCGGCATCCTGGTCGAAGACCGTGCCGAAGTAGATGCGGGCGTCCACGTCAGCGGCCTCGGAAATGGTGCTGGCAGCCTCGGAAACCTCGTCGATGGTCAGGTCGGGGCCGCAGGTCACGTTGAGCAACACACCCTTGGCGCCGTCGATGGACACGTCTTCCAGCAGCGGGCTGGTGATGGCCTTCATGGCGGCCTCGCGGGCCCGGTTTTCACCGCGCGCGATGCCCGTGCCCATCATGGCCAGGCCCATCTCGCTCATCACGGCCTTGACGTCCGCAAAGTCCAGATTGATCAGGCCAGGGACCATGATCAGATCCGAGATGCCCTTGACCGCAAAGTACAAGACCTCATCGGCCTTCTTGAGCATCTCCAGAAAGGTCGCCTTCTTGGAGGCCAGGGACAACAGACGGTCGTTGGGAATGGAGATCAGACTGTCCACGCTCTCGGACAGGGCCTTGATGCCATCTTCCGCAGCCATCAGGCGACGTTTGCCCTCGAAGTAAAAGGGCTTGGTCACCACGCCCACGGTGAGCGCTCCGGCTTCCTTGGCGCACTGGGCGATGATCGGAGCCGCGCCCGTGCCGGTTCCGCCGCCCATGCCCGCGGTCACGAAGACCATGTCCGCGCCAGCAACCTGCTCACGGATCAGTTCAATGCTCTCCAAGGCGGCCTCACGACCGATCTCGGGGTTGGCGCCTGCTCCGAGGCCCTTGGTCAGCTTTTCGCCAAGCTGAAGTTTGTGCTCCGCCTTGCTCTTGTTGAGCGCCTGCACATCCGTGTTGGCAACGATGAATTCCACTCCGCGCAACGCGGAGCAGATCATGTTGTTCACGGCGTTTCCGCCACCGCCGCCAGCGCCGAAGACCTTGATCTTCGCGCAACTATCGTTTTCAAGCTCGAGGTAATCCATGTGTATCCTCCTCCCATGGTTGGCCATGCCCCAGGCATGGCGTGTCCCCGTTTCAATCCCCTACTTGATATCTACAAACCACTTGCGCATCTTGCCGAGGATGCGGTTGAAAACCTTTTTGTCGTCCCGGATGCGGAAGCTGTGCTCCCCACCCTCTTTCTCTGCCCCGTACATCAGAAGTCCCGTGGCCGTGGCATACATGGGACTATCGACCACATCCTTCAAGCCTCCCACCTGACGCGGATAGCCGATGCGGCAGGGCAGGTTGAAGATCTGCTCGCCCAATTCCTGGAGACCCTCGATGAGCGCGGTTCCGCCGGTGAGCACCACGCCTGCCGCGATCTTGTTCTTGAAGCCGGAGCGGGTCAGTTCCTGATCGATGAGCACCAGGATCTCCTCAACCCGGGGCTCGCAGATCTCGGCCAGCACCTGTCTGGACAAGCGACGCGGTGCGCGATCGCCCACACTGGGCACCTCGATGGTCTCCTCAGGCGAGACCAACTCGGCCAGGGCGCAGCCGTAGCGCACCTTGATCTGCTCGGCTGCCGCCATGGGGGTGCGCAGACCGAAGGCGATGTCGTTGGTCAGGTTGGTGCCCCCCAGGGCCAGGACCGAAGTATGTTTGATGGAGTCGTCGGAGAAGATGGCCAGATCCGTGGTTCCGCCGCCCAGGTCCACCAGGGCCACGCCGATCTCGCGTTCCTCGGGAGTCAGCACGGCCTTGGACGAGGCCAGAGCCTCCAACACGATGTCCGAGACATCCAGCCCGGAGCGGTGGCAGGAGCGCACGATGTTCTGGGCGCTGGTCACGGCGCCGGTGACGATGTGCACCTTCACCTCCAGGCGTACGCCTGCCATGCCCAGGGGATCATGGATACCGCGCTGGTCGTCCACGATGTATTCCTGCGGCAGGATGTGGATGACCTCGCGATCCAGAGGGATGGCCACGGCCTTGGCCGCATCAATGACGCGCTCCACATCGCGCGGGGCAACCTCGCCCCCCTTGACAGCGATGACGCCGTGGCTGTTGAAGCCCTTGATATGACTACCGGCGATGCCCGCATAGACAGAGCGGATGTCGCAACCGGCCATCAATTCGGCCTCTTCCAGGGCCTTCTTGATGGATTGCACGGTCTGCTCGATGTTGACCACCACACCCTTTCTAAGGCCTGTGGACGGGCTGGTACCGATGCCTACGACATCCACGCCGTCGGGGGTCAATTCACCCACGACAGTGCAGATTTTTGTCGTCCCGATATCCAGGCCGACGATCAATTCCGATTTGGCCATGACTTGACTCCTTGATCGATGCGATTCGCGATCAGGTCCGTACCCAGACCTTGCCACCGAAAATCCTTATTTCCCTGGCTCCCCCGGCTTCCCCTCGCCGCTCCAGATCTCCCCACACCAGGGATAGGCACTCCATATTCCTCTTCCACTCCTTCGCGGAGACCGACAGCCACAGGTCCCGCTCCTCGAAATACATCTCCAGCCTTTCGCCCAGCAGCCTGATCCAGGCGGCTTGGCCCGCCCGCACGGGCAGCCCGGCCTCGTCAAAGTCCGCCATGCGCAACGCCAGTTCATCCAGACCGGCATCGGCCCCAACTTCCAGCAGCGGGAACGAGACAAAGCGCCCCGGAGACACGGCATCAATGACCGACCCGTCGGCCTCGGTGTAGAACAGCCCCTTGCCGGTGCGCAGCCAGTAAGCCGGGATCCGCTCGGTCACGGCGATGGACAACTTTCCCGGAAGGACCCGACGCACGGCCACCTGATCGGTCCAGGGGTTGGCCACCACGCGGTCCTCGACGTCCCGGATGCGCATCTCCAAGGTATTCATGCCCAGGTCCACTCCGGCCAGAGCCACGAGTTCCTCGGTGCTCAGACGGCTGTTGCCCGTGATCTCGATCTCGGACAGGGAAAAAAACGAGTTGGTTGTCAGCCAGCGAAACCCAAACAGCAGCGCCAGGCTGAGCAGGATCACAAATCCCAGGCCCACCAGCAATGCGAACAGCCAGAGCAAGGCCTTCCCAGGTCGCAGCCTCACACCGCTTCCGGGTGTCTTGACCGACCGCAATCTTGCCCCGCTGCCGGGGATCTTGCCGGGCCGCACCCGCACACCGCTTTCGGTCGGCTTGCCGCGATAGTTGTTGCTGCCCTTGGACCGGGGCACGACACTCCCTGTGCGCATTGTCGCCGCCATGGTCATGATACAACCTTGACTTCAAGTTCCAGCCCCACACCGAAGCGCCGGGCCACCTCGTCCCTGGCCTGGGCGATCAGTTCAAAGGCCTGATCCGATGTACCGCCACCCGCATTCACCAGAAAATTCGCATGCACATCGGAGAAGACCATCCCGCCCAGGGCCTTGCCCCTGAATCCAGCCTCATCCAGCAGTCGACCGGCCGCATCGCCCTCGGGATTCTTGAACACGCAGCCCGCACTGGCGGCCTTGATGGGCTGGGTGACCATTTTTTTGTCCAGGCAGCGAGACATGGCCTCGTTGATCAGGGGCACGTCGGCCCTGGTCAACTCCAGTTCAGCGCCCAAGACGATGAAATAATTGTCGTAGGTGCGCGGGGCAAAGAAACGATAGTCCATGCGCACACCCTCGCGGTCCACCCAGCGCAGCCCGCAGCACGGGCTGAACAGCAGCGTCCGGGTCAGGAACTGGGCCATATCGCAGCCAAATGATCCCGCATTCATGGCCACCGCACCGCCCACACTGCCGGGAATGCCCACCAACCCTTCCAGACCGGACAGGCCCTGCTTGGCGCACCAGGCCAGGAGCCTGGGCAGACGCATGCCGGCATCGACCTGGACCGCGACGCGCTCCCCGGTCTCATGAACGATCCTGGGGCTGCTCCCTTCCGGCACCCTCACAAGAACCACGGGCAGGGTCTCGTCCGAGGCCAGGATGTTACTGCCCCAACCCAGGACCAGGGGTCTGCCGCCGGCCTTTTCCAGCACACCGGGCAGCTCGTCCAGATCCCGATCATGGCCGATATGCACTTCGGCCAGGGTGGGGCCTCCGAGCTTTAAGGTGGTGCGCTCGCTGAAGCGCGGTCCGGGCAGTACTTTCAGTCCCATGGTCAGCCTCTTAGTTTCCCTTCAGCCAGCCAGCGCCGACCTGCCAGATTGTGCCTGCGCCCATCGTCACCAACAGGTCGCCCTCATGCAGGACCTCGGGCAGGGCCGCAGACATGGCCTCGAAATCCTCGAAGAACAGCACCGGCGTCTCCGAGACCTGCCGGATGCCCTGGGCCAGGCTTTGTCCGCTGACCCCGGGGATGGGGGCCTCACTGGCCGGATAGATCTCGGTCAACAGCAGCAGGTCCGCCTCGCCGAAGGCCTTGCAGAAGGCCCCGAACAAGGCCTGGGTGCGCGTGAAGCGGTGCGGCTGGAAGGCCACCACCAAGCGCCTGTCCGGGTAGCACTGGCGCGCGGTCTTCAGGGTGGCTGCCACCTCGGTGGGATGGTGTCCGTAATCGTCCACCACCAGCACCCCGCCCCGCTCGCCCTTGCGCTCGAAACGCCGCCCCACGCCGCCGAATTCCGCCAGTCCCTGGAGGATGGCGGCCTTGGGAAGGCCCGCTTCCAGAGCGATGCCGATGGCGCCCAGGGCATTCAAGACATTGTGGCGACCCGGCTGGTTGAGACGCGCCTCGGCCCAGAACTCGCCGTCCAGGTAGACCTCGAAGCAGCTCTCGGCGTCGCATTCCGTCAGTACGCCACGAATCCTGGCGCTCTCGTCGTCCAGGCCGTAGGTCATCAGCGGGCGGTTGACCCGGGGCAGAATTCTGCGCACACCGGGGTCGTCCAGGCAGACCACGTTCAGGCCGTGGAAGGGCACGGAGTTCATGAACGACACAAAGGAGTCGTCAATGGCTTCCAGGTCCGGGTAGAAATCCATGTGATCCATATCCACGTTGGTGACCACCGTCAGGATGGGCATCAGGCACAAAAACGAACCGTCGGATTCATCGGCCTCGGCAATGAGATATTCGCCCTCGCCCAACAGGGCGTTGGTGCCAAAGGTGTTCAACCTGCCGCCGATGATCACCGTGGGGTCCAGCTTGGCGGCGGTGAAGATCGAGGCCAAGAACGATGTGGTGGTGGTCTTGCCGTGGGTACCCGCCACCGCGATGCCTGTGCGCAGGCGCATCAGCTCGGCCAGCATTTCGGCGCGCGGGATCACCGGGATGCCGTTCTTGCGGGCCTGGGCGACCTCGGGATTGTCCTCTCCCACGGCCGTGGACTTGACCAGCACGTCGGCGTCTCCCAGGTTCTCGGCCGCGTGGCCCTTGTGCACGGTGGCCCCCAGCTCGACGAGCCGCTCGGTCACGGGCGAACTCGACAAATCAGAGCCAGCGACGTCGTACCCCAGGTTCAAAAGCACCTCGGCGATGCCGTTCATGCCCGAACCACCGATGCCCACCATGTGTATCTTCTTGATCTTGTTCTTCATTGTGTTCCGTGTCGGTTCAAGTTGCCAGAATCACTCAGGGCCATCTTCTCGATGGCATCCGCCAGCCGCGCTGCCGCGTCCGGCTGCCCCAGGGATCGGGCCGCCTCGCCCATACGCGCCACCCGCTCCGGAGCCTCAAAAATCTTGTGCAGCGAATCCGCCAGATCGATCTTGTGCAACTGGTCCTGCATCAGGATGACCGCTGCGCCCGCCTGTTCCAGGTAGCGGGCATTGGCCTGCTGATGGTCGTGCGCAGCCTGGGGAAACGGGATCAGCACACTGGGTTTGCCCACCACGGTCAGCTCGGCCACTGTGGTCGCGCCGGCCCGACAGAGCACCACATCGGCCCAGGCGTAGGCCTCGGCCATGTCGTGGATGAACGCTTCGACCCGTGCTGTATCATCCTGCCAACCGGCCTGTTCATAGACCGCGCGGACATCAATCAGGTCCGTTTCGCCGGTCTGGTGCCAGAGCTCAAAGCCCTTGGCCCGCAAGCCCTGCAACGCACCCGTCACGGCCTGGTTGATGGCGTGTGCGCCCTGGCTGCCGCCCACGATGAGCAGCCGTTTGCCAGGGCTGTCCGCGTTGCGGGCCGTGCGCTCCTGACCCTGGTGCACCAAGGCGGTGCGCACCGGGTTGCCCGTCAACTGCACCTTGGATGCAGCAAAGAATCCGTGCGTGTCCGGAAAGCTCATGAAGACCCGATTCACCCATCTGCCCAGCAGGCGGTTAGTGCTGCCGGGATAGCTGTTCTGCTCATGCACGGCGCAGGGGATGCCACTCATCCGGGCCGCCAGCACCGGCGCGAATCCGGCGTAGCCGCCAAAGCCCACGACCACCTGCGGCCTGAAGCGCAGCATCAGCCACCAGGAGCGCAGCACCGCCACCCCCAGTCCGAACAGCGCGCCCACGGACCTAAACCCACGCCCGATAACCCCGCGCACGGGCAGTCCCAGGAAACGCAACCCGGCGCGCTGGGCAAATTCCTTTTCACGGCCATGCCGCCCGCCCACGAAGAGCACGTCGCAGTCCGGATGGCGGCGTTTCAGTTCCTCGGCCAGGGCCAGGGCCGGGAAGATATGTCCACCGGTTCCGCCGGTGGTCAGCACCACACGCTGCATCACGCACGCCTCCGGGAGAGGTTCAGCAGCACACCCACGCAGAAGCAGGACACGATCAAGCTCGACCCGCCGTAGGACAAAAACGGCATGGGCACGCCCTTGGGCGGTGCCATACCCAGCACCACGGCCATGTTCAGGACCGCGCCGATGGCCAGGATCAGCGTCACGCCGTAGCCCAGGAACCGGTCTTGGGGGTTGTCCTGGGCCAGGGCGGTTCTGAAGCCGCGCCACAAGAGCAGTCCCAGCAGCACAAAGACCATGGAGACACCAAAGAACCCCAACTCCTCGCCAACCACGGCCAGGATGAAATCGTTGTGCGCCTCGGGCAGAAACAATAGCTTCTGCTTGCCCGCGCCCAGCCCCTCGCCGAACCAGCCGCCCGAGCCGAAGGCGTACAGGGACTGCACCAGTTGGTAGCCGGTGTCCTGGGCATTGCCGAAGGGATCCAGAAACGCGGTCCAGCGCTTGATGCGGTAGGGGGACTGGGAGATCAGCAGCCAGCCGCAGCCCAGGCCCATGAACAGCGAGGACCCCAGATAGACCAGGCTGGTGCCGCCCACAAGGCTGATCAGGAACAGCAGCAGGCACAGGAACACGGCACCGCCGAAATCCGGTTGCAGGAGCAACAGCAGGCACAAGGCCCCGGTGACCAGCACCGGCGGCAGAAATCCCACGCTGAAGGTCTTCACCTGCTCCTGCTTGTGACTGAAGAAATAGGCCAGGTAGAACACCAGGGCGACCTTGGCGGCCTCCAGGGGCTGCAGGGAGAACGACCCCAAACGCAACCAGCGCTTGGCCCCACCCGCCTCGAACCCCAGGGGGGTGACCAGGGTGACCAGCAGCAGCAGCAGCGTCAGGCACAGCACCGGGTAGGTCAGGCGGTAAAAGATGTCGCGCCTGGTAAAGGCCGCAAGACCCATCACAATCAGTCCAACCACGGCGTAAATGGCCTGGCGCTTGAAAAACAGATAGGTATCCCCAAAGAAGCGGTCGGCCATGATGCCGCTGGCGCTCATGACCATCACGAGTCCCGCGCCGATCAGCCCCAGGGCGCAGACCATGATCACCCAGTCCACGCGCCAGGTGATGGCATGGCGGGGAAAAACCCCGGCGTCGACCGCGACGGTTCTCATGATTCAAGCTCCTCAAACACACGCTGGAAGTGGTCCCCGCGTTCCTTGTAGTTGGCATAGAGGTCAAAGCTGGACGTGGCCGGGGACAGCAGCAACACGTCGCCCTCTTCGGCCCAGGTCATGAGCCGGTGCATGGCCTTGTCCAGGGTGGCCTCCCAGGCCAGGGAGACGTGCCCGGCCCAGGCCTTCTCGAAAATCTCGCGGCTGTCCCCGAACAGACAGACCGCCCGAACCTTGCGCCGCAGCAGCGGGGTCAAGGCGTCCAGGTCGCCCCCCTTGTACACGCCTCCGGCCAACAACAGCACCGGACGGTCAAAGGTCTCCAGGGCGGCGCGCAGGGCCTCCACCGTAGTAGCCTTGGAATCATCCACGAACAGCACTCCGGCCTTCTCTCCCACCCGCTGCAAGCGGTGCGGATAGGGCTCAAAACTCTCCAGGGCCTCGCGCATGCAGCGCTCGGTGGAACCGAAACGCCTGGTGGCCTGGAACACGGCCTCCATGTTGGCCTGGTTATGCGTACCGGGCAGGCGCTCGCATTCGAAACGATCCGTGGACTCGAACCACTTCATACGTGCCATGGTGAACTGCCGCTCCTCCAGGTCTTCGCGCATCTCCACGGGCAGGATGGCCAGGTCGTCCGGCGTCATGAAGGCGAACATGTTCAGCTTGGCGCGCAGGTACTCGTCCATGTCCGCGTGGTAGTCCAGATGATCCGGGCTGAAATTCAGGAGCACGCCGACCTCGGGATGGAAGCTGCTACAAGTCTGGGCCTGGAAGCTGGAGACCTCCAAGGCCAGCACATCCGCCTCGCGCCCGGAAAGCACATACTCGGACAGCGGGGTGCCGATATTGCCACCCATAAAGACGGACAATCCGGCGTTCTGCAACACGTGGGCTGCCAGGGCCGTGACCGTCGTCTTGCCATTGGTCCCCGTCACCGCCAGGATGCGCCCCTGCGCAAAGCGCGAGGCCAGCTCCAGCTCGGAGATGATCTGGGGGTTCTCACCGACTGGCAACAGCGCCTTGACGGTGCGCACCGGAATGCCCGGGGAGACGACAAGCATCTGCAACCCGGCGAAATCCTCTGGCTGGTGAGCCCCAAGACGCAGCTCTATCCCGGCGGATTCGGCCTCGCGGACATAAGTCTCGTCCAGGCCGCCCTGGTTGCGTTCCAGCAGCCGGACCTTGGCCCCCAGATCGGCCAGGAGCAACGCGGCTGCACGGCCGGAGCTTCCAGCCCCGACCACCGCTACCGCCACGTTCTTCATGCTCCCGGATTTGCGACCAAACATCTCTCTACCTCAGCTTCAGTGTGGACAGGGCCATCATCCCCAACAGGATGGACAGAATCCAGAAACGCGTAATGATCTTGGACTCCGGGATACCCTTGAGTTCAAAATGATGATGCAGCGGAGCCATGCGGAAGATGCGTTTGCCCCCCGTGAACTTGAAGTAGCCCACCTGCAGGATGACCGAGAGGGTCTCCACCACGAACAGACCACCGACGATGACCAACATCAGCTCGTTCTTGCAGAGCACGGCCACGAATCCGAGGCTGCCACCGATGGACAAGGAACCCACATCGCCCATGAAGACCTGGGCCGGGTAGGCGTTGTACCAGAGGAAACCAAGCCCTGCGCCCACCAACGCCCCGCAGAACACCGCCACCTCGCCCATGCCGGCCACGTAGGAGATCTGCAGGTATTTGGCGATGCCCGCGTGCCCCGTGACGTAGACGAAGATGGCAAAGCACCCGGCAGCGACGATGGCCGGCCCGATGGCCAACCCGTCCAGTCCGTCGGTCAGGTTCACGCCGTTGGACGAGCCCACCACCACAAAGACGGCGAAGGGCAGGTAGAACCAGCCCAGATCGGGCCGCAGTTCCTTGAAGAACGGGAAGGCCAGATGCGTATCGTAGGCGGGCTGCTGGATGAGCAGGTACATGGCCGCGCCAGCCACCAGGATCTGCAGCCCGAACTTAGTCTTGGCGGACAGGCCCTTGTTGTGCTTCTTGACCACCTTCAACCAGTCGTCCGCGAAGCCGATGGCCCCGAAGCCCACGAACACCAGCAGCGCCAGCCAGACATAGACATTGGTCAGGTCGGCCCACATGAACACGGCCACCAGCACGCCGAAGCCCATGAGCAGGCCGCCCATGGTCGGGGTGCCCGCCTTGTGCAGGTGCGCGGACACATCCTCGTGGATCTCCTGCCCGCACTTGATGCGCTTCAACAGGCGAATGAAGGCCGGGCCGACCACGATGGTGATCAACAAGGCAGTCAGAAGCGCCCACACCGACCTGAAGGTGATGTAGCGGAAGACGTTAAAAATGCCGACGTCGCTGGAGAGCGGATACAGCAGGTTGTAAATCATTGTCCGCAGTCCCCTTCGTTACCCACCAGTTCGCGCACGTAACGTTCCATTTTGCAGGAGCGGGAACCCTTGACCAGCACGACGCCGCCCGTAAGCCCCAACTCCGCGAGATTTGATTTCAGATTCCGGGGTTCCTCGGTCTGCATGAAGGTCCCCGGCCAATGACCATTGCCCAGCCCCCGATGCACCTCATCGCCATGGCCACCGAACCAGAGCAAGGCCTGTGCGCCCGTACCGGCCACGACCTGTCCCAGTTCGCGATGCAACCTGGGCGCATCCTGGCCCAGCTCCTTCATCTCGCCCAGCACCAGCACCAACGGCCGCTGGTCCGCCAGCTCCGCGGCGCTGGCGATGGACCGGCGCATGGACAGGGGATTGGCGTTGTAGGCGTCGTCAATGACGGTCCATGGTCCGGCAGCGCGCACCTCGAAACGATGCTCCGGAACGCTGGTGGCCCGCACCCCCGCCTCGATGGCGGCGGCATTTGCCCCCAGGGAATGCGCCACCGCAGCAGCGGCAATCATGTTTTCCGCAAAATAGCTCCCCGTGAACGGGGCCTCGAATTCCAGGACCTCGCCCCGCAGGGTCAGCCGGAACCGCCCGCCCCCGCCCTGGGCCTGACCGAGATACTCACCCCTGTAGGGGGCCTCGGCTCCCATGGCGGAGAATCCGATCACATCCGGTCTGATGGCCCGGGCACAGTCCCAGAGCAGGGGATAATCCATGCACACGAACGCCGAGCCGTCGTCGGACAGGTAACGCAAGAGGTCCGTCTTGGCCCTGGCCACGCCCTCCAGACTTCCCAGGCCTTCCAGGTGGGCGGGACCAATGTTGTTGATCACCGCCACATCGGGCCTGACCATGGCCCCCAGTTCGTCCATGTCATGAGGCAGGCTGATGCCCAGCTCCAGCACCCAGAACGCCTCGGTGCCGCTCAGCCCCAACATGCACTGGGGCACACCCAGCTGATTGTTGAAATTCTTGTAATTCTTGCCCGTCGCACCCACGGCTTCGAGCATCCCGGCCAGCATCTCCTTGACCGTGGTCTTACCCGCCGAACCGGTCACGGCCACAACCTTGGAGCACGCGGCCATGCGCCAGGCGCAACCCAGGGCGCCCAGGGCCACAAGCACGTCGCGCACCATGAGCACCGGGCCCTGGCCACTCAATTCAGGCAATGGACGCGAAACCACCACGGCGGCTGCTCCCCCGGCCATGGCCTTGCCCGCAAATTCGTGGCCGTCGAAGTTCTCGCCGGACAGGCAGAAGAAGATCTCGCCCGGACGCAGCACACGGCTGTCCGTGCACACGCCCGAGACCCGGATGTCCTGTCCGTTGTCGACATCACCCACCGCACCCATGGCGGAGGCGGCTTGCGAGACTGTCAGATTCAACACGCCAGCTCCCGAATTACTTGGGCATCGTTGAACGGGAAGCGCTGCCCGCCGATGTCCTGATAGGTTTCATGCCCCTTGCCCGCCACAATGAGCACATCGCCCTGGCTCATTTCCGCAATGGCCTTGGCGATGGCCTGCCTACGATCGGGTTCCTCGATGATCTCAGCGCAGCCGCCAAGTCCGGGCCGGACATCGCTGATGATCTCCAAGGGGTCCTCAAGGCGCGGGTTGTCCGAGGTCAGGACAGCCACGTCCGCATGGCGGCACACGGCCTCGGCCATCAGCGGACGCTTGGCCTTGTCGCGGTTGCCGCCGCAGCCGAACACGCACAGCAGACGCTTGAAGTCCAGTTCGCGCACCCCGGAGAGTACGTTGTCCAAAGCGTCGGGGGTGTGGGCGTAGTCCACAAAGATATTCAGGCCACGGGCATTGGCGATGCGCTCCAGGCGACCAGGGACACCCATGAACTTTTCCAAGGACTTGAGTTTCTTGGGCTTCAGCCCAAGAGCCAGGCCCACGCCCTGGACGGCCAGCAGATTGGAGGCGTTGTGCCGTCCGATAAGCGGCGAAGACAGCTCCCAGGTCTCGTCCCCGAACCTCATCTTCAGGACAAGCCCGCTGGAATCCATGGACTTGATGGCCCCGGACAATCCCGGTCCCTGACCCACATTGGGATAACGCAGCCCAAAGCCGATGGAGGGGTTGTAGCGCTGCAGCAGCATGCGCCCGTAGGAATCGTCGCCGTTCAGGACCGCGACCTTACCGGGCTTGGACATGACCTCGAAAAGCTTGGCCTTGGCCCGGAAGTAGCTGTCCATGTTGCCGTGGTAATCCAAGTGGTCCTGGGTGACGTTGGTCAGCACGGCCACATCAAAGTCCAGTCCCCAGACACGGTCCTGGTCCAGGGCATGGGAGGAGACCTCCATGACCACGGTGTCCACGCCGCTGCCCGCCATATTGGCGATCAGTTCGTGCAGCTGCCAGCAATCCGGGGTCGTCAGCCGGGCTTCCAGGGTGAATCCGGGCCAGCGGTAGCTCACCGTGCCGATGACGCCCACCTTGTGTCCGGCCTGAACCAGCAGATGCTCCAGCATGTAACTGATGGTGGTTTTGCCATTGGTGCCAGTGACGCCGATGACCGTCAGGCCCTTGTCGGGGGTCTTGAAATACGCGGCCGCCAGTTCGCCAAGGGCGCGGCGGGGATGGTCGTGCAGGATCAGCTTGGCCCGTGTACCGGCAGGCATCTGATCGGCACTGCGGGCCACCACATAGGCGGCACCCCGGGCCACGGCGTCGGGCACGAAGGCCGCGGCATCCGCATTGGCTCCGGGGATGGCCACAAAGACCTCACCGGGACGAACGGCCCGGGAGTCCGAGCGGACCATCAGCCCGCCCGCCACTTCGGCAAGCAGTTCATCCCAGGTGTGTTCAGACTTCATATCAACCCCGGCCCGGTTGTTTTCCGAGCCATAATACGCAACGTTTGTCCCCAGTGGGCCAAGACCCGCCCGGCCGGGGTTCCTGCCGCCGGACGACAACGCCTTCTCCCTCGAGATCGGGAACGGTTCCGGCAGCTGCGAGAATCTCAATTGCCCGCCTGAGGGACAGGCCCACAACATCTGGTACGGTCGAATCCGCCTGCCGAATCGCACCGCGCAGCCGACCATCTTCATGCACTCCAAAAGCTGATCTGCGAACAGTCCCATCCTTCCCACTCCTTGCTGCCGATGCCAGGGACGACCCCTCCGCCAAGTCCGGGAGCTTT
Organism: Pseudomonadota bacterium; assembly: GCA_018816865.1. Lineage (GTDB taxonomy): Bacteria > Desulfobacterota > Desulfovibrionia > Desulfovibrionales > Desulfovibrionaceae > Desulfovibrio_Q. Next base: position 125,382 of record JAHIUW010000016.1, read on the forward strand.
CCCAGATAAGCCAGCGTCTGCACGACGATTTCCCTGACGGCCGGGGCTGCAACCACACTTCCGTAGTGGCTGGGTTCCGGCTCATCCACCATGACAAGGATCAAATATTCCGGCTTTCCGGCCGGAACCAGACCCACGAACGAGGCCACATACTTGTCGCCGTATCCGCCACTGGAAGAAGCCTTTTGCGCCGTCCCGGTCTTGCCGCCGATCTGGAGCCCCTCGATGCGCACCACCTGGCCCGTGCCATCTTCCTGGACGACATCGCGCATCATGGACAGCACTTCACGGGCCACGTCGGCATCAAAGACCTTTCTTTCAGGCTCCTGGGGCTCAGCGTCCTGCAGCAGCCTCAGCGAGGCCGTCACGCCACCCCTGGCCAGACAGAGGTATCCGCCGGCCACCTGCAACGGACTGGAGGAGACCCCCTGACCAAAGGCGATGTTGGCCAGGTCAACCCGTTGCCAAGTCCCGGGATCGCGCAAGATGCCCTTGGTCTCTCCGGGCAGGGGCAACCCGGGACGAATCCCGAACCCAAGCTGCGTCAAATAGGAATGCAACCGCGTGGCTCCCAGTTCGAGCCCGATCTTGGCGACGCCGATGTTCGATGAATAGCGAAGGATCTTATGCACGGGCAGGACACCGTATTCATGGGTGTCGCGGATCGTGGCTCCGGGCATCTCCCATTTGCCGTTCTCGCAGTCAAAGCGGGAGTCCCGGGTCACGGTCTTTTCCTGCAAGGCCGCCGCAATGAGAAACGGCTTCATGGTCGAGCCGGGCTCCAGAGCATCCAGGGCGATGCGGTTGCGCCAGGCCGAGGGGGCATACTGCCCGTAGATGTTCGGATTGAAGAAAGGATACTGGGCCCAGGCCAGGATCTCGCCGCTGGCGACCTTGACAACCAAACAGGTACCGTTGGCGGCCTTGTTGTTGACGACGGCCTTTTCCAGGGCCTGCTCCGACACGGCCTGGATATCTGCGTCAATGGTCAGCCGGACGTCCTCGCCGCTGACGTCGCTGTCGTTGTCGGTCCCATCCAGGTAGAGCTTGTAGCCCCGGGCATCACGCTGGACCACGTTGGTGTCTTTCCTGCCCACCAAGCGGGCTTGCAGCGAACGCTCCAAGCCCTCCAGTCCCTGCCCGTCGTATCCGGTGAAGCCCAGAAGCTGCCCCGCCAGATGGCCGTTGGGATAGAAGCGTTTGTATTCCTCCACCAGCACGATGCCCGGCAGGTCCAGCGCCTCCACCAGAGAGGCCTCCCTGTCATTGACCTGCCGTGCCAGCCAGGTGAAAGGCCGCGTGGAATTGAGCTTCTGCTCGATCTGTCTGCGCGGAAGGCCCATAACCCGGCCCAATTCCCTCGCTGCCCGGGACGGATCCCGAACATCCATGGGTCGCGCATAGATGGAACGGCTCTGCACGCTTTGCGCGAGCACCCGCCCCTGGCTGTCAAAGATCTTGCCCCGCTCACCGCTGATGGATTCGGACACCAGGTGCTGGCGCTTGGCCATCTGCGCCAGTTCCTCGCCCATGAGCACCTGGACCTGGAATGCCCTGCCCCACAGCACGAACCAAGTCGCTCCGAAGAGCAACGCAACAACCGTCAATCTGATGCCGGCCCAATCCCGGATCTTGACGTGTCGCGGTTCGTACTTGGTGGCCATGGCCTACTCCTTGGGAGGACCCTGTGGGTCTTTGTTCCCGTCGGTGAGTCGTCGCAGTTGCCCCTGGTCAGCGGGGCCGAGTCCGAGCTCCACCGCCTTGCTGCGCAGTTTGTGCGACGACAACAAATTATTGCGTTCCATTTCAAGCTTGGCGATCAGGACTTCCGTGCGCTCCAGTTCCACCTGCTGCCTCTTCAGGCCATAGGCCAGGTCCATGCGTTCGATATTGCACCAGACCAGCCCCAACCCAAGCAGCAGCGCCAGCGCCAGAAGCGCCGCCGCCACCCAGGCCCACTTCTCCCCGGTCATGATCCTACCGGGGAGGACACCGGCAGCTTCTCGGCAACCCTCAACTTGGCGCTGCGCGCCCTGGGATTGGTTTCAAGCTCACTGGGTCCTGCGGTCACAGGCTTCTTTGTTAGTATCTTCAGTAGCGGCACATGGCCGCACTGGCAGATCGGCACTTCCCGCGGGCAAAGACAGCCTTTCGACTCCCGCTGGAACATGTGCTTGACGATCCTGTCCTCCAACGAATGGAAACAGATGACCGCCAGTCGCCCCCCAGGCTTCAGGAAGGGTAGTATCCGATTGAGGTATTCCTGAAGCTCATCCAATTCCCTGTTCACTTCCATGCGCAGGGCCTGGAACGTCCGGGTGGCCGGGTGATTGCGCGCCGTGGCCCGCATCTTCGCGGGATAGGCCTTTTCCACAAGGGTCGCCAATTCCAGGGTCGTCTCGATGGGCTTGTTGAGCCGGGCCTCGATAATGGCCCGAGCAATCCGCCCGCCCTGGGGTTCCTCACCGTAGCGACCGATGATCATTTTCAAACGCTCGTACGACGCCTTGTTGACGATCGAACTCGCAGGGGCCAGCCCATCGGCATGGCCCATCCTCATGTCCAATGGACCATCCTGGATGAAGCTGAATCCCCGCTCGGGATTATCCAGCTGCAGGGACGAAACCCCGATGTCGATCAGCGCTCCGTCCAGGGAGTCCCAACCCAGATCGCGCAATGGTCCCTCGAATTCGCTGAAGCAGCTCTGCGCAAACCTGACACGCTCGCCGAAGCGTTCCAGTCGCTCGCCCGCCAGCTCGAGGGCCTGCTGATCCCGATCCAGGCCCAATACTTCGGCCTTGCCGCCCGAGCGCATCATGATGCCCTCGGTGTGCCCACCCATGCCCAGCGTGCCGTCCAGGTAACGACCGCCCGGGGCGGGCCTGAGATAGTCCATGACCTCTTCAAACAAGACAGGGATATGTCGGTCAGCGGGGCATTTGTTGATTTGATCGCTCATCCCCGCTCCTCCCTACAAGTGAAGCTCGAATCCCTTTTCAGCGAGCTCGGCCATGTCTTGATCAAAGGCCTCCTCCATCTCACGACGCTTGGCCTCGAACACATCCTGATTCCAGATCTCAAATTTCTTCCCCACTCCAGCGACCACAACGTCCTTATCGAGACCAGCATACGCACGAAGGTGGGGAGGTATGAGAATTCGCCCCTGCTTGTCCAGCGAGACTTCCATGGCTCCCGAAATGAAGAACCGCTGGAAATTCCTGAGGCGCTTATCCAAGACGTTGATACGGTTGAAGCTTTCTTCGATGCGCTCCCACTCGGGCAGGGGATAGCCCACCACGCAACCATCGAAATTGGTCAGCATCAGAGCCCCATCGGACCCCAGGGAAGCCGCAGCCGTCCTGAAATCCGTAGGAATCATCAGCCGGCCTTTCGGATCCAGGCTGCGGTTGGAATGACCTCTGAACATGCGCATCGTTTTCACTTATTCCCACTTTTTACCACCTTCTACCACCAAGAGGCAGGAGCATGTCAAGGAGAATTCAAATCGAGACGCTGTATATTCTAGAGATACTCTAGAATATACTTAAAAAAGTAAAGGCAGGCAGTTGACAAGGTATTCAAAAAAACGAAGGACTGTTGTGGCAGACACGTGGAACCCGGAAATGGGCAAAGGCATTGCTGATTTTTCAAGTACCAACGCACATTAGCGCGGGAAGGGAAGTCCCAGGCAGGCCCTGAATGCAGTGCCGATCCACGCTTGCTGGGGGCCGACATGGGCCTCTCAAGGACTGGCAAAGACCCGGCTTCCGGGCCTCAAAAGTTTGTGATAGATTCAAAGGCGTAAGCAACGCTAAGGGCTGAAATCCGGCATTACAGAGAGAAGGAATTGACATGAGCTCCATGAAGTCCAAGCTCAAAAGCAACATCATCGATAACCTCGATGAAGAATATTATCAGATCAGCACGGATATTCTCTCCAGTTTCCCGAAGTTCAGGCCGCCCCTTGATCTATTCATTTTCAAGGAAGAGACCACACAGATCCAGTTGCTCAAGAAAAAGGGCGATCGGATGGACAAGGACGAGCAGGAACGAGTCGCCGAGCTGTGCAAGGAAGGCAATATCTTCGTGGCGCGTAGCGACCATGCCGTCTACTCCAAGCATATCGCCAAGCAGCTGGACCTGGTGCTGGTGGATGAGAACCTGAAAGAGGCGGAAATCGCAGAGATCTTCTGCTACGCCCTGACAGACCGCATCGCAGAATTCATGGAGCAACCGGTCAAGGCCGTGTTCACCCAGATCTACAACGACCTGATGGTGCTCACTGAATACCTGTGGGAAGACAGAAACCGCATCAAGAGCCTCGTGCGCCGCCTGCACACGGACGAACACTCCCTGGCCAAGCACTCCTACAACACCGGTGCCCTGGGCTTGTGGCTGTTCGGCAGGATGCATCCCGGCGGCATCAACCGTCGTATCTACGACAAGGCCGCTCTGGCCCTGTTCCTCCACGATATGGGCATGGGCAAGATCCCGGCCTTCATCCGCGACAAGGACAAACCGCTGACCCAGGACGAACGATCCAAGGTCAACATGCATCCCTTGCTGGGGTCCAAGATCGCCCTGAAACTGGGCTTGAAGTTCGACGAGATGCAGCAATGCGTCATGGAACACCATGAACGTCTGGACGGCAGCGGCTACCCCGGCAAGATCAAAGACGTCTCGCCGCTGGGGGCCATCTGTGCGGTGGCGGATTCCTACAGTGCCATGATCAGCAAACGTCCCTACGCCGAAGCCATGGAACCACTGGCCGCGGCCAAGGAACTGGGTCAGGCCACAAAGGCCTACGACGCCAAGGCCACCAAGCTCCTTCTGGAGGCCGTGGTCACCAACCGCTGGTAGCACGCCTCGCAACCGATACTGATCGACCACAAGACTCCCCTTAGGGGGCCTTTTCATGCCCCTCGCGCAGAAACCCTGTAGATCCTGCCCTGCCGGGTACAGAAAAACAGCGCCCCATCCCGATCACAGCCCAGGCCCGTCACATCCTGCCCATCGGGGATCGAAATCCTGCCAAGCCTGCTCCCAAGCCGGGTGCAGATGCCCTGGTTCTCCCGGTCCATGATGTATTCCGTGCCGGACGGGGCCACAGCCAATGTCAGGCCGGGCATCCCTGGACCAGAGGCAGACGCCGAGGCAACCTCCCGTACCGGAATCGCGCGCGCGACGCAGGCGGTTGCACGACCCGAGACCGCGCGAACGGCGCCCCCGGGATTCCCCTGGCGCTCCACGACCACCCGCAGCCTTCCATCCCGGCCCAGGCGCAACACCCGACCCCGAGCGCCCTCGAAGATCAACAGCCCCCCGAACCGTTCGGCCAACAGGCCCTGCGGCTCACGCAGCCCCGCAGCCACGACCATCCGCTCACCCCGGGGACCGATGCGCAAGACCTCGCCCCGGGAGCGCGAGACCACATGCACCCTGTTGTCCCGGTCCACGGCCAGTCCGGCAAGTTGTTCAATATCCGAAGCCAGGACCGCGTGTTCGCCGCCCTGACCCAGCACCAGCACACGGCCCGTTCCGGCCTCGGCCACGTACAGCCGCCCCCGACCGTCAAAGCCCAGGCCGCACGGAGACTCGAAGCCTTCGGCCACGAGCACGGGCCCCTCGGCCCTCGTTTCCGTGCATCCCAACACCGCCAGGGCGCTGATCACTGCCAGCATTCCAATGGCCCATCCTTGTCTGCGCATCACAACCCCCACGCTTTCGTTGCACGTCAAATCAGATGGGTGTATTGCTAGCGCACAGACTGTTCATTGAACAGATACAAAATTACACAATAGCAACCTTAACAAACATCGACACTCCACTATGCCAAACACGATCCAGCACTATCAGTACAAGAAGATTGAGGAACATGTCCTGAACCTCGTGGAGTCGGGGGTCCTGCAACCAGGTCAGCGTCTGCCCTCGCTCAGGAAGATGGCCACCAGCACCAGGGTCAGCGTACCCACCGTGGCCCAGGCCTATGCGGAGCTGGAAAGCCGAGGCTTGCTTGAATCACGCGAGCGATCGGGTTTCTATGTCAGCCTGGACTACAAACGTCTGCCCGCCCCCAGCCTGTGCCCCAGGGCCAAGCCCGGACAGATGGACATGAGTCGCCCAGCCCTGTTGGAGGCGGCACTCAAATCCTGCCACAGCAACGTCTGCGACCCCATGAACCGCTACTACCCGGACCAGTCCCTGCTGGCGGGGCACTGTCTGGGCAAGATCCTACGTTCCGTGATCCTGGAGAACCCCGTTCGGGCGGCGTCCAACGTCCCCCCCCAGGGTTTTATCGAGTTGCGCAAGCAGATCGCCCTGCGCTGCATGAACGCCGATCTGGCCGTGTCGCCGGATGAGGTCGTGGTGACCCCGGGCACCATGAGCGGCATCGCCGCCCTGCTGGCCTGCATCACCCGCCCGGGAGACGCGGTGCTCATCCAGTCCCCGGCTTTCATCCTCTATTTGCGGGTCATTGAGACCCTGGGCCTGCGCGCCATCGAGATCCCCTCGTGTCCACAGAACGGCATCCCCGTGCAGCACGTAGCCGACGCCATCCGCGACTTCGACGTCAAGGCCTGCCTGCTGATCCCCAATTTTCACATGGACGGCAGCCTGACCCCGGACGAGGCCAAACGGCGCATCGTGAAGATGCTGACTGACAAGAACATCCCCCTGCTGGAGGACGACGTTTACGGCGAGTTGTATTTCGGCCAGGAACGGCCCAGTCTGTTCAAGACCTTCGACACCACTGGCCTGGTGGCCACGGCCTCGTCCCTGACCCGGACCATCGCCCCGGGCTACCGCCTGGGCTGGCTGCTGCCCGGGCGCTTCAAGGACCAGGTCCTGGCCTACATGGCCATGACGGACTCCCGCCCTGCCACCCCGATCCAGCTTGCCCTGGCCGAATTCCTGCGCAAGGGGGAGTTCGAGAAGCACATGAAGGGCCTGCGCGCAGCCATGGCGTTGTCCATGGCCCGCATGCAGTGCGAAGTCGGGCGACGCTTCCCCGAGGGCACCCAGGTCTCGCGGCCCCAAGGAGGCTTCTACCTCTGGGTCCAGATGCCCAGCCAGGTGGACTCCAAGGATGTCTTCCTGCGGGCCAGGGACAAAGGTGTGGTGATCTTTCCCGGAAGCCTGCTGTCCTTTTCCGACACCTTCAAAAACTGCATCCGCATCAACTGCCGTGGGGTCTGGAACGACAAGATCCGCGAAGCCCTGGGGGTTCTGGGCGGCATCGTCACGGAGCTGGCTGGATAGGGGGCACAAGGCACAACTCCCGAAGAAGGCGGCTCCGGGGCGGTCTTTCAACGGTGGGCAGACCTGGGCTGACGGTTCCAACCCTTTTACAGGCCATTCAAAAATAGTCAGATGCGAGGCGCAAGAAAAGTTCAAGCTCGCCGACCTGTTCGCCGTTAGGCGCGTCCTCGAGACTTACGGATACAGAGAGCAGAGCTGTATCCGCACGCCAGCGTTTGAACTGATTGCAGCACACCTAAGGCGTAAGTTCTTTGTAAGCTCGCGAACTCGCTAACAAGTCACTCAACAAAGCAGATGGTTGTTTAGGGGCGGCCTCGAGGGCGATCAGCGCCCCAGGGCCAGACGCCCGGCCGCCAGATCGAACAGTGCGTGGCCCACGGACTTGAAGAGCACCGGTCTGTTGCCCGTCTGGCCCTGGGCCGGCCCATCACTGCCAAGGCCTGCGTTCAGGACATCACCCAGCAGCAGCACGCCATCCCAATCCACATCGGCCTGAATCAGGTCGCCCGCCTCGTGCCGGGTGTCCACGGTATCCACCACCACACGACAGGCGCGGACCAGCCGGGCGGGAATCTCCGCCGCCTGCGGCGTGAAGGCCCCCACGGCCGCGATGAAAGTCCCCGGAGTAACGTCCTCCGACAGCACCGGGGTATTGCTGGTGGTGGCCGTGACCACCAGCGAACAATCTCGCAGCACCGCTGCGGCAGAAGTCGCCACCGTGGCCTCGATGCCCAGAGTCCGGGCAAACTCGGCCAGGGCCACAGCGCTCTGCTCCGAACGCGCACAGCAAAAGACCCGATGAATACCGAGCCCATGGGCAAAGGCCTCCAGATGGGCCCGGGCCTGGACCCCAGCCCCCACCACCAGCAGCGGACCCTCCTCGTGCGGGGCCAGGGTCTGCGCCGCCAGCAGAGACAAGGCCGCCGTGCGCCGCGAGGTCACGGTGGGACCGTCGAGGATGCCCAGGCGCTCGCCGCTTGCGGCATCCATGACCACCATTTCGCCCTGGATGAGCGGCAAGCCCCGCGCCGGATTGCCCGGATGCACTGTCACCAGCTTGGTCACGGCAACGGCCTCGTCCGCGGCGGGCATCACCAACAGGACCCCGCCCCCGGGCAAGGGGCTGTGGATGCGCGCAGGGGCCGTCAGTTCGCCGCGCGCCATGCGGCGCAAAACACCAGCCAGGGCCTCGGCCAGTTCGGGATACGGCAACAGCTTCGCTGTCTCGGCAGCGGAATAGGTCCTCATCATCTCTCCAACGGTCAGATGGCGCTTAAAGAATCAGTTGAGGTGAAGGTTGTGGAGGGAATATTGATCAACTTCCACAGATGCAGGACACTCTTTCCAAGGGCGGCGCAGCGGTAGCTGGATGCAAGGCGCAAGAAAAATCGAAGCTCGACGCGTATATTGACATACGCGAGAGTTTGACTTTTTAGCGGCACACCTAAGGTGTAAGTTCCTTGTAAACTCGCGGACTCGCTAACAAGTCACTTAACAAAGCAAACAGCCGTTGAAGGAAAGCACCACGAGGCAAGGCGTTCATCAATGGTCGAATGCGAGGCGCAAGGAAAATGCAAGACCAAAGTGTATCTTAATACATGAGGGTTTGCATTTTCAGCAGCAACGAAGCAGACGGCCATTGAGGGACGCCTTGCTAGCTGAGCTGGGCCAATACGTCCCGACTCACTTCCTTGAAAATATCACTCTTGAAGACCACGCCCAGGACTTGGTCGCCCTCGCGCACCAGGGCCCAGCCGCGGCGGTGCTTCAGAAACGATTCCACGACCAGCACCAGGGGATCGTTAGGCAGCACGGCGGGCGCATTCTCCTCCAGCAGGTCGTCGATGCCCTTGTCCGCGCAGGCCTTGCAGGCGCGGGTGAAGGCCCTGTCCCAGTCTCCGTCGCCGTACTTCAGGAGCATGTCCTCGCTGAACACGGACTGCTCCAGCTTGCGCATCACGTTCCACATGGTGATCACGCCCTTGAACTTGCCGGCCGCATCGAAAACCACGGCGAGATGGTTGTCCGCGTCGTCGGCGACGGCGTCCTTGAGCTTATGGATCAGATCCACAAGGCCGGAGCCTTCCTGCACGCGGGTATAGTCGTCGCGCATGATATCCCAGGCACGCTTGCGCATCAGCATCAGGCATTCTCCTTTCTTTCTCGGCGACCGCTGCCGCCCATGCAACTATCCACAATTGTTTTGTATTTCATGTTCCGCCAGAGCGCAACACCCGCCAATCCTGCCCCGGCCCTTGCGCACCCCGTGGGATTTGCCTACATTCATGTGCTGGGGTTTCATCGCCGCCCCCTGAAACCTGGCGACCACACCGACAAATCATTAACTGGAGCATAGCATGCAACCCTTGCAAGGCAAGCGCATCCTGATGTTTGTGGACGATATCTTCGAGGATCTGGAACTGCTGTATCCCCAGTTGCGGCTCATCGAGGCCGGGGCCGAGGTCGTGGTGGCCGGTCTGGAAAAGGGCCGCACCTACAAAGGCAAACACGGCTACCCCTTCACCTCGGACGCCTCCTTGGACGAGGTCCGAGCCGCCGACTTCGACGCCCTAGTCGTGCCCGGGGGCTTCGCGCCGGACAAGCTGCGGCGTTATGACTCCGTGAAGAACCTGACGCGCGAGATCTTCGAGGCGGGCAAGCCCGTAGCGCATATCTGCCACGGGGGCTGGATTCCCATCTCGGCGAACATCATGCGCAACTACCGCTGCACCTCCACCCCCGGCATCAAGGACGACCTCGTCAACGCGGGCGCCACCTGGGTGAACGAGGAAGTGGTGGTGGACCGCACCATGATCTCCAGCCGCAAACCCGACGATCTCCCGGCCTTTTGCCGGGCCATCATCCAGATGCTGACCGACTAGTCATCACCAAACCTCTTGCCCCCCGCCGGGGCAGACCGATCATGGAGAACAAACGCAGTGAACGCCTTTGACAGCAAGCTCGACGGAGTGCTCCAGGCCGAAAAGGTCGACATCCTCCAGGTCAACGTGGGCCTGACGTGCAACCAGGCCTGCACCCACTGCCACCTGGAATGCTCGCCCGAGCGCACCGAGTGCATGAGTTGGGACACCATGGAAAAGATCATCCGTGTGGCCTGCACCCTGCGCCCCAGCCTGATGGACATCACCGGCGGGGCACCCGAGCTGAACCCCAACCTGAAGCGCTTTGTCGCCGCCATGCTGGAGCAGGAGCTGCCCGTGCAGGTCCGCACCAACCTGACGGTCATGACCGAGGACTGCTGCACCAGCATGCCCCGTTTCTTCGCGGACAACGCGGTCAAGCTGGTGGCCTCACTACCCTGCTATCTGGACGAGAACGTCTGCAAGATGCGCGGCTCTGGCAGCTTCGAGAAGAGCCTCACCGTGTTCCGGGAACTGAACGCGCTGGGCTATGGCAGCAAGGGCGGGCCGATCATCGACCTGGTGTTCAACCATCCGCTGGGCCCCTATCTGCCGCCCGACCAGTGCGCCCTGGAGGCCGACTACAAGCGCGAGCTGCAGGACCGCTACGGTGTGGTCTTCAACCGCCTGCTGACCATCACCAACATCCCCATCGGGCGCTACATGCAGGAGCTCAAGCGCCAGGGCAAGGACCAGGAATACATGGAGTTGCTTGTCAAATCCTTCAACCTGGACACCGTGCCGGGGCTGATGTGCCGCCACCAGGTCAACATCGGCTGGGACGGAATGCTCTATGACTGCGACTTCAACCAGGCCCTGAACCTGCCCATCAAGGACGGTCCGGCCACCATCGACGACTTCGACGCCTGGGACCTAGCCCTGCGCAATATCGCCACCGGTCAGCACTGCTTCGGCTGCACCGCCGGAGCTGGCTCGTCCTGCGGCGGCGCGCTGGCGTAGAAGAAAACGGAGACGATGGAGAGGAAGAAGAGTGAAAGACATTTTCGGGGAGGGGGCGTTTTAAAAAACGCCCCCTCCCCGAACCCCTCCCCCCAAAACTTTTCCATCGCCCCGACCGCATGCGGCCGGGGCTTATTTGTGTCCAAAGATCAAGGCCATTGCGCCGGGCACACCACCCCCACCCAAGCCCATAGCTCCCCCCCAGGGCGTTCAGAGTGGTGTGGTGGCGAGGCACGAGGATGAACCGGGACCGAGTACTATCCCACATAGGCGAGGATCCGGTTCATCCGAAGGACACCTAAGGCGTACGGTCTTGTATGGCTCGAAGACTCGCCAACAATTCACGTAACAAAGCCAACGTGCCGCTATGGGCGGCCTGGACCCAGGCCGTTCAGAGTGGTGCGAGAGCAAGGCGCAAAGGGGCATCGGGACCGAGTACTATCCAACATAGGCGAGGATCCGATGCCCCTGAAGCAACGCCGCAATCGTGCCGCTCTGGACGGCCTGGACGCCCTGGGCCCTTGCAATCGGAACCCTTTTGGGTATGACATATTAAATCAATCGATGATTTCTGAACCCAACGCGAGGCAGCCATGACCGACATCAACACCGTTTTCGAGAATCTGGAGAAGGTCCGGGCCACCACGCCGCTGGTGCACAACATCACCAATTTCGTGGCAATGAACAGCTCGGCCAACGCCCTGCTCGCCCTGGGAGCCTCACCCATCATGGCCCACGCCCCCGAGGAGATTGACGACCTGATCGCCATCGTGGGCGGGCTGGTCATCAACATCGGCACCCTGAACGGCCCCTGGATCAAGAGCATGCTCCTGGCCGGGCGCGCGGCCTATGAGCGCGGCATCCCCGTGATCCTCGATCCCGTGGGCGCGGGCGCGACCAAGCTGCGCACCGACACCTCGGTGCGCATCCTGAACGAATGCGCCCCGACCATCATCCGGGGCAACGCCTCCGAGATCCTGACCCTGGCCGCCGCCACCGGCGCCGCCGACAAGCAGCGCGTGGCCGCAGCCCTGGCAGCCGCAGGCGGTTCGACCCGAGGAGTGGACAGCTCACATTCCGGCCTGGGCATCGCCGACGTGGCCAGCGATCTGGCCAGCCAATACGACTGCACCGTGGTCCTCAGCGGTCCCACGGACACAGTCACCGACGGCGACAACCTGATCACCGTCACAGGCGGCCACGAACTGATGTCCAAGGTCACGGGCATGGGTTGCACGGCCTCGGCCCTGTGCTGCGCCTTCTCCGTGGCCGTGGACGACCCCTTCGAGGCCGCCGTCTCGGCCATGGCCGTGATGAGCGCCGCCGGAGCCGTTGCCGCCGCCAAGTCCCAAGGCCCTGGAACCCTGCAACTGCATTTCTACGACGCCCTGTATACCCTGACCCGGGAGCAAATCGAGCAGGCCATCCAGTTGGAAAACCTGTGAGCCGATTCGACGTTGATTATTCGCTCTACCTGGTCACGGACTCCACCCTGTGCGGATCACGCGGCGTGCCCGAAACCGCCCGCCTGGCCGTGGCCGGGGGTGCGACCGTGGTCCAGGTGCGCGAAAAATCGGCCTCGACTCCCGAATTCATCGCCCTGGCCAAGGCCGTCAAGACCGCCATCGCCGGGACCCGGGCCAGGCTGATCATCAACGACAACCTGGACGTGGCCCTGGCCGTGGAAGCCGATGGAGTGCACATCGGCCAGAGCGACACCCCCTATCCCGAGGCCCGGCGCATCATGGGCCCCGAGGCCATCATCGGCCTGTCCGTTGAGACCATGGACCAGATCGCCCAGGCCTCGGCCTGGGACGTAGACTACCTGGGCGTAAGCCCGGTCTTCGAGACCCCCACCAAGACGGACACGGCCCCGGCCTGGGGCCTGGACGGACTGCGGCGTTTGCGGAGCGCCACGCCCGTTGCACTGGTGGGTATCGGCGGCATCGGACCACTCAACGCCGCCGACGTCATCCGCGCCGGGGCCGATGGGGTGGCCGTGGTCTCCGCCATCTGTGCCACCCCGGACCCCGAAGCCGCCGCCCGCAGCCTGTTCGCCCAAGTCCGCTCTGCGCGGATCTGAGCCGTTTGATCACCAATAGTGGAACCTCAACAACGATATTTCATATTCGTCAAAGGCTGCTCAATAAGGGTCGAGTGCTAGAAGCCAGGAAAAATTGAAATCGACAGCTCATAGCCGTTGGGCGAATTTTCGAGCCTTACGGATATGGAGAGCAGCGCTGTATTAATCATACGCGAGATTTCGATTTTCCCGCAGCGACAACGCAATCGGCCGTTTGTCAGCAGCCGCTGAAGGAGAAAACATGTCCCTCAACTTCGCCAAACGCATGCAAACCGTGCCCCGCTCGTTCATCCGCGAGATCCTCAAAGTCACCCAGGACCCCAGCGTGATCTCCTTTGCCGGTGGCCTGCCCAACCCCAGGCTGTTCCCCTGCGGCCCGCTGGCCGAGGCCGCCCGCGCCGTCATCGCCGATGAAGGTGCCGAAGCCCTGCAGTATTCCACCACCGAGGGGCACCCCCCGCTACGCGAGTGGATCGCGGCCCGCTACCGTGAACGCGACGGGCTGAATGTCACAGCCGATGACATCCTCATCACCACCGGCTCGCAGCAGGCCCTGGACCTGATGGGCAAGGTGCTCATCGACCCCGGCGACACCGTGGTCATGGAATCTCCGGGCTATCTGGGAGCCATCCAGGCCTTCTCCATCTTCGAACCCAACTACGTGGCCGTGCCCCTGACCGAGGACGGCCCGGACCTGGACGCCCTGGAACGCGCCCTGGCGGGGAATCCCAAGCTGTTCTATGCGGTCACCAGTTTCCAGAACCCCTCGGGCCTGACCTATTCGGACGAGAAACGCCGCGCCGTGGCCGAGCTGCTCAAGGGCACCGATGTCGTCTTTGCCGAAGACAACCCCTACGGCGATCTGCGCTTTGCCGGAGAACGGCAAAGCCCGCTGTTTGCCTACCGCCCCGAGAACAGCCTGCTTATGGGTTCCTTCTCCAAGATCGCCGCCCCGGGCTTCCGTATCGGCTGGGTCGTGGCCGAGCCCGACCTGCGTCACAAGCTGGTCACCGCCAAGCAGGCCTCAGACCTGCACACCTCCACCGTTTGCCAGCGCGTGGTGCATCGCTGGCTCCTGGACAACGATCTGGACGAGCACATCGCCAAGATCTGCGATTGCTACGGGACCCAGTGCCAGGCCATGCGCGACGCCGCCAAGGAATTCTTCCCCGAGGAAGTCACCCTGACCCGCGCCGAGGGCGGCATGTTCCTCTGGGCAGAGATGCCCGAGGGCTGCTCATCCATGAAGCTCTTCGACCTGGCCATCAAGGAGAAGGTCGCCTTCGTGCCCGGCAACCCCTTCTATGTGGACGGCCGCGAAGCCAATACCCTGCGCCTGAACTATTCCAACGCCGCCCCCGAAACCATCACCGAGGGCATGAAACGCCTCGGGCAATGCATGAAGGAATACATCGCCGGCCGGTAGCGCAGCATTGACTATCCCGGCCCCGTCCATCACGCGCTGATCCTGAATCGTACAGGGAGGAGCTCAACGCTCCTCCCTGTTTTACATCCTGCACCTGACCGGGAACTGTTGCCTGAGCTCGGCGCTGTCGAAGCCGACGGCCTGGAGGGGCTGCTTTCCACGATGCCAACCCGGCTCCGACCCTCCGGAATATCGCTCTGGCGTATCCTGTGTTCCATTTTTCCCATTCAGTTGCCTCGCACCCAACTCCCTGCTATATATTCATTATGAGAGTTGTATTGATCGTCGGCCTGCCCGTTGCCTGGGCGCTATGAACAGGAGAAACGTAATGCGCATCCTCTGCGCAACGATCATCGCCATCGTACTGGTGCTGCCGTGGCAGGCCACAGCCCAGGAACAGAGTGTGCTGGTCGTGGCGCTCAGCACGCTGCCGCCCTGGAAAATGATGTTGGATACGGGTCCGACAGGCATCGACGTGGACATCCTGCACGAGGCCGCAGCCCGGATGCGTGTCGGCCTCGAGTTCCGGGACGGGGACTTCGCCACCTGCCTGAACTGGATGGAAAGCGGCCAGGCCGATATCATGACCGGCCTGCGCATGATCCCGGAGCGGGAACGATACCTGAACTACGTCACACCGCCCTATGTCACCCAGACGGCCTCGGCCTTCTATGCCATGAGGCGCAACGCCCCGGGCATCACCCGCTACGAGCACCTGCGCGGCATCCGCGTGGGGGTCAAGCGCGGCGAAAACCACTTCCCGCAATTCGACATCGACCCCGTGCTGCGCAAGTCCCTGGTGGCGTCCCTGGACGACGGATTCAAGAGGTTGAAGGGCAACCGCATCCAGGCCCTGATCGCCAATGAGATGCAGGCCGACTGGTGGCTGGCCGAGCATCCCGGGACCGAGGCCCTGGTGGCCAAGACCCCGCTCAAGTACCAGGGGTACCAGCCCATGCACTTTGCCTTCTCCAGGAAGTCCCTCTACGTGGACCGCGCCGGTCAGCTGGGCAAGATCCTGGCCGGGCTCATCCAGGACGGCACCATCGATGCCATACTGCGCCGCTACACCTCCAGACACTAGCATGAACAGTCCATGCGCGAGCAGCCCCCGAAGACCTTCGGGGGCTGCTCGCGTTTTCAACCAAAAAATACAGAAAAGGTGGTTCCCTAGATCTCGACCACCAGACCGTCAAAGGCCATCAGGACCTCCAGCTTCTGCTCGGGCATGAACAGCTGCGCATAGCGCGCGGTGTCGCGATGGAAGCTCTCGATGGAGGCGTCGTCCAAAGTGGGTTCCTGATGAAACAGGCAGATGCGTTTGACCCCGGCACGTTTGGCAAGCTCCACGCCCACGATGTTCGAGGAGTGGCCCCAGTCCTTCTTGCTGGTATTGGCCGCATGGAAGGTATACTGCGCGTCGTAGATCATCAGGTCCGCGCCCTGCACATGCTTGAGGAAGGGATAGTCGGGGTCGTCAGCGCCCTCGCGGTGCTCGCTGTCCGTGGACATGACAAAGGTCTTGCCGTCCTGCTCAAAGCGATAACCGTAGGACCGGCCCGGATGGTCCTGCTCGAAGGGGGTCACCAGGGCTCCGTCGATCTTGACGCTTTTGCCCGGTTCCAGGGCATGGAACTCCACCTGCGCGCCCAGGTCGTTGAAGGTCACGGGAAAGAACGGTTCGGACTGCTGGGTGCGAAACACGTACTCGATCTGCTCGTGGCAGCCCCAGAAACGAATCACGTTGCCCGGGATGTAGGCGGGGATGAAGAACGGGAAGCCCATCAGGTGATCCCAGTGCAGGTGGGGCATCAGGATATTGTAGACCTGCGGGCGCGGCCCTTTGGTGGCAATGACGCGGTTGCCGAAATCGCGCAACCCGGACCCGGCGTCCACCAGCAAGTATTCCTCGCTCCCGGCGGCCACCTGCACGCAGCAGGTGTTGGAGCCGTATGACCCCCAGACCGAGAACGGCAGTTCCTTGTCGATAAAGGCCTGGATATCCGTGGATTCATCCACCCCGCGCTTCACGGCGGTCTCCAGGGCGCTGACAATCTTGGCGCGGATCAGGGGCACATTGCTGGATGCCGGCAGTGAACCCCGGCAGCCCCACAGTGTCACTTGCATGAACAATCCTCCCGGTCTCGGGGACCATGTGATTCATGTGGTCGTCCATGATATACACGGCCCGCCGGGGCAGGTCAAAAACCCAAGGACGGGGGCAGGATGGGGAAGGGGCTAAAGAGCAGGGCTTTCGTCCAGGGCCTTGCGGACCCGCGCAAGGGTCTTCACGGCCTGGTCGCGTTCCTGGCGCAGCTGCTCGATGCCGGACAGACCGTCCCTGGCAAAGAGGACATCGAAGACTTTGGCTGGATCAATCTGGAAGGCTTCAATGATTCTCAAGACGCTGACCAATTGCACATGGTCACGTCGCTGACCATCAAGCCACTTACTAATAGATCCTTGAGAGACACCTATCTTCTTGGCCAATGAATCCTGGCTTTCCCCACTGCGCAGGGCTCTCTGGAAATACCGCTCAAAAAGAACCCACAGCTCGTCTTGATTGCGTTCGATATCCATCGCCCCCCCAAGGGTTGATCAGTCGAAATCCGCCAGCAACGCGCCCACGTGCAGGTCTCCGAAGGAATAGGAGTTGTAACGCTTGCGGATGCGCCAGATGGCCTGTTGCAACTGGTCCGAGGAGATGCCGTTGCGCAGGGCGGTGTAGGCCTCCACAAAGGCGGCCAGACTGTCGCAGGCCTTGAGCATGCGCCCGTCCTTGGGGTCGAAGCGATCCTCATTACAGCGCTGCTGCAGGGTCTCGAAGTCCACGGCCTGGGGCCGCCCGCCGCGGATGATGGCCGATTTGAATTCGCTGCCCACCTCCACACCCAGAAAATACGACAGCCGCTCGGCCACGTCGCCGTAGCCCCCCTGGGTTAAAGGGCCAAAGACCCGGCTTTCCAGCTCGCTGTCCTCGTACTGACGGATCATGTCGGCAATGAGTTGCACGGACTTCTTGACCGGTGAGATGATGTCTCGGGTCAGGACCTCGGGCAGATCGTGAAACAGGCCGGTGAAGAAGTTGTTCTGACGGCGCATGGGGCAGGCGTCCACCGCCAGGCTGAAGAAGTAGGAATAGGCGGCCACGATGAACAAATGGCCCAGGACCGAAGTCTCGGGGATGCGCGGGGTCTGGGACCAGCGGGTCTGGAACCGGAGTTGCCCGCAGAGGTGCGCGAAGCGGCCCAGGGTCGTGCCCGGCCCCTGGCGCAGTTCCTTGACTCCCACCAGGTGGTCGTAGCGCTTCAAGCCGTCGATGAAGGACTGGCCGATGCTTTCCTTCTCGTGGTCCCAGGGGCCAAGGTCCTTGATCAGGTCGAATTCCCAGCTGGAGGCATAGGTGTGCGCCGCCTCCAGGATCTCGTCCGCCAGCCCATGGGTGCCGGGGTTCTTGAGCCGGTTCTTCAGCTTGTTCCAAAATTCCTGCCCCAGGGGCTGCAAGGTGGGCCGCAGTTGATCCAGGACCCACGTGGTCAAGAGGGAGTAATGCTCCGCATTGCCCTTGATGCGGTAATAGATGGGCGGTTTGATGTCCGTGATCACCAAGCGGTAGAAATAATCGAAGATGCCACCCTCGACCACGGATTCGCCCAGATCGCGCTTCTGCTCGGCAGTCATGCCGCGCGAGTTGAGCATCATCAACAGCCAGGCGACCATCATCTTATGGGCCTGCTTATCCACCTCCAGGAGCGGAACGGGCCGCAATTTGTCATTCCAGCGCTGCATGTACGCACCGGAGAATATGAACTGAAGCAGACTTTTCCTGATAATGGGCATGATCCCTCCCTGATTGGCCGACGTTACCCCGCGCCGAACCAAAGCTCAAGGCCCGGAATGACTGGGTTTTGAGACATTAAAAAAAAGGGGTTCACAAACCTTTCCATTTTGTTTATATTCCGCGCCCCCGTGATGATTTTCGGCAAAACAAAAAGGTTTTGTCATTGACAGCCGGTGCGATACAGTCTATCGACTCTCGTTCCGACACCGATTTTCAGGAGCAACAGAATGAAGACATATACCCCCAAAGAAGGCGAAGTCGCACGTGATTGGTACGTGGTCGACGCAGAGGACAAGATCCTCGGCCGTTTGGCAACTGAGATCACCACTCGCCTGCGCGGCAAACACAAGCCTGAATTCGCCCCCCACACCGATGTGGGTGATTTCATCGTTGTGATCAATGCCGAGAAAATCAAGGTCACCGGCAATAAGCTGGAAGCCAAAAAGTACTACAGCCACTCTGGCTATCCGGGCGGTCTGCGCGAGATTACCTTGAAGGATCTGCTCGCCACCAAGCCCGAGATGGTCCTTGAAAAGGCCGTGCGCGGCATGTTGCCCAAGAACAAGATCGGTCGCGCCCAGCTGAAGAAGCTCAAGGTCTACGCAGGGACCGACCATCCCCATGCCGCCCAGAACCCCAAAGAGCTGCATTTTTAAGCACCGCCAAGGAGTAGTATAAGATGACTGAATTTTATTACGGTACAGGCAGGAGAAAGGCCGCAGTCGCCCGAACCCGCATGTATGAGAACGGTACCGGCCAGATCACCGTCAACGGTCGCCCCTACGAGGAATACTTTCCCCGCGCGACCCTGCAGATGATCATCCGTCAGCCCCTGAACCTGACCAAGACCCTTGGCAAGTTCGACATCAAGGTCAACGTCGCCGGCGGCGGCATTGCCGGTCAGGCCCAGGCCATTCGTCACGGCATTACCCGCGCCCTGCTTGAGTTCGACATCGACACTCGCCCAGCGCTCAAAAAAGCCGGTTTTGTCACCCGCGACGCTCGCGTCAAGGAACGCAAAAAGTACGGCCAGAAGGGCGCACGAGCCCGCTTCCAGTACTCCAAGCGTTAGACAATACGCTTCCTGCGGTGCTATTCAAGGGCGGACCTGCTATGCGGGTCCGCCTTTTTTCTATGCAGAGGCGCAGCCCACAAGACAAGGAGAGCCCCGTCCATGGCCAGCACAGTTCAACCCAATCTGCTTTTTGCCGACGAAAAAGGCCAGATCTATGACGATCCAGGCCTGCTCATGCTCTGCCGCCGCGGCGACGAGTTGGCCTTGCCGCGCCCCCAGGACCTGACGCCCCTGCCCCCGGGGTCCGACGTCTTCCTGCTGCCGGGCCGCCATGCCGTGGGCATGGACCCCGACTCGGGCGAAGCCATCGCCCTGCCCGAGAACGCCGTCTCCGCCTTTGTCTGCCCAGGCTACACCATCACCGGCATCACGGCCTACAACACCCAGGACGGCGCGCCACGCCTGCCGCTGATGGCCTATGGGGCCGTGGGCTACGCCAATGGCCAGTTCTGGGTCTGCGCCAAGAAGGTGGACGAAGACAAGCGCCAGGTCTTCAGCAACGTGCCCCAGGAACGCATCGACCAGGGTGCTCACGCCTGGCTGCGCAAGTTCCCGGACAACCGCCTGGTGGCGCATCTGGCCAAGTGCGCCCTGACCTACTGCTGCCCGGCGGCCAAGAACCTGGCCCTGGGCCGATTCGAGGCCCCGCTGCCCACCTCCCAGGTCTGCAACGCACGCTGCGTCGGCTGCATCTCGCACCAGCCCGAGGACTCGGGCTTCAAGGCCCCGCAGAACCGCATCAGCTTCCGCCCCAAGCCCCAAGAGGTGGCCGAGATCATGGCCGAGCACTCCCGGCGCGAAAACAGACGCCCGGTCTATTCCTTTGGCCAGGGCTGCGAGGGCGAGCCCCTGACCGAGGCCAAGCTCATCGAAAAAGCCGTTTCACTGTTCCGGGAGAGCGGCGGCAAGGGCACCGTGAACGTGAACACCAACGCCAGCCTGCCGGAGGCCATCGCTCCGCTGGCGGCCTCCGGTGTCTCGTCCATCCGTGTGTCCATGAACAGCGCCAACCCGGACCTGTATGCGGCCTACTACCGCCCCAACGGCTACGATGGCCTCACGGCCGTCAAGAACAGCATCCGCGAGGCCAAGGCCGCAGGGCTGTTCGTGTCCCTGAACTATCTCTTCTTTCCCGGGGTGTCGGACAACGAAGACGAGTTGGACAAGCTCCAGGCCTTTGTGGGCGACCTGAAGGTGGATTTCATCCAGTTGCGCAACCTGAATCTGGACCCCGAGCTGTATCTGGACCTGTCGGCCCCGCATATCAGCGGCCCGAGCACTGGCTTCGCCAATTTCAAGAAGCGCCTCAAGAAACAGAACCCCTGGCTGGAGTTCGGTTATTTCAACCCCTATCTCGAAAAATAAGCCTTCGCGCCCTGGCGCACGACAAAGGCGGCCGCCGGATATTCCGGCAGCCGCCTTTGTTCTTTGTGACCCCTCAATCTGAAAGTCGAGGGGAACATGCCAGCTAGAACTTCAGCAGGTTCAGCCCCACGGTCTCGCTGAATGGAGTGCAACGATCAACGCACCTTCTGACCTGCTCCCCCCCCTGGATGCACAAAAAAAGCCCCGTCCAGATGACCGGACGAGGCTGATAAACAATTCACAGCAACAATGCAGATGATTGTTTTGGGACAGCCTGCTAGCAGGCGGCATCCTCGAAATTGATGACCACCTGTTCGGTCTCGTCGTCCTTCAGCAGGCCAACAGTGCCGATGATGGCGGCCGTTTCGCCCATGCTCTGCACGCGAGAGACCACATCTTCGGCCTGTTCCTGCGGGACCACCACGATGTAGCCGATGCCGCAGTTGAAGATCTGCAGCATCTCGGGCCAGGTCAGCTTGCCCTGATTCATGAGCCAGGTGAACACGGGCAGCATCTCCCAGGAGCCAAAGTCGATCTCGGCCTTGGTGCCCCGGGGCAGGATGCGCGGGATATTGTCGTAGAACCCGCCGCCAGTGACGTGGCACATGCCATGGATGTCCATCTCGCGCAGCAGGGCGCGTACGGCCTTGACGTAGATCCGGGTGGGCTCCAGGAGCACCTGGGATGCGGTCTTGTCCGTTCCCGGGAAGGGGCTGTCCTTAGCCAGGCCCGCTTCCTTGGCCAGCTTGCGCACCAGGGAATAGCCGTTGGAGTGCACGCCCGAGGAGGCCAGACCCACGATGGCGTCACCGGCGCGAATGGCCGAGCCATCCACGATGCGCGAGTTGTCCACCACACCCACGCAGAATCCGGACAAATCGTATTCTCCAGGCTTGTAGAAGTCGGGCATCTCGGCGGTTTCGCCGCCCAGAAGCGCGCATTCGCTCTGCTTGCAGCCATCGACGATTCCGGCCAGCACCTGGGTGGCGCGATCGCCCTCCAGCTTGCCAGTTGCGAAATAGTCCAGAAAAAACAGTGGCTTCGCGCCCTGAACCAGAATATCGTTGACACTCATGGCCACAAGATCGATACCGATGGTATCGTGGATGTCATACTCGAAGGCCAGGTTCAGCTTGGTGCCCACGCCGTCGGTCCCGGCCACCAGCACGGGCTCTTCCATGGTGCTGGTATCCAGCTTGAACAGCCCGCCAAAGCCGCCGATGTCGGTGATGACCCCGCCTGTGAAGGTGGAGGCCACCATGCTCTTGATGCGCGAGACGAACGCATTTCCGGCGTGGATGTCCACACCGGCTGCGGTATAGGCTTTGGCCCTGTCAGTCATGGGGTATGCTCCTTGCAAATGAAAAACGTACGGCTTGCGCCGAGGTCTGCTTTATAGGGATTTCCGGCCCGAAATTCAAGGGAGCAATTACAATGATCAAATCCAGGCGACTATGCATGTTTCTTGTGGTGGGACTGATCCTTGCCGTGGCCCTGGTTGCCGCGCCCACCTTTGCGGCGCAGGACCAGCCCACGAAGGACCAGCAGCCCACGAGCAAAACCTTCGGCACAGCCGGTCAGGGCGCCGGCGACCGTCAGGACAACGTCTTCGGCACCGTGGACGAGAACATGCAGCTGGGCCGCGACCCGCAAACGGGCGACAACGTGATCAGAGTGCAGCCCAAACCCAAGCCCAAGCAGGACTACGAACTGCCGCCCATCACCGTGGAACCACAGATCAACCTGCCCGCGCGCCAGGGCGGCGGCGACTAGACTCAGCGACTTGCCACCGCGAGGCGGGCTGCCGAGACCGGTGGCTTCACGGCACCACGGGCCGACCAGCAACCCATGACTCGGGGAGACCCCCATGCGCGAAGCACAGCTCTACAAAACATTGACGGACCACCGGGTCCAGTGCCGCCTGTGCAGCCACTTCTGCATCGTGGCCGATGGTGCAGCCGGGACCTGCGGGGTACGCATCAACCGCGGGGGCAAGTTCTTCACCCTGGTGGACGACAAGGTGGCCGCCCTGGGCGTGGACCCCGTGGAAAAGAAGCCCCTGTTCCATTTTCTGCCCGCCACCAGCACCCTGTCCTTCGCCACCATGGGCTGCAACCTGCGCTGCTCGTTCTGCCAGAACTTTTCCCTCTCCCAGCCGCCGCGCAATGGTCGCGAGCCCTCGGGCCGCAGCGCAACACCCGAGCAGTTGGTGCAGAGCGCCCTGGACCAGGGGTGCAAGTCCATCTCCTACACCTATTCCGAACCCACGATCTTCTTCGAGCTGATGGAACCCACCGCGACCCTGGCCATGGAAAAAGGCCTGAAGAACATCATGGTCTCCAACGGCTTCATGAGCCCCGACTGCCTGGACAGGCTGGGACCCATCATCCACGCTGCCAACATCGACCTCAAAAGCTTTTCCGAGGACTTTTACAAGGACCAGTGCGGGGCGCGTCTGGCACCAGTGCTGGACAACCTGAAGCGCATCCGCGAGCTGGGCTGGTGGCTGGAGGTGACCACCCTGATCATCCCGGGCCTCAACGACTCCGAGCAGGAGCTGGCCGCCATCGCCGGATTCATCGCGGGTGAGATGGGGGTCGAAGTGCCGTGGCACGTCTCGCGCTTCCACCCGGATTTCGAGAAGCAGGACATCGGCCCCACCCCGGTGGCGACCCTGGAACGGGCCTGGGCCATCGGCGAGGCCGCCGGACTGCAGTATGTCTATACGGGCAACGTACCGGGACACGACGCCGAGTCCACGCGCTGCCCGGGCTGTGGGGCCGTGGTCGTCAGTCGGCGCGGGTTCGCGGTCACCGGCAGCAGGCTGAAGAACGGGGCTTGCGCGGGGTGCGGCATGACCATCGCCGGGGTTGGGCTGTAGAGTTCCAACCGCTCCAGGCAGTGGCTTTGCGCAAAGATTGACGCAGATGTCATCCCCAGGGATTGGCGCAGTAGATGTGCGCAGACAGTCCGCAGAGCCGGTTTGCCGTCGAACGCCCCCCTTCAGGAGGGAAGATGGTAGTGGACAAGCCCACAGGGTTGACGTAAGTAATTTTTCCTTCAATCGGGGCGTGGCGCAGTCTGGTAGCGCGCCTGCTTTGGGAGCAGGATGCCGGGAGTTCAAATCTCTCTGCCCCGACCAGAAAAATCAGGGACTTGTGGTGAATCACCGCAAGTCCCTTTTTTTATTGTCCGTCTCAATTCACATGCTACAGATTCGCGTTGGCGAAATCCCAGTTCAGCAGGTGCGCCAGGAAGGCAGCCAAGAAGTCTGGCCGCCGGTTCTGGTAGTCCAGGTAATAGGCGTGTTCCCAGACGTCGCAGGTGAGCAGCGGTTTGATGCCCAACGCCAAGGGGATTTCCGCATTGGGTGTCTTCATAACTTCCAGCTGGCCGCTTTTTTCCACCAGCCAGACCCAGCCGCTGCCGAACTGCGTGACCCCGGCGGTCTTGAAGGCCTCGGCGAACTTGTCGTAGCCGCCAAAGTCGGCCTCGATGCGCTTGGCGATGGCCCCTTTGGGTTTGCCGCCCCCGCCGGGCTTCATGGAGTTCCAGAAAAACGTGTGGTTCCAGACCTGGGCCGCGTTGTTGAAAAGCCCAAATTGGGCGGCATCCCCAGCTGTCTTCATAACGATGTCCTCAAGCGACAACTCAGCCAGGTCCGTGCCCGCGATCATGTTGTTGACGTTGGTCACGTAGGCGTTGTGGTGCTTACCGTAGTGAAAATCCAACGTATTGGCGCTGATATGCGGGGCCAGGGCGTCCTTTGTATAGGGCAGTGGTGGCAGTGTGATGGGCATGATGAGTTCCTCCTATCCATCGTATACCCTGTTTTCCGGCATGACTCCAGATTGTCCTCCAATTGCCAGACGCTGCCTGGATTCAGCCATTGCCGACCAGAACCCTCGGGCTAAAGCTGGTCACAGGTCGCTGCGCGTTCCTGTCCTCCCGGGTAAAGGCCGACTCCCTGGCCAGGACGACACGGTCCTTGCCGCCGTTCTTGGCGGCGTACACGGCCAGATCAACTCGCTTCTTCAAACCTTCAACCCCCATCGCCACATCGGAGGCAGCCTCGAACCGCCCCACCCCGATGGAAAGCGACGCCTCGCCGATGCGCACGTCATGGAAACGCTCGCGGATGCGCTCGGTCACGCGCAACACCGCATCCTGCTCCATGCAGGTAAAGATCACGCCGAATTCATCCCCCCCATAGCGAAAGGGGTAGTCCACCCCGTCGCGGGTGAAGCGTTGCAGAATTCCCGCCAGCCGGACCAGCAGCGCATCCCCGGACTGGTGCCCATACACGTCGTTCACGGCCTTGAATTCGTCGCAATCCAGCAGCATCAGATAAATGCTCTCGCCCTTGCCCACCGCCTCCCCGGCAAGCTCCAGAAGACGCTCGTCGAAAAACCGCCGATTATAGATGCCTGTCAGCCCGTCGATGTACGACAGGCGCTCGAACCGCGCCATGCTCTCGGAGGTCTCACTCAACCGGCTTTGCAGCCAGTCCTCGCGGCTGGCAATGGCGTGCACCATCCAGAACAGATTGCGCTTGAGTTGCAGCAACTCATGTTCGTCCTCCTGCTCGTCAGGCAAGGGCCACGCAGCATTGTATTCGCCCTGCTTCACCTGCAGGCAAAAGCGGTTCATGGCCTTGATGTCGCGCATGAAGATCACGTTGGCCATCAGACCGGCTAATGGCTTGAGCAGCATAAACGAGGCGATCACGCTCACGGACAAGAACAGCTCGACAAGCTCCACGTGCCCCTTGTGCGTCAACACAAGGGCCGTGCCCAGCGGAACCGTGATCAGACAAAAGAGAATCAGGATTAATTTGGTATCGACTTTCATTGGGCAGGGATCTCCAAGAGTATGGTTCAGAAATCAGACGGGCTCATGGTGGATCAACACCCCCCCTGAGAGGCCATGGCTGCCATGCCTTATTCGGCCTTCCCTATTGAAAATGAGAATCATAGTCAACCTGCATTCCTGATCACTGTTCACGCGGTATTTCAAATCAACAGCGAACCAGATGGCCGGAACGCAACCACAATATTTCAGGTTGACACTGAAATCGATACTCATTATCAGTCGAACTCGGTGACGATACTCCCTGCATCCGACCCTTCACCACTCGCATTTTTTGTAGAATAGCGGCCCGTTTCTTCCGGCCCTGCCCCAGGCAGAACCCGGATCATGATCCGCTTTTTTTAAAACACTTTGACTGATAATGAAACTCAACTTCACGCTCGCCGGTTGTCTTGGGCTCAAGCCCCGCGAGCAAAGAACCAAGGAGGAGGACAACAATGTCACATGAAATCGGGCTGCGCCAACTCAAGGTGGAAACCAACGCCACCATCGCCACCATCACCGCCCAGGGCGAACTGGGTCGCCGTATCCGCGATCTGGGGCTGGTGGCCGGAACACACATCCAGGTCATCGGCAAAGCGCCCCTGCGCGACCCTGTCGCCATTCGGCTGAGGGACTTCACCCTCACCCTGCGCAACAACGAAGCCGACCATATCACCGTCACCATCATGGAGGCCTAGCGCATGTCCGACAAACTCACCATTGCCCTGGCGGGTAACCCCAACTCCGGCAAGACGACCATGTTCAACGCCCTGACCGGTGCGCGGCAGCATGTGGGCAACTACCCCGGCGTCACCGTCACCAAGAAGGAAGGCAGCATGAAGGCCTTAGGCCGCGATCTGCGCATCGTGGATCTACCCGGAACTTACTCCCTGAGCCCCTACACCGAGGAAGAACTGGCGGCACGAAATTTTCTGATCAACGAGAAGCCGCACGCCGTAATCGACATCCTGGACGCCAACACCCTGGAGCGCAGCCTGTATCTGGCCGTGCAGTTTCTGGAGCTTGGCGCGCCCCTGGTCCTGGCCCTGAATATGATGGACGAGGTCAAACGCCGCAAGATGGACATCGACACCAAGCTGCTCTCTCGGCTGATGGGTGTGCCCGTGGTTGAGACCGTGGCCCGCACAGGCGCGGGCAAGGACGAAATGCTTGGGGCTGCCGTGGAGTTCGCGACCAACAACCGCGGCAAGGTCAAGCCGCTGTCCATTTCCTACGGTCCGGACGTGGACAGCGCCCTGAATGATATGGAACCGCTGATCTCGGCCGACCGTTTCCTTACGGACCGGGTCCCGGCCCGCTGGGTGGCCCTGAAATACCTGGAAGGCGACGAAGAGGTCCTGGCGCTCGGACGCAAGACGGGTGCCCTGTCCAAGGAACTGGAGCTCATCGCCACACGCGTCAGCGACCACCTGCAAAAGACCTTTGGCTCCAGCCCGGAGTCGGTCATCGCTGACCAGCGCTACGGCTACATCGCCACCCTGATGCGCGAGGGCGTCATCACCAAGGACGTCACGGCGGACCGTATCCGCACCTCGGACCGCGTGGACAAGGTGCTGACCAACGCCTTTCTAGGGCCCATCATCATGCTCGCCGTGCTCTACGGCATGTTTCAGATGACCTTTGCCGTGGGCGAGGTTCCCATGGGCTGGCTCGAAACCTTCTTTGGCTGGCTGGGCGGCGTGGCCGAGGCCGCCATCCCCGAAGGGCTGTTCCAGTCGCTGGTGGTCTCGGGCATGATCGACGGCGTGGGCGGTGTGATCGGCTTTCTGCCACTGATCCTGGTCATGTTCTTCACCCTCTCCTTTCTGGAAGACCTGGGCTACATGGCCCGCATGGCCTACATGCTGGACAAGGTCTTCAAGATCTTCGGGCTGCACGGCAGCTCGGTCATGCCGTTCATCATCTCGGGCGGCATCCCGGGCGGCTGCGCCGTGCCCGGCGTCATGGCCGCACGCACCTTGCGCAGCCCGCGCGAAAAGCTGGCCACCATCCTCACCGCGCCCTTCATGCCCTGCGGGGCCAAGGTGCCCGTCTTCATTCTGCTCATCGCGGCCTTCTTCCCCGAGAGCGGCGGCAACGCCCTGTTCCTGATCACCTTGGGAGCCTGGGCCGTGGCCCTGCTGGTGGCCAAGGGCCTGCGCATGACCTGCATCAAGGGCGACGCGACCCCCTTCCTGATGGAATTGCCGCCGTACCGCATCCCCACCCTGCGCGGCGTGCTGATCCATACCTGGGAGCGCGGCTGGCAGTATGTGAAAAAGGCCGGGACCGTGATCCTGGCCATCTCCATCCTGCTCTGGGCCGCCATGACCTTCCCCGGACTGCCGGAGCAGACCATCGACCAGTTCGAGGCCCAGCGTCAGGCAGTGCAGGCCGAGATGACCCTGGCCCAGCAGAGTGGTGCCTCCGAAGGCACCCTGGTCGCCTTTGAGGACCGCCTGAGCGACGTGGACAATGGTGAGGCCGAAGAAGCCCTGAGAAACTCGCTGGCCGGACGTGTGGGCGTGGCCCTGGAAAGCGTAACCCGCTACGCGGGCTTTGACTGGCGCACCAACATCGCCCTGGTGGGCGGTTTCGCGGCCAAGGAAGTCATCGTCTCCACCCTGGGAACATCCTATTCCCTGGGCGAGGTC
Source organism: Pseudomonadota bacterium (assembly GCA_018816865.1). Lineage (GTDB taxonomy): Bacteria > Desulfobacterota > Desulfovibrionia > Desulfovibrionales > Desulfovibrionaceae > Desulfovibrio_Q. The sequence continues at coordinate 153,818 of JAHIUW010000016.1, forward strand.
GACCCCGAGGAGTCCGAAAGCCTGTCCAACAGGCTGGCCGCAGACCCGGGCTTCTCGTCCTGGAGCGCCATCGCGCTGATCATCTTCACCCTGCTCTACGCGCCCTGCTTCGTGGCCGTGGTGGCCATGGCCAAGGAAAGCTCATGGAAATGGGCGGGCTTCTCCGTAGTCTTCAACACGCTCCTGGCCTACGGACTGGCCGTGGCGGCGTATCAGATCGGCACCGCACTGTAACGACCCCAAACCTCCCATCACCCTCCCCCTCAACCAGGACCCCGTGCACCACTGTGGCGTACGGGGTCCCTGTTGTGCACATCATGACAATCCAGTACCGGCTGATGCAGGCTGTTTTTACAATTTTGTCAGCGCAGATGAGGGGCGCAAGTTTGTAACAGCCTAAAAATACAACACTTTTCTCGGGGCTTTCCCTGGCGGGACAGTTGCTGTATTGATGCTTCAGTCTGCGTCGCTTGCAGCGAGTCGCGGTGGTCGGGGGAGTCCGCAAGGCCATCGTCCCCTCAAATTTCAACCCATGTGGAGTGGAGTGATGATCAAGTCCCGTCTGGTTCGTTTCCTCTGTCTTGCCCTGGTGGCGACGGCCCTGCTGCTGCCCGGAACGGCCTTCGCCAAGAAGCTCAAGGTCGCCGGCATCTACACCCAGCCCATTCAACAGAAATGGGATGCCTGCCTGCACAAGGCCCTGGTAAAATACGCCGAGCAAGGCAAAATCGAGTACGTTTACTCCGAGAAAGTCTCCAACACCGACTACATCCGCGTGTTGCGCGAATACTCCGAAGCCGGCGTGAACCTCATCGTGGGCGAGGCCTTCGGCATCTCCCGCGACGTGCGCAAGGTGGCCGACGACTATCCCGAAGTGGCCTTCCTGATGGGCGACTCCTTCGGCCCCCACGGCAAGAACATGGCCGTGTTCGACAACTACATCCACGAACCCTGCTACCTGATGGGCATGATCGCGGGCAAGATGACCAAGACCAACCGAATCGGCATGGTCGGCGGCTATCCCATTGGTGAGGTCAACCGCCTGTTCAACGCCTTCATGGCCGGCGCCAAATCCGTGAACCCGGCCGTGGAATTCAAGGTTTCCTTCATCGGCTCCTGGTATGATCCGCCGAAGGCCAAGGAATTCGCCTATGCCCAGGTCGAGTCCGGTGTGGACGTGCTCTACGCCGAACGCGCAGGCGTGGTCGACTCCGCCCGCGAGAAGGGCATCATCGCCTTCGGCAACGTCAATGACATGAACAAGGAAGAGAACGGCGCCAATGTGGTCGTGACCTCCGCCCTGTGGCACATGGACGCCGCCATCGGCCAAGCCATCGAGCGTGTCCAGGCTGGCACCTTCGCCGCCGAGGACTACAAGGAATGGACCATGATGGCCAAGGGCGGCGCGTCCCTGGCCCCGTTCTACGGCTTCGAGGACAAGATCCCCGCCGATCTGAAGGCCGAGGTCACCAAGACCGCCGCCGCCATCAAGGCCGGTTCCTTCACCGTGGAGATCAACGACAACGAGCCCAAGTCCACCTTCTAGGCACCGAATCCAAGGGCCGCCTCTTTGCGGGGCGGCCCTTTTTGCGTATCCAACAGTTACTACTTCTCATTTTTTCTGGTCGTTCAAAAATAGTCAGATGCAAGGCATGAGAATCATTCAAACTCGAAGCGTATTAACACATACGTGAGAGCTTGAATGATTCGTGATAACGAAGCAGATGGCTGATTTTCAACGACCAGCTCAGGAGACTAATGTACACCCCAAAACCCGCCCTGAAACTGAGCAACATCACCAAGCGCTTCGGTTCGTTGGTGGCCAACGACGCCATCTCCCTGGAGCTGGCCCACGGCGAGATGTTGGCCCTCTTGGGCGAGAACGGCGCGGGCAAGACCACGCTGATGAACATCCTGTTCGGGCATTACGTGCCCGACGAGGGCCGGGTGCAGATCCACGGCAAGACGATCCCCCAGGGCTCCCCGCGCGAGGCCCTGCACGCCGGAGTGGGCATGGTGCACCAGCACTTCACCCTGGGCGAAAATATGACCGTACTCGAAAACATCATCCTGGGCACCGAACCCACCTTGAGCCTGTCCCTGGACACGGCCACGGCCAGAGGGCGACTGACCACGCTGATGGAGCAGTTCGGGCTCGCCGTCACCCCCGACGCCCTGGTACGCGACCTGTCGGTGGGCCAGCGCCAACGCGTGGAAATCTTGAAGGCCCTGTACCGCGACACCAACATCCTCATCCTGGACGAACCCACCGCCGTGCTCACCCCCCAGGAAAGCGACCACCTGTTCGAAACCCTGCGCCTGTTGGTGGACAAGGGCCTGTCCGTGATCTTCATCACCCACAAGCTGCGCGAAGTCATGACCGCCAGCGACCGCTGCGTGGTCCTGCGCCACGGCAAGGTGGTCCTGGCCACCAGGACCGACGAGACCGACATCGAGACCCTGGCCCGAGCCATGGTGGGCGGTGAGGTGCCGAGGGCCGAGCGCGTCCCCGGGAAGACGGGCGAGGAACTGCTGCGTCTCAAGGGCATCACGGTGGACGGCCCTCAGGGCCGGGCGCTGTTGGACGGGCTGGACCTGTCCCTGCGCGCCGGGGAGATCCTGGGCATCGCCGGCGTGTCCGGCAACGGTCAGGCCCAGCTGGCCGATCTGGTCTGCGGGCTGTTGACTCCCGCTGCCGGAACCATGGCCGTGGGCGGGCAACCCGTCCCCCGGCCCACCCCCGCGGGGATGGTGGCGCTCGGCGTGGGCCGCGTCCCCGAGGACCGCACCGGAACCGGGCTCATCGGCGACATGACCGTGCAGGAGAACCTGGCCAGCGAGGTTTACCGCGACAATGAATTTTCACGCTTCGGCCTGCTGAATTTCGCCAACCTACGCCGCCGGGCCAAGGCACTCATCGAACGCTTCGACGTGCGCTGCCCAGGTCCTGGCGCGACCACGCGCAAGCTCTCGGGCGGCAACATGCAAAAGCTCATCCTGGCCCGGGTGCTCTCGGGCCAGCCCTCGGTCATCCTGGTCAACCAGCCCACCTGGGGCCTGGACGTGGGTGCTGCGGCCTTCGTACACCGTCGGCTGATGGAAGCCGCCGAACGTGGCGCCGGGGTGCTGCTGATCTCCGAGGACCTGGACGAGCTGTTCCAGGTCACCGACCGCATTCAGGTCATGTACCGCGGACGCCTCTCGGCCCCGGTACGACCCTGCGACGTGGACGCCGCCCAACTTGGCCTGGCCATGAGCGGGCAGACGATGAACCTCGCCCAGGCCACGCCCCCTGCCCAGATCCCATATCCAGCAACCTGTACCCACCGGGAGACACGGTCGTGAGACTCGAACCACGCGAAAACGTCTCCCTAGCGCTCAAGGCCCTGGCCCCAACCCTGGCCATCGGAATGGCCATGGGCTTCTGCTCCCTGCTCATCATCTGGTCCGGGGCCTCGCCCCTTGAAGCCTGGGGGCTGCTGCTCAAGGGTTCCCTGGGGTCGACCTTTGCCCTGACTGAGACCCTGACCCGCGCCACGCCCCTGATCTTCACCGGACTGGCGGCGGCCGTGGCCTTCCGGGCCAAGCTCTGGAACATCGGCGGCGAAGGCCAGTTGTATGCCGGGGCCTGCATGGCCACCTGGCTGGGCACGGGCCTGCTCGACCTGCCCGCCTGGCTGATGCTGCCCCTGCTGTTCCTAACCGGGGCCCTGGCCGGGGGCCTCTTGCTGCTCGGCCCGACCCTGCTCAAGACCAAACTGGCCGTGGACGAGGTGGTCACCACCCTGCTCCTGAATTTCATCGTGCTGCTGTTCGTGAACTGGCTGGTCTTCGGCCCCTGGAAGGACCCCATGGCCATGGGCTGGCCCCAGGCGGCGCCCGTGGTCGATTCCGCCGTGCTGGGACAGATGATCGCCAAGACCCGCCTGCACTGGGGCTTCATCATCGCCCTGGCCTGTGCCGTGGGTGCCTGGGCGCTGATGCGCTTCACCACCTGGGGCTTCGAGATCCGCGCCGTGGGCCACAGCCCGCAGGCCAGCCGCTTCGCCGGCATCCCGGTCAACGCCGCCATCGTACGTACGGCCCTGCTTTCGGGCGGACTGGCGGGTTGCGCGGGCGTGGCCGAACTCTGCGGCCTGAAGGGCTACCTGACCCTGGACCTGTCCCCGGGCTTCGGCTACTCGGGCATCGTAGTGGCCATGCTCGCAGCCCTGCATCCCCTGGGGGTCGTGGCCTCGGCCATGTTCGTGGCCGTGGTCTCCATCGGTGCGGACTCCATGAGCCGCGCCCTGAATATCTCCAACTACATTGCGGACGTGGCCACCTCCACCGCGCTGCTGGCCGTGCTGGTCAGCATGCTCGTCTCGCGCTACCGCATCAGGTGGAGATAACTCATGGATATCCTGAACTTCATGCTTGAGACGGGCTTCTGGCTGGCCACGGTGCGCATGGCCACCCCGCTGATCTTCGGCACCCTGGGCGAACTGATCTGCGAACGCGCCGGCGTGCTCAACCTGGGCATCGAGGGCATCATGTCCGCAGGCTGCATGTCCGGCTGGATATGGGTCTACATGGGTGGCAGTCTGTGGGGCGGCGTGCTCTTCGCCGCGTTGGTGGGGGGCGCCTTTGGCCTGCTGCACGCGGCCTTCACTGTGCAGCTGGGCCTATCGCAGCACGTCACCGGCCTGGGCATCACCATGCTGGCCTCAAGCTGCTCGTCCTTCGTCTTCCGGATGCTGCTGCCCAAGGCCACCACCCCGCCCAAGATCGTGCCCTTTCAGAACATGGACATTCCCGGCCTGTCAGACATCCCGTTCATCGGACCGGTGTTCTTCCAGCAGTCGCCGCTGACCGTGCTGGCCGTGGTGGCCGTTGTCGTGGTCAGCTACGTGCTCTACCGCACCCCGGCGGGGCTGGCCCTGCGCATGAGCGGGGAAAACCCCATGGCCGTGGAGTCACAGGGCCTGTCGGTGTTCTCCATCCGCACCTGGGCCGTGGTCACGGGCAGCGCTCTGATGGCCGTGGGCGGTGCGTTTTTGACCCTCTCGGCCTTTGACGCCTACTATATTGGCATGGTCAACGGCCGCGGCTGGATCTGCATCGCGCTGGTGGTCTTCGCCTCGTGGCGGCCGGGCAAGGCGCTGTTGGGCGCAACCCTGTTCGCGGCCTTCGACGCCATTCAGATGCGCGTGCAGCAACAGGCGGCCATGGCCGTATCGTACCAGTTCTACCTGATGATGCCCTATGTGTTCTCCATCATCGCGTTGATCGTCATGTCGCGCCGCGCGGCCTATCCCAAGGCCCTGCTGGTGCCATTCAGAAAGGGCGAACGCTAAGCTCAATACTTTGCGCACGATCCGAGGCGCAGACCGTGTCCCGAATCAACAAGGACCAACAAGGATCAACCCAAGAGGTCAAACGCCATGCTGGATCTGCTCGTCAAAAACGCCTCCCTCCACGGTCAGACCGGGACAAGGGACATCGCCGTTGCGGGCGGCAAGTTCGTGGAGATCGCCCCGAACATCGAGGCCCAGGCCGCCCGGACCATCGACGCCACGGGACGGCTGGTCACTCCTCCCTTCGTGGACAGCCACTTCCACATGGACGCCACCCTGTCCATGGGCCTGCCACGTCTGAACGAGAGCGGCACCCTGCTGGAAGGCATCAAGATCTGGGGCGAACTGAAGCCCACCCTCACGCCCGAGGCCATCAAGGCCCGCGCCCTGGAACTGCTTTCCTGATCCGTGGCGCGCGGCACCCTGGCCGTGCGCACCCACGTGGACGTGACCGACCCCACCCTGATGGCCGTGGATGTGCTACTGGACGTGCGCGAAGAGATGAAGGATTTCGTGGATATCCAGCTGGTGGCCTTCCCCCAGGACGGGGTGTTGCGCACCCCGGGCGGCCAGGAATTGCTGCTGCGCGCCCTGGACAAGGGTGTGGACGTGGTGGGCGGCATCCCGCATTTCGAACGCACCATGGATGCGGGACGAGAGTCCGTGACGTGGCTGTGCGAGGTCGCGGCCCAGCGCGGACTGCTGGTGGACATGCACTGCGACGAATCCGACGATCCCCTGTCGCGCCATGTGGAGACCCTGGCCTGTGAGACGCAGCGCCTGGGGTTGCAGGGCCGGGTCACGGGTTCGCACCTGACGAGCATGCATTCCATGGACAACTACTACGTCTCCAAGCTGATCCCGCTGATGGCCGAGGCCCGGCTGCACGTGGTCTGCAACCCGCTGGTGAACATCACCCTCCAGGGCCGCCACGACACCTATCCCAAGCGCCGGGGCCTGACCCGCGTGCCGGAACTAATGGCCGCCGGGCTGAACGTGGCCTTGGGCCAAGACGATATCATGGACCCCTGGTACCCCATGGGCAGCCACGATATGCTGGAGGTGGCCCATATGGGCGCACACTGCCTGCAGATGATGGGTGTGGCGCAACTGAATTCCCTGTTCGACGCGGTCACGGCCAACGCCGCGCGGGTCATGCATTTGAACGGCTACGGTCTGAAGCCGGGCACGGACGCCGATTTCGTGATCCTCCAGGCCGTGGACGCCATGGAGGCCATCCGCCTGCGCGCGCCGCGCCTGGCCGTGGTGCGCCGGGGCAAGGTCGTGGCCGAGACCCCCGAGGTGGTTGCCCAGCTGCGCCTGGGCGAGACCTGCCGACGGGTGGATTTTTCCCTTCATCACCCTGGGTATACAAGGTAAACCTGGGCAAAAGACTCCAGCCGCTGACGTTTTTTTGGCACTGAAACTCATGGTAATTTTCTCCATGAGTTTCATTTTTAGCTTTTGATTACAGGCTACTAAAATTTTATCTAGACTTTATCACATGAACTCTTCCCATCCGGAACGGGCCTTGCTTCCTCCCCTCAATGCACTTCGGAACAAGGAAGATGTTTCCCCCCCCGAGGGTGCCACGCACAGGGACTGCGCAGCGGATTTCCCAGCAGCCCGGAAACGATCACCGAGGAGGAGACCCGACCATGAGCCACGGCAATGGCCGCAGCGGCGGCCGCCCCCTGAATCTCGACATCAGCACTCCCCATCCGTCGGACTACTCCAGGCGCTACCACATGGAGCTTTCCGACAGAGCCGACACCTGCAAGATCGAGGATATCTTCGGCATGCTCGTGTTCACCTTAAGCGTTTTGTGCTTTGCACTCGGGGTCTACCTGCTCTAGCCCAACCAGCCCCGCACCAAGCCAAAAACGGCCCGCCTCCCCCTGGCGGGCCGTTTTGATAACCGGGATTGACCCTTGAACCGGAACTCCCTATATTCGCGCAGCTCTGACATATCTGGAACATGCGAAGGACCTATGAACCATCTCGACGAACTCGTTGCCCTGACCTCGAAACTTATCCGCTTCAAATCCACAGCTTCCCGTGCGCAAGAACTCGACTCCTGCGCGGCGTTCATCCACGCCTGGCTCAAGGCCAACGGCATCTTCAGTCAGTTGACCCACAACCAGGGCGTGCCCTGTGTTGCCGTCCTGCCTGCCGATGGGGTCGTACCCGTGCTGCTGATGACCCATTTCGACGTGGTGGAGGCCGAGGACGAGTCCCTGTTCGAACCCAGGGTGGAAAAAGGCTCCCTCTGGGGCCGAGGCAGCCTGGATGACAAGTACGGGGTGGCCCTATCCATGCTCCAGTACCGCGACGCACTGCAGGACCTCAAGGCCCGGGGAGGCACCCAGGCGGACATGTCCTTCGGGCTGTTGATGACCGGGGACGAAGAATCCGGCGGGCAGCTCGGGGCCAAGGCCCTTCTGGATCATGTTCAGACACGGTTCTGCATCGCCCTGGACGGGGGTGCCCCCGACGAAGTGGTGATCAAGCAAAAGGGCATCCTCAACCTGCGCCTGACGACCCACGGTCGGACGGCCCACGGGGCCCGCCCCTGGCTGGGCATCAATGCAGCCGACCAGCTCCTTGACGACTGCCTGAAACTGAGGGAGCTGTTCCCGGACCGGGGAGGCGAACACTGGCACCGGACCCTGAACCTGAGCAGTCTGCGCGCAGGCACGGGTTCCATCAACCAAGTCCCGGCCAAGGCCGAGGCCCTGTTCGACCTCCGCTATACCGAAGCCGACGACCCCGACGAACTCGTGACCGTCATGCGCGGCCAGATCCGGGGAGACCTGGAGGTACTGGCCAAGGAGCCGCAACTGACCCCACAAGACAGCCCCTACCTCGCCCAGCTGCTCCAGCAACATCCCGACATGCAGACCGGTTGCGCTCATGGCGCCAGCGACGCCCGCTTCCTGACCCGGCGCGGTATCCCCGGCGTGGTCTGGGGTGCCTGGGGCAATTCCTCAGCCCACGGTCTGGGCGAACACGTGACCCTGGAGAGCCTGGACAGCCTTTCCCTGCGTCTGCAATCCTTCCTAAGGGCCCTACCCACCAGCGAATCAATACCTCAATAAAACTCCGCGCAGACGATCCTGCAACGATCCGTAGCAATATGACGCTGTTCTGGGCTTTTCCCCTAGCTCCAGATCTTTTCCTTTGCAAAAAGCACTGTACTTTTGTTGCCATCACCTATATACAAAGCTTGCTTTTTCAGGCAAGGTATTGAGTTGCCTGCAATTGCACCGGGAGTTGTGGAGAACACATCGCCGTTCCAAACGGCTTTTTTTATGAACCAAGCGCATGACCGCGGCGGCAGCAACGACTGTTTGTGGCGGCTTTGGTTCGGTGCCCACTCCTCCCTCTGTCTCGGCAATACACCGGACCAGAGGAACCATGCACAACAAAAACGACGCCCAGCTCCAAGAGAGCTACATTTCCATCTCCCCGCTGATGCTCGTGCCGGGGAAACGTGGGCGTTTTGATGTGCACCTGCTGCAGGGCAACGGGTTCGTGCTGTACACCAAGGCCGACGAGCATTTCACCAGCGCCCACCGCTCCAGGCTCTGCGAGGGTGGCGTCTGCGAGGTCTACATCCAGAAAGAGCAGGAAATCTTCTACAAGGAATATGTGGAGGACAACCTGGGCCTTGTTCTGCTGGATGACAACGCCTCCCTGATAGACCGGGCGCGCCTGTTGCACGAGGCCTCCCTGGGCATCGTCCAGGAAGCCTTTGAGCGCCGCCTGCCTGAACACATCGTCCGCCAAAAGGATTTCCAGCGCGTTGTCCTGGCCGTGCAGCAGACCGTCCGCCTGCTGGCAGAAGGACAATCCTTCAAGGCCCTGGCACAGTTCATCTCCCACGATTACCGCACCTTCTCGCATTGCGTGCATGTCTTCCTCTATTCCTCGGCCTTGCTGCAGGCATACAAGCTGGATGAAGAGACCATGATCCAGGCCGGGGTCGGGGCCATGCTGCACGACATCGGCAAGACGGTGATCCCCAGCGAAATTCTCCTGAAGCCAGGGGCGCTTTCCAATCAGGAAAGAAGCATTATCCAGACCCATGCCGACCACGGAATAATGCTCTGCAACCACTTCCCCCTCGGCCAAGTCACCATGGACTGCATCCTGCACCATCACGAAAAGCTCGACGGCAGCGGCTACCCCATGGGCCTGACCAAGGAACTGATCTCGCTCCCGGTGCGCGCGGTGACCATCGCCGACATCTACGATGCCATGACCACCAACCGTTCCTACTGCAAGGCCATGAACCCTTTTCAGGTGCTGCGGATCATGCGCGACGAGATGTTCGGTGAACTGGACATCGAGATGTTCAAGAACTTCGTCAAGGTACTCTCCGGCGCGGACCTCCTCTAGCCGTTCCCCTTCAACGACCGTCTTTCCCCCAGCAATCCCCTCTCCCTCAGTTCATAAATTCTTCGAGAAGCCCCCTGCCGGCCCTTGACTTTTTGCCTGGCCCACCATAGTAGTCCTTTTTAGTACCACCATGGAGGCCACATGGACATCATCGAGGCACTCAAGACATTTGGTTTGAACGGACAAGAAGCGTTGCTCTACGTCACCCTGCTGACCCATGGCCCGCTCAGCGGCTACGAGGCCGCCAAGCGTGCCGGAATCTCCCGTTCCAATGCCTACGCAGCCCTGGCCGGGCTGGCCGAAAAAGGCGGCGCCATGCGCAGCGAACAGAAGACCAGCAAGCACCTGCCCACGCCCAAGGCTGAATTCCTGGACGTGCTCGCGAGGCGCAGCGCAGAGACCCTGAAGATGCTGGACAGGGAACTGCCGGACCGCGTCAGCGAGAGCGCCCCCTACCTCACCGTCACAGGTCATGAGAGCGTTGTGCAGCGGATGCGGGCCATGCTCGACGGGGCCACAAGCCACGTCTATGTCTCCGTGCACTCCTGCGAGTTGCCCACCATTGCCACGGCCCTTCAGGACTGCGTGACCCGGGGGGTCAAGACCGTGCTCATCTCCGATGCCTGCCCGGCCCCCGGAGTTCACCATCATCCCAAGCCCAGGGAACGCGGCCAAGTGAATATCATCGCCGATACCAGCGCGGTCCTGACGGGCTCCCTGTTCCCGGAGGCAGGCGCGCAATGCCTCTATTCCAGGAACAACCAACTGGTCCGGCTGATGCGCGAAGCCTTCCTGAACGAACTGGAACTCATCAAGCGAGACACCCCATCGTGAGCAACAAGCAAGACCAGAATCACGGCGGGTTCACCGCCGAAACCGGCTTCTTTGGCGGCAACCTGCCTGCCGGACTGCTGGCGGACTACGGCAGCCCTCTGTATGTCTACAACGAAGACATCCTGCGCCGCCGCTGCCGTGAGCTGACAGCCCTGGTGGACCTCACGCGATTCGAGGTCAACTACTCGGCCAAGGCCAACAGCAACCCACAGCTGCTCTCCATCGTGCGCGAGGAAGGCCTGCTCGTGGACGCCATGAGCCCCGGCGAGATCCACCTCGAACTGGCCGCCGGTTTTCGGCCCCAGGACATCCTCTACATCTGCAACAACGTCTCCGCCCAGGAGATGCGCTTCGCCACGGAGCGCGGTATCCGGGTCTCCGTGGATTCCCTGTCCCAGCTGGAACTGTTTGGCCAGGCCAATGCGGGAGGCCAAGTGGCCATCCGCTTCAACCCTGGGGCCGGCGCCGGACACCACGCCAAGGTGGTCACCGCCGGCAAGGACACAAAGTTCGGCGTTTCCCCGGACGATATCCCCTTGGTCAAGGAGATCCTGGCGCGGCACAGGATACGCCTGATAGGCGTGAACCAACACATCGGCTCGCTGTTCATGACCACGGAGACGTATCTGCAGGCCGCCCAAACCCTCTTGTCCATCGCCACAAGCTTCGACGAACTGGAGTTCATCGACTTCGGGGGCGGGTTTGGCGTGCCCTATAAGAAACTCTCGGGGCAGCCCAGGCTTGATCTGGAAGCACTGGGCCGGGGCCTGACCCGGATCATCGCAGAGTTCGAGGCCGAGACCGGATGGTCCCCGCGCTACCACGTGGAACCGGGCCGCTACATCTGCGCGGAGTGCGGGGTGCTGCTGGGTACGGTGCATGCCGTGAAAACCGTGGCGGGGACCGCCTATGCGGGGACGGACCTGGGATTCAACGTGCTCTCGCGCCCTGTGCTCTATGATTCGCACCACGACATCGAGGTCTACCGCACCGCCGGAGCCCCCTTTGGCCTGCCCACCCCCGTCACCGTGGTGGGCAACATCTGCGAGACCGGGGACATCATCACCCGCGACAGGATGCTGCCGGAACTGACGGAGAATGATGTCCTGGCTGTGCTTGACGCCGGAGCCTACGGCTCTGCCATGAGTTCCAACTACAACTGCCGCCTGCGCCCGGCCGAGGTGCTTATCCAGTCCGACGGGCAGCCGCGGCTCATTCGCCGTGCGGACACCCTGGACGATCTGCTGGCACCTTACGGCCAGGCGAGCTGAGGCATACATCTTTCCATTGTTCGAGTGATCGGGGGGCCAGGCAGCCCCTCATCGGACGCCTCCGTGGAAAGCCCCGGCCCCATTGTGGGACCGGGGCTTTTCTGCGCCTCGAAGAAGAACCGGACTTATTGCTTTTCGGGGATGAGATGCACATCCCGCTGCGGGAAGGGAATCACGATGCCCTTGGCCCGGAAGGCATCCAGAATGGCAAGATTGACGACACTCACGATGTTAGTCACGCCGTTTCGCGGGTCATCGATCCAGACCCTGAGCTCCAGGTCCAGGGAGCTGTCGCCAAAGCCCAAGAACAGGGCCACCGGCGCGGGAGTATCTAGGATGCGGGGCAACCCGGCGGCGGCCTGTTTCATCAACGCCAGGGCCTGGTGCACATCCGTGCCGTAGGAGACCCCGACAGGCACCTTCAGGCGCACCTTGTTGTCCGAAAATGACCAGTTCACGACCTGGCTGGTGATCAGATCCTCATTGGGGATCAGGTATTCCTTGCCGTCACGGGTCACAACGGAGACGAACCTGCCCCGCAGCTCGGTGATCCAGCCGTAGACGCCCCCAATCTCGATGACATCCCCGGGCTTGATGGACTTGTCCATGAGCAGGATCACGCCGCTGATCAGGTTGGCAAAGACGTTGCGCAAGCCGAAACCAACTCCCACACCCACCGCGCCGCTGAACACCGTCAGGGCCGTCAAGTCGATGCCCACGCTGTTCAGGGCCAGGAGGACGGCCAGGACGTAGATGCCGATCCTGGCGGTCTTGGCAAGCAGCACGCGCGTTGAAGGCGTCAGATCCGGCGCACCTTCCAGGCGACGCTCGACAAAGACCGAGGACATCCCCCCCAGCCGGAAAAAGACCAACAGCAGGATCGTCGCCTTGATCAGAACCAGCAACGTCACGCGGGTTCCGCCCAGATCAAGGCCGATGGCGTCGAGCAACCGCAACACGGGCTCCAGAATCCCCAGCACGTGGAACGCGGCGGCAATGACGGACAAGGTGGCGAAACAGCGCCGCCAGAATTGGGAACGGATCACAGAAGACCCGAGAATGATCACGGAAGAGGCTACCAACAGGGCCAGGACCGGATCGGCCAGCACACTGCCCTGTCCATACAGCCTAAGCCCCTCGCGGGCAGAGGCGACCAGCAGGGCGGAGATCATGGCCGGCAGGGCCCGCACCACGCTGCGCCCGAAACGGGACAGGGGCAACTCCCCTGCCAATCCCGTAGCGAAATGGCTGCGGACGGCACGCTTTAGGGGAAACGCCAGCAGCCAGCCCAAAACCACGGCCCCCAAGATGACGGCGGCCTGGAGTCCTCCGCCGCCGGTTGTCAGCCAGAGCCAAGCCCGCAACGGCAGCTCCTGGCCCCAGGCCGCGAATGTTTCAAAGGCGAGAGGCAGCTGTGCCATGACCTTGCTCCTAGGAGGGAATGCGGACAGTGAAGCGCGTACCACCGGAACGGGACAGTTCCAGAGTACCGCCGACCTGGGCCACCAGCCCCCGGACAAGCTCCAGCCCCAGGGACTTGGGATGGTTCATGTCCACCTCGGCGGCCAGGCCAACGCCGTCATCCGAGACCACAAGCTCGTAGTTGCCCACGCCCTTGCTGAAGACGATGGTGATGGTACCCGGCCCACCCTCGGGGAAGGCGTACTTCAACGAATTGGTCAGGAACTCGGTCACAATCAGACCCACGGGCATGACCTTGTCGGGTTCCAATTCCAGTTCCTCGCAGTCCAGCTTCAACTCCACTCCCGGAGGAAAGACGTAGGACCGCGACAGAGAATCCGTCAGGCTCTCAAAATAATCCCGAGCGGCGATGGTGTCGAGATGTTCTGAACTGTAAAGCTTCTCATGGACCTTGGCGATGGAAACCACGCGACTGCGTACGGCCTTCAAGGCTTCCACGCAGGCCTCGTTCTCGATGTGCATGGATTGCAGGGCCAAGAGTCCACAGATCATATTCAGGTTGTTCTTGATGCGATGGTGGATTTCCTTGAGCTGCAACTCGCGGTCCTCTGCCTGGGAGCGGAACCCGACCATCATGTCGTCCAGGTTGCGCTCCATGGCCTTCTTCTCGAGCACGATCTCAATCACGGCCTTGATCTGGTCGTTCTGACTGGGCTTCAAGATATAGCCATAAGGATGCACGACCTTGGCGCGGTCCACATGGGCGTCGTCCCCGTAGGCCGTGAGCAGAATGACCGGGATATCCAGCTTGTCCTGAATCTCCCCGCAGGCGGTGATGCCATCCTTTTCACCCGGCATGACAACGTCCATCAGCACCAGGTCCGGGCGCAATTCCCCGGCCAGACGCACGGCATCGTCTCCAGTGGACGCCTTGCAGATCACATCGTATCCCAGCGTTGTGAGCAATTCTTCCAGTTGGGTGATGATCACGGCCTCATCATCAACGACCATAATCTTGTATTGGTTCCTATCGGAGGTGCTCATGGACTGGATTCTCCCTTCTCGTCATGTGCAAAAGATATGGTCACTGTAGTGCCATGGTCCGACTCAATCCGCAACTCGCCTGAAAGCTGAAACTTTACTATATTTTTCAGTAGCTTGAGCCCAACAGAATCCAGTTCGCTTTCCAGGACGCCCGGCGGAATGCCTTGGCCCTTGTCAGCCACCTGGATCATGACCCTGCCGCCAGGGCAATTCTTGACACTCAGGCTCAGCGCTCCGCCCTGGTCCTCAGGGTAGGCGTGCTTGAAGACGTTGGCCAGCATCTCCGAAAGCACCAATCCGCATGGGATGGCCTTGCTGAGCGGCAGCTGGATATCATCAAGATCGAACTGCGGCTGGATAAATGAGGCTCCGTACATCTGGGCCAGCTGCCCCGTGAGCTGCCGGGCGTAGGTGGCCATGTCGATGGAGTCGAAGCGCTCGAAGCCATAGAGTTGCAAGTGGATCATGGCCATGCCGTGGATCTTGGACTGGGTGTCGCGCATGACCTCGCGGGCCTTGGTGTCCTTGATGCGCCGCCCCGCCATGTCCAGCAAACCGGTGATGATCTGCAGGTTGTTCTTGACCCGGTGATGGACCTCTTGCAGCAGTAATTCCTTTTCCTTCAGGGAACGGCGAATCTCTTCCTCGGCCTGGCGGCGCTCGGTGATATCGATGGTGATGCCCGCCAGCCATTCCATCTCGCCATCCTCGCCCAACACCGGAAAAGCGCGCTCACGCACCCAGAGCCAGTCCCCCTGCCTGCGCCTAACCCGGTATTCGATCTCGCGAATCTGTGGACGAGGCCTGGCATAGGCCCGCTGAATCGTGCGCCAGTCATCGGGATGAACGACCTTGGCGAAGGCCAGAGGATTGCGGTACAACTCATCGCGCGGGCCAACCTGGCGCTCGAAGGCAGGGCTCAGGTAGAGCACATGACTTCGGTCCGGGGTACTGATCCAGAACACATCCTGGACCGCGTCGGCAATGATCCGGAACTTGCGCTCGGACTCGCGCAGGGCCAACTCGGTTCGCTTGCGGGCGATGGCGCTGCCCACGATATTGGCGGCAGCCACCAGGGCCTCGATCTCGGCATCCAGCCAGCGCCGTTCGGTCCTGCAATCGTCGAAGCCGATGAATCCCCACCATTCGTTCCCGGCATGGACCGGGACCAGAGCCAGCGACTTGATTCCCTGGGGCTCGAGCAACGCGCGGGCGGCCCCGGGCAGATCGCGCACCCGGCCATGCATGGTGCCCCGGGCCGCAAGAATCCCCGCCAGGGTATCGATACCGCACTCGGCATAGGGCAACCCCTTCGTGACCTGGGCATCAAGCAGGGCCTCAACCCCCGCGGCGCACCATTCACAGCGCTGGCTCATACACAATTGGCCTGCTTCATTAAAATCATTCTCGAATACATAGGCCCGACAGGTGCCCGCAGCAGCTCCCAAGTTGGAGAGCACCTCCTGAATGCATTCGGTCCACTCGCTGGTCTGCAGGAATTTTTCGGCGGCAAGGCCCACGGCCTCCAGCACCGCATCCCGACGCAGCAGGGACGCCTCAATCTGCTTGCGTGGGGCGATATCCTCCACGACGCACGAAAAATACTTGGCCTGGCCTTGCTCATCCTTGATGCAAGCCGCGGTCACATTGATCCAGGTGCACGTCCCGTCCCTAAGCATGTAGCGTTGTTCCCGGCAAAAGGACGGCATCTCACCCCTGAGCATCTGGTCGCGCAGCGTTAAACTCTCCTCCAGGTGGTCGGGATGGACGACCTCGCTGAAATGTCTGCCAAGCAGTTCTTCACGCGCGTAGCCCGTGATGTCGCACAGCTTGTCGTTGACGCGCAGCCAATTGCCCTCCACCGAGATGTGGGCCATGCCCACCGCGGCCTGCTCAAAAGTCGTCCGGAAGCGCTCCTCGCTCTCCGCCAGCTTGCGCTCGGCAAGCAAGGCCTCGGTAATATCCCTGGTGAACACCGCCAAGCGCGCCACCTCTCCGAATTCATCAAGCACGGGATAGACACGGTGTTCCAGGCTGCGCTCCCCACGCTGTTCGGTGAAGCCCACGGGCTCGTCGGCACGGCGGACCTGCATCAGGCGCTGCCAGCGGTCATGCTGCCGGGGACTGTCATGCAGGTCCTTGATCCGCCTGCCCACCATCTCCTGCGGCGTCAGGCCAAAAGCCACTGCGGCCTTGGCGTTGGCAGCCAGAACCAGGCCTTCGCTATCCAGGAGCACCATCATGTCGCTGGTGGCGTCGGACAGGGCTCGCAGGGTCCGCTCGCTCTGGCGCAGGGAATCCTGGGCGGTCATGCGGCGCTCTTCCACGGCAATGGCCGATGACACCACGGACAGCAGCCACTCGTCTTCCTCCGTCAGCAGACGGTCTTTGGTATAGACCACGCACAGACTGCCCACGATGGTTCCGCCCGTGCGCACCGGGGAGCCGATATAGGTCTGCAACCCATAGGCCCGGACATTGGGATCGCTCTCGGCGTAGGAAGAATCCTGAAGGTTGCGCACCACCAGAATGCTGTCCAGGCCGCGGCTAATGACATCCCCGCAGAGATGGCCCTCGGCGGCATCCATCGTGGGCATGTCCGGCGGCGCGTTCCACTGCCCGGCGGCGATCAACTGTCTGCCCTCGCGGCGATTGTACAGGGCGCAGGTTCCGCCCAGCATCTCGCCGCACAGGGCCACCAGACTGGTGATGTTCTCCTCGGGCTCGCTGCCGAAATGCAGCAGGCAGTCGTTGAAACGCTCCAGGCGCAGGCGCATGTCCTCACGGCTGGTGACGTCGGTGCACACCCCCAACACCACGCGGCCCGGCACATCTGCCGGAAAGGGCACTGCCGAATACTCCAGGTGGCGGGTTCTGCCAAAAGCGTCCTGGAGGCTCAACTCCGTAACCTGGAAGGGCTTCACGCCGCTGAGCACCGGCCCCTCCAGACGGGCAAGAGAGCGCTGCACGCGCTCAGTCCCTGGATCGTCGTGGCCTCCCCTGACCAGCTCCTCCCTAGAACACCCAAAGAGTTCGGTGGCGGCCTTGTTGGCCATCAGGAACCGGCCATCCTCGTGGCGGGCGTAAATGGCGTGGGGGACCAAATCGACAACCCGGCGCAACCGGCTTTCGCTTCTGGCCAACGCGGCCTCGGCCTGCTTCTGTTCGCTCAAATCCACGATGAACGTCAGGCTCGCGGGTTCGCCATCCCAGTCCACGAGCGAGCCGTAGACCCCCACCCAACGGTAATCCCCCTGCTTCTTCAATAACCGAAAACAGTAGTAGACCTCTCCAAGCCATTTCCCGAATCTCTTGGCCAACTTGTCTGCCACCAGGGCGCGATCCTCGGGGTGCACAAAATCAAGCACCGGGTGCCCAACCACCTCGTGTGCCGCAAACCCGCTCCGTTCCAGCATCACCGGGTTGGTGTAGACGATGCCATCCCTGCGCGAAACCACCACACCCACCCGGGACATGTTGAGGATGGAGCGCAGCCGGCCCTCGCTCTCACGCAGGGCGCGCTGAATCTGCTTGATCTCGGTGACGTCCTGCATCACCCCCACGAGATACCGCTCCCCGCCCGGGGCGGTAAAACGACTCTTCAGGGTCAGGCAATGGGTCTTGCCCCCGGGCCAGGGCGGTGAGACCTCGTAGGAAATGGTCTTACCGGTACTCAGGACGTATTCGTCTTTGTTCCAGAGAAAATCCACGTATTCTGGAGGATAGACAGCAGAATCCGTGCGCCCGAGCATCTCGTCCCGGGACTTGCCCACCACGTCCGTAGCCGCCTGGTTCAGATAGATCCAGCGATGCTGTTCGTCCTTGATGAAGATTGGTGTGCGCAGCCCATCAAGCACAGCCCGCAGATCAAACCCTTCGGAGGAAGGGGTCTCGGCAAGGCGACAGCGCAATGCGCACAGCTCTTCAATCAACTGTTGCTTTGTTTTTTTGGAATCGTCCACGTCAAGTCCTGGTGGAAAGAACCACAGGACCGGTCAACTCAACCGGGTCCCGCAAGATATCGTCTGCTTGTAGCAGGTTGCCATTCCCCCTACAACCTGAACGACATCCGGGCACCGGGCTGGATCGCCTCGCTGATAACAATTAAAGTATTCGGCGCCTCCCCCATTGTCTCCCCCTTTCTTTTTAAGTACAAACGGTTGAAATGATCGATCATAATTTTCACATAAAGTACCTCTGGCCCAACCTGTCCGCACGGGCCGTCCTGGCTACGGCCATCCTGACTACGGCCATCCTGGCCTTGTCCCAGGCCGAGGCCTTGGCGGGCAATGCCCTGACCCTAGGGTCCCCTTCCCCGGACTCACCCTCCCTGCTGTTCACCCTGGTCATGGGGCTTGCGGCCATCGCGACCCTGGCCCTTCTGACCATGGCCCTTCGCCGATACAAGAACCGCAACAGCGATCTGCAACACGAATACGACGCCTTGGTGGACGCCTTCAACGGTCAGCTCTACATCTGCGCCCCGGACGGCACGTTGGAATTCATGAACTCAGCCATGATCAAGCAGATCGGGCGCGACGCCACCGGGGAACCCTGCCACAAGGCCCTGTTCGACCTGGAGCAAACCTGTCCCTGGTGCGTCAACGTCAATCTCTTCGTGAACGAAGCCGCCCGCTACGAATTTCATCCCAACGGGCAGGACAGATGGCTTGAGGCCGTCTGTGCACCGGTCAAGCGTCAGGTCGGCGGCGTCTCCAAACTGGTGATGCTGACCGACATCACCGCGCGCAAGGAAATCGAAGCGCAGTTCCGGCTCTCCGAAGAGCGTTACCGCACCATCGCCGAACACACCCACGCCATGGAGATCTGGCTCGGACCACAGGGCGAGCACCGCTACACCAGCCCGGCCTGCCTGCACATTACAGGCTACGAGAACGAGGCCTTTGAGAAACAGCCCCAGCTCATCTCCACGCTGCTGCACCGGGACGACCTACCTGACTGGGAGGCCTTTCTGGCGGGCGAGGCAAGCGAATCCCTGGACTTTCGGATCTTCCGCCGCGACGGGGCCATGCGTTGGATGAACGCCGCCCGCCACGAGGTCTGCGCAGAGAATGGCGAAGCCCTGGGCCTGCGCCTGTCGGTGCGCGACATCACCGAACGCAAGCAGTTGGAAATCCAGCTCCGCTATCAGGCACTGCACGACCCCATGACAGGGCTGGCCAACCGGGTGCTGGCCTCGGACCGCATCGCCCAGGCCGTCGAACGCGCCAAGCGCCGCGATGATTATCACTTCGCCCTGGCCTTCGCCGACATCGACCGCCTGAAGGTCATCAACGACAGCTTCGGCCACCGCGTGGGGGACAAGGCCCTGGAACAGATCGCCGCTCGGATGCACAAGAGCGTGCGCAGCCTGGACATGGTCGCCCGCTATGGTTCCGACCAATTCATCTTCCTACTGGAGGAGCTGGACAAGCCGCGCAAGGCCATCAACATCATCAACCGCGCCCGCGCCGCCATTGAGGAACCTCTAATCATCGACGGTCATGAGTTAAACATGTCCGCCTGCTTCGGGGCAGTGCTCTTTCCCCCGCCCGAAGACGACGACGCCGAACTGATCCGCAAGGCCAATATCGCCCTGCACCTGGCCAAAAAAGCGGGCTACGGAAAACTCAAGGTCTTCGTGCCGCACATGCTGGACAAGGCCGTGGAGCTGATGACCCTGGAAAACGATCTGCGCCGGGCCGTGCACGGGGGCGAGTTCTTCGTCGAGTACCAGCCCATCCTGACCCTGCATGACTCCAAACTCATCGGATTCGAGGCCCTGGTGCGCTGGAACCATCCCCAGCGCGGAGTGGTCTCGCCTGCGGAATTCATCCCCCTGGCCGAGGAAACGGGCCTGATCACGCGCCTGGGCCACTTCGTGTTGGAAGAGGCCTGCCAGACCATGAGCACTTGGCGAGAGACCATGCCCGAAGCCCAGGGACTGATGCTCTCGGTGAACCTTTCGGCGCGCCAGTTCACCCAGCCCGATCTGGTGGACTCTGTGCGCGAGATCCTGAAAAAAACCGGGATGCCCGCAAACAAACTCAAGCTGGAGATCACAGAGACCACCATCATGGAAAATGCCGATGCCGCTACGGACAAGCTGAAC
Organism: Pseudomonadota bacterium; assembly: GCA_018816865.1. Classification (GTDB taxonomy): domain Bacteria; phylum Desulfobacterota; class Desulfovibrionia; order Desulfovibrionales; family Desulfovibrionaceae; genus Desulfovibrio_Q. The sequence goes on from JAHIUW010000016.1 coordinate 174,238, forward strand.
CGCCTGAAATCACTGGGCATCCAGATTTCCATCGACGATTTCGGCACCGGCTACTCATCCATGAGCTATCTCCAGAAATTCCCTTTGGACCACCTGAAGATCGATCTGTCCTTCATCAATCGCATGGATACCACCCCCGGGAACCAGGAGATCGTCAAGGCCATCATCAATCTGGCCCATAACCTGGGTTTGGAGGTGGTGGCCGAGGGTGTGGAAAAATCGAGCCAACAGGATATCCTGAACTCCCTGAACTGCGAATACGGGCAGGGATTCCTCTTCTCGCACGCCGTGTCCGCAGTCAACGCCAAGGCCTACATTCTCGGCGACGCCCAGGCCCAACCCGAAGGCCCGGCCCAATTGATCATCACCCGTTCAGACAGCAAGACCTAGCGCCACGGTCGAAACTGGCCCCGAACTTGCTGTTGGTGGATATTGCCATCCACCATTACAACGACAGGTGACCCATGTTTCGACGCACCCTCGCCCTTCTTTCCCTGCCTCTTGTGCTCACAGCCACCCTGCTGATCGCCCTCACATTCGCTGGCCCCAGTCCCGCGGATGGAGCTAACTTCATCAATGATTACAGCATATACCAACGGACTCTGCTGGGGTTGACCCTGGCCAGTCTCCTGGCACTGGCTGCAGGCGGAGCTTCCCTGGCGCTCACGGCCCGCCAGCGTGAGGCAGCCCTAGCGGCCATGCTGAACGGAGGTGTGCAGAGCCATAAAAAATCCAAATTTGTTGAAATACAATCATCCATCAAAGACATTATTGTCGAAAACAACGCTATCATTCAATCTCTTTCCGAGGCCACGACGGAGACCGATCAGCTCCGGAGGGAGCTGTCGGCAGCCCAGGCCCTGACCCTGGATGCCCGTCGCCAGGGTGAAGCCTCACGCTGCCAGAACCTGCGCAACGCCTCCGGGACCCTGCGCACCGCCATCGGCGACATCCACAATGCGGCCAGGGAACTCCAGACCAACACCGGTGACGCAAGCAAAGGCGCGCGCGCTCAGCGCCGCCTGTCCAGCGAATCGGCCACGGCCATGGAACAGATGAACGCCTCGGTGGCCCAGGTGGCCGAAAGCGCCGAGGCGGCGGCCACGGCGGCGGACCGGGCCATGGAACAGGCCCATGCCGGAGCAGAGACAGTGGACGAGACCGTGACCGCCATCCTTGCCGTGAATCAGCGCACCGCAGAACTGTCCTCAGTGATTTCGGGCCTGGGGGTGCAGGCCGAAGGCATCGGACTCATCATGAACGTCATCGCCGACATTGCCGACCAGACCAACCTACTGGCGCTGAACGCCGCCATCGAGGCGGCCCGTGCAGGCGACGCCGGACGCGGCTTTGCCGTGGTGGCCGACGAAGTGCGCAAACTGGCCGAAAAGACCATGCAGGCCACCCGCGACGTTGGTCAGCAGGTGCAGGCCATCCAGGGCGGCATGGAACGGACCCGCAACGGCATGGCCGAGGCCAGCGCCATGGTGGAGCAGGCCACGGAAGTGGCCCGACGTTCGGGCCAGATGCTGGTCGCCATCGTCGACCTGGCAGGCGAGAACGCCGATCAGATCCGTTCCATCGCCGCGGCGGCGACCCAGCAGTCCGCAGCCAGCGAGCAGGTCACCCGTGCCGTGACCGAGGTGGACGGCATCTCCCAACGCACCGACGAGGAGATGGCCGCGTCCTCCCTGGCCCTGGAGCGGTTGCTCAGTGGGGTGGAGGGCCTGAATGGCCTGAACAAGGCCTTCGAGCTGATGGGCACGGGCAAGGTCCAGCAGGTCCTCGCCGCACTGGCCGAATCAGCCGACATCCTGTCCATGGCCCCGGAGCGGATAGAGGGCGTCATGCGCTCCGCCATGGCTGAAAACAACTTCCTGGAGCTGTTGTACCTGACCGACGCCCAGGGCACCCAGCCCTGCTCGAACATCCCGCGCCCGGGACTGGAATCAGCCCAGGACGCCCGGGTTCGTGGCAAGAACTGGTCCACGCGCCCCTGGTTCACCGCAGCCATGGAGACCGGAACAATGGCCATCTCCGAGGTCTACATCTCCCAGGCCAGCGGCAAACCCTGCCTCACCGTGTCCTCACCCTTTGGCCGGCAGGGAACGCCCACAGGGGTCATCGCAGCCGACGTGACCCTGGGATAAGACAGGGCTCCGGGTGCTCAGCGCGAGTCTGGACGGCAACGGGGTTCTCGCGTATCCCGTGCCGACGGAGGGCCGCACACCATGGCCGACGGATTCGTTCTTTCACAGCTTGAATGGGAATCCATCCCCGGTGCCTACGAGACGGAACTGGCCGCCGTGTTGCATCCGGATGCGCCTTTGCGCTGCAACACCTACCTGATGCGCTCCCCGGAATACGTGATGCTGACGGACCCCGGCACGGACAATGATCAGACCGACGCCCTGGCCGGGCTGATGCTGCAATGGACACGCAAGATCCCGCGTCAGGCCGTGGTCTGCCTGACCCACTGCCATGCGGATCACTGCCTTTCGGCCTCGCGCATCCTGGAAAAGCCTGGATTCATGGCCTCGCTGGTCTGCCACAAGCTGGCAGCCGACGCCCTGCGCAGCGGCGATGCCAGCATGACCGGCGCAACGATCCTGGGCACCGTGAACCCTCACGCGGCCGCGGCCATCGCCCTATTCGCCCTGCCCACCTCGGCGGGGGTCTCGCGAGACATGGACACCCCCGGGGGAAAGCTGCGCTGCCTGACCATCCCCATCGGTCCGCGCGACGCCTTGCAGGTCTATCACACCCCGGGACACAGCCCGGACGGACTCAGCTTCCGCGTGGGCGGGGCCCTGATGATCGGGGACGTGCTGTGCGCCGAGGGACCGCACTGCACGAGGCTTCCGGGATACCAAGCCAAGGAACTGGGCCACACCCTGGACAAACTGCTCTGGCTGCTTGATAATGCCAATATCGTCACCGTGTATCCGGGTCACGGCGAACCCATGGACAGGACCCTTGCGGGGGAACGCTTGCGCACTCTGCGGGGCGAACTGAACGGCTGACACGAAGGGCGCAACGCCTGCCCCCACTCATGGGCCTGTGGCCCCTGGGCAACTTGCAATGACTTTACATACCATTCCCGAGGATGAGCATATGGGCCAGCACGACAACGAAGATGATTTCGACGAGTATCAGGACGACGACGGCTACAAGAGCAAGTCGCAGCTCAAACGTGAAATGAGTGAGCTTCAGGCCATGGGCGAACGGCTGTGCAGCATGCCCGCCGAGAAGATCAAAGCCATGGACCTTCCCGAAGCCATCCGCGAGGCCGCGCTCTTCGCCCTGACCATCAAAAAGTATGAGGCTGTGCGCCGCCATCGCCAGTACGTGGGCAAACTGATGCGCGCCGAGGAAGTGGACATCGACGCCCTGCGTCAGGTCCTCGACTCCGTGGACCAGAAGAAACGCAAGTACGACGAACGCTTCCACCGCGTCGAGGAATGGCGGGATCGGCTGATGGCCGGCGACGATGCCCTGGTCGAGGAGATCGTGACGATCCACCCGGAGGTCGATCGCCAGCATCTGCGCACCCTGGTTCGCAATGCGATCATTGAGCGCAAGGCCGAGAAACCGCCCAAGGCCTTCCGCACGCTGTTCAAGTTCCTGCGCAAGGTCGCCGGGCATTAAGCGACGCACATCCCCACGCTCTTTTTTTAGCTTTCCCGCAGGCCGTCTGACCCCGTTCAGCGGCCTGTTTTTTTTGCTTGCTTTCCTATCGAAGGCGTGAAAATGACAATTAAGGGTTCTGCGCGCTTTTGTCGGCGCGCGTTGAAATACCTTGGCCGGGCGCAAGATACCCGGCCGCACGCGGCTGCCCCAACCCCATCGATTTCCGGCAGCCGCCCCAGGAGCACTACTAATTAATGGCACCACAGAAGACCCAGAAGCACTATGACGTGATCATTGTTGGCGGCGGACCGGCCGGACTCTTCTCCGCCTGGTATCTGGCCAACAACTCCAAACTCAAGATCCTGATCCTGGAAAAGGGCAAGCAGCCCTTGAAGCGCCGCTGCCCCATCGGCCAGGGCCAGGAATGCATCAAATGCCGCCCCTGCAACATCCTGGCGGGCATGGGCGGAGCGGGCCTGTTCTCCGACGGCAAGCTGAATTTCATCCCCATCCTGGGCAAGACGGACCTGACCCAGTTCCTGCCCATTGCCGAGGCCCAGGCCCTGATCGACGAGACCGAGGCCATCTTCAACGCCTACGGCATGGACGGGCAGGTCTACCCCACGGACATGGACAAGGCCAAGGACATCCGCAAGAACGCGCTCAAGCACGGCGTGGACCTGTTGATCATCAAGCAGAAGCACCTGGGCAGCGACAACCTGCCCGGCCACATCAACGGCATGGTGGAAGATCTGAAGGCCAAGGGCGTGACCATCCACACCTCCGAGGAGGTCAAGGACATCATCGTGGACGGCGACCACGTCACCGGCGTGCTCACCGCGCGCGGCGGCTACTATGCCGACAACGTGATCCTGGCCCCGGGCCGGGTGGGCGCGGAATGGACCGCCAAGGTCGTGCAGCAGCACGGCGTGGGCGTGACCCAGCGCGGCATCGAGGTCGGCGTGCGCGTGGAGGTCCACAACGACATCATGAAGGACCTCTGCGAGATCGTCTACGACCCGACGTTCTTTATTCGGACCCGCAAATACGACGACCAGACCCGCACCTTCTGCACCAACTACGGGGGGTTCGTGGCCCTGGAGAACTATCAGGACTTCGTATGCGTCAACGGCCACGCCCACATGAACCGCAAGAGCCAGAACACCAACTTCGCCTTCCTGTCCAAGGTGGTGCTCACCGAGCCGGTGTCGGACAACCAGGCCTACGGCGAATCCATCGGGCGACTGGCGAGCATCATCGGCGGCGGCAAGCCCATCCTGCAACGCTTCGGCGACCTGAAGCGTGGACGCCGCAGCACCTGGGACCGCATCCGCAACTCCTACATCGACCCCACCATGAAGGACGTGGTGCCCGGTGACATCGCCATGGCCCTGCCCGAGCGCATCGTGACCAACCTGGTGCAGGGCCTGGAGCAGCTGAACTTCGCCGTGCCCGGCGTGGCCAACGACGAGACCCTGCTCTACGCCCCGGAGATCAAGTTCTTCGCCACCCAGGTCAGGACCAGCAAGGAACTGGAGACCTCCATCAAAGGCCTGTTCGTGGCGGGCGACGGCCCTGGAGTGGCGGGCAACATCGTCTCGGCCTCGGCGACGGGCATCCTCCCGGCCAAGGAGATCGTACGCCGGGCAGGGCGTTGAAAAACAGCCATCTGCTTCGTTCCTGCGGCAGGCCCAAACTCTCGCGTATGTCTCAATACAGCTCTGCTCTCTGTATCCGTAAGGCTCGCAATCTCGCCTAACGGCTACAGGTCGTCGAGCTTGGGCCTGTTTTGTTCCTCGTATCCAGCCACTTCTGAGCGACCTGCACGCAATGCGTCGCGCGTCTGGACATTTTTGGGCGACCTGCGGACTTGGCTCAAGCGCTCCTTGGCCTCGCACCCCATCGCTCCTGAGTGCCCTGCGACTTACCCATCCATGAAACCCCAAACGGGCCGCCCCACCAGGGGCGGCCCGTTTCATTTGCAGCCGAGTATCGCCCCTAAATTGTTCCAACCCTTGATCCCCCCCGGCGCAACTGGTACGAACTCCATAGGAATCTCAATCCTGCAACTGTCCAAGCAGCTCTGAGGGGGGACTCGGATGATCATCATCTACGCTCTGGCCATTTTTCTGGTCGTCTTTCTGGCATGGCATTTCTATGTACACAAGCTGCTGAAGGACATGGTCTTTTCGAGAATGACACAGCAGCCGATCATCGTTACGGTGCTCTCGACGGTTTCGTTCCTCGCCGCACTGCTCATCATCTGGGCCATTTCCGGCATCTCGGTGCTGCAATACCTGTCTGCCGTCCTGAGCCAGACCGGCCCCTGACACGGCCCGTGAACGAGAACGCCCTGACCACCACAAGCAGACGCCAACCCAGCTTGCACCACAACATTCAGGAGGAGTCCCTCACGCCATGTCCGGACCAAGCCCCACCGCCCCCATGATCAAGACCATGATGGACAGCATCGAATCCGCCCGTGAACTCGCCCAAGAGGAGATCAAGGCCCTGAAAAAGGACCTGACCGAACTGGAGCGCATCCTCAGCGGACGTAAGAAGGATTCGGAATTCCCGCTCATCGACATCGCCCACAGCGCCTTCGAGATCTTTCGCACCTCGTCGGTGGTTCTGGAAAACGAACGACTGCTGGACGAGATGCAGGACACCGTGGACCAGGTCCTGGCCGAAGACTTCCTGACCTCCAATGGCGCGACTTTGTTGACCGAACCCGAAGGCTGGCACTACTTCTCCCCCAAGGGTGTGATGCGTTTCCTGGGTGCACCGGACGAGACCATCGCCGCAGCCGCCAAGATCAAGCGCTATCTGCCCAAGACTCCCGTGGCGTCAAAAACGTCGGCCGGGGCCAAGCCCAAGGCCGACGAAAACGAAGACTAAGCCCGCACCGGGGAGGCATCCCTCATGCGCCAGCGCATCGTCGCCATCCTGCTGCGCCTGGCCCGGCACAAGCCCGGCCCGCTGCGCAAGGCCCTGTCCCTTGCCGTGGGGGCGGCCATGTTCCTGTGCGGAATCCCGCTCGGGCTGTTGATGATTCTGGAACCGTTGATCAAGCCCTTGGGCAACCCCTGGCCCCGCGGGCTTGAAGTCCTGGTGGGCGCACCGTCGCTCATCGGCAGCATCCTGCTACTGAGCTGGGCCGTGCGCACCCAATGGCGGCACGGCGGCACCCCTGCGCCCACGGCCCCGACCCAGCGGCTGATCACCACCGGTCCTTACGCCCACACCCGCAATCCCATCCAACTCGGGGCCATGTTCTATTACCTTGGGCTGATGACGCTCATTTCCTCACTCACGGCAGGGCTTGGGGGCTTCCTGTTCGGATTGATCGCAGGCAGCTTCTGGCATCGGCGCGTCGAAGAACAGGAGCTCACCGCACGCTTCGGCCCGGACTACGAACGCTACCGCCGCGAGGTTCCCTTCCTGTTCCCCCGGCTGCGCCGCCGGCCCTGAACCCGCGCGCGCCACTCCACCATCCGATTCGACCAGCGCTTGCCAGTAGCCAAGCTTCACCTTATCCCCGCGACAATCCATACGCGGCCCGTCCTTGCCTCGCGCCACAAGAAAAGCCCCGGACAGTTGCCCGGGGCTTGACCTTCCTGGTTTTCAACCTTTTCTCACCATGTAACCCTGGGGGCGTTGATCAGGGCATAGATCACAAGCACGACCCCGCAGACAACCACCGCATAGCCCAGCACGAAGTAGACGGCCCGCATTGCTGCCGGGGCGCCGCTCGCGGCATGGCCTTCCAGCCCGCCTGTGGCCCTGAGCCGTTCTATCCAGGCAGGCCGCTGCTCTTGAGCGTCTTCCACTTCCACTGCGCCCTCGAACATGGCCCTATCCATGGGGAAATGGGTCCGGCGCAGATGTGCCACGAAGAAGTGGATCAGAACCACATGCAGAATCGCAAGGATAGCCTCCACCCGGTGGACCCACAAGGCCACATTGATTCCCCAGCCGAAGATCACCCGACTGGAAGCCACAGAATCATAGAGGATGAGACCCGTTCCGCCAAGGATGACCATGCCCCAGAACACCGCCCAGTAGTCGAACTTCTCCCACCAGGTCCAACGGTCGAACCGTGGCTGACGGGCCAGTCCAAATATCCAGGCAGTATGCTGGAGGAATTCACCCACATCCGATAGTCGTGGCAGCAGCGAATCCCGTCCGCGCACCTTGCCTCGGGCGATCTGCACCACCGCATAAACAATATGCAGCAGGAACAGCACAAGCATCAGGATGCCAACCCATTTGTGCACTGCCAGACATCCGGTATATCCCCCGAACACGCCGGCAAGGGACTTGCCCCAGGCGGTTTCGATATACAGCCGTCCGAATCCGGTTGCGGCCTGGATCATGAATGTCAAAATCAACAACAAATGAAAGAGCCGTTGCACGGGAGTAAAGCGTCGTATCATCATGGCTCGTCCCCCCCGTTCTTCTTGCTGCCGGTGATCAGTTCCCGAAGCCCCCACAGCACCGTATGCGGCAGGAAAATCGCCAATGTGCCACCCGCCAGGGCAATCATTGCCCAGAACGCGTAGAACAGCATGGGGAAAGTCTCGCGCGTGGAAGCCATGGCCGGGTTCGGCTCATGCACCAGATACGAGGCGAACGAGATGCCCCCCCCCTGATGACACTTGGCACAGATATAGGCATGCCGCCTGATCTTGTTCAACGGCGAATAGTAGTGATTCACGCTGGCGATGGGCTCACCACCGTGACATTGACGACAGACCAGATCATTGCGCACCACATGCAGATTGTCCGTGCCCTGCTGGCGGTGACAATCCACACAGGTCCTGCCCTCGTAGAACAAAAGCCCTGCATGGGCATCCTCAAGGCGCGTTCTGATCCTGACCGTCGCCTTCCCGGGACCATGGGACAGAATCCCCTGGCGGGTTGGTGTTTCATCCATGATCAATGGCCTGTTCAAACCGGGCCTGACCTCATACCGCTCGTAATACCCCGTACTGAGCTCGTAGTTCCGGTAGCGGTGCACGTCGGATTTCACCTCCATACACCAGACTGGTCCGGGCAACGCCCACAGAGAGAACAGGAGCAGCCCCATTATTATTTTGGCAGGGTGCATACCGCCTCCTTTCAATCTCTGCGTTACTTGCCCATGGCCTCGACATTCTCAATGACCTTACCTTGCGGCTTGGGCAACTGCGCCAGGGCATCAAAGCGCATTTGCAGCTTCTTGAGATCCTGATCCTTGTGTTCATGACAGGTCTGACATGAATTGGGGACCACAGGATTGGCCAATGTATCCTCGGGCAAAAGCGCCTTGAATACATGGCTGTGAATGTCGCCAGACTCTGCGCTCTTGGCGATGCGAGGCATGTGGCAGCCAACGCAATTTCCAAAGGAATGGATGGCATGCGCCTGGTTGTTGTTGATCATGGAGTGACAACTCAGACATTGGGACGATCCGGAAGCACGAGTCTGGTAACGAGTGCTGGGAACGCCCAACTGGTGCACGTAATGGCAGGAGTTGCAGGTCACGCCCTCAAGGTAGTGCTTCGACTGCTGCCAATCGATGTACTGCTGGTGATGGCCCTTGGAGAACTCGTTGGCATAGACATGTTGCTTGTCACCGGCTGCATAGGACGTCGACTCGTAATATGAGGAAAGAGCCTTGCCGGGTCTGTAACCCACGGGCCAGCCGCCTCCCTTGACCATGGTCGACTTGCCGCGGTTATGGCATGAACCACAGATCTGCACGGCCACCCCCGGCGTCAGCTTGGCCGGATTGATGATGGTCGAACGCTTGTCGAAAACAGCGGTCTTGGGCAACGCCACATGATGCGAACCGGGACCATGACAGGATTCACAACCTACACCCGGCTCGGTCAGGGTCTTGGCTTCAAGATCGAGTCCTGTCGCATGGCAGCCACCGCACTTCAGCATCCAGGGACGCTTGTCCCAATCCTGTTCATGATAGTTTACGAAGCGCCCGGTCTCGAGGTTGTACTGCACAGGGCTGATATACAATTCACCATTCTTATTGACGATATAGCGCTGCTTCCACTGACTGCCGATGGTGTAGAGAACCTCATCCTCGCGGGGGATGTAGATTTCATCGGGTGGAACCTTGAGCTTATCCGCAATCATCCTGAAGTCCGCCCTGATTATTTCGGGGTCAAGCTTCACGACCAGGACGTCCTTGTTTGCCTTGGCGTCCTGAAGCATGCGGCTATGCAGGGTTGCCTTCCAGGAATCGTAGTGTTCAAGGTGGCAGTATTTGCATTCATCCGATCCGACATAGGTTTTTTCAGCAGAGGTGATCGCTTTGATATCGTAGCTTGGCTCGCCTCCACTGCACCCATAAATAGCCAATAAAACAACACATAACGCTAACAATACACTCAATCGCATCGCACCCTCCCACGCAAGACCAGCCAAAAAGACTTCACACCTCCTATATTAGTCATATTATTCCATCAAAAATGCAACACTTTTCCATATCCATCCGACCCATTGCAACAACCAAACCATCAATGCAAGAATGTATAACAAAAAATAATGACCCATTTTCCGTACTGTTAGATAAAAAAGCCCCAAGCATCACGCTCGGGGCTTCCCATGATCACACAGTGTTGTGATCCGGCCTTACCGGATCACAAAACCGGAAAGGATCAATCCTGCATCTCTTCGATGGCGGTCTTCAGGTCCCCTGCGATGCGGGCCAGATCCGCGATGGCCAGCTGTGATTCACCCATGGACTGGGCCGTCTCCATGGCAATCTGGTTGATCTCGCCCGTGGCCCGGCTGATCTCTTCGCTGGTGGCGGATTGCTGTTCCGAGGCCGTGGCAATGCTCCGGACCTGATCAGCCGTGCGCTCCACCAAGTCCACGATCTCCTCTAGGGCCCGACCGGACTGATCCGCCATTTCGGTGGAGAGATCGATGGCCTTGGTGGCCGACTCGGTATTGGCAATATTTTTCTGGGCGCTCTGCTGGATGGTGGTGATGAATCCGCCCACCTCGTTGGTGGCGGCCATGGTCTTTTCGGCCAGCTTGCGCACCTCGTCGGCGACCACGGCAAACCCGCGCCCGGCGTCACCCGCCCGCGCAGCCTCAATGGCCGCGTTGAGCGCCAGCAGGTTGGTCTGATCCGCAATGTCGGTGATCACGGTCATGATCTGGCCGATGCCCTCGGCCTGGGTCCCCAGTTCGGCCATATCTTCGCGCAGCTGGGACGCGTGGGTGTGGATCTCCTGGATTGTGCCCACCATCTTGCGCACAATCTGTGCCCCGTCCTGGGCCTTTTCCTTGGAGCGGTCAGCCAGGGAGGCGGCTTCCCCGGCATTCTGGGCCACCTCCAGCACCGTGGCATTCATTTCTTCCATGGCCGTGGCGGCCTCACCCGCACGCTCGCGCTGGATATCCGCACCACTGGAGGATTGCTCGATCTGGGCCGAAAGCTCGTCGCTGGCGGCCGCCACCTGCTCGGCGACCTCATCGGCCCTGGCGGCGGCGCGCTCGATCTTGACGTTCTTCTCCTCAATCAGGGCCTGGCTCTTCTTGATCTGCGTCAGGTCGAAGAACAGCAGAAACACGCCAATGGTGTTGCCGTCGATATCGGTGAGCGGGGCCATGTCGTAACGCACGAAGAGTTCCGTGCCCTTGGCACTCTTGGTCCCCGTCTCATGGTCCAGAACCACGCAGCTGTCGCGCAGGCATTTGCTGGCCATGGTCTCACGACCTTCCTCGCCATAATAGAACTTGGACAGGGTCAGGCCCAGGGCCTGTTCGGTCGTCTCGTCGCGCTCAAACAGTTTCAGGTAGGGCTCGTTGACAAACGTGATCCGCTCATCAACATCCAGGACCATGCAGGGCTGCGTCAGCCCGGTGAGTATGCTCTCCGAGAATCCGAGCTTCTGTTTCAATTCTGAAACCATATGCGAGATATGCCCGGCCAGATGCTGCAATTCATAGCGGAATCTGCCTTCCAGCTGGGCGGACATGTTGCCTTTGGATATCTCCCCGGCAAAGACTTCGATGATCGCCAGAGGTTTGAACACCTGGGTTCGCAAGGCCACGAGAATGATGCCGGCCACGAGCAGCACGATCGCGACACCCGCCGCAACCATCACCCGACGTTGCGCCAGCGCACCAGAGGCCAGATCGTCCTCGTAGACGCTCATGCAAACCAGCCAGCCCGTGCGCTCGTTCTCGCGCACGGCCATGACTTTCTTACGGCCCTGCCAATCGTACTGGAATAAACCATTCTTCAGCTTCAGGGCCTGCTGCACGAAGGCCTGCTCGGACAGGTCCTGAAGCATCAGTTCCTTATCCACACCATGGGCCACGATCCGCCCCTTGCCGTCAAAAATGAACCCGTAGCCGTCCTTGCCAATGCGCACCGGATCGATGAACTGCTCGGTGAAGACCTCCCAGCGCGGAAACACCGCCAACCCACCCATGACAGTGCCGCTAGGGTCCTTGATGCCTTTGACCACCCCGAAGATATAGATGCCGCCGCCGCTCTTGGACAACAGGATATCGGGCGTGATGTGCAGGTCCTCGCCACCCAGAACGGCCTTGACGTAACCGCGCGAGGCCCGGTCCATGCCCTGCATGTCTTCGCCCTTGGCGTTCTGTCCGGCAACGATCTTGCCCTCGCGATCAAAGACGAACATGGCCCAGTAGTCCTTATACGAGGTCATGAGTTCCACAAACAGGCCCTGAGCCAGTGCGGTCGAGGACCCCGGCATCAGGGCCTCGGCAAAGACCTTTTGGGCCGCAAGACCCTCGGTCAGGGCCACGGCATTATTCAGATAGCTCCCCAGGGATTTAGCCGTGAGTTCAGCGGACTGGTTGGCGGACTGGGTCCCCAGGTCCGCGGCGACCTTGAAGGTCGATGAGTTCACGTACAGGACAAGCCCGGTGATGGCCGCGACGATGACCGCAGTGACGAACAGCGACAACTGCACATTGATGCTTTTCAACCTATCCATGCCCACTCCCGATTTGAAACCCTTTCTCCCAGACAGCAAAGTCTTATCGACCCTTGATGATTGCTCCTTTAGATACTTGCATTATCCCAAAAAATCCAGACACCAGCCCAAATGCCAAACGATTTCCGATCAACAGCAAAGAAACCATAAAAAAAACGGCCCCGGGGGGATCCCCCGGGGCCGTTGCTGCACTCTCAATGGATTCCTTTCGCTACGAGGAGCGCATGTCCTCAATGATCCCGCGCAAGGCCTGGGCCTGCTCGGCGAGATCACTCACGGCCCTGGCCGCTTCGGTCATGGCTTGCGCCGTCTCGGTGGCGATGGAATTGATTTCCTCCGTGGAGCGAGTGATCTGCTCGGAGGTGGCCGACTGCTCTTCCGCCGCCGTGGCGATGGAGCGGACCTGGTCGGCGGTTCTCTCCACCATGCTCAGGATCTCCATCAGGGCCTCGCCCGAGACATGGGCCCTCTCACGGCTCTGCTGCACGGAGGCAACGGCCTCCTCGGTGCTGGCCACACTGGCCTTGGCACTGTTCTGGATTGTCAGGATGGACCGGGTCACCTCCTGGGTGGCATTCATGGTCCGCTCGGCCAGTTTGCGCACCTCGTCGGCCACCACTGCGAACCCTCGTCCGGCATCGCCCGCACGGGCGGCCTCGATGGCGGCGTTCAGGGCCAACAGGTTGGTCTGGTCGGCGATGTCGGTAATGACCTCGACGATACGGCCCACATCCTCGGCCTGAGCACCCAATTCCTTCATGCTTTCCTGCAAGGCCATGGCCTGCGAAGCAACGCGCTCGGCGATGGTCACGGCCTTGCCCTCCTGGGCCTTGACCTTGGTGCTGTCAGCCAATTCGGCGGCGCCGTCGGCGTTCTGGGCGACTTCCAGCACAGTGGCGTTCATCTGTTCCATGGCTGTGGCCACCTCAGAGGTCCGCGCCAACTGGCCGTCGGAACCACGACTGGCCTCCTCGACCTGGGCGGCCAATTCATCCGCCGAGGAAGAGACGTTGGCCGACACCTTTTCCGCATCAGCGGCAGCCTTGGCGATGCGCTCGTTCTGCGCCTCGATCATCCGCTCGTTCTTGACGATGGCGGTCAGATCCATGACCAGGGCGAACGCGCCGATGAGGTTGCCGTCCAGGTCGTAGAGCGGAGCGGCCTCCATGTTCAGGAACAAGGTCTGCCCCTTGCGGTTTAAGTACTCCTCGCGCGGCAGGGAATGCGGCTTGCGATCGTTCAGGGCCAGATTCTCGATGGTATCGCGATTCGGGTCGCCGTAGAACAGCTCGGAGACACTTTGGCCCTTGCAGGATTCCGGGTCCATGTCCAGGCCCATCAAGGTGAGCATGGGCTTGTTGATGAACGAGACATTGGCGTTGGTGTCGGCCACGTAGCAGGCGATGGTCATACCCGACAAAATTCCCTGGGAGAACCCCAACTGAGTCTTGAGGTTACTCACCATGCCCGACAGGTTGCAGCCCAGCTGGCCCAGTTCGTCCACACTGGCACATTCAAAACGTGCATCCAGATTGCCGTTGGCCACTTCATTGGAGGCGCTGGCGATCACCGCCAGACGGGCAATGACGTTGCGGCTCAGGAACAGCACCACAGGCACCACCAGCAGGATCAGCCCACCCACGCACAGGGCGATGAACTTGTAGATCTGCATGCGAATGGCACTGACGTTGGGCGTGACGTCCTGAATAACGGCGATGCTGCCCAAAATGGCTTGGGAGCTGCCGTGGCAATGGTGGCAAGATTTCTCGTTGGGAATGGACATGACGCGCATGAACAGATCACGCCCGTCGCTCTTGGTGAGCAGGCCGGCCTCGGTTCGCTCCGTCAGCGATTTCGTGAACAGCCCCAGCATATCGTCCTGACCATAGGCACTCTTGAAATCCTTGCGCACGTTCCCGCTCTTCGTGCTGTAGGTCACGTTGCTCTTGTAGTTGCTCAGGTAGATCTCAGTATCGGGATACTTGTCCTTCAAATAGATGAACTCTTCCTTGGTGCTTTCATCATCGCCGATGACCATGGGTTTTTCCACGGTCTGCTTGATGAGCTCCGAGGCCCGGGTCAAAGAGGCGTCCAGCTGGGACACCATGGCATCACGTTGCCATTTGGAGCTGATAACGATCAGGGCAGTGAAGACCAGTACGCAGATGCCCACCACCAGGGCGGTCACCCGGGCATTCACATGGCGTCGGAAATAGTCGAGCATGAGGGTCTCCTAGTGCGCACCGCTGAAGATCAGCGGCTTGAAGTTGAAGTCCTCGACCCGCTCGGCGTTGTGGCAGGTCTCGCATTCCTGGACTGTGGGGGTCCGATTGATGGCATCGGTGTCTCCGGAGGCGGCGTGTTCACCGCCCGGACCATGACAGGTCTCGCAACCCACATCAGCCAGGGCGGGAGTCTCCGTAATGCTGATGAAACCCCCTTTGCCATACCCGGTGGTGTGGCAGCCGTAACAGCTCGCCTGCTCGTCCGGGGTCAGGTCCGAGGCCATAATCTCGATACTGTGCCAGGATTTTGCTTTTTTGGAATAGGTCACAAAATGCTCGAATTGTTCGTTATGGCATTCCGAGCAGGTTTCGCTCCCAACATACTCCTGGGCCCCTGCTCCGGCAGCCCAAGCCAATGTGATGACAAGCATCAAGGCCCCTGTCAGTGCGCCTCTAACTCCATATCTCATCGATACCCACCTTCGCCTGAATGAATCATTAACGACGTGACTCGACGCCAAGGCACTCAAGGCATCAAATCCCACTCTCCAGCGCCCTTCCCCAGGCACGAAACAATCTTATCGGTAGAATCATTAAAAAAAACACCCCAGAGTCAGCACCTCTACTGATCTGGATTGGATCATCCCACCTACCAAAACACCCGGAATAACGACCTTGCGAAAAAATGATCACGGTAGCCCTGACAAGAGGGCGTAAACGACAACGCCGATACAAGCAAGGGGCTTTCTGATATATCAAGCCGTCTCCCACAATGATCCCCAGTGCATTTTCCAAAACCCACAAAAAGGACGGTACGATCCGTTCAAATAATTAAATGCCGCTAAAGCGAACTTGCGCCGGGACCGATAACGAGAATGAATCTGGACCCACGATGTGAGGTTTGCTGGTCATGCGCAAAAAGAATCTGTCTCCCTTCAATTCCGTCCTGGCGGTCTCACCCAACCGTGAGCATCTGCGTCTGGACCGCACGGCATTGCGCACTGCCGGGATCCCCGAAATAGTCACCCAGCCGTCCATCGAAAAGGCCCTGGCATGGATGTCCGCCAACCCCGTGGATGTGGTCATTCTGGATGCCAACCTGGAGCGAACCACCGCAGTCCGGGTGCTGCGCCTGCTGCGCCGCCGCCAGTCCTTCGCCACCCTGCCGGTGATCGTCGCCAGTACGAACGGCTCCCGCAATTGCGTTCTGGAGACCCTGGCTGCAGGCTGTTCGGGTTTTTTGGTTCGCCCCTATTCCATTGAAGGTCTGCTCAAGCAGTGCAGGCTGGCGGCCAGCGGGGCCAACCCGGGGCAGGAACGCGTCGCCGCCATGCAGCAGGCCCAGCAGGAAACCCGGCGTGGCCGCCGCAGGCGAGCCATCGCCACCATGGAACGAGCGACTTCCAAACAGGATGAAGCCCGGCAGCACTTCATCAAGGGGTGCAGCCACCTGACCGCCGAACGCTTCGAACTGGCCCTGGTCTCATTCAACAAGGCCGTGGCCATCAACGCACTGTTCGCCGAAGCCTTCATCGGCATGGCCAACGCCTGGGAGGCGCTGGGCGAGTCCGAGAAGGCGCGACTCTGTATGCGCCGGGCCGTGGACGCCCATGTCAGAAACAATTCCATCTCACGCACCCGGGACGTGCTGGCGCGCATCCTGATGGACAATCCCAACACGCCCAATCCGTTCCTGGATCTCGGGTTCGCCCTGGTGCGCCAGGAAGAATTCAAGGCCGCCGGACAGGCCTACACCCTGGCGGTACGGCACGACGCCACCGGCAACGGGATCTACACTGCGGTTGCCAGGGCTTGCCTGTTCACCAACGACCCCCGAGGTTCCGCCAGACTGATTGCCACGGCCATGGCCGAGGCAGGTTCAGCGCTGCCTTCCGGAGCACTGTACAAGCGCATCATGGGAGACATCCCCAGCTTGCCAGGACTGGACGCTGCGCGCGGGGAAACAGACCAGATGGCCGACGACGGCGGCAGCGTGATGAACGACATCCTGGCCGTACTCAAATACACTTGGAAGCTTTACAGAAACGGTGGCCCGCTGACGCCGCAGCCCCTGAGTCTGGACTTCTGAACCGGGATTGGTCCGGATTGCCGACACCAGATGGTCACCCCGAAAGACTCACACCAAACGCCCGGTCGACAGCTGTCGACCGGGCGTCTGCTTTCAGACCCATGGGAAACCCCGAGTCCATGGAAACGGCCTGAGCCCTGGCCCGTGAACCCGTCCCTTGGACTTCGCAGCCACGGAAACTCAAACGTTTGGAGAACTCCAACCCTCTGCTCCGGGACTCAGCAAGCTTCGAGCTCCGAACCACAGGGTTCCGAGCCGGAGGCTCTATTCGCCCTTGGCAACCTTGCACGCCATTTCCACGTCCCAGTCGCTGTGGACCACGCCGTGCAAGGCCTTGATCAGATGATAGGGCCTGTCGGCCTGAAAGATGTTGCGACCAATGGACAGCCCCGAGCCACCGGCCTGCAACGAATCGCGTACCATGACGAACAGATCGCGCGAACTGTCCAGCTTGGGACCGCCGGCGATGACCACGGGCACGCAGACCCCTTCGGTCACGCGCAGGAAGCTCTCGGGGTCGCCGGTGTAGGGCACCTTGACCACGTCCGCGCCCAGTTCCATGCCCACGCGGGCGCAATGGGCCACAATGCCCGGGTCGTATTCGTTCTCGATCTTGGGCCCACGGGCGTAGACCATGGCCAGAATGGGCATGCCCCAGTCCGAGGCCCGCGAGGCCATACGCCCCAGATCGCTCAGCATGTCCCGCTCGGTCTCATCGCCGATATTCACATGCACGGACACCGCGTCCGCACCCAGCTTGATGGCGTCCTCCACCGTGCCAGTCAGGGTCTTGGCGTTGGGGAAAGGGGACAGCACCGTGCTCGCCGAAAGGTGCACGATCAGCCCGATGTCCGGCCCCTGCCGCCTGTGCCCGCAGGGCACCAGCCCCTTGTGCATCAGCACGGCGTTGGCCCCGCCTTCGGCGATATGGGTCAGGGTCTCGCGCATGTCGATCAGTCCCCTGACCGGGCCAATGGTTGTGCCGTGGTCCAAGGGCACGATAATGGCGCGTTCCGTATCCCTATTGAAGATCCTCTCCATTCTGATGGCTTTTCCGATATGCATTGGGTCCCTCCTTGCGATGTCTTCCATAGCTCTAATTTGTCACAAAAAAAAGCCACCGGTTGTTCCGGCGGCCCCTGCTGGCGTGGTCCTTGCGGCGCGCTCAGCGCACCATGCAACCAACCCCCGGGGCCTTGTCAGCCACGGTAAAATAATAAAACCCGAAAAAGTTGATTGCGTTGTAATCGATCATAGATTTCATCCTTTATAGTCCACGAACGGCCCTGTCAACAGAAAATAGCCAGCCCCGGCAGCTCATTAATACAGTCCTCACAGTTGTGGTATTGAAAAATTGGGTGACCCAAGGAAGACACTAGGTTCGACAGCCAAGTCGAGGAAGAGCCTTTGCTTGGCAGGGCCAAGAGCCGCACACATCCCGTACACGGTAGTCCTGGGCCAGGTTAGACACCTCGGCGCGAGACTGCTAGAGTGGCACGAGTGACGTTCGCCTAGTTCTGCGGTGGACGAGAAACCGGAGGACCATCCATGCGCATCATCCGAGTGGCTTACAACAACTTCTCCTTTTACGCCCAACTGCTCGACGGTGAAGCCCTCTGTCTTGACCGCTCCAAGGGCTTGACCAAGCCCCTGCCCCTGTCCGAGGTCCGGATCCTGCCCCTGGCCGTACCCAGCAAGATCGTCTGTCTGGGCCTGAACTACCGCTCCCACGCCAAGGAGATGGGCCGCGAACTGCCCACGGAACCCCTGATCTTTTTGAAACCCCCCACGGCCGTCATCTCCCACGGCCAGCCCATCGTCATCCCGCCCATGTCCGAACAGGTGGATTACGAAGGCGAACTGGCCGTGATCATCGGGCGTCAGTGCAAAAACGTCCCGGCCGGGGAACTCGCGCCCTGCATCTTCGGATTTGCCTGCGCCAACGACGTCACCGCCCGCGACCTGCAGCGCAAGGACGGCCTGTTCACCAGGGCCAAGGGCTTTGACACCTTCGCACCCATCGGCCCCTGGATCGAAACCGACGTGCCCAATCCGGACAATCTGCAGATCCGGACACTCGTCAACGGCCAGGTCCGCCAGGACGGCAATACGTCCGACATGGTCTTCTCCGTGACCCAGGCCATCAGCTTCATCTCCCGAATCATGACGCTCATGCCGGGGGACGTGGTGCTCACGGGCACACCGGCCGGCATCGGCGAACTTAAGGCCGGGGACGAAGTGACCGTGGAGATCGAAACCGTGGGCCTGCTGACCAACTCGGTGCAGAGCGCTGCACAGCCCAGCGAAGCCCTTGGCGAGGACCTGGAGCCCACCCTGCAATAGGACAACCCGGTGCCGCACTCTGGCATGACCGCCCCTGCCCGCCGCATAACCCCAGGCGGTCACAGAGATTGCCTGTACCATCTGCAGGGGTTGCCATTTTTTTTGTTTTCACGTAAAAGTCCGCGACTCTTCAATACCGCACACCCCGGCCGCGTCCCGGGTGCCTCGCTTGGAGCGAGGATTGACGGACGCATCAAAGCCGGTGTGGAGGAAAGAACCCGTAGGAGGAATTCCAATGGCTTACGTTACCATGAAGCAGATGCTGGAGACCGGCGTCCACTTCGGCCACCAGACCCGACGCTGGAACCCAAAAATGCGCCCCTTCATCTTCGGCGCGCGCAACGGCATCCATATCATCGACCTGCAGCAGACCGTTCGCCTGTTCCAGACCGCACATGATTTCATCGCTGAAAAGGTCGCCCGCGGCGGCAAGATCATCTTCATCGGCACCAAGCGTCAGGCCCAGGATGCCGTCAAGCATGAAGCCTCCCGCGCCGGCCAGTACTTCATCACCAACCGTTGGATGGGCGGCACGCTCACCAACTTCCAGACCATCAAGCGTTCCATCGACCGCTTGAAGAAACTGGAGGAGATGTTCGCTGACGGCACCACCAGCAAGTACACCAAGAAAGAAGTCGTGGGCATGACCCGCGAAGTCACCAAGCTCAACAACGCGCTGGGTGGTATCAAGGACATGGAGAAGCTGCCCGCAGCTGCATTCATCATTGATCCCAAGCGCGAAGACATCGCCGTCAAGGAATGCCGCAAGCTCGGCATCCCCATCGTGGGCGTGGTCGACACCAACTGCGACCCCGACGTGATCGACTACATCATCCCCGGCAACGATGACGCCATCCGCGCCATCAAGCTCTTCGTGGCCCACATGGCCGATGCCTGCCTCGAAGGCGGCGCACGCCAGGACGAAGTGGCCATGGTCCAGGCAGCGGAAGCCGCCCAGGCCAGGGACAAGGCTGAGGACCTCAAGCCTGAGGCCCCCAAGACCGAGGTCTTCAAGGTCGAAGTCCCCAAGGTTGAGGCCAAGGTCGAGGCCCCCAAGGTTGAGGCCCCCAAGACCGAGGTCTTCAAGGTCGAAGTCCCCAAGGTTGAGGCCCCCAAGGTTGAGGCCCCCAAGGTTGAGGCCGAGGTTAAGGCCGAGAACACCGAAGAAGCTTCCGAGTAACTTTCAAGGAGATATCAATGGCTATCACCGCAGCAATGGTGAAAGACCTGCGCGAAAAAACCGGCGTAGGCATGATGGACTGCAAGAAAGCCCTCGTGGAGAGCGGCGGCGACGAGGAAAAGGCCATCGCGTACCTGCGCGAGAAGGGCCTGTCCAAAGCCGCCAAGAAGGCTGGCCGCGCCACCTCTGAAGGCGTCGTGGGCTGCTTTGTCTCCGCAGACGGCAAGACCGCGACCCTGGCCGAACTGATGTGCGAGACCGACTTCGTGGCCAAGGGCGAAGAGTTCCAGGCCTTTGCGGCCGACCTGGCCGAAAAGCTGGCCGGCATGGATGTGACCTCCGGCACGGCTGCCGACCTGCCCGCCGAGATGGTTGACGTCACCGGACTAATCGCCAAGCTGGGCGAGAACATGGGCGTGGGCCGTTTTGTCAAGACCACGGTCGATGGTGTGGTGGGTATTTACATCCACTCCAACAAGAAGATCGGCGTGCTCGTGGCCCTGGAAGGCACCGATAATGCCACTGTTGGTAAAGACATCGCCATGCAGGTCGCTGCCTCGAACCCCGTATGCGTGGCCTCCGATGAACTGCCCCAGAACCTTCTGGAGCAAGAAAAGGACATCTACCGCAAGCAGGGCCTCGAAGAAGGCAAACCGGCCGAGATCGTCGAGAAGATCGTCATGGGCCGTGTCAACAAATACTACAAGGAAGTCTGCCTGCTGGAGCAGCCGTTCATCAAGGACGACAAGAAATCCATCAAGCAGTACCTCAAGGAAACCGCTGGCGGCGCGAAAGTCTTGGGCTTTACGCGACTGGCCCTCGGTGAGGGCGCACCGTCGTCCAACGAGGAATAGAATCGAACGGGCCGCAAGGCCCGTTTTTTTTGAGCAACATTCGGCCTCGGGCAGGGTCTTCACCCCCCGCGGCAAACACCCTTTAATCAAGGGAGAGAAGCGCACATGAGCAAACTCCGGTTCAATCGAGTCCTGTTGAAGCTCAGTGGCGAGGCATTGGCGGGGAGCAAAAAATTCGGTATAGACCCCGAATCCGTGAGCGTCTTCACCCGTGAAATCGCCGACGTGGTGCAGATGGGTCTCCAAGTGGCCCTGGTCATCGGCGGAGGCAACATCTTCCGGGGCATGGCCGCCAGCGCCAAGGGCATGGACCGCGCCCAGGGAGACTACATGGGCATGCTGGCCACGGTCATGAACGCCCTGGCCGTGCAGGACGGACTGGAGAAGGCAGGTGTACAGACCCGCGTCATGAGCGCCATCGACATGAAGGAAGTGGCCGAACCCTACATCAGGCGGCGAGCCGTGCGCCATCTGGAAAAAGGTCGGGTGGTGATCTGCGCCGCAGGCACCGGCAACCCGTACTTTACCACGGACACCGCAGCCGCGCTGCGGGCCGCGGAACTGCACACCGAAGCCATCCTGAAGGCCACCAAAGTGGACGGGGTCTACGACAAGGACCCCATGAAGCATGACGACGCAACGCTCTACAAGCGACTGACTTACATCGACGTCCTGAACAAGCGCTTGGGAGTCATGGACTCCACGGCCATTTCCCTGGCCATGGACAACGACCTGCCCATCTGCGTGTTCAATCTGTTCACGCCCGGCAACATCAAGCGTGTCGTGAGCGGGGAGGATGTCGGAACCATAGTTCAAGGAGGATAAGCAACAATGCAATCCGTTATGGATGACGCCCAAGAAAGAATGGCCAAGGCACTGCTGAACCTGGACAGAGATTTTTCCAAGCTGCGGACCGGACGCGCCTCGACGTCCCTGGTCGAGAATATCATGGTGGACTACTACGGTACGCCAACGCCGCTGAAGCAGATCGCCTCGATCTCCATTCCCGATTCCAGGTCGCTGTGCATTCAGCCCTGGGACCGGGGTGCCTTCGGCTCGTCTGAAAAAGCCATCATGAAGTCCGATCTGGGGCTGACCCCGGTCAATGACGGCAAGGTGATCCGTATCAGCATCCCCCCCCTGACCGAGGATCGCCGCAAGGATCTGGTCAAGCTGGCCAAGAAATATACCGAGGATTGCCGCATCGCCATGCGCAATGTCCGCCGAGACGCCAACGAAATGCTCAAGGGCATGGAGAAGGACAAGGACATCACCGAAGATGATCTGCGCAGGGGCCAGGATGACGTCCAGAAGGTCACAGACAACATGATCAAGAAAGCGGACGCGGCCCTGGAGGCCAAGGAAGCCGAGATCATGGAACTCTAGCCCTTGCCCGAGGGAGATGATATGCCCCGGGGTGGAATGCCGCCCCGGGGCTTGACCGTCTCATGGAGGCGGAGAATTTCAAGGAGTACTACCCTGCAAGTTACCACGTTACCCGCTCACCTTGCCGTGATCATGGACGGCAACGGACGCTGGGCCACCTCCCGCGGCCTGTCCCGCAGCGACGGACACCGAGCGGGGACCAAAGCGGCCCGCAAGGTGGTCAGCGAGTGCCGCAAGCTCGGCATCCGGCACCTGACCCTGTACACCTTTTCCAAGGAGAACTGGGCCCGTCCCAAGGAGGAGGTCAGCTTTTTGTTCGACCTCTTCAGGCGATTTTTGACCAACGAGCTGGACCAGCTACTGGAACAGGACATCCGCCTGAAGATTCTGGGAGAGGTGGACGCACTGCCCCTGGCCACCCGAAAGGTCCTGAAGCACGTCATGGCCTCCACCGAGCACTGCGCCGGCATGACCCTGAACCTGGCCGTGAACTATTCCAGCCGGGACGAGATCGTGCGCGCCGCCCGCAAGCTGGCCGAGGCCGGGACGCCACCTTCAGAAATCACCGAGGACGTTTTCGCGGCGCAGCTGTACACCGCCGGGCAGCCCGACCCGGACCTGATCATCCGCACCAGCGGGGAACAGCGTCTGTCCAACTACCTATTATTCCAGGCCGCTTACGCGGAGTTCTACTTCACGGACACCTTCTGGCCCGATTTCGACGAGGCCCAGCTGCACAAGGCTTTAGAGGATTTTGCCGGGCGCAAACGCCGTTTTGGCAAGACCGGCGAACAGGACACCTAACCCGGAGACCGCAGCATGGCCCTCTCCTCCTCACACACGAAACGCATCATTACGGCGTTGCTCCTGCTCCCGCTGCTGGTACTGGCCATCACTCTCAGGGGCTGGTTCGAATTCGCCCTGCTCTCGGCCATCGCCGCAGGCGGGTTGTGGGAATTCTACGGCATGTTCTGGACCGGGGGACGGCACCTGCCGCTCAAGGTCGCCGGCCTGGTCCTGGGCACGCTGATCCTGCTGGCCGGGAAATGGAATCAGCCCGGGTTGATCCTGACCGCCCTGGTGGCCGCCTTCTGGATCTCCAACCTCTGGTTCCTGAAACGCTACAGCCAGCATCCCGAAGACCAGAGCGAGGAATACTCCTACGGCTTGGCCTCGGTGTTCATTTCGGGACTGCTGTATGTCCCGCTGCTGTTGCAGTTCGCCCTGGGTTTCGAGCGCATGGAGATCGCGCTGGTATTGCTGGCCGTCTTTGCCTCGGACACAGGGGCCTTCTACGTCGGTTCGCTCATCGGCGGGCCCAAGGTCTGGCCCATGGTCAGCCCCAAGAAGACCTGGGCCGGAAGTCTGGGCGGCATGGCCTCCAGCATGCTGGTCTGTCTGATCGCCGGCGCCGTGGACGAATACTGGCTGGCCGGGGCCGGGGCAGGCCGCCCGTGGTGGATGTGGACGCTGTTGGGCATCGGCCTGAATATCTCCTCCCAGTTCGGCGACTTCTTTGAGTCCGCCCTGAAACGGCGCCAGAACGTCAAGGATTCCGGGAAGATGTTGCCAGGCCATGGCGGCATCCTGGACCGCATCGACAGCCTGCTCCTGGCCGTGGCCAGCTACGCGGGGCTGGACGCCCTGTTCAACTTTTTCCGCTAGGCCAAACACATCGGCCAGACCAATAGACCGGACAAACAGGCATCACTCGAGCAAGACACCCCATGATGAACTACATCTCCCCGCTGCCCACACATTCGCCCTCGCCCAAGCCCCTGGTGCTGTTGGGCAGCACAGGCTCCATCGGCATCAGCGCGCTCAAGGTCGTGGCCCAGCACCCCGGACGATTCCAGGTCCTGGCCCTGGCCGGAGCCCGCAACGCCGTTCGGCTGGCCGAACAGGCCGCGGCACTGCGCCCACCGCTCTTGGCCGTGCTGAACCAGGAGACAGCTGCCCAGTTGAAATCACTGCTGCCCGCCGGGTATGCCCCTGAGATTCTCATCGGCCCTGAGGGGTATGTTCAACTGGCGACCCTGCCCGAGGCCCACACCGTGCTGGCGGCCCAGGTGGGTGCCGCCGGTCTGGTCCCGGCCCTGGCCGCCGCCCGTGCAGGCAAGACCATCGCCCTGGCCAACAAGGAAGCCCTGGTCCTGGCCGGGCATCTGTTCCGCGAGGCCTGCCACCGCACCGGAGCCGCCATCCTGCCCGTGGACAGCGAACACAACGCCCTGTTCCAAGGGCTGGCCGGACAACACCCCTCACGCGTGCGCCGCCTGCTGCTCACGGCCTCGGGTGGTCCTTTCCGGGGCAAGAGCGCCGAGGAACTCAAGGCCGTGACCCGCGAGCAGGCCCTCGCCCATCCCAACTGGTCCATGGGCGCCAAGATCAGCATCGACTCGGCCACCCTGATGAACAAGGGACTGGAGGTCATCGAGGCCTTCCATCTGTTCGGCCTGCCTGCCGAAAGGATCGAAGTCGTGGTCCATCCCCAGAGCATCGTCCACTCCCTGGTGGAGTTCGAGGACCGTTCCATGCTCGCCCAGTTGGGCCCCCCGGACATGCAGATCGCCATCGCCTATGCCCTGGGCTGGCCCGAAAGGCTGCCTCTGTCCCTGGAGCCGCTGGACCTGGTGCGGGCCGGACACTTGACCTTTGAGGCCCCGGCATTAGATATATTTCCTTGCCTTGGCTTCGCGTTCCAGGCCCTTCAGGCGGGTCCCAGCTACCCGGTGGTGCTCAACGCCGCCAACGAGGTCGCCGTGGAGCTGTTCCTGAAGGGGACCCTCGGCTTCTCGGACATCCCGGCACTGGTGGCACGGGCCCTGGATGGCCATGCCGGAACCGATGCCGAGAGCCTGGAGGCCATCCTCACCGTGGATAGCGAGACCAGGGACCAAGTCAGACGTTGGGCGTCGTAGCCCCCAGCCGGACACACCCGGACCACGCACAACACCGTCGCCACGCCGTCGGTATGGAGTAATGTTGCCCATGCAGGGAACCATCGCAGTCATTCTCGTTCTCGGAGCGCTGATCTTCTTCCACGAACTGGGGCATTTCATCGTCGCCCGCCTGATGGGCATCGGCGTCAAGGCCTTTTCCCTGGGCTTCGGCCCCAAGCTGCTGGGCTTCCGTCATGGCCAGACCGACTACAAGCTGTCGCTGATCCCGCTGGGAGGCTATGTCTCTCTGCTGGGCGAGGGCGGTGCCGAGGACGACCTTCCCGAGGGCTTCACCCGCGAGGAAAGCTTCGCCCTGCGCCCGCCCCTGCACCGGATGCTGGTGGTGGCCGCCGGACCAATTTTCAATTTCATGCTGGCCTGGTTCATTCTCTGGGGTCTGTTCTTCTCCCAGGGCAAGATGGACTTAAAACCCGTGGTGGGCACGATCCAGGAAGCCAGCGCGGCCCAGATCGCAGGCATCCAGCCCGGTGACGTCATCACCGCCATCGACGGTGAGCCCGTCATCTTCTGGAAAGAAATGACCGTCATGATCCAGGAGAGCGAAGGACGCACCCTGCACTTTAGCTTGGACAGGGATGGCCGAATCATCGAGCTTCAAGTCACCCCCCGACTGTCCGAAAACAAAAACCTGTTTGGAGAGATCATCTCCACCCCCATGGTGGGTATCGGCTCGCGCGGCGACGTGGTCACCCAGCCCATGTCCTTTGGCGATGCCATGGTCGAGGGTGGAGTGCAGACCCTAGACTACATCAAGGTCACCCTCCAGGCACTGCTCAAGATCGTGACGCGCTCCATCCCCCTGGATAACGTGGGCGGACCCATCATGATCGCCCAGCTGGTGAGCGACGGAGCCGCGCAGGGACTGGCCAGCGTGTTGTTCCTGACCGCCATCATCAGCGTCAACCTGGGACTGATCAACCTCTTCCCCATTCCCGTGCTGGACGGCGGACACATCCTGTTCTGCGGCCTGGAGATGATCTTCCGACGCCCCGTGTCCGAACGCTGGCAGATCATCACCACCCGGATGGGCATCGTGTTTCTGGTGATGCTCATGGGTCTGGCCATCTTCAACGATCTGTACCGGCTCTTTTCCTAGGGGAACCATGGCCAGAATCCCCCTCTCCAAGCGCGCCCCCACCCCGCAGCTGGTCCTGAACGGCAGCGAGCGGCGGCTCCAGCTGGTCCTGGCCGAGGAAGGCCGCTTGCTGGCCAGCCAGGAGATGGGCGTGGCGGGCAGCGCCATGCAGCATCTGGTCCCCGCCCTGCAAAGCCTGCTCGAGCGCCTGGAGCTGGCCCCCACGGACCTGAGCGGCATCGCCTGCGTGCGCGGCCCCGGGAGCTTCACAGGACTGCGCATGATCCTGGCCACGGCGCTGGGTCTGTCACGGGCCGCGAACGTGCCCCTGGCCGGGCTGGACTATCTGCCGCTCATCGCCGCCGGTCCCGCCCCGCTGCTTGAAGGCACCCTGGCCGTGGTCACCCATTCCCGGAGCCGTCAGGTCTATATCCAGACCTTTTCGGCCCCCGAGGGACAGGCCCTGAGCGATCCGCAACCCTTCCTGCTGGACCAGGCCGCCGCCGTCCTCGGAACCCTGACCGCCCCGGTCTGCGCCGTGGGCAGCGGGCTGCGCAACCACCTCGACTTCTTCCTGGCAACCCTGCCCGAGCTGCGCATTCTGGACGAGGGCTTCGATCATCCCCTGCCCCATGTCCTGGCCCGGGCCGCCGCTGCAGCGGCGTATGCCCACGCCCCCATCGAGCCGTTGTATCTGCGCGCCTCGGACGCCGAGGACAATCTCGCAGACATCGCCGCACTCCGGGGCATCGCCCCGGACGAAGCCCAGCGCAGGCTGGTCAAGGCCACCAGCACGATCACGGCCCCGCATTGCCTGCACGACCACGACTAGACCAGCGCCGTTTCCGCATCCGGCTCGGCCTGTCACCCGTTGAAGCCGCTGCTTCCGAGGCCCCCAAGCCCAGGCAGGCCTCTGCCCCTTGATCGCCCCTGATGATTTCAGACCGGCAGTTCAACACCCCCATTCCTCCGCCCCAGCCCATGACATTTTCACTATTTACGAGTTCGCGAAACTCCAGCCCTAAAGTTCCGCTTTCGCAAAGACGATGAGACTCCCAGCACAGGGACAAACAGGAGCCACAGGATTGGCTCCTCAGGAACCAAGGATTCGGTTCCAATTGTCCGGGTGCTATCCTATCGACCGGCAAGGACGCCGGCACAGAAGCTTTCATGGAGGAAAGTGACATGTCCTTGGTTATCAATAATAACCTGATGGCAATGAATGCCGCCCGCAATCTGAGTAATTCCTTCGGAGCCCTCTCCGTTTCCGTCCGCCGCCTATCTTCGGGCCTACGCATCACCACCGCCGCCGACGATGCCGCCGGCATGGCCATCCGCGAGATCATGCGCTCGGACATCGCCGCCCTGAACCAGGGAGTGCGCAACGCCAACGACGCCATCTCCCTGATCCAGACCGCAGACGGAGCCCTGGCCGTCATCGACGAGAAGCTGGTGCGCATGAAGGAACTTGCCGAACAGGCGGCCACGGGTACCTACAACTCCGATCAGCGTCTGATCCTGGACTCCGAGTACCAGGCCATGGCCTCGGAAATCACCCGCATCGCCAACGCCACGGATTTCAACGGCCTGTATCTGCTCAACGGCAATCTCTCCAGCGATACCCACGATGGTTCCGGCCTTGTCGCCTCAGGCAAGATGAAGATCCACTTCGGCACGGCCAACGACAGCGCCGAAGACTACTATTACATCAAGATCGGCAATGCCACGGCCTCGGCTCTGGGTGTGGGCAACCAGGCCGCTTCGGGTTCCGGATACGCCATCTCCACCCAGTCGGCCGCGCAGAACGCCCTGGAAGGCATCAACGAGGCCATCGTCTCCAAGGACAAGATCCGGGCCGGGCTTGGCGCCATGCAGAACCGCCTGCAGAACACCATCACCAACCTCCAGATCCAGGCCGAGAACCTGTCGGCCTCGGAGTCGAGAATTTCGGACGTGGACGTGGCCCTGGAAATGACTAACTTCGTGAAGCAGCAGATCCTGTCGCAGGCGGCCACGGCCATGCTGGCCCAGGCCAACTCCCTGCCGCGTATGGCCATGCAGCTGCTCGGCGGGTAATGAATGAACAGACGGAGTAAGGATACTTAACAACCAACGTTCCGGGCCGTGCATCCGCGGTTCGGTCTCGTGCGCTTTTGGTGGCATCAACATTGCATTTCAAGCAATGACTAACCGCCAACCGGAATTTTCTGCACGAGAGGAATAAACCTATGGCAGGCGACTACCTCGAATCAGGCGCCATCCATTTCACGGGCCTTGGCAACGGAACGGACTTCGACTCCATCATCCAGGCCATGGTCCAAGCCCAGAGCTTCCATAAGAACAGGCTTGAGACGTGGAAATCGGAGTGGGAAGAAAAGCAGACGTCCTTCCAGGACCTGAATAGCACGCTATTGTCTTTGAAGACCCATATGGAGTCCATGGACCGGCCCAGTGAATTCTTCTCCAAGGATGTCTCGTCCACCGACGAGGACGTACTGACCGCCTCGGCGGACAGCAGCGCCTCCGAAGGCAACCACGTCATCCTGGTGGACCAGCTGGCTCAGAACAAGATCCAGACCAACAGCACCGGCTACGCCAATTCCACGACGAACATCAACAGCACCGGCTCGGACCAGACCCTCGTCCTGACCTACAACGGCGAGGCCGCGGTGACCATCACCATTCCAGCAGGCACCACCCTGGCTGGCGCGGTGAACATGATCAACAAGGACGCCGACAACCCCGGGGTCCGGGCATCCATCGTCAGTGACGGCACTTACTCCTACCTCCAGATGCGGGGCATGGACATGGGCTCTGGAGCAAGCATCTCCATGGCGGGTTCCACCCTGTCCGGCTACGATGACACCGGCGGCAACTGGGACATCAACCAAGCCAACCAGAACGCCCGAATCCGTGTGGATGGCTGGCCCACCACCTCCTGGATCGAGTCGGACAGCAACACCATCGCCGACACCATCGAAGGGCTGACATTCACGCTGAAAAGCATCCCCTTCGGGCAGTCCAACGCCACGGTCACGATCTCGGTGTCCAACGACACCGAGGCCATCACGGAAAACGTGCGCGGTTTCGTGGACAAGATCAACGAGGTCCGCAAGCAGCTTATCGACCTGACCAGGTTCGACGAGAACATGAAGCGAGGGGCCCTGCTGCAAGGTAACTACGGCTTGCAGATGATCTCCACCATGCTCAAAGACGTGACCTCGCAAAAGGGCGTGGGCTTCGATTACGACGACGACATCATGTCCACCCTGTCCCAGATCGGCATCCTGACCGACGCCGAGGAAGGTTCGCCCACCCGTGGTCTGCTGACCTTTGACGAGGAGATCTTCAGCGAGGCCATGAAGGACGACCCCGCTGCCGTGGCCAGCCTCTTCAGCGCCTATTTCGAGGGTGATACCAACTCTCCGAACTTCACCTACGAGTCGCACGTCCAGGGCGTGACCCAGGCGGGCACCTACGCGGTGGAGTACACGGTGGACGGCAGCGGAACCATCACCGCCGCGACCATCGGCGGTCAGACGGCGACGATCATCGGCAACCAGATCACCGGCCCGGCCGGCACGGACATGTCCGGTCTGGCCATCGACATCGTCAACACCTCGGCAGGCACCTACAGCGGCGAGGTCCGCCTCAAACTGGGCAAGGCCGGTGAAATGGCCGAGAGCCTGAAAACCATCACCAGTTCCGTGGACGGCCCGTTGCATATCCTGGAAGACAACTACCAGGACATCATCGACAACATCGGCGAAAAGATCGACCACGAGACGGACCGCATCTCGCGCATGGAGCGCAACACGCGCAACAAATTCGCCAGGCTGGAATCCACGCTGTCCCACTACGACAGCATCATGAAATCACTTGATAGCCAAATCACTTCTCTCAGTGCGAAGTAGTTTCAGGACCAGGAGAGTCACTCATGATCAAAGCTGCACAGGCTTATTTCGCCACCCAGGTGACCACCACGTCGCAGAGCGATCTGTTACTCATGCTCTATGAGGGAGCCATCAAGTTCCTGAACCAGGCCAAGGTCAAGATCGACGAGAAGAACTTTGCCCAAAAAGGCATCCTCATCTCCAAGGCCATGGACATCATCGGTGAACTGGACAGCAGCCTGAATTCGGACAAAGGGGGCGAGGTCGCCAAGAACCTGCACCAGCTCTATTTCTATTGCAACGCGCGCCTGCTGCGCGCCAACATGGACATGAACAACACCCTGGTGGACGAGGTCATCCGCATCCTGACCTCGCTGCGCGAGGCCTTTGAGATCATCAAGGACGACGCCCCCCAGGTCGCCCCGCCCACCGGCTCCGCACCCCAGGTGCGCCACATGGCAGCGGCAGGGACGCAGCAGGGACCACCCAAGGCCTCCGCCGCCCATGCCAGCCGGGCCTATGGCGGCGGTCAGCAGGCTCCGACACAGGAAACAAATGAGTCTGACGAGATGCCTGTGGAGCCCGCCTCGTCCCAGACGTCAACGCAAACCTTGCAGGCCCCCGAGGCCCCGGGCGCGCGCCGGTCCACCACGCCGCCCCCGGGCGCTCCGGTGTTGGTCAGGCCCGCAGAATCATCCCCGCAGCCCAAACCCGGGCCGTCCCTGTTGCGCAAGCCCGGTCTGCCCGGGGCTTACGGTCGTCAGGACCCCACAAGGTAGCCATGTCCACCCCGGACGCCCCTCTCCCGATCCTGCACATTACGGGAAGCCTTGGGCTGGGAGGCACGGAGAAGACCCTGCAACTCTTCGTCAGCCACCTGGACCGCACCCGTTTCAGGCCCATGGTCTTCGCCTTCGCCGACGGCCCTCGTCGTGCCCTGTTGTCCAAGTTGGGCATCGATGTCTTCGTGGGCGGGGATCTGTTGGAAATCATGCAACGCCTGCGGCCTGCCATCGTGCACCTGCACCGCCCCGGCTGGCCGGAGCCCAAGCTGCTCCGACTGCTCAAGCTGGCCCGCGTCCCCGCGGTTGTGGAAACCAACGTCTTTGGCCGCTTCGACCCCAGCCCCCAGGCCGAAATCATCGATCGCCACCTGTTCGTGTCCCGCTTCTGCCTGGAGCGCTACTCACAGATGAACGACGTGGACACCAGCAGTCCCCGCTACCAGGTGCTGTACAATCCCGTGGACACTGATCTCTTCAGCCGTCGGCCCGAACAACGCAAACCCGCCGTGCCCACAGTGGGTCGCCTGTCACGCCCGGACCCCGGCAAATGGTCGCCGCTGGCCCTGGAGATGCTGCCCCACCTGCGGACCCACATCCCGGACGTCTGCTACCGGATCATCGGCGGCACCCCCGAGGCCCGACACTGGGTCAAGGCCAATGCCCTTGAGAATCATGTGGAATTCTGCGATGCTGTCCACACAGACGAAGAGCTGACGGACTTTTTCCAGGGCATCTCGGTCCTGGCCCATGCCAACGACACGGGTGAAAGTTTCGGGCTGGTCATCGCCGAGGCCATGGCCGCCGGTCTGCCGGTAGTCACCCACCCCTGCCCCGAGCCCAGGGACAACGCCCAGCTCGAACTGGTGGACCATGGGCGCACCGGACTTGTGGCGAACACGGCCGAGGAGTACGCCGCTGCCGTGGCCTGGCTGCTGAACCATCCACGCCAGGCTGCTGCCATGGGCGAGGCCGGACGGGCCAAGGCCCAACGCCTGTATCGCGCCCAAACCGTGACCCGACAGCTGGAAGACATCTATCTGGACCTCCTGCACTCATCCCAAACCACAGTCGGACACCCCCATGCACGAGCACCCATTCAGACAATACAGCACCGAAATCCTGCGCTTTGATCTGGGCGAACAGGTCGAAGACTCCCGCCCCCTGCCCGACATGCCCCCGGACCGTGCGCAGCAGGCCATGCTGCTGCTGCTCAAAGCCTGGCGCAAGGAGCCCCGGCCCGCCATCGTGCTCACGGGCCTGGGGGACGGCACCGTACCGCGCCTGCTCGACGCAGCCCTGCCCCCGGAGGTGACGATCATCATCTCCGAACGCGATACCCGCCGGGCGCGCGAGGCCTTGCAGGACCCTGCCGCCCCCTGGAACATACAGGACGGACGGACCCACCTCCTGGCCGACTCTTCGCCCATGGCCCATTTCATGCTTTGGAGCCTGCATGGCCTGACCCCCGGCACTGCCCTGCTGCGGGCCGTGCCGGGCGGAGATCATCGGAGCTGGACCCAGGTCCGGCAGATGTTCAACAGCGCGCTCCCACTGGATGTCCCCCGAGCGGCGCAGACCCCACCCCTGACCCTGGCGGCCATCCTCGCCCCGGACGATCCCGGCCTGCCTGAGTTCTTTGCCCAGGTGCCGCCGTTCGTGCACGAAGTCCTCGTGCTCTGGGACGGACAGACCCCGCCCGAGACGGGCTATGCTTGCGCCGCGCCCGTACGCCATCTGGCTCGCCCCCTGAACAACGATTTCGCTGCCCAGCGCAACGCCCTGCTGAGCGAATGCCGCACCAAGTGGATCCTGTCCCTGGATGCGGACGAACGCCTCTCCACCGCAGGCTGGGAGGCCTGCCGCAGGCTCGCCGCGCGCGGCGACGCCAACAACGCGGGCGGCTTCTACCTGCCTCGCAAGACCCTGGCGCGCGACGCCAAGGCGATCCTCACGGGCTACGGCCTGTGGCCCGATCTGCAGTTGCGCCTCTTCCGCTGGACCGGCGGCCTCGGGTACGAGCGCCCCATCCACGAACGCTTGACCGGCATCCGTGGCCCCTTCGGCATCGCCCTGAACACGTCCATCCTGCACCTGTCGCACGTGCTCAAGACCCCGGAGGAACTGCGCCGCAAGCTTGCCGGATTCGACAGCGCCGGGGCGGGCAGGGTCAACCATACCCTGTCGCAGGACTATCCAACCCTGCCCACGGAATTCTTCCCCGAGATCGGCTCGGCCGACGAACTCAAGGCCCTGATTCTGCCCTTTGACCCCTCCTGAGAAAGCAGACACCCGGCCGATGATCCCGACCGCTTGGCCCTCATCCTCCGCAAGCCCCATCCTGTGCCAATGGCAGAAGGCCGACCGCGCTGGTGGCAATCAGCCCAAGGCCGAAGTATTCCCGGTTTGCGGCTGCTTTTCAGGACCTCTCTACAGGGGTTTTCCGGCCCCTGCCGCAAATCAGGACCCGGGACGAGGACTTGTTGATTCCAAAGCCCGGGCAGGGTATCCTGTACAGACAAACACAAAAACAAGGTAAACTATGGATATCACCTGCCCCAAATGCCAGTTTTCCCGTCAGGTTCCCGACGACAAAATTCCCGGGCGCTCCGTCAACGCCACCTGCCCGCAATGCGGCGAAAAATTCCGCTTCCGCAGCCCCGGGGAGCTGGTCGAACCTGCGCCCGTGGCGGAGGCCCCTCCGCTGAAGCCTGTGGCCGACCCAGTGCAGGAAGCCCCGCGTCAAGCCCCAGAGGCGACGGGCACGGAGGAGGTTCAAGCACCCCCTGCCCCGGAGCTGCCCTTCCCCTCCGAGGATTCCGATTTCAGGATGCTCTCGGGACCGGGCAGCCCGGAACCTTCCGATGCAGGCACGCCCGCTCAGCCACAGCCCGATGCAGCCCCCCAGGACAACCAAGCCGGACATGACGCCGCCCCCGAGGACGCCCCGCAGCAGGCAACGCCCCCGTCGAACGGATCCACGCGCGCACCCGGCGGTTCCAGCGACATCTGGCAGCGTCTGGACGACCTGGGCAAGGCCCACCCCGGACGCAAAACGGAAAACGGCAGCTACAGCTTCCAGGGCAAGCCATCCGAGACGGACACCGAGGCCGACACGGTAGCCGTGCCCTTCGAGGACCTGGAGCGCTACGGTTTCTTCGGCGGCCTGTGGGAAACCATCCGCCGCACCCTGTTCAACCCCGGCCTGTTCTTTGAGGCCATGCCCCTGAACACGGGGTTGGGCAGGCCCCTGATCTTCTACATCCTGCTGGGCGAACTGGCCTACATGTTCATGGCCGTCTGGGAAGCCGCCGGGTTGGACCCCTTTGCCTTCTTCTCGGGCCGGGGCCAGGAAGCGGCCAGCGACCTGGGCTTCTTCGCCGCCCTGAGTGGGCACTTCGTGCTGATGTTCATCATGCCCCTCTTGTTGTGCGCCGCCATCTACGTCAATGCGGGCATCGTGCACCTGCTGCTGAAAATTTTCCGCGCCGGAGACTCAGGATTCAAGGCCACCTTCCGGGTCTGCTGCTATGCCAACGCCACGGGCCTGCTCTATGCCTTGCCCTTCGTGGGCATCCCCCTGAGCTTTTTGTGGCAGATCGTGGTTATTGTGGCGGGCCTGAAAGCCGTACACAGGACCTCCTACCTCTCGGTGCTGCTGGCCTATTCGCCCATCATCCTGCTCGGCCTGATGGCCTTTGCCGCGCCGTTCATCACTCCGGCGGACATACCGCCGAGCATGTAAGGGACCGCGACCGTGATCAATCGTCTTCTGGGCTACTGGAGGCGCTGGCGGGATGCCAGACAACTGGAAAAGCACATCTCGCCCAGGGTCTTTGTCGAACTCTCGGCCGAGCTCAAGGAGTTGGCCCGGACAGCGTCAAAAGTCCGGCACAACGAGCCCGATTTCCAGGCCCGCGTGACCCGCATCCAAAAAGAGATGAATCAGTTGGGAGAGCTGGCCTCCAAGCCTGAGTTCAAGCGACTGTCGCCCGCCAAGCGGCTGGAACTGCGCAAGAGCCTGCTACTGTCCAAGGCCCAGTTGCTGGAGAGCATGCACAACGCCGAACCGCCCACCACCACCCTGCAATAAGCCGCACGCGTTGCGGTATGCATCTTGCTAAGTCCCGTACAGCGGGGAATATCCCCGCAAGGCGGCCTCGTGCCGCAAAGGTTCAACAGCAACCACTACGAGGACATCATCATGACCCTTCGCCGTTTGGCCGCCCTCCTTCTGGCCTGCCTGACTGCGCTCTCGCTCGCCGCGTGCAACGCCAACGTGGGTGCCGGAGTCACCGCCGACTTTTCCAGCACCCCCACGCTGTATATCGACCAGTTCGTGGAGCGGCCCTGGCTGCCCGAAATATACGTCCAGCCCCTAACAGCCCCCCTGGCGCCGTTGACCGCCGTGCTGGTCCCGTTGCGCATGCGCACCCACTATTCCAACGCCACCGGCCTTTCCGAGGAGTTGACCCGGGTCTTCTGGAACGCCTGGCTCAAGCAGCGGGTCTTCCCCGGGCTGATGATGCTCGAAGGTGAAAAATGGCGCGGTGGTCAAGGCATCATGACCATGCCTTCCGCCGGAGCTGCCGACCTGGTCATCGGCGGCGAGATCACGCACCTGATGTTCGGTGGCACTTCGGGCGACACCGAACTGGCCGTGCGCCTGGAGATTTACGACGCGGCCACGGGCGACCTCTTGTGGTCCATGGCCCATGCGGGCAGCATGTCCACCGGGCTGACCCAGGATTACGTCTTTTTCCTCAAGAAGAACCGCCTGCCCTCCTCGCCCATGCTCGCCGTAGCCCAGGCCCTGGCCCAGGACATGGGTGATCCCATGCGCAACTGGAATTACGGGCAAACCAAGGAGCAGGAAGAACAGACTCCCCTGGAATGATCCTGGCGGACGAAGCATCCATCGTGTAGCTTTGGGCGGTGGCGATTTGACCTCGGTCAAAGCGCCACCGCCCGTTCGCATTGTAGGGAGGTCTCATGAAAACCAAGCGACATACGCTGGAACTGGCAGGGGATGGCTTTCACGTCACTGCCTGCTTCGGCGCCGACGCCTGCGAGCACAGGGCCATCGAGTCCCCGGCCCTGCCCCAGCGCCTTTTTGACGCACTAGGCGAACTGGGCATCGGCGACACCCTGCGTGGGCGCGTCGGCACCCAGCTCAAGGCCCATCACATCATCAAGATCGCCATCTCCTATTGCCCCAACGCCTGCGCCCGCTCACAGATCGCGGACGTGGGGCTCATCGGAGCCGCCCCACCCGCCTTCGATCCCACCTGCTGCACCGCCTGCGGGGCCTGTTCCCAGGCCTGCCGCGAGGACGCCATCCGCCTGGACAGTGCCGAGGCCCTGGTGGGCATCGATTACGATAAATGCGTCAACTGCGGGGCCTGCGCCAAGGTCTGCGCCAACCACTGCATCACCAACAGGGTCATGGGCTACCGGCTGATGCTGGGCGGCAAGCTAGGCCGTCATCCCCGCTTCGGCGAGGAACTGACCGGCCTGCGCCAACCCCACGACCTGCCGCGGCTCGTGGCCCGCTGCATCAAGAACTATCTGCAACTGGCCCAGGGCCACGAGCGCCTGGGAGATGTGGTCTCCCGCGTGGGAGCCGCCGCCCTGGAACAACCGGACCACAAATAATGCCTCTGCTGCTCGCGCACCTGCCCGCCATCCTCTCCATGTGGCTTCTGGGAGCGCACGCCCTGCGGAATGGGCAACCCGGGCTGATGCTGGTCTGGACCCTGATTCCCGCACTCTTTCTGCTGCGCCGGGGCTGGGTACGCCGCGCCGGGCAGATCATTCTGGCCGCCGGGGTCTTCCTCTGGGCCGACGCCGGCAGAGCCCTGATCCAGATACGCACCGGTCTGGACCAACCCTGGACTCGGCTGGCGCTGATCCTGGCCGGGCTGATCCTGCTCTCGGTTCTGAGTATCCTGCTCCTGGAATCGCGCCGGGTCGCCCGACAGGCCGACCACGATCCCGGGCCACAATGGGCTCCGGCCTGGGCCTTTGCCCTATGCGCCGCATTGCTGACCATCACCCGGACCAAGGTCTCCTTCCCCATCCTGCTGCCCGACCGCTTCCTGCCAGGCAGCGGCTGGCTGCTGGTGCTGGGCCTGTCCATCTACGCCGCCGAACTGACGCGCGCCTTCCTGATGCCAAGCCTCACGCCCCGCCATTGGAGCGCCAAACGCCTCAAGCTGTGGGTCCTGTTCTCCTTTGTCTTCTTCCTGCAGCTTGTCCTGGGTTTGGCCGGGGCCGAACGATTCCTGATGACCGGGCAGCTGCACCTGCCCGTGCCCGCGCTGATCATGGCCGGGCCCATCTATCGGGGCGAAGGCTTCTTCATGCCAATCCTGTTTCTGTCCACCGTGGCCTTGGTGGGCCCGGCCTGGTGCAGCTGGTTGTGTTACATCGGGGCCTGGGACGGATGGAGCTGCCGCGCCCAACAACGCCCAGCCGCCCTGCCGCGCTGGCGGCAGCCCCTGCGCGTGGGCTTGGCGGCTCTAGTTGCTGCCTCGGCCTGGGGCCTGCGCACCTGGGGCGCTCCGCTCTCGGTGGCCTTGGCGCTGGCCACCGGATTCGGGCTGGCCGGAGTGGCCATCATGCTGACCCTGTCACGGCGCAGCGGGGTCATGGTCCACTGCACCGCCTTCTGCCCCATCGGCGTACTGGCGGGGATCCTGGGCAAACTGAATCCCTTCCGGGTGCGCATCACCGAGGGCTGCACGGGCTGCGGCGTATGCGCCGTCGTCTGCCGTTACGACGCCCTGGACGAAGGGCGCATCGAACGTGGCAAGCCGCGCCTGTCCTGCACCCTGTGCGGCGATTGCGTGAGCAGTTGCCCGCACTCGGCCATGCACTATACCTTTCCCGGCCTGAGCCACTCCAACGCCCGCGCCCTGTTCACCGTCCTGATTGTGGCTGCACACGCGGCGTTTCTGGGCCTGGCGCGCATCTGAGCGCAGCGCCACCTGTCTTTTATCCCTGGATTCGCGTACGCTGGCATTGCCCCCCCATCACCACTGAGCCAACGCGCACGGCCCGAATGACATGAGCTGAAGGAGACAGCAGTGCCCGCATTCCGTTCGCTGAACATATCCACCAAGCTGCTCATCAGCGCGCTGGCTTTCGTCTTGCCCGTCACCGTCTTGTCCGTGTTCATGGACCTCTCGTTCCGCTATGACATCCGCATCGCCGAGACCGAGCTGACCGGCATCGCCACCCTTGAATCCTCCACGGTCTTGATGCGTCTGGCTGCAGAACAGCAATACCTGCAGGAGGTCGCCACCCACGGAGCGCTGGACGCTCCGGCCAAGCTGGCTGCCGTCGAAACCAGCATCGACGAGCTGCTGGCAGGCCTTGAAGCCAACCAGGCAACCTTTCTTGCCGATCTCCTAGCCAACGCCCCCGAAGGCGTAACCAGCATTCTCCAGGACAAAATCAAGCCCGCAGACCTGCTGCACACCTGGGCTAACGCCAGAAACGGAAACCCCGGGGCCTCCGAACGCTTCCAAAAAAGCATCCGCCAATTCATCCGGGGCGTGGCCGACTGCTCGCAGCTGACCGTAGACCCCGCCCTGGACAGCGCTTATCTGGTGGACGCCATCCTCTTTGCCGTGCCCGAATCCCTGGGGCACCTGCACCAGACCAAGCTCCTCGTGTTCAGGCAGCTGATGGACAAAAAGGACATGGATGCCACCCTCCAGGCCGACATCGACGCCCACATCGTGCGCCACGAGGACGACCTGCAATCCATCCTGAACGGCGGCCAAGGCTCGCTGATGATGGATGAATCTTTCTATGGCCGTAGCGTGGGACTCCAGGCCAACCTCAAGCCTGCCCTGGAATCCTACGCCAAGGACGCCACCCGATTCATTGAGCTATTACGCGTCTTCCACTCCGGCGGGACCATACCCCCGGCCTTCGACGCTCTCTGCACCAGGACCCTCACCGACCTGGACACCCTGTTCGATGTGGGCCTGAACGAACTCCGGGCCCTGATCCAGCACCGTCTGGACAGCTACCGCGCCTGGCGCGACATGGGTTATGGATTCAGCGCCCTGGCCCTGCTTTTGGCCGTCATTCTGATCCAGCGGACTTACCGCAGCGTCATCGCCTCCATCAGCAAGGTCCGCCGCTACTCAAGCGAGGTGCGCGCGGGCAACTACAACGCCGAGATCAATGGCCCCCTGGGCAGCGAAATGCGGGATCTGGCCGACGGCATCAGCCAGATGGTCCTGGAGCTCAAACACAAGCTCGGATACCTGGACGGGATCCTAACCGGACTCACCGTGCCTTGCCTGGTGGTGAACACCGACGAACGCCTGACGTTCATCAACCAGCCCTACCTGGACCTGTACGAACGCCAAGGCTCACCCGACGATTACCTAGGCCTGAATCTGGGCGAGTTCTATTACGGCGACCCGAACCGCGAAACCCTGACCGGACGCGCCATGCGCGAGAACCGATCCTTCCGCATCGACGAGGTCGCGGGCGAGACCAACAAGGGCAACCCGGTGTTCGTGCGCTACGACGTGGCCCCCATCCACGACCTGGACGGCAACCTGACCGGCGCATTTTCGGTAATCACCGATCTGACCAGACTCAAGCAACAGCAGGAACAGATCCTGTTCGACGCCACCCACGACAAGCTCACGGGCCTGCCCAACCGCGTGCTGTTCGCGGACCGCATCCGCCGCACAGCGAAGCACGCCGCCAAGGAGCAGGACCACGGCTACGCCGTGCTGTTGCTGGACGTGGACAACTTCAAGCAGGTCAACGACAGTCTCGGTCACGGCTTCGGGGACAAGCTGATCGTGAACATCGCCGGGCGGCTGAACTCGCTTCTGCGTTCCTGCGATGTCCTGGCGCGCCTGGGCGGAGACGAATTCGCCCTGCTGCTGGACAGGGTGACCGGACCCGACGAGCCCCTGGACCTCGCCAAACGCGTCCACGGGCAGTTCGCCAAGCCGTTTGTCATCGACGGTCACGAGATCTTCGCCTCCACGGGCATCGGCATCGTGATCGGCAGCACTGACCGCCGCTCCCCCGAAGACACCATGCGGGACGCGGATACGGCCATGTACCGCGCCAAGGACAAAGGTCTTGGGCGATCCCTGGTCTTTGACCAAACCATGCACGACACCGCCCGGGAACGCCTGGAGCTGGAAACGGACATGAAACGCGGTGTGGAGCGCGACGAGTTCGTGCCTTACTACCAGCCCATCATGGACCTGGGCACCGGTCGGATCAGCGGTTTCGAGGCCCTGGTGCGCTGGAATCACCCCGCCAAGGGTCTGGTCCCCCCAGGCAAATTCATCCCCCTGGCCGAATCAAACGGGCAGGTGGTGCCCATGGGCAAAAGGATGCTGGAACAGGCCCTGACCCAGGCTGCGGCCTGGAGGCGCGAAGTGCCCGGATTCGAGGGGCTGACCATGAGCGTCAACCTTGCGGTGCCGCAGCTCATGCGCCCGGACATGGCCGATGTCGTGGCCAGGATACTGACCGACACGGGCATGCCCCCAGCCCAGGTCAAGCTGGAGATCACCGAAAGCGGCCTGATGGGCAATGCAGAGCGCGCGCTGGAAGCCCAGAAAAGACTCAAAGCCCTGGGCGTGAACCTGTCCATCGACGATTTCGGAACCGGCTATTCCTCGCTATCCTACCTCTCGCGCTTCCCCTTCGACTTCTTGAAGGTGGACCAGTCCTTTGTCTTCGTGATGCAGGACAGCGAAGAAAACATGGAGATCGTGCGTTCCATCGTCGCCCTGGCGCACAGCCTGGGCAAAAAGATCATCGCCGAAGGAGTGGAAACCACCAAACAGCTGGCCCTGCTGCGGACTCTCGGCTGCGAATACGGTCAGGGCTACCTGTTTGCCAAACCCCTGCCTCCCGCCGATGCCCGCCGCTTTCTTGAAGATAATCCAATTTGGTAGCTGAAAAACAGTGACAACGCCCGCTCCGTGATTAACAAACTGTGTGGCAATAACCGGCCGTGGCGGCTTTGACTCCGCAGGCCAGAATGACTATGGTGCGACCTCGTTCAAACACGTCGCATACTGATTCTCGCGAGGACAGGTGCGCCCGTTCTCGAAATAATACTGGAGGTTCCCAGAATGATTGGCATCTCGAAACTGTACTGCGGTGCGGTAGAGGCATCTGACGCCCTGCGGTACGGCCGCGACTCCAAGGAACTGCCCTCCCATCTGCTGCAGTTCTCCAAGGATAAAAAGCCGGTGGTGGTCTGGAACATGACCCGCCGCTGCAACCTGAAATGCGTCCACTGTTACGCCCAGGCCATTGACCCCGATGGTCAGGACGAGATCAACACCGAGCAGGGCAAGACCATCATCAAGGACTTGGCCGATTTCGGCGCCCCGGTGATGCTGTTTTCCGGCGGCGAGCCCCTGGTGCGCAAGGACCTGCCCGAGCTGGCCAAATTCGCCACCGAATGCGGCATGCGCGCCGTCATCTCCACCAACGGCACCCTGATCACCCAGGAAAAGGCCCGCGAGCTGAAGGAAATCGGCCTGTCCTACGTGGGCATCTCCATGGACGGCGGCGAAGAAATTCACGACAAGTTCCGCGGCGTGCCCGGCTCCTTCAAGAAGGCCATCAAGGGCATCGAGAACTGCAAGGCCGAGGGCCTCAAGGTGGGCCTGCGCTTCACCCTGAACAAGCGCAACCAGGGCGAAGTGCCCAAGCTCTTCGACATGCTGGAAGACCTGGAAGTGCCACGCATCTGTTTCTACCACCTGGTCTACTCGGGCCGCGGCTCCGAACTGATCAAGGAAGACCTTGACCATCAGGAGACCCGCGATGTGGTGGACCTGATCATGGACCGGACCCGCGCCCTGTTCGACAAGGGCAAGGAGAAGGAGGTCCTGACCGTGGACAACCACGCCGACGGCCCCTACGTCTACCTGCGCATGCTGCGCGAGGACCCCGAGCGGGCCAAGGACGTGATGGAGCTGCTGAACTTCAACGAGGGCAACAACTCCGGACGCGGCATCGGCTGCATCTCCTGGGACGGCCAGGTCCACGCCGACCAGTTCTGGCGCAACCACACCTTCGGCAATGTCCTGGAACGTCCGTTCTCCGAGATCTGGATGGACGAGAAGATCGAGCTCCTGCATAAGCTGAAGGACAAGAAGAAACATGTGGGAGGCAGGTGCGCAACATGCAGATATCTCGACATTTGCGCCGGAAACTTCAGGGCGCGGGCGGAAGCATTCTATGGCGACGAGTGGGCGCAGGATCCCGCCTGTTATTTAACAGACGCAGAGATCAAGCGCTAACTATCGGCATCTTCATGCAGACACGAAAACGCCTCAAAGCGGGTTTTGAACTGCTGCTCAGGGCCAGCAACCGCAACGACGCCCACACTGGCGAGTTCGACACGGCCGTGAGCAGGGACTGCGAGCCCCTGCCGCCCGAGCGCATCGCCGCCGCCGAGGAGCGCAAGGCCAAGGCCAAGGCCGATGAACTGGCCATGTGCCGACGCACTCCCAAGATATGAACCGACCCGCCGGGGCGCGCAAGCGCCCCGGCGGTATCCCGAACAGCCGCCAGACGATTCAAGCATCCGCAGGCCGTGCACCCCAAGGGCCTGGCAGGAAGGGAGCTAGCTGATGGACCATCCCATTTTTTTCAGGGGCCGCAGGCTCCGCAAAACATCCGCCCTCAGGGACATCCTCCGCGAAAACATTGTCCAGCCCGAAGATCTGGTCATGCCCTATTTCGTGGTCGAGACCGATGACCCGGACTTCAAGAAACCCATCGGGGCCATGCCCGGCCAATTCCAGCTCTCCCTGGACCAGTTGGAGAAGCAGGTGGCTGGCGCCGTGGCCCTGGGCCTGCGCTCGGTGATCCTGTTCGGCATCCCCCAAACCAAGGACGCCCGGGGCACCGAGGCCTACAACATGGACGGCATCGTCCAGCAGGCGGTGCGCCGCTTAAAGGAAAAGTTCCCACAGCTGATCGTCATCACCGACGTCTGCCTGTGCGAATTCACGGACCACGGCCACTGCGGCCTCATCTCCCCGGGCGATACCAGCGGCACCGTGCACAACGACCCCACCCTGGCGCTTTTGGCCAGGGCCGCGGTGTCCCACGCCAAGGCCGGGGCCGACATGGTCGCCCCCTCGGACATGATGGACGGACGCGTGGCAGCCATCCGCCAGGCCCTTGACGACAACGGCTTCCCAGAACTGCCCATCATGTCCTATGCCGTGAAGTTCGCCTCCTCCTTCTACGGACCGTTCCGCGAGGCCGCGGAATCCACCCCGCAGTTCGGGGACCGCAAGACCTACCAGATGGACCCGGCCAACGCGCGTGAGGCCATGCGCGAGGCCATGGCCGACATCGAGGAAGGTGCGGACATCCTGATGGTCAAGCCCGGCATGCCCTACCTGGACATCATCCACGCCCTGCGCGAGGCCTTCGACCTACCCGTGGCGGCCTATCAGGTCAGCGGCGAATACTCCATGATCAAGGCCGCTGCGGCCAACGGCTGGATCGACGGCAACGCCGTGATGCTGGAATCCCTGACCGCCTTCAAGCGCGCCGGGGCCAAGCTGATCCTGACCTACTTCACCGAAGACTTCCTGCGACTGCGGAACCAATAAGATGAGCAAAGACAAAGACACCTTCGAGCATCCCACGCAGGCCCCCTCGG
The DNA here is from genome assembly GCA_018816865.1 of Pseudomonadota bacterium. GTDB lineage: Bacteria > Desulfobacterota > Desulfovibrionia > Desulfovibrionales > Desulfovibrionaceae > Desulfovibrio_Q. The sequence goes on from JAHIUW010000016.1 coordinate 218,336, forward strand.
GCCACCCCCACGGCAAGAGCGGCCACCCCGGCGCACACCCCGGAGGCCATCCCCACGGCAAGGGCGGACATCCCGCCCAACATCCCGAGGGCCATCCGGGCGGCCATCCCGGCGGACAGACCAACAGCGACGGCACCCCCGAGTTGCGGCTCATCGCCTGGGAGATCACCCGCTCCTGCAACCTGGCCTGCAAGCACTGCCGCGCCGAGGCGCACGAGGAACCCTACCCCGACGAATTCGACACCGACGAGGCCAAGGCGCTCATCGACGATTTCGCCAAGGCCGGGAACCCGATCATCATCTTCACCGGCGGCGAGCCCATGCTGCGCAAGGACTGGCCCCAGCTGGTGGAATACGCCACGGCCAAGGGCCTGCGCTGCGTCATGAGCCCCAACGGCACGCTGATCACGCCCGAGACCGCCGCCACAATGAAGGAAGTGGGCGTGCAGCGCGTGTCCATCTCCATCGACGGGCCGGACGCCGCGTCCCACGACGAGTTCCGGGGTGTGAAGGGCGCGTTCGACGCCAGCATGCGCGGCATCGAGTACCTGAAACAGGCCGGGATGGAATTCCAGATCAACACCACCGTGACCCGGGGCAACCTGGGCATGTTCAAGGACATCTTCAAGCTCTGCGAAGGCCTGGGCGCCGCCGCGTGGCACATCTTCCTGCTGGTACCCACCGGGCGCGGGGCCAACCTGGGCGCCGAGGTCATCACCGCCGAGGATTACGAGGACGTCCTGAACTGGTTCTACGATTTCCAGAAGACCACGGACATGCAGCTCAAGGCCACCTGTGCTCCGCATTATCACCGTATCCTTCGCCAGCGCGCCAAGGAGGACGGCATCCCCGTGACCTACGAAAACTTCGGCCTGGACGCGGTGTCGCGCGGCTGCCTGGGCGGGGTTGGCTTCTGCTTCGTGTCGCACACCGGCCAGGTGCAGCCCTGCGGCTACCTGGTGCTGGACTGCGGCAACGTGCGCGAGACGCCGTTCCCCGAGATCTGGAAGAACTCCAAGATCTTCGGTCAGTTCCGTAACCAAGACGAGTTTGACGGCAAATGCGGCGTATGCGAGTACCACAAGGTCTGCGCCGGTTGCCGCGCCCGCGCCTTCACCATGGACCACAATCACATGGCCTCGGAGCCTTTGTGCTCCTATGTGCCCGTGAAAATGCGCAACAAAGAGAAGAAATAATGGATGATCTGGACCGCAAGATCCTGGGCGTGATCCAATCCGGGTTCCCGCTGGAGCCACGGCCCTACGCCGTGATGGGTGCCGAGCTGGGCCTGACTGAGTCCGAGGTGCTGGCCCGCGTGCGCGCCCTGAAATCCTCGGGCGTGATCCGGCGTATCGGGGCCAACTTCCAGTCCGGCAAGCTGGGCTGGCATTCCACCCTGTGCGCGGCCAAGGTCCCGGACGAGGCCTTCGAGGCCTTCGTGGCCGAGGTCAACTCCCGCCAGGGCGTGACCCACAACTACCTGCGCGACCATGAATTCAACGTCTGGTTCACCTTCATCGGCGAGAGCCCGGAGATCGCGCAGCAGACCTTGAAGGATATCACCGCCAAGACCGGCATCGACATCCTCTATCTGCCCGCCACCAAGCTGTTCAAGATCAAGGTGGACTTTGACATGAACAACAACGGAGACGACTCTTAACCAAGGGTCTTTCCGATGCGAACACAACATGTTCAAGGCTGTTCAAAAATGGGCGAGTGCAAGGCGCAAGATCAACTCAAGGCCGACGCGTACCAAGACGTACGCGAGGATTTGCAGTTGTTCGCAGCAACGCCGCAATCGTGCGTTGAGGGACAGCCTGCGGAGACTGCGTCATGACTCGTGAGTTTATCCTTTCGCCGTCCTTGCTCTCCTGCGACTTCGGCAGAATGGCCGAGGAACTGGCTGCCCTGGAAGCCGCCGACCTGAAATGGGTGCACTGGGACGTGATGGATGGCCGGTTCGTGCCCAACATCACCCTGGGACCGCCGATCATTGCGGCCCTGCGCAAGACCTCCAAGCTGTATTTCGACGTGCACCTGATGATCGAGCAGCCGGAACGCTACGTGGAAGAGTTCGCCAAGGCGGGCGCGGACATGATCGTGGTCCATGCCGAGGCCACCAACCATCTGGAACGGGTCTGCGCGCAGGTCAAGGACCTGGGCAAGGACGTGGGCGTGGCGCTCAACCCCGCCACCCCGGTGGACGCCCTGCGCTACCTGATCCCGCAGCTGGACATGGCGCTGATCATGAGCGTCAACCCCGGCTTCGGCGGGCAGGGCTTCATCCCCTTCTCCCTGGACAAGATCGCCGAACTGGCCGCCCTGCGCGATGAGCTGAACCCCAGGATGCTGATCCAGGTGGACGGCGGCTGCACCCCGGAGAACACCCCGCAGTTGGTGGCCGCAGGCGCGGACTGCCTGGTTTCGGGGTCGGCGTTCTTCAAGTTCCCGCCCTTACGAGAGAGACATCAGACGTTCCGTAAAGCGGCTGGAGTATAGCCCGCTCGCTGAAATTATCCTTCTGGCTGCGTTAAGTGAATTGTTAGCGAGCCAACGAGCGTTACAAGATCTTACACCTTAGGTGCACCTCAAAAAGGCCCAAGCTCTCGCGTATGTTTTAATACGCTTCGAGCCTGGGCCTTTTCTTACGCCTTGCCAAAATGATTTTTAAGCGGCCTTTAGCTGATCCATAGATACCAAACCGCCCGCCCGCAAAAATTGCGGACAGGCGGTGTTCTTTTGCATCAAGAGAAGCAAAGTCGGTGCGCTCATTCCTCCAACGGAGCGGAACCCACCACGCATTTATTCTTACCCCCGTTTTTGGCCAGGTACATGGCGCTGTCAGCCTGCTTGACCAGCTCCTCGGCGGTCAGCCCGTTGTCAGGATAGACCACCGCACCCACGCTGGCGCCGATATGCGCCGTGCCCGCTTTCAGCTCAAATGGCTGATTCAGGGCCGCCACAATCTTTTCTCCGGCCAAGCGCACCCCATCAACGCCGTCGATCTCGAACAGGATCACGGCGAACTCGTCACCGCCCAGGCGTGCCACGGTGTCAGACTTACGCGAGCTCTTTTTCAGGGCACTGGCCACCAGACACAGCAAGTCATCGCCAGCCTCATGCCCCATTGTGTCGTTGACCTTCTTGAACCCGTCCAAATCCACATACAGTACACCCGCCTTGCGCTCGTGACGCCCAGCATGTTCCAGGCACACATCCAGGCGCTCGAAAAACAGCTTGCGGTTGGGTAGATCGGTCAGGGCATCGTGCAGAGCCATTTTGAACAGCTGAGCCTGATACAAACGGCGACGAGTAACGGCCAGGGCCAAGGCCCAGGCTCCCAGAGAGACCATCAGGAATAGCGCCGCGCCAAACAGAAAGAGCCGCCTCACGAGAGAACTGCGATGAGCTTTCAGCATCGTCGGTGCGACGCGGGAAACCAAGACCCAGGAGTATTCCGATTCAGGACCCACCGTCGGCGCGGTTAAGGTCTGGGCGACCGTGTTCCTGCCCATGACCTCGCGCAGAGGATAAATCCGCCTGAAACTGAACAGGCCTTGAGCGGTCATAAACTGCCCCTCGTCCTGACCCTGCATGCGCTCCCATTCCTGAGCGAACATACGCGCAAAGCTAACTCCCTCGCGTCCACTGAACATGAAGCTCCATTCAAATCCCTTGTCCTGGCAGAGCATCCAATATCCGCTCTGATTCAGGAGCATGGGCTCGCCGCCCGAAGCCCGACTCACACTTTCGATCTTGTCCAGCAGGTTTCTGGCCAGATAGTTCAGGATGACCACGCCCCGTTTCCTGCCCAACTGGTCCAAGACGGGGGTACCGAAACGGATCACCGGCTTGTAGGGCTGCTCCACCACGCCGAGCTCAACATTGAGATCCAAAGGGGAGACACTGATCCCGGACTGTCCCATGGCCATGGCGTCCTTGAAATAGTAACGGTCGGCCTTGTTCTGGAGCTCATCAACCGGGACCATTCCAACCACATCGTCTTTGAAGTTGACCCGCACCCGCTCCATGCCGCTGGCGTCGATGAACCGAATCTGGTCATAAGCACCCTTGATCCGGGCCAGATCAAGAAATTCCTTCTGAACCTTCGCCCGGTCGGTGTACGAATCAGACACCAAAAAGTCGTCAAGCTCGTTCTGGTTTGACAGAAACAGCAGGTCCGCGGTCACGTGATCGAATTCATTCTCCAGTGCCAGCCTTTGCAGTTCCATGAGTCCCCGTTCCTTGATCTGCACATCGTGCAGAAAGGAATCGACCTCGAACCAATAGAAAACGGCCACAAGTCCGCCCAGCACAGACCCGAAAATCAGAAACAGGACCAGAAAGAGAGTCATCGCCTTGCGCGCAACCCGTTCGCTGTCAGTCCTCATGTTCACGACGCTCTTTCCCTCCCTTCGGCTCATCCCCTCATTTAGCTTTAGCCATGCAGAGCAGTTGACCCGACTCAATGAGCGCAAGGGCTTTTCCCACACTGCATATCACCACAAAACAGCGCAGGAGTCACAGCTCTTTTTTTGGTCGCTGGGGTCTGTACATATTGATGGTCTCAATCTGGGGCGACAGAGAAGGGGCGGGAACCTCAAGGTCGAATCCAACACAGCTCAGTTTTTGAGAAGCAGATTCATCCGCTGTTCGTTGCAGGTCACGCAGCCCATGGAGCCCTGTTTTGATTCGGTCAGGGCGAAGCCCATGGACTCGTAGAGGTTGATGGCCGGGGTCAGGAAATCGATGGTCCAGAGGAAGACGCGCTCGTAGCCCTGCTCGCGGCAGAAGCCCACGGCCCGGTCCACCAGCAGTCGCCCCACGCCCAGGCCCCGGGCCTCGGGCTCCACCAGCAGCCAACGCAATTGCGCCATGTTGTCCTCTCGCTCCACGATGGCCACGCAGCCCAGCCTGTGGCCGCCCTGCTCCGCAATCCAGAGACCGCTGCGGTGGCTGGCCGTGCGCACGAACTCCGCCAGACCCAACAGCACATAGCCCTCGAATTCCTCGTTGAAGCCATGGGACTGCTGATAGACCTCGCCGTGGCGCTGGATGACCCAGCCCATGTCCCCCGAACGCGCGGCACGCACAACGACCTCGGCTTCCGCCCCCGGCGCTGCGCCGAGCAGATCCTCGATCTCGCCCATGTCCCGCGCCAGACGCAGGCGCTGCCCGGCCCCTAGCCGGGCTAGTAGTCCTCCGGCCTGCCTGCTGGACAATTCGTCCAGTTCCTGGGCAAGGCGCAGCCCCTCGGGGGTCAGGTTCAGGGGAATGGCCCTGCGCCCGGCGTGCTTTTCCGGCTTGTGCACCAGCCCCTGTCTGCCCAGGCGGGCGATCACCCGGCTGAGTTGCCCCCGGTCCATGTCCAGCAGGCGCATCAACTCGGCGGATGAGATGCCCGGCTGTTGCCAGACCTCGAACAGGATGCGTGCCTCCACCAGGGTCTGGCCGCTGCCCAGTATCCGCTGGCTGAACAGGCCCAGCACGCGGGTATAAAATCGGTTGAATCGTCGGAAGGCTTCTATTTCTTTCATAAGGAAACCGTAGGAATTTAATATTGTCATTGTCAACATATAAGCCAAAAAAAACCAGAGGCGGTTCGGCTCAAACCACCTCCGGAGGGATCAATGGAACAGGCTGCGCACTGTGGCGGCTGTTCTCACGCTTCCAGCAGCGGACCTCGGCGATATTGGTGGCCTCGGCCTTGAAGTGCCCGGCAAAGACATGGCAGAGTGGTCGCCCCGCGGGGTCAGCAGGGGGACCTCAACGCCCGGCTAGGCGTACCTCGCACGCAGCAGCTTGAAGAGTGCTGGCTTGCGGTCGTACTGGTGCACCATCACCGCCGGGAACCCGGCGTCGTTCAGGATGAGCCCGTCCCCGTCCAGGAGCGGATCACCCTGCCTGTAGGCCAGGGTCAGGATCGGCCCCGCGTTGTCGTGCAGGGTGACGCGGGGCAAGAGCCCGTTGTGGATCAGGTGGTTATGTACCCCCTGATCGTAGCCCGCCATCCTCTCGCGCTCGGGCTCGTAGGGGGTGAGCAGCGCGGTCAGACGTTCCAGATAATCGACCATGGCGTCATAGTCGGCCAGGGTGGTGCCCGAGCAGGAGATGGGCCGCCCGCGCAGTGCCTCCCAGGAGGATTCACCCAGATGTCCGCTGATCCAGCGCCTGACGTAGGGGCACGAGCCGATGGTCATGCGCCTGTCTTCCAGGGTGGCGTTGACCCCCGCCCCCCAGGAGAAGGAAAACGGCTCGGCCTGGAAAATCACGTCGCGCACGTCCGTGAGCAGCACCCGCCCGAAGGGGCCATGCTGGCGCAGATAGTCCAGATACAGGAAATAGCGATAGGCGTTGTAGGATAGGTGCGCGATGTCTCCCTCGCGCTCAAATTCGACGACCTCGGCCCCGGCTGCGCGCATCTCGTCCAGCCCGCGCGTGCTGGGCGTGACGAACAGCACGCAGCGCCCCGCAAAGCCGATCTCGACCAGGGAGGCCAAAAAGGGCCGCACGTCCCCAAAGTGATAGCCTGCCGCCAGACCCAGGATCAGATTCTCCACCGCAACAACCCCTTATCCGTTTCGCCCTGCTCTACTCCACCATAGGGCAGGGGGCAACCATAGCCACAAGTATGGACCACGGTCACTTAAACCCCATGGCAGCCGAAATCAGCACCGCAGGCATCATCCCCAACATGATCCACAAGACCTTGTTTGAGGATCTCCCAGCGCACGAGGCCCTGGACTGGGCCGAGGGGGAAATGCAGCGGGTCATAAAAGAGCGGGCCACTCCCTAATCAACGGGCGGGATGCCCACCTCGGCGTCGATGGCGTCGGCGTTCTGGCTGGCGAAGCGCACGATGTTGCGCAGATGGGCGAAGGTGGCGGCGTCCATGTCCTCGAAATTCAGGGCCAGGGAGTCCTCACCGCAGCGCACCACCCGGGCGCTGACCTCCAGAGCGATATCACGCGCCAGTTCCAGGCGGATGGAGCAGAGAGCACCCGGCTCCAGCCCGGAGCAGTCCCCGGTGCGGCAGAGCATGCCCTTGAGGCTCAGATTGTCGGTGAGCACGGAAATGGAATGGTTGCCGCAACGGACCACGGCCTCGAACTGACCGGGCACACGGCTCCTGCGTCTTGAATTCGGCATGGCTGCCCCCCTCGTCAGAAACGGAATGGCTCAACGGGAATCGGGCCGAGCATAACGCATTGCAGTGAAAATGTCAGCGAAGGAGCAGGTGCATCAGTCCTTGCGGCTCATGATGCGCGCAAACAGAAAGGCCAAGCCGATGGCCCAGGCCACCAGGATCACAAACCGCGGCCAGAACGGCAGGATGAAGCGGGACAGGCCGATGAACAGCACCCCGCCGCCAAAGTAGGCGATCTTCCAGCCGTTCTCGCGCCAAAAGGAGGTCTTGTCGGGCATGGGCTCAGCGGATCTTGTTGGCCAGGGCGTTCAGCCCGTACATCAGGCAGCCACCGATGACCACCAGGATGAGTGCGGTCACCGGGTTGTGGTAGTTGCCCACCAGCCCCAGATACTTGTCGATCACCCGCTCCAGGGACAGGGTCTCGATGAGTCCCAGAAACCCGTAGGTCACGAACGGGATCGCCAGGACAAAGGCCAAAATCTTGATGATCACACGCAAGATGCTCACTCTTTCCCCCCGCTGGTTGCGGATGCTGATGACAGGACCAGGCTATTCGCCCCGGGCCTCACGTTCAAGCCGCTCGCGCCGCTTCTTATTCTGCATCTTTACGATCCCGGCCCCGAAGGCCAAACCGATGAAGGTGAACATGACGATCAGGGCGAGCATCTTAAGGCCGACGGACAAGGCTTCCCACATGGGTCAATTCTCCAGGTTTTTCCGTTGAGTCTTGCTGTGTTGCGTATAGCCCCTTGCCGGGGCGGGGGCAAGGGCAGGGATTGCACCGCCACATGACCGAGCCGGGTCAGGCTTCTGATGCCTGTTTCCATAGCAGGAGGCGATGCTTCACCTCTGGCGTGGACTGGGCATACAGCTTCTTGCAGAACGGCAGAATGACTCCCTTGACCTGATCCGGGGGCGGCAGTTTCGGGGCCGTGAGATAGCTCACGGCCAGACATTCCACGGGCGCGAAGGCCATCTCCCGGTCCAACTCTTCAGTGTAGCCTTCCAGGGTGGCCTCGGTCAGCCTTTGGCGCTTGATCAGGGCCGGGTCCAGGCCTCTGATGAAGCACAGGGTCCCGGACGGCGAAAGATTGTTGTTCAGGGCGTCGATCTTATCATTCAGGCGCTTGCACCAGCCCTGGAGCTGCTCATAATTCACGCTCAGACGCTTGCGACCGCGGGAGTCCTTGGAATATTCGCCGTGCAGGTAGGCCTCCACGGCCCGCACCAACACGGCGTAGGCGGCCAGCACCAGCTTGGCGTAGCGCGTGGACGGAAGCAGGGCAAAGGGGATGACGCCCCTGCCCACGTTCTGGCCCACCATCTCGACCGCGTCCAGCAAATGCCCAGGGGCAACGCCGATCATTTGATAGAAGCCCTCGGCCACCGCCCTATTCAGCAACAGGAAATTCAATTCCGCAGCGCGGCGCAGCACCCCTTCCTCCACCAAGGCCAGTTCCTCGGCCTTGGCGCGGTAGCGATCGATTTCCTCATCCAAAGCCACACGAGCCCCGAAGAAGGTGTTCGCCGTTTCAACCAGGGTCTCTTCGACCAGTTCATTAGCATACGATTCAATGCTCTTGCTCATACCCACTCCCCACGCTGGGGTGCGCTTGCCCCCTGCGGTTCGTAGTAGCCCACCCGCCTGAAACCGTACATCTTTGCCACCATGCTCGACGGAAAGGCCACCACCAGAACGTTCAAACGCCGAGCAGCATCGTTGTAAACCTGTACGACCTCGTCCACCTTCGCACCCAGGCGGGCGATGCGGCCAGGCAAGTCCGCGGCCTCGGGATCAGCGATAAGACCGGGACTTAAGGCCACCACGTGCAGCAGATCCGCGACCTCGGCGGCCAGAGCGTCCTCGGCCTGGGCCACGGCTTCGGCTCCATAGGCCTCGCGGCAACGTTGCACCAGCCGAGCCACCAGCACGCCGCTGCGCTCGTCGCGCCCCATCCGACCCTGGGCCAACCCACCCAGAACCGCAATCAGTTGATCACGCCGTTCCAATACATCCTCTACCGCGGCCCAACTGTCATAGACCTCATTCTTGGCCTTGATCAGCCGCCCGTGGGCCACCACCATCCACAGGGAAGCGGCTGCCAGCAGCACCAGCAGGGTCACGCCCTCCATCATGCCTGACACCCGAGGGGCACAAGGCCCTGCGTGTGGCAAATCATGCCGTGGCCCTGCGCGATCCCGCGTTGAAGACTCATCATGCAATTAAGCACAAATCGGTCCTCCGGCAACCCGGCCATCACTCGCGGCCCCCGGCAAACCCCAGACCCAGTCCCATGGTCAGGAACACGCTCCCCGTGACCCAGGACTGGACGCGCCTGAACCCCGGACGCGCGGCCGCCCAGGCATTGACCTGGCCAAAACACAACGCCACAGCGGTCATGACCAGACAACCCGAGGTGCAGAAAGTCAGCCCCAGCACCAGAATCTGCGCGCTGAACTCGGGCGACGAGGCCTGGGCGAACTGCGGCAGGAACGACAGGAAAAACAGGGCCACCTTGGGATTCAGTACGCTGACCAGCACCCCCTGGCGATAGACCTTGCCCAGGGGTTCGCATTTCAGCCTCTGGACCCCGTTGTCCCCGTTCCTGGTCAGGAGGATTTTCAGCCCCATGTAGACCAGATACGCCGCCCCGGCCCAACGCACAACCTCATAGGCCGTGGCCGAGTACATCAGCAACGCCGACAGGCCCAGGGCAGCGGCCAGGGTGTGCACCAGCCCGCCAGTGGTGATGCCCAAGGCCGAGACCACGCCCGCCCCACGTCCCTGGCAGGCGCTGCGTGTGGCCACATACAGGATGTCCGGCCCGGGGGTGATGTTCAACAGCACCCCGGCCACCAGAAACAGAAAATAATTCTCAATGCCGAACATGGGCAGCACCTTTATAAAAATTTACTCAGCCAAATAATAAACATTTAATTTATTAGTAAGGTATTCAACAACCGATCATTACAGCAAGCACCCCACAGGCTGTCTACAAAGGGTCAAATACGAGACGCAAAAACAATTCAACGGGCAAAGCAGATGACTATTCAGACCTCTTTCTCAGGCCGTTCAAAAGTAGTCAGATGCGAGGCACAAGGAAAAGTGATGGCCGACGCGTATTCAACATACGCGAGGATTTCACTTTTTCGCAGTAACAAAGCAGATGGCTGCTTTTCAACGGCCTATCACGACAGCCTAGCGCCATTGGGCACCGCCCCGTCAGGCACCGCGAGGACAATGTGCCCCTGTTCGTCGGCAAATCCCGTGATCAAAAACTCCGAACGCATGGGGCCGATCTGCTTGACCGGGAAATTGACCACGCCCACCACCTGGCGCCCCACCAGTTCCTCGGGAGTGTAATGGCCGGTCACTCGGGCGCTGGTCTTGAGCACGCCCAGCCCCTGGCCGAAATCCACCCAGACCTTATGGGCCGGCATCTTCGCCTCTGCGAACACCTCGGCGCGGGTCACCGTGCCCACGCGCAACTCGACCTTCTCAAAGTCATTCCAGTCGATGGTTTCCATCAAATTCTCCGCACATTCCTTGCAACATCAATTCATCAGCATCAGGCGATCAAACCCGGCCATCGGCCAGGGCGTTACGCTGGTAGGCCCGCAGCCCGAACTCGGGCATGGCCGCCAGGACGTGATCCAGGATATCGGCCTGGATGTCCTCGTAGGCTCCCCAGTCCGTGGTCTTGGTGAAACAATAGATCTCCAGGGGCAGACCCTTGGACGCGTCTGGAGACAGATGCCGAACCAGCAGCGTCAGGTCGACGCGAACCTTGGGATGGGCCAGCAGATAGGCCCGCACATAGGCCCGGAACAGCCCCAGGTTGGTCATGCCCCGACCATTGATCAGGCTCTTGCCACGATCAACTCCGTGCTGCTCGTTGTGCGCCGCAATCTCCTCGCGCCGCACCCGGATGTAAGGAGCCAGGAGATCCACGGCCTCATACTGCATAACCTCATCTTCGGTGGCAAAACGCACCGAGGACTGGTCGATATTCACAGCACGTTTCATGCGCCGGGCACCGGCCTCGCTCATGCCCCGCCAGTTGCGGAACGGATCCGTGATCAGCCTGGAGGTGGGCAGGGCCACGATGGTCTTGTCAAAGTTGCGGATCTTCACGGTGTGCAGGGCGATGTCTTCCACGTCGCCATCCACTCCGGCGCTGGGCATCTCGATCCAGTCGCCCTTGCGCACCAGGTCATTGGCGGAGATCTGCACGCTGGCCACCAACGAGAGGATGGTGTCCTTGAAAATCAAGAGCAGCACGGCAGTGAGCGCCCCCAAACCAGACAACACCCCCCAGGGGGAGGTATCCAGCAGCAGGCACACGGCCACGATCCCGCCCACCAGGAACAGGAACAGCTTGAACATCTGCAAATAGCCCTTCATGGGCCTGCGGTCCGACACAGGATAGGTCTCGTAGACCGCAAGCAAGGCATCCAGCAACCGGCTGATCAGCAACATCACCAGCACAAACACCCAGGCACCCAGCACGCGCTGCACCACATCCTGGTACGCAGACAGATATTCTGCCCCGCGATACAGCACCAGCACCGCCGGGAACCAGGCCAAGAGATGCAAGACCCTGTGCTCCATGAACTTATCGTCCCACTCACTCTTGGTGCGACGGATGAAGGCCTGCACCAATTTAAGCACCCAGACCCGCATGACGGCATAGGTCACCATGGCCAGCCCTAGGACCGATGCGATCAGCACCACTAGGTCTGTCTGTCTGGAAAGATCATCAATCATTGCGTTTTCCTTTATTCATGGCGCTGCTTGTGCGCGCCCATTCTGCTTTGATGAAGGCCAGCAGTTCCGGCCCTCGCTGACGGGAGAGGAGTTTCAACGCCCCGCCCTTCTCACTGCCCCAGGCCTTGAGTTCGGCCAGGGTGCGGATGGATTTCAGGCGGTCGATCTCGGCGCGGATGGCCGGCCCGTGCCGCTCCAGTTCCTTGCGCATCGCCCAGCCCATGAATTTGTCTCTGAGACCCATGACAGTTCCTTTGTCGATCTTGCTTGTTCGCCACAACTCTCAAGCACGGAGCCGCCCGCCCGGAAAGTCGGCGCTATGCCGCAACGGGTTCGGGCTCGCGCACCAGGGCCAACAGCCCGAAACCCACCACGAAAAAAACCACCAGCCACAGGATGGCGCCGCGCGATGAGCCTGTGCTCTGGGCCACGACGGCGAAGACGAGCGGCCCGACAATGGCCGACAAGCGGCTGACCACCGAAAAATAGCCGAAGAACTCCGCCGAACGGTCCGCAGGAATCAGCCGGGCATACATGGACCGGGACAGGGCCTGGGAACCGCCCATGACCAGCCCCACGATACCGCCCATGGCGAAGTATTCCGCCGCCGAGTCCATGCCGTAGGCATAGACCGCCACCCCGCCCCACAGGGCCACGGCCAGCATCAGCGCCCGGCGGGTGGTCATCAGCCTGGCCAGGCGCGAGAACAGTTCGGCCCCGAGGATGGACACGAACTGGATGATCAACAGGGTCAGCATGAGCACGGTGTTGGACAACCCCAACTCGGTCTTGCCATAGATGGTGGCCATGCTGATCACGGTCTGCACCCCGTCGTTGTAGAACATGAAGGCCGCCAGAAACAGGGCCAGCCCCGGCACCGCCCTGGCGCGACCCCAGACCCCGCGCATGCGCGAGAGTCCCAGGCGCAGGTAGGCGGGAACGGCCCCCACCCCGCGTTCCCCACCCGGCAGGGGCGCACCCGGGGCCTCGCGCAGGCCCCGGAAGGTCAACAGGGCAAAGCCCCCCCACCACAAACCGGCAAAGGCCATGGCCAGACGCGCAGCCAAGTCCTTGTCCAGGCCCAGCTGTTCATGCCCGGCGATGAGCCCCAGGGACAGGGCGAACTGCAACCCGCCCCCCAGATAGCCGTAGGCAAAGCCCCGGCCCGAGACACGGTCCAGGTCGCCGGGGGCGGCCACGTGAGGCAGAAAGGCATCGTAGAACACGTTGCCACCCACGAAGCCCACCTGGGCCAGAAAGAACAGCGCCATGGTCCACCAGACCAGCCCCGGCCCGGAGGTCAGGAGCAGCACGCTGGCCACGCTGCCCATCAGACAGAAGGCCATCAGAAACCGCCTGCGAAAGCCCGAATAGTCGGCCACGGCACCCAGGAGCGGGGCCAGCAGGAACACGGCCAGGGCGCTGGCGCTGATCAGATAGCCCCACAGGCTGGCGGCGGACAGGGTGACCCCGGCCACCGTCGCGCCACCCTCAGGCACCACCACGGCTGCGAAATACGCGGGCAGCACGGCCACGGCCACGGTGGTCACGTAGGCCGAGTTGGCCCAGTCGTACAGACACCAGGCCCGGACCTCGCGCGGCGAGGAGTTGATCTTCAATTCTGCGCTCATAGGGGGATCTCCACTGGGATTGCGTGCAGCCCCTTGGTACACGCTTGGGGCGCACAAGGCCAACCCCCTGACAACGGAAAACGGGACGCCCCCCTGGGACGCCCCGTCGTGATTCTTCTCGATTTACAGCGTGGCGAACAGCTAGCCCTCGGACTTCAGCTCCTGGATCAATGCGTTCAATTCCGTCATCTGCTCGGACAGTTCGCGCAGGGCATCGCTGGTCTCGGCCACGCCCTTGGAGGTCTCGACGGTGATGCGGTTGATCTCCTCAATGGAGGTATTGATCTCCTCGGAGGTCGCCGACTGTTCCTCTGCAGCCGCGGCGATACTTTGAATCTGGGCCGCGCTGGATTCGGTATCAGTGACGATTTCCTGCAACACACCACCCGCTTCCTGCGTCAGCGTGGTGCTGCGCGACACGGCCGCGGCCGAACCATCCATGGCCTGGATGTTCTGGCGCGTGCCTTCCTGGATGCCCGTGATGGCGTCGCCCACCTCCTTGGTGGCCTGCATGGTCTTCTCGGCCAACTTACGGACCTCGTCAGCCACCACGGCGAAGCCCCGCCCGGCATCGCCGGCGCGGGCGGCCTCGATGGCGGCATTCAAGGCCAAAAGGTTGGTCTGGTCCGCGATGTCGGTGATCACACCCATGATGGCGCCGATGCTTTCAGCCTGCTTGCCCAGCCCGCCCAAGGCCTCCTTCATCTGCCCGGCGCGTTCGGCGACCTCCTTGGTGGCCTCCACCACCTTGGTGACGATGCCCGCGCCGCTTCTGGCCTTGTTTCTGGCTTCATCGGCACCCTCGGCCGCATTGGAGGCGTTGCGCGCCACCTCCAGCACCGTGGCGTTCATCTCCTCCATGGCCGTGGCCGTGCTCTGGATACGTTCGCTCTGGACATCTGTACCCTTGCGGATCTCAGTGGCGTGCCGGGAGATATTCTCTGCTGCCGAGGCCACACGGGCGACGATGACTTCCAACCGCTCGGCGGCCTGGACCATGCCCTCACTTTTGGCCCGCTCGGCGCGAGTGCGCGCTTCCTCGGCCTCGCCGGTGGCCAGTTCGGCGGCCCTGGCCTTGTCCTCGGCCTCAGCCGTCTTGGCGGTGATTTCGTCGATGTTGTCGGCAAGGGTGGCCGACATGTCGTTCAGGGCATTGAAGATCACCCCGATCTCGTCACTGCGCCTGTGATCGATGCGCGAGGCGTAGTCCCCGGCTGCAATACCACCCATGAACGTCACCACCCGGTTCAAGGGCTTGATCACGGATTGATCCATGAAGACCCAGATCACCGCAACGATGAGCAGCAACGCTGCCGTCACCACCAGCACCCCGTTCTTGACCATGGACACCGCCGGCGCCATGATTTCGTCCTTCTCGATCATGGCCACAAACTTCCAGCCCAGGCTGGGCGAAGTGAAGACATGAGCGAAGAAGTCCTTTCCATCCTGCTCCACCTCGACGGTGCCCTTGTCCAAGGCGAAGAGCGCCGTGTAAGCTGGAACCTTGAGTTCAGTGATGGCCTTGAAATTGTATTCCTTGTGCTTGGGGTCGGCCAGGATTACGCCATCGCCCTGGACCAGCACCACATAACCGGTCTCGCCCAGACGGATATCGCCCACCATCTGGGTCAGGTCCGCCAGCGAAATATCAATGGCCGTGACCCCCAAAACTTTCTTGTCGGGCCCCTTGGCCGCCTTGGCAATACTGATCATCGCCTGGCCGTCGGTGGACATGTAGGCGCTGGAGGCGATGGCCTTGTCCGGGCTCTGCACGGCATCCTTGTACCAGGGACGAACCCGTGGATCATACCCGCCGGGCAGGTCCGTGGCGTTGGAGATCAAGAATCCACCAAACTTGGTGCCAATGTAGACATCGGTGTAGCCCTTGTGGTTGCCCTGCACGAGCTTGAAGAACCGGGTCCATTCCTGGCCGAGTTCGTCGTCCGGGTCGGGCGCAGCGGGCTTGGTCTCGGCATCGTCCAGATAGGTTGTCATGCCATCATGAACATCCTCCAGACGATCGTACTCCGAGACCATGACGATATTCTGTTTGGCCTCATCCACGAACAGGGTCATGGTGTTGTCCACCTGTGCCAGTTCGATGGCCGTGGACTTTTCAAAGGCCTCCAGCGACTGCTCCCTGACACTCATGGAGAGCAAAGCCAGAATGACAACCACGGGCACGGTGATTGTCACTACCAGCCCAGCGATAATCTTCACCTTGATGGATTTGCGCATACTCGCCTCCAGTTTCACCGATGCATCGAAAAAAACATGAATGAAAGGCTACCGGTTAGATATTTTTCAAGGCTTGCTTGCAGCCTCAACTCACGCGGCAGGCCCTCTTCGCAACCTCGACCCCTCTGTCGCACGACCATCCCGGAGGCCCCCGAACGTCCTATGTGCAACGCAGCCATTCGCAGCTGGGGCCTTCACCGGCCTTGAAATCCAGGGTGAACTTCTCATCGCTGAACAGGTGCAGACAGGCCTCCACCACCGCGGGGTCGAAATGCGTTCCGGCATTGTCCCTGATCTCCTCCAGGGCCACGGCCACGCCGTGACCGGGGCGGTAGGGGCGGTGGGAACTGATGGCGTCCACCACATCGGCCACGGCCATGATCCGGGCCTCCAGCAGGATATCCTCGCCCGACAACCCCAGGGGATACCCGGTGCCATCCAGGCGTTCATGATGCTGATGGACAATGGTGCTCACGGGCCAGGGAAAATCCACGGGGTCAAGGATATCGAATCCCACCTTGGGATGGGTCTTGATGATGGCGAACTCCACGTCCGTCAATTTCCCCGGTCGGTTCAGAAACTCGGCAGGCACGTAGACCTTGCCGATGTCATGTACGCTGGCGGCAAAGCGCAGCCCGCGAATGCGGTCCGCATCCAGGCCCATGGATTCGGCAATGGCCACGGAGAGCAGGGTCACGCTGCGTTGGTGCCCGGCCGTGTAGGGGTCCCGCGCCTCCACCAGATTCACGAACCCGGTGATGATGCCCTCCATGGCGTCCTTCAGGCGGCGCAGGGTCTGCATCTCGGCCCGATCCCTGAGCATCGTGTACTGGCCCAGGGCCTCGTCAATGGCGTTGTGCAGATTCTCCCCGGAACAGGGCTTGGCCAGGAAGCGGAACACATACCCGCTGTTCACCGCGTCCACGGCGTTTTCCAGATTGGCGTATCCGGTCAGCACCATGCGCACGCTTTCGGGCGAGATATCGCGCGATTTGGCCAGAAACGCCAAGCCGTCCATGCCCGGCATCTTGATGTCCGAGACGATGACCGCAAAGGGACCCTTGTCCTGAAGGACCTGCAGGCCCTCGGTGCCGCCACCCGCGGTATGCAATTCGAAGTGACCTTCCAGAAGCCGTCGCACAGAGGTCAAAATCTTTGGATCGTCATCCACAAACAGGATCTTTTCCGTCACGTCTCTTCCTCCATCCCGACCTTGCCGCGCCGGATCACCACCCTTCACCTGACGGGTGCCCGCTACTCCGCATCCTTTGCAGTGCTGCCCATCAGTTCCCGAGCCGCCTGCCACCAGCCTTCGACCCGTGCCTGAACCCCCATCCGCTCCAGGAATTGCTGCTCCATGATGGGCACCACCGAACGCTTGCTGAACACATAGAGCCCATGGTCCAGGACATTGGCCGCATGCACGGCCAACAACACCTTGTTGGGTTCGGGACAGGTCAACGGCAGATGATGATAGGCAATGGCCTCCACAATGGGGCCGGGCAGCCCCCACAGGCCCATCAAATAGCCCCCGAGTTCGGCATGGCTGACGCCCAGAATGCTGCGCTCGCTCTGCCACATGACGCCCCCCTGGTTGCGCACAATCTCCAGACAGCTATTGTACTCCTCCACAAAATTCACGGCCAGGATCAGCTTGCCCACGTCGTGCAGCACCCCGGCGATGAAGGCGTGATCGCGTTCCTCCCTGGTGAAGCCCTCGACATCGGCCAGCAGCCGGCACAGGGACGCCACGCGCATGCTGTGCTCCCAGAGATAGGCCAGGGTGAACCCCGGAACCTTCTGCTCCTCGAACTCCGCGAACAGGTGCACCGAGAGCACCAGGGACTTGATGACGTTGACGCCCAGCAGGGTCACGGCCTGCTCCGGACTCTCGATGTGCCGGGCGAACCCGAAGAACGAGGAGTTCACCAGCTGCAGCAGCTTGGCGCACATGGACACATCGCGGGACACGATCACGCCGATGGCCTGCAAAGACGGCTCGGGCTTGGCCAGTTCGTCCGTCAGCTGGCGGTAGATCGCCGGCACGGACGGCAGGCGCTCCACCCGGGAAATCATCCGTTTCAGGGCCGGATCATCCAGGATTCTCTCCCGACCCATGGCCTGATTGATGACGGCCTTTAAGTCCTCCACCGAACAAGGCTTGCTGAGATACTGATGCACCGTGAGCGCGGCCAGGGCAGAAAACTTGGCGCTGGACTGGCCGGACATGGCGATCCGGGTCACGCTGGGATACTCCTCGCGAATCCGGCCCAGCAATTCCACCCCGTCCATTTCCGGCATCAGGATGTCCGTCACGATGACATCCACCAGCCCTTCGGCGATGATCTCCAGGGCCCTCTGCCCGCTCTCGGCGAACAGCAGCTCCCACTCCCCGCGCATGTCGAACAGCATCCGCCGGATGCCGCCCAAAACCTTGGGCTCGTCGTCCACAAACAGAATCCGTCGTTTCATCATCGTCCCTTATGGGTTCAAGGGCAGAGTCACGATAAACGTCGTGCCCTGGCCCTCCTCGGTTTCAAAACTGATGCTGCCGCCGTGCTTTTCGACCACCGCCGTATGGGCGATGGCCAGGCCCTGACCCGTGCCCTTGCCCGGCTCCTTGGTGGTGAAAAACGGGTTGAAGATGTTGGGTCGGACCGCCTCGGGGATGCCCATGCCGTTGTCGGCCACCAGAATCTCCACGCATCCGTCCCCCTGGCGAGTGGTCACGGTGATGGTGCCGCGGGGCATCAGCTTGGCCGCCACCTTGTCCGCGATCGTCTGGGCCGCATTGATGATCAGGTTCAGGATCACCTGGCTGATCTGGCCCTGGACCAGAGGCACGGTGGGCAGGTCATCGGCCAGGTTGCTGACCAGGTCGGCGTTGTACTTCCACTCGTTGGTGGACACGATCACCGTGTTGCGGACCATGGCGTTGAGATCCACGTAGTCCTTCTGCTCCACCCCGGGATGCGCGAACTGCTTGACCGAACGGACGATGGTCGTGATCCGGCCCAACCCCTCCAGGGCATCTCCGAAGGCACCCGGAATCTCTTCCAGCAGGGAGTCCAGACCGATCCTATCCTCGGTTTCCCTGATCCGGGCCAGGACGGCGGAAGGATCCTGCCCCTTGTCCAGATTCGTGCGCAGCTCCCCGTACAGCTCCAGCAACGAGACAAGGCCCTCGTAACTTTTTTGCAGATAGCGGGTGTTGTTCTCCACATACTGGCTGGGGGTGTTGATCTCATGGGCGATGCCCGCGGCCAGCTGGCCGATGGACTCCAGCCTCTGAGCCTGGACAAGCTGGTTTTCCAAGAGCTTCAGCTTGGTGATGTCGGTCATCACGCCGAACGAGCCCTTGAAGGTCCCCTGCTCGTCGAACAGGGGAGTGGGAGCAACCAGGGTGAACACCCGGTTGCCGTCCTTGCGCTGGAAGACCAATGGATACGGTTCGGCCCAGCCCTTGGCCCGGCGGGCGTATTCTTTCTTGAAGATTTGTCTGTTGGACTCGTCGACGAACCCGGTCAGGTGCTTGCCCATGATCTCGTCCCGGGTGTAGCCGAGCATCTTGCAGAACTGGTGGTTGACGTAGCTGATGACCCCATGCTCATCCAACGAGGCCAGCCCCTCGTTCATGGTCTCCACCAGGGAGCGGAAGCGCTCCTCGCTTTCCGCCAGTTCGGCGCGGGCCCGCAGGTGCTGCACCGCCAAGGCGAAATAGCGCCCCAACTCGCGCACGACCTCCAGGTCCTCGTCGCTGAACCCGCCGTCCTTGTTGGCCAGGGCGATCTGCCCCATGAGTTCATGGCCCAGGACCACCGGCACGGTCAGAAATTCAGTCACCGGCACATGACCCTCGGGCACTCCCCGGGCCGCTGGATGGGAGGCCGCATCGTTGACGTAGGCGGCCTCCAAGGTGTTCAGGAAATGCCCCCACAGCGCCGAATAACCATCTGGGCCCTTGGGGAATCGCGGGAATCCCTCTTTCCGGGCCATGGTGCAGGCCTTGCCCATCATGTCGGCCAGGGTGTGGTTCAGGAGGTCGCCGTTCACCGGGTCCACCGTGCCCACGAAGCCATACTTGGCGCCTGTCAACGCCTGGGCCTCCTTGAGCAGGATCCGGGAAATCGTCTCCACGGCCGCCTCCATGGAGATCATGGGCTCGTACAGCCGGGCCAGGGCATCCTTCAGGGTCATGTTCCGGCGCACGGCCGCACCGGCCCGTTGGCCTTCCAAAGACTGGGCCAGGATATTGGCCAGGGTCTCCATCAGGTTCATGTCCCCGGCGTTCCATTTTCGGGGTTCCCGGTTGTCCACCCCCAGAAAACCGATGGTCCGGCCCTCCCACAAGAGCGGCACCGCCAGCAGGGCGCCAAAATCCATCCGCCGGGCGATCTCCCGCTCCCCGACGGCCTCCTCGGGCAATCCGCCGACGTCCTGCACAAGGACCCGCTGCCCGCTCTCAATCTGGTCCATCCACAGGGGGATGTCGCCGACGGACAACGTCGGCAACAGTGCCACGTCCGGACCGACCCCCTCGGCGTGCCAATAATGGCTGTTGACCAGGGTGTCCCCACGGATCTCGTACACCGCGCAGCGCGAGGCCCCGGTGTACTCGCCGATGGTGGATAGAGCCCGCGGAACCGCCAGCCCGATGGTCTGGCCGGTGACACTGATGAACCCGGCGGTCACTCGCGACAAGAGCTCCTCCATGGCCACACGCCGCCTGAGTTCGCCCTCGATGCCCTTGCGCTCGGTGACGTCCACGGCCATGCTCATCACGATTCGGCGGCCATCGGAGATGGTCCCCAGAGGCGCGGCGCTGAAGTCCCAGACGAGCTCCTTTCCTGCCCTCGTGCGGATCGTGAATTCCCCAACATGGATCTTGTCGGTGATCTTGTATATCTCAGAAAGCCTCTTGAGCTCGGCTGCCCCTCTTTCGCCGTAGGCCAGCCTGAACCAATCATTGACTGTGGAGATCTCGGTGCATCCAAAGCCCGTCAGCTCCTCCCAGACGCTGCTGAGCATCAGCACCTCGCCGCCCTCGGCGTGGATGATCACGGGGAACGGGGCGTCCTGTATTGCGCGCCGGAAGCGACGCTCGCTGTCGGCCAGTTCCTGCTCGGCCAGCTTGCGCGAGGTGATGTCCTGCAACGTGCCGAACATCTGCATGGGCCGGCCCGTCTCATCGGTGATGATCTTGGCCTGCTCGTACACGTGGCGCACATCACCGTTGGCGCGCACGATGCGCAGATCGATGGCATACGGCCTCTTGCCTTCCAGGGCCGAGGCCACGGTACGCTCCAGCCGCTCCCTGTCCCCGGGGTGCACGAACGCCCTGAAGGCCTCGTAGCGGGACGAGTACTTGGCCGAATCCACCCCGAAGAGGTCATAGAGGGTATCCGACCAGTGGACGGAGTTGCTCTCAAGATCCCAGTGCCTGTCGCCGAGGCCCGCGATGCGCTGGGCCATCTTCAGGGACTGCTCGCTGGCCCGCAGGCGCTCCTCGGCGTTCCTGCGCTCGGTGATGTCCTCCTTGATGCCCACAAAATGGGTGATCTCTCCCCGCTCGTCCTTGACCGGAGCGATGGAGACGTTCTCCCACAGCTCGCGTCCGTCCTTGGTCTGGTTCACCAGCTCCCCGCGCCAGACTTGGCCCGAGATGATGGTCTCCCAGAGCTCCTTGTACAGCTCAGGCGGCGTCGTTTCGGACTTCAGGATGCGCGGGGTCTGGCCCAGGGCCTCTTCCGGGGCATACCCCGAGACCCGACAGAATTGGGGGTTCACATATTCGATCTGCCCTTGTTTATCCGTGATGAGGATGGAGATGGGGCTGTGTTCCACGGCCCGGTACAGGACGTTCAGACGGCCTTGCTCCCGCCTGCGCTCGGTCACATTCTCCACCATGCCCAGATAATAGAGCGGCGCATCCGCCTCGTCGCGCACCAGCTGGACGGTGAACCGACCCCAGAGCGTGGTCCCGTCGCGATGCACAAAACGCTTGTCCAGCTGATAGCGGTCGCCCTCCCCGCGCAGGGTCACCGCGGCCTGTCCCTGGCATTCGTCCTTGTCGCCCGGGTGGGTCAGTTCCAGATGCCGTCGGCCCACCAGTTCCTGCACGGAGTAGCCCAGCATCTCGGCGAAAGCGGCATTGACGGAGACATGGCGGCCTTGGAGATCCATGACCAGGACCCCCATGGGCGCCTCCTCGAACAGGCTGCGAAAACGCCTCTCACTCTCGCGCAGAGCCGCCTGGGCCAGGAGGCGCGGGCTGATGTCCTGGACATAGGCAAAGATCAATTCCCTGCTTCCCAGGCGCATGGCGTGGGCGTTGATCTCCACGGGCAGCAGGAAACCCGAGCGGGTCCGAAGTTCGGACTCGAAGCTCTTCTTGCCCGCGTCCTTGAGCCCCTGGAGAAACTCTGGCCAGTCCTCGGCGCTGAGTCCGGCGTCGATGTCCGAAACGCGCATGGTCAGCAGTTCCTCGCGGCTGTAGCTTAGGAAGCGGCAGGCCTCGTCATTGACGTAATAAAAGCTGCCGTCGGGGCGCGCCCAGAAGATAGCGACCGCCGAACTGTCCAGGGAGTGCTGCGCCAGACGCAGATTTTCCTCGGACAGCCTCCTGGCCGAGATGTCCTGGAGCAGGCCCAGGGCGGCCGTGGCTCCATGCCATTGCATGAGCGAGCTGTGAATCTCCACCCAGATGGCGAAACCCTCGCGATGCAGCAGCCTGAATTCATACGTCGGGGGCACGTGCTCGCCGGCCATGCGCCGCCGGTGGCGGCCCATGACCAGTTCGCGGTCCTCCGGATAAATGAAGTCCGTGACCGGGCGGGTCGTCAACTCCTCAAGGGAATAGCCGGTCAGGCGCTCCATGGCGGGATTGGTGAAACGGATGAAGCCATCCAACACCACGATGATGGCCTCGCTGGCGTTGCTCATGATGGCCGCCAGATGCTGCTCGCTCTGGACAAGGCTCTGCTGGACCTGTCTCCTGGCTGCGATCTCCCGGCGCAGACGCCAGACCCAGAGCAGGAACACCAGGCAGACCAGGGTCAGGCCACCCAAGCCCCAGTACAGCATCTGTTGCATATGCCAGAGAGGGAGGTCCTGCAGCCCCTGGTGAACGCTCAAGGCCGGGGCCGCGAGGCTTTCCCCGAAAGCCACGACCCCGAGCGCAAGAACGATCACCACCCCAAACCGACGTCCCATCCGAACTCCTTCCAGCTGACTGGAATAGTACCCCAAAGAATACTTGTGGAAACAATGCCAACCCTATCAGAATGACGAGGAATGGCACAACAACAACCGTGCCTGGATGAAGAACCGCAGGCCGGGACATTCAAAGCAGAATATCCCGGCCTGTGGTCTCGCGTGAAGATGGTTTTCAGGCTTCCTGTGCGGGCAGGAACCTCTGGAAGGCCTCGAGCTGCTTTTTGCTGAGTCCGCGCAGCTCACAGCCCACCACCAGGGGCGTGACCCGCCTGACCACAGCCGGAACCTTCTTGGCCCGGGCCCCATCGAGGGTCAGCAGGTCAAAGGACAGCTTCTGACCGATTTCAAAGGATTCCCCGCCGTGCTTGAAACTGATGCCCACGGAGCTGACGTCGAAGACCTGGAAGGTATCGTCCCTGTGGGGCAGTTTGGCGGAGTATTCCGCCAGGGGGATGCGTATCGCGCGCCTGCGCTCCTGTCCGTCATAAAAACCGCCGCCATCCACCACCAGCAGCTGTCGCCTGCGGCTTGGGGCATTGTTCTCGTTGCGCCGGACCTGCATGATCACATGCCGCATGTCCTCGGGGATCTCGCCCTTGCCAACCATGGGCCCCAGGGTCTCGGCGGCCTTGTCCTTCTCGCCGGACTGCATGTAGCAGCGGGACAAGGCCACGCGCACGGACGGGTCCTTGGGGGCCAGTTTCAGGGCCTGCTCATAGGTCCGGGAGACCTCCCGCTGATGCACGTGGCCGCTCATGTGGTCGGCCACGGTCTTGAAGGGGTTCGGGCTGTCGGGATCGGCCTTGCAGGCCTGGGCGTAGACCTCCCTGGCCTGCTGATCCTGGCCGAGCCAGGCGTGGGTTTCCGCTGCCTTGGACAGGAACTGGGCGCTATGGACCAGGTCGCCCTGGGCGCGGAAGACCTCGGCCAGAGCCGTGTAGGCCTCGGGAAACAGGGTGTTGACCCGCGCCGCGGCGGCGAACTTCTGGAGGGCCTTGTCCTGGTAGTGCTGCTTGAGCAGTTTTTGCCCGTCCAGATAGAGCTTCTGGGCAAGATCCAGCTGCGCCGTGATGTGCCCGCTGGGCTTGGATTCCACTTCCTCGCCCAGATGGGCGTTCTCGGTCCCGGCCTTGGCCGTGCGCTTGACGACCTTGGGGGGCGAACCGAACAGGATCTTTTCCAGCCGGACCATGAGCAGGTACGGGGTGAAGGGTTTGTTCAGATAGTCGCGGGCGCCCAGGCGCATGGCCTCGTCGATCACACCGATGGGCACCTTGTTGCCGAGCAGCAGGATGGGTAGTCGGTAAAGGTGTCTGTCCAGAAGAATCTCGTCCAGCAGGGCGAAGGTGTTGTCCGTGGCCAGCTTGAAGTCCATAAGCGCCACGTCCGTCTCCCGCTGGCGCAGAATCTCCATGACCCCGGCATGGTCATTGGCAAAGCGGATCTTTTCATAGCCGTCGTCGACCAGGATCTTGCCAATGATCTGCTGCACCTGGGGCACAGGCTCCACAACGAGTATCCCGATATTGCCCTTGAGCGCCATCCTTCCCTCCCCGGAATCCCCCACAGCCCCTCGCAAGGCGAACCCCGATTAGATGCTTACTCAACAATATCCACGAATCAAAGCAATTGGTCAAGATTTGGGTCATGGACTTGCCATCCCCCTGTCCCGAAGATAGACAGCGGCCATGGAGGACGCCATGACCATCGAAACCCTGCGAGCCATCATCGAAATCGCCTTTCCCCTGTTTCTGATCATGGACCCGGTGGGCAACGGGGCCATCTGCCTGTCCATGCTGGGCGAGTTCTCGCCCCGGAGGCAGCGGGCCATCATCGGACGCGAGCTGCTCTTCGCCCTGGGGATCATCCTGCTGTTCATGTATCTGGGCGAGGGCCTGCTGGGCGTGTTGGACATCCACCAATCCACCCTGCGCATGGCCGGCGGCGCGATCCTGTTCATCATCTCCATGAAGATGGTCTTTCCCCAGAGCGGCGGCGAGGAGCCGGACCCGCATTTTTCAGACCCCTTCATCGTACCCATTGCCGTGCCCTTCATCGCCGGGCCGTCCTGTCTGGCCGCCGTGATGGTCTATGCCCACCGTGACGACCTGACCGTGGTCGGGGCCGCGATTCTGCTGGCCTGGGTAGGCACTGCGGTCTTCATGCTCCTGGTGCCCTGGCTGACCCGCGTCTTGGGGACCCGCGGCCTGCGGGCCATGGAGCGGCTGATGGGGCTGATCCTGATCCTGATGTCCTTTCAGATGCTGGAGGACGGCGTGCGCCTGTTCATCGCCAGCCTCTAGCCAAACACCGCACAAGGATTCAGGATTTCCAGGTCCCTCGGTTGTCCCTGCCCCGGATTTCCCATAGAATGGGAGGGAACCGCCCGTGGCACCCCCAACCCCAGGAGCGCCCATGCCCCCCAAGGAAGCCTACGACTGGCTGAGAGCCCACCACGTGGAAACGAGCCTCCTCGAATCCATGGCGTCGCTGTTGCACTGGGATCAATCCACCATGATGCCCGCTGGGGGGCACAGGCACCGCTCCGACCAGTTCGCCGCCCTGGCCAAACTGGTGCACGAGCGCCGTAGCAACCCGCAGGTGGGCGAGGCCCTGGCCGCCTGCGGCGGCCATTGGGACGAACGCGAGCCCACGGGTGTGCAGGCAGCCAACGTCCGCGAATGGAAACGCGCCTTTGACCGCGTCACCAAAATCCCGACCGACCTGGCGGTGGCCCTGGCCCGGGCGGCCTCCGATGGCGAGACCGCCTGGAAGCGCACCCGGCCCGAGAACGACTGGGAAGGCTTCCGCCCCTATCTGGACGAATTGATCCGTCTGCGACGCGAGGAGGCCGAGGCCGTGGGCTATGCGGGCGAACCCTACGACGCCCTGCTGGACGAATACGAGGCCGGGGAAACCACAGCCGCCCTGGAACCAATGTTCCAGGACCTACGGAGCGAGATCACGGATCTGCTGGGACGCATCAAGGGCAGCGCCAGAAGGCCCGACCCGTCCATCCTGGACAACGACTACCCCATTGCGGCCCAAAAGGCCTTTTGTCGCCAGGTCGCCGAGACCCTGGGCTACGACTTCTCCGCCGGGCGGATCGACGCCACGGCCCACCCCTTTTCAACTCGCATCGGCCCCGGTGACGTGCGCATCACCACCCGCTACAACGAGCGCAATCTGTCCGAGGCCCTGTTCGGCGTCATCCACGAAGCCGGGCACGCCATGTACAGCCAGGGCCTGTCCACAGAGCACTTCGGCACCCCCAGCGGAGCCTCGGTCTCCCTGGGAGTCCACGAATCGCAGTCCAGGCTCTGGGAGAATCTGGTCGGCCACTCTGCCGGGTTCTGGCGTCATTTTCTGCCCCTGGCCCGCGAATTTTTCCCCTGTCTAAGAGGGGTTGGCGAAATCGATTTCCTGTTCGCCGTCAACGAGGTCAACCCCTCCCTGATCCGCGTGGAGGCCGACGAGGTGACCTACAACCTGCACGTCATGCTGCGCTTCGAGCTGGAGTTGGCGCTGCTGCGGGGTCAACTGAACACCGCAGATCTGCCCGGGGCCTGGAACGAAAAAATGCACGAATTCCTGGGCATCAGCCCGCCCGACTTCGCCCTTGGCGTGATGCAGGATGTGCACTGGTCCGCCGGATTGATCGGCTATTTCCCGACCTACAGCCTGGGCAACCTGTACGCTGCGCAGCTCTTCGAGGCCGCCAGCAGTGAGTTGGGTGAGACCGACGCGCTGTTCGAACAAGGCGATTTCAGCCCCCTGTTGGACTGGCTGCGCGTCAACATCCATGCCTGGGGAAGCCGCCTGCCTCCGCGGGAACTGGTGCGCCAGGCAACGGGCCGCGAACCCGACTCCGGCGCCCTGGTCCGGGGGCTGAACAAAAAATATGGAGAGCTGTACGGGGTCTGATTCTCCCAAGCGATTGTCTTTGCTCACTCCAACGCAAAAGGACTCCCACCGTCTTCGGTGAGGAGTCCTTTTTTTCACTTTTTTCTTTACAAACGCTTCCCAAAATATGCTATGGGGGTAGTAAGCCGGAAATCCACCCCTTGCGTTTTCGGTTCGGGTAGCAACCACCGATTGAAGGAGGAGCATCATGAACCAGATCAGACTGCAACGCCACGGAAAGCCTGACCTTCTTTTCAACGGGGACCTCCTTGCTCAGGTCGATGACAGGGAGTTTACCGGCTTCACGGAAAATTGGATGGAGACATCCCTCTACAAGACCTCGCTGGGTCAATACATCTTGTACAGCGAATTCAACATCACCAGTTGCGGCAAGCGGACCATTCCCACCGCCCTGGTGTTTGCCACCGACCAGGATCTTCTGGAATTCATGGAAGTCAACGAACGGCCGCTGTCATCCCTGTCGGCCGAAATGCTGCGCCAGGCATCCCTGTTCGACGAGGCCTTTGATCTCTGCGGCCCCCGTGTGCAGGTGGAGTTCCTGCCGCGGATTCAGACGGCCCGGGCCAGCTGAGACCTCCGGTCCGCTACCCGCTGCAGTCAAGAGGATGGCAAGCCTTCCTGCGCCCAGGTGGACGTCTCCACAGGATGCGGAACGGCATTACTCGGCGCGGGCTTCGTAGCCACCACGAAGCGCCGCGCCGCACATTTCTGCACCCCGATCCCGGCCAGTTCCGCATCGCCCCACGTCGCCAGCACGGCAGGGTTGGGCCGCTCCATCACCACCAGGGCATCCCGGCGTCCCAAGGCACCAAGCTTGGCGACCACGCTCCCCCAGTTCTGGCCGGGCAACGTGTTCAGTTCAACAGAACAATCCTGATGCAGTTCCCCGGCCTGAAGGCGCAGCAGACCTCCCCGCTCACCCAGGCATTGTCCGGCCCAATTCTCCAGCCTCTTTTCCAGTCCGGCGGCGCGCGCCACAAGCGGCA
>JAHIUW010000017.1 GCA_018816865.1 Pseudomonadota bacterium
TTCTTCCTCGTGGTCATGACGTTCTCCTGTGTTGAGGTTCCGGTGAAGTTTTGCAACTCCAACCGTACCCCAGCCAAGGACGGCATGACCACTTTCACTTTTGTGGCCAACTGTCAGGTGATAACCATCTCACTACACTCAAATGATAATTTCGCTCTCGGATTATCATAGGGCGCAGGGCCAGCCAGAACGACCAGCCCCACGCCTGCCTTGGATGGGAGTATTTATTTCAGAGGCTTCCGGTAGGGCTTCCACCCAGCGGGACGGGCCTTCTCATGTCGCTCTCGGCTCTCAGCACATGTAGCGGCGCGACGTGCGGCGATTTCAGCTTCGACCTCTTCGACGCGCTCCAAGTGTTCCTCGTTAGCGCAGGGCAAATCTTTCAGCAGATCGGCAATGTTACTGAGCATTCCCACCCTCGCGCAGGGCATTGAAGCGGTCAAAGGCGGCCTGGGCGTCCAGCTTCTCGCGGCCAACGGTCATCTTCTGCGCGGTACTGGCATCGTCAAGTGCTTCCATGGCGGCAAGCTCAGTCTCCAGCAGCCGAGTCTCGATACCGCAGAGAATCGCGGCCTCTCTACAAT
The DNA here is from genome assembly GCA_018816865.1 of Pseudomonadota bacterium. Classification (GTDB taxonomy): domain Bacteria; phylum Desulfobacterota; class Desulfovibrionia; order Desulfovibrionales; family Desulfovibrionaceae; genus Desulfovibrio_Q. The sequence continues at coordinate 585 of JAHIUW010000017.1, forward strand.
CGATGAATTTAGCCTTCATGCCTTCGATCTTGGATGCAAGTACCCTGTTGTCCTCACGCTCAAAACCATCTTCCCGGTCTTTAACGATGGGACCAAGCAATGCAACGGCGGCTGGGCAACTGGAAGCAACGTCAAGAATTTTGTTCAGTACATTGACGTCTGCGCTCATCGCCAGCGCCAGAAGCGCCATCTTGGGCTGAGTAAGCTCATCTGCGCGTTGCCATGCGACGGTAAATAATGCGATGTCTGCGTTAGTTGCATTTGAGCGGGCGGTCTGCACCTCAGCAAGGTCAGCCATCAGGCCACGGCGCAGCGCGTTCAAATCGGTATCGCCCTCGCTGTACTTTTTCAAAATCCCATTCTTGAGCGAGGCAATCTTTTCGGGGATGTAGTCTTTCGAAACACCAGCAAGCTCTGTAGCGCGGGCGGCCATGGTTTTCTCGAAATGTGCAATCTTTTTAGTGACTTGATCGATGTCCATGATAATTTGCTCCGATGATTATAACGATTCGATAATGGTGTGATTACCAGCAAACAACGTGATTACTCATGACTGCAACAACACCGTCACAGCCACGATGTGCAAGCTCAACATCTGCAAAACTTTGATAAGCTCGCTCTTCAGAATCCCAAACAATACCGTCATCGCCTGTTGCAACGGCAACGAAGCTATGACCCTCATCATTAATAAGAGTTTCAACTTCCTTCAAAAGCTCTGTCAATCTAACATCAAGCATCGGCTGTTCCCTCTTTTTCGCGTCTGTGGTCAACGGTTTCAACGACGATTACAAAGTCTATCGGTTTTATTCCCCGTGTGGCCTTCAATTCATCAATGGTCTGATAAGTTTCACCATCGATCGAATATGTCCCATCTATGCCGTGAATCAGTGAGACAACCGAACAAGGCTCACCGTCCGCGTGTGCTGCAACCTCAAGCCGCCTGAGCCGTCCATGAAGCCCGGCAAAACTAGGCATTTTTCACCTCCGTCTCTAGTGCCTCGATTCTGGCCTCTAAGTCGCTCGCTGTGAGGATGCCGCTCATGACCTGAGCCAGGTAGCCGTAAGCCCGAGCATCGCCCGCAGTGATCGTGCCCGTGCGCAATTCGTTAATGATTCTCGCCAAGAATCGCCGTAAATCCGCAGCGGTCCGGACACGAACCTTGCCGAGAACAGGGGGTGTGTCTGAATTCTCCTTTAATTTCGCCATGCTATCAACCATCCTATATGCAAAAAGTATAGGCTATTATCGCCTAGTCAAACCATATCTGCCGAAAATGGCTCCAGAGCCTCGTTAGTGCGCATCTGCATACCGACATCCCCGGAACCCGATAAAAGGGCGTCCTGGCGCTTGTGACGCTCGCGGAGATACTTGGAGAGCAAGCTCTTGACCACGTAGCTCGCACCTTCGGGGGAGTCGGCCCAGATCACCGGCGTGCCGTATCTGACCATGAACGCGAACAAGGATTGCAACACGCTCTCGGGGCAAGCCCTGCTGGTGTAGTGATGCCTCGCAACGTCGCGCATGGAGCACTCGCAGACGACGGCGAACACCTCAAGCTCACGACCTCGTGCAAGCTCGGCTTCAAATCGATCACGTTGATGAATCACGGAGCCAACCAAGTCATTGATGCTCTTGCGCTCAAGGGCGATACGATTTTCATAGCCAAAAACGGAGTAATCTCCGGTTGGCAGGCATCCGCGCACCGTCTCAATCTCCCACCTTGAGAAATCGAGGGGCCGCTGCTCCCGGCTATCGATAACGATTTTCAATAAGGCCTCCGATACGCCACTAGGTTCTGAGATGGGCAAGGGGTAGAACCGCCATCCGACCCCCTGCCCTGGGACCACCGCCATACAGGGTCAACCCGCGTCACCGACCACCACGCGAATTTCAAAATTTGCCTTTCCCTTCACTGGCCTGCCTTTCCGTGAGGCTATTGCACTGCCACAAGTGGTTGCGTGAGTGCTGGCCGTTGCGCTGCTACAATTGCCTTTCAAAAGATAGAAGAAAGAATACACAGCGACCGAAAGGGAGCTTAACCACGCCGCAGGCGTAATCAAGAAAATTCATCTTCTTTCTAACTCATATTTAGTGGGCATCTATTTCCCACTTATGGGAACCAATTTCCCATTTGATGGGCATCCATTTCCCATCGTTGGGCATCTATTTCCCATCAACATTTTGCCGACTTTATTTTGATGCAGCAACTAGACTGCAAAATCATCGTATGGTTCAAGACCCAACTTCTCATTAACCGCGATAATATCATTCCAGCGCTTGAGACGTATCAGCAGCTTGATAAGTCCGTCTTTTGTTATTTCTGCAAGGTGATTCATTTCGAGTGATTCTATTGCGGCGCTGAAGCTGCGTCGGTCTATGCCCGCGAAAGATGACAGCACACCAGGTCTACTGACGATGTAATCTGCTTCCCGGCTAAGTAGAAATTTTCCTCTATGTGCCTTGGGAACTGCCGCGATAGACCCCATCCCCTCAAGATCAAGACGGATCCGCCCAAAATAGCGCAGGGACATATACAACGCCTTGGCGCTTGGCGTTAGCTCACGCCAGCAGCAACAATCCACAGCCTCCGTGGGGAGAAGTAAACCCTTCCGTTGAGGTTGCACCTGATACAATTTCCCTCCGCGAAAAGATGCGCCGAACCTGGGAGCGATTGTGAGGCATCTAGCTCGTTCCAACTCTCTAGCGGCCTTGCGGACTGATTTGCGACACAGGCCAGCCTCCGCAGCTAGCCGCCCCTCAGAGGCCCAGCTTTGCCCGCCTGGGTTTGAGTGCCGGGTAATTACGGGGAGCAGTGCCTTTGCTGGGAGAGACAATTCGGACCACGGCCCCGGCTCATGTATGCTGTTTACCCTTTGCCCCACGAGGTTGCGCGGCAGCAGCTTGTAATGCCCTTCCGGTAGGAGTGGAAAAATAAAACCCTGGAATCCTGCAAAATCGCTCATGTTCCATGTCCCAACGTATGTCCCTTGAGAAACATTGCCAGGGCAGGGCGGCGGGACGTTCCGCCTTTTCAGCATCGGTAGCAACTCCGATACCTAGCCCCGGCAAAAATCTTTACGCCGCTTCGACGCGCCCTTGCTCAATGAACTCCTGTAGGTCCGCGACTTTGTATCGAATGCTGCGACCCAGCTTGCAATACACAGGGCCTGTGCATTTCAGCCTCCACGCCCGCAGAGTACAGACACTCATGCCAAGGAGCTTCGCCGCCGCATGCTCATTAACCAATTCGACATTAATCATATATTACCTCTCGTGTTTTTTATATCTATCGCAACATCAAAACGAATCATAAGCACAATCCAAACCAGTTTTATAGGGGTAAAATTGGTATTGCGGCATCTTTCTGCAAAAAAGTTTCTGTAGTGGCGTTGAGCAAGGACGCAGTAACAACCGTGGCGGCAATCGGTAACATACTCAGATTTTGTGAAAGGCCAAGCGAAAACCCGCATTTGCTATGGTGGTGTGAGCCTGCGCAATAAAAAAGCCACTAGGACGTTGAATCCTAGCGGCTTGCACTACGTTTCTATAAATAGTGAGAGACTATTGCTTCTGTTCGTCTGCCTGGACCACAGCTTGCGGCTGAAGGGTCATCAAACCGCCAGCAAGTGTCGCGGCACTCTTTAGTGCAGCATCTGCTAAATGAGCATACCGTTCTGTCATTCTCGACGATTTATGCGTCAGTAGGGCTTGGACGGCGATTAGCGGCAACCCATTGCTCACCAGCCGACTAGCGTACGCATGTCTCAATCCGTGAAAGGGCCTGAAATCTTTAGGTAATCCTGCGGCGTCGCAAATCTTGCGGGCAGCACGGACAACCTCGACACGCTTACCACCTCGTGGTCCAGGAAAAACAAACACAGATTTCTTGGGTAAGTCGCTCAATATGGTTCGTGCTTGCTCGTTCAAGGGCACTTGCGCATCTTTACCGCCCTTCGGGTCCCTGAGATGGACAAACCCCTTTTCAAAATCGATATCGCGCCACTCAAGTTTGAGCAGTTCACCACGCCGCAGACCTGTGACCATTGCCAGCCTCATAATCCGAGCAACGCCCTTGTTGGATGCGCTGTCTAGAGCCGCTAGCAGACGTGCAAGCTCTTCGTCACTGAGTGTCTCAAACGAAATGTTGTTGACCTCCGGCATTTCGAATTTCGCGCTACATGAACAGTCACGTTTTTCGATTGAAAATCTGATTACCCTTCGAAGGATTTCCAAAACATTGCTGACCGTCTTGGGTTTCAAATTTTCTTCAAGGCGTTTTCTGAAGTCACTAACGGCAGTCGTGGTTATCTGCTCAGGCGTACGGCTTCCGAAGGCTGGTGATATGTGATTCCTGAAGCTATACGCCTCATGTCGCAATCCCTTCTTCTTTTCTCGCGCGGTCGTATATGCCACCCAAAGATTGTCGATTGTAGGACGGCTATCAACCGCATCCCTCTCGGCCTGCTCCGCTGCTCTGCGCTCCTTCGCTGGAAGTCGCTTGCCCTCGATCAGTTCCCCACGAATGTCACTTGCCTTACGCGGGGTCATATTGTTCTTGTGCTGCCTACCGACCATCTCCTCGTAAAGTTTTCCGTCCTTACGAAAAACGGCATAATAGATCCTCTCGGTCCCTGCGCCTCCAATGCGCCGCCCCTCAAGGTAGAATACGCCGGGATACTTGGTCTTCGTTCGCGATGCCATTCTGGACCTCCCAGATATGCCTAGTAAAATCTTCCCAACCGTCTTCCCAACATTTCCCAACTAAAATGGCGACATTTGATAGCAAACCATGTTAAGGGTGGATTCATGTTAAGTCAATGGGCAGTAAGGTTAGCAGCAAATAATAGCAAAGGGTGATAAGTATTGTTTCCGGGTGCCCACCCTGGACGCCTTTTTCATGGCGGCCTGACCTTACTGACTAAATACTTCTCCGGCGTTTCCAGCACAGTGGCAGTCGGAACGATAGTCGTTGCGGTAGACAAGCCTCTTGCGGGTACAGACCACCAGGCCATCCTTGTAGACCACCCAGATTTCGCCGTAGTTATGGCATTCGTAGGTCACAGTCATGCGGTCATTCAATTTCTTGACGCGCGGCGGACCGAGCAGCCCCTGCACCTCGGGCATGGTCATCCCCGGTTCCACCACCTGCCGGGCAGCCTGTCCCAGACGCAGGACTTCATCCCGCAACTTGGCCTTATCCCGCTCCAGTTCCTCCAGACTCGGCAGAGGCTTGCGCACGCTCTGCCCCAAGGGGACGGCAGACTCGACACCACTATCCACCTCCAACTCCCCAGCGCGTTCGGCCAGACTCTCCAGCTGACGCTTGCGGGCTGGACTGGACGAAAACTCCACCAGCCGCCTCCCCAGGGTCTGGGTATCCACCGTCACACGAACCCGACACTTCACGCCAAAGGTTCCGCCGCTGACAAAGAATTCCTCGGAGATCAATTCGGCCTCCACAAGGGCCGAGGCAAAGGTCCGGATCTCGTCTCTTGAGAGCATCAGGTCGGCCACTTCCGTTACCGATTCAACAAAGGTTCCCGCCTGTTCCACGGCCTGTCGCTTGGCCTCCAGAAAGCAGACGCGCCGGGCCTGGGCCCGGGTGTCGCTTTCTCCCAGCACATAGGTGTATTCGCTTTCAATGGTCTTGCTGTCCGCCCTCGCAAGACAAGGACAAACCAAGACAAGAATCGCCGCAATGACGAGCAGTCGCTGGGGCATGACGGCCTCCGCAGATTGATTTCGGTAGGGGTCCCGATAACGGGATGAAGCAAGAACCGCTCCAAGGCGATTGTCTAAAGCGTGATTTCCTGATCCTGAGCCATGGCGAAGATGTGCATCTCCACGCCGCGCTCCGCGGCAATGCGGCGGCAATCATGCACCATGGCGTCCACCTGGTCGTCAGTGCGATCCTGATTGAGGTGAAACAGCCCGAAAGACTTAACCCGGGCGTCCATGGCCAGTTCCAGCGCACGGGTGTACATCGTATGGCCCCACCCGCGAGTCAGCTTCTCATACTCGCCGGGCAGGTATTCGGCATCGTGTACCAGCAGGTCGGCCCCTGCACAAAAGGCGAGGTAGTCCTCGTAGGTCTTGCCACCTTCGTGCTCAAAATCCAATTCGTTGTCCGTCAGAAAGACGAAGCTCTTCCCATTCTCCTCGAACTTGAAGCCCTGCCCCTTGTTGGGGTGGGACAACGGAATGGAAGAAATATGCAACGAGCCGACCTCAATCTCCAGATCGCAAGCCAAGGAATGGTTCCGGGTGGAAAGCAACTGTCCGTATTGCACGGGGAAATACGGGGCATTCATGACCTGCTGCAGGATTTCGAACAGGTCGCCCATTTCAAAAGGACAGCCATGAATCTGTAAAACTGATTGCGGCATATAGATGGGCTTGAAGAACGGCAACCCCAGGACATGGTCCCAATGGGCGTGCGTGAAGAGCATCGTGAGCTCAAAGCGCCCTTCCTTCAGCAACTGATTTCCCAGGCGCCTGATACCGGAACCCGCATCGACTATGATGATCTCGTCGTTTGAATTGCGGATTTCAATGCATGTCGTATCACCGCCAAACCTGACGCATTCAGGCCCGGAGATGGGGATCGATCCCCTTGAACCCCAGCAACGAATGAACATCCGCTTCCCCTATCGTTGATTCGCGGATTCACACCTTCCCTACACCAATAGAATTCTATACTTATGCACCTCTTATAGTCCAATTTTCAAGGACAATCAACGACCAACAAAAAACCTCCTTTTTTCTCATGCCATTATATTCATCAACGCCATCACCCTCTCTGCCCTGGCAGGAGTGGGTATTCTCACAACCAGGGCGAAGGACAACAGGGTTGGCAGAATTTCCTGCGTAGCGTAGTATTGGCATTAAGAAGCCTTGTCTTTCAATAACATGGCACGCCCTATCAACAAGCACGGTCAGCCAATGCAGCCGAACGCACAGCAGATGTTGGACATCGAATCGACCCTCCAGCGGCTTAAGGGTGACAGGGGTTTTCTGCATACCTTGTTTCGGGTTTTCCTGGATGACCTGCCAAAAAAGATCAATACCCTGGAAAAGGCTTTCCAAGACGGCGACCTGGAAACCATCCAACACGCAGCCCACTCCCTCAGGGGTGCCTGCGCAACCATCGGAGCCGACAGGCTGCGTGATGCGTCCTCCCTGGTGGAGCATGTCTCCGCCGGAAGCAGTCCAACACAACAGACGGCGACCCTCAAGCAACTCAAGGAACTGGCCCATGAACTCTCGGTGCGCCTGCGCCAGGAAATTGAAGGCTGACCCCCTTGCCAAAACAGCAGTGACACCTACCTCTCTTGCATGACAACACTCAAGAATGAGGCGCAGTTGGAATACTGCGTCAACACGACGCAATGCAGCGGTTGCTTGGCCTGCATAGAGATGTGCCCCCAACTGTTCGGCTGGGACGACATCAATGAACAGGTCATCATAAAAAGAGACTGCGCCAGCGCCGATGAGGTGGAGCAGGCCATGGCCTATTGCCCCAACGACTGCATTGAGGGCACAGCCAGATGATCGACCAGTCCTTTGACGTCCCAAAGCACGGCCCCTCTTAGGTAAAGACACATTCAAAGCCTTGCGGCCCAGCCTTCTGACCAGCCTGCGAACCGCGTTCATGCCGGGGTTATCCCCCCCCCAGAACAGCGTCGACACAACCCCTGCGGCGACCTCATGTTCCCACATCAGAAAATTGACTTGTCAATGCAGCGAGCATTGCCTGCGCAAGGCCCTTTGGACAACGACCAGTCTCACCGGACAGGTCGTTGTCGTTTAACCGCTGCTGGTCCAACAAAGCCCGAAAGGGATGGGTATTCAGCCCATGGCAAACGTGAAGGCGTGAAGACGTGAAGGCGTGAAGGCGTGAAGGCGTGGCAATGATCAAAGACCTTCTGAGTGTCCAGAAAGAATTGCGGCCTGTCAGACCTTGGAAGGCTTAGGCGGGCAAGTGAAACAACAACTGCCGTAGATGAACTCGCTGTAGGTGAAAAGGATGCGCCGCTCGCGCTCCCGCCGTGCCTCGTCGAGCACCGGGGCAAGATGCTCGGCGGCCAGTTGGAGCAGATGGTCCCAGCGTGGGATGGCCTCATCCAGGCCACTGCCCACAAGCTTGCCCTTGGCGGTCTCATGCAACACAGCCTGGGTGGTGTCCGTGGCCACCGCCAGCGGGGCGGGACCGCCCTCAATCAACCGCGCGGCGGCCACAATCTCGCGGTCAAAGGTGCCAGGTTGCCCGGCGGTGAAAAACAGCACTAGCAAGGGCCGCCCGTCGTCGCCGTAGGCGACTAGGTCAACCACCCGGCAGTAGTTTTTGCCGTCGATGGGAAAATTCACACCAACCTTGGGGCGCAGCTGCTCACGCGGATAACCGCGCTCTTCCACCAACATCCGCGACAAGGCCTGACGGCAGTCCTCGTAGGTGGTCTCTTCGATCTCCTCTCCGGTCAGATAATCACAGAGGGTCTGCTTCAGGCTGGTCTCGTGCATGACGTCTCCCGTTCTCCTCTAAAGGTCCCTTGTGGATGATAACCATCATCCCGAACAAAAGGAAGACTGGCAATGCGTAGGAAGGCTGAGAATGAACCCCCATTCCCGGCCGCTCAATACAAGGAGAATGCTTGGCCGAGTGACTGTTCAGATGACCGGCACCCTGAACAGCCAGATCAGCACCATTTGCTTCCCGTAGCTTGCCCCCCGCATCCAGCCCGCAGGGAAAGCAGAGTATCCTGGCACCGATTCATTTTTGCTGGCAATACAATCAGCCGGGGTACTCATGCCCACAAAAAGGCCGCCCCTTGGGGCGGCCTGAATAAGCTCATGCACAGGATTCCAGATTAGGGCAACAGCTGCTTCCCCGCTTCCATGGCGATGCTGAACACCGGCCCAGGCATCACGCCCAGCAGCAGAATCACGGCGGCCAGCACCGTGCCCCAGACGATGTTCAAACCACCGACGTTCACGGGCACCAGTTGGCGCTTGTCAACCGGCTCCACGGTGTAGGCATGCCGCACCAGGGACAGGTAATAGTAGATGGCGATGGCGGTATTCACCGCGGCGACGATGACGAACCAGTTGTAGCCGTGGTCCCAGGCACTGGTCAGCAAAAACAGCTTGCCGATGAATCCCGCCGTGGGCGGCAGACCGACCAGGGCAAAGGCCGACACAGCCAGAATCAGGGCCATGTAGGGCGAACGTTTGTACAGTCCGTCCAGGTCATCCAGGGTCACGTTCTCACCCTTGGGGGAGATCTTGCAGATCACCCAGAAGCAGGTCAGATTCATCAGGATGTAGACCAGGCTGTAAAACGCTGCCGCCGCAAGCCCTCGGGACGTTCCGGCCACCAGACCCAGCATCACATATCCCGCATGGGACACGCTGGAAAAACCCAGCAGACGTTTCACGTCGCGCTGAGCCAGGGCCGAAAGGTTGCCGAAGGTCATGGACAACGCGCCCAGCACCGCGAAGATCAGGGTGACCTCGGTGTGCGGAGACAGGATGGAAGCCAGACGAATCAGCACCACGACTGCACCCAACTTGGGCAGGGTCGCCACATAGGCAGCGGTCTCGTTACTGGCCCCCTGGTACACGTCCGGGCACCAGAAGTGGAACGGGAACAGTGCCAGCTTGTAGAACATGCCCGCCAGGAACATGGACAGGCCGATGACCGCCATGGGGTTGGAAGCGAACTTCCAGTCCAGGCCATTGAGCATCGCCAGATAGCTGGTATGCTGGGAGGACAGGATAAAGGACAAGCCGTACAGGGAGATGGCCGTGGCCACCGCTCCGAACAGGATGTACTTGATGCCCGCCTCGGCGGCCTGCTTGTCCCGGGCGCGGATGGGGATCACGGCATACAGGGCGTAGGAGGAAATCTCCAGAGCCACAAAGATCGTGATCAACTCCACGGAGGAGGCCAGGAACTGCAATCCCATGGCCGAGAAAGCCAGGAACAGGAAGTAGTCCGTCTCCTTCTCGTCATCCAGGGTGGACTGCTGCCTGGCGTTGAGCGTGGCGATGAAGAAGCCCACGGCAATGGCCACTTTGAAGAACTGCGAGAGCATGTCGATCTTGTAGGCATCGTGGAACAACATGCCATCGGCGGACAACGAGGCAACGGACACACCGATGCCAAGAGCCGCGGCCACCGGTACCCAGAACCCGTCATTGCGCAGGACCTGGGATTTGCTGATGCTCTGGAAAAAGAGCATCAGCACCAGCACGATCTGGAACAGCTCGGGCAGGAATAAGTCTGGACGGATCGACACTTGTTCTTTCTCCTGGTTACGCTACTTCGCTTGGTCCAACGGGATCCCGCCTAATTCTCGGCCACCGTCACCGGCAGTTCGGGGGCGTAGTCCGCAAGGCTCTTGTCTTCCATCTGCACCTGGGCAACGTCCTTGCGGAAGTCGCTCAAGAGCTTCTCCAGCGAGGGGTCGATGACGCGCATGCACAGGCCCGGCGCCAGCCCGATGTAGAACACCAGGGCCGCCAACGGAGCCAGATAGGCCCACTCGCGGGCACTGAGATCATACCAGTGCCCATGCCCGCTCGCGGGGGACGCCGGCTGGCCCCAGGCCATCTTCAGGCCCAGACGCAGCATGTAGGCCGCGGCGATCATGGCTCCCGGGATGGTGATGGCACCGATCCAGGGGTTGAAACCGAAGGCTCCGAACAGCACCAGGGCCTCACTCACAAAACTGTTGGTCCCGGGAAAGCCGAAGCTCGCCAGGGCGAACAGCCCGAAGAAACCCATGTAGGCCGGAAGGTATTTACCCAGGCCGCTGTTGTCCGCCATTTCACGGCTGTGGCTGCGCTCGTAGACCGCACCCACGAGCATGAACAGCGCGCCGGTGACGATCCCGTGGTTCAGCATCTGCATGATGGCGCCTTCGGCGCCCCGCAGATTGAAGATGAAGATGCCCAGCGTCACAAAGCCCATGTGAGACACGGACGAATAGGCGATCAACTTCTTGATGTCGGTCTGGCCCAAGGCCGTCAGGCCACCGTAGATGATACTGGCCAGGGAGACAGCGATCATCAGCGGCGCGAAGTACTGGCTGGCCAAGGGAGTGATGGGCAGACAGAACCGCAGGAACCCGTAGGTGCCCATCTTCAACAGGATGGAAGCCAGATACACAGAGCCCGCGCTCGGCGCCTGAACGTGCGCCGCCGGAAGCCAGGTGTGGAACGGGAACATCGGCACCTTGATGGCAAACGCCAGGGCCATGGCCCCAAAGACCCAACACTGGAACTCAAAACCGTATCCGCGATGCATCAGCTCGGGGATGGAGAACGTCCCGGTCTGATAATACAGGGCGATGATGGCCACCAAAAGCAGCGTGGACCCGGCCAGGGTATACAGGAAGAACTTGATGGAAGCGTAACGCTTCTCCGGCCCGCCCCAGACCGCGATGAGCAGGTACATGGGCACGAGCATGGCTTCCCAGAAGATATAGAACAGCACGAAGTCCATGGCCACGAAGACACCCACACAGGCCGCCGTCATCAACAGCAGACAGATGTGGAACTCCTTCACGCGCTTGGAGATATACGTCCAAGAGCAGAGGGTGCACAGGGGCAGGAGCAGCACCGTCAAGAGCACCATGAACAGACTGATGCCGTCCACAGCCAGGTAGTAGTTGAGGTTCCATTCAGGCACCCAGGGTGCCAATTCAACAAACTGCATCTCGGCCGACCCCAAGGCGAAGGTCAGCAGCGGGGCCGCCAGCAGCATTTCGCAAAATCCGATTGCCAGCATGTACCAACGGATCATCTTCTCTGTTTTGTACAGCAGCAGCGGCAGCGTGGCCGCCAGCGGGAAGAAGATGAGAGTCGTCAGAACCGGATAGCCTGCGTCAAACATACGTTCTGCTCCGTTCGTCGTGGCCTAAGCCGTAAACCAAATGAGGGCGAAGATGCCAAGCCCCAGGAGCACCGCAAACGCGAGGTAGTCCTGAAGCACACCGGTCTGGGCCTTGGCGGCGATGCGGCTCACGCCGCGCACCGTATAGGCGGAACCATCCACGACTCCGTCGATGGCTCTCCGGTCGAAGATGCTTGCGCCCTTGGCGAAGCCCATCAGCCACTTGAGGCCCACCAAACGGTAGACCGAGGTCCAGACGCCATCGATGGCGGCCAGCGGCAGACTGATCAGCCTGCGCACCATGTTGCCGATCACGCGGTACAGGTAGTCGAAGTCCAGGTTCCGCGACGGATGCGGCGCAATGATGTTGCGCACGTTGTAGAAAGCGATCGCCGTGAAGCCCAGCAGCAGCACCGAGGCCAGTACGTGGCCCACGGTCCAGGGGGTGTAGCCCACGTCGAAGGCCGCCAGGACATGGCTGGGTTCAGGGATAGCGCCATGGCCTGCCACCAACTCATACGGCAAGAGGTCATAGAGCATGCCCGGGAAGATACCCTGCAGCACACACAGGCCTGCGCCCATGAACATGGCCACATACATATTGGTCGGAATGGGCTTCAACTGGCGGGTCTTATCCACCGGCTTCTTGCCCCAGAAGGCATAGTACGGCAGCTTGATGCCCACCGAAAGGAACGTACCCACCGCAGCGACCTCCATGCCCAGGGCCAACCAGGTGTGGTGCGCCTCGGCGGCACCGGTGATGGTCATGGTCTTGGAGATGAAGCCGTTGAACAGCGGCATGCCCGAGATGGAGAATCCGGCTACCAGATAGCAGATCATCACCAGGGGCATGCGCGAGGCCAGCCCGCCAAGCTCCGAGAGTTTGGCCGTGCCGCAGGAGTACAGCAGCACACCCGTGGTCATGAACAACAGGCCTTTATACAGGATATGGGCATAGGCGTGGGCACAGGCACCATTCATGGTCATGGCCGTGCCGATGCCGATGCCCGCCACCATGTAACCCACCTGGGATACGATGTGATAGGACAGGATCCTGCGGGCGTTGTTCTCGATGGTAGCGTAGAAGACACCGTAGAGACACATCACCACGCCGGCCACGCCCAGGATCTCCCAGCCGCCGAAAGCGCGCGCCAGGACATAGACCGCGGTCTTGGTGGTGAAGGCGCTCATGAACACCGAGCCGGTGACGGATCCTTCGGGGTAGGTGTCAGGCAGCCAGGCGTGCAGGGGCACGACGGCCGCGTTGACACAGAAGCCCAACATGATCAGCCAGTCGTAGTACTGGGCATCCAGGGGGTTGATTGCCGTGAAGGCAAAGGTCCCAATGTCGCCGAAGCGCAGCAGCAGGCCCGCCAGCAGCAGCAATCCGCCCAGGGTGTGGAATGCGAAGTACCGGAAACCGGCCCGGGTGCTGACGGAACTCATGTTCAGCCAGACCAGGACGGTGGAGGCCACACTCATCAGCTCCCAGAAGATGAACAGGGTCAGATAGTCCCCGGCGAACACGCAGCCGAAGGCCCCGGCAATATACAGCGAGGCGGCGATGTGCTGGTATTTATCCCGGAGATGCAGGGCAAAGATGAACCCGATGAGCGCCTGCACCGCAAAGACATGGGCGAAGATCACGGACAACTTGTCCACGCGCCCGAGCGTCAGGTCCACTCCCAGGTAATTGAACTGCCAGAACGTGCCCGAGTCCATGCCCAGCACGGCCGCGATGGCGATGATCGGTGGCAGCAGGATCAGCCACCTCCAGCCACGGGCCTGCCACAGGGGCAGCAGCACGGCCAGGGCGATGAAGCCAATGGCCGGATGAAGAAAGCTACTTGTCGCGATCATAATAATCCTCGGGCTTCTTCAGGATGGGGAAGACGATCTTTTTGAGCACGATGGTCATGACCACCGCCGTGACCCAGCCGAAGACCGCCCAGAACACGTAAAGTGTGTCCAGGCCGAAGTGCGGACTATGGTTGGGCTTCAGGGCACCCACCACGGCCAGCGCGCCGAGCACGCTGAACATGAGATTTCTCCATGCCTTGGCCTTGGTAATCTGCCATTCCAACCAGTTTCCTAACCTACTCATCGGCTAGTACCCCCCAAACACGTTGATGAATTGGAAGAACGTTTCAGGATACAGCCCCAGGAACACGGAGATGACTGCGGTCAAACACAAGGGGATGACCATGGTCTTGGGGGCTTCCTTCATTTCATGCAGGTGGTTCCCCGGCGCAGGTTTGCCGAAGAAGGCCTGGATGGTGATCGGCACGAAATAGGCCACGTTCAGGATGGTGGAGGCCAAGAGCGCGCAGAGCAGGATCAAGCGATTGATCTCCACCGCGCCGTTGACCATGTACCATTTGGACACGAACCCGCAGACCGGCGGCACACCGATCATGGACAGGGAGGCGATGGCGAAGGCCCCGAAGGTCCAGGGCATTTTCCAGCCGTACCCGCCCATCTCACTGATCTTTTTATTGTGCGAGACCACATAGATGGCGCCAGCGGCCATAAACAAGGTGATCTTGGCGAAGGCATGGTGCGCGATGTGCACCAGTCCGCCCTTGACCGCCAGCGGCGTGAGCATGGTCACACCGATGATGATGTATGACAGCTGACTGACCGTGGAATAGGCCAGCCGAGCCTTGAGATCGTCTTTGGTCATGGCGATGAGTGAGGCCGCCACGATGGTGAAGGCCGCCAAGTACGCCGTGGGGATGCCCAGAAACAGATGGTCCATGACGTCCACGCCGAAGCCCGAGAGGACCACGCGCGAGACGCTGAACACACCGGCCTTCACAACCGCCACCGCATGCAGCAAGGCCGAGACCGGGGTGGGCGCGACCATGGCCGAAGGCAGCCAGTTATGGAACGGCATCAGCGCGGCCTTGGCCAGACCGGCGATGTACAGCACGTACGTAATGGTGACCATCATCGGATGTTCAGCCACCACCTGGGCCGAGAACATGCCGTGCACCACATCGTTCAGGTTGAAGTCCAGGGTTCCACAGAGCACGTAGGTCATGACCATGGCGGGCAGCAGGAACAGCTTGGAGGTACCCATCAAGTACACCATGTACTTACGAGCCCCGCTGAAGCCCTCCTCATCCTGATGGTGCGCGACCAGGGGATACGTGAAGACCGAGATGACTTCGTAGAACAGGTACAGGGTGAACACGTTGGCGCTCATGGCCACGCCCACCGCGCCGAAGATGGCCACGGCGAAGCAGAAGTAATAGCGGGTCTGGGCGTGCTCGTTCAAGCTGCGCATGTAACCGATATTGTAGCTGGTGACCCAAAACCATAGGAAGGTGGCGATGAGCCCGAAGATCATGGTCAGGCCGTCGGCACAAAACTTGACATGGATGCCCGGCAGCAACGTGAACAGGGTCAGGGTCTTGACCTCTCCCGCAAGAACGCCGGGAACGAAACTCAACATTCCCATGAAGGCCAGGGCCGCACCGATGAAGGACACGGCCTCGCGATGGTTCTGATTGCGCCTGAAGACCCAGATCAAAAACGGGGCTGCGAAGGTCGCGGCCAAGGGGAGAAGGAGTTGCAGACTTTCAGTATGAGCGGTCATGTCCTACCCCTTGAGTTCCGAGATTTCATCGCTGACGCCGGAGCCGAAGCGCTTGACCACCACCAGGATGATGGCCAGGACCAGGGTCGCCTCCGCGGCGGCCAGGCCCATGATCAAGAGCGTGGTCAGCTGTCCCTGAACGGCAGGGGCCGGGGTCAGCTGGCCGGCGGCTACAATGGCCAGTCCTGCGCCGTTGAGCATCAGCTCCACGCAGATCAGCATCCCCACCAGGGATTTACGATACATGATGCCGAACAGCCCGATGCCGAACAGGGCAATGGCCACAAGCTGGTATAAGACGAGCGGTGTCATCCTTGTTTCCTCCTCTCCCATCCCAGCAGGACCGCGCCTGCCATGGCGATGAGCAGCACCACGGAAATCAGTTCGAAGGCCAGCACGAAGTCCTCCAGCAATCCCTTGCCGAGGTATTCAATACCGATCTCGACGGGCTGGCCAGTAGTGACCTGGGGCACGTTCAGGACCATGGCCCCGAGGACCACGGCGGGGAAGAGCCCACCCAACAGCGCAAACAAGAGCTTGCGCGCACCAGCCTTTTTCATGCCCTCTTCGCTGCCCGAAGGGCCCTTGGTAAGCATGATGGCGAAGAAGATCAGGATCACCACCGCGCCCACGTAGATGAGCAGTTGCATGAATGCGATGAACGGTGCGTTCATGAGCAGATACATCCCGGCGACCCCGAACAGGGTCAGGATGAGACCAACCATGGCCCGGACGAGGCTCTTGGCGAGCACCGCTATGCATCCGCCCAGCAGTACGGCCACCGCATACAGGGCGAACAGTATCTTGGCGACGACTAAGTATTCCATCGGCTACCGGCCCTCTCTTCCTTGTTGCGCACCGGAGCTGCCCGGTGCTTGAAGCTCAAAATCTATGCCTCCGCCGGCTCGGCGGTTTCCTTTTCCACGGCCTTGGCGGCCTTCTTGGGTGCAGGTGCGGGCATCTTGGCAGCCCGCTCTTTGAGGTCGACCAGCAGGTCGTACTCAAATTCCTTGCGGCTGTATCCCGCAAGGTAGACATCGCTGGAATACTCGATGGATTTCACCGGGCAGACCTCGACACAGGTGCCGCACAGGCTGCACAGGTTGAAATCCAGAGTCCACTTGGAAGGCGTCTTGGGTGCCTTGTCCTTGGGCGGAGCCTGCTTCTCAGGCTGGATTCCACCAGGCATGTCCTTGGCAGCCACGGCCTCGGAAATGGGGTCTTCCTTGGGCGGCTTCATCTTGACGACCTTGATGCAGCTCGACGGACAACTGGTCACGCAGAGCATGCAGCAAATGCACTTGGCCACATCGGGCTGCTTGGGTTTGCCCACCAGTTGCACATGCCCCTTGAAAGTGGAGATGTTATCCACTGTCTGGCGGGGGTAATGCACGGTGATCTGCGGCAGGACGAAGTTCTTACCAGTGACCTTGAGACCGACCACCAGGCTCCATTGCCTTTTGACGGTTTCCCAAAATGTCAGCTTTTTCCGTTCTTTCATTGTCCGGCACCCTCGTTTGTATCGGGTTGGCCAGCCCTTGCGGGCTTGGCCTGTCCTACATCATCGGCAGATTCAGCCCAATGATCTTAATGTACAGGGCAGTGGCCAGCAGATTGATGATGGCCAGGGGAATCAGCCACTTCCATGCGATGTTCAAGAGCTGGTCGAAGCGCACACGCGGATAGGTCCAGCGGAACCACATCATGGTGAAGATCAGGAAATAGACCTTGATCAGGAACCACCAGGGGCCATCCATCACCGGGCCCTTCCAGCCGCCCAGGAACAGGGCGGTGGCGACACTGCTGACCACGATCATGTTGGCGTACTCGGCCAGGAAGAACAGACCGAAACCCATGCCCGAATACTCGGTATGGAAGCCTGCGGTCAGCTCGCTTTCGGCCTCGGGCAGGTCGAAAGGCGCGCGATTGGTCTCGGCCAGGGCGCAGATGAAGTAGATCAGGAAGGCGAAGGGCTGCATGGCGCCCAGCCACATCCAAGGCCAGCTGCCCTGGCTGTTCACGATGGTCGAGAGGTTCATGGAACCGGTCATCATGACCACCGCCAGCAGCGACAGCAGCATGGGGATCTCGTAAGCCACGGACTGCGCCACCGCACGAGCGGCGCCCAAAAGCGACCACTTGTTGTTGGAGCTCCAGCCGGCCAGACACAGAGAAAGCACGCCGAGCCCGGCAAAAGCCAGGATCAGCAGGATACCCAGATTGACCTCGTGGGCGACGATCACTTCTCCCCAGGGAATGGGCAAGAGCGTCACGAACACGGGCAAAAATGCCAGGAACGGCGCAGCCCAGAACAGAATCCTGTCCGCACCCTTGGGCATGAACAACTGCTTGGCGATCAGCTTGATTGCGTCGGCCACGGTTTGCAGCAGGCCGTGAGGACCCACTTCAAAGGGACCTGGCCGGCGCTGGAAATGACCTGCAACCTTGCGCTCCATCCAGACCAGAAGCACCGCGTTCAGTCCCACGAAAGCAGCCAGGCAAACCAGTCCGATTGCGATCTGGAGCAGTTCCACGGGGATTCCACCCATCATTGTGCTGAGTTCGTTCATCGGTCGATCTCCGGGATAACCAAGTCAATACTTCCCAGGATGGACACCGCGTCCGCCAGGATGGTCCCGGTCGCCAGTTCGGCAAACAGGGACAGGTTGCAGTAGCCGGGGGCCCGCAACTTGATACGGTACGGCGTCTTGGACCCGTCGCTGACAAGATGGATGCCGATCTTGCCGCGTGCTCCCTCGGTGGCCATGTAGACCTCGCCCGCCTCGGGCTTGTAGGTAGGCTTGGGGGCCTTCTTGACGATATGGCCGCCCTCGGCCTTGTCGATCTGATCCAGGGCCTGCTCGATGATGCGCAGGCTCTGCTCCATCTCCTCGACGCGCACCAGGTAGCGGGCAAAGGCGTCGCCTTCCTGGTACACGGGGATGTCGAAATCGAAACGGTCATAGACAGAATAAGGCTCGTCCCTGCGGCAATCGTAGTTGACGCCTGAACCTCGGGCCACCGGGCCGGTAGCGCCATAGCGAATGGCCATGTCCCTATCTATAACGCCGATATTCTCAACACGGCCCCGCAGGATGACGTTGTCGGTGACAAGGTCCTTGTACATGGGCCAGCGTTCGCGTTGGTACTTAACCCAGTCACGGATGCTTTCCAGCACCGCGGGGGACAGGTCCTTGAGTACGCCGCCGAAGCGGTGGAAACAGTATGTCAGGCGGGATCCTGTGGGATCCTGCATGATATCCAGCATCTTTTCGCGATCCGCAAAGGCGTACATGATGGGCGTGAAAGCCCCGAGGTCAAGCAGGTAGGCCCCCCACCACAAGAGGTGCGAGGCAATCCTGTTCATCTCGGTCATGATCACGCGGATGTACTCAGCCCGTTCCGGCACCTCGATGCCGCCCAGCTTTTCCACCGCCATCACATAGGTATGGGCCCAACCCATGGCATGCAGGTAATCCACCCGCCCCATATTGGGCAGGAACTGCCAATAGGTCTTGGACTCGCCCATCTTCTCGTGCATCCGATGGATGTAGCCCAGCACCGGCTCGGCCCGCTTGATGTACTCGCCGTCGAGCTCGCACACCACGCGCAGTACGCCGTGGGTGGACGGATGCTGAGGTCCCATGTTGATGACCATGGTGTCATCGTCTGGGCCTCTCTCGAAATGCCTGCAATAGGCATCCCCAAGAATCTGATCGTCAAATTTGAGCATGGCGCATTCCCGTTTTGGGCGTTGACAGCCTTGCGGCCGTTCCCGGTCGCAGGTCCGTTATCTACTCCGCCTCGTCCTCGACAGCGGCGTCACCTTCAGCAGCCTCAGCGGCTTCCTTCTCGGCTACAGCGGCGGCTTCTGCAGCTTCCTTCTCGGCCACAGCGGCGGCTTCGGCGGCCTCCGCCTCTGCCCGAATGGCTGCGAGCCGTTCCTCCAGCTGCCCGAGCAGGGGATAATCCCCGGCGCAGGGGTCCAGCTCCGTGAACCGCAACAGCCCCAGCATGGATTGGCGCTTGCCATCCGCCTTGACCAGGGGCTTTTCCTCCATGTCATCGGGCAAAAGCAGCCGCGAAGGATTGGGGTTGCCCTTGAAGACCACCGGATAAAAGTCCATGCACTCGCGCTCGTGCCATTCCGCACCCTGATAGATGTCGGCGATGGACGGCACAGTGGGGTCTTCCCGGTCCGCAATCACCCGGACCGTGATGCGCCCGGGTGAATCGAAATGGTCGAAGTGATAAAGGACGACATAACCTTCCTCCATGTCGAGGCAGGTCACGTCCTCCAGGAAAAATCCTTGTTTGTAAAACCTCTTCGCCGCCGCCTTGATCCAGGCCCCGTCGAGGAAGATGCTGGCATTTTCGCCAGTCACACCAAAGTCGCTTGTCGCGATACAGACCGTTGTCAGGCCTTCGAGCCACTGCATGTCTCGCATCCCCCCTAGCCCTGGTCCGGCTCAGGCCAAAAACGGCGGCCGGTGATCTTTTCCTGCAGCTTGAACAGCCCTTCGAGCAGCCCTTCCGGACGCGGCGGGCAGCCGGGGACGTACACATCCACGGGGATCAGCTGGTCAACACCTTCAATGATGCCGTACTGGCCTTTGAACTTGAACGGACCGCCGGAGATGGCGCAGTTGCCCATGGCGATGACGTACTTGGGCGCAGGCATCTGTTCGTACAGCCGGATCACCGCCGGGGCCATCTTCTTGGACACCGTGCCGGCTACGATCATCAGGTCGGCCTGACGCGGCGAGGGACGAAAGACCTCGGCCCCGAAGCGTGCGATGTCGAACCGGGCCATGCCCACGGACATCATTTCAATGGCGCAGCAGGCCAAGCCGAAAGTCATTGGCCACAACGACATGGCCCGACAAAGGTCCAACGCCTTGCCCACGAGCTTCAGGTTGACCATCGGGTCGTCCTGCGTCGTGATGGCCTCTCTTATTGCGAAATTTTGCGCGGCCATTCAAACACTCCCTTCTTCCAAAAATAGACACATCCCAATCCAAGCACGACGATGAAGATCAACGTCTTGAAGAACGGCCACCAGCCTTGAGAGAACGGATAGTAGGCCGCCACGGGGAACAGGTAGAGGACGTCGACGTCAAAGGCCAGGAACAGGAGGGCGTAAATCCAGTAGTTGATGCCGAATCGGATCCAGGAAGTCTGGCCGTGGGGCTGCATGCCGCACTCGTAGGGCTCAAGATGATCCCCGCCCCGGACCCGGGGAGCCAAAATGACAGAGCCGAGAATCGGTCCTAAACCAAAAACGACGGCAAGCAACAATGCCAGCACGATCGCGAGGTTCAGCCAAGTAAAGACCATATGCCTCGTCCTCCTTATGGATTGAGGCGCTCTGCATGATCGACCGGCAAGGGAACGGCCCTGACCGGCGACCTACATCAAGCCTGAAACACAGACATTTTTAAACTCTGAGGCTCGACATCCGAACCATATTTGAACACAATATGTCAAGCCGATAAATTTCCAAATCGCATTTAACATGCGCTCGTCTTATATCTATATTAAAGCCAAAACTACTTCAGCGTGCATTATCTATGCACTGCTGGCGACTTGTTTCATACTGCGGAGGTCGTGTACTGTTTGTCCATTCAAACACTGTCCCCAATCCAGGTACAACGTAGCTTTCGCTGTTTCAACGCACCGCCTTCTCTTGGCCTGTCCCGGCAAAAATCCCGACCGGCCACCCAGGCTAATCAGAACCCCTCCCCGCATCGCCCTCATTTTCTCTGGGCAATAAACCAGGATGGTGCAAGGACTGGCACTTAATCACGACAAGTTGTTGAACAACATGCTCCAAGGGATAACAAGGGCTATTTTATATTGTTATTTATTTCACAAGGGCAGCAGGCTTTGTTGCACCCTCCCAAGGCGCAGTAATTTTGCTTGAGCGTGGTTGGCCCATTTGTCCGGAACCCGCCATTATCTAACCCCCTCGCGGAGACTCCGCATCATTCTTGAAAACCAGGGAGAAGCAACCATGGGCATGGATACCGTGTACAGCACTTGTGGAATGTGTACCGTCCGCTGTCCCATCATGGTCAAGGTGGAAAACGTGGATGTGACCTCCATCCAGGGCAACCCGCACGACGCCGGCATGAAAGGCGGCCTGGAGAAATGCAACCAGACGGGCGGCGGCCTCGCCATGCAGGAACACTTCATCTCCGTGCACAAGTCCATGCACAGGGTCTAGCCCGTCCTGGACCGCACAGACAAAATCCGCGAGCGCGCCTCAGGTACGTCCATTTATTTGTAGTTTGCACTCCCACAGCTCGGGAGGGTATAAATACTCAAGCCTCCATTCACCTCCGCCGCAAAGGATTGCACCTCATGCCTCAGTTCATCGCCCTGCTGACCCTCCTGTCCTGCCTGCTTACCTCACCCGCCTGGGCCGGGGCGACCGTGCCCTTCTGCCCCGGCGAAAAGCTGACCTACCGCCTGAGCTGGGAAGCTGTGCCCGCCGGCGAGGCCTGCATCGAGGTCATGCCCCCGGCCGAGATGGACGGCCAGCAAGCCCGACATTTTCGGATGACAGCCCGCACCAACAGCTTTGCGGACCTCTTCTACAAGGTGCGCGACCAGGTGGACTCCTACACCGATGCGGGCATGACCAGATCCTTGCTCTATCTCCAGAACCAGCGCGAAGGCTCCTACAAGCGCAACATCACGGTGAACTTCTTCTGGGACCGAGGCCGGGCCCAATACTCCAACATCATCAACGGCCCCAAGAAACCCATCGTCATTCTCCCCGGCACCTTCGACCCGCTGTCCATTTTCTACGCCTTCCGCTTCATGGATATCCGTGAAGGGGCCTCGGTGACCTGCCCGGTGACCGATGGCGTGAAATGCGTCATCGGCGGGGCCGAGGTCATCGGCCGCGAGACCATCAAGGTCCCCGCCGGGACCTTCGACACCTTCGTGGTCCAGCCCGAGTTGCAACACATTGGCGGGGTGTTCAAAAAAAGCAAGGACGCCAAGCTGCTGATCTGGGTCACCGCAGACGAGCGCCTGCTCCCGGTCAGGATCTCCAGCAAGGTCATTGTCGGGCGATTCTACGCCGAACTCAGTGTTGCGGATATTCCTGATGGCTGCCCCTGAAACCAATCAAGATTTTCAATCATTCCTGAATTATATTAAAACAGTAGCAGCTTTGCTTTTTGTCTGATATCTGCGAACTGGAACAAGCACTTAGACCTCTATCGCGGACAGCCCAAAGCAAGTTCATGAACAATCAGCTCCCGTCGATTCTCGTCGTTGACGATGAATACATCACCCTGAGACTGGTCGAAAGCGACCTCAGCGAACACGGTTACAGCGTAACCACCGCCCTCAGCGGACAGCAGGCACTGGACATGGCACTGGACAGCCCACCGGATCTGATCCTGCTGGATGCGGCCATGCCGGACATGGACGGTTTCGAGACCTGCCGCAAGCTCAAGGAACACGAGACCCTGGCCACCATCCCGATCCTGTTTCTCTCCGCCAACGACAACTCGAACTGCAAGGTCAGGGCCTTCGAAGCCGGAGCCGTCGATTTCGTAGCCAAGCCCTTTGAGATGAACGAGCTCCTGGTCCGCATCCAGACCCACCGGACCATCCGTGACCAGAAGGAATTGATCCAGCTATACACCAGACATCTTGAAGAGATGGTCGACCAGCGGGCCCGGAAACTCTCCGAGGCCCAGAACGAACTGGCCCGCGACTTCGACATCCAGAAGACCTTGAAGGGACTGATGGAACTCTCGCTCCACGAAAACTCCCTGCTTGAGACCCTGGAGCAGGCGCTGACCATCGCGCTGTCCGTCGAATGGCTCACAGCCAGTTCCGTGGGGGCCATTTTCCTGGCCAACGCCGAAAGCGGGCAACTGAGCATGGCCGTTCATTCCCAGCTGCCCCTGGAAATCCTGCGCCAATGCTCCACGGTCCCCCTGGGCACTTGCGTCTGCGGTCGGGCAGCCGAGCGCCGCACCATCCAGGTCAACACCAACCAATCCACCGGGCACGAACGACACTGCGTCGGTCTGGGCAACCACAGCAACGTCAGCGTGCCCATCTGCACGGATGACAGGCTGCTGGGCGTGCTGACCCTGGTCATTGCCGAAACGGAAGAACTCGACGCCAAGGCGCACCAGTTTCTCGAAGGGGTAGCGGACGTGCTGGCTGCCCTGATCCGGCAAAAGCGCACAGAAGCCGACCTGCGAAGGCATGCCTATTCCGACGTGCTCACCGGTCTGTCCAACCGCACCAGCCTGCTCGCCTGGCTGGACAAGACCCTGGCTGTGGGCAAATCCGTGACCATCTGCACACTGAACCTGGACAAGTTCCACATCATCAACGATGGCCTGGGCCATGGCATGGGTGACCAGTTGCTGCAGTCGTTCGCCTCCAGGCTCTCGGACTTCCGAGCCGGCAACACCATCGTCGCCCGACTGGGCGGAGACGAATTCGCCCTGGCCCTCTCCGGCGGCATCACCCAGACGGCAGCCATAAGCTTCGCCAAGGCCGTGCAGGCGTCCATGGCCGAACCGCTGACCGTAGCCGGACAGAGCTTCTATATCACCGCCTGCGTGGGTATTTCCCAGGCCGATTCGGGCGATGACGCACAGACCATTCTGCGCGACACGCACATTGCCCTGCATCTGGCCAAGCGCCAGGGACCGGGCAGCATCGCCGCGTTCGACCCCATCATGCATGAGCGGGCGGGGAAGGTGATGCGCACAGCCACGGACCTGCGCAAGGCCCTGATGAAGGACGAATTCGTCATCCACTTCCAACCCATCGTGGCCCTGGCCACCAGAAAGGTCATCGGAGCCGAGGCCCTGGTGCGCTGGAACCATCCCCTGCGAGGCCTGACCGCCCCGGACGAGTTCATTCCCATCGCCGAGGACACCGGCCAGATCGGACTGTTGGGCGAATGGGTACTGCGCAACGCCTGCAAGCGCTACTTTGAGCTGGCAGCGCGGGCAAATCATGAGCGCTTCACGCTGGCGGTCAACATCTCCGGACTGCAACTGAGCAAAAGCGGGCTTGTGCAGCAGGTGGAAACAATCCTCCGAGAAACAGGGGTCCCCGCGCAGATGCTCAAGCTGGAAATCACGGAAACAGCGGCCATGGGCAATGCGGAAAAGACCATTCCCAAGCTGAACCGCCTGCGCGAACTGGGCGTGGGCCTGTCCATCGACGATTTCGGCACCGGGTACTCCTCACTCTCCTACCTGCACCGTTTCCCCATCGACACCATCAAGATCGACCGGTCATTCGTGGGCGCCATGTCCCCGGACAACGAAAACATGGAGATCGTGCGAACCGTGCTGACCCTGGCCGACGTGCTGGGGCTGGACGTGGTGGCCGAAGGCGTGGAAACCGAGGAGCAGGCCCAGCTCCTCAATTCCATGGGCTGCCGCAGAGGCCAGGGCTATCTCTTCGCCCGGCCCCTGCCCTTCGAGGACTTCGGACCATTCTAGCCCCCCCCCGCAGCCAAACAAAACGCAGTGGACCCAACCCTTGCCAGCCCACCCTTTCCGGGGCAAATGCCCCAACCCTTCATGACGAACTTGAATTCTCCCCCCTTGTAGAGCAGACAATTAATGGCGTACGAATTGCAAACAGCAATCCGCACCGTCGGTGGATTGACTCCCGCCGACCTGTCCACCAGGGGGAAGCACTCATGAACGACAACGACAACGGCAACATTCCGGGCGCGCCCGGCCAGGGCGGCCTGACTTCCAAGCCGGGGGCAAGACCCTGGATGGAAGACCTGACGCCACGTGACGACATGCCCACCTTCCATTGGTCAGTGCCCTGGTCGGACCTGATGATGACCATGTTCGTGCTGTTCACGGTGCTGTTTGTCTATGCCAGCGCCAAGGTGGACTACATGAAGGCCTTCCGTGGGCATGTGGAATTCGAGAACGTGGAGCAGATCTCCGAGGTTGGGACCCGTGAAGGCGATGTGGCGGCCTATGAAAAGCACGTGCCTGGCATCCTGCCGGACGTGGGGCCACAGCAGCTGTATGAGATGGTGTCTGCCGCCGTCACCGAGACCGGACTCCAGGACGTCACCATGGAGATGGAGGACGGCACCATCCGCATCAGCATGCACGGGCCCATGCTCTTTGACCGCTTCAGCGCCACCCTGAACCCCGGAGCCGACGCATTTCTGACAACCGTGGCAGGCGTCATCGCCAAGGCACGCTACAACGTGACCATCCACGGACACACGGACTCCACCCCCGTGCACACTCCCGAATTCAACACCAACTGGGAGCTGTCCACCCAGCGCGCCGTCAATGTGGCCCAACGGCTGCTGGCCACGGCCCGCATCGATCCCGGACAGATCACCGTCGCCGGGCATTCCATGTACAAGCCCAGGACACCGAACCTCTCGCCTGACGGCAGGTTGCGCAACCGCCGGGTGGAGATTGAACTGACCCGGCCGGACTCCCCGCCTCCGGCCCAGCCCCGTCCGGCCCAAGGAGGCCCCCAATGATCCGTGCCAACATCATCGGCGTGGCCATCTGCGCCGTCATCTTCATCGCCGCGTTCCTGATCACCGGCAACGCTGCCGCCTACCTGAACGTCGAAGCCTGCATGGTCGTTGTCTCGGGCACCTTTGGTGCGGCACTGCTATCCTATCCCTACGACCACCTCAAAACGGCCTATTACGTGGCCAAGGGCACCTATACCCACCCAGGTACCGACCCGGATGCGGTCATCGGCGTTTTGCTGGACACGGCCATCCGCTCGCGCCTGGACGGCCTGGCCGCCATGGAAAAGGCAGGTGAGCAGACGACCATGCACTTTCTGCGCGGCGCACTGAACATGCTGGCGGACAACTATCCCGAGCATGAGATCCGGGACATCCTGGCCACGGAAATCCACTTTTTCAGAACCCGACGGATGCAGCAAGAACGGGTCTTCCGCTCCATGGCCACCTACGCCCCGGCCTTCGGCCTGGCGGGGTCGGTCATCGGCCTGATCGGCCTGCTCATCGGCCTGGGAGACACGGGCGAGGTCCTGCGCTTCATCCCCATTGCCCTGATTTCTACCCTCTACGGCATCCTGTTCGGTAACTTCGTACTGACCCCCGTGGCCGAGAACATCCGGGGCAAGACCGACCGCGAGGTCCTGGTGCAGCAGCTGATCATCGAGGGTGTCTGCGCCATCAAGACCGAAGCCAACCCGCACATCCTGGAAAAACGCCTGACCTCGTTTTTGACCCCGGCCTCACGCCGCGACTCTCAGGAAAACTTCGCCGAGTTGCGCAAGAAGTATGTCAAGATCGCCCAACAGCGGCGAGAAGCCGAAGAATTGGCGGCCCGGACCGCAGCGGGCGGAGCAAGCGCCAAGACCCAGGCCCGACGTTGAGCAGCCCCTTTCATGCATTCAAAAGCGCCCCGGCAGGTCATGCCGGGGCGCTTTTGAGTGTACAAGCCGCTGCCCTTATTCCAGTGCGGGCAAGAACTCCTGCCGCAAACGTCTGTATGCCCCATTGATGATCAGCTTGCGGGCCTGCATCTGAAACTCGTCCAGCCGCCCGACCAGTGGTGACAACTTGGAAAAGACCACATAGACCGGCTGTTCCTCGCGGTAGCCATAGGGTGCTTTTTCGATCTCGGCTTCCAGCCCCAGACTCCTGATGCGGTAGTCCGTGGCTGCTTCGGTACCGATGAAGGCGTCAACCCGACCATGGATCAACATATTGATCTCCTGAAAGGCCTTACCGAAAAGCACCTTGCGAAGGAGCTCGTCACGATCGAATTTCTCAAAATAGGACGCGCCCCGCCCCACCCCGATCGTCAGGCCGTACAAATCCTCATAACACTGGATCAAATGAGCCCGCCCGCGCTTCAAGTAGAACGCCTTGTTCGTATCCCAACGATACGGAGGATTGATGAAGTGCAGATAAAGCTCCCGCTCCGGGCGGTGCAGCATCCCCACCATGCAATCAAGATCGCCGGTTTCCATCATTCGCAATGCCCGCACGAACGGGCACTCCACAATCTGAACCTCCAGCCCCATCTTCTCGGCGATCAAGCGCACGAATTCAATATCCACGCCAGAGTATTGACCGTCCGGGGTCACGATTTTCCAGGGCGGCAGTTCGTTGAAGGCCAGCCGCAGCACGGCCTTGTCCATAGCCCCCGCATGGGCAACCCCGAGGAGCAGCCACACAAGCAGCAAAACGCAAGCATTGCGCACCATTATTTTTGTACCGCCAGCCATGAGCTTGTCGTTCGGCAAAACGTGACTCCACTTTTTTAATCGGTTCCTCAGCATAACACCCTTCCCAGTATCAGCAAACAGTTACCGAATAAAACAGACCACCAGCCAAGCCTGTTCCCGCAGCCCAGCAAAACAAAAACCCCGTGCGACATCGCCCGGGGCTTCTGAGATCAATCTGGAGAAACGATCCTAGTGCGGCAGATACTTCCAGCGGAGCCGGTCATATTCCCCGCTCTGCAGCAGTTCCCGCACGATGCAGCTCAGTTCTGCCCTGCGTTCGGCCAGGGGAGAGAGCTTGGAGATCACGATGTAGACAGGCTGAACCTTGCGATAGACGAACGGAGCCTTCTCGATCTGATCCTCAAGCCCCATTTCCCGAATCAGGTAGTCGGCAGCGGCTTCGGTCTGAATAAAGGCATCGAAACGACCGTGTAGCAGTTTCTTGATATTCAGACGCCCGTTGCTCACAGCCTCCTTGTGGATCAGGGGATCATGATCGAACGTCGGAAAATACTTCTCCTCACGCCCCACGCCAATGGTCAGATCGTACAGATCCGTATAGCAGCGTATCAACTGTCCCTGGCCTTTCTTCAGATAGAAGGCCTTGTTCGAATACCTTCTGTAGGGCGGTTCCACAAAATCCAGATACGTCTCCCGATCCGCGCGTCGCAGGACACCGGTCATCACATCGACGGTTCCGTTTTCCAGCATCCTGAGACCTCGCACAAACGGAGCCTCCACAAACTCCAAATGCAGATCCATCCGCTCGGCTACGAGTCGAAACAGCTCCGTGTCGATTCCTTCCTTACTCCCGTTAGGTCCTGCAATCTTCCACGGCGGAAGCTCACTGAAGGCAACGCGCAGCGATTGCTGGGCAGCATATCCAGAAGGGCAGAACACCATAAGAACAAAAATAGCCAAAAAACTCAGACAACGGCAAACAGACGTAGGCACACTGGAATCCTTCTCTTGCTGTGATATATCAGAATAGCCATCCAAGCACAGGGATATTCCGAACGGCATGGATATGATGCTCTCTCCCAAACAACAAGCCTAAATTGAACTGATTTTCATTGATTGAGCCCCTCGCGACCAATCATCAGGGCGCCCCGCGGATCACTCCACGGGGCGCCCATGCCGGCGACGTTGCAGACAATGACATCAGGCCCGTTCGGACTTCTTCTCCCATTCCTGGACCGAATCCACGTCCTCGACCTCCTCCCAGCCAGTGAACATCGCGATGATGTGCGCGGACACGGCGTGGCCCGTGGTGGTCATGTAGACGTGGACCACCAGGAAGGCCAAAAAGCCAAAGGCTCCGGCCATGTGCAGCAGGGCCACCATATCCAGGGACAGGGAGGTGGCAATGCCGAGTTCCGCCCACTGGTTGTAGAACAGGTACAGAAGCCCCGTGCCGATCTGGAAGGGGATGAGCACCGCGGAGATGGAGACGTAGGTCAGGCGTTGCAGGGGATTGTGCTTGCGCCGCACCGTCTTGGGCACGGGATGCGGTTCGCCCCTGAAGATACCGCTGACGTAATACATCGCCACCTCATAGATCTTCTCCATGGTGAGGATGTACTGCTTCCATTCACCCGTGGTGGCCAGCCAGAAGACGATGAACACATACAGGCCAAGCCAGCTCCAGGCACAGAAGTCGTGGATGGCCACGGCCTTCTCGAACCCGAAGAGGTCGATGGTCCCATGGACCTCGAACCCGGTCAGGGCCAAGGTCACGATCAGCGCCCCCTGGGCCCAGTGCCAGAAACGCTCGAACCGGGTATAGAGGTAGATCTTCTTCATTCCTTGTTTCATGGGCATGAGCTAGTCCTCCTTCCCGTTGCGTCTGCGCGAGGCCATACGTAGCCCGCCGTGGATGAACACACCGACGAATGAGGCCAGCACAACCAGCCAACCCGCTAAATCCAGACCCGCCTGGGAATCACGACCGGGCATGTAGAATCCGGCCAGGTTGGCCAGGCGGCTGGTGTTGGAATGACATTCGTTGCAGGAGACCGCGTTGTCCTTGGGAGCCACCATGTGCGTGGTGGGGAAGACCCACTCGGTTTCCACAAAGCCATACTCACCGGAATAGTCCAGGGAGGCATAGGCCATGCCCGCCTTGATGGCGCGGCCCCAGTCATAGGTCTTCCAGTAGGCGTCGTCATCCTTGCCGAACAGATGCGCGAGCACCATGTTCTTGTTCACCGGGTCGTAGGGTGTCTTGCCGCGGTGCACCTTGAAGGGCATGATGCGCGACTTGGGATCATTCCTCTCGCCCACGGGCCAGGACAGCTTGACCACTCCGGAATCGTCGATCTTGTCCGTGGCCCGGATGCTCTCGATGGTGCCATTGAACCAGAAATACTCGGGCACCACGTTCATCTCCCAGCGGAAATCACCCTTCTTGCTGTCGTAGGAATGCTTGCCCAGCGGACCATCGAGCACATAGGGCTTGCCGTCCTTCATCTTGCCCGCAGTTGACCAGTCCCATTCCATCTTGGTGGGTTTTTCACGGGCGAATTCGGGGATGTGGCAGGCCTGGCAGGCCACCTTGTCTGTATGGTCATTGGCCTTGTGCCCGGCCCTGTGCGGGGTGGCGCTGTGGCAGGACTCGCAGGTGATCTTGGTCGCCAGATCATCCTCCAGCAGACTCTTGCGCTCCTCGGCAGCAGGATGGGAATAGATGCGCCCCGCAATATTGTGGACCGACGTGGTGTGGCAGCGGGTGCAGTCGAAGTTCTGACCGTCCACGCCCATGTGCACGTCCAGCTTCTTGGACGGCTTGAGCAGGGACGAATCCAGGTCGCCGTGCTTGACCCCATCGCCGCCGCCGCCGTTGAAATGGCAGGAACCGCAATTGGAGCGTGAGGGGCGGCCCAGACTGGCCACGATGGTCTTGTAGTCCGGGGGATAGAACTGCTCGGCGCCCGCGAACTTCTTGGGTTCCTTGACCGGATACCCGGCCATGGTGGGGAACTTTTTGTAGGTCCCGGACTGATCATGGCAGACCAGACAGTCCACCTTGCTCTGGTCCGTGAAATCGAAGTTCTTGTCCTTCCAGCCATACCCTGCATGACAACTTGTGCAACGAGCCTCGTTGCTTTGAATATTCATTCAAAAATTGTTGATCACAAGGCCGCCCTTGCCGACCTGTTCTTCCTTGGGCAGGTTGGGGTCCAACCACGTCCAGTGGATGGTCTTGTGGAATTGGATGGCGGCCTCGGTGTGGCAGGTCAGGCAGGCCTTGGTCAGGTCCTCGGGAGTCTTGAAATCCTGTTTCAGGATCTCGTGCTTGGAGTGGTCCGAAGTGATCCAGAGCTGCTGTTCCTTCACGGCCTGGCGCGCCAACTGGCGACCAGGGGCCGCATCGTCGTCACCCGCCGGGGTGGACGTGTCCACTGCGGCGAGCGACGGCAGCACCAACAGCAGCGTCAGCATCAAGGAGGAAGCAACGGTAAGCGCCGCGTGAAGTGCGGCGCGGGCCAAAGACAGGCATACGGTCATACAGACACCCCCTGGGGTTCCCAATCCTTGCGGCGTCCCAGCGTGGACACCGCAAGCGGTTGCAACGGGGGGTGTTGTGCCCCCCGCTAGGAGCTGCAGTTCTCGTAGTTGATCTGCGAGATGGTGATCGAATCAAGAATGTCGTTCATGGCCTTGGTGGCCTCGACCCAGACATTCCTGACGTTGCACTGGGGCGACCGCGTGCAGAACTCCTGGTCGCCAACACAGTCCGTCAGATTGATTCCACCCTCCAGCAACCGGACCACTTCGCCCACCGTAATTTCGCTCGGTGACTTGGTCAGAACATGCCCGCCCTTGGGGCCGCGCACGCTGTCCAGGTACCCACCGCGCTTGAGCGGACGAATCAACTGCTCAAGATACTTCACCGAGACACCAAGTCTCTTGGAAATATCACTCACGGACACGGGTTTTCCGTTGGAGTTCTCCGCGATATCCAGCAGCATTCTGGTTCCGTAACGGCTACGAGTTGACAGCTTCATCCTTTACCTCCCGGCATGGAGTGATTTCAATGGGTTACGCCTAATTATCTTGGTTTAGCGCACACGTTACACCCATGCCGGGTTATTTCCAATACTTTTCCCTGATAAAATGTAGGTGATTAAATGCATCTATACCCCGCTGCTAGGCATCAATCCATACGGGGCGGGCGCTTCTCCATGATCTGTACGAGATACGGCTGGGACAGCCTGCGGGCGGTCAAGGCCAGAACCCCGAAAAGCATCATTGCAGCGAGGTGCGCCCAGTCCACTGCCATGACCACGGACGGACTGTACCAGAGGTCCGGGTCGTTCTTGGACACCCTCACCAAGCCGGTCACCACCAGCAGCGCCAGCGCCAGTACCCGCCAGCGCCCCGTGGACGTCAGGCCCCAGCCCCTCGCAAAACAGGTATTAGCAATCCAATAACACACCTGGAACAAAAAGACAGCCGCCGCCAGGTAATGCAGGGAATGGGTCAACCCGAAATCTCCCAGCCAGGACAACCCCGGAATGCTGGTCATGTAATAACGGTTGAACAGCGGCATCTGCGCCAGGCCGGTCACCGCCAGCAGCGAGAGACTGGCGGTCCAGAGGCGGGACATCCAGGGGCTAGCGTTCATGACCGCCCTCCCCGCCTTTCATGCCATGCACAAAGGTCAGCAGCCCGGCGGCCAGCCCCATGAACGGGGCGGCGGCAACCACAGTCGCCAGACTCTCGTCCCGGGCCATGACATCCTCTGCCGGACCAAGGTGCGGTTGGCCTGGCCCCTTGGCGATGGCCTCGTTCAGGACATCGAAGGGCACGGGTGAGACATAGAGGGTATTGGTGCCGCCGCCTTCTTCCAGACCGTAGAGAAAGCCGCCGGTCTCGGCGACCAGGGCCTTGGCGCGGGCGATGATTTCCGAACGCGGGCCGATGCTCTGCACGCCCTCGGGACAGGCCTCGATACATGCGGGCAACTCGCCTTGGGCAACACGGTCGTAGCAGCGGTCGCACTTGTACATCACCCCATTGCCCGCATATTCGGGCAAGAGATCCAGGTACAACCCAACGCCGGACTGGCGCTGGGGGATGCCCCAGGGGCAGACCTTGCGGCACTTGGCCCCGCCCAGGCAAATGGCCTCGTTGATGCGCACGATGCCGTTGTCCTGCTTCAGGGCCGCGCCAAAGGGGCAGAGGTCGGCACAGGGCGGGTTCACGCAATGCATGCAGCGCCGGGGGATATTCACTTCCAGAGACTCGCCGTCCTTTTGGACTTCGGCAGTCTGGATGGTCAGCCAGTTGTAGGGGGTCAGGCGGTCCGTCACATCGCGGCGGCCCGACCAGTCCTCGACCCTGGTGCGCGAATGCGGTCTGGGGCGTGGAATCGCCCCCTGGGGCTCGGGCTTCTTATGGGCATTGGCCTCGGCGCAGGCCTCCACGCAGGCCCCGCAGCCAATGCATTTGGACAAGTCCAGCAGGGTGGCCAAGTCCTCACCCCGGGACGAGATCGACCCCGTCCCATCCGTGCCGGTTGTCGCACCGGTCTTTGCGGCAGCGTGGACAGCCGAGGCCGCAGCCCCGGCAGGTGCGGCAGCCACCGCGGCGCCACCCACACCCAAGGCCTTGAGGAATTTTCTTCGATTCATGCGCGGAGTCTCTTTTGTCATGGGTCCGGAACCATCACCCGTCACGGGCGTTTCAATCCAGAGTCAGTCATAGCAGTTGCCGTGCCGATTCCGGCGCAGAACCGAGGACTCCTGTTCAAGCCATGCAGGATCTAGGCTCCCGGAACATCTCCCCTTCAGGACCAGTGCCTTGCCAAGCAAATAATTAAGCACTATTTAAGCATGTGATGAAGCAACTGCTTAAATACTGTTGAGGATAGAATGAATCAGGATTCCGTAAAGAACTATCTGGAAGGCATTATCGAGACCATGAGCGAGGGCCTGCTCATCGTGGGTCGCGACGGCCGCATCTCCATGGTCAACGAGGCCCTAGAAAAGCTCACGGGCTTCAAACGCCAGGAGTTGTTGGGCAAGCCCTGCACGGTCCTGCAATGCGATGCCTGCAAGCTGTCCATCAAGGAGGGCCGCGACCATTGGTGCAGGCTGTTCGACACCAAGAAGGAATCCCGCCAGCACTGCCGCATCCTGCGCAAGGACGGGACCACGGTGGAGGTCATCAAGAACGCCACCCTGCTCAGCGAGGGCGGCGAGGTCCTGGCCAGCGTGGAGACCCTGACGGACATCAGCGCCATCACCGAGCGCGACCGCAGGATCGAAGAACTGTCGCGACTGTTCGGCACGGGTTTCCACGGCATGGTGGGCAATTCTGCCCCCATGCGCCGCCTATTCTCCATCCTGGAACGCGCCGCGCGCTCGGACGCGCCGGTGATCATCTACGGGGAATCGGGCACGGGCAAGGAGCTGGCGGCCCAGGCCATTCACGACATGGGGCCCCGCTCGGACAAGCCCTTCGTACAGTTCAACTGCGCGGCGCTCAACGAGTCCCTGCTGGAAAGCGAACTCTTCGGCCACGTCAAGGGGGCCTTCACCGGGGCCATCCGCCACCGCCAGGGCCGCTTCGAGGCCGCGCATCAGGGCGACATCTTCCTGGACGAGATCGGGGACGTCCCCCTGAACACTCAGGTCAAGCTGTTGCGAGTGCTGGAGAACAAGACCCTGGAGCGGGTGGGCGACCATCGTCCCGTGGAGGTGGACGTGCGCATCATCACCGCCACCAACCGCAACCTGCAGGACCTTGTGAGCCAGGGCCGGTTCCGCGAGGACTTCTTCTACCGCATCAACGTCATCCCCATCCATATTACGCCGCTGCGCGAGCGCGTGGCGGACATCCCCTTGCTGGCGCGGCACTTCATGACCGAGATCTCGGCACGCTTTGACAAAAAGGCCTGCGGGGCCACCCCGGAGGCCATGCGCCTGCTGGCGCGCTACCCCTGGCCGGGCAACGTGCGCGAACTGAAAAGCGCCCTGGAATACGCCTGTATGATCACGGATCAGGGACCTCTGGCCCCGGAGCACCTGCCCCCGCAAGTCCAGGAGGTAGCCCGTCCTGAGGACATTAAAAAAGGCCCCGGATACAAGTCTGAAGCCGATACCAAGGCCACTAATGCCTATTTCAGCCCTAGGGAGGCACTTCTTGACGCCCTGAGACGCTCAGGAGGCAACCAATCCCAGGCGGCTCGCATCCTGGGCGTCAACCGCGGCACCGTGCTCAATCGGATGCGCAAATACGGGGTGGATCTGAAAAAGGTCATTGATTCGTAGACACCCGATCTCGATTCCGTGCGTTGTTCCATTCGCCCTCCAGGCTGTCCAAAAAGGTGCGAGTGCATGGCGCAAGCTGAAAAAGACTCCGAAGCGTACTTTTTACCGTACGTGAGGAGTCTTGTTCATCGCAGCAACGCAGCAATCGTGCGTTTTTCAACAGCCTGCCTACTTGGGCAAGGCCCCGGTGAGAATGGTCTCGATAATGCGCGGGGCATCGCTCTCATCGTGATAGATGGAAACGATGTCCGTCAGTCTGGCCACGACCTCGCCGTAGTCCCTGCACTCATGCTCGATGCTTTCCCGGATCGGCACGGTCTCGTTGGCGCGGCGCTCCAGGCGCACCACAAACTTGTCCCGTTCGTTCAGAAACAGGACGGAATAGCCCTTGGCGTCGTCCTCATACCTGATCTCGTCCGCACAACCAAAAAGGGCATCCAAACAGGTCTGGACTTTGATCTTGTCCACACACCCCCCCTTGATGAATCATTCCCG
Organism: Pseudomonadota bacterium; assembly: GCA_018816865.1. GTDB lineage: Bacteria > Desulfobacterota > Desulfovibrionia > Desulfovibrionales > Desulfovibrionaceae > Desulfovibrio_Q. The sequence continues at coordinate 36,113 of JAHIUW010000017.1, forward strand.
GTCAGCGGCCCACCAGCTCACTGATGAACCGCTCCAGGTCATTGGGCTGCCCCTGCTCATAATCATCAGGATAGAGCAGATTGCGCATCCAGAACACGCTGCCCTGGTTCAGGGCCATCATGCCCCGCTGGGCAAAGCCGTCCGCTCCGCTCTCGACCTTGGCCCGAAGTTCCCCGTCCAGATCGCCCAGCAACGGTTCCAGCACCTCTGGTATCTCGCTCAACAGTTCGGCCTTGCGACGCATATTGGCCTCGGAGCCATCGGGGTCGTTGTGCGTGTGCAGCAGGATCTCGGCCTCGGCTTCCAGGGTCCTGATCTGGACGGCGATGTCATCCAGCCGACTGACAATCCCGGCCAGGGCCGTAGGTTGATCGTTCATGCAATCCTCCGTGTATTTCAGTACCAATCAGCATACCTCTTGTGCGCTGGCCTGAAAAGGGAAAGCGGCCATTCCTGGCCAAGCCATGCCCTGCGCGACCGGGTCCTTGACCCCGGTCAAAGACGGTGGCAAGCGATACGACCACACTCGCCCCACGAGTCATCACCGCCCAACGGCCCAACCATTCAACCAGCGACGCCACATGAACCGACACCTGACCCCCAAGCGACTCCGACTACTGATCCAAGCCGTCTTCTGCCTATTCTGCATCTGGACCGGAGTCCGCTTCCAGCAATTTCTGCTCTGGGCAAGCGCAAAGACCGAAGTCTTCAGCCCGCGCCCGCCCGCGGTGGAGGGCTTTCTGCCCATCAGCGCCTTCATGGCACTGAAGCAGTTCCTGCTGACCGGAGTCTGGGACCAGATCCACCCCGCCGGGCTGACCCTGCTCCTGACCGCTCTGGGCATTGCCTTCATCCTGCGCAAGGGCTTCTGCGCCACCATCTGCCCCGTGGGCTTTCTCCACAATCTGCTGGAACGCGTCGGACGCGCCCTGGGCTTCTCGCGCACCCCCGGCCCCCGGCTGTCCACGGCCCTGACCGTCCCCAAATACCTGCTGCTGGGGTTCTTTGTCTGGATTACATGGATGCAGATGGATGTCCCAAGCATCCGCCAGTTTCTGACGGGGTCCTACAATCTGACCGCCGACGCCCGGATGCTCGATTTTTTCCTAGCTCCGTCCACGATCGCCCTCACCGTGCTCGGTGTCCTGGCCCTGCTGGCCCTGATCGTACCCTCCTTCTGGTGCCGGGCCCTGTGCCCCTACGGCGCGCTGCTGGGACTGGCGTCCATGCTCTCGCCCCTGGCCGTGCACCGCGCACAGGACAAGTGCATCGACTGCGGCAAGTGCAACCAGGCCTGCCCTTCGGGCATCGACGTCAAGACCAAGGATCGCGTGGGCAGCCCGGAATGCATCGGCTGCATGCAGTGCGTCGGGGCCTGCCCGGTAGAGGGCTGCCTGGAGGCGCGGATCGCAGGGCGCTGGCGTGTTTCCCCCTTGCTGGTACTGGCCGCTGCGGCAGCCCTGCTGCTGGCGGCCTGGGCCTTGGCCGAAGCCACGGGCCACTGGGATAATGCCATACCGCCCACGATGCTCAAACGGATATACATGCCCAAGGGCTAGGCGCGGCTTGACAGCACCCGGCCCTTGGCGTTACCCGGCACCCCTGTCTGCCGTACCTTGGTCGGGACAATGCGGCGACAAGGAGACTCCTCAATGCCTATCCGCGTGCTCATCGTGGACGACGAGCCACCGGCCCGGGACGAACTGGCGTATCTGCTTTCCGCATCCAGCGACATCGAGGTCGTGGCCCAAGCAGGCTCGGCCCGCGAGGCCATCGAGCAGATCATGGCCTGTGCTCCGGACTTGGTGTTCCTGGACATCGAGATGCCCGGGGGCAACGGCTTCGACGTGGTCTCCGCCACCCTGGACATGGAAAACCCTCCGCTGATCACCTTTGCCACGGCCTTTGACCAATACGCCCTGCGGGCGTTCGAAGAAAACGCCGTAGACTACCTGCTCAAACCCGTGACCGAGGGTCGGCTCTCCAAGAGCCTGGCCCGAGCGCGCGAGGCCATGTCCGCCCGCGAGCCGCGCGCACGGGCCCAGGCCAGCCTGGAGCGACTCCTGGCCGGGGTGGGCGCTCCCATGTTCAGCCGCATCCCCGTGGAACGGGGCGGGCGCATCGCACTGCTCAAACCCCAAGAGGTGGTGTTCTGCGCCACCGAATCGCGCAGACTGATGATCCACACCAGCGACGGGGCCTGGCCCTGCCACGGCATCTGCACCATGGAATCCCTGGAGCAGCGCCTGGGTTCGGGGTCCTTTTTCCGGGCCGGCCGCGGGGTGCTGGTCAACCTGGAGCGCATCCGGGAGTTCTCGCCCTGGTTCAACGGCAAATACAATCTCGTGCTGGACGATGCCGAGGGCACCGAACTCACCATCAGCCGCGGTCGCGTCCAACAGTTCAAGGACCGTCTGGGCCTGTAAGCCCTCAGCACGTCTTCGCCCCGTAGCGACCCTGCCCGGGGAGTACGGCGCAGACGCCACAAGGATATCTCAGCCATGCCCATTCTCGATTTACTGCTGGTGCTGGTCGAACGCTTCGGCCTGATGATCACCGCCGCGTTCCTGATCATGACCTTCGGCTCCATCCGCAACCTGGACCTGCGGCCCACCAGCCGCCGCAACACGGTCCTGTTGACCCTGCTGTTCGGCGGGTTGGGCATCCTGGGCACCTACACCGGGGGCACGGTGCACCTTTCCGTGGCCAATCTGCGGGCCATGAGCGTGATCACCGCCGGGCTGGTGGGTGGCCCCCTGGTGGGGGCCGGGGCCGGATTCATCGCCGGACTGCACCGCAACCTGATCGACCCCTCGGGTTTTTCGGCCCTGCCCTGCGGGCTGGCGACCTTCCTGGAAGGCACCGTGGCCGGACTCATCGCCATGCGCCTGAAGGACCCACTGCACTGGAAGCCCGCCGCGCTCATCGCCCTGGTGGGCGAATGCTTCCACATGCTGCTGGTGCTGACCCTGTCCCGACCCTTTGCGGACGCCTGGGCCCTGGTCAGGGTCATTGCCGTGCCCATGATCGCGGTCAACACCGTGGGAGCGGCCCTGTTCGTGCAGACCATCCGTCTGGTGGGCCTGCATCGCGAAAAACAGGACTCCAGCCAAGCCCAACACATCCTGGCCATCGCCGACGCCACGGTCTCGCACCTGCGCCACGGCCTGTCCCAGAAGACCGCCGGGGCCGTGGCCGCGCTGATCTTTGACCGGGTGCGCGTGGCCGCCGTGGCCATCACCGACGCCACCCAGGTCCTGGCGCACCTCGGGGAAGGGGCCGACCACCATCTCCCGGGCCAGCACATCGTGACCAGCGCAACGCGCAAGGCGCTGCACAACACAGCCCCGGTCTTCATCAAGGACCGCGCAGGCATCGGCTGCGGCCACCCCCGCTGCCCGTTCACCTCGGCCATCGTGGTCCCCCTGAGCAAGGGCGGGCGCATCGTGGGCACCCTGAAATTCTACGGCTCCCGCCAATGCGAGTTGGACAACATCCGTTTCGAGATCGCCAAGGGCCTGGCCGCCCTGTTCTCCACACAGCTGGAACTGGAGGATATCCAGATCAAGGAACGCCTCCTGGCCCGCGAAGAGATCCGCCGCCTCCAGGCCCAGATCAACCCGCACTTCCTGTTCAACGCCCTGAACACCATCGCCTCCTATTGCCGCACCAACTCGGCCCAGGCCAGGGTGCTGCTCCAGGACCTGGCCCTGTTCATGCGCAAGAACCTGCATTCCAGTGCCGGTGTGGTACCCCTGTCCGAGGAGCTGGAGCATGTACGCGCCTATCTGGCCATCGAACAGGCCCGCCACGGCGGACGCATCAATGCCGACATCCGGGTGGACGACGCCTGCGCGGACTGGCCCGTGCCCTCGTTCCTGATCCAGCCCTTGGTGGAGAACGGCATCCGCCACGGCATCTCCGGGCGCGAGCAGGGCGGCACCGTGACCCTCACCGCCAGCGTGCGCGACCACGAGCTGCACATCCTGGTGGAGGACGATGGCGTGGGCATGCCCCTGGGCCGCCCGGACGAACTGCTGGCCTCGGACGGCAACGGCGAGTGCATTGGCGTGGCCAACTGCAACCTGCGCCTCAAACAGATCTATGGCTCCAGTTTCGGGCTGCAGATCCAGTCGGCACCAGACCAGGGGACCCTGGTGGCGTTGCGCATCCCCCGGGCCCACCCCCTGACGACCTGAGAAGTTCAGAGGGGACAGGCCCCCGGCCCGCAGCGGGCTGCGTGCATTTCAAACGGCCAAAACGACACTTGGGCCAGAGGCCATTGAAAACAGATCCTGCCTGCGCGTAAGGACTCGCACGTCCCGGAATACGACCGGGATGAGTCAACCGCACAGGGAGGATCTAGTGCTGTATTTCTTTGTCTGCCTTTTCGCGCTGGTTATCGGCTATTACACCTACGGCAAGATTGTTGACCGTATCATGGCGCCCGACGCCAATGTCATCACCCCGGCCTGCCGCCTGGAAGACGGCGTGGACTTCGTGCCCATGCCCAAATGGAAGCTGTTGCTGATCCAGGTCCTGGACATCGCGGGCATCGGCCCCATCTTCGGCCCCATCCTGGGCGCACTCTACGGCCCGGTGGCCCTGCTCTGGATCGTCTTCGGCTGCATCTTCGCGGGCGGAGTGCACGACTACATGAGCGGCATGCTCTCCATGCGCAACAACGGTGCCAGCGTGCCCGAGTTGGTGGGCGAATACATGGGCATGTCCGCCCGCCAGGTCATGCGCGTCTTCTCCGTGATCCTGCTGCTGCTGGTGGGCGTGGTCTTCGTGCTGGCCCCGGCCAAGCTGCTGGCCGGCATCACCGGGATGCACGTGGGCATCTTCGTGGCCTGCATCTTCGGCTACTATTTCCTGGCCACCATCCTGCCCATCGACAAGCTCATCGGCCGCTGCTACCCGTTCATGGGCGGCCTGCTGATCGTCATGACCGCGGCCCTGGCCATCGCGCTGCTGACAGGCGACTACGCCATCCTGCCCAACATGGACTTCACCATGAGCACCCACCCCGGCGACAAGCCCATCTGGCCGCTGTTGTTCATCACCCTGTCCTGTGGCGCGCTGTCGGGGTTCCACTCCACCCAGTCCCCACTCATGGCCCGCTGCTGCACCAGTGAGCGCGAAGGCCGCCAGATCTTCTACGGGGCCATGATCATCGAGGGCATCATTGCCCTGATCTGGGCCACCATCGGCATGTCCTTTTACAACTCCCCCGAGGCCCTGCAGGCCGTGATCAGCGCCGGCAGCCCCGCCGCCGTGGTCAAGGAAGTCTCGCACACCCTGCTCGGACCCATCGGCGGCACCCTGGCCGTGCTGGCCATCATCGTGCTGCCCATCACCTCGGGCGACACGGCCTTCCGCAGCACCCGCTTGATCCTGGCCGAGACCTTCAAGATCGACCAGAAGGCCATCGCCAAGCGCCTGATGATCGCCGTGCCGCTGTTTCTCATCGGCTACGTGATCTCCACCCAGAACTTCAGCACCATCTGGCGCTACTTCGGTTTCTCCAACCAGGCCCTGGCCACCATGGTCCTCTGGGCCGGTGCGGTGTACCTGGCCAAGACGGCCAAGCTCCACTGGATCTGCACACTGCCCGCGACCTTCATGACCGCGGTCTGCGCGACCTTCATCGCCCAGGCCGAGATCGGCTTCGGCCTGCCCATGGACACGTCCATCCTCATCGGAGCCGGCAGTGCCCTGGTGGCCCTGGTGATCTTCATGGCCAAGTTCGGCTTCACCAACGGCAAGGTCGCCTTGGATTCCGCCAAGTAGTTCATAGACAGACCCATCCCATCCCGACCAGCCAGGCCGCTACGCATCGTGCGTGGCGGCCTGTGTCTGTATCAGGCCGAACGCAACCTCGCCCCGCTCCCCAGAGTGACCTCAGCCCAAGGTTCGCCTCGTGCGGGCCAACGCCTTGCCCGGGCTCCTGCGTCCGGGCCACAATCCGGGCCTTTGCGCACCCGCCCCTTGGCATCTGGGGCAGCCCGCGCTACAACACCGCGCATGGATTCCGCCATCATTTCACTCGAACACTGCGCCGTGCGCCTGGGTCCAGGGCATGCCCTCAAGGATGTCAGCTGGCAGATCATGCCCGGGCAGCACTGGGCGCTGCTGGGCGGCAACGGCGCGGGCAAGACAACCCTGATGCGTCTGCTGCGCGGCGAGGTCCATCCGGCCCAAGGCCGCCCCTTCGGGCACGAAGGCAGACGCAGCTGGAATTTCGGAAACGACCCCACCGCAAGCGCTCTGGACGCCCGAGCCAACATCGCGCTGATCTCATCCGACGACCAGGACGCCTGGGTACGATCCGACCGGGGCTACACTGGCGAGGAACTGGTCTGCACCGGCATCTATGACACCCTGGCCCTGTGGGGCGAGCCCATGCCCGAAGACCGGGACCGGGCGCGGGCGCAGCTTGAAGCCATCGGCGCAGGTGAATTTGCGGACCGCAACGTCCTTGAACTCTCACGCGGACAGGGTCGGCTGGTGCACATCGCCCGGGCCATGGTGCGCAGGCCCCGCATCCTGCTTCTGGACGAGGCCTTGGAAGGTCTGGACGAACGCATGCGCCAGCGCATCCTGGAGACCCTGTCCACCGTGGCCGCAAGCGGCACCCAGGTCATCCTGAGCACCCACCACCTGCCGGAATGCCCCCCCTTTTTGACCCATGCCGCCGTGGTCCGCGACGGTCGCCTGGAACGCTGCGGCCCGGCTGCCGAGGTTCTGACCCGGGACGAACCCCAGGCCAGCTCTGCGGCCCTGAGCATCGAACCTCCCCGGCCCACGACGGACAGCGAAGCAGGCACACTGCTGCATCTGGAGGCCGTCTCGGTGACGCGCAGCGGTCGCCAAGTCCTGACCAACGTCAACTGGACGGTGCGCCCCAGGGAACACTGGGCCGTGCTGGGGGCCAATGGCGCGGGCAAATCCACCCTGGCCGCCCTGGCCATGGGCAGCGTACTCCCATCCACAGGCAGCATCGCCTGGTTCGGGCAGTCCGGCCTGGTCAACATCTGGACGATCCGCAAGCGCATCGGGCTGGTCTCGCCGGAATTACAGGCCGGATACCGCTACAACGTGACGGGCCTGGAGTTGGTGACCTCGGGCTTCTTTTCCAGCATCGGACTCTATGACCGGGCCGAGGCCCGCCAAAAGGACCGGGCGCGCCAGTGCATGGCCCTGATCGGAATGCAGGGCTTCGAGGATCGCCCCATCCGCAGCCTGTCTTATGGCCAGGTACGCAGGCTGATCATCGCCCGCGCCCTGGTGACGCGCCCGGCCCTGCTCATCCTGGACGAACCCTGCGCCGGATTGGACAGCGAATCACGCGCAGGCTTCCTGGCGGGACTCGCGGCCCTGGAAGACACGGGGGTGACCCTGGTCTGCATCAGCCACCGCCCCGAGGAAATTCCCGCCAATATCAAGCAGGCCCTGGTCCTGGAGCAAGGACTCGTCACCTACTGCGGGCCACTGGACCGCGCCCGGCCCGGCAATTGACCCGCTTTGCTCCGCAAGCCGGCTCTGATAGGCTGCTGTCCACCATGCCAATGACAATCCACTCCCCTTGCAAAGGCCTCGACCAGACTCCTCTTTCACGGCTGCTGAGGGCCGGGGTCCTGTGCCTGACGCTCCTGGCCGCAGGCTGCATCCCCGGCCAGCACGAATTCGACATGCCCGCTCTGGACACCGAAGCCCGCGAGACGGCCATCCTGGCCCAGAGTTCCAATGCAGAACTGCTGGAAAAAGGCAGGGAGCTCTTCGACGCCGGACGCTTTGACGCCGCGGTCAGACGCTTCGAGGCCTTGCGCCAGCGCCAGCCCGAGCACCTCGAAACCACGGTCAGACTGGGGCTCGCCCTGTGGTTTTTCGGGCGACCCGCCCAGACCGAGGACCTCTGGCGTCATTTTTCCGCACCCGGCAACCCCGCCCTGGAGCAGCAACTCATCCAGCGGGCCTCAGCCCTGCGCATCCTGTCCTACCGCCTGGGCGCTCGGCGCATCCTGGAGGATCACCGCCGGGGGCAGCTGCTGCCCGCCGTTCCCGAAAGTGTGGTCATCCTGCCCGCCCTGCCCGAGACCGATCAGCGCCAAGCCCTGCCGAACATGGACCGCGCCCTGCATTTCCTGTTGCTTGAGGCCCTGGCCGGAGCCAAGACCCTGCAACCCGCGCCCCGCGAACTGATCTTCGCCCTGCGGGCCGAATCCGGTTCCGACCTGCCCGCCACCCTGGACCAAACCCTGGAACTGGCGCGCATCCTTGGGTCCGACCACGCCGTAACCCTGTCCTCGGCCATTCCCGAAGATGAACCCGACGTGCTGCGCACCACCCTAGCCGTGCAGCTCACGGAATCGCTCCAGAAACGGGCCAAACGTCTGATGGATGAACGCCAGCGTGCCGAAAACGCCTGGGCCACGGGCGAATCGCAGCTCCGTCAGCTGCAGGAACAGCAGGAGCGTTGCTCCGAAATTCTGGAATACTTCGACGCCGTCCACGAACTGTCGCCCCTGGTGCAACGCCGCGACCAGCAGGCAGAGACCGCCACCAGACTGAACCGGGAGGGCAAGGTCGCCCAGGCCATTCAGGCCATGGGGCAACACCGTGCGACCGTGGCAGAACTGGCCGCTCTCCAGGGGCGGATCAAGGACTATGAGCGCCGCCTGGTGCTGGGCATGGAAGGGGTCCGACGTTTCACCCCCGAGGCCTTCCGGGAACGGCGCGAACAGCTGGGGCAACAGCGCCAGGCCCTGGAAGAACACCTGACGGTGCTGCGCAAGACGGCCTGGGCCGCCGTGGCCCGTGCATCCAACCCCTGGCCCGCCCAGGGCAGGAGCATCACCTTCGACGTGCCCCTGTCCGAGTTGGCCTCCTGGCCCAGCCGCGCCGTGGAGCGGCTCGCAAGGCTCACCGGAGAACCCGTGCCGCAGGAACAATCCGCTGGACATTGGGGGCTGGCGGAACTCCAAGCTTTGGACAAGGCGCTCATGGCCTGGGACAACGGCGAGTACGACGACGCCAGCCGTCTGTTCGAGCAAGCGGGACAAGCCTGCCCACAGCCTCCCCCGCATCCGGGGCCGGGCTTTGACGTGCTCCGCAAGGCCGAGCAGCACCCCTCGGCCATCTCCAATTTCTTCCTCAACGATTTCAGCCTGGAGGGAGGCGACAGCCATGATTGATCGCCGTTGCCCACGCATCCAGATTGCCGGGGTCCTGGACCGGGAGGAGGCCTTGCTGCTGGCCCGACTGGGGGTGGACTCCATCGGCCTGCCCCTGCGCCTGGCCGTGCACCCCGAGGACATCAGCGAGGCCGAGGCCGCGAGCATTGTCCACACCCTGCCGGGGGGCGTCCGCGCCGTGCTCATCACCTACCTCACCGCCCCGGACGAGATCAGCGCGCTCTGCGACACACTCGGAGTCACGTGTGTGCAACTGCATGCGGACATGACCGCCGCGACTCTGGCAACACTCAAAGCCACACGCCCAGAGCTGTACGTCATCAAGAGTCTCATCGTGCCCCCCGCCCCTGATGCCAAGGCCATGCGGCGCATGGAGCAACGGGTCCTCGCCCTGGCCGGGCACTGCGACGCCTTTCTGACCGACACCTTCGACCCCTCCACCGGAGCCACGGGAGCCACGGGCAAGGTCCATGACTGGGCCGTGAGCCGCCGCCTGGCCGAGCTGTCTCCCCTCCCGCTGATCCTGGCTGGAGGGCTGAACCCGGACAATGTCCGCCAAGCCATCCTCGCCGTCCGCCCTGCCGGGGTGGACGCGCACACCGGGGTCGAGTCTCGTGATGGGCGCAAGGACCCCGTGCTGGTTGCGGCCTTCGTGGAGCAGGCCTTGGCCGGATTCGAGACGCTCCTGCATTGATCCGCCCTGGTTGCGCCCCCCCCCGTTGCACGGCTTTCGCATTTGAGGCATGCTTGCAGGACCATCCAAGGAGGCCCACGTGAGCGACAATGCACATCCCAGCCAGCCGTTCGTCGTCGAACATGCGGCATTCACCGCCCGCGAGACCGAACTGACCTGGAGCTTCAGCTTTGGCTACGATGCCGTATGGGAAGCCGTGAACAGCGCCGTCTCGCGCCTGGGGCTGACCGCGCTCTCGGCTGACAGACGGGTGGGGCTGACCGTGGTCAAACCTCCGTTTTCACTCTTGAACCTCGGGCGACGCATCGCCGTGACCTTCCTCAGGCTCGAGGACGGCCGCACCCTGGTGCGCGGCGTCTACCTGCACGGGGCGATGTGTCTGGAAAGCCGCCATTCCCGCCAGCAGACCCTGGACACCCTGTTCCGTTCGGCCCTGCAGTCCCTGGACAAACCGCGTGCGGTGCCACAACCGGGGCCCTCGGCCCGCCCGGCCCCGCACGCCGCCAGCGCATCTGAATCCGGACGCAGTTCAGCAGCCATAGCGGCCACTGCGGACAATGCCCAGCCAGGCGCAACGACCCAGGACGACCCCACGGCCCCAACAGGGGGCTCCAAACAGCCAGACTCCCCGCAGACCGCCCCTGCGACGAAGGCCATCAAAAAAAACCACACCGACCCCCAACCGCCTGGACAGCAGGATCATGCCCAGTCCGGGACCGTGCAGCTTGACGCCCTGGACTTCCGCCATGCGGATTTCAACTCGCTGCCCCTGACCCCGCCCACGGGGCCCGAGGCCTCCAGATACCGTCTGCGCCCACCGCTGCAACGCTCATCCGGGCTGGCAAGATCAGCGGGCTGGTTTGCCCTTGGACTCGGGATCGCCATCCTGGCCTTCATTCTGTCCGACGGACTCTCGCTTCTGATGGAGTAGCATCCCCCCGCCATCAGCCCTTACATCCCCTTGATTTGTTTTCAATTTATAGCCAACGACAATCTGATAAAGACCGCTCACAAAGAAATCCTTAACCCGGTTGCAGCGCTCACAAAAATGGAATAAACTCGTGAGGCTTTTGGTCTTCAGAGCATTAGCCGAGTTCAGCAAACGCTATCCGAGGGGGATCAATGGGAGTTGCTGACGCTCAAGCAGACGTGAAACTGTACGACCTTGTGGACATCGCAGATCCATCGGCATTGCTGGCAGAAGTTCATCTCCTCGTCGAGGCCATCCATCCAGATTTCGACTTTGGATTCATGGATCGTATCTATGCCGATGCCGAACGCCTCTTTCAGGGCGAATACCCCGGATATCGTTCCAGCACGACCATGTATCACAACCTCCAGCACACGGTGGAGGTCTTCCTGTGTTCCGCGAGACTGCTGCACGGTGCGGCCCAGGAGGGCAAAACAGTCAACGCCCGGTTGACCGAACTGACCCTGGCCAGTTCCCTGTTGCACGACGTGGGCCTCATCCAGGAGGAAACCGACCTGGAAGGGACCGGAGCCAAATACACCGTGGGCCATGAGCAGCGCAGCATCGCCTTCATGAAGGACTATTTCCGCAAGTCAGGACGCCCGGGCTTCGACATCCACGACGCCACAAAAATGATCGACTGCACCTGCCTGGGGGTGGACACCGCAAAGATCGCTTTTGGCGGCGAGGCCACCAAATTCTGCGCCCAGATCCTGGGCACCGGCGATCTGCTGGCCCAGATGGCCGACCGCGAATACCTTGAGAAGCTGGTTCTGCTGTATCTGGAGTTCGAGGAAGCGGGACTGCCCTACGACTCTCCCAGAGATCTTCTTGAGAAGACGCATGGCTTTTATGACATGATGCGGGGCCGTATGGATGGTCCCCTCGGAGGCGTCCGGCGATTCTTAAAGGCCCATTTTGCTGCCCGTTGGGACGTAAAGGAAGACTTGTACGAGAAGTCCATCCAAGCTAACATGAACTACCTGTACCTGGTTCTTGAAGAGGAACAGGACAACTACCTGAACAAACTCAAACGGGGCGGTATCGTGCAACGCATCGAGCCGCTGCTCTGAGAAATGATGCCCGCCCAAGACGAAAAAAGCCAACGCGACCCCATCCACGGCGTGTTCTCCACCATGGAGACACGAAAGATCGGTACGGGCGCGACCCAGCGCAAGACCAAGGTCAAGCAATTCTGGCTCGTACACGAGCAGGAAGACGAACTGGCCGAGGTCCAGCCCATCAACGAGAACCTGATCCCCACAGGCAAGAAGCGCACGATTTCCATCGGCACCCTGCTGGACCGCTTCGCCCCCGAACCCGAGTTCTTCATCACCTCCGAAGTCCCCGAACCGGGCACAGGCAATGGGTCGATGCTGGACATGGGCGAACCGCCCTCGACACGCCCCGAAACACCTCCCCCCACGCCCCTCACCGGACCGCAGATCGAAGGATTCGACCTGTTCGGCACCCCCGAAGACGTGGAAAAGAGCGCCCGAGCCAGCTTCGGTCTCGGCCTGACCTATCTGAAGCGCGGGAACATGAACAAGGCCGTGGACATCTTCACCAGGCTGGCCGAGGCCGACGCCACCTTCGACCCCGCCCACAAGCACATGTTCAACGAGTTCGGCATCTCCCTGCGCAAGGAGCGCCTCCTGGACACAGCGCTCAAGCACTACCTGCGCGCCCTGGATCTGGCCTCTGATGAGGATGAGAACCTGCACCACAACATCGCCCGCGCCTATTTCGAGAAAAAGGACATCAACAACGCGGTCAAATTCCTGGAACAGTCTCTGGAAATCAACCCCGGGCTCAAGGAATCCAGGCTGTTTCTCAACTACCTGCGCCGTAAACACGAATCCGCTTTCAAACCCATTTCCTTCTGATCTCCAGGCCCCAACGTCAGGCCTTCAATCCTCACCAGAAGGCCTCTCCCTCCCGCACCGGGTACAGACTTGGCTTGATTATTGTTTTTCAAATTGTAATGCTGACTTAGAATTGCTATCCATTGAGTCACTACCTGGGAGAAATTCATGGAAAAGAAAATAAACGACTTGTTCGAGATGTATGTCGTGGGCACTTCCAACCTGTTTTTCATTCGCAACAAGAATGAAAAACGGGTCATCGACGCCATGCGTCGCGTTCTGCCTGAATACCCGAAGTTCGAGCCCAACGACCTCGATATCCAAGATATTTATGCCTTGAGCCTCAATTCCCTGCCGCCCCGATATGTCCAACAGGGCACCATCGTCCTGCGTGAACCGGTGCGTCCAGATGAAATCAACGACGCCGTGCGTGAAGCCGTGAATACGGTTCGTTCCCGCCCCAACTACTCCAGCGACGAGTAACCGGGAGCACGACGCAAGTGCATGGAGGGCCCAAGTCCCATGATGAAGGACTATCCCGAGATTCTTGACCGGCTCCAGAAAGGCCTGGGCAAAGCCTACCGCGACTCGGCCCTGATCCTTGGCATCCCCGGGGTTTCAGTGGCCGTCAAGATCGACCCCCAATACTATCTGGCCGTCATGCCTGCATTCATGTCCCGAGTGGCCGAATGGGGCGGCATGTTCCCGGACACCGCAGAACAGGCACTGATTCGCACCGGCAATCTGATCACCGGCCATCAGGGCACGCATCTGACCCAGGTCACCGTGGTCTGGGGTTCCCCCCCCATCTCCCGACGCATCAACGCTTCCTTTATCCTGGCCGACTTCGTGGACAGGGCGCTTCGCCTCTATGGGGGCCATTCCGCTCCCATGTCCGTGGCCGACCTGCGCATCACCGCCGAGGACCAGGATTCCGTTATCGCGTTCTTCGACACGAAAACCTGTGTTGACAAAACCGCATTCACTCAGCCAGTGTAGCCCGCATGTTGGCGGGCAACCGCCCGTACAGCTGAAGGAATCCTTATGAGACGCTCTGCCGCCACCTTGCGCCGCACCCTGCTGACGGCCCTCGCCGCGATGTTGTTCATCGCCGCCTTGGCTGTGGCTCAGGACCTCCCGGCGAGCAAGGCCCTTCCAAACACGCCTTCCGCGGCCAAGAAAAACGCGACCCCGGTGGCCGTCATCCACAGCAACGACGACCAGTTAGGCTCTCGTCTGGCCTACCAGCTCAAGGAGATCTTCAACACCTCCAGCCTGTTCACGCTCACGGCCAAGGACGAGGCCAAGATCAAGCTCCTCGTGTCCACCAAGCCCGAATTTCCCAGCCGTCCGCAGGTGGGTAGCGTCTATTCCGTGATCTGGATCTTCTCTGCCAGTGAGAACGTGTTGACCCATTATCTGGCCTCCGAGACCGACATCATCGATGCCGCCAACGTGGCAGCAGCAGCAGAGGCCCTGGCGGGTCGAACTACCGCCGTGGCCGACCAATACGCCTACCTTTTCGAGTAGGCGGCCCCTCCCCCGCCCCACCCCGGTTTCACCCCCCGGCCTAAGTGCGGGGGGATAAACTTGTTCGCGGATGCTTTGACAAGGGCATCATCGCACCACTAACATGCGCGGACGCAGCAACCACCCTGGCGGGACAAAAAGGAGAGGACATGGATCAATTCCCACGAGTACACCGGCTTCCCCCGTATGTGTTCGCCGTGGTCAACGAACTCAAGATGAAGATGCGCCACCAGAACATCGATATCGTTGACTTCGGCATGGGCAACCCCGACATTGGCACCCCGCAGCACATTGTGGACAAGATGGTCGAGGCCGCGCAGAAACCCATCAACCACCGCTATTCGGCCTCCAAAGGCATTCCCAACCTGCGCCGGGCCATCTCATCCTGGTACGAGCGCCGTTACGACGTGCACATCGATCCGGATCAGGAAGCCGTGGTCACCATGGGTGCCAAGGAAGGGCTCGCCCACCTGGCCATGGTCATGCTCTCCCCGGGTGACGTGGTCTTTGCCCAGGACCCGACCTACCCCATCCATCCCTTTGCCAGCATCATCGCCGGCGCGGACGTGCGACGCATCCCCATGGACCCCGAGCGCGACTTCATCGCGGACCTGGAGCTGGCCATGCGTCAGACCTGGCCCAAGCCCAAGCTTTTGGTGCTCAGCTTCCCGCACAATCCCACCACCGAGGTGGTGGACCTCGAATTCTTCCAACGCATCGTGGACTTCGCCAAGGAGCACGGCATCTACGTCATCCACGACCTGGCCTACGCTGACCTGGTCTTTGATGGCTACAAGGCCCCCAGTTTCCTGCAGGCCAAGGGCGCCAAGGACGTGGGCGTGGAATTCTTCTCCATGTCCAAGAGTTATTCCATGGCCGGCTGGCGCGTGGGCTACTGCTGCGGCAACCGCGACATGGTCCAGGCCCTGACCCGCATCAAGAGCTACCTGGACTACGGCATCTTCCAGCCCATCCAGATCGCCTCAATCATCGCCCTGAATGAAGACCAGTCCTGCGTCAAGGAGATCGTGGACACCTACCAGCACCGCCGCGACGTTCTGTGCGAAGGGTTGAATCGCGTGGGCTGGGAGATCGTCCCCCCCAAGGCGACCATGTTCGTCTGGGCCAAGATTCCCGAACCCTTCCGCAAGCTGGGTTCCGTGGAATTCTCCAAGCTGCTGCTGCGCGAAGGCCATGTGGCCGTGGCCCCGGGTCTTGGTTTCGGCAGCTACGGCGACGATCACGTCCGCTTTGCGCTCATCGAGAACGACAACCGCACCAAGCAGGCCATCAAGGGCATCAAACACGTACTGGAGAATCATTCATGCTAGAGCCCCTGAAAATCGGCATCGCCGGTTTCGGCACGGTAGGCAGCGGGTTGGCCGAGGTCCTCAAATCCGGTCGCCAGCGCGTCATGGATCGTACGGGACGAGACATCGTCATCTCCATGGTGGCCGAGCGCAACGAAGCACTGCGCCCCGCCATCGAATCCCATGGCGCGACCATGACCACCGACTGGAAACAGATGGTGGCCAACCCGGATATCCAGGTCATCGTCGAGCTCATCGGCGGAACCACCGTGGCCCGTGAGTTGATCATCGCCGCCCTGAATGCCGGCAAACATGTGGTCACCGCCAACAAGGCTCTCCTGGCCGAATACGGCAACGAGCTCTTCCCCCTGGCCACCAAGAGTGGTGTGCACCTGGGATTCGAGGCCAGCGTGGCGGGCGGCATCCCGGTGCTGGACGCCCTGCGCGGCGGTCTGGCGGGCAACCGCATCCGCTCGCTCATCGGCATCCTGAACGGCACGGCCAACTTCATCCTGACCGAGATGTCCACCCGCGGGCTGGACTTCGGCACCGCCCTCAAGATGGCCCAGGACAAGGGCTTTGCCGAGGCCGATCCGACGCTGGACATTGAAGGCATCGATGCGGCCCACAAGCTGACCCTGCTCATCCAGCTGGCCCTGGGCCGCTATTACGCCCTGGACAAGCTGCCCGTGACCGGCGTGACCGTTGTCGATTCCATGGACATCGGCTTTGCCAAGGAATTCGGCTATGCCGTGAAGCTCATTGCCCAAGCCAAGGAAGTGGACGGCAAGATCGAGGCCGGGGTGTATCCTGCGCTGGTGCCTCAGGACTACCTGCTGGCCGCTGTGCAGGGCTCGTTCAACGCCATCCGCTTTGACGGCGACGCCGGTCCTGTGCTGCTGCACGGCCATGGAGCGGGCGACCTGCCCACGGGCAGCGCCGTGCTGGCGGACATCATGTCCATTGCCCGCGGCGAAGCCCCGAACATCCTGGGCTTCATCGGCACCTCCTTGCCCGACGCCGAGATCCTGGACCTGGACGAGGCCGTCAGCCAGCACTACGTGCGTTTCATCGTCCCGGACCAGCCGGGTGTGCTGCGCGACATCGCCGGCATCCTGGCGGACAACGACATCAGCCTGCATCAGGTCATCCAGAAGGGCCGCGCCGAAGACGACGAGAGTGTGCCCCTGGTCTTCCTGACGCACGAGGCCACCGCCAACGCGGTGCACAACGCCATGCGCCAGGCCGACGAGCAGGGCCTCACCCGCGGCAAGACCATGCATTACCGCATTCTGTAAGGATAACCGCTCCTACACGATTAACCACAGGATCAGGCCATCCATACTGCCCCAGGCGGAGTAGGCCATTCAAATTGAGTCAGGCGTATTGAGTCAGACGTGAGGCCCAAGAATCAATCAGGCTCGCCGCGTATGATTTGAGACGTAACAACTTGAATGATTTGCAGGACACCCAAGGCGCAAGGTCTTGTAAGTTCGCAAAAGAACTAACAATTCACGTAAAGAAACAGATGGCTTGATTTCTACGGCCCGGGAGAAGCAAGATGCAGAGCTTTGTGTACCACAACCCGACCAAGATCATCTTCGGCGTGGGCGTTTTGGACCGAACAGGGGCCGAGGCCTCGGTGTTGGGCAAACGTGCGTTGCTGGTCACCGGTGGCGGCAGCATCCGCAGGAGCGGCGTCTACGGCACGATCCGGGCCTCCCTGGAAGCCGCCGGGGTGGAAGTCGTGGACTTCTCCGGGGTGGAGCCCAACCCCAAGCTCTCTCATCTGCGCCAGGGCATTGAGCTGGCCAAGTCCTCCGGGGCCGAACTCATCGTGGCCGCCGGGGGCGGCAGCGTCATGGACGAGGCCAAGGCCATCGCCGCCGGGGCCTGCATGGACTCGGACTTCAACGACTATCTCACGGGCAAGGCGTCCCTCTCCGCTGCCCTGCCCGTGATCACCGTGCCCACCGTGGCCGCCACCGGCTCGGAGATGAACGGGGTTTTCGTGATCACCAACGACGAGACCCGGGTCAAGAACGGCATGGCCCACGACCTGGTGCGCCCCATGGCCTCAATCATGGATCCCGCGACCACGGCCACCATTCCTTTGGACTACACCGTGCTGGCCGCAGTGGATATCGTCTCCCACGCCACCGAGGGTACCCTGACCCAGACCGACAGCGAGACCCCACTGCAGGACGGCCTGGCCGACACCGTGGTGCGCACGGTCATGGATTGCATCCAGAGGCTGATGGCCGACCCGGGCGACCTTGCCGCGCGGACCAACATGATGTGGGCCTCGACCCTGGCCTGGAACGGCCTGTGCCCGGCGGGCATCGGGCCTTGGGCCAAACCCTGCCACATGCTCGGGCACCCCATCGGTGCCATGTACAACACCTTGCATGGGGCGACCCTGTCCATCGTGACCCCGGCCTGGATGGAGCATCAGGCCGAAATCGATCCTGCGCGCATCGCCCGCTGGGGACGCAGCATCTTCGGCCTGACGGGGGGCGACGACCGCACCCTTGCCCTGACCACGGCCACGGCCCTGCGTGGTTGGTACCAGAACCTCGGCGCACCCCTGACCTTTGCCCAGGCGGGCATCCAAAGCCCCGACCTGGGAGGACTGGCCGAACGATCCATGAACATCGCCCGCTCCAAGGGCGAGGACAAGGGCTGGAGCACGGCCACCCTGCGCTCGGTGCTGGAGCGCTGCGTCTAACCGACGATGAAGGCCGACACAACGGGCCGCTGCGGCCAGCCTGCACGGACTTGGCCTTTCCCTTTAGCGCGGCATCGTGCTATGGGTTTTGCAAGGCAAAGGGGGGCAAACGCCATGATCCACACCGTCCTCGCGACTTTTTTTCGCAAGGTTCTCTCTCAGGGCAGTCAGCATCCCCTGGTCCTGTGGTTTACTTGCGCGGTCTTTCTGGCATTCCTGGTCGCCGCCCTGCTGCCGCTCTTTTTCTGACAACCCGCCGGATTCCGGCACGATCCCAATACCGTGATGGAACGACACATGAAACTACTCTTTCTGATTGCCGACGGCATGGGCGACTGGCCCGTGAAGGAACTGGACGGCCTGACTCCCCTGGAGGCCGCGCCCACCCCGCACATGGATCGCCTGGCCCGAAGCTGCGTGGCTGGTCTGATCCGCACCGTGCCTCTGGGCATGGCCCCCGGCTCGGACGTGGCCAACATGAGCCTGGTGGGCTTTGACCCCGCCCTGCACCACACCGGGCGCGGGCCCATCGAGGCCGCGGCCCAGGGCCTGACTCTGGACCCGGACGACCTGGTCTGGCGGCTGAACCTGGTGCGCGCAACCAGCCCCGACGAATCCGGCACCATGCTGGATTACTCCTCGGGGCACATCACTACCGAACAGTCCACCCCGCTCATCGAGGATCTTCAGGCCCACCTGGGCGACGACGACTTCAAGTTCATCCCCGGCATCCAGTACCGTCACCTGCTGGTGCACAAGGGCGGAGCAAACGAACCCGAGGCGGGGCTGGCCATCCGCCCGCCCCACGACATCACCGACCAGCCCATGGGCCCGGACATCGCCGCCTACGCCACCTCCGCGCGCATGAAGGCCCTGTTCGACGCGGCGGCCAAGCGGCTGGCCCAGCCCGACAACACGAGCCGCGCCAACGCCATCTGGCCCTGGGGCCAGGGCCGCCCACTGATCCTGCCGGACTTCACCCGGACCTACGGCCTCAAGGCTGCGGTCATCTCCGCCGTGGACCTGGTCAAGGGCCTGGGCCGGGCCTCGGGCATGGAGGTCATCGACATCCCCGGCGCAACGGGTCTGCTGGACACAAACTACCAGGGCAAGGTGGACGCCGCCCTGGACTTCCTGAACAACGGCGGGGACTACGTATACCTGCATGTGGAAGCCCCGGACGAATGCGGGCACTCGGGCATCGTGGCCGACAAGGTCAAGGCCATCGCCCAGTTCGATGAGCACATCGTGGGCCCCCTGACCCGGGCCCTGGAGGGCCAGGACGCGGCCTTCGTGATCACCTGCGACCACTTCACCCCGCTCATCGAGCGCACCCACACCACGGACCCGGTCCCGTTCCTGATCTCGCATCCATCCTGCACCATGCACGGCCTGCCCACCTTTTCCGAAGCCAATGCCGCAGGCACGGGGGTACTCATCGAGCAGGGGCACGAGGCCCTCAAGTACACCCTTGAGGTGCTGTCATGAGCGACTTCCCCAGCTCCGAGACCTGGTACCAGCACCGCGTGTCCTATGGCGAGACCGATGCCATGCAGGTCCTCTATTACGCCGAATATCTGCACCTCTTCGAGCGCTCGCGCAGCCAGTTCATCCGTGAACGCGGCATGAGCTACAACACAGTGGAAGAGCGCGGCATTTTTTTGCCCGTGCGCGAGGCACAGGCCCGTTATCGACGGCCTGCACGCTACGACGACCTGCTCCAGGTCCGGGTGGGCATCTCCGACTGGGGCCGGGCCTCGGTGACCTTCAGCTACGAGGTCTATGACGAGTCCAGGGAAACCTTGCTGACCACGGGCATGACCCAGCACGCCTGCACGAGCACCGAGGGCCGCCCGGTGAAGGTCCCCGACTGGCTGAGGGAACTGTTCACCTGATCGACGACCAGCAAAAGGCCCGCGTTAGCGGGCCTTGGTTTATTCCTTTCGCCTGTCCGAGGCGATCACTGGCACAGGGCTTCGTAACTGAACGCCTCCTGCGGCATGTCCCCGCAATAGACGTAGGGCGCGCCGATCACCGCCCCAAAGGTTCCATAACAATAATTGCCATCGATCTTGGCTCTGATGAAATACAATGGCCCGCCGTCCTTCCCGAAGACCACAGCCCCCTTGGGGGCCTTAGTGGCCGAACCCTTGCACCATCTGGCTGCGGGCAGGTAAACGTGATAATCCTGCACCGCCGTCTTGGAGGCCTGGGTAAAGATCTCCGCACCATCGCTGCCCTTAACCACCACACCTGGATAGGTCGCCGACCCGCTGTAGGTCTGGACATCGCCCTTCACGGCATAGACCCCCTTTTCCACTGCATGAGCGGACTTGGGCACGTCACCACCGCTCGCCTTGGCCCACTCCTGGGCTTGGGCGTTTCCTGCCACAGCCAGCATCAGCAACATCCCGCCCACGGCGGCCAGCATCAAGCCCTTCGTACGCATCCTTCGCATGGTCCACTCCCTGCCGGTCAAACCGGCGGCCAACTTGTTTCCCTTTCGGGGAGGCAGGCGAAGGACGTGCGGGTCTTCCGTCAACGAACCACGGCGCACAGCACTTCGCATTCCGGAACCGGGGCCCAGATCTTGCCGCTGTACACATAGGGGACTTGATTGGCTTGGCTCAGCACCCCGTATGCGTAGTCACCCCCTGAGGCCAGCTGCGTCCGGACCAGATACAGTTCTCCGCCGTCGTCTCCGAATTCCACCGCGCCGTGGGGCAAGGGCGTCCCGGCCAAGGCCGGAATCCACCGCGAGGGCGGAAGATAGACCTGGTACTTCGAGGTCCTCAAGACCTCAGAGCCGAAGCATTGCCTGCAAACCATGGCGGAATCGCCCGGTTTGAGTATCCCCGGATACCAGGCCTTCCCATCGGGCACATCGATTCGGGCGCGCACCGCAAACACTCCTTCGGCCACGGGAACGGCTGCCGCGGGTACGGATCCGCCGCCCCCCTCGCCCCAATCGCGACTGCCCAGCAAACATCCGACGGCCAAGACAACGACAGCGAAAACCAGCCCCATTCCAGCAGTGCGAAGAATGCGCATTGCTTTCCTCCCCGGTTGGCATTTCTCTTGGGAACCTATAACTTTGATACCCCCACTATATAGACAAGTTAATATCCTGCGTCAACAACAAAGGAAATTCGACGCAAAAAAAACGGCGGGGCAAAGCCCCGCCGTGATGATCATTCTATGGCTGGTATGAATCGACCTTAGGCTGCGCGATAATTGCTACGGCCCTTGCGCTGGTATCCGGAATTCCTGGGTGCGGCGCCGCCACCAACACGGTCGCGACGGACCAGGGGTCTGCCGCTGTCGGCATTCTTGAAGTGGCGCAACAGCACATCGGCGTCCTGCGGGGCAGTCGCAAAGGTGCAATGCTTGGGGTAGAGGCGAACATCCTGGATCTTGTTTTTGAAGATACCGGTCTCATCATGGATGAAGTCCAGCAGCTTCTGCAGGGTCAGTCCGTCGCCACGACCGGAGGCCATGAACAAATCCACCTTGCCACCGGGGCCACGGCCCTCGGAACGCTCGGAATCGGTGATCACGGAATAACTGGCGGGATCAAGACCACCGGCGCCGACCTTCTGCAGCACCGCGGCAAGCACCGCTTGCGGCTCGCCCTGCTCCAACAGGAAAGCGGCCAGATCCATGCAGCTCTCATAGCCTTCGTTCTCCAGGCAGGCCTGGACCTCGACGGCGATGCGCGCCTTGCGTGCATTGACCACGTCCTCGCCGCTGGGCAGCTGACGCTTGGGCAGGGACACACCGGCAGCCCGGGCCATCCAACGCAGCTTGCCGAACTCGCGCGGAGCGATGATGGTCACGGCGGTACCGGTCTTGCCGGCACGGCCGGTGCGGCCGATGCGATGGACATAGGATTCGGAATCCTGCGGCAGTCCCAGGTTGATCACATGGGTCAAATCAGGCACGTCGATACCGCGCGACGCCACGTCCGTGGCCACGAGGATCTGCGTGCTCTTGCGGCGGAAGGATCCAAGGATCTTCTCGCGCCGGATCTGCGTGATGTCGCCATGCAGAGCCTCCGCGGGATAGCCCTTGGAGGTCAGGCGTTCGGCCACTTCGTCCACGTCGGCCTTGGTGCGGCAAAAGACCAGGCCATAGAAGTCATCCACGCAGTCGATGACGCGGGTCAGGGCGTCGAACCGGGAAGACTCGGGAACCTCATGGAAATACTGTTCAGTCAGGCACTCTTCCTCTTTGCCCTGGACCGAGACAACCTTGTGCTCGCGCATGAATTCACGGGCGATGCGCATGATGTCGCGGGACATGGTGGCAGAGAACAACAGGGTCCGCTTATCGGACGCAGAGGCGGCCATGACTTCCTGGATGTCCTCGATGAAGCCCATGTCGAGCATCTCGTCGGCCTCATCCAGCACCAGAAAGGTCAATTTGGACAGGTTCAGGGTGCCGCGGCGCAGATGGTCCAGCACACGACCGGGGGTACCGACAACGACGTTGGAACCGTCGCGCAGACCCTTCAACTGCGGGGCAAAGGGCTGTCCGCCGTAGATGGTGAGCACCTTCAGGCGTTTGGAGCCACGAAGAGAGCCTATCTCGCGAGCGACCTGCACGGCCAACTCGCGGGTCGGGCACAGGACCAGCGCCTGCACGGCGCCGACATTTTCATCGACCAATTCGACGATGGGCAGGCCAAAGGCCGCCGTCTTGCCGGTGCCGGTGGCGGCCAAGCCGACCACGTCGAGCTCGCCGGCCATCAACAACGGGATTGTGGCTTCCTGGATGGGGGTCGGCTCGGTGAAACCTTTGCGAACCAGGGCTTCGATTGTCGAATCGGACAGGCCCAGGGCTTTGAATGAATCCATGTTTTTTCCTTGGTGATCAGCCAGCCCCGGCGATACGACATACTCAAAACCTGTAACCCTACAGTCCTTGCAGCCAATCGGTCGGATCATTGAGGCAGAAGGGGGATAAACGCCCTTGATCGGTGGGATGTTGTGGTGAACCGGGCTTCTTAGCCTCTTTAGAGAAGCTTGGCAAGACAAATCTCTGGAATATTTTACCAGCGACTCCTGAATCCTCCTGCCCAGTGGTGCGCTCAAGGAGATTGCGTCCCCGGGCTGCACAATCCATTGCGCCCGCAAACAACTCAGCGAATTGTTGATTTCCGTGGTCAGTGGCGTACAACAGCCCTCGCCATGCTCTACGATGTCCACACACACGCCTTTCACCCCAAGATCGCTCACAAGGTCCTGGGACAATTGAACGGCCATTACGGGATCCAACCCGTGGGCGACGGCACGATTGAAGACCTGGCGGCAAGGGTTGCCGCAGCGGGCCTGGACCGTTTCGTTGTCCACACCGCAGCCACGGCCCCTGATCAGGTCATTCCGGCCAACAACTGGGCCATCGACCTGGCCCAAAGATTCGAGCAGGCCGTACCCTTCGGGTCGGTGCATCCCGATTTCAAGGGCTGGGAGGCTCAGTTGGACCGGCTGGAGGCCCATGGCATCAGAGGCCTCAAGATCCATCCAGAGTTCCAGCAATTCTGGCT
The DNA here is from genome assembly GCA_018816865.1 of Pseudomonadota bacterium. GTDB lineage: Bacteria > Desulfobacterota > Desulfovibrionia > Desulfovibrionales > Desulfovibrionaceae > Desulfovibrio_Q. The sequence goes on from JAHIUW010000017.1 coordinate 59,952, forward strand.
GGACGACCCGGCGCTGGGGCCCATCTTCGAGGCCGCGCGCGGACGCTTCACCGTCATGGTCCACGTGGGCGACAAGGCCCACCCCCAGGACAATCCCTCCTGCCCGTACAAGTTGATGCAGGTGGCCAAGAACTTCCCGGGGCTGACGCTCATCGCCGCGCACATGGGCGGGTATCTGCACTGGAAATGGGCCCTGGACGAACTCATCGGTTCCGAGGTGTACATCGACACCTCCAGCACCATGCCCTACATCGATGACGCCACCCTGGCCGAGATCATCCGCCGCCACCCACGCGAGCGCATCTTGTTCGGCAGCGACTATCCGCTGTTCGACCCAGGGATCGAGGCCGAACGCCTGAAGTTACGCCTGGGGTTCAGCCAGGCCGAGGTGGAGGAGTTGATGACCAACCCGGGACAGCTGTTCGAAACCTAGGCCACCCCGCTCCTGCCCCGTCCGTCGGCCCTGTGCCCGCTCTCCCCTAAACTCTCGCAGCGCAGCAGCAGCAGCCCCCGGGGACCCTGTGGCCCGCTACGTGTCCTCCCCCTACACTCCCGCATCGGGCTATGCTATACTGCGCCCACAACACAGGAGGAAATGCATGTCCGCCACCATGAACCGCAGGCAATTCCTATATACCGGGGCCGTGGCAACCGCCGGGATACTGGCCGGTTGCGCCGTGAACCCCGTGACCGGTCAGAGCCAGTTGATGCTCATGTCCCCGCAGCAGGAGATCGAGGTCGACCGGCAGAACGCACCCCACCAATTCTCCGCCGACTACGGCAAGGCCGACGACAAGGCCCTGCAGAACTATGTCAATTCCGTGGGCAAAGACCTGGCAAAGCACACGCACAGACCCGACATGCCCTACAATTTCAGCGTGGTGAACGCCACCTACGTCAACGCCTATGCCTTTCCAGGCGGCAGCATCGCCGCCACGCGCGGCATCATGGTGTCCCTGGAGAACGAGGCCGAACTCGGCGCGCTCCTGGGCCACGAGGTGGGGCACGTCAATGCCCGACATACCTCCTCGCGCATGTCCAAGGCCCTGGTCCTTCAGGGACTGGCCGCCGGTCTGACCATCGGCGTCTCGGCCTCGGAATACAAATCCCTGACCCCGCTGGCCGCCGGACTGGGGGCCATCGGCGCAGGCGCCCTGCTGGCCCACTATTCGCGTGAGGACGAGCGCCAGGCCGATGCCCTGGGCATGGAATACATGGTCAAGACGGGCTACAGCCCACAAGGCATGGTGGGCCTGCAACAGCATCTAGTGGATATGCACGACCGCACCCCCTCGGCCCTGGAGGTCATGTTCTCATCGCATCCCATGAGCGAGGAACGACGCGACACGGCCCAGCATGAAGCCCAGACCACCTACGCCTCATCCCGCAGCCTGCCGCTGCAACGCGAACGCTACATGGACAGCACGGCTCCCCTGCGCAAGCTGAAGCCCGCCATCGAGGAGATGCAGGCCGGGGAAAAATTCATGAGCAAGAAGCAGTATGCCGAGGCCGAGAAACACTTCAATCAGGCCCTGAAGCTAGCGCCGGACGATTACACTGGGCTGCTGCTGATGTCCAAGTGCCAGCTGGCCCTAGGCAACAAGCGCGAGGGCGAACGCTATGCCGAACTGGCCAAGCAGGCCAACCCCGGCGAGGCCCAGGCCCTGCACGTGGCGGGGCTGGCCAAGCTCCAGCAGGGAAACTATGATGCCGCCCTGTCGCAGTTCAGCCGCTACGAGCGGGCCCTGCCCGGCAACCCCAACACCCTCTACTACGAGGCCCGGGCTTTGGACGGCATGGGCCGCCGCGACGAAGCGGCCCGCCAGTATTACCGCTACCTGCAAAGTGGCAGCAAGGACGCCAACGCCAAACAATCTTACTCGCGCCTCCAGTCCTGGGGCTATATCAAGTAACCAACCTCCCCGCCGATGCAAAGCCGCCCTTGGGGCGGCTTTTTTTTGGATCAACAACGGGTACAGAGATAATCCCCTTGACTTTGGCTCAATTTTTATTAGTAATGTTTATTAATAAACCCTCAGGCAGGAGTGAACCATGGACGAACTGCAGCAATTCACCGAGACGATCATCATCTGCGATGAGGACTGCCCCTACGACCCCGTGCGCAAAGTGGCCCTTGTAAGATGTGAGAACTGCAGCAATGAGGAAGAGGTCGATGTCGTGTCCCTGGAAAATGGCAGGGGCACCGTTTACGGCTTCATGTGCACCCAGTGCGGGCACTTCAACCAACCCTGCGAATAGCTAAGGAGAGTCCCATGACCAAGAAAAAATACGAGGTTCAGGCCAGCTGCCCCCACTGCGGCAAGCCGCAGATGCTGCACATCGAGGCCTCGAACTTCGCAGCCCTGCCCCAGGGCAAGGCCCCTGAAGCCCTGACCGGCTGCCCGGATTGCGGCAAGCCCTTCAACGCCCCCGTGAATCCTGACAGCTGTGCCGAATGGGACGACTTCTGCAACGAGATTCATCCCGTGCCCCAGGTCTAGCAACAACCTTGAAGACGGCGGTCAGCGCCCCCTCGAACAACACGATCCGACCCTGTCGGCAAAGGGTGAAACGCGCCGGTCGAGGCCTTGAGCCTGTGCCGCAACCCACTCCCTTCCGGCGGGAAAAGGCCCGGCCCGCGGGGGCTTCGTTGCATATATCAAGACCCGGTGCCCGTCCTGTCCACCTTCGATCTGTTGCGGCCCTTGTCCTTGGCCAGATACATGGCGGCATCGGCCCGGCGCAGCAGATCGTCCAGGGTTTCGTCCTCAAGGGCCTGGGCCACCCCGATACTCACGGTGCAGCTGACCTCCACTGAACCCCGAACCTTCACCGGCGTCTGCTCCACACTCGCACGCAGACGTTCAGCCGCGCCCTGGGCCTCATCGATGCCTGTCTCGGGGAGCAGCACGGCGAACTCCTCACCTCCCATGCGGCCCATGATATCCACATTGCGCAGCACCTTGAGTCCGGTCTGCGCCAAGGACTGGAGCACGTGGTCCCCCACCTCGTGACCGTACGTGTCGTTGACCTCCTTAAAATGATCCACATCCAGCATCAGCAGGGACAAAGCGGCCCCATAACGTTTGGCCCGCCTGAACTCCCGCTCGGCTTCCTCAAGAAAACACCGTCTGTTGACCAGGCCGGTCAGGCTGTCCGTCGTGGCGAGTTCGCGCAACCGTTCCTCGCTCTTCTTACGCTCGGTGATGTCCTGGACCACCCCGAGCGAGCGCAGCGCCTTGCCCTGCTCATCGTGCTCCACGATCCGACCCTGCACGAGAATCCAGCGCCATTGGCCGTCAGCGTCCCGGATCCTGAACTCATGCTTCAGGGATAGTTCATCACCCCGCAGGTACCGGAGCAGTATCTCCTTGGCGGCCTGCAGGTCGTCCGGATGCACCAGTTCGGTCCAGGTCTTGAGATCCATGGGCAGATCAGCAGCAGGGTAGCCGAAGCTGTCCTGAAACACCTTGGGTGGCAGTTCGAGCTTGCCACTTTGCGGCCACAGCTCCCACAGCCCATACTCCGTGCTGTCCAGGGCCATCTGCAACCGTTCCTCGTTCTTGCGCAGGCGCTGCTCCCCATAGTGCCGTTCCGTCATGTCGCGGATCTGCACCAGGATGCACGGCTGTCCATCATAGTGGATCACCGACCGGGAGTTCTCCACAAACAACAGGCTGCCATCCCTGGCGATCATCCTCACCTCGTAGTTGAAGCTCCCGGCAGTACCGATGAACGAGGCGATCCTGGGCCAATCCTCGGCATGGAAGAAACGCTCGACACTGGCTCCCTTGACCTCATGCAGCCGGTACCCGAACAGCTCCTCGGAGGCGGGGTTGCCGTACATCAGCTCACCCTTCATGGAGCCGATGACAATGGCGTCCTTGGACTGTTCCACCACCACACGATATCGCTCCTCGCTGGACTTCAGTTCCTCTTCTGCACGATAGCGGTCGCTGACATCAATGATGCAGCAGGCCACCCCCTGCACTAGCCCAAAGGCGTCCACATGCGGCGAATAGAAGGCTGTGAAACGACCCTGCCGCCGGGCATAGTCCGTATCCATGTCCACGATGGAGGCCTCGCCACCCAGGGCCTTGTCCTCGGTGGGTTTAAACAGGGTCCAGACATCCTCAGGCACCACGTCGCCGATATGACGGTCCATGAGCCGCTCAAACTCCATGCCCAGCAGGTCGCAGCCCGCTCTGTTGACCATTCGAAACCGCCTGTCCGGCCCGAACAGGCAAACAAAGAAGGGGATGGCGTCCAGCATGGTGCGCGTCAGGGATTCGCTTTCCTCAAGGGCCTGCTGAGCCAGCACCTGCTCGGTCTGGTCCTGAACAATGCCAGTGACCAGGCCGCTGGCCGGATTGATCCGACCGGACAACTCCGCCCAAGCCACAGACCCGTCCGGGTGGCGCAGCCCGGTGCGCAATCTCAAAAAGCCATGGACCGCGGACATGGCCTGACACAGTTCATCCTCCAGCGCAGGATCAAGCAGTTGTCCGAATAGGGCGCCGTCCTCAAGCAGTTCGGACTCGCTGTCATACCCCAGCATCTCCACCAGACGCTGATTACCGCTGAGCAATCGCCGCCCGTCATCGAGGCGGGCCTCAAAGATGCCGACCTGTGCATTGTCGAATAATTCCCGGAAGCGCTGCTCGCTGTGGGCCAGGTTCTGCTCGGCCCGTGCCCGGTCCGCCACTTCGAGCCTCAGGCGACGATTCCAGAAAACCATCGTCAGCAGGACGACCAGCAACGCAGATCCCCCGGCCCACAGCCAAGGCAGCAAAGCCGATTCAATGCCTGGGGGCGATTCCGGCGGGGCCACCCAACGGGCCATGGCCTGGGCATGGACGTCTTCAGTGATGGTCGCCAGCGCCTTGTTCAGGATGGTCCGCAGCATGGGCCAGTCGCTGCGGACGCCCATGGCGAATTTGTATGCTTCGAATTCGATGTGCGAGGCCACCTTGAGGGTGCCCAGGCCGCGCTTGCGGATCTGATAGCCCATGGCCCCCAGATTTCCCACGCAGGCGAAGGCCCGCCCCTGGGAGACGGCATCCAGGGCTTCGGGCACGGTCCCGACCAAAAGCAGCCTCACCGTCGAATATTCGGTCTGAAACCTCTGGAGGCCTGGAAATCCGCGTACAGCGGCGACAGTCTTGCCGGACAGGTCGCCCACCCCGCCGAGAAACGGGGCGTCGATTCGTGTGACCAGCACCGTGGGAAAGCGAACATAAGGCTCCGTGAACAGCAGCGAGGGGTTCCACTCAGCGGAGGGGGTCAGACAGGTCACCAAATCCAGACTGCGGGACGCCGCGCCATCCTTGACCTGCGACCAGGCCAAGCCTTGCTGCACCTCGAAAACCAGCCCCGTACGCTCGGACAGGAGCTGCAGAATGTCCGCGCTGTACCCTGAATGGAAGCCCTGGGCATCCACGAAATCCAGAGGTTCAAGGTCGGGGTGCACCCCGACCTTGACCACGTGCCTACGGCTGAGCCAAGCCCGTTCCTCCTGCGTATATTCAACCATCTGCCCCACGGACAGCATCGGCCCCACCCCGTGCTCAAAACGAGGCAGCCATTTGGTACGAAGGCTCTCCAAGGTGCCATCGGCCTTCATGCCGTCGAGTTCGCGCTGCCAGGCATCCAACAACGTGTCCGGGACGGACGGCGAGAAGGCCAGATAACTCGGAAACTCGGACACGGTCAGCACCTTGTGCAATGACTTCGGGTCGACCTCCGCCTGCCGGGCCAGGGAAGCCATGGTCACATCACTGTTGGCCCACAGTTCGACCCGTCCGTATTTCAGGGCATCGGCGCACAGGGATGGACTCCGATGGCTGACGATATTGCTGAACCCATGCTCAAGCAGAAAGGCCTCCGAGGCATAGCCTTGCACCGTGGCGATGCCTCGGACATGCTTGGCTGCCTCCAGGCTGACCAGAGAGATTCCGCTGTCCTTGTTGGCATAGAGACAGATTCGTTCGGGGATGATCGGACCCACCCACTTGAATTCGCCCTCCCAGGCCGAGGTTCTGGCAGTGGGGAACAGGACGAGGGACGGATTCAGGCGGCTCCTCTTGAGATTGTCGGCAAAGGCGCCCATCTCGATGGTCACGGGCTGGCCGAGACGTTGGGCAAGCATCTGAACGGTTTCGACACCGAAACCTACCAATTCGCCGTGTTCATAATAGGCAATGGGGGGCGTATTGATGGTCAGCATCCGCAGGGCAACGTGATCATCTGCCTGTGCCCCGCCGAAAAAACTCCCAGCCACGAGTATAACCAGAACGACGGCCACTCGCAGTCGCCTCGCAAGCTGGTCTGGATCATGCTGGAAACGCAGTGAAAAAGAGTGAGCCATCCCTGAACACTACCACAACGAACGAAAGACGTGCAACAAATCCAGAGGGGATTGGTCCCTCTTCAGCCTTCCGGGAAACCCTCGCACCATCGGGACAAAGCACGTGGCAGACGCCCTGGAAAAACAAGCATCGACGCTCCAACACTCTCCGACACCGAACCATGCATGGGACATGAAGCGACCCTCCATTGATTCCCGAGGGGTGGAGCATAGGGAAAACCCCTATTGCCCTTTGATCTACATTTTTGTATGGGTGGTGCCCATTTTAAGGCGTCATACCACGTGGATCAGGCCTTGCCAGCGATCTCGACATGCGCCAGGAGCATTACGTGAATATCACTATCCCGCAGCTTTATGACTTCGTGAACCCGGCCTTTCCGGATGCTGTGCTCACGGAGGTCCTGCTCATTGCCAGCGACCTGAAACTGAACGAAGCAACCCGAATCATCCCGGCGATCCACCACGATATCGTCTCGCTTTTCGATGGCCGCTTCGATGGCTACAGGGGCAGCAACACCAAATACCACGATCTGGAACACACCCTGTCCGTGGTCCTTTGCACCGCGCGGCTGATGCATGGCTGCGCCATGGACAACGGTCAGGGGGAATTGCGCCCTTTCCTGCTGGGCATCATCTCAGCCTACTACCACGACGTGGGTCTCATCCAGACCAAGGACGACAATGAGGGCACGGGCGCCAAATACACGGTTGGCCATGAGGGGCGTTCCATCGCCTTCATGCGGGAGCACCTCTCCAAGGCAGGACTCGACGAACAGGATCAGAGCGATATCGCGGACATGATCCGCTGCACCATCCTGGCCGCCTCCCCCGACGAGATCGACTTCAGCAGCAAGCAGGTCGGCCACGCAGGGCGCATCATGGGCACCGCGGACCTTCTGGCCCAGCTTGCTGACCGCAACTACCTGGAGAAGCTCTTGCTGCTGTTCAAGGAATTCGAGGAGGCCAGACTGCCCGGATATGGCTCAGAACTGGAACTGCTGCGCAAGACCGAGGCCTTCTACACCCACGTGGCCAAGCCCCGGCTGGAAGGGCCGCTGGGCAACTTGCAGGGCTGCATGACCAAGCACTTCACCCGCCGCTGGAACACAAAACACGACCTTTACGCCGAATCCATCGAACGCAATATGACGCACTTGGCCATCTTGCTGGAGGAATGCGGCGAATCCTACGAGTGTCTGCTGAACAAACTCAACCGCGCGGGCATCGCCGAACTGGAGCTGCTGCGCCTGGACCAATAGCCCCCAGGTGACTCCCCGAATACAGGCGGGCCGCCGGAGAAGACTCTCCGGCGGCCCGCCTGTATTCGGAAAGAATGCGTCAGATAGGCAAACGGATGATGAACGTCGCCCCACGTCCGGGGGCCGAATTCACGGCAAAGGTGCCGCCGTGATTATCCGTGATGATGAAGTAGGAGACGGACAGGCCCAACCCCGTGCCCTGTCCCACGTCCTTGGTGGTGAAGAAGGGTTCAAAGATCCGCCGCCGGGTCTCCCCGTCCATGCCCGGGCCATTGTCGGAGATCTCCACCCGCACCCAATCGCCATCGCGTCTGGTGTGGAGCCTGAGCACCGGCGTCCCTGGAGAACCATGCGTGGACATGGCCTGGGCGGCGTTGCGAAACAGGTTCAGAAAAACCTGCTCGATCTCGGTGGCCGAGCACATCACCGGGGGCAGAGCAGGGTCATAGTCCCGCTCCACATGGATCTTCCTGAAATCATACTGACGCTTGAGGTCGTATTCGCTGCCCACCAGCTCCAGCGCCTTTTCCAAAAGCGACGCCAAATCGCTCAAGGCCCGCTTGGATTCGCTGGCCCGGCTGAACTCCAGCATATTGGACACGATCTGCGCGGCCCGCATGCCGCATTCGCGGATCCCGTCCAACATGCGCAACACCCCCCGCTGCTGCAGGTAGCGGTCAATGAGTTCCAGGGGACAACCAATTTCCTCGGCAACCTTGATATTGGCCTCGAACCGAGGCGACAGACGCCTGATGATATTCTGCGACCCCTGGAGGATACCCCCCAGCGGATTGTTGATTTCATGGGCCATGCCTGCGGCCAATCCGCCCACGGACATCATTTTCTCCGTCTGAATCATCATCTCTTCCATCTGCACCCGGTCGGTCACATTGGCGATGACGATGACCACGCCTTCGGCTCCTGCCAGGGGGTGGATGTCAATGGACCGATAGATCGTCCGCCCATTTTGCACGCCCATGATCTTGTCGTGGGACACCGAACGTCGTTCGCGCATGGCCTCGGACATCAGGTCGAGAAAAGAGCCGCTTGCCGGGCACGAGGTGGCCACGTCCCGACCCAGGGCCTGGGTCCTGGACACGCCCATCTCCTCCTCGGCGCGCCGGTTCCACAAGGTGATCCTGTTCTCGACATCCACTCCAAGGACGATCATCGGCATGGAATCGATGATGTCCTGAAGGTGGCTTCGTGTCTGCTTCTCAGCCGCCTCAGCCACCCTGCGGTCCCTGATCTCACGGCGCAGATTTCTGTCGTACTGCTCCAGTCGATCCATGAAATGGTTGAAGTAGCTCGCCACCCGGCCCATCTCGTCCTTGGAGTGTTCGGCCAGACGGACCGTGAACTCGCCCTCGGAGGCCTTGGCGAATCCCGTGCCCAGTTCCTTGAGCGACGACGTCACGGACATCCCAACCCACCAGGCAAACGGCAACCCCAGGCAGAGCAACGTCAACACCACCATCAAAGCCACGCGGCGCAGGTAGATCAAGGGGGCCTTGAAGTCATCAAGATAGCCGCTGGCGGCAACGATCCAGTCCACCTCGGGCAGATAATTGTAGATGACGATCTTCTCGCGGGGATCAGGGTCTCCAGGGTTTTTCCACCAGTATTGGATCTTCCCGAATTTTTTGGAGACCATCTCCCGGATCAACTCCCGGCCCTTGGCGCCCTTGACGTTCAACACATTCCCCGAAAGGAACGGATGCGCCACCAAGTTGCCGAGGGAATCGACCACAAAGGCATAGCCATCCCGCCCAAAGCGTTGGGCCAGGATGCTGCGTCGAAAATCGCGCACATCAACCAATTCGCGGAATTCCTCCCTGTAGGAGCTGACGGAAATGACCCAGTCCCAGGGCTCGAAATAGGACATGTACAGAGCCTTGGGCCTGAGCGATTCCTCGCCTGGGTTCTTCCAGTAATATTCGAGGTACCCTTCCTTGCGCATCAACTGCTGCTGGACAAAATCAAAACCCGAGACGTCCCGGCCCAGATTATCCGCAATGGGGTGCACGACCACAATGCCCTTGCTGTCCAGGCAATAGATGTAGCCCGTCTTGCCGATGCGCTGGGCAAGCAGCACCTCCTGGGCCAACTGCTTGGCGGTGGCCTCGGTCATGACGCCACGTTTCGCCCGCTGATAATAGCTTTGCACGATCTCACGATTTTTCTCGGCCACAGCGCGCAGCCGATTGCGCACGGAAACATCCACCGATGTCCTGACCAATTCCAGAAGCGTGGCGGAGCTGTTGGAGAGTTCGTTCTCGATGTTGCGCTGCAGGGTATCCTGGACCAGTGTGTACAGCACAAGCCCACCGACCAGGAGCGTTCCGGCGAAGATCAGAAAAAAGCCTGCGAATATCTTGGTGCGAATGTTCATTGCTGCTCGCCCGAGGATTTGGGGGTGCTTTTGAATCTCATGGGGTTCACTTGCCGGGGCAACCTGAAATGTAAATCAATCCCGGCACAAATCAAAGCGCGCTCGCAATCATTGATGCCCCTCGCCCTCTTGCCCGCACTCGCGCCGGGCCGAAGAACAACTGGCCCGTCCCAGGGCGTTGCAAATCTTGTGGGGCGACATCAATGGATGGTGCGCCCAAATCTCATACACCGTCCGGCCATCAATCTCCCGGGGCTGAATCCGAACCTGCAAACCGTCGACCGTCTCCCGGGCCTTCGCAACCAAGCGCTGGGCATCAGCCTCCGTTCCCAGGCAAGTGCAGAGTTGAAATTCCTCTCCGGGTTGCGCAGCCAAGTTTTCATTCATGGCCATCGCCACACCCGGCACCGACAGCGACAACAGGAACGCCAGCATTGCCGGCAGCGCCATTGCACAGATCAACCGCATCCCAACCTCCCTGGCAGCTGGCTCATTGCCCCAGCAGGGCTCCAATGCCCTCAAACAGTGCCTTGGGGGCCATCAGCCCCACATGCTCGATCCGCAAAATGCCCTCCCTGTCCCAGACCATGGTCTTGGGAATCGCCTGCACTGCAAAGGCCGGCATCACATCCTCCCGGGCGTGGAACGTGGGGAAATTCAATCCGGCCTGTTGGGCATAATTGGCAGCCGATTGCGCATCGAAATCAAGGGCCACACCGATCATGAGCAGGTCCCCTTCTCCCAGGGTCTCCCGCAGCTTGATCAGATGAGGCATCTCCTTCCGGCAGGGACCGCACCAGGACGCCCAAAAATTAACCAGAACAACCTTGCCCCGCCCTCGCTCCACCATGGTCTTCAAGCCGTCTGAGTCCACACTGTCCATGGCATCGGCCCAGCCAGGGCCAATGCCCGGCCCCAAGCCAAGCAGCACCACAAGCATCAACACCCAGAGTAATCGGGGCAAAACGGCCTTCGCAGACAAGCTGTTCTCCTTGACATCCATATGCAAACGTCCGAAACTTTAGTACTTAAAATACATTAAAAGTGTGTGATTACAATAGATTTTCTGCCGATCCACTTTCAAGGTGGGATTGACCTCGCGATCAGGTCGATTAGGGTGGGAACAGCATCAGGACATTGTCACCCTGCGAGTCCGTATCCATGCCCATGAATCCGCCCAAGGTCGCCTCCACGGAAACCACCACAATCCCACACCCCTTTACGGGGGTGTTTTCTGAGATCGTTACCAAAACCGTGGGCTTCGGGGCAACCAAGCGCAAGGAAAAAATCAAGAAGCTGTGGTTCCTTGAACGTGACGAGCAGGGGACAACCTTTATCCGCCCGCTGTCCAAGAACTACCTGCCCAGCGGAGAACCCAAGGAGATCCCCCTAACGCGCGCGGTAGAGGACTTTTTTCCTGAGCCCAACATCTACATGTCGCGCGTGGCACCGGCCATGGCCCAACTGGAACAGGCCGTGGCCGAAGGAGATGAACACCGCAGCAAAGACGAGCACTACAGTGCCGAATTCTCTTACAAAGAGGCCCTATCCATCGACGAATTCCACATCCGTGCAAATTTTGGTCTCGCCCTGACCTACGTGAGCATGGGCGATCTCGAAAAGGCCAAGCACACCTTCCGCACCCTCGTCACCCTTGAAGGCTCTTTCCACGAGAGCCACAAACACCTGTTCAACGAATTCGGAATCGCCCTGCGCAGGAACGAGTTGTACCGTGAAAGCCTGGAGTACTATCTTCGCGCCCTGAAGCTCTGCAAGACCGACGAGAACCTGCTCTTCAACCTCGCCCGGGCCTGTTTCGACAACAAGGACTATGAGCACGCCATTGAATTCCTGGGCAAAGCCCTGGACCTGAAGCCGGAATTCAAGGAAGCCAAGATGCTGTTGAATGCCATTGAAAAGCTTGGACCGAGCCCGCAGGAACAGCAGGGTCAAGAGCAGCAGGAACTTGAGCAAGGCCAGCAGGAACTGCAGGGACAAGAATCCGAAGACAAGGTCGTCAACGGCACACCCTGACCTCTCTCTTTTTCGCCTTCCTTTCATTACCACAAAACCCACCGGAGGCTGTCCTGCGCCCGCGATCGGCCACGGCGACGTCGCCCTGGCCCGTGCTCAAGGAAATCTTCACATTCAACAGGGCCAGGAGGCAAAAGGGAAACCTGACGTCTGTCAGGCGTCGAAGCTGATCAGACGGCCCGTGTCCGCCTCTGGCGTCCGGGGGCTGCCGCTCAGGGAGGGCTGCTGGTGGAACTTGATCTGCGGAGAGGTGCCCAACTGGGTTCGCTGCGGGAACCCTGCGTCGAAGGCGGCTTTATGGCGTGCGTGTTCCTGCGCCCGCGACTCCCGCATGGTATGCAGGGTGTAGGGGGGCTCTCGCTCGAACATGGCCCGGAAGGCCTTGGTATGGACGGTGTCTCTGAATTGGGGCACGCTGTCCTCCTGGCGGAGCAGTTCATCCGCCCCGAACAGCTTTTACTCTATGCCTGGGGACACGCTCTGTCCAGCGACATGGCGGCATGGTACTTGCTGACGGGGAACGGTGCACCTCGACCGTTCATCACCAGAGAAGGAGTCTCGCCTCGTGCCGGAATACCGCATCGCCCACATCTCCATCCGTCCGGAATTTGACGTCAACCGCTTTACCGCCACCAGCCACACCGGCGAGTTGTCCGACAAGACCCTGGACAGCCTTCGCGACCTTTGGGAGACGTTGACGGACAGCCTGCAGACCCAGCGCATCGACAACGGCTGCGGTTCCTGGCTGCTCATCTGGTTGGGAGAACACGTCGAACAGCAGGTGGAAAAGCGCTGGGAGACCTCCCCGCTGCAGGGATTTCTGGAACACGCCCTGGCCGTTGACTGCGTCATGGCAGCAGCCGCAACCCTGGTGCCGGAAATCGCGCAGCACGGTTGCGCTCCGGTCCCCGAACCCAGCGAAGCCGTGCGCCAGGCCGCCCAGGAACTCGGACTCAACTGGCCGGAACGGCACACCCTGAACCGACGCTATGCCCTGCTCACCCGCTTTCCATGGCAAGGAGGGTGTTCCACCTGCCATCTCGAGGACAACTGCCCCAAGCACAAAACTCCGTCATCGTGAACCGGAGTTTTGAATGCGTGAAATCGTCGACCTTCTGACGCATGCCGCCGAAAGCAAGATGGATGTTGACTTCTTCAGCTCCATCAAGGGTTTTCTCAATCCCATGGAAGGATATGCGCTCTGCCTCTTGGCGGCCCTGGGGCCCGGCACGGGAGAGGCTGTCGAAATCGGCAGCTTCCTGGGAAAATCCACCTGCTACCTGGCCCTCGGCTGCAAAGCCGCCGACAGGGGGCGAGTCACGGCAGTTGACCACTTTTTGGGCTCGCCAGAGCACCAGCAGGGCATGAAGCACGAAGAGCGTTGCCTAGTCCAAGACGGCAGCCTGCTCCACCAGTTCAAGCGAAACATCGAAACCATGGGGCTTGCCGGGCATGTCCGCACCATGCCTCTGCCCTCCCTTCAGGCCGCAACCCAATGGTCGTCCCCCATCCGTCTGCTGTTCATTGATGGCGACCATTCCTATCAGGCCTCGAGGGCTGATTTTGAGGCCTGGTCCCCCCTCGTCGAGGAGAACGGTCTCATCGTCTTCCACGATATCGGAGGCTGGGAGGGAGTCACCCGGTTCCATAGCGAATGCACCTCCAGCGGATCGGCCTATCGCACCGTACTGGCCTGCGGGAGCATCCGCGTGGTGGAGCGCCGGGCATAGCCGTTCCAGTGATCCTGTGGCGCATCCAGGCCACATCCATCGCCGCATGCAACAATCTTCTGCAGCATGCAATGACAGCACCTCATCCATACACCTAAAGTATTCCACCTTCCCAGCCGATAAGAATTGCAACAGTGGCACATGGATTGCGCCGCCATTGTAACAAGGAGGTTCATCATGGCTCTTTTAGCAGTGACCGAAGTTCACGGAAAGGGGCTGGAGATGCAACCGACGGAAAAGGACAACAGCCTGAGTGATTCCATGAAGGAGATTCGCAAGGCTAAGCTCCGCCGCCAGGTCTTCTCCGACCCGGCTTTGGCTCAAAAGCTCGTCGCCGTCGAAGCATCGCCGACCTATAATTCCAGGGGCGAACTGATTCAGTCCCTTGGCTTTAATGGTTAGCGACACGACATCTTCAACCTCGGCCGAATTGCGCCTGGCCCGGATTCTCCCCCGGGCCAGCGCACGGCAACCATTCCGCACTTTGGTTTCGTTTTTGCAAAGACAATCTTGTCCCGTTTGACAACCGTCAGCAGGACGGATTAGACTTTTGCACAAGCAACCCGGTGCAGGGCCCCCAAGCCGCCGGAAATGGAGGATCAGCCGTGGCAATCAAAGGCGTTGGACAAGGGAACAGCCCCTACGATCAGCTCAAAATCAAGCAGCAACAGGAAATTGACGCTGCTGAGAACGGCACCAAGGGCGTCAAGAATCCGGCGCGCAGCGGCGACAACCTCACCGTCAGCGAGGATGCGCGCCTGCTCTCCATCGCCCTGAAGACTGCCTTGGAGACCCCGGACACCCGCGCCGACAGAATCAGCGAGTTGAAGGCCCAGGTGCAGAGTGGCACCTACGACGCCAATGGGCGAAACATTGCCGAACGTCTTGTGGCCGAAGAACTGGACCTGTTCGAATAGCCCCTGCTGCCCGGACATCCCCCCATATTTTCAAGGCCGTTGCCACCTTTGGTGGCAACGGCCTTGTGATTTGAATGCCCGAAAGGAAAAGACACACCCAGGGCATGTCTATTCCCGGCCATGGCAAAAAGAGAAGGCGCTCCCCGCATGGAAAGCGCCTTCAGTAAACAACAAGAATACAAGTAATCAGATCAGTACGACGGTGGCGATGACCACGGGGTCTCGATCCAGCACGCGCCGGAAGAACCGCCGCAGGGAGGAGCGAATGCGCTCTTTAAGCTTGTCGGTCTCGCCGGGGCGGATGTTCTCAAAAATGTCCAGCACGATGCACTTGGCATCTTCCAAAAGATGGCTGTACTGCTGCTCGAACACAAAGCCCTTGGAAACGATGTCCGGGCCGCACAGGATCTCCCCGGTGCCCTTGTCCACGACCAGGTTGACCACCACCAAGCCTTCGCCACCCAGCAGATGACGCTCCTTGAGCACCGACTGCCCCACGTCGCCCACACCCTTGCCATCCACGTAGATGCACTCCACGGGCACGCGATTCTCCAACCGGATACGCGTTGTGCTCAGGGTCAGCGGGTCGCCGTCCTCAAGAATCACGGTCCGCTCGCGAGGCACACCGTATTCCTGCGCCAAGCGGCTGTGTTTGACCAGATGGCGATATTCTCCGTGCACCGGCACGAAGAACTTGGGATCCACGGTCTCAAGCATGATACGCAGTTCCTCGCGATGGGCATGACCCGAGGCGTGGATACCGGAAACCTTCTCATACAACACCTCCGCGCCGAGGCGGTAGAGGTTGTTGATGACCCGGGTGATGGCGCGCACGTTGCCGGGGATGAACCGCGAGGACATCAGCACCAGATCGCCCTTGTGGATCCTGAGCTGACGATGCTCACCCTGGGCGATGCGCGACAGGGACGCCAGGGGCTCGCCCTGGGAGCCGGTGACCAGCAGCACAAGTTGGTTGTCCTTGTAGCGGTGCAGGTCCTCCATGTTGATCATCGTCCCGCCACCGATGCGCAGGTAGTCCAATTCGTCGGCCAGCTCAATGTTCCGGGACAGGCTGCGACCCGACACGGCCACCTTGCGCCCAAACTCCTTGGCCAGCTCGAAGACTTCCTGCATGCGCTGGATATGGCTGGAAAACAGCGTCACCAGGATACGTCCCTCGGCCTGGCTGAAAATCTGCTTCAGGGAGGCCATGATCTCGCGCTCGGTCAGGGAGTACCCGTCACGCTCCACGTTGGTGGAGTCGGACATCATCAGCAGGACGCCGCTCTTGGAAAAATCCTTGAAGGCCTTCAGGTCCGTCTCCACCCCATGCATTGGATAGCGGTCGATCTTGAAGTCTCCGGTGTGCACCACCTTGCCCGCCGGGGTCTCAATCCCCAGCCCGAAGCCACCCACGATGGAATGGCAGACCTCGAAGAAATTCACTGCGATGTCACCCAGCTCCACCCGGTCCCGGCCGTTGACCACGCGCAGGTCCACATAGCGCTCCAGGTCATGCTCCCTGAGGCGATTGGCGACCAGCCCCAGGGTGAATTCCGAACCGTACACCGGCACATCGATATGCGGCACGAACCAGGGCAAGGCCCCAATATGGTCCTCGTGTCCGTGGGTGACCACAATGCCCTTCAACTTGTCCTTGTTCTTCAGGATGTAGTCGAAACGCGGGATGACCACATCAATGCCGAACAGCGAGTGCTCGGGGAACATCAACCCGCAGTCGATGACGATCATGGAACTCTTGGTCTCCAGGACCATGCAATTCATACCAATCTCGCCAAGGCCACCGAGCGGCGTAATCTTCAACTCGTGATCAGTCACTATGCTGCTCCAGGTAGGCGTCGTTCATCATCTGATACAGATCGTCCTTGAAGGCCTCACGATCCTTCATGGTGTATTTGCCGGTATCGATGGGCGGCAGGGCCCTGACCTTCAGGACCGCAGGGCGCAGCAGCAACCTGTGCTTGGGAAGGACGGTCCCCGTGCCGGACAGCACGATGGGCGCCACGGGCAAACCGGTTTTCAGTGCGAGTATCATGCCGCCGATCTTAAAATCCTGGAGCTTGTCAAATTCCTCGGCCCGGGTGCCCTCGGGAAAGATCAGGATGGATCGCCCGCTCTGGGCCCGCTGCACGGCGACCTCGATGCTTTTCATAGCGCTGCGGGGGTTGGAGCGGTCGATGCTGATGTGCCCCACAGCCGTGATCGCCTGGCCGAACAGGGGGATCTTGAACAGCGAATCCTTGGCCACGAAATTCACCTTGCGCGGGGCCAGGATGGCGGTCATCAACGGGATATCCAGCTGGCTCTGGTGGTTGACCATGAACACATAGGTCTGCTCAGGGTCCAGTGCGGAAAAATCCACTTCCAGCGGCATCCTGATCAACCAGATCGTGCAGCGCGCCCATGCCTGGGAGGCCCAGATAGCCAGCGGTTTACAAAGGATGCACGTCAAAGAGGCCAGGGCCGTGACCGGAGCGAAGAATAAAAAAAAGAGAATGTTTCGAATCATATGTAATAAAATGGCGACCTTTCGCGCCGGGAGAGTTGGTTCAGTGCTTTGGGCCGATTGCCAATGTACGGG
Source organism: Pseudomonadota bacterium (assembly GCA_018816865.1). Lineage (GTDB taxonomy): Bacteria > Desulfobacterota > Desulfovibrionia > Desulfovibrionales > Desulfovibrionaceae > Desulfovibrio_Q. The sequence continues at coordinate 77,253 of JAHIUW010000017.1, forward strand.
AAAAGCCATGAGCCTACAACCCACGCAGCGAGGCAAGCCTCCAATACGCGCCCTGGGCGTCTAGCCATTGCCCAACCGGGCCAGGGGCAACCCCTCGCGCAGCCATTCCACGATGCCGCCGCCCAGGTGCCTGACCCTGGTGAAACCCATGGCGCGCATCAGGGTTATCGTCGCGGCGCTGCGCCCGCCCGAGTGGCAATACACCACATAGGTCCTTCCACGGTCCAACTCGGCAAGGCGCGACTTGAAACCCGAACCGTAGAAATTAAGGGCCACTGCCCCGGGGATGACACCAGTGGTGACCTCTTCCGGGGTTCGCACGTCCAGGAACATCACCTCGTCACGTGCTTCGACAAGCGCCCATGCCTGGCGGGCGCTCAAGCTCTCAACGCCGGGGCCGGAGTCTGTGCAACCCATGCAGACACTGGTCAACGCCACCAGTGCCAGCCACAATGTCAGCATCAGTGCCTGCCCGCCCGCCGAGCGAATCGCCACCCCCACATACCGAGGCATGAGACTACCCTCCAAACTGAGCGATAGGGCTTGTCCGCTCCCGGGTCAAGGATTAGCAAAAAGGGGCCGCCCCACAACGGGAGCGGCCCACTTTCATATCATGAGAAAACGAGGCCGGCTGGGGCTAATGCGCATCCTTCTTACTGTCCGCAATGACCTGCTCGGTCACAAACGGCGGGGCCTCCTCATAGTGATCGAATTCCATGGTGAAGGTCCCCTGGCCGCCAGTCATGGACCGCAGGTCCGGGGCGTATTGCAGCACCTCGGCCATGGGCACATGGACCTTGACCTCGGTGATGCCGGATTGGGAGTCCGATCCCAGGACCTTGCCGCGGCGGCTGGAAAGGTCGCCGATGACATCGCCCATGAACTCATCGGGCACGAACACGCTGACCTGCACCACGGGTTCCAGCAGCACGGGTTTGGCGAGTTCGGCGGCCTTCTTGAAGGCAACGGAACCCGCGACCTTGAAGGCCATTTCCGAAGAATCCACGGAATGATATGAGCCATCGTAGCAGGAGACCTTGTAGTCCACCACGGGATAGCCGGCGATCACGCCGCGCGCAGCGGACTCCTGGACACCCTTGTCCACGGCGGGAATGTACTGGCGAGGGATGGAGCCGCCCACGATCTCATCGGCAAATTCGTAGCCCGCTCCGCGGGGCAGAGGCTCCAGGCGGATGAAACAGTCACCGAACTGCCCCCGACCACCCGACTGCTTCTTGTGGCGGCCTTGGACATCGGCCTTGCCCTTGAAGGTCTCGCGGTAGGGAATTTTGGGGGTCTTCAACAGGATGCCTGTCTTGTAGCGACGCTTGGCCTTCTCCACCGAAATCTCGACGTGCAACTGGCCCGATCCGGAAAGCAGGATGTCGCCAGTCTCGGCATCGCGATGCAGGTTCAGACAGACATCCTCTTCCAGGATCTTGTGCACGGCGGTAAAGACCTTGTCCTCCTCGCCCTTCTCCTCGGCAGCCAGGGCAAAGGAGATGAGCGAGGGGGCGAGCTTGGGTTTGGGATAGACAAAGCTGCCCTTCTCGTCGCACAGGGTGTCGCCCGTATGGGTGAACTTCAACTTGGCCAGGCCCACGATGGCGCCGGGGCCGGCCGCCTCCTTCATGGGTTTCTGCTCCTTGCCCACGATCCGCAAGAGCTGTCCCACACGCTCCTTCTCATCCTTCACGGTGTTCAGCAGTGTGCTGTCGGGCTTCAGGGTGCCGGAAAGAACGCGCAGCACCGTCAACTGCCCGGCAAACGGGTCGGCAATGGTCTTGAACACAAAAGCCGCCAGGGGGCCGGACTCGGCGGGGGCCAGCTCGCCTTCCTGGCCTTGCCAGGGGGCACGCTCCGTGGGCGCGGGGAACAGGTCCTGCACGATGTCCAGGATCAACTGCGCGCCTGCATTCTTCAAGGCGGCACCACAGGCCACCGGGACCAACTCGCGGGACAGCACGCCCTTGCGCATGCCCTGGGCGATGTCCTCGGCGGAAAGCTCGCCCTCTTCCAGATATCTCTCCATGAGCTGCTCATCGCTTTCGGCGATGTTCTCGATCATGGTCTCACGCAGGGCCTCGACCTCATCGGCCATGTCGCCGGGGACTCCGCTTTCGGTCACCTTGCCTTCGGCGTCGAACAGCAGGGCCTTGTTGCCCAGCACATCGACCACTCCCCTGAACTCTTCTTTTTCGCCGATGGGCATGTACAACAGAACCGGACGAATCCCCAGCACGGAAGACAGACTCTCGAAGGCCATCTGAAAATCGGCCCGGTCGCGGTCCATTTTGTTGATGAAGACCATGGTCGGATGCCCGGCCTTCTTGACCTGTTCCCACAGGCGTCTGGTCAGGGGCTTGGCGCCATCCACGGCATCCACGGTGAACACGACCCCATCGGCTCCCTGCAAGCAATAGCTCAGGTCGCCGACAAAGTTGTTATCACCCGGGGTATCGACGAGAAAATGGGTGTTCTTCTTCCAGTCATAGCTGGCGAAGGCGGGATGGATGGATCCGCCGCGCTTGATCTCCTCGGGCTCGGTGTCGAGGGCGGTGGTCCCGTCCTCAATCTTGCCCAGGCGATTGATGACGCCCGTCTGAAAGAGCAACATCTCGGCCACGGAGGTCTTGCCGACGCCGCCATGTCCCACCAAGGCGTACGTTCTCTGGTCCTGCAACGACATTCGTTTCTCCCTTTTTCCTAGTGTACCGGGGCTTCCCGACGGAAATACCAGCATCGTGTCCTCTGCACAGAATACTTTCGAAGGTTTAAACCTATACGAACATGGATTCAAGATTGTCAAGCGCGTAACGTGCATTCCGCCATCAGCCAACTCCCTGAAAATTCCGTAAATTCGTATCTGGAGCAGGGCCCGGAAGACAGCAAAAAGCCGCCACTCCTTGCGGGGCGGCGGCTGGATGAATCACGTCAAATCAAATCCCTACAGCTTGTAGCCAATGGCACGCAAAAAACCCTTGCGCTGTTCCTCGTCCTGCGGTGTCTCCACACCCTTGGAGGCAAAACCGTCAATGACACCCATCACACCGCGGCCCTGTCCGGTCTCGGCCACAATGACCTCCAGCGGGTTGGCCGTGGCGCAGAACAGCCGAACCACCTCGGGCACATTCTGCACGGCGTTGACGATATTCAAAGGAAACATGTCCTTCATAAAAATGATGAAGCTGTGCCCGCAGGACAAGGACAGGGCATTCTTCCTGGCCAATTCGATGCAGCCCTCATCCGTGCCGGACAGGCGAATCAGGCATTTGTCCGAGGCCTCGCAAAACGCCAGACCGAACTTGGCAAAGGGCACGGTGCCCACAATGGCTTCATGCAAATCCTCGACGGTCTTTATGAAATGCGACTGCCCGAGGATGAGGTTCAGGGCGTCGGGATTCTCAATCTTGACGATGGTCAGTTCCATGGCAGCCTCCTGCCCCGTTAAAGGGGCGGCTGGATTCATTGTTGTGCAAGCAGTTTTATCACAAGCCCTTTACGAGGTGAAGCCTGACCTCCTTGCTTTCAGCTGGCAAGGCAGAACCAGTAATAACCCCCTCGCTCTTGCCGAAAGCACCTGCTGACAAAACAACAAACACCATTGACCATACTGTTTCTGCATACGCAACCATCAATGCACCATAGAACGATATAATCACACCCATTAGACCAGCCACTAAAGTGGCTCTTCCCACCGTACATCTTTGCACCTTCAAACAGCACCGCGCATTTATCAAAAGACTAAACAATTGTAATTGTGCATGAAATACCCACGTGATATGTTAAACAAAAGTCATCTTCGACAGCAGGCGCGCCTTCGCACCTCATCACTTTACTTATACCGGGCAACCACCTTGAGTTGCCTACAACAGCAAAGGATTCTCACCAAACTCACAGACTGATCCACAACCGCATGCCACCTAGTTAGATTTATCTATAGCGCTCAAGGTGACCACATCATGGCTCAAGCCAGAGATTTTGACAGACGAAACGGCCCGGTTCAGCTGCGAACAAATAACCTCGGCACAGACGCATTTAACAAACTGATTTCAGAACTGATGCCTGGAATGCTCGTGCGTGCAAGCCGCATCCTCCTGTCTCGGGAAGATGCTCAGGATGTCGTGCAGGATTCCCTCATCATCGCATTCACCAGGCTTGACCAGATTCGAAACGTCAACAGCTTTCCGGGCTGGCTCAAATCCATTGTCGACTCTCAATGCTTCCGGCATTTGCGCAAGCGAAACAAAGAAGTTCCCTTGGATGGGTTGGAGCACTACCAACCGCTGGCCCCGAAATACCTGGATCCAGCATCCAGGTATGAGCAGCGCTGTTTCCTGGCAGCAGTCAATCATGCATTTCTACAATTATCTGCCCCCCTGCGGGACGTCTGCCACCTCTACTATGAATCCGGCCATTCCATCGATGAAATCGCCGATATCCTTGCCGTCAATAAGGGCACCGTCCGCAAGCGATTGCACAGCGCTCAACCCCTACTGGCCAGCATGCTTAAGGACCAAATGGGGGAAACAGCAATCCGGGTGGGGTATCTGCCCATTTCCGACCATCTGCTAGGCATGGTAGCCCACAGGTTGAGCAAAGGGCGGCATTCGAGAATCCACATGAAACGCTTCCTGTCGTGGAGCGTCCTCGCCGAAGCATTGAAGCAGGGGCGCATCGATGCGGCCTTTATCATGGCCCCCCTTGCCATGCATCTGTGCAACTCCGGCACGCGCCTCAAATACGTCCTGGACGGACATCATGATGGCAGCGCCCTGGCGGCATCCACCCACAAGCTCCAGGGCAAACTCGTGGGGGTACCCGGCCCTTATTCCACACATCGCGTCCTGCTGGGCAAACTGGCCCATGAAGCTCCGAATCTCTGGGAAAACATCAACACCGCGGACACCAATCCGTCCTACGCCATCCGGTCCCTGAAAAGCCAGACCATCGACGCATTCTTCTGCGCAGAACCATGGAGCACGAAATGCGTATGTGAAGGCGATGCGAAAGTCTTCATCCGCTCCAAGGATCTGGCTCCCGGTCATCCCTGCTGTGTCGTGGCCGTGCGCGAAGACTTTTGCCAGGCACACCCCTGTCTGGTGAACGAATATGTCTGCGCTCTGCTTCGGGCACGCGACAAGATTCATACCGACATCACATACTGTGCGGAAACCCAGACCATTTACACCGGCATCCAAAGCGAACTCGCCGCCCGGGTGCTCGAAGGCAAAGTAGTGACCTTCGATAATCTTCGCCCGGACAAAGACCGAATGGCCAAGTTCATGAAACTCGCCATTGCCAGTGGAGTGCTGTCCGCCTCTTGCGATCTGGACCAATTCGTGTGCAACAAATTCCTTTGATGCCCGCCTGCTGCGCCCATCGCACAAGACATCCCCCCTCTCCTTTCAGAACGAGCATCCGGCCCCCACTTCCGCGAAGGTTCACCCGATTATTTTCAACTTTCTTTCTCCAGGCAGGTAACTTTTTCGGCACCTCGCGGCTCTTTATGTTGCAGGCGTCAAAAAATGTCTGCGCGCAGTGCACCGCGCCGAGCAATGGACTCCCAGAGAAACCACATTTCCCGTTGACGGGAACAGTTGAGCATCCACGCCCACAGATCATCAGGGCAAAGGACGTTTTCACAGGAGAACTTGATGCCGTTGAATTCAGAGGAACATATTCTGGGGGTTGCGGACCTCTGTTCAAAAAAATGGGAAATGCTCAGAGACAGGCCTCTGGCTTTCCTGCTTTCAGCATTCGCAGGAGGTGCATTTGTCTGCTTCGGGGCCATGCTGGCTTTGGCCGTATCAGCCGGGGTCCCGCAAAATATGGCACCAGGGCTGGCCAATCTGCTCATGGGCCTGGTTTTCATGTTCTCGCTGGTCATCATCATGTTCAGCGGCATGACGCTGGTGACAGCGGACATGGCCTACGGCCTAGTAGGAGTGTTTCAAAGCCGGATATCCTGGGGACAATTCGCCCTGGGCGTTTTTGCCGGTTATATCGGCAATTTCGCCGGTTCCATGAGCTTCATGTGGATCATGAGCAAGGGGGGCGGCTATCACGCCTTGCCCTGGCTTATGCGCGCACACGATATCGGCCTGGCGAAGACAGGTGAAACCGCCATGGAAATCTTTGTCATGGGCATCATCTGCACATGGACGCTCCAGTCCGCAGCCATTCTTTTCATGAAAACCAACGACGACATGAGCAAGATCATGCTGACGGCATACGGCCCCCTGGCCTTTGTTGCCGGCATGAACGAGCACTGCATCGCCAACATTGGCTTTCTGGCGGTGCCACTGTTCCAGCAGGACATGTGGATCGAGACCGTTTCGAGCATGAACGGAATAACCCCCACGCTGATGCACTGGGGGTTCGGAAAATACGGGTGGGCACACAACCAACTGTTCACTGTCATGGGCAATGCCATCGGCGGAACCTTGTTCGTGGCCGTGATTTTTCAGCTTGTGGCCGACCCGCTCAAACTCAAGGAATTATATCGCAAACGCCGGATGCAGACCGCAACGGACAAACACACCTAAGGAGGATGAATGGACTACGATTACAGCCCATTTAATCCCGTCATCTGGGGCGTCTTCATTGCCGCCTGGGCGATCATTTGGGTCATTGGGAATACGTACCGAAAAAAAAACCACTTTGGTGAAGACGAGCGACAAGGCAAATAAGTCAATGCTTTGGGTACAGTGAAACCTAGGAGTACGATTATGTATGAAGATGGGTGGATTCCAACTATTTGCTATCAGTGCAAAGCTGAATGCGCCATTCTGGCCCGCGTGGAAGATGGCGTCGTCAAGGAAGTGAAAGGCAATCCCCGAGGTCGCGGCAAGGCCTGCGTCAAAGGCATGGCCGGCATCACTTCGCTCTATTCTTCGGAGCGACTCAAATACCCCATGAAGCGTGTCGGTGAACGTGGAAGCGGCAAGTTCGAACGCATCACCTGGGACGAAGCCATGGGCATCATGGAAACCAAACTGACCGAACTCCGCGAGCGTGGCGAAGCCCACAAGTTCACCTATTCCATGTTCCCCCATTCGGTCACCGACCCCAAATGGCGGTTCGTGAACGCCTGCGGAGGCTTCATTTCCACAGGTCTGCCGCACTGTGACTCGGCCAAGATCATGGCTCACATGCACACCTTCGGTTGCTTCCCCAACCACCATATCGCCCCCATGTACAATACCGTACCCAAGGGTGGCCTGATGATCCTGTCCGGCCGTCATCCCTTCGGCTGCCTGGACGATGCCTGCGTGCCCAAGCACATCCTCGATGCCAAGGCACGTGGAGCCAAGCTCATCGTCATTGATCCCATCTACCGCACCGAAGCCTCCAAGGCCGACTGGTGGATTCCCATCAAACCCGGCGGAGATGCGTCCCTGTTCCTGGGCGTCTGCAACTATCTGCTGACCAACGACCTGCACGACAAGGATTTCTGCGACAAATGGGTTCGTGAAGGGGACATGGAGAGCCTGAAGGCATACATCTCCGACAAGACCCCCCAGGCCATGAGCAAGATCTGTGGCGTTCCGGCTGCGGATATCGAGAAACTAGCCAAAATGGTTGCAGAAGCACCCAGCGCCTGCATCGATGCCTTCAAGTCCATCATGTACGGCAACGGCATGGATTGGGGCCACGCTTGGTCCATCTTCTTGGTGATCACCGGCAATCTGGACAACCCCGGTGGCCAGCCCCTGCCCGAGATCGCTCCCATGGCTCCGGTCGAACCCGTCCCCGCAGGCCCCAACCTTGGGGAACTGGGGTACCACCGCACGGGCAAGAACCGTGAGAAATTCGACAATTACAACTTCTTCCTGGAGCCCACCTGGTACGCAGCCCAGGCCATCAAGGATGACGGACTCAAGGTTTTCTTCGCCTCGGAGTGCAACCCTGCCCTGTCAGAAATGGGTTCGGGCGAATGGCGCAAGGCCGTGACCATGAAAGACGAGAACGGCGACTACAAGCTTGAGCTGCTCGTGGTCACGGAAATCATGCCATCCGAAACCATGAAATGGGCCGACCTCGTATTACCCGACCAGACCAACTTCGAGCGTTGGGAATTGCTGTATATGCCCTGGTGGTACAACTTCGGCCACGGCACTGCCCTGTGCCAGCCCGTGGTCAAACCCATTGGCGAGGCACGCCATGCCAACAGGGTCTTCATCGAACTTGGAAAACGCATGTTCCCGGAGTACTTCGCCTTTAAGGACGATGTCGAGTACTACGACATCGAACTTGCCGGCGTGGGCATGTCGGTAAAGAAGCTGCAGGAGAACGGTGGTCTATGGTCGCCCGGCACTGCGGGCTTCCGCAAGTACGAGGACCAGGGCAAGTTCAACACCCCCTCCGGCAAGATCGAGCTGGAATGGCAGATGTATAAGGACATCGGGCAAGAGTGGCCCAACCCTGAACTGCCTCTGGAATATCGCCGAGGCGAAGATGAGTTCCCATTCATTCTGGTCAACTTCAGGACCATCTTTCTCAACAACACCGGTGCCTGGTCCCAGAACAATGCCCAGCTCCGCGACCCGGCTTCGGGCCTGGACGCCAACCCCTGTCTGCTGAACCCCATCGATGCCAAGAAACTGGGCGTGGAAGACGGCGACACGGTGACCATGGAATCGGGCTCCGGCAAGGTCCAGATCCCCGTCAGACTCACGGAAAAGATCATCCCCGGTTGCGCCGGCATCATCCACGGCTTTGGCCAAACCATGGGCAAGGTGGCCTCGCGCGGCAACTGGATCAACGATAACGAGCTGATCGCCGATGCGGGCTCCACTCTGGATGAACAGGACATGCGCGGTGGCGAAGCTCACGTTTCCACCCGGATCAAGATCTACAAGTAAAAGGAGTTTGAAATGAGACAGCTCAGCATAATGGTGGATCTCGATCGCTGCATCGGGTGCAAAACCTGCATCGTGGCCTGCCGCAATCACCACGGCATCATCGATCACGAAAACGATCAACCCGGTGCCATTCCAAGCTACCTCAGGGTGGAAAGCAAACTTGAAGGTACTTTCCCCTCGTTGCAGGAAGATTACTGGGTGGTCATGTGCCAGCACTGCAAAAAGACCCCTTGCGCCAAGGTTTGTGAAGTCGGCGCCATCACCAAGGATGAGCAGACCGGCATCGTCCTCATCGACCAGGAAAAGTGCAACGGCTGTGGCGAATGCATCGACAAGTGCCCTTACAAGGTCATCCAATTCAACAAGCAGACCAACTACGCGCACAAGTGCAACATGTGCTACGATCGCGTAATCCACGGCCTGGACCCGGTCTGTGTGGACGTCTGCATGACCGACGCCTTGAGCTTCGGTGAAAAGGAAATCCTGCTGATGCAGGCCGAGGCCGACGGCAAACAGGTGATCAAGAAAATGAGCACCCAGTCCATCATCTACACCAAGACTCCCTAACTCATACAAAGGGCCGGTCGACGTTTCCGTCGGTCGGCCCTTTGCAAATCCTTATTCCTCAGGGACACCATGAACACGGACTACTCACAACTCCTGGCTCCATCCGATACCATCGGCCCCTATTCAATCGATCAATTCATAGAGGCTGCCACCCGGTTCCATGGCTATGCCGCGCCGGGTCTCGTCCTGGGCGGATTCATGGTGGACGCCGCCATCAAAGCCCTACCCGACGACACCTTGTTCGATGCCATCAGCGAAACATCATGGTGCCTGCCCGATGCGGTTCAGATGCTATCCCCCTGCTCCATCGGCAACGGCTGGCTCAAAATCCTGAATCTTGGCCTGTACGCCGTATGCCTGTACGACAAATTCACGGGCAAGGGCGTGCGCCTGTGGCTCGATCTGGACAAGGTAGAGCCTGACTCCGAAATCAAAACCTGGCTCCTGAAGCTCAAACCAAAACCGGAGCAGGATTCCAAACTCCTGCGCCGCCAGATTATCGAGGCCGGAGCCAGTCTCTGCTCCATGCGCGATGTGCAGATCAGGCCCGAGCAACTCATCAAGCGCAGCAAAGGCCGGGTTGTCCCCTGCCCGATCTGCAAAGAGCCCTACCCGGCCCAATTCGGGGCCATCTGTCGTTCCTGCCAAGGCGAATCGCCCTATGTGGACAGCCCCAACGCAGAGTTCCTGGCCGAGCCCGATCTTGTGGCCACACTCGTGCAGAAGGCCATCGGTGGAAGCCCCCTGCACGACATGACCCGAATCGAACCAGGGGTCAGCAAGGGCCCCGAATTCCTGCACGGGCAGGTCATCACCGGCGGCGACGTCTGCCGGCTGCAACGCATGGGCCGCAGCCGCATCTACCTTGACGATCAGAACCCCGGCACCGAATGGGTTCACGAAAACAAGGTGGCAACCGCCTTTGCCAAACTCATGTCCGGCCCAGGAACCAGGGTGCTTGGCGACCCGCGTGAAGGCAAATCAAAGCTAGTGGCCGCTCACGACGGTTTACTGGTCGTCGATTCGGCCAGACTCAAACAATTCAACCATGTTCCCGGTGTCATGTGCGCCTGTCGCCAATCTCACTCCATCGTACAGAAAAGCGCCCAGATCGCAGGCACGCGCGCCATCCCGCTGTACCTGCCAAACAGAGACTTCCAGGCTGCGCTTCAGATTTTGGACGAGGAACCACTCTTCGCAGTTCATCCGCTCCGCAAGGCCCGGGTCGGTGTGCTGGTAACCGGGACCGAAGTGTTCACCGGACTTGTGGAAGACAAATTCGCGCCTGTTGTGTCCGCCAAGGTGGCGCATCTGGGAAGCCAGGTGGTCAGCACCATCAAGGCACCGGACGATGCCAGGGCCATCTGCAACGCGGTACAGAAGCTTGTGGCAGAACAATGCGACCTCATCATCACCACGGCAGGCCTCTCCGTTGACCCGGATGATGTCACCCGCAAGGGGCTACAGGACGCGGGGATCACGGAAATGCTTTACGGCATGCCCGTCCTCCCCGGAGCCATGACCCTGTTGGGGCACCTGGGATCGGTTCAGATTCTGGGGGTTCCGGCCTGCGCCCTGTTCCATAAGACCACAAGCCTTGACCTGCTGTTGCCAAGGCTGCTCGCCGATATCCCCATCACGCGTTCGAATCTTGCCGAATTCGGAGAAGGCGGGTTGTGCCACGAGTGCAAGACCTGCACGTTCCCCAAATGTTCATTTGGCCGCTAGGTCATATCCGGGGCATCTGCGGATGCCCCGGATATTCACTTGCAATTACTGCCCTGTCTTAAACCCCCGGTACTAAATCCCCCTCATTGAACCGATGATTGCACACCCGACGTGCCATTCAATACACTTATTGCACATCTTGAGCTCCGCTTTTCACTGCCAATTTCATCACACCTCGCTACAATTCATGAAAGAAGTCGTTTCTGCATGCCCCTTGCATACCCGACAATTTTAGTATGGATTGCACAACCGTTTCAGCGCAACCGGGAAACGGAACACAGAGGAGGAAAGCAACCCATGAAACCCCTTTTTATCCTGTCCGCCTTGCTGCTGACCGCAGTCATCGCCGTGACCTCCGCCACCAGAGCGCAGGCCTTCCTGGGCCTTTTCGGAAAATACCAACAGGTCCAGACAGAAAACGGTGCGGTGACCATTCCCCTGGCCCAAATCGCGACGGCTCGGCCCATTTTTTTCGCATGGACGCCCCTGGTCACGAGATCCGCTTCTTCGTGATCAAGAGCGAGGACAACGTGCTGCATGCCGCCTTCGACGCCTGCTACCGCGAAGGCAAGGGCTACGACCAGGACGGCGACTCCATGATCTGCAACAACTGCGGACAACCTTTCCACTCCTCGCGCATCAACGTTGTCCAGGGCGGCTGCAATCCTGCGCCGCTGATGCGCACGCTCAAGGGCGAAAACCTGATCATCACTCAGGCCGACCTCCTGGCCGGAGCCGGATACTTTTAGGACCTGCTGGCCGACCTGTCCGCAGGCGGGCTGACCGTCGTCATGGGTGACCATGACGAGGCCCACGCACGGTGCGCGGAGCACACCGTGCGCATGGTGGACGGACAAACCATGCAGTTCTAATTGACAGGCGGGGTTCTTTGAAATATTTGCTATGCCAGCGCCTTGCCCGGATTGGGCGGGGTCTTGCGAGCACCGGTCATTCCCCCCCCTCAGCCCCGTGTTCCGGGTCCTGCCCAACCCAGGCCAGACGCTGACGATTCACGCAAAGCGGGCCGCTCCAGATGGAGCGGCCCGCTTTGCGTGGTTGTGGCGAACTCCTTAATTCACCCCGAACGCGGCCACGGGCTAGGGAATCAGGAAAAGCTTGATCACTCCGATCCCGGTCCAGATCTGGGTGAGAGCCAGCCCCAGGAGCAAGACATTGTTCAGGGCATGCACCAGGGGCAACACCGTGCGGCGCTTCTTGACCGCATCCAGCACATGCCCGGTGGCGTAGCCCGTGACCAAGAGCGGCAACATGACCAGCCCCACAACGAAATGTGTCCCGGTGAGGTCGCTGCTGCCCCAGAGGAAACGCACCATTCCCGCCCCCCAGACAAAGGCCACGAACCAGACCACGAGCACGACCTTGCCCCACAGCACATGGCGCTTCCAGTTGAACAGCACCTTGTGCTTCAAATGCGAGGCACGCAAGCGCTGGACGCCCAGTCCTAGGACGTACAGACCCAGCAGGGTGCACAACAGTTGCAACACGGGATGGATCCAAAGCATGTTGTTTCTCCTGGTTCGTAACGGAGTTGCCGGTCAATCCTCCCTCGGGGCTCAGGCCGCGAGGAGGCAGAGCATGGACACCACCATGACGGTGTTGAGCGAGGCCCGCGCCGCCCGCGCGAGGCCCAGCAAAGAAAAACCAAGCACGGCCGCAAGGCCTATGGCCGCCGCGCCGAAGGTCCAGGCCGCGGCCCCTGGCGAGGCCAGGGCCATGCCTAGGATAGCCGTGAAATAGGCCAGCATCCAGACTCCCATCAACGGCTTGCGCAGCGGTTCCGGCAAGACCAGCGAGGGCACCGCAAACCTGGCACGCCGATAATCCTCGCGATGCCCTTCGGCGATCAACCAGAAGTGCGGCACCTGCCACAGATACAAGACAGCGCAAACGGACAGAATGCGCGCATCGCCAAGCCCCCCGCCCATGGCCAGCCAGCCCACCAGAGGTGGGACAGCGCCGGACAGACCGCCCAAGAGCAGCGACAGGCTCGAAACCGGCTTGAGCGGCGTATACAGGCCGTTGTAGCCCAGGATCACGGCCAGGCCCAGGAAGACCAAGGGAACCCCGCCCAGAGCGGCGTAGATGCCAAGTCCCACCCCCATGGCAGCCAGCGAACAGGCCAGAGCTCGGGCAACGCTCAATTCCCCAGCAGGCAATGGCCGCAGTCGGGTGCGCTCCATCAGGGCATCGCGCTCACGCTCCTGGACCTGGTTGAGGCCCGAGCAGCCTGCGCACAGCAACGCGGAGCCCAGCCCGGCCCACAGGCCTAGGACCAGGGGGCCGTCGGCCAGCAGTGCGCCGAACAGCGTGGCCGCGCCCACCATCAGGCTGACCCGGGGGCGCGCCAAAGCCATGAGCACGGAAAAAGTCATTGGTCCCCCTGGCCCAGGTCCTCGATGAAGTCGATGAGCGCGTCCAGTTGCGCGGGCTCAAGGCTGTCGTAGGCGGGCATCATGGGCTCAAACCCTTCGCTGATCATCTTCTCGGGCGCGACGATGGATTCCTGCAGGTACTCGCGATCCGCCTTCAGGGAGCGCACCGCGTCCCCTTCGCTGACTCGGCGCAGGGATCCGGCCAGGCCCTTGAACGACGGCCCGGCAATGACGGAACCGTCCGTGGAATGGCAGGACAGGCAGCCCTCGTTTTCCGCCAGTTCGCGCCCGGCAGGCTTGGGCGTGGCATCCCCGGCCAACAGGAAATTGATCATGGCCGTAAGGTCCTCCTCAGGAATGGCTCCTTCATAAGCGGGCATGGCCGGGGAATAGCCCTTCACGTATTCCGCGTCGGGATTCAGGATGGCCCGCTTGAGGTACTGTTCGTCCGCGACCATTTGGGTCTCGGAGCCGTCGGGCAGCTCCGCCGTGAAGCGACGACCCGAGAGACCCTTGAAACTCGGCCCCACACCGTCCGCGCCATCCAGGGAATGGCAGCCCGTGCAGCCATAACTCTCCAGCAGGGCGACGCCCTTGGCCGCGCCCTGTCCCGCGTCGCCCGCCAGCCAGGCCTGGTACTCGTCCGCCCCCACCACCGACAGGGTGGCCAGCATATTGGCGTGTTTCAGACCGCAATACTCGGCGCAAAGGATGTCAAAATCGGCCTGGGTGTCGGACTTGAACCAGACGTAGGTCTTCATGCCCGGGATGGTATCCATCTTGATGCGCATGGCGGGGACGTAAAAACTGTGGATCACGTCCAGGGAGGTCATGTTCAGCTTGACCGGCGTGTCCACGGGCACCACCAGCCGAGTGGAGCGTTTGCCGTCCGGGTAGATGAAGGACCAGGACCACATACGGCTTTCCACGCCGATGGCCAACGCATTCTCGGGGGCGGCGCGCATGGCCTTGTAGCTGCTCCAGCCGAACCAGAACATGCCCGTGACCAGGATGGCGGGGATGATGGTCCAGATCAGCTCCAGCCAGACGTTGCCGGGGATTTCCACGGCCACGGGATGGCGTGTGTGGTGGTAGCGCACCACGAACACGGCCATCAACGCGGTCACCAGGATCAGGAGACCCACGGAGATGCCCAGGATGATCAGAAAGGCCTGATCCACCTGTCTGGCGGCGTCGAAGACCTGCGGGATCATGCCGCCCCCCTGTACGCCACGTCGAAGAACGTCAGGCCGATGAAGATGGCCAGGATCACAAAGGCCATGAGCACGAAGCCCTTGAGCATCCAGTTCTCGTATTTCAGGTGCATGAAGATCAGGATCACCAGCGAGGCCTTGACCGTGGCGATGCCCAGGGCGAGCACCACGTTCAGATAGCCCAGGTCGATGCCCGCGGCCCAGACCGTGACTCCGGTCAGGACCAGCAACAGCACCCAGATTCCAGCCAGCAGGCCGTAGCCCGGACCGTGGTGCGTTTCATGATCCGCAGTGTGCATGTCCTGTGTCATCTCCAACCCTCGGGGCTTGCCCCTGCCCTCACGTAATCAGATAAAACAGCGGGAACAAATAGATCCAGATCAGATCCACAAGGTGCCAGTACAGCCCGGCATTCTCCAGGGCCACGAACCGCTCCGGGGTCACGCGCCCGGCCCGCATCAGCCACAGCACCCAGGCCAGGACCCCCATGCCGACCACAATGTGCACGCCATGCAGTCCCGTCATCAGGTAATACAGGGCGAAATAGACCATCTGCCCCTGTTCGCGGGTGTCCAGTTCAGCCCCGCCAGGATACAGGCCGTGGTGGAACTTGGCCCGCCATTCGAAATATTTGACCACCAGAAACACACCGGCAAAGGCGATAGTCAACAGGGTCAACCGGGTGGCGAAGCGCACATTGCCGCGCTTCAGGGCCGCGATGCCCCAGGCCACAAACACGCTGGAGGTGATCAGGACCACGGTGTTCAGCGCGCCCAGGCGCACGTCCAGCTCACCGCTGGCCGCATGGAAGGCGGGCTGATAGCGCTGCAGGTAGACCGCATAGAGCACGAACAGCCCGCCGAAGAGCAGGATCTCCGTAAACAGGAACAGCCACATCCCCAGCTTGGCGCCTTCATCATCGCGATGCAGCTCAGGCATCGGGTCGGACCCCCTTGAAATCGTACGGCCCACGATCCGCCAGCGGTTCCTCGTCGAAGTTGGCGGTGGGTGGAGGCGAGGCCGTGCGCCACTCCAGGGTGGCCGCGCCCCAGGGGTTGCGCCCGATGCGCGGACCAGAGCGCATGCCCCGCCAGAGATTCACGGCCATCATCACCAGACCCACGGCAGTGACCCAGGAACCGATGGTGCTGGCCACATGCAGGCTGGTGTACTGCGGCAGATAGTCGAAATAGCGCCGCGGCATCCCGGCCAGCCCCAGCATGTACATCGGAAAATACAGTCCGTTGATCCCGACCACCAGGACAATGGCGCTGATGGTGGCCCACTTCTTGTTATACATCCGGCCATAGACCTTGGGCAGCCAGTAGTGCAGGGCTGCGAACATGCCGAACCCCGTGCCCCCGAAGATCACGTAGTGGAAATGGCCGACCACGAAGTAGGTGTCATGGACGTGGATGTCCGTGCCCGCACTGCCCAGCACCAGTCCGGTGATGCCGCCCATGGTGAACAGGAAGATGAACCCTAGGGCATAGATCAGCGGCGGCTCCAGGTGGATGGAGCCCTTGTACAGGGTGCTGGTCCAGTTGAAGACCTTCACGGCGGAGGGGATGGCCACCACAAAGGTCAACAGCGAGAAGACCATGACCGCCGTATCGCTCATGCCCGAGACGAACATGTGGTGCGCCCAGACCAGGGACCCGGCAAAGGCGATGGCCAGGCTGGAGACGACGATGGTCTTGTAGCCGAAGATGGCCTTGCGCGCGAACACGGGGATGATCTCGGAGATCACGCCCATGGCGGGCAGGATCATGATGTACACCGCCGGGTGCGAGTAGATCCAGAACAGGTGCTGGTAGAGGATGGGGTCACCCCCCCTGGCGGGGTCAAAGATGCCCATGCCCAGCACGCGCTCGGCAAAGATCAGCAGCAGGGTGATGCCCAGGATGGGGGTGGCCAGCACCTGGATCCAGGCCGTGGCGTACAGCGACCAGGCAAACAGCGGCACCCGGCCCCAGGTCATGCCCTCGGCCCGCAGGCGGTGGATGGTGACCACGAAGTTCAGGCCCGTGAGGATGGACGAGAAGCCCAGGATGAACACCGCCGACACGGCCACGGTGACGTTGGTGGAGGTCACCGACGAGAACGGGACGTAGAAGGTCCAGCCCGTGTCCGGAGGGCCGCCGCCCGTGAACAGGGAGGCCAGGGCGATGGTCGCGCCGATGGCGTACAGCCACCAGGAGAACATGTTCAGCTTGGGGAAGGCCACGTCATCGGCCCCCAGCTGCATGGGCAGGATGATGTTCCCGAAGGCGGCCGGGATGCTGGGAATGACCACCAGGAAGACCATGATCACCCCGTGCAGGGTGAAGGCGGCGTTGTACGTCTGCTGGCCCATGATGGTCTGACCAGGGGCGATGAGTTCCAGGCGCATCAACAGCCCGATGACCACGCCCACGGCGAAGAAGGCCATGATGCACCACAGATAGAGCATTCCGATGCGTTTGTGATCGGTGGTGAACAACCACGAGGCCAACCCGCGCCTGTCCCAGAAGGTGCCTTGTGCGGCAGTCTCGGTCATGTGCATTCCTTAGGGACGTTTCTTTTTTTTGCCCACCGCGAACAGGATCGCCAACATGATGGCGATGAAGCCCAGGATGGAGACCCCGGCCACACGCATCAGATCGAAGGTGTAACGGCGGCCTTCGGGGTCGTAGCTGAAGCAGTAGGACAGCATGCGCTTGACGGACAGCCCAGTCTTGCCCTCGGCGGCCTCGGTGGCGGCCATGGTCACGTCAAAGGGCAGAAAGTCCGTGCCGTAGAGATAGCGCACTACCTTGCCTCCCGGGGCCAGGGCAATGACCACCACGGGATGCGCGAAATCCTGGTCCACTCGCATGAAGCGAAAACCAACAGCCTCCATGGCGCGATCGATATTCTGTTTGTCACCTGCCAGGAAATGCCAGTGCTCGGGCGGAAATCTGCCTTCCAGGGCCATGGCGAACTGGCGTTTGGAATTGGCGGCGCTGCGAACGCTGTCGCGCTCGTCAAAGGACAGGGAGATGACCTGAATTTCCTCGCCGGGCACCAGATTGACCTGGGGCAGGACACGCGCGAACGAGCTTTGCAGGATATGGCAGACATTGGGGCAGCTGTAATAGACGGGCAGCAGGATGGTGGGCGTGTTGCCCACCAGCTGGCGCAGGTTGACGCGCTTTCCGTCGGAGTCCATGAACCAGGCGTCGTCTGGCAAAAAAGCCCCAAGGTGCTCTGCCACACCCACGGGAGGTCCTTCCAACTCGGCCTTCTTTCGAATCGCTTCGTGATCATGGGCCATGACGGGCATGGCTCCCGGCTGATCCTGGGTCATGGCGGGCAGGGCCTGGACGGCGACGGGCACACCTTTCATGTCCAAGCCGTTCATGTCCATGTCGCCCTGGTCCATGCCGCCTTTCACCAGGGCAGAGCCGGACTTCTCCGAGGCCCCAGAGTCCACGGCCTCGGCCCCTGGTCCAATGGGCGTAGCGGCCCAAGCAGACACACCAAGACAGACAGCGGTCACCACAAGCACCGCCGCCAGCATCGCTGTCACGCGCATGACGGCCTCCTAGAAACCGGCGATCTGCGCGGCGAGTTCCTTGAGTTGCTCGGGATCCAGTTTCTTGAGGGTATTGGTCATGATCATCTTCTTGGCTCCGCCGTAGCTGCCGTCCAGATACCCCTGCATCTTCTTTTCCAGCTCCACGGCGCTCTGGCCCTTCAGGACAATGCTCACGCCCATGGCCTGTTTGGAGCCGTCCGCCCCGTGACAACCCGCGCAGCGGGCATACAGATCAGGACCGGAAGCAAAAGCGCAGACGCCCAGCAGGGCAAAAACCATGACCAGGGCCGACATCAAGGCAATGCATTTTTTCATCGTTCATCCTCTCGTCTGTAAAGGGAAAAAAACCACCGTTGGGTGGATCGAATCCACAGTCACATGAAAGGATACCAGCCAGACAAATTTTATCAATACATTCCGTAAGATCGTTTCAGACTTTCATCGCCGGCAGCCTCGCAAGCCTGCGCCGATGACCCGCTCAGCTCTTATTCGACATCACCCTCATTGGCGACGATGCTTTGGACCCTTAGGGTTGCGATGGCAATCACCACAGTCGCGCGGCCCGGATTCCCTGGCCGTGTGACAGCCGAGGCAGCTGTAGCTGGAATCCACCGCATGAATCATCGCAGGCCTGGCCTCACCACCAACCCCGCCCCTCAACTCGTCGTGACATCCTGCGCTGGAGCACGCAGCAGGGGCCAATCCCTCAGCCACGGTGTGATGACAGTCCGAACAATCCTCCGCCAATTCGGTCTGATGCTGTTCATGATCGAACTGCCCGCAACCACGATCCAAGCCGAACAGCCGGGCCTCCACCGTTACGGCCAACGCCAGCACCAACAGCATGGTCCCTGTCCAGAGCACCACGCGGACTCCTTTGACCGCCATCACAAACCTCCTGTATTCGTTGCTGCACAGACCTTTGCGTGAACAAGCAATCGATCGAATGATGAAAAAAACAACGCCCGGCAGGACGCCGGGCGGAAGGGCTGCGCGTTATTCGCGCATACGCTTTTCCCAGTTCCAATCCTTGGATGTGACCACATCCTCCATCCGCCGCAAGCGGCGGTCCAGGCGGTCGAACTTGTCCTTGATGCGGCTCAGGGCGTCGGGCTTGGACCGGGTATAGGAATTGTAGAATTCACGCTCCGAGCTGGACTGCGGCTGGACTACGGGTTCCAGCTTCATCAGAAAGGCGGCGATGAAATACATGGCAACGCCAGGCCACAGGCCGGTGAACAGGATGAACAAGGCCGTGAGCACCCGCACCCAAAACACAGACAGGTCGAAATAATCGGCCAACCCCTGGCACACGCCCAGGAATCTGCCGTGGCGGGAACGATACATGCCGCAACCCGCAGCCCCCGCAGGGTCGCAACCCCGCCCCTCGGAAGCGTACTCCCGGCGCCTGCCCGAACCGCCACATCGACCGCTATAGCGTCTCATCCGGCCCCTCCTTGCCCTTCCTTCCGGCCTCAAAGAGCAGGGTCTCAAGCACGTCGACCCTGTCCTCCATGCGCGACAGATTTGTGTATATCTCCTGAATCATCCTGGTCTCATCCACCTTCGCTTCAGGCTCACTTCGGGAGAACGCGCCGGAGAACAGCCTGGCCAGGAGAAACACCGCACCCACCACGATCAGCAGGGGGACGAGGACGAAACCAACAAAGAAATGTCCCATTGAAACCACCTTGGTACTCGGGGTCGTCTGAATGACGACCCCGGCTAGCTCTTGCTTTCAGCCTTGCCACCACTCGGCTTCCTGGACTTCTTCAGGGCCGATAATTCATCGTTGACGCTATCCTCTTTTTCCAGAAGAGAAAACTCATCTTCGAGGCCGGTCCGCTGCTTGGGCGCGGCCAGTTCGGCCTCGGCCTCAAGATGTTCAATGCGGTTCTCAAAGCGGTCGAAGCGCAGCATGGTGTCGGAATTGTCCACCCGGGTCAGGGTCCTGCCAGCCCGTCGGCGCTGGGTGGCCCGGGCATGACGCTGTTCCAGCAGGCGTTGCTTCTCGCGGGCCGAGTGCAACTTATCCTCCAGGCGCGAAATATCCTCGCGGGCCTGTTCAACCAAGCCGTCCAGATACAGGGCCTCGCCGTCCAGGGCCTCCATGCGGCGCATGAAGGCGTTCTTTTCCACCAGCGCCTCACGGGCCAGATCGTCGCGCCCCTTGTCCACGGCCAACTCGGCCCGTGCGCCCCACTTGTCCATCTGCTCGGCCACGGCCTGGCGCTCGCGTTCCTGACCCTTGCGCTCGGCCATGGTCTTGGCGCAGGAGGCCTTGAGCTCCACAAGGGTCTCCTCCATTTCACGCACCATGAGTCTGATGAGTTTGCGTGGATCCTCGGCCTTGTCCAACAGCACATTGAGATTGGAACCAACGATATCCTTGAATCGGCTGAATACGCCCATGCTGTGCCTCCTTCGATTTTTTTGCTGAATGATCTTGCCGTGCATTGAGCAGGATCCGTGCCTAAGCGCAGCATTCTCTCAACACCCTTTAATTGTTCATGATCTTTTCTTGACGCCATGCCTAGGCTATGGCATAAATGACCATACATTGGTTATTTTAACCATGCTTTAGTATAATTAGCCAAATCATGAGCGAGTACTCGTCCACCACCGAGGCCATGGGCCAATCCGAGGCGTTCCTGGACTTCATGGAGCGGCTCTCCACGGCGGCCCGGGTGGACCGCCCGGCACTCATCGTGGGCGAGCGGGGCACGGGCAAGGAACTGGCCGCCGGTCGGCTGCATTACCTCTCGGCCCGCTGGCAGAGGCCGTTCGTGACCCTGAACTGCTCCGCCCTGGCCCCATCGCTCATCGAAAGCGAACTCTTCGGCCACGAGGCCGGGGCCTTCACCGGGGCTTCGGCCAAGCGCAAGGGACGCTTCGAGGCCGCAGAAGGCGGAACCCTGTTTCTGGATGAGATCGCCACCATGCCGTTGACCGTGCAGGAAAAAATACTGCGCGCCGTTGAATACGGAGAATTCGAGCGCGTGGGAGGCTCCACGCCGTTGCGCGTGGATGTGCGGGTGATCGGGGCCACCAATGCGGACCTGCCCTCCCTGGCCGAGGCCGGCCGCTTCAAGCGCGACCTGCTGGACCGCTTGGGGTTCGAGGTGCTGACCGTGCCGCCGCTTCGGCACCGCCCCGGCGACATGGAGCTTCTGGCCCGACACTTTGCCGACCGCATGGCCGTGGAGATCGGACGCCGGGAACCTCCGCGTTTCTCTGTCGGAGCCTTGGCAACCCTGGCCGCGCACCCTTGGCCCGGCAACGTGCGCGAATTGAAGAACGTTATTGAGCGCGCGGTCTACCGCACCGAGGGCGACGTGATCCAGGAGCTGGTTCTGGACCCCTTCGATTCCCCCTGGCGACCGGCAGCGCCTGATTTTCCTTCCCCCTCGCACCGGCAGACGCAGGGGGAATCCTCCACAATGGCCACCCCTGCCCGGCGCGCCGACCTCACCCTTGGCGCGCCGGGCGGGATCGGCCTTGTGCCGCTGCACGAAGCCGTGCGCGGACTGGAACTACAGCTCATGAAAAACGCCTTGACTCAGACACGGCATCATCAGAGAAAAGCGGCAGCGATGCTGGGACTGAGCTATCACCAGTTCCGAGGCCTGTACCGCAAACACAAAGAGGCCCTTGATGCCACCTAGACTCCTGCCCTTTCTGCTGGCCCTGGCCACCGCCATCCTGCTGTCCGCCCCTGTACATGCCGAAGACGCACCCCGACCGGGTGAGCACTGGGCCATGTCGCTGTACAACGAGAACGACAAGCTCGCCGGAACCGACCAACACTACACCAACGCCGTCAAGCTCACCGTAGTCACCATGGACCTGCGCGAATACGCCCACAGCGAGGTCGTCGCCGAGTATTTCCCCTGGCTGATCCCGGCCATCAAGGAAGCCCCTTTCGTCAATGATCCCGAGAAGACCCGCAACATTGCCTTCTCCATAGGCAACGAGATCTACACCCCCATCGACGTCAAAGCCACGCAGTTGATCCGCGACGACCGGCCCTACGCGGGCTGGACCTATGCCTCCCTGGCCCTGCACGCCAAGGACGCCAACCGGCTGGACACCTTTGAGACCACGCTGGGCATCGTCGGCCCGTCGGCGCACTCGGACTCCATCCAGAACAATTTTCACAGGCTGATCGGCACGTTTCCGTCCGATGGCTGGAACAACCAGTTGCGCGACGAACCCGGGATCATGCTCTCCTGGCAGCGCCGTCTGCGCCACGAATACCTCTTCGAGGACAGCCCCTGGGGGGTCGACTTCGTGCCCCACCTCGGGGCCACCGCGGGCAACGTCCTGACGTACGCCAACCTCGGCGGGCAGGTGCGCCTGGGGTACCACCTGCCCCGGGACTTCGGCGTCTCCCCCATCCAGACGGGTTCCACCGTGGGCACCCCCACGGAGCAAGACGATCCCCGCCTGAACGGGGATTGGGGCTTCAACATCTTCGCCGGGGCGGACGGTCGGGCCGTGGCTCGCAACATCTTCCTGGATGGCAACACCTTCCGCCAGAGCCACCATGTGGACAAGATCCCGTTCGTGGCGGATCTCTACGGTGGGGCCTCCCTGTTCTGGGATCGCTGGACCCTGACCTACACCCGCGTCTACCGCTCGCGCGAGTTCACGGAACAGAAAGACGGGCAGGTTTTCGGATCCTTCAACCTTTCCGTGACCTTCTGATGCGAGGGTTTTCCCTCGGCAGGCCTTGGCGCGCATGGGCTCCGCAACGCTTGCCATTGGCGGATATCATGATTATGTACAAGCTGTGAGAGTCAATAACACAATCGAATCCCCAACCTCAGCACCCCACATTCCGGACCCCCTAAAAAACACCGCCATGAAGTATTCCATCCACAAGCGCCGGGCCGCTTACAGCCCCATCACTCTGTTCCTGGCAGCCAGCCTGCTGCTGGTCTGCCTTGTGCTGATTCCCCTGCGGGCCACGGCCGAACAGGGCAGCGGCTTTGAAGCCATAAGCGTAAACAAGGCTTCGGCCGAAGTGGAACCCGACGCCACAGGCCAGGCCATACTGCAAGCTGTGCAGACCCTCATGACCGCCATCGACCAACCGCAATCGTCCTCCACCACCTCCGAGGCCATGGGCGTCCTGGCAGGCATCGCCGACTCAGACGGCCCGGCCGAAATCGATCTGCCCTCCCTGGACGGAGCCAAGGGGGTTGCCCTGCGCGAGCGGGTGGACAGTCCCTTGGCGCGCATCCTGGAATACGCCTACAACCCCGAGGTTCCCGCCTATCTGGTGCTGCCCTCGGTGGTGCGGCTGTCCCAGTGGTATCCGGGCAGCGACATCCTGAGCCTGGAAACCCCGCTGTTCAAGCAGCTCCCGGCCCCTGCCCAGCCCCTCATCCTGCGCGGACGCGAGTATGAAGAGATCACCCCCGACGTATCCTCGGGCGGATACTACAGCTACGACCTTGATCGCATGCTGGCCCTGTTCCAGCACGAAGGGCGCAACGTGCTTGTCTCCGTGGCCCGCCAGGACGGTGAATCCGGAGTGGGCAAGAAGGGTGTGGTCCTGGACGACAACAAATGGAACTATTTCTACTCCGGCCAGGACGGGCTGACCCAGGGGGCCATCGGCTGGATGGATACCTATATGTACGCCTCCTGGTCCGTGTCCGTTTTCGTGGAAAAGCCCGACGGGACCACGACGAACATGGTCTTCAAATGGCTGCGTGCCGGATGGGCGGGCATGAACGTGGTCCAGGGCAGCCACATCCTTGAGGGCTGCAAGCGCTTTGCCCGGGCCTTCCGCTCGGTCATCGAGTCCGACCTGCTGCCCGCGGCGGCGGAACTCTCCGCCAAGACCCGCGAGTTGCTGGCCCTGTCGGAAAATGAGCTGGACTTGCGCATCAAGCGCTATGCCCGCCAGATCGAAAGCCTTTGGAAGGACCACCCCGTTCTCTCGCGACGCACCTTTGCCAAGATCCTGGCAGGCGGGGGCTATGCCAAGGCCCTGAACCGCGAACAGCGCGTCAGCGCCCTGCTTCTGGAATACCTCAAAGCCCAGCTGCTGGGGCCCACCATCCGCCAAGGCTGACCCGGACTCTTGCCCACAACAATTCAAAGCCGCGCAAGCTCATGCTTGCGCGGCTTTGAATTGTTGTGAGGTCGTGCGCCTAGAACTTGACCAGTCCTTGCGCGTCGTCGCCGGGGGGCAATGCCCGCGTTGAGCGGCCGACCAATCCCGAGGCAAAACGGGCTCCCGTTCCTGACACGGTGAAGTAGTCCATGGACTGCTGCAACTGCGTTGCCTGGGCGGACAGCTCCTCGGCGGTGGCCGCAAGCTCTTCGGCCGAGGAGGCGTTGGCCTGCACGGCCTGATCCATCTCGCGGATCGAACTCGTAATGCGCGCGGCCTGACCGCTCTGCTCGGCGCTGGCCGCGGCCACTTCCTGCACCAGTTGGGCGGAGCGCCGCACGTCCGGTACCACCCGGCCGATGATCTCCCCGGCCCGTTCGGCCACATCCACGCTCTCCGTCGAAAGACCCAGTATCTCAGCCGCGGCCTGGCCGCTCTTTTCGGCCAGCTTGCGCACTTCCGAAGCCACCACGGCAAAACCCTTGCCGTGCTCGCCGGCGCGGGCCGCCTCGATGGCGGCATTCAGGGCCAACAGGTTCGTCTGGCGTGCAATCTCCTCAATGATGGAGATCTTTGCCGCAATCTCCTTCATGGTCCGCACCGTGCTCTCCACGGCCTCGCCGCCTTCCTGGGCCTCCTGGGCCACCTTGAGTACGATGCGCTCGGATTCCCGCGCATTCTGCGCATTGCGGGTAATGCCGTCGGTCATGTCCGCGACCAACCCGGTGACCCGTTCGATGGCTGCGGCCTGTTCGGTCACGGATTGGGAAAGGCTTTCGGCGCTGGCCGTCAGTTCCTCGCTGCCTGCGGCCACCTGCTCCGCGGCATTTTTGACGTCTGTCACGATTGTCACCAGATTTTCTGCCATGCGTTTGATGGCCGCGAACACCCCGCGTGCGGGCTGGGCGGTCTCCATGTCGCGGGTCAGATCGCCCTCGGCGATGGTCTCGGCAATAGCGGCCATATCCAGCGGTTCCGCACCGATGGTATTGGTCACCCCCCGCGCGAAGAGCAACCCCGATACCGCCGCAAGCAAGGCCACGACCCCGGCCACGGCGAGGATCAGGAACAACATGCCCCTGACCGTCGCCGAGACGGCCTGCCGCTTGGCAGCCACAGCCTCGTCGATGGCGTCGGTATAGACCCCCATGCCCACGACCCAGTTCCAGGGGCCGAACAGCTGCACATAGGAGAGCTTGGGAAATTCTTCTTCCTTGCCGGGCTTGGTCCACCAGTAGGAATAAAAGCCCTCGCCCTTGTTCCTGGCCAGTTCGGTCATTTCTCGGATCACGGGGGTACCGCGCTTGTCCTGAAAATCGACCATGCTCTTGCCGATCAGATCCGAATTGGAATGAGCGATCATGGTTGATTCGAAATCGTTGACCCAGAAATAGTTGCCATCCGCCATGCGCATGGCCATGACCTGGCGGGCGGCCTCGGCCTGCATCTGTGTGGAGACATCCTCAATCCAGGCACCCGTGCCGAAAATCCAGCCCAATTCGGGGATCAGGCGCACGTAGGAGACCTTGAGCTTGGGTTCGCTCTCCCCGGGCTTGGCCCAAAGGTAGGCGACCATGCCGGCACCGTCCCGGCGGCAGACCTCGACCATTTCCCTGAAGAGATAGGTGCCCTCGGGATCCTTGAACTGCGACATGTCCTTGCCGTCCAGGGACGGGTTGGCGGAATGCATGACCATCCTGGCGTCCATGTCATTGATCCAGAGATAGTTGTCGCCATCGAAGCGTACGGCCTTGGTCAAGGCCTTGATGACGGCCTGGGCCTTGGGCACGGAACCCGCGCTGGCTTTCAGTTCATGCTCGGCCTGGCTGACGGCCGAGTCCACAACCCTCTTCAGCCCCGCCATGGTGGACAACTTGAGGCCCTCGATGTCCTGAGAACGACGGTGGTATTCCTCCACGGTCTTGACGGCCATGCCCACCAGTTCATTGAGCTGTTTCTTTTCCTGATCCATGGCTTGATCGCTGTAGGCGGCGATCTCCCGCTCAGCATAGCTGGTCAGCTGGAGAATGAAGACAGCACACAGCAGGGCGATGGTGACGATGACGGCCAGCACCTGGAATCCGGTCAGTTTGGTTCTCAACTTCATCTGTTCAGCTCCTGGAGGCTGTCGGATCATTTCCGAAAGAGGATGGCTGGGCTGGCTCCGTCGGCATGGGCAAGCATCAAAAGCATCACCAGATAATACCATCCTAGATATTAAAAGGACAATCAAATCCAAGGATATTCCCTTGTATACCAGTAGTATTAACGCTTCCTCAAGTAAAAGAATGAACGAAGCCGTATGGTTCAACAACCTTCCATGAGATCACCCCAGACAGCAATTAGCTTTGAATGCGCTTTATTCTTCCAAACCTGATTTATTCAGAATATAATTCTGGATCAAAGCACTTTTAATGAACTTCATTCTTGACACTACCAATATTTTAGAATTTTATGAAGCCACTATGCGCAAGAATCACCTCGACGACACAGATCGGCAGATCCTGAGCCTGTTGCAGGGCAATGCCCGCATTTCCAATGCGGAAATCGCCCGGCGCGTGGGCAAGGCGCCCTCCGCCATCCTGGAGCGAATCCGCAAACTGGAAACAAGCGGGGTGATCCTTGGCTATGAGACGCGGATCTCCCCCAAGGCCCTGGGTCTGGGGCTGACGGCGTTCACCTTCGTGCATGCCGAGGATGCGGTGGGCTCCACCCGATCCGGTCATGAACTGGCCGAACTACCCGAGGTGCTCGAGGTGCATCACACCGCCGGTCAGGACGCCTACCTGATCAAGGTGCGCGTGGGCGACACCGAGGAATTGGGGCAACTGCTGCGCAAGATCGGCAGCATTGATTCCGTACGCGACACCCGCTCCACCATTGTGCTCGGCTCCGTCAAGGAGACCATCGCACTGACCATCAGAAACGACACCCAAGACTAAAGCCCAACGATACGGAGACCCCCATGAAACACAGTGATATCGAGCCCAGAATCATCGTCCGGGGCAAGGAATTTTTCCAGAGCATCAGCGGCGAGGCGCCGTCCATCTTCAACAAGGGCTGGTGGACCGGTAAGGTCATGGACTGGTCCATGAAGGACGAAGACTTCAAGGTAAAACTCTTCCGCTTTGTGGACGTGCTGCCCACGCTCAGCAGCAATGAATCCCTGGTCCGGCACATCGAGGAATATTTCGCCTCGGAATCCGGCGATCTGCCCCCGGTGATGAAGGCCGGCCTGAAGAGCGCCGGTCTGGTGGGCAAGCTGGGGGGCAAGATCATGGCCAAGGCCATCTCCGCCAATATCGAGAAGATGGGCCGCCAGTTCATCGTCGGCCAGCAGTCCAAGGAGGCGGTGAAGAACATCGTCAAGCTCAGAAACGACGGCTTCGCCTTCACCATCGACGTCTTGGGCGAGGCCACTCTGTCCGAGGCCGAGGCCGAGGAACGCCTGCAGGAACACCTGGAACTGTTGGACGCCCTGCGCGAGGCCCAGGACAAGTTCAAACCCCTGGCGGGCTCCAAGAACGGCCTGGACTGGGACTGCGAACCCGTGATCAACCTGTCCGTCAAGCCCACCGGCTTCTATTCGCAGATGAAGGCCCGCGACATCCAGGGTTCCGTAGAGGCCCTGTTTTCGCGCATCGCCCCGGTCTACCGCAAGGTCATAGACCTGGGCGGGGCCATGTGCATCGACATGGAATCCCTGGAGTACCGGGAGATCACCATCGAGCTCTTCAAGAAGCTGCGCTCCCACGACGAATTCCGCCACTATCCGCACCTGGCCATCGTCTTCCAGGCCTACTTGAGGGGCACCGATGACGATGTGCAGGAGATGATCGCCTGGGCCGAGGGCGAGGCCCTGCCCATGACCATCCGTCTGGTCAAAGGCGCTTACTGGGACTTCGAGACCGTACGCGCCAAGCAGAACGGCTGGGAGATCCCCGTCTACACCATCAAGGCCGAATCCGACGCAGCCTTCGAGCGCAACGCGCAATACATCCTGGAGCACAGCGCCATCTGCCGTCTGGCCTGCGCCTCGCACAACGTGCGCACCATTGCCGCGGTCATGGAGTTGGCCAAGACCCTGGGCGTACCCGACGAACGTTACGAATTCCAGGTGCTCTACGGCATGGCCGAGCCCGTGCGCCTGGGCCTGCAAAAGGTCGCCAAACGCGTGCGCCTCTATTGCCCCTATGGCGAACTCATCCCGGGCATGGCCTATCTGGTGCGTCGCCTGCTGGAGAACACGGCCAACGAATCCTTCTTGAAGCAGAGTTTCACGGGCGAGGCCGACATCGCGCGCCTCTTGGAGAACCCCGCGGTCACGGCGGAACGCCAGCGCGCGGCCAGACCCCAAAAGCCCGCACCCCAAGGGCTGCCCCCCTTCGAAAACGAACGCATGGTGGACTTCACCGAATCCGACGAACGGGCCGCCTTTACCCAGGCCATCGCGCGGGTCCGCGAAGGATTCGGCAAGACCTATCCCCTGTATATCGACGGCAAGGACATCACCACCGTCGACACCATGGAATCTTACAATCCGGCAAAAACACGCGAAATCCTGGGCAACGTCTGCCAGGCCGGGACCCTGGAGATCGAACAGGCCATTGTTGCCGCCAAGAAGGCCCTGCCCGCCTGGCGCGCCACCCCGCCCGAGCAGCGCGCTCAGTACATGATCAAAGCCGCGCAATACATGCGCGACAAGATCTTCGACATGAGCGCCCTGCAGGTTCTGGAGGTGGGCAAGCAGTGGGATCAGGCCTACGCCGACCTGGGCGAGGCCATCGATTTCCTGGAATACTACGCCCGCGAAATGATCCGCCTGGGCAAACCCCGGCGCATGGGCCACGCCCCCGGCGAGATGAGCCTGTACCAATATCGACCCAAGGGCATCGCCGCCGTCATCGCCCCCTGGAACTTCCCCCTGGCCATTTCCTGCGGCATGACAGCCGGGGCGCTGGTGACCGGCAACTGCGTGCTCTTCAAGCCGTCTGGCCTGTCCTCCATCGTCGGCTACGGCCTGGTCGAAGCCTTCAAGGCCGTGGGCCTGCCCGACGGCGTATTCAACTACACCCCGGGCCGCAGCTCGGTCATGGGCGACTTCCTTGTGGAACACAAGGAAGTGAACATGATCGCCTTCACCGGTTCCATGGAAGTGGGGCTGCGGATTATGCACAAGGCCGCCGTTCCCGCCCCGGGCCAAATCCACTGCAAGAAGGTCATCGCCGAGATGGGCGGCAAGAACGCGCTCATTGTGGACGACGATGCCGAGTTGGACGAGGCCGTGAGCAACACCCTGTACTCGGCCTTCGGCTTCCAGGGTCAGAAATGCTCCGCCTGCTCACGGGTCATCGTGCTCGACGCGGTCTACGACAAGTTCGTCGGACGGCTGGTGGAGGCCGCGCGCTCCATCAAGCTCGGTAACGCCGAAAATCCGGCCCACAGCATGGGACCGGTCGTGGATCGAAACGCTCAGAAAGCCATCATGGGCTACGTGGAGCTGGCCCGGAAGGAGGGCAACGTCCTGCTGGAGCGCC
Source organism: Pseudomonadota bacterium (assembly GCA_018816865.1). Taxonomy (GTDB): domain Bacteria; phylum Desulfobacterota; class Desulfovibrionia; order Desulfovibrionales; family Desulfovibrionaceae; genus Desulfovibrio_Q. Next base: position 107,245 of record JAHIUW010000017.1, read on the forward strand.
TGCCCGAGGGCCTTGAACTGGACGAGGGCTGCTACGTGCCCCTGACCATCGTGGACGGGATCACTCCCGAGCAGCGCATCGCCCAGGAGGAGGTCTTCGGGCCGCTGCTGGCCGTGATGCGCGCCAAGGATTTCGACCAGGCCCTGGAATGGGCCAATTCGACCAAGTTCGCCCTCACGGGCGGCCTGTTCAGCCGCAGCCCCAAGCATCTGGAGCGGGCCCGCAGTGAATTCCACGTGGGCAACCTGTACCTGAACCGCAACAACACCGGTGCCCTGGTGGAACGCCATCCCTTTGGCGGGTACAACATGTCGGGTATCGGCTCCAAGGCGGGTGGCCCGGACTATCTGCTGCAGTTCATGGACCCCTACACCGTGTGCGAGAACACCATGCGCCGCGGCTTCGCCCCCCTGGAAGAGGACGACGACTGGATCTAGCCACTCAGCCCTCGCCGCGCACCGCTCCCCCTGGGAGTCCTTTGCACAGCCCCTTCCCCCAAAAAACAACCCCCTGCCTCGTCACAAGGCAGGGGGTTTTCCGGTATATCGTGTTCAAGGCTTCGCCATCAGCCAGGGCTTGCGCCTCGGGGTATTACGGTCATTTTCCCAGGGTGTTGTAATAGACGTAGTTGCCTTTCTCACAGTTCCAGTTGGTGTAGACCAGATCCGGATACCGGGTCGTCTGATAAGCGATCTGCACCCTATCGCCCAGTACCAGCGGCGCGTTGAAGGACACGTAGTTGCGCCCAGGGGCAACGGTGTAGTCCGCACCGGGGCGCAGGCTCTGATCATTCTTGCTCACCACCTGCACGGTGTCCACAAGCTGGTACGACACATAGACCACATGCATCCCGGTCTGCCCCGGCAGCCAGTGGTCGTTGATCCAGTCCTGGGTCACCTGGAAGTCCTGAACGGCGATGAACAGATCATGCTTGTTCAGGTCCATGGCGCAGATGTGCTCAATCACGGACACGGCGTCGGTCTGCCACTGCGGCGTGGCCGAGACCATGGCGTCGTCGCCCGTGTAGACCAGCAGCTTGCCGTCCAAGTCGTTACGCCCGGGATCGTTCCAGCGGTGGGTCACCAGGTCCAGGTTGCCGTCCAGGTTCAGGTCGGCCAGCAGCACGGCCGAGCCCCAGCCCCCCTGGGCCGACTGCCAGTCAGGCACGCTGACGCGCGGGGCGTAGCGGATGATGTACGGGTCCAGGAAGCGATACAGGGAGAACCCGCCCCGACCATTGCCGATATAGTTGTTGGCCGAGGTCGCCAGGGTGGGCACCGAGTCAGGCCGCGCGGCCCAGGCGGGGTGCATGGTCGCCGCGAAGTCGATGCCGTTGCCGTAATAGTTGACGTCCACGCCCTGCCAGGAGGGGGAAGTGGCCAGGGTCCCGTCGAGCTGCCCCAGGTAGACCCGGACAGGAGCCGCAGGGATAGCCAGGTCCAGCAGACCGTCCATGTTCACATCGGCAAACATGCAGGCCATGGCCACATAGGAATCATCGGATCTCCACCAAGGCGTGGTTCCTAACTTCCCGCCCTCATTGCTGTAGACCACCTGCTGGCAATTGAACGGCGGATCGGGGTTGGCGTTGGCCTTGGTGCGCGAACTTACGCGGGAAGACTGTCCCTGGAACGAGCACTTGGCAAAGCTCTCCTCACCCGGGATGGGCTCTCCGCAGGCCACGGCCAGGTCAAGATCGCCGTCGCCATCCGCGTCGCCCAGGTCCAGGCCAAAGGACGGATACCCCGTCACCTGCCAGGAGGGAGTACTTTCCAGGAAATTGGGAGGGCCTGCGTTCATGTAGACCTTGGCTCCGCCGCCTACGTACTCGCTCTGGTCGCCCAGAAAGACCGAGACCGCCACGTCCACGTAGCCGTTGCCGTCGATGTCGCCCACGGCCAGCAGTCCGTTGTGCTGGCGATCGCCCGAGGCCCAGTCCGGGGTGGAGGGAAAGTGCCCCGTCTGATCGTTATAAAAGACCTGCACACATTGCAGGGCCTTGTCGTTGCCGCTGGAGACGACCATGTCCGGGAAGGCATCACCGTTGATATCCACCAGGGCCAGTCCCGTGCCGTAATCGCCGCTGGTCTGCGGGTCCCAGGACGGGTTGGTGCTGAAATCAAAAGTCTTGCTGAAGGGCAGATTGTTCCCGAGATCGACAACGCCTTCGGTGGCGGTGGGCTGGTTGTCGCTACAGGCCCCCAGCACCAGGGACAGTGCAACGAGCAAGGCAAAGGCAGTCAAACGCGGTTGGATCATGGTTTTCTCCTCTGGCTTATCGGATGATTCATATTCAGGACCATGTTTCGTTTGCAAAGCCAAGTAAAGAAGAAAATGTTTATCATCAAACATATCAGGTGGATCGAGACACCAAAGAGTTTACATACCCGTGGTGCTTTTTTCCTGAAATTTCCTGCAATGCACAAGTTCCCACTGTTTCAGGGCCTTGGAACAAGGCCTGAACACGACCGACGCAGGGGGTGAAGCGTTATAGACGATTCTTAATATTTTCAGACGTTAAGAAATCAGCTCAAACCACCGATCAGGCACGGTGATTGCTCATGGCAACCAGACAGGAAACAATTGCCGCGAAGGAGACCACCGCTTGCGCCTGACCATCCTCTTCCTGCTGCTGACGCTCCTGGCCGTATACGCCCTGGACAACATCTCCAACCCCCGGACAGACATCCGGAGCATCCGCTGGCCGGACACGGTCTTTGTCCGCCTGGAAGGCAAATTTTGTCCGCTCTACGTCCCGGCCAGCCAACGACAATAGCTGGACGCGAAACGGCGGAGCACGCACACGACGGCATGACTGCCCGCGCGAACGGGCACGTTCAACACCAGGGACGGCCGAAAGCGGGACCTCTACTGTGGCCAGACCTTCTGCCGTGGGGCTATGGATGCTTGCGGAGCGGATCCTGCCCACCTTTGGTGTCTTGATGTCCGTGGCGGAACGCGCCCCTTTTGGTGGGCGAGCTATTTTGCGCGCACCTCGGGGATTTGAACCTGGCTTGCTTCAAAATCCAAGGCCCCCGGTCCATACAGGACCGGGGGCCTCTTTGAACAATAGCCGCAGGGCTTAAGAGCCAGCCCGGGCCGCGCATTCGCGCACATAGGCGATGAGTTCGCTCCCCTGTTCATTGCCCGCCTGCAATGCCTCGAAATCCACGTTCACCTTGTTCAGGTATTGCAGGATCAGATAATCCTTACCTCCACCTCCTGGCATCACCCCCGCAAAGAAGAAGCCCATGGCCTCGAACTGGGGCACGAAGCCCGAGGTCAGCGGATCGGACAGGTTCAGCGACAGAAAGATCACCTCCACCTGCTCCAGGCAGGCCCGATGCAGCCAACGCCGCACCTCTGCCGCGATCCCCTTGCCATAGCGCTTGACCCGCATGCTGGCCGTGGCCTGCGAATTCATACTGAACTCCACGGACAGGGGCCGCTCGGACAGCTCAAGCCCCTCGGGAGCGATACTGACGCTCACTTGGCGGTCCTGCCAGCCGTAGATTTTTTCGAGCATCCCCACATGGTCGGAGGGAAAAAACAACGGCTTGCCAGGCCCGGCATGCATGTAGCGATGGCAGGTGATGAAGCTCTCGCGGCCCAGCAAGTTATCCTTGCCCCCTGACCCGCGAAGCGGAGCGCAGACCAGGCGCAATGCACAGGGCATCAACCCCAGATCGTGCATGGCCTGTTGAGCATAGGCATGGCTGCACCCTCCCAGGGCAAACAGGCCATGGACCTTGCGTTGCCTGGCCTCCTCCACCAGCCAGGCCGTGAGGCGCTTCATGCACCCCCGCCTGCGGAACCCAGGCTTCACAAAGGCCAACCCCAGTTCGGGCACCAGCGGCGACTCGTCATGAAACAACAGCGCGACGTGGCCCATGATCTGGCCATGATCCGTCACCGCCACAAAAGACGCCAACGCATCCCGGTCGTTCATCAGCCGCAGGAGGGCAGGATCGAAGAGTTGTAGTTTGCTGCAGGTATACCCGGCTGCATAATAGGCCAGCTTAGCCACCTCCGGGGCCTCGTGCGGACGCATCCGTCGCACTTCGAAATGTAGTTCCTCGGGCAGGGGCGGTGCATCCGCAGCCGCATTCATCTCCTCTTCGGACTCGGGCTCGCACTCAAGGTAGAGCCTTTTGACAAGTCTTATCTCCTTGCCCTCTCCCCCCTGGCTGCGGATGCTGACCTCATCCATGGCGCGCCTCAAGATGCGCAGCCCCAGGACCTTGCTCGCGGGGGCCTGGGGGCCCTCGTTCTCCAGACCCTGCTCCAGGGCCTCGGGATCAAAGGCCAGCCCGCGCTCCCGGAGCAGAAAGATCAGCCCACCACCGGAGGCAGACATCTCGATATGAAAGGACTCCCGCCCGCCGCCATCAAAGCCGTGCTCAATGACGTTGCCCACCACCTCCTCCAGAGCCAGACGAATCTCAATCAAGCTCCGGCCCACCATGCCCATGGCCCTGGAGTAGTCGAAAACGAAGTCCAGGATGGCTTCCAACAAACGTCTGTCTGCGGGGACCGTCAGTTTCACCTCGTTGCTCATTGCCCACCTCTGTGCTCATGGATAGAAATCCAGCATACCCTAGCACGGGCGCGAGGCTATGGAAACCAAGACACAGTCAGGCCCTTGTGCACGAAAAACCCCCCGCACCTGGACAGGCGCGGGGGGCTGAAGAGCTTCGAACCAGCGGCTATTTTTCGTCGATGCCAGGTTTGAGAAGACGTGCGGTGGCAAAACCGCCCGCGATGTTCTTCAAGTCCGTGAACCCCTTTTCGCGCAGGAACAGCTGACTCTCATAAGAACGCAACCCCGTATTGCAGAACACGTGCAGCCGCCTGTCGCGGGGCAGTTCCTGCCAACGGGTGGGCAGATCGTCCTGGGGCAGACAAATCCAGCGCTCGCCATAGATGGCCTGCATCTTTCTGGAGACCTTCTCGTCGCGCACGTCAACGAAGACATTGCTCTCGTCTTTGAGCATCTCCAGGAAAGCCACTGGATCAATGGGCTCGCTGTAGCCGTCCAGGATGTTTTTCAGGGCATTGCCCGCGGCATTGACGATGTCCATGGCCGAGGCATAGGGCGGGGCATACCCCACTTCGAGATTGGAGATATCGTCCAGATCCGGCTTGTGGGGCAACAGCACGGCCACGGCGTCCACCCGGGCCTTGACCGCATCGCCCTGCGGGCCCACGGCCTCGATGCCCAGCACGCGACGGGTCGTGCGGTCCGCGATGAGACTCATGAACATCAACTCATTGCCGGGGAAGAAGTGCGCGCGGTCTGCCATGACCACCATGCCTTCCTCGGCGTCGAATCCTGCGTCGCGGGCCTGTTTCAGGGTCAGGCCGGCCTTGGCCACGCCCAGCTCAAAGGCCTTCAGGCAGAACGTGCCCACCGCACCCTCGAAGCGTTCGTTGCCTCCGGCCACGTTGGTGCCGATGACCCGCCCCTGGCGATTGGCCAGCGAGCCCAGGGGCAGATAGGTGCTGCCACCGGTGATCAGGTTGCGGACCTCGCAGCAGTCGCCACCGGCGTAGATATGGGGGTCGGAGGTGCGCATCCGCGCATCCACCAGCAGGCCCCCGAATGGGCCCACGGCCAGTCCGGCCTCCCGGGCAAGCTGCGTACTGGGGCGCGCGCCCACACCAAAAATCACCAGCTGGCAGGGAATATCCCCCTTGTCGGTCTTGACCCCGGTCACACGACCATCCCCATCTCCACTGATCTCCAGCAGACGGGTGGAGGCCATGACCTGCACATCATTCTCGCGCAGATGGTTCTCCACGATCCGCGCCAAACCGGGGCCGAAGGCCTGGGGCAGGACATGCTCGCACATCTCGACCACGGTGGTCTTGATGCCCCACAGGGCGGTCAGGGCCTCAGCCATCTCCAGACCGATGGCGCCACCGCCCACCACCACGGCGCTATCGATCTCGCCAGCCGTGATCTTGTCTTTGAGCAGCGTGGCCTTATGCAGGTTGGAGACCGTGAACACCCCTTTCAGGTCATGGCCCGCCACCGGCGGCACAAACGGAGTGGCCCCGGTGGCGAAGACCAGGGTGTCGTACTCCAGGTCGCGCTCCTGACCGCTCTCCAGGTCCTTGATGCGCACGGTCTTGGCCTTGCGGTCAATGGACTGGGCCTCGGTGCGGGTCAACACGGTGACCCGCTTGTAAAGCCGGAAGAATTCGGCATCACGCACGGCATGATACACGGTGGAGCAGAGTTCCTTGGCGTCGGCGATATCACCGCTGACGTAGTAGGGGATGCCACAGCCGCCGTAGGAGATGATGGAATCGCGGTCCACGACGGTGATTTCAGCTTCCGGATCAAGGCGACGGGCACGGCAGGCCACTTTCGGTCCCAGGGCCACGGCCCCGATAATCACTATTTTCCTGGGCATGTAGCGTTTCTCCTTGCGGTATCGTTTGGTCGCGGGCTCGCCGAGGGTGGATGGGATGTCCGGCGTGGGCGCGACCCATGAGGTTGCTCAAAAGAAGGGTCTGTAGCGCGAGTGATTGTTTTTTCAAATACGCATAAACCCGAGTTTTCCACTGTGAAAAAAGTCCGTCAAAAATGGTTGTCCTGAAGAATCCAGCCCCCACGTCAACGGCAGACCCATAAGGCCGCGCCCTTGAGCTGCTGGTAGATGGTGTCGCTGGCCGAGCCCATGAACAGCCGGGGAAACCGTCCCTGCCCGACCCCGGTACGGCCCATGGCCACCACCGCGTAGCGCCCGGCATCGGCCTCGGCCAGGATGGATTCGGCCACGTTCCTGGATTCCACGATATGAGCGGAGATTCGCTCCTCGGAGATATTATTCTCCAACAGGGCGGCCATGCTGGCTTCCAAGGCCTTGTTCGCCTGCCGTTGGCCCTCGTCGCCGTCCTTGGGAATCACGGTCATCAGGGTCACTTCGTGCCCCGGTTCGCTCTCCAGCATGAAGCCCACATGGTCCGCCATGGACAGGCTCGAGGACGAGCCGTCCACGCAGAGCAGAACATTCTTGCGCCCTTCCTCCACCTCGCGACAGATCCAGAGCGGTGCGCCCACATGCTTTTCCAGAACCCCACGGCTGACGCTGGACCCGAAGGCCTCTTCCAGGCGGGTCAACCCACGGTGGCCCAACACCAGGGCGTCATAGAGGCCCTTCTCACTTTCCAGGATGATGTCCATGATCTTGGAGTAGCGCTTGAAAACGATCTTGGCGTCCATGCGCCCAGCCCCGAAGCCCCTGCCGCACAGGAGTTGCCGAGCCTTTTCCAGGGCGCCGCCGACAGGGCTCTGCGCGGGGTCGATGTCGCAGCTCAATTCCAGGAGCACTTGTCCGCCCGCCTCCGCCACCTCCGATTTCGGGTCCGCATCCGTATAAAAAAAGGTCACTCGGATATGCTCCGGGCTACTGAAAAAGTTGGAGACAAAACGCACCCCGTGCAAGGCGCTCATGTCCGTGCTCAGGGTGACCAGCAAATGCTTGTCCATAAAACAACCTCCTCGGCCTTGGCCGGAATCACTCCGACCAGGGATTCACTTTACCCTATCTACGGAAATAGTGGAAGGATATGATGAGGCTAGACCACACCACTGAGCTTCAGATGCCAGTAGGCTCCGGCAAAGCACAGGGCCGACACCAGGACCTGAAAGGCAATGGCTGACCAGAACGAGAAGGCCGACTGCTCGCGGGTGATCTTCAACAACCTGGATTGGATGATGCCGGTTCGGACACCGACACGGATCAGATTGATGGACAGCAGACCAAGCAGGACAAGCAGAACGGGAACAACATATTGCATGGATCTCTCCTCGATTCAGGGTTGCCTGCACTGGCATACACCGCCCGGCCACAGGCATCAAGGCCATGGACTTGCGCCAGGTGGCCCTCCCGATGTAACATCTTGGCAGACAAGGAGAACCACATGGACTACAGCCTCACATTCGACTGCGGCGGGGTGGACTGGAACGAGGCGGCCCAGGTCTATCTGCGCGCCCCGCTGGGCATGCGCATCCCCGGTCGCCTGAAGAAGGCCTTCGAGGCCAGCCACATCGTGTGCTTCGCCTCCCAAGGCAAGACCCTCGTGGGCCTGGGCCGGGCCATCTCCGACGGGATTTACCAAGCCGCCATCTATGACCTCTGCGTCCTGCCGGAGCACCAGGGCCAAGGCCTGGGCCGCGATATCATGAAAGCCCTCCTGACCCGGCTTGACGTGGAGCATGTCATCCTCTATGCGGTTCCCGGCAAAGAAGCCTTCTATGAAAAACTCGGCTTCTCGCGGATGCTGACGGCCATGTCCAGACACCGCGACCCGGCCCGGCTCGCCGCCGGGGGCTACATCGAGCCCTGACGGACCGCACCAGCAATCCCCGACCACTGCGCAGGGACCTTCCCGCAAGCGACAGCCGACAAAGCCCCCGCCTGTTTGGCCGCAACGCAGCACCCGCTTTTCATCCAGACAATTAGTGCGTATACATGATAAAGATTTGAGTCGTTTAACCTGGGCAAAGCGATGAGGTTCTTCCAAAAATTCATTCTGCCGGGACTGGCCTTTTTTCTCCTTGCCAGGGCAGCCCAGATGCTCACGCCCCTGCCCATGGGCGTTATTCCTGTCTGGCCCGCAGCCGGGGTTGGTTTCGCAGCCTTTTACCTCTTGGGGGCCGCACCCGCCACCGGCCTGTTCCTTGCCGACGCCCTGGCCGCCATCCTGACGGGGAATCCCCCCGGCACCGCCCTGATGCTGGCCGGGGGCAACACCCTGTGCCTTGGAATCGGGGGGCTGATGCTGCGCAAGGCCACAGGACAGGCATCCTTCCTGGACTCGCTCCGCGGCATGATGCAGTTCATCCTTGCCGGACCGGTCCTGACCGCCGTCCTGGCCGCCCTGCTGGGCATCCTGACCATGAAGACCGGAACAGACCCCACTTGGGAGGGCGCGGTCCTGCCCTACTGGACGTGGTACGTCTCCGACATGACGGGCATCATCATCGTAACGCCGCTGGTGGTGGCATGGTCCCGCAAGCCCCCCGTCCTGCCCCAGGTCCTGCGCTCATTGGAAGGACTGGGCATGATCGCCTGCGCGGTGGTGCTGTCCCACTTCGTCTTCTCCTCGGAAAGCCAGCTCGTCTTCACCCAATATCCGCTGCCCTTCGTGTTCATCCCCGTCATGGCCTGGGCCACCTTCCGCACCAGCCACAGGGTCATCACCCTGCTGCTGACCCTGATCTTCTTCCATGCGGCGTACTTCACCATCTCCGGTCGGGGTCACTTCTCCGGGATGGGCTACCCATTCTCGATCCACATCCTGCAGATCTTCACGGCCTCAGCCGCCCTGACCTCGCTCATCGTCCGTTGCCTGGTCGATTCGATCAAGGCCAAGGAGCTTGCCCTGCAACGCGCCAACGAAGAACTGGAAGAACGGGTCAGACGCCGCACACGCCACCTGAACAAGGCCATGATGGACCTCAAGGCCGCAGAGGACAGCTACCGCACCATCTTCGAGAACGCGGCCGAAGGCATCTACCGCACGGACATGAACCGGCGCTTCGTCAAGGCCAACCAGGCCCTGGCCAAGATCCTGGGCTATCCCGACTCCAGGACGCTCATCGACGAGCAGAACGACATCAACACCATGCTGGTCGAGGCGGCAGACAGACCCCGATTCTACGAGCAAATCGCCGCCGATGGACAGGTGGTGAACTTCGAGTTCAGGGCCATCCGCAGGGACGGTGCACAAATCTGGCTGAACCTCAGCAGCCGGCCCATCATGGACAAGGACGGACAGCTTTTAGGCACGGAAGGCATTGTCCAGGACATCACCGAACGCAAACTGTCCGAACAGGAATTGCAGCACCGGGCCTCCAGCGATCCGCTCACCGGGGCGGCCAACCGCCATTTCTTCGAGCACAGCTTTGAAAAGATGCTGGCCCAGGCCAAGCGCACGGGCTCGGGCCTGGCCCTCTTCTTTCTCGACATGGACGATTTCAAGGACATCAACGACACCCACGGACATCGCGCCGGGGACGACGTGCTCGTGGAGACTGTCTCACGCATCCGCTCACGCCTGCGCGATGCCGATTTGCTGGCCCGCCTCGGGGGTGACGAGTTCGCCCTGCTGGCCCACAATATCAATAACCAGAAAGACGCCGCCCAGCTCGCCAAAGACATCCTCGTCGCACTGGGGGCCGACTACACCTTCAACGGGAATCCGATCCGCATTGGTGCCAGCATCGGCGGCAGCCTCTATCCCGCGGACGGCGAAGATAGCGAGACCCTGCTTGAACACGCCGACGCGGCCATGTACCGGGCCAAGCAGCAAGGCAAGGGCCAGGTCGCCCTGTGGGGCGCCGGGCCGAAGAATACGGAGCATCATCCTTGAAAAGTCAGTTGCACACCCTGGCCTCTCTTACGCGGCGCGCTAAAACACTGCTGATCATCCTGTTCTGTTTCACGGCATTGTACTGGGCCCTGGTGTTCATCATGAGCCCACCTGCGCTCAGCCTGACCCCCACGGAAAGGGACTACATCGCCCAGAAGATGATCCTGCGGGTGGGCATTGACCGCGACTTCCGCCCCCTGCAGTTTGTCGATGCCGACAATGACATCTCGGGCATGACCGTGGAGTACCTGCGTCTGCTGGCTCTGCGCACCGGGCTGGAGTTGGAGTTCATTCCAGCGACCTGGGGCGAGATCGTGGAGATGCTCAAAAATGGCGAAGTGGACATGATCGCCGACGCGACCCCCACCCCCTCCCGCCTGAAGTATTTCCTGTTCACCGGGGTGGTGAACAACCACAGCTCCTCCCTGTACGTCCTCAACCACATCCAGGGGATCAACTCCCTGGCCGACCTGTCCGGCCGGCGCGTGGCGGTTATTCAAGACACATCCGTCATCGAAGAAGTCCTCAAGTACCCCGAAGTCGTCCCTGTCCCCTACAAAGAGACCAGTAATCAGTTCAAAGCCCTCCAGAGTGGTGAAGTGGACGCCGCCGTGAGCTACGACATGCTTTCGCGCTTTTTATTCTCCAAGGATAGCATCACCGGCATCAGGGCCATAGGGACCATCAAGGACGAACCAGGGTGCCTGGCGGTGCGCAAGACAGAACCCATCCTGCACTCCATCCTCTCCAAGGCCGTGGAGTCCATGCCCCATGAAGAGGTCCTGCGCATCGAACAGAAATGGGTCGGCACCCCGACCATGGAACGCAACTACCTGACCCTGATCCTACGCCATCAACATTGGATCTACACGGCGCTTGCGGCCATGCTCGCGATCTTTCTCTGGAACATCGTCCTGCAGCGGCGGGTGCGACGCCAGATCCAACGCCTGGACGCCGGCCGCAAGCGTTACCTGGCCCTGTTCGACACCGCCCAGGACATGATCCTGATCATCAAGGACAGAAAGGTGGTGGACGCCAACCAGAAGGCCGTCGACCACCTGGGCTATCCGCGCGAACAACTGATCGGCATGGAACCGCAACGTCTGGGGCCTGCCCTGCAGCCCGACGGCTCTCCCTCGGGGGAGCTGGCGCTGCAATCCCTGCTCCGGGCCGAGGCCGGGGAATCCTTCACCGTCGAATGGCAGACCGCCACAGCGTCCGGTACCCTCCTGGAAACCGAAATCAGCGTCAGTTCCTTTGAAAGCCCCGAGGGACGATACGTCCTCGCTGTGGCCCGCGACATCACCCAGTGGAAACAGAACCAGCAGGAGATCCTGCGCCAGGCGGCCTATTTCCAGCAACTGTTCGAGAATTCCCCGCAGGGGGTCATCATCACCGACAGCGAGGCCCTGATCGTGGGCGTCAACAAGGCCTTTGAGGAGCTGTTCGGCTGGTCCGAGGAGGAAGCGCAAGGCCAGTACATCCATCAACTGATCATCCCCCCCGAAGAGCACGAGGAGAACATCCGCAACGCCTACCGCGTCCGGGCAGGGGAATGGGTTCAGGCCGAAGGCGCACGTCTGCACAAGGACGGCCACGCCATCCAGACGGCCACCCTGGGCTACCCCATCCTCGTGGATGACACCTTCCAGGGAGCCTACGTCATCTACACCGACATCACCCAGCGCAAGCGCGCCGAACAGGAAGTCCTGCAACAAAAGGCCTACTTCGAACAACTCTTCGAAAACTCGCCCCAGGGCATCGTGCTGCTTGATCTTGAGGGGCACATCACCAGAGTCAACGCCGCCTTCACGGCCATCTTCGGCTACACGCTGACCGATTCCCTGGGCAGGAGCACGGACCAACTCCTAGTGCCTGAAAGCGAAGTTGAGGACCACAGACAACGTATTCAGGCTATCCAGCGAGGCGAAACAATCGAGTACGAGGTCAGCCGCAGGCGCAAAGACGGCCAGGCCATCCAGGTCAACATCATCGCCTACCCCATCCTGATCGAAGGCGAACCCAAGGGTGCCTACGTCATCTACAACGACATCACAGACCGCCGAAACGCCGAGCGGGAGACCCAACGCCAGACCGCCTATTTCCAGCAGCTGTTCGAAAACTCGCCCCAGGGAATCGCCATCCTGGACAACGACGAACGCATCCAGTCCACCAACAAGGGGTTTGAGACGATTTTCGGATACAGCAGCGCAGAGGCCTCGGGGAACATACTCCAAGGACTCCTCGTGTCCGAGGAACTCCGGGACACCGCCAGGGAGCTGTCCGAACGGCTGGCCCGGGGCAACTTCGTGATCACTGAAACCGTGCGTCAACGAAAGGACGGCAGCCAGGTGGACGTGTCGCTCATCACCTATCCCCTGCTGATCGACGGGCAGCGTCATGGCTCCTACGCCATCTACACGGACATTGCCGAACGTAAAAAAGCCGAACGCCAAATCATCCATCAGGCCTATCACGACAGGCTCACCGGCCTGCCCAACCGCTCCATGCTCCAGGAACGCATCGGCCAGGCCATGCAACGCGCCAAGCACGATGCCTCCCATCGCTTCGCCCTGCTGTACATGGGCCTGGATCGTTTCAAGGTCGTCAATGACAGCCTGGGACACATGGTGGGCGACCAACTGATCATGTCCACGGCCCACCGACTGGTGGATACCCTGCGCGGAGTGAAAACCATCAGCCGCGTCGGAGGGGACGAGTTCGCCATTCTGCTGGAGGAGGACGTCAGCACCGACGCCGCCCTGACCATCGCCCAGCAGTTACAGGCCGCCATCCGACGCCCGGTAAACACCGGAGAGCACGAGATCCACACCACCACCAGCATCGGCGTGGTCATGGGCCCCCTAAGCCACGAACGTCCCGACTTCATGCTGCGCGACGCCGAAATCGCCCTGCACCAGGCCAAACAAAAGGGAGCGGACCATGTGGAGGTCTTCCAGGCCAGCATGCACGAGCGCGCCGTGCAACTCCTGCGCATGGAAACCGACCTTAGGCAAGCGGTGGAAAAACAGGAATTCTACCTGCACTACCAGCCCATCGTGGACCTGCGCACGGGCATGATGACCGGAGTGGAGGCCCTGGCACGCTGGAAACACCCCCTGCGGGGAAAGATCTATCCCGGGGACTTCATCCCCGTGGCCGAGGATACCGGCCTGATCATCCCGCTGGGCGAATTCGCCCTGCGCGAGGCCTGCCGGCAGTTCAAGCACTGGCAGCAGACCTATCCCGGGCGTCCCCTGAATTTTGTGAGCGTCAACCTTTCCGCCCGGCAGTTCACCCAACCCGAACTCGCGGAAATGATCAGGACCGTGCTGGCTGAAGCGGCCCTCGACCCGGAGCACCTGCACCTGGAAATCACCGAGACCGTGGTCATGGAGAACGCCCACATCGCCAACAGCACCCTGGCCGCCCTGAAGGCCCTGGGCTGCAAGATCTCCGTGGACGATTTCGGCACGGGTTATTCCTCGCTGGCCTATCTGCACGGCTTCCCCCTGGATACCCTGAAGGTGGACCGCTCGTTCGTGAACCGCATCAGCCAGGGCGAGGAGCACGTTGAAATGATCCGGACCATCATCCAGCTGGCCCATAACCTGGGCCTGGACGTCATTGCCGAAGGCGTGGAAGAGCAGAAACAGGTCGATCAACTGCGCCGCATGCGCTGCGATTTCATCCAAGGCTACCTCTACAGCCGCCCCATCGAAGCCGCCGCCATCGAAAAACTCCTGTCCGTCTCCGGGGCCTGCCTGCTGGGACCGCCTCCGGCGAACTGATCCCGGCATCCCGCCTGTTGACCCAATGGCCCATTCGGGTATTCTGCCTCCCATCTCAGGCCAAGGAGTACTCACGTGTCCAAGAAAAATGACAAGGCCCTGTCCAGAAGGGATTTCCTGTTCGCCGGTCTGCGCCGCCTGCGCCACGATGACGATGAAGGGGAAAAGAAACAGGAGTTCTCGACCCTGGCCGCCGCCACCGAGGGGGTGACCAAGGACGATGCCACCAAGGCCAAAGAGGCCTTCGTGGCGGGCAATGCCGCCTACGCCAAGGCCGACTACGACACGGCCTGGCCGCTGTACCGGGAGTGTGTGCAGCTGTTCCCGGCCCATCTTGAGGCCCGCAAAAGACTGGCTTACTGCCACTACCGCATGGGGCGGCACCTGCAGGCCAAGGTGGAATTCGAACGCGTGCTGCGCGAAGCCAAAAAGGACAACTTCAGTTTTCTGTACCTGGGCCTGACCTACTGCCACCTGGAAAAGCCCGACAAGGCTGTGAAGGCCTGGAAGGGCTACTTCAATACCGAGGAAGTGCGCATCATGCGCGAACTGAACGTGCAGATGGCCATGCTGGGATCAGTGGAACCGCCCGACCCGAAAGATGTGGCCGACCTCGTGGAAGAGGCCATCCAGGCCCGCAAGGAAGAGTTGCTCGACCAGGAAGCCAAGACCTGAACCGTCAGATTCAGACCTCGCGCCCTTGGCCCAGCATCCTGCCCAAGGCCTCGGCGTACTGGCTGCGTAGGGCCTCCAGGGCCTGAGCCGTAACCGCGCCCCCCGGCGTGACCACCTCCGAAAACCGCTTGGGCAGGCTCACGGTGGCCGGGTCAACCCCCGTGGCGAACTTCAGCCGCCAACGGCGACGACGTACATCTTCAGCAAGGGCATCCAGGCGTGACGCAGCGAGCCCATGCCCCACGCTGTCCAGGCACCTGGCCAGGACCTCGCCGCTGTAGATGTGCCGCCCGAACAGGCAGCCCACCATGCAGTTGACCATGACCCTGCGGTGCTCATCGCGCAGCAGGAAGCGCACGGCGTCCTCGGGCGGGCCACCGCATTCCAGGTCGTAGGAGTAACAGGCATTATCCAGGTGGGAGTGTCTGAAGTTCATGGCCTGGGCAGCAAAAAAAGTGGGGCCGCTGGCATATCCGGCCATTTCCTGGCCCAAAACACAGCCAAAGTCCGCCCCACCATAGACACGCACGGCGTTCCTGACCCCCTGGGCAAGTTCCTTCCAGAACGGCGTCTCTCCCTGTCCCAGAAGGCGCAGCCCATGGGTCAAGGCCTCGACATCCCCGAATCTGAGCTCCAGCCCGGTCAATTCCGGAGCAATGAGCCCTCGTTCGCTGGCCTCGCAGGCCCAGGCCAAACAGCCTCCGGCGGACATCACGTCCATGCCTTGACGTTCCACCTCGGCCAACAGTCTGAACACCTCGCGCGGTTCGGACAAAGCCAACATGCTCCCGCAACAGGCCATGTGCTCAAAATCAAAGCCCACGACACCGTCTTCTTCGGGCATCACCGCCAGCCGAATGCAGCCCACGGGACAACCCGTGCATGCGGCGCGACGCACAGGAACAGTTGCGGGGATACGCTCGCCGGACAGGGACTCGATGCCCTCGCGGCTGGTGGCCTGCAGATTGCGCCAGGGCAGCGAGCCCAGGGCATTCAGGGAAGAGATGATCTGCGAGGTGCCCACGCCCCGATATTTCTCCATGGACGGCGACTTGGCTGCCAGATCGTGCATGGTCCGGCGCAGGACCTTGTAGTCCGGGCCAAACCCCTCGGGCCGCAACCCGTCCCCGACCACGGCCAGGGCCTTGATGTTCTTGGAGGCCAGCACGGTTCCGGCACCCAGACGGCCAAAATGGCGGTGGCGATCCACCGTGATGCAGCTGAAGGTGCAGCCATTCTCGGCAGCCGGTCCGATGCAAGCCACCGAGGTTCGCCCGGGACGGGCGGAGAGCATCGTCAACACCCTGGCGTGCACGGTGGCCGGGTCCTGCCCTGCAAGCCCGGCTCCTTCGCGGACCTCAGCACCGGCGCTGTCCACTCCCAGCCAGGACATCCGCGGAGCCCGACCGCTGATGACCAGGGCATCGATCCCGGCCTGCTTCATGGCCCAGGGCAACCGCCCCCCGGCATGGGATTCGGCGTACTGCCCGATATGCGGGGACACGAATCCGCAAACCACCTTGCTCATCATGGGAAACAACCCCGTCAGGGGGCCGATGGCAAAGATCAACGGCTGGCACGGGGAAAGGGCAGGCTCTTCAGGGTGGCCATAGCGTTCGTACAACGAGGCGGCCAGCCCGGAACCACCCAGACAGTCGGCGCTGCTGCCATGGTTGACCACCCTCGTGCCGCCTGTATCCAGGCTCACGAGCAGAATGCGGAACGGGGGGTTGGGTTGCATGGGAGTCGGTATCCGGGGTTCTCGTGGAAAACATCACTGCGGGGGCAATTCCCGTTGGAACCCTCTTTGGAACAGATGCCGTCAACTGTCAACGGCGGGCAGCAGGGGCTCTGGCTCCAGCCTCGCGAATGGCTTTCTCGACGTTGAGCCGGGATGCAGTGGGGGCGCGGCGAGCATCGGCCATATTCTTCATATCGATATAGCGGTTATGCATCTGGATGCCGCGGTGCACCAACGCCGCGGAAAGCAGGCCCATGGGGGCCAGAATATACAGCACCCAGTACTCCTCGAACAGCACACCCATCCAACCGGCCCCGCCCAGGAGCATCAACAGCACTCCCACCCCAAGGCGGCCGAAATAGACATGACCTAGGCCGGGCAGCAGCAGGGACAGCAGAAAGGCCACCTCGGGATTCTTGGTCTTGTTCAAGATCCGATTGGTCCGCGCGGCCATGCGGGCCAGGTACTCCCGAGTGATGGGGTCCATGGGCCTGTGCAGGGCGTTGGTCGGGTCGGCGGCCTTTTCCTCCTTGTCGAGCTTGGTCCCCCCATCCAGGCCAATGCGTTCTCCACCCTTGTTATCCCAGGGGACCTTGCCGCTGATGACGACTCGACCGGCCTCCTTGGGCCCAAGCGAAGGCGGCGGCGAAGACAGGAGGTGCGGCATGGAG
Source organism: Pseudomonadota bacterium (assembly GCA_018816865.1). GTDB lineage: Bacteria > Desulfobacterota > Desulfovibrionia > Desulfovibrionales > Desulfovibrionaceae > Desulfovibrio_Q. The sequence continues at coordinate 124,509 of JAHIUW010000017.1, forward strand.
GCCAGGACATCGGGGGGGGAATCATCCCGCTCAAGCTTCAGCCCCTCGGCAGCGAGCGGCTCGGGGATGACAACCACGGTTTCGTCGTATTCCACGGGTTGGCTGTGAACAACCATGTCACCCAGTCCCGAACCCTTCAGCCGCACCGCAGGCGCGACACGCTTGACGGCCAGATCCTCGGCTTCGCGGCGTTTGAGCAGGTCACGCACTTCCCTGCCAAACTGCTCCTCGGACAGGAAGCCTTCATCCCTCAATTGTTCCAGATGCCGCACCGCATCCGATACCGACTTGTCGCTCATGCCCCACCCTGCTGGTTCTCGATTGTGCCCTCTTCGACGGCATCCGACTATGCACCAAAGCCCAAGCCACAGGCAAGCGACATCGCAGCACGCGGCTTGCCAAGCCTTCCTCGCATTGCTAACCTCGCAGAGTGGTGGATTATCCCACAAACCCCGCTGCTTGGAACCCGGAGGGACAATGGCCTTTGTGCAATGGAACGACCGAATGTCCGTGGGTGTCGAGACCATCGACCGCCAGCATGAACAACTCCTCGAACTGATGAACCGCCTGCATGAGGCCTGTTCCGACGAGGCATGCAACCCCGCCACAATCCAAGAGGCTGCGGATCTGTTCAGCGAGTATACCCGACATCATTTCGCCACCGAGGAACAGTTCATGGACAGCACCAGCTACCCCGAATTCGAGGAGCACATGGAACAGCACATGGAGTGCAGCATGCGGGCCCTGGACTTCTACGGGGACTACCTGGCAGGCGGCAACGAGGTAGGTCGTGACATGCTGGACTTCCTCAAAACATGGCTTGTGGAGCATATCCTGGGGACGGACCGCAAACTCGGCCTGCATCTTCGCAACCTGAGCCTGAAGTAGGACCGCCCAATGCGCTTGATCTATCAATTCCTTGAATCCGGGGCCAACGTCTTCGACTGGCTGCACTGCAAATGGGAGCGGGAGTCCACCCACAAGGCCGTGGTCACCCTGCTGGCCCTGTCCTTCATCATCACGCTGCTCGCCGTGGAGTTCGACAAGTTCGGCCTGCTGCCCGCCTATCTCTCCAAAATCGTGCCCGACAACCCGTTCTACGCCATCAACGTGGCCTTCACCCTGGTGCTGGTGGTGGAGGTCATGAGCATGATCTTCATCCTGCCCAAATCATTTTCCAGATCCATGGGCAAACAGTTCGAGATCCTTGCGCTGATCCTGCTGCGAAGCTCCTTCAAGGAGCTGGTCAACCTTCATGGCTACCTGACCTTCCCCGACGACTTCGCCATCCTGACCCGCATCCTGTGCGATGGCTTCGGGGCGCTGATCGTCTTCCTGCTGCTGGGCTATTATTTGCGGCTGCAAATCCACCGCGACCACGCCAGGGATGGAGCCGCCCTGTATGCCTTCGTCATCACCAAGAAGGTCCTGGCACTGCTCCTGCTGGCCATCTTCGTCAGCCTGGGTGCCTTCAACGCCTGGCAGCTGGTCACCCACGGTGACTTGCTGCACTTCTTCCTGAGTTTCTATTCCGTGTTGATCTTCTCTGACATCTTCGTGGTGCTCATCTCGCAACGCTACCTGCCCACCTTCGAGGCGGTGTTTCGCAATTCCGGGCTGGCACTGGCCACGCTGCTCATTCGCCTGGCCCTGTCGGCCCCGCCCTACTGGAACACCGCACTGGGTGTGAGTTCGGCCCTGTTCGCCGTCGGCCTGACCATGGCCTACAATTCCTTTGTGAACAAAACCCCGACAGGTTGACCCGACCGTGCAGCGACCGTCCCTGCGCCGCCCCCTGGGTCCATAAACCCAAGTGCGCCCCGCCCACCCCGAGGGACCATCTGGGCTTCCCTCGGGCATGCATTGTCCATTGAGCCGCTTTTGGATACGTTGCCCGGAGATTTTCTCTGCCCGCACCCAACCCCTGGAGTGGATTCGTGATCAGCGCGCTCGCCCCCGTATTCGCCGCCATCCTGCTGGGCTATGCCCTGTCCCGGTTCCGCTTCCCGGGCGACGGCTTCTGGCCCCAGGCCGAACGCATCACCTACTTCGTGCTCTTTCCGGCACTTTTGGTGAACAAGCTCTCCACCGCCACCTTCGACGCCGAAACCAGTGCCATGGCCATGGCGCTGGGAGGCACCATTGTACTCACCGCTCTGGGTCTGCTTCTGCTGCGCCGCAGGCTGCCCTTTGACAACCCGGCCTTCAGCTCCATCTTCCAAGGGGCCATCCGGGTCAACACTTACGTGGGGCTGGCTGGCGCAGCGGCCATGTTCGGGGACCAGGGCATCGCTCTGTCCGCCGTGGCCCTGCTGGTCATCGTGCCCCTGAACAACCTGTTGTGCGTACCGGTGCTGGCCAGATACGGCTCCAAAGGCAACGGGGCGGGGATGGGCCTGTTGCTGGAACTGATGCGCAATCCGCTCCTTTTGGGCTGCGTGGCGGGCTTCATGCTCAACGCCTCGAATCTGCCCCTGCCCGAGGCCTTTCACGAAACCCTGGCAGTCATTGGCCGCGCGGCGCTGCCCATGGGCCTGCTGGCCGTGGGCGCGGGGCTCAAACCTGGAGGCATCTCCCAAAGACTCCCCGCCATTGCCGTGTCCTCGCTGTTCAAGCTGGTGGGCTACCCGCTGCTGGCATTGATGCTGTGCACCCTGCTCGGGGTGGACGGTCCGGCGCTGACCGTGGTGGTGTTGTTCAGCGCTCTGCCCACCGCCGTTTCAAGCTATATCCTGGCCCGACAGATGGGCGGGGACACCACGCTCATGGCGACCATCATCACTGTGCAGACCGTGGCCTCGGCCCTGACCATCCCCCTTTTCATAGGCCTTGCGCACTGAACGCAAAAAGGCCGGAAGGTTAACACCCTCCGGCCCGTAACAGGCTCTGCCTAAAATCCGCTTAGATGCTGGCAACCGGGAACTTGGCGCCCTTCCAGGCGAAGATGCCACCCGAGTAGCGCACCACGTTGGTGTAGCCCAGCTTGCGGGCCCACACCGCGCCGTTGTGGCTACGGGTGCACTTCACGAACCCGCAGTAGATCACGATCAGCTTGTCCTTGTCAGGACCGAGCAGGGCTTCATAGTCTTCGGGGCTCTTGCCATCGGTCTCATTGCCGTCCCACACATTCATGTCAGGAATGGGAAACAGGAACTGCACCGCGCCGGGCACATGGTTTTTCTTGTAGCTGGCTTCATAGGGCATGGTATCCACGATGACCAAGTCCTCCTTGGCATCAATCCTGGCCTTGAGTTCAGCGGAACTGATCAGCCCGTAGTCACCCCGCAAGACCTCGCGCGTGAGTTTCACGGCCCCGGTTTCCTTGTCCAATTCCTGGGCAAACTTATCAGGGCCCAACAGGTCGCAGCCCGCCAAATTCAAGGCGAACAGACAGAGCAGGGCCACGGAACACAAATTCTTGAAAATTTTCATGGGTATTGCTCCAGTTCTCCAGATAAAGGTCAAAAACAGCGCCTGTAGCGCACTCCCGGCAAGGCAGCCACGGCCCGGCGCCACCAGTAGGCATAGCCGATGACGATGAGCATCCCGAGATCCCGCACCAGGGCCTGACGCAATCCATGGAAGGCTGCGCCCTGCGCATCACCAGGTCCGTAGCAGCCACAATCGACATCCAGCCCCAGCCAGATGCCATAGGACAAAACCACAAGGAAGATGAACGTCATCCCCAGGATCGCCCCTAGGCTGCCGCGGGCATCAAGCACCAGTCCCAACCCTGCCAGCACCTCCAGCCCCGGCAGGAGGATCGACACCGGCCCAACCAGACCGACCGGCAAGAGGCCGTACCCGCCGACCACGGCACCAAAGGACTGCGGATCAACCAGCTTGACCAGCCCCGCATAGACGAACACCAGACCAAGCACCCAGCGCACCAGACGATAAGTCCAGATCGACCGCAACCAACTCGTCGGGGATTCAAATTGAAAACCAAGGATCGCCAGCATCATACTCCCGACACACGGATCAATCGGAACCGCATGCTGCGTTTTTTGTACAACGCGCCGGGAAGACTGGGCCAATCGTTTGTCCAGATCAAAAACAGGACCTATGTATAGGTATTGCCTATAAGAAGGGTTGGCAGAAGACATTCCGCCACGAGTCAGAAAAGCGGATCCTTAGCTGGGCTTGATCACCAGCCCGACGATCTCATCGGGGAGCGGGGTCACGGAGTTGCGTCCCAGCGCCGCTAGGCACCAGCCGTTCACGGACCTGCGCTTGGAGGACGCCACCTGGTAGCCGGGAATGTAGATTGTGTGCTGCACCATGGACAGATGGGGCGCAAGATTCTTCAGCGAGCACTCCCGCCCGCGCTGGCTGTGAAAGGAAAAATCGTCCCTGTCCGGGACCCTGCACCCCAGCACCAGCAACCAGGCCGCCGCAAAGGTCGAGGCCACGAAGGAAATCTCCTCAAAAAATCGGCGCTCGGCACCACCGCCGATGGCCGAGAGCACCACCAGCACGTCCTTGTCCATGAGATACGGCTTATCGGTTTCCATCAGATCCAGGAACTGGCGCGGGGCCGTATTGTGCAGATAGATGTTTTTGGCGCTTCCGGCGCGGTTTCGAGCCTGATAACAGAGCTCGCTCTTGGGCTCGCAGGCCAATATTTCGCGGTGGGGATGGCGCTTGGCAAGCTGCACCGCCAGATCGACGGCACCGTCTCCAGCTGCCAGCGCGTATTCGCAGCCTTCCAGGACGCCATCAACCACCCGCCCTAAAGACGGGTCCAGGTCAAGGATTGTCCTAGGGCAGTTGCCGCGCCCCAGCAGCCTACTGAAAAATCCTACCATCGGTTCCCCTCTCAATCATGAATTTTGATACTTGATCACAAAGCACGCACGGGAATCAAGCCCTGACTGGAAGATTCACCGGGCCCTGGAGTCTGTGCTCTGCCACAATGGCGTCTAGACGTCAAAAAACCCCGCCTCCGTGACGGAGGCGGGGAGCTGAAAACGGTGGAACGTGATGTACGACTCGCCTCAACCGACTTTGATTTCAATGAGTTAGGTAGTTACCTTCAAACAGGCCATGGCCATTTTGCCACTGGTTGCATTCGGATGTTGCTTCCCGACGCGCCCTCGCCAATCGAATAGGTTTTCCTCCAAACGTTCCCTCATCAACAGGGCCTGAAATCAGCCGTTGAGGTTAAGTTGCGGTGTTTCCAAAAGACGCACCTTGCTGAAATTTTTCCCGGTATCGTGCCAGGTGGTGATTCAAAAAGAACCCCGTGTGGCAGGGCCAGGGACGGGTCTTTTTCTCTTTCGCTCTATCCGGTGGAGATGGAGTGCCCCCCAATTCCCTTTGCCGACCCGCGTAGCCGGACCGAATTCGCAAGAAGCAAATGCCTCTTGATGCAAGATCAGGTCTTTTCTCTGTCAAAGAACTCTTCCATTGGTTCCACATATCCTCGTTCCGCACCAAAAAGTCAAGTGCCACAGGGGCTAGAGATTGTTTCACGCCGCTTTTCACGCGAGCATAACCCCTACGAAAACATAGGTATTCCCAATGACGGGAAACTAGCCATGAGAATGTCTTCTATATATAAACAATGATATCAGCTAGTTAAAGCACAATCTCGCTTTCCGGTCAGATTTTTGGGCCTTCTACCGCAACCAGCTGCAATCACAATCATTTACTGGACCGATCAATCTTGCATCCGAGGCCCACAACGGCTATGCAACCGGCCATGACCCGCTCAAACACCCAGACCACCGCCCAGCTGCTGGACCGACACCCCCTCCTCAGACGTCTTTCGGGACAGATCATCTGGCTGATGTTCGAGGAACATGAGGCCCCTCTGGAAGATATCCAGGCCTTTCTGGATGGATTGCAGCCCGTGCTGCAAGAGTCGGCCGAACTGATCGCAGCGGCCCTGTCCGGTAAAGAGCTCTATGCCCGGATCAAACTGGCAGGAAAAGTCACCCCGTGCAGGAAGTGCGCAGCCATGGTGGAGAAGGTCATTGCCCTGCATCAGGAAGGTGCCGAACGCCTGTTGCCTCCCTATGGCCTGGGGTGCCCGCTTAGGGCCGAGATCATCCCCTCCGCCCAGGAACCGCCGGACAACAGCGAACTGCTCGACCCAGCCAAGGGCTCACCCCATGGGGAGTTGCTCTGTGGCGAGTGGATCTTCAGCCACCCCTGGAGCCGCCAATAGCACCCACCGCGGCCCCTCCGGCAGAAGTCCCCTAGCCCGCGGCAGGCTTGCCTGCCAGCCCGCAATAGCCCACATCGCCTGCACCCGCTTGTGCAGTATCCTTGTACCGCCACATCATGCATTGCGTTCCCTGGCACATGCGAAATTTGTCGTCGCTGGTCTTGAGCAGCGGACAGAATTTGAGCCTGGCTTCATCCTGAGGCAGCATCATGGCGTTCTCTCCTTGTTATCCCGAATTTCCGACACCATACTAAAGAATTCAGCCCATCGAAAGCCGGATGAACCCCGCAGAAGGCGGCCTGCGGACCTCAACCGTTGACGCTCGGCTCAAAATTCGCGTACCCTAAGCTCAGCCGCTGGCCTATTCCGAGGGGGGAACTTGGCCAAAGCCTGTCGCTGGAGGAGACGATGAAGGACCATCCCGTCACCTTTGTTGACGCAACTTCCAGAATCAATGCCTTTCTGGCCTTTCCGCGCGGCAACAACGAAACCGCCAAGCAGTATTGTGAACGCCTGGCCCAAAGGCTCGGAGAGGATGTCTTTGCAGAGGCCATCCATTATTTGAGCGACATCAAGCTCCCCGCCACGGAAGCCCGCAGGCATTGGGAAGCCATCATCAAGCACCGCGACACCCTGCGGGCCCTCACCGAGCGCGAATTCGAACTCCTAGCCACAGTGGTGGACTATTTCACCAGCGTCAACCCGCTGCTGGTCACCCCGATCACCTTGGAGGCGGACACCCTGGCCCATTGCCAGCGGCTGATGATGCTGGACGACCTGACCGGACTGTACAACCGCCGCTATTTTTCTGCCGAACTACAGAAGGAAATCGAACGCTCACGCCGACTGAAACGACCCATGGCCCTGCTCATGGCAGACATCGACCACTTCAAGACCTTCAACGACACCCATGGCCACGCGGCAGGTGACATGGCCCTGGCCTCCGTGGGCAAGATCATGCGTGACTCCGCCCGCCTGATGGACCAGGCCATCCGCTACGGGGGCGAGGAATTCGTCTTCATCCTGCCCCACACCTCCAAGGAAGACGCCATCGTGGTGGCCGAACGACTGCGCCGCGCCATGGAGGTCCATATCCCCTCCGACGCGGCAGGCGATCCCCTGCCCCCGGTGACGTTGTCCATCGGTCTCTCGGCCTGTCCCGATGACGGCGAAGATCCCATTACCCTGATCGAAGCGGCAGACCGGGCGCTTTACCGGGCCAAAGGCCAGGGCCGCAACCAGGTCTGTACCCAATCCGATGATTTTCGCCGCAGCAAACGCTTTCCGGTCCAGCTGTGCGCCCAGTGCCAGCTCAGTGACAGTGGCCCCTCTCCGGTCATGGCCCAAGTCTTGGACCTCTCCACATGGGGCGCGCGTTGCGAATTGCCTTCGATCAAGGAGCCCGGAAAATGCCTGTCCCTGGTGTTCCAGGACCAGCGCAACCAGAGAACCCTGCCCGTTGACGGAGCCCAGACCGTCTGGACCAAATCCATCAACGAGGGCATCTGGCGCATGGGCATCGCCTTCAACGGCCTCTCCATTCCCCGGCGCAAGGAACTTCAGGCCCTGCTGGAGCTCCTCCACTAGTGACCGCTGGGCCATCACCTTTCACTCCGGCCCCCTAAAGTCGCGTCCGACCCGACCGATAAGACTACACGTCCTTTTGACTGGAGTAGTCCTATGAACGTCACGTCCATCGCCTACCAGCCGCTCTCCCTTGCGGCCCCCACATCCGACCGACAGCAGTCCACAGGCCTGCAGTTGGTTCAAGACGCTGATCGCACCCACGACGCGGCCACGGGATTCGCCTCGGACCTGACCCTGCGCTTGCAGGCCAAGGCCGGGGATGACGGCCAGGACACCACGTCGCTGTCCTCCTCCCTGATCGACTCCATCGATTTCATCGGCAAGGAGTATGGAGCCAACGCCGCCACCGCAGCCATGGGCATCGTTTACAACCGTATCGGCAACGGCGAGATCAGCGAAGATGCACTGGGCAACGGGCTGCTGGATGTGATCCGCTTCATGGACCGCAACTTCGGCACCGAGGGCGGCGACAAGGTCATGGCCCAGTTCAACGGAGCCCTCAACGACGCCCTGAACGATACCTTCGACAACGGGCTGACCGAAACATTCTACGCAGTGACCCCGGAGACCGCGACCATCACCCAGGCCGTCCCGAAACTGGTGCAGCAAATTCAAGAGGCCTACGGCGATCAGTTGGCCCAGGACGTGGCCGACCTGATCGAAGACAACCTCGAAGGCGGGCTGACCATGACCAACCTGCGCCGCGGCCTCGCCCAGGCCAAGAACCATCTCGCCAGAAACGCAGAACCCGGGGCCGCCTCACTGCTGGCCCACGCCGCCCAGGGCCTCCTGGACGGGCTTGGGCCTCAGGCCGCCACCCAGCCCAAGGGAACCACCCTGGACATCGCCGTCTAGAGCCCAAGGCCCAAAGCTTTCACCTCACTTTTCCAAAGACTTCCCTTTTTCCTCTTCTGACCGTAGACTCACGGCTGCACTCCTCCTCGAGCCAACGAAGCCATGATGGACAGCAGCACACACACTCCTCCTCAGACCGCCCCTGCCCGAGGCAGAACACGCAACACGGCCGTGATCGCCATGATCATGCTGCTCTTTCTGGCGCTGTCAGCCTTTTCCACCCTGTCCATCCTGCACCAGGACCGCAAGAACCAGTCCGAGCAGATGCTGACCACGTCCCAGGTGCTGGAGCGGGTCCTGGCGCGATATGCCACCCCCCCCGCCCAAGCCTTCCGGCTTCAGGCCGAATTGGACAACATCGCCAGCCGGGACCAGCGCATCGTGCGCTTGACCCTGTTCCTCAGTGACGCTCATGATTCGTTCACTGCCGTGGCCAGCACCTGGCCTTCCCAACTTGGCCAACCAGCCAACCACAGATTGCTTCGTGTCCTGTCCGTAGAGACGCCCTTGCTGGATGAGGAAACCGTCGCCGGGCACTCTGCCGTTCGCCTATCGTTCCCGATCCACGCGGACAGTGGCGAGGTCCTGGGCATCCTGGACATGCTGATGATCGCCGAGCAGCCCGCGACGTTGGCTGCAGGCATCTATGCCGCGGCCGCTTCCATCTTCATGGCCCTGCTCATCGCCTACTTCACCCGCCAGCAAGGCCAGCTGAACCAGGAGCTCACCCGCCGCCTCAAGGCCGAGGGGGAGCTGACCAGACACCGCGACCGGCTGGAGGATTCCGTCCACGAGCGCACCTCCGAGCTGATCAAGGCCAACCGCCTGCTGGAACATGAGATCAATGAGCGGGAGTTGATGGCCGACAGGATCAAGGCCTCCCTGGCCGAAAAGGAGCTGCTGCTCCAGGAAATCCACCACCGCGTCAAGAACAACCTGCAGATCGTCGCCAGCCTGCTGGACATGGCAGGGCGCCGGGCCGCCAACAAGGAGGTGCTGGACATCTGCACTGAACTGTCCTGCAAGGTCCACGGCATCAGCCTGGTGCACACCCAACTCTACCAGAACGAGGCCATCGACCACATCGACATGGCCAAGTACATCCGTGAGCTGAACGCCTATCTGGTAAGGGTCTTCAACACCTCGCAGATCGAGGCCCAGATCGAAGCCGAGCATATCCATCTGCCCATCGCGGCAGCCACGCCACTGGGCATGGTCCTCAACGAACTGCTCACCAACTCCTACAAGCACGCCTTCAAGGGACGGAACAAGGGTTCCATCCACATCGCCATGGTCCAGAACGGCCCCAGCATCACCATCGACATGGGCGACGACGGTCCGGGAATCCCCGAAGACCTGAATCCCCAAGAGACGAACAGCATGGGCTTGAAGCTGATCAACAATATCGTGACCTATCAGCTCATGGGCAGCATCGAGTACCCCAAGGGGCCAGGCGCACGTGTCCGAATCCAATTCGACAGGGATCATTTCCCCAGCCGGACGGCCGGGAGTTGAGAAGCGAGCTTCGGGCAACAGCCCCGAAGAGTTGGCCTAGGCCTCGCGCAGGGTCGCCAGCACCAGCACGCACACCCCAAGGGCCAGTACCGCGCCTGTCATGAACACCCCCGGGTAACCTCCGATCGCATAGGCCGTGCCCATGACCACCGGTCCCAGGGTCTGTCCCACGCGGAGCACCGTGCCGTTCAAGGCCATGAAGGCCCCCCGCTGTTCCATGGGGGCCAGCTCGGCCAACAGGGTCTGCACGCAGGGGATGTTCAGGGCCTGTGCCACGCCAAAGACCATGACCGGCAGCATGACCCACCACAACCCCGGCATCAGCGGAATCAGAGCCGCGCTCAAGGCATAGAGCACAAAAGCCGCCACCAGCAGCCGGGAGGGCGGCACCTTGCGCGCCAGACGCCCCAACTGGGTGGACATGACCGCCGTGGCCAGACTGGTGGAGGCGAAGATCATCCCGATGGCCCAGGGCTCGGCGCCGAAGGTCTCGGCCAGGTACACGGGCAGGAAGGTGATCAGCACCCCGTAGAGGATGACGAAGGTCATGGCCGTGGTGGCGAAGAGCGCCAAGGCTCGCGGGCTTGTGGCCCGTTTCAGGGCCAGGCGCATGTACACCAAAAAATCCACACCCCGGTCGGGTTCCGGGCAATCCAGCCGGAACAGCACGATCAGGGCCAGCGGCAGGGCCAAGAGTGGCAGGATGAACGGCCAGCGCCAGCCGATCTGAGCCAGAAGTCCGCCCAGCAGCGGAAACAGCGTCGTGCCCAGGGAGAGCATGCCCGCGTTGTAACCCAGAGCCTGGGTGCGCTGATTGCCGGAGTACAGGTCACTGATGATGGTCATGTTCAGCGCGCCCAAGGAGGCCGCCCCCACGCCCTGCAAAAACCTCAGGCCCACCAACACGGCAAAACTGTCGGCCAGGGTGCAGGCCACCCCGAACACGCTAAAGCAGATCAGGGCCGGGACCAGGACCTTCTTGCGCCCGTGGCGGTCGGCCAGGATGCCGAAGACCGGGGTCAAGAACACCCCGGGCAGGGTGAAGGCAGTCACCAGCCAGGCGACCTTGGTGGCGGACAGGCCAAAGGCCTCCATGATGGACGGAAAGGCCGGGGCGATGCTGGACACGCCCATGACCACAATCAGGGTCACGCCGAACAGGATGTGCAGATTGCGGTCCAGATGCAGTTTTTGGGGGGCTAAAGTCATGGGCGGGACACTACACCGGGGGTGGACGGCTTGTCTGCCCCTTTCTTGGGCGGGCAAACATCCGGGCTAACCGTCCGGGATGTTTGCAACCTCGAAAGCCCTTGACTGGCGGGCCTTCCCAGGCGTAATCAGAAACAATCGGGAGACCCCCTGCGGTCATCCCGCCAGCGTCGAAGGGGAGAGCGGGATCTGCTCCCGGAGCCGGTCCCGCAGACGTTTCAGGGGAAGCCATGGGGATCAAATTCCGATTCCGGCGCACCAAGTGCACGGGCCGCTATCGCGACAAGCCCTTGGTCGAGGTCCGCTGGACCACCGAGGAGGGCGACTATTGCCTGGAAGACCTGATCGCGGGTGATCTGGGAACCGAGCTTGCGACCCGACAGACATTGGGGGGCAACGGGAATGGCACGGGCAACGGCAACGGCGGCTCCACGCTGCCGGCGCCGTTTTCCAGTGCGCCCACCCTGCACCGCACCGTGATCAACGTGGACCTCACGGCAGCGGCCGATCAGAACAACGCGGCGGCCATCCGCCGGGTCGCCGTCCGGGCCTGGCCCGAACAGCCGTCCGATCCGGACGATCCGCCGGGGATCCTGAACAAGATCGTCTGAGCCGCCAGGGCATCAGCCCTCAAGAAATCAACCCACAGGGCATCCACCCCAAGGGTCTCAGCCCCCGAGCTTGTCCAGCACCGCGGCGGGCTTCGCGTCCAGCCGCCCGTCCCCGCCGCGCCGCCAATCGAGCTTCATGTTCAAATAGACACGCTCGCAGTCCTGCTGCAGGTCCCGCAGGCAGTCCCCGGCCACGGCCATGACCTCGTCCCACTGCCCCTCGATGCAGGTGCCCATGGGTCCCAGCCGGTGCTCCAGGCCGCTGGCCCGGATGATGCCCAGGGCGCGCGCCACATAGGGGCTGACACTCATCCCCTTGTCCATGGGAAAGATCGACATCTCGAGAATCACGCTCATCAAACTCTCCTTGGCACAAGGCCCGGCCCCGCACTGCGGGCGCCGGGCCTTTGATTAATGCTGCTCACAGACCAGTAATCAGTCCTTCTTGCGCCCCTCGCGCATCTCCCTGATCTGCTTCATGACCAGTTTCTGGGCAGCGCTGGACACAGTGGTGCGCTTCTCCATCAGCTCGTCGCGGGTCAGGAAATGGATGGCCTCGGCCGGGCAGATCTCCATGCAGGCCGGGCCCAGGCCGATGCGCTGGCGGCCGCGGCAGAGGTCGCACTTGGTCACCGGCACCACCCCGCCCGCACGGTAGATGGCCCCGAACGGACAGGCCGCCATGCATTTCATGGCCTTGCAGCCGCGGCAAATGGCCGGGTCGTGGTACACCACCCCGGTCTGCTCGTCCTTGGTGATGGCCCCAGCCGGACAGGCCTTGGCGCACATGGGGTACTCACAGTGGTGGCAATACAGCGGAAAGGCCAGCCCGTCATCGGTCTCGGTCATCTGGATGCGCGGCAGGCCATACAAAAACTTGCAGATGGCCTCGCAGGATTCACAACCGATGCATTTGCTGTAGTCCACCCATTTCGTCTTCTGGGTGCCTGTATGATTTGTATCTGGCATTGGCGTCTCCTGTGGTCTATCCACGCTGGGTATAATCCAGCCATTCCTCAAGGGATTTGGCGGCCTCGAGTCCTCCGGTGATGGCCCAGCCGATCTTGCTCGGCCCGGTCAGGGCATCACCGGCCAGGAACACGCCGTCCATCAGGCTCATGCGCGGCCAGCCCGTGGCGCCCTTGCGCACCTTGTTCAGGTCCAACTTGTCCGCCAGGGGCAGGGTGGGCAGTTCGCCCACCGCGCTGATGACCATGTCGGCCTCCAGCGTCAGGTTGGAACCATCCTGAGGCAGGGGGCAGCGGCGTCCGGACTCGTCGGGCTCGCCCAGGGCGCATTGCAGGTATTCCACCCCTTCCACCATCGTCTCACCCAGGATTCTGACAGGCACGGCCAGTTCCTTCCAGACCATGCCCTTGTCCTGCAACATGGAAATCTCGTAGGGCCCGCACGGGGCCTCGTTCACGGTGCGCCGATAGAGCATGGTCACCTTCCTGGCCCCGTTGCGCAGGGCACAGTCCGCCGCATCTACGGCGGACAGCCCGGCCCCGATGACGACCACGTTCTTGGCCGCGGCCTTGATCACGCAGACCTCGCCGGAGCAGGTGGCCCCGCGCAGGGGGAACAGATATTCCAGACCCGAGAGTACGCCCGCCAAGTCCTCGCCCGGAATGCCCATGCGCCGCGAGCGCCAGGACCCGGTGCACAGCAGGACCGCGTCGAACCGTTTGCGCAGTTCTTCGAGATGCAGGGACTCGTGCTCGAAATCGTCGCCCTCGTCATGGGGTTCATCCGGGTCGCCCACGATCTTGGTGCGCATGTTGAACACCACTCCGTATTTCTCCCCCAGGAGCTTGGCGGCGGCCTCGGTACGCTGCATGGGCAGTCGGAAGTCGGGGATGCCGAAGAACAGCAACCCCCCGGCCTTGGGCATCTTGTCAAAGACCTCGACGTGATAGCCCTGGCAGGCCAGATAACCCGCCGCCACCAGCCCCGAAGGCCCGGCCCCGGCCACGGCCACCCTGCGGCCATTGGGCTCGCCTGGCTTGTCCTTGAACAGTCCGAAATTCATCTTGTTGGGCATGGTTCGCCAATCCTGTTGTGCGTTGGGGCCCCCGATCGAACCGGGGGCGCTTGATGCCGCGAGGCAGGGGGCTGGGTGGAACACCACCATCGCCGCCGGAGTCAGCACATCGGGCCGATCCTCCATATGTATGCCAGAGTCAAGGAACGGAGTAAATCCGATCCTCTCCACCTTGTAAGATTCCACCTGTCCGGTGTACTCTGGAGCACAAGGAGGGACCCTCCATGAAACCGATCCTCACCTACATCTATCATAATTGCTTCTGCATCACCCTGGGCAAGCGGGTGCTGGTCTTCGACTTTCCCGACCGGGAGCACCGCAACGCCGAGGCCGCAGACGCGGTACGCAAGGTCCTTGCCGGGCGCGAGGCCTTCATCTTCTTCTCCCACAGCCACGCGGACCACTGCTCCGCCGAGATCATCGACCTCGCCAGCGCCGCAACCCGTACAACCTATGTCCTGTCGTACGACGTCCCGGACATGGTCCCCGAGCTGGACCTGCCGGGCGCCGTTGTGGTGGAACCCGGAGACGACCCCGACGGGGGCATCCCCGGCCCCATCTACGAGGCGGGGCCGCTCAAGGTCTCGGCCCTGGAGAGCAACGACCTGGGTGTGGCCTTCTTCATCCGCCTGGAAGACCTGTGCATCTACTACGGCGGTGATCTGGCCGAATGGCTCTGGCCCGAGGCCGACGAGGCCGGGGCCGCGCACGCCCGGACCTTCTTTGGCCGCAGCCTGGAGGCGGTGCGGGCCTTTGGCCCGGATCTGGCCTTCACGGACTGCGACCTGCGGCTGCCCAATCTGGCGGGATTCGAGCGCTTCGCGCGCACGGTACGCCCCAAAGTGCTGGTGCCCAGTCACGACTTCGGCAACCCCGCAGGAGTGGCCGCAGCGGCATCGGCCATCCAGATACCCGGAACGCACATCGTGACCTTCGCCAAGACCGGGGACGCCGTCAGCGTGCCCCTCTAAAGGGCGGTCATCCGAGGCCGATATGAATGCCGCCCTGCTGGAAGGAACCGATTACCGGCAGGACCAGGGTGTGTTGACGAGGGCGCGACGCGGGGTGTAGTTGGGCTGGCACAAACCATCCAGCAAAGGACAGCCCATGAAGAAATACAAGGTATTCATCCTGACGCGCGACGTCAGCCCCGAGGCCGAAGGCAAGCACCCCTCGGAAACGGAAAAGATGATCAGCTATGACATGGAGACAGAGACCGGTGAAGAGGCCGTGAGCAAGGCCCGGGCGCGGTTCGACCTGGAGCACGGCAACCCGAACATCCACGTCGAGGGCGTCAGCGTCCTGGAAATGTAGCAACGGCGCGATGCGGACCAAGCCCCTGCCGAGCGGCCCCGACGACCAAGCCTATCGATGATGAAGAGCTGTTGCGCTAGCTGACTGTTGAAACAGTCCCTTGCGCAGGCCATTCAAAAATGGCGAAATGCAAGGCGCAAAAAAACATCAAGCTCGCCGACCTGTTCGCCGTAAGGCGCGTCTTCGAGCCTTACGGATACAGAGAGCAGAGCTGTATCTACAATACGCAAGAGTTTGATGTTTTCGCAGCAACACGGCAGATTGCCATTTTTCAACGGCCTGCTAGGCGCGGCGGTTGGCAAACCACGTCCCGGAGATGACCAGCAAGCCGCCCAGGACCAGCGAGGCATCCACCGGCTCGCCCAAGGCGAGGTAGCCGATGGTCACGGCGGAGACAGGCACGAAGTTGATGAACACCCCGGCCTTGGACGGGCCGATGGTGCGCACCCCCTCATAGAACCAGGTGAACCCCACCACCGTTCCCAAAACCCCCAGATAGGCCAGACAGCCCCAGGCCAGTGGTGAAATGCCCGGCAAGGTGGCCGCCAGCCCCTCATTCAGGGCCGGAACAGCCAGCAGCACCGTACCCGCCAGACAGGACATGGCCACAGCCGCCAAGGGACTCAAACGCCCCATGACCAGCTTGCCCAGAAGCGAATAGCTCACCCAACTGACCACGCAGCCCATGATCCAGATGTCGCCGCTGCTGAGATGCCCGGCCAACAAGGCCGGGGGATCCCCCCGCGAGATGACCCAGACAGCGCCCGTCACCGAAAGCAGGATGCCCACGCCCTTGTTGCGGGTCAGGGGTTCGCCGAAGAACAGGGCTGCGCCCAGAGCGATGAAGATGGGGTTGCTGGCGACTATCACCGCCGCCCGTCCAGCGGGCACCGTGGCCAGCCCCGTGAAGAAGCACAGGTTGTAGCCGAAGACCCCGGTCATGCCCAGCAAGACCACGGCCAAGGTCAGCTTCGGGGTCATTTGGGGCAGCCGCCCCTCGGTGCGCAGGGTCAGCCAGACCAGCAACAGCGAGGCGATGGCAAAGCGCAGGAACGCCGCCGTATACGGCCCCATCTGCCCGGCCAGCACACGCCCGGCCGCAAAGGTTCCACCCCACAACAGCGCCGCACCCAAGAGTTTCAGATAGACTAGCATGACGCACAGCAGTGCGCCCATCGGGGCAGTCCCGTCAAGCGAGTTTTCCATGGTAGTGAGAAATCCTTCGACTTCTTTGTTGACATTGAAAATCATTTTCAACTACAAGGGATTCAACAAGCACTTCCCGCAAGGAAACAACCACCGGAGGACAGCATGTGTGCGACAGTGATCGGCGGCATGGATCGCTTGAAACGAGACTACATCAACGCGGCCAAGCTCGAAGGTGTCGAGCTCAAGGTCTTCACCGGCAAGGAAAGCCGCATCGCCCCCAAGCTGGGCAACACGGGGCTGATCATCCTGTTCACCAACCAACTGTCCCATGCGGCGCGGCGCGACGTGCTCAACCATGCTAAAAAGCACAACATCCCGGTGCGCCAAGCCCATTCCTGCGGCGTATCCAGCCTGCGCGGCTGCCTGGCTCAGGCCTCATAGTCACAAAACAACCAGTCCCGTGCGATCAGCCCGAGGTCAATGACAGGCCAGGTCCGAGCCGCAGCTACACCTTCAACCCCACCAGGAAGACCTCATGAAACCCATGATGAAGCTCCACCTCCTGTCCCGCGAGGGCATGCGTGCCGCCAATCGCGGCGACCACGACAACGCCCTGTTCGCGCTCCATCAGGCCTTGCTCCTGACCCGGGGCATCTGCGCCCCACTGCACGAAGCAAAGGTTCTTTGCAACATCTCCCTGGTCCTGTTGATGAAGGGCGAGAATATCGCCTCACACGACCACCTGTGCCAGGCACTGCCCCTGGTGGAAAACCACGCCGGGTCTGACAACTCCCTGTATCGGCGCATCTTCGAACAACTGGATCAGGCCGCCTGAGTCCAGGCTGACCGCACGTCCTTGCAGCGAGGCAACCCCGCTGATTTCTCCTGCGTTCCTGTAGCGGCAGATCCCACACCGTACACAGCATCAGAAGAATCCTCCGGGGATTCGGGCCCTTGACCTTCCCCCAAGCCATGAAGCCCAACGGCCCGTCCCCCTGCAAACGCGCCCCGGCCGCAAATGAATCCGGAACGGCTGCCTGTGGGCTCCTGCCCCTCCTGCGCCGCACGCCCCTGCCCGAGGGACCCGCCCTTTCTTCCCTTTTCACTGAATTGTCGGTATGCACGGACCCCACGAACGGTTGCACACAAGCACCTATTTCACATAGAGTTGTCGTACTCACCCCTCATCACCCGGGAGCCTGCCATGAACATCATCCTTCGTCTGTGCCTTGGGCTGCTGACCGTGACCATCGTGGCACTGTCCGCGGCCAACGCCCTGGCCGCCAGGACCATCCGCCTGGGCGTCGTGACCATGCCCGGCTCCGCGCAATATGTCTGCGCCGAGCGTTTCCAGCAGCTCGTGGCCGAGCGCGCCGGGGACACCCTTGAGGTCAAGCTGTTCCACAGCGGCTCCCTGGGCAGCGAGACCGACATCCTGCAACAGGTGCAGATGAACGCCGTGGACATGGCCATCATCACCCTGGGCCCCTTCGACACCTTCGTGCCCGAGGTCAAGGTCATCAGCTTCCCCTTCCTGTTCCGCGACCACGAACAGGTGGACCAACTCCTGGACGGCCCCTTGGGCGACGAGGTCCTGACCAGCCTGGAACGCGCTGGGTTCAAGGGATTGGCCTTCTCTGAGAACGGCTTCCGCAACCTGACCAACAACACCCGGCCCGTGAGGACCGTGGACGATGTGCATGGCCTGAAGATCCGGGTCATGGAATCGGCCATGCACAAGGAGCTCTGGAAAACCCTGGGCGCAAACCCCACGCCCATGGCCTGGCCCATCTACGCAGAACTGCAACAGGGCACCATCGACGGCCAGGAGAACCCCCTGTCCGTGCTCTGGGTCTACAAACTTTTCGAGGTCCAGAAATATCTGACCCTGACCGGCCACGTCTATTCCGCACACATCGACATCGCCAGCCTGGCCTGGTGGAAGACCCTGCCCCAGGCCGAACAGGAGCTGCTGACCCGGGCCATGCACGACGCCGCCCTCTACCAGCGGCAGTGGAACCGCCAGAACGTGGCCGGTTTCCTGGATCAGCTCAAGGGCGCGGGCATGCAGGTCGTGTCCGACCCCGATCTGGCCTCGTTCAAGGCCCAGGCCGAGGGTCTGAAAAACATGAACCTCTTCGCCGAGCCCCGGACCCGGGCCCTGCTGGAAAAATTTCTCGAAGCCACCAAGTAATCCCGGAGCAAGCCATGAAAAAATCCTTTGGTTCCAAGCCGCTGGTCTTCCCCACCCCAACCTGGGTCATCGGTTGCTACGATGCCCAGGGCAAGGCCAATGTCATGACCGCCGCCTGGGGTGGCATCGTCAGCTCCCTGCCGCCCAGTATTGGGGTCTCCCTGCGCGAGAATCGCCACTCCTATCAGAGCATCCTGGCCAAGGGCGGGTTCACCATCTCCGTGCCTGGGGCCAAGCACGCCCGCGAGGCCGACTACTTCGGTCTCGTTTCCGGGCGCGACCGCGACAAGTTCGCAGCCAGCGGACTGACCCCACAGCGGGCTGAATTCGTGGATGCCCCGTACGTGGCCGAGTTCCCCATGATCATCGAGTGCCGCCTGAGCCAGACAGTGGAACTGGGGCAGCATATCCAGCTCATCGGCGAGATCGTGGACGTCAAGGTGGACGAGGACGCCCTGGACGCCGACGGCAACCCGGACATGGCGCTCCTGGCCCCCCTGGTCTTCGCCCCCGGCGCACGCACCTACCACACCGTGGGTCCGGCCATCGGCAAGGCCTTTTCCCTGGGCAAGGGCCTGCTCTAGCCCCGCCTGCCCCATGGACGCACTCCGCCGACAGGCCGCCCGCCTGAGCCATGCCCTGAACGCCCTGTGCCAGGTATTGCTGACGCTGCTTGGCGCAGGCATGGCGCTGGTCATCGGCCTGCAGGTCTTCTTTCGCTACGCCCTGAACGACTCATTGTTCTGGTCCGAGGAGCTGGGCCGAATGTGCCTGGTCTGGCTGACCTTCATCGGAGCCACCGTGGCCTACCGCCGCGGTGCGCATATCGGGGTCGACGTTTTGACCTCACGCCTGTCGCCCACAGCCCGGCGCACTGCTGCCGTGCTGGCGCTTTCGGCCTCTCTGGCTTTTTTCATGGCCTCGGCCTGGGGCGGCTGGAACCTCTTCGGTCTGCTGGCATTCCAGACCATGCCCGCCCTGGGACTGTCCAAGCAAATCCCCTTTGCCGTGGTCCCCTTCAGCTTCGTGGTGCTCACGGTCCACGGCCTGAGCCTGCTTCTGGATGAACTGGCGGGGGAAGGCCCATGACCGCAGCCATCTTCCTGCTGCTGCTGGCGCTATTCCTGCTCAACGTGCCCATCGCCGTGGCCATCGGCGCGGCCACCATGGGGGCCTTTGCCCTGACGGGCGACAGTTCCCTGATGCTCGTGGCCCAGCGCATGTATGCGGGCACGGATTCCTTCCCGCTGATGGCCGTGCCCCTGTTCATGATCGCCGGGCAGCTCATGGAAGCCGGGGGAATCTCGCGCAGGATCATCGACTTCGCCAATGCCCTGGTGGGCTGGCTGCCCGGCGGACTGGCCGCCGTAGCCGTGGTTTCGGCCATGTTCTTCGGGGGCATCTCCGGCTCGGCGGCCGCGGACACCGCCGCCGTGGGCGGGATGCTCATTCCGGCCATGGTGCGCAACGGTTACCCGCCAGGATTCGCCGGGGCCGTACAGGCCTCAGGCGGTTCCATCGGCGTGATCATCCCCCCCAGCATCCCGATGATCATCTTCGGTTTCCTCACCGGAGCCAGCATCGGCAAGCTCTTTGCGGCGGGCATCCTGCCGGGACTCTTGATGGGCCTGTCCCTGATCCTGATGACCGTCGTGCTCTCCAGGCGAGGCGGCTTCCAGCCCGCCGGCGGCGGGACCTTCTCCATGGCCGAGGTCTGGAGCACCGCCCGGCGCGGGGGCTGGGCCCTGGGCGCACCGGCCATCATTCTGGGAGGCATCCTGGGAGGTATCTTCACGGCCACAGAATCCGCAGCCGTGGCCGTATTCTACGCCCTGTTCGTGGGGCTGTTCATCTATCGCCAGCTGAAGCCCGGTGATTTACCCGCCATCTTCCTGAACGCCTCGCTGACCTCGGCGGTGATCATGTTCATCATCGCCCAGGCCACGGCCTTTTCCTGGTACCTGACCATCCACGAAGTGCCCGCGCTCATCTCCCACGCCGTACTGGGGCTGACGGACGACCCGGTCCTGCTGCTGTTGCTGATCAACCTCATGCTGCTGGTGGCCGGGACCTTCATCGAGACCACGGCGGCGCTGATCCTGTTCGTGCCCGTCATCGTGCCCATGCTGCCCGCCCTGGGCATCGACCTGATCCACCTGGGGGCCATCGTGGTGGTCAACCTGTCCATCGGCATGCTGACCCCACCCCTGGGCATCTGCCTCATCGTGTCCTGCGGACTGGCGGGTACACGCCTGGGGGACATCGCTACCCGGGTGCTGCCGTTTTTGCTGGTGCTCATCGCGGATCTGTTCCTGGTGACCTACTGGCCACCCCTGACCACCTGGCTGCCCAGTCTGCTCTTCCCTTAATGGCTGGGGCATATTGACAAATCTGCCTACACATCCCACACTGTCATGGATAATCCAAAATCGGAGGATTCCCATGAGCGAGCCCAACTGGTCCGACCTGTTTCGACTGTTATCCGGCATGGCCAGACTCTTTCAGAGCTGTTCCACCGAGGAAGAACTGTTCGACGTCGCGGACTGGTACATCCCGCGCATGTTCCCGGACGTCTCCGGTGCGATCCATCTGTTCGCCGATGCGGACGCCCGCGCCCGGTCCTTCACCTGGGGTGAGTCCGAGGCCATCGCCTCGCCACCGGATATGGATGCCTGCGAGGCCCTGGCCAAGGGCCAACCCCTGCTCATCGCCCCGGACGCCCCAGCCCAGGGCGACTGCGCACCGGGCACCCTCACGGTGCCGATCATCGCGGCCAAGCGCCCTCTGGGGGTCCTGCAACTGGCCTCGGACAACGCGCAAGCCCTTGAAGGCGCCCAGGGCATGGCCTTCATCACGGCCGAGCACATGGCGCTCACCGTGGACAACATCCGCATCCGCACGCGCCTCAAGAACCTGGCGGTCAAGGACGCCCTGACCGGGCTGTTCAACCGCCGCTACTTCGACGAAACCATGAATCGCGAAACCCAGGCCGCCAAGGAATCCGGCGATCCCTTGTGCGTGGTCATGTTCGACATCGACCATTTCAAGAAACTCAATGACACCAAAGGGCACGACGCGGGCGACGTGGCCTTGCAGTCCGTGGGCCGCTTCCTGGGGGCCACCGCCGGGGAGAACGACACCCCCTGTCGCTACGGCGGTGAGGAATTCTTCTTCGTCATGAAGGGCAGCAACTACGAGCAGGCCCTGGCCATGGGCGAAACCATCCGCTCGGGCATCGCCGCCCTGAACATCACCCATGGCGAAATCCAGGTCAGCCCGATCTACGTATCCGTGGGCGTCGCGAGGTTCCCCGACCATGGTGCGACCCCGGACCAACTGGCCAAGGCCGCCGACCTGTGCCTGTACCACGCCAAGGAGCATGGCCGGAATCAGGTGGTGGGCTACGAGACCATCAAAAAATAGTCACGCGCAGAGCCGGGACGGCGGTTGACATCGCCGCCCCGCCGTCTATTCTCTGCCCATCATGAGCAAACAATCCACGACCGTTCCCGTCGATATCAGCGCACCCATGGACATCGAAAACGAGTCCCTGCGGATCATCGAATCCGAAGTGCCCGAACCACGCCCCTTCCAGGGCATCGAGTGGCAGATCGTGCGGCGCATGATCCACACCTGCGCCGACTTCGAGCTACTGGATCTGGTGCGCTTCCATCCCCTGGCCGTGGCCGCAGGCAGGCAGGCCCTGGCCGCAGGCTGCCGCATCTTCACGGACACCGAGATGGCCCGTTGCGCCATCCCCCTGCGACGCATGGCCCCCCTGGGCTGCACCGTGACCTGTCTGATGAACGACCCGGAGGTTGCCGCCCGCGCCAAGCGCGAGGGCATCACCCGCGCCCTGGCCGCCGTGGACAAGGCCGCCAGGGACATGGACGGGGCCATCGTTGTCATTGGCAACGCTCCCACCGCGCTGTTGCGGCTGCTGGAGCTGTCCCGCCTTGGAAAGGCCCGCCCCGCCCTGGTGGTGGGCATGCCCGTGGGTTTCGTCAACGCAGCCGAATCCAAGGCCCTGCTCGCCGCCCAGCAGACCCTGCCTTATATCACCATCCAGGGCCGCAAGGGAGGCTCCCCCCTTGCGGGCTGCGTGATCAACGCCCTGGCACAGTCCCTGCTGACCGAGCCGCAAGGATGACCAGCCTTGACTCAAATATCGGATTATCCTAATCGGATATTGGCAACAGGTTGATTTTCCACCAGCTAACAGGACCCTCATGAAACTTTCCGCACGCACACGCTACGCAGCCAGACTGCTGCTCGACCTGGCCCAACACCAGGAAAACCAGCCGCGCAAGGCCTCACAACTCTCGGAGAACACCGCTGTCTCCGTGCAGTTCATCGAGCAGATCTTCAAACCCCTGAAACAGGCTGGCTTCATCCGCAGTGTGCGCGGCGCCAGCGGTGGGCATCTGCTGGCCATGGAGCCCCAAGCCATCACCCTGGGCGGCATCTACCGCGCCATGGAGGGCTCCTTCACCCTTGCCGAGTGCTGCGACAGACCCAAGACCTGCACCCGGGCAGACGACTGCCCGACCCGCTCGGCCTGGGCCCGCATCTCCGACGCCCTGGAGCGCGAGATGAACGCCATCACCCTGGCCGACCTGATGGACAACCCCGAAGGACTGGAAGACTGAACGAATGCGGGGCGCCGCCCCGCACCCCGCCAAAGGGGATAATTCCCTTGGGAATCCTTGAAGGGTCTCAATTCCCCCATCCGTCCCCACCAGACGGTCTCGTTCCGAACCATCTTTCACCAACAAAAAAAGAGGAGCCAACCGGCTCCCCTTTCTTCTTGTCATTGCTCTGTGTCTAGCGACTGCAGACGTCCTCGTACACGAGGCGGTCGCTGTATTCCGATTTCTTGCCCTCGTTCCAGCGCGACACCGGGCGGTAGTAGCCCACGATGCGGGTATAGACCTCGGCATCGCTGCCGCAGGTGGGGCACTGAAAATGCTCGCCATGGATATAGCCATGCTCGTTGCACACGCTGAACGTCGGCGTGATGGACAGGAACGGGATCTTGGTATTGGAAAAGGCCTTGATGATGAAGTTGCGCAGGGCCGTGGTATCGGTCACGGCCTCGCCCAGGAAGGTGTGGAACACCGTGCCACCGGTGTACAGCGGTTGCAGCTTGTTCTGATGATCCAGGGCAAAGAGAACATCCGCGGAATGACCCACGGGCAGGGACGTGGAATTGGTGTAATACGGGGTGCCATTGCCCGAGGCCTTGATCTCGGCATAGAGCTTCTTGTCGATGCGCGCCAGACGGTAGCTGGTGCCCTCGGCCGGGGTGGCCTCCAGGTTGTACATGTTGCCCGTCTCTTCCTGGAACCGGGCGGTCAGTTTCTGCAGATGGTTCAGCACGTTTTCCATCAGCCGGATACCGGCCGGGGTCTCGATGCCCTTGCCCAACAGGTTCAGACAGGCCTCATGCCCGCCCAGCAAACCGATGGTGGAGAAGTGGCCCTTGAAACCGTTGGTCAGATAACGCTTGGACCAGGGGAACATGCCCCTTTCCAGGTTGTCGTCGATCAGCTTGCGCTTGAACTCCAGGGAGTCCCTGGCCATCTCCGAGTATTCGGTCAACAGGTCCAGGAAGTCCTCTTCGCCCTGCGAAAGATAGGCCAGCTTAGGCAGGTTCAGGGTGACCACGCCGATGGAGCCCGTCAGGTCGCCTGCGCCGAACAACCCGCCGGTCTTCTTGCGTAATTCGCGTAGGTCCATCTTCAGGCGACAGCACATGCTGCGCACATCTTCGGGCTGCAGGTCCGAATTGATGAAATTCTGGAAATAGGGAACGCCGTACTTGGCGGTCAGCTTGAGCAGCAGCTCGCCGATCTCGGTCTCCCATGGAAAGTCGGCAGTGACGTTGTACGTCGGGATGGGGAACGAGAAGATCCTGGAATTATAATCACCCTCAAGCATGACCTCCAGGAACGCCTTGTTGATCCACTGCATCTCCTTTTCATACTCGCCGTAGGTGGAGTCCTGCAGCTTGCCGCCAAGGATCACAGCCTCTTTGGCGATATGCTTAGGCGGAGCCAAGTCAAACGTCAGGTTGGTGAAGGGGCTCTGGCCACCCCAGCGCGAGGTGGTGTTCAGATTGAACACGAACTTCTGCATGGCCTGGCGGACCTGCTTGTAGGTCAGGTTGTCATGGCGGATAAAGGGAGCCAGGTAGGTGTCCACGTTGTTGAAGGCCTGGGCTCCGGCCCATTCGTTCTGCAGGGTCCCCAGGAAGTTGACCATCTGCCCCAGGGCGGAATCGAAATGATTGGCAGGCCCGGCGCAGGAGCGGCCGTCGAGATTGAACCCCTCCAGCAGCAAGTCCCGAAGGCTCCAGCCTGCGCAGTACCCGGCCAACCCAAAGGACAGGTCATGGACATGAAAATAGCCGTGCTCATGGGCCAGGCGGACTTCCTCGGGGTATTTCTCCAGGGCATAGCGGGCCTGGACGGTGCCGGAGAGATGCAGCATGAGTCCCTGGAAGGAATGGGTCATGTTGGCGTTCTCGGCCACGCGCCAGTCGGCCTTGGAGAGATAGTTGTCGATGGTGCCCTTGATGTCCAGATACGCGGCGGACTGCTGGCGCAGTTCACGGCGCTTCTCGCGATAGATCATGTACTTTTTGGCAACGAAATAGAGGCGGCCCTCCATCAGGACCTGCTCCACCATGTCCTGGACATGCTCCTGCTCGGGGACGTCGATACCGGCGAGTTTTTCCTCGACCTTACGCGCCAAGCGCTTGGACAGCAGCGGGTCCTGAATGCCGTTGGCCTTCAAGGCCTTCAGGATGGCTCCCGCAATCCGATCCAGAGACCACGTCTCCAGGCATCCGTCCCGTTTCAGGATTTGTTTGGGCATGGTGATTCCTCCCGGGTGACACAAAGTTCTGTTCAATCAACGTAAAGCCGGTGGGCAGATAGCCCCGAGCCGTCTCAATATCTTCCGCTGTGAGCATCGGGACCTTGGTGATCCTGAAATAAAAGGACTGGGGAGAGGCCGATGCCAACTCAAAAATGCGTTCCATGTTGGCGGCGGCCTGGGGTTCGCTCACCGCGTTCCCGGTCAGGGCCGGGTATTTGTCAAAGGGGCCTTTGACGTCCACGGCAAAGGTGTGCACCAGCCCCGATTGCAGTAGCTCCTGAACCACGTCGGGCCGCATGCCGTTGCTGTCCATCTTCACAGGCAGGCCAAAACACGAAATATCGTCAATAAGGGCGGCAATATCCACAACCATGGTGGGCTCTCCACCGGTCACGGTAATGCCATCGAGCCAGATCTTGCGGCGGTCCAGATAGGACATCACCCGCGCCCGATCGACCACCGGAAGCTCGTCCGGCATCCAGGCCAGTCCGCCGTTATGGCAGGTGGGACAACGCAGATTGCAGCCGCCCACGAACAGGACACAGCTGGAGCGGCCCGGCCAGTCACAAAGACTGAAGCGTTCGATCCCCCGGACATTGTTCCAAACATTGAGCTTGTTCGACATGTTCCTGCTTTGGTTCTGTTGGAGATGTCCCCCGCCCCTGGCAAAGGTCCGGAACAACTTCCGGCCTGCCCCCGCGGTCACCGACATCGGCCCCACCTGTTCCACAGGTGCCCTTGGCCTTCGGCCCGCCCGGGGATCATCTTTTTCTGTCCCTTCTGCAGGCTGCACCGCATGCAGCCCCACGCTCGGCAGAACGCAATTAAAACAATGATTTAAGGCCATTAAATAATTTCTAGAGAATATACTCAAAAACAACCAGGAGGTAAAGGGGGGCTTTGGATTTTTGCGGTCAGTGAAAGCCTATACATGACGCGGGGTTTGAGCGTCCTGTTGAAAAAGTCTAGATTATCCCCATTTTCTTCCACACCAGAATAACTTGCATTAAGGCCGTTGCCATTGGGTTTCTGCTTGTGGCCTGTGGAATATTATTTCTTGCTGATCATCAAAAATAATCGAATTTAGCAGAAATAAGACCGTAACCGACCAAAGCAACCAAATTTCACAGTAATTGGCTTAAATCAGCTCAAAACTGGATACAACAACGTCACCAGGGGAGAACCCCTCGTGACACATTCTTCACAAAGAGGACAAAGCCATGTGTGGTGCGGCAATTACAACGCGCCAAATTCTTCACTCGCCCTTGGGACTGATTGTGGGTTGTTGTGAACAAGACGCCAACCTGCCAGAATTCCAACACTCGAACGGGGGTCTCATGGTCATGGGTTTGCTTTGACGTGAAGCCATGAAAAGCCTATTCTGCAATCATGAGAATCCCCCCAAGCACAGGGACCTTTGGACTTCCACCCACCACCGGAACAACGGGAGATGCGGCGCAAACCACGCAGGTCACGCCCATTCCCGTACTGCCCTCTCTGGATATCCTGCTGGTGGATGACGACCTGCTCAGCCTCACCTGCGAAAAGCTGCTTCTGGAAAAGGAGGGACATCGGGTCACGGCCGTGAACTCCGGGGAACTCGCCCTTGAATACGCACAGGTGCGCAGCTACGACTTGGCGCTGATGGGCCTGACGCTGCCCGGCCTGAGTGGCGAGCAGACCGCAATGTTGATCAGGGACCCACTGGGCGGGGCCATCTCCCCCGGGCTGCCCATCATCGCCCTGTCATCTCTGGGGGGACGCCAGGTCCGGGAGAGTTGCGCGAAGGCGGGCATGGATGCCTTTTTACCCAAGCCCATTCTCTGGGAAGACATGCAACACGCCATCAGAACCACCCTGGCCTTGCGCGGCAAGAGACAGGCTGCATAGCAAAGGCCCGCCGGGACACACTGAGGTCTCCACTGCGGGCCGGTTTCCAGAAAACAAAGGGGCGTGAACGAAGGCTCAGGACTCGAGGTACTCGGCCACGTGACTCACGTAGTTCAAGATGCCGTCACTGACGTCGGTGGGCAGATCACTGTACATGACACCCATGTACATCCTGTTCTTGCTGACGCTGATGTTCTTGGCCTTGCCTTCCAGGCGCACATCCTTGTTGGTACCGAACATCCTGAATTCCACCGAGATCATCTTATCCACGGAGATGGCAGGCATGCTCCCCTGCTTGGCGTCCAGTACCAACTGACACCCCCCGCAGGACAGATTGAGGATCATGCCCTGATACTCCGTGAGCTGTCCCCCTTCATCCATGCCGATCTTGACCGGCAGATAACAGTCCACCCGCTGGCATTTGCGCAGGTTCAGGATCTCGATGGTGGGGGGATAACGCAAGAACAGGAGCCTGAAGGGCGCCTGCTGGTTCCAGATGACCTCGGATTCGAAGCCGTAGACGTTGCCCTCGTGCACATAACGCACGGTGACCTTTTTTTCGACGTATAAAAAATCATTGAGCCCGGGGATGCGGGGGATGCGCACGATGATGAACTGTCCACGCAGCATGCCTATGAACTCGGTCTTGAACCGGTCCCCCATGCCCGCTGGCTCCACCAGCATCCGGGTGCCGATGCTGACCCCCAGCGCACTGCCTTCCTTGAGGTCAACGGAACCGTCTCTGGGCATCACCTCTCCTTCTCCTGACAGACTGGGTGCAATTGCGCACCATCCTCTAACCCCTCTTCGACTATACCGTAATCGGCAGCCTGTGCAAGAGTCTTAAGCTCTGCCCGGCCCCGGATGGACGACGAGGGACAAACATGAAAACCCCGCAGTTGACGGGGCTTTCACAAGCATAGGGCCATAGCATGCCCAACGACTGTTTAGAACCCGGGCAGGCCGCCCGTCATTTTTGCACCCTGACGGCCAATGATCACTTCCCTGAGCTCCAGATCCTCGCGCCCCGAGGCCGCAAGACCTCGCCGCGTCGCTTCGGCAATCCCCAGACAGCAGGGGACCTCCATGCGCACCACGGTGACGCTCTTCACGCCGGAGTGGCGGAAGACCTCTGCCAGGCGGGGGGCGTAGTCTCCGTCGAACTTGGGGCAGCCCATCATCACGGTCTTGCCTCCCACAAACTCGCGGTGGAAGTCCGGATAGGCCACAGCCGTGCAGTCGGCCGCTATCACCAGATCGGCGTCACGCAGGAACGGCGCGTCGGGCTGAATCAGCTTGATCTGCAAAGGCCAGTGCCCCAACAGGCTCGGTGAGGGGCCAGCGTTCGACCCGTCGACGCAAGCCTGAGTGAAAGTTGCCTCGCCCGATCCTGGGCAACCACCGCCCTGGGTCTTGAACGCGGCCATGGCCGCTCCAGGACAACCAGCTCCAGGCTTGTCCACAGGCAACGCCGCCCCGCCCTTTTGTTTGGTCACAAAGGCCATGGCGGCTTGTTCATCAAATTCGGCGGCCTCACGCTCGATGATCCGTAGCGCCCCGGTGGGACACTCGCCCAGGCAGGCACCCAAGCCATCGCAGTAGCTGTCCGTAACAACTTTGGCCTTGCCCCCGATGATCTGCAATGCGCCCTCGGCGCAGGACGGCACACACTGACCGCAACCGTCACAGAGTTCCTCGTCTATCTCGATAATCTTTCGAACGATCTTCATCTTCAGTCTCCTTGATTCGCAGGCGGGCATCACCCGGTGTTCATGCGCTTGAGAATACCCGTGGCCCAGTAAAGAACTTTGACGCACGTCAAATGACTCAAAAAAATCATCAAGGTATGGCAATAATACGAAAATAAATTGGCTTTATTCAGTTCATCCTTCACAAATAGCAATCAAACACGGACTGTTACCTTGCATTGCGCACCTCAGCCCCTTTCCTTTACGCATTCCATTTTCATGTATATGAGGTGTAATCATGGATGAAAACATGTTGTACGAGGCCGACCCGGCCTATCTTGAACATCTCTTCAGGACAGAGCGCTATATCTGGCTCTCCCTGTCCTATGACATGGCGGCGGTCATCGATCTCGAAGGACTCATCGAGGAGGTCAACACCCCCTGGGAAGAGACCACCGGCTTTGCCATGGATGAGCTGATGGACAGCTACCTGATGGAGTACATCCATTTCGCCGACCGGGAAGAGACCCTGGCCCGCCTGCAATCCCTGGTCACCTCGGACATCGGCTCCATGCAGTTCCACTTCCGCTTCCGCTGCAAGGGCGGGCTGCTGAAGGACCTGAACTGGACCATCATCTATTCCCCGGAACACGACCGCTTTTTCTGCATCGTCAAGGACGTCACCGAACGCTCTGCTGGGGACGCCCTGGGCATCGCCTATCGCGATGCCCTGACCGGACTGCACAATCGCTTGTTCCTGCAGGACAACTTCCCCCTGATCCTGGAGCGCGCCCAAGAGGAATCAAAAAGCATCTGCGTGATGTTCATGGACCTGGACGGCTTCAAGCAGGTCAACGACACCCTGGGGCACAAGGCCGGGGACCTGCTGCTGCAGAAGGTCGCCAAACGCATCAAACGCGTCCTCGACTCCGAGCACTGCACCTTCGTTCGCCTGGGCGGAGACGAATTCGTGGCCATCGGCACAAAAACCAAAGACGAGGGTGCCCAGGGCGCGAAAGAGCTTGTCCGGGAACTGGGTGCACCCTTCATGCTCGGCGGAGTCGATGTGACCATCGGCGTCAGCATTGGCCTGAGCATGTTCCCGGAGCACGGCACCACCCCCGAAGAACTGCTGGATCTGGCCGACAAGGCCATGTACTCGGTCAAGAAGGCGGGCAAGAACAACTGGGCCTTTGCCTCCACCTCCTGACCCACCGCCCTGACCCATCGCCCTGATCCATCGCCCTGGCCCTCCCCGAAGACCACAACTCCTCTCCCTTAGAATCCAAAAAGGCCCCCGCTTGCGCAGGGGCCCTTGTTGTTGGGATCGCCAGACCTCTGCTACTGCTTGCCGAAGATCTTGGGAGGCTTGGTGGTATCACCCGTGGCGTTGGGGAAGGTCGGGAACATATACGCCTTGGAACCGGTCTCCAGCAGGTGGTTGGCGGCTTCCATGAAGTTGTTGAAACGATTCTTGCACTCATAGAAGCCATGCCACCAGGCATAGTCCGGGGCCATCATCATGGTGCCCATGCGTGCGCGACGGCCTTCGTGGTGCCACAATTCGTAGAACTCGACCTCCAGGTGCTCGTCAAAGAAGGTGGTCTTGTCCAGGGCCCCCTTCTCGTACAGCTCGTCCAATTTGGCCTTGGCGGGCTTGAAGTAGACCTCGTTGTACTCCTCCACGGCCTTGTCGAAGTCCACGTAGAAGGCGTCCACCCAGTTCTTGCCGTGGCACTGCTGACAGACCTCGCTCATCTTCGAGCGCTCGACCTTCCAGTCGGTCTGGGCCGGCAGGGGCTTGAAGTCCTGGGGACGCACGGTGAGCGGGGCCTGGGTCTCCCAAGACAGACGCTCGGTCACATCGTGGCTGGTCTTGACGCTGCCCGCGCCGGACATATGGCAGGAGGCACAGGTGGGGGCGCGGAAATCCACACCAGGGGTCCAGGTGCCGGGAGCGGCCTTCCAGTTAAACTCGTAGCCGCTGGCATTGTAGATGGCGCCGTGCTTGGACTCGGTATAAATCTCGATCTGCGGATGGTCCGGGCCAAGGTGACATTGACCGCAGGCCTCGGGCTTGCGGGCTTCCTCCACCGAGAAGCGATGGCGGGTGTGGCAGCTGGTGCAACTGCCCAGGCTGCCGTCCATGTTCACGCGACCCACGCCGGTGTTGGGCCAGGTGGCGGGATCGACCTTGCCATCCTTCATCTCGATCACGGTACCATGGCAGTAGTAGCAGCCGGTCTTACGCTCGTTGTCGGAGTTCATGCCCTTGTTCAGCCAGGGATCGATCTTCCACATGACCTCGATGGTATTGGCATGTTTGGAGCGGCTGTACTGCTTGACCTCGTCGGGATGACAGCGCGAGCAGTCCTTGGGCGTGACCACTGCGGTGACGGGCACCTTGTACTCGGACTTGCCGTAGGGGGTATCGCTGCGTTCATACTGCTTGTAGTGGTCCTGACTGACATCCTTGTCACTGGGGTCGGCCTGGTGACAGTCCAGACAGGTGATCCCGGCCGAGGCATGGCGGGACTGGGCCCAGTCGCTGAACATGCCGGGATGCTCGGTCTTATGGCATTCGATGCAGGCCACGGCTTCCGTGGGCATGCTCCGCTCCAAGCGGAATTCCCTGAGCTTTGGATAGTTCTCGGCCATGGCGCTGGCCGACCAAGTGGCCGACAACAGCACGGCAAGGCCGATAATCCATTGTTTGCGTTTCATCATGCCCTCTCCCTCACTTCTCAATGGTTGACGATGCCCCCTGAGCCTAGATGTCCGCCAGGGACGGGTTCAGCCGATATTGCTTGAAGTCGTAGTAGCCGCGCTCGTTGTGCACGAGGTCACGGTGACAGTCGACGCACTTCTTGTCATACCCGGGCAGAGGATAGAGCACCGCCCGGTGGGCCAGCATGGCCCCGCGCTTGTTGGGGATGTACAGGATATTGCGATGGCACTTCTGGCACTGGTTGTTCTTGAACGAGGCATAGGCGTTTTCGCGCTGCACGGCGTGGTCGTAGTTTTCGTTGCCCCCCCCCGTGAAGTGGGCAACCACATCCTTCACACCATGGAACGACTTGGCGTAGAAGAACGACCAGGTGTCTTGTGGTGCGGGCAGATGACAGTCCATGCAATCGGCCACGGCCCCTTGGCCGTTATTCACGTGGCTGGACGTCTTCCAGGAGTTGTAGGCGAATTCGATCTCGTGGCAGGAAGCGCAGAACCCCGGCGTAGAGGTCCTGACCATGGTATAGTAGGTCAGACTGAACAGCGGGAAGGCTACGATTATTCCCACTATCACCCAGATCATCGGCTTCACTGATTTAATCATCACTGCCCCCAAACCGGCAAAAGAGTCGAAGGTTCTCGATTCTCCCTTTGTATAGGGAATACGGGGCAGCGGCAACAGTTTTACCGATTAATCGCGGGTTGGCATACAATCGTTCAGGTATCCGGCCACCAGGGGAAACAGGTCCTCACCCCTGTTGCGATATCTGAACTCCAATTCCTTGAGATACAGAGGGAGTTTGACTCTTATTATATATCAGAACTGTTTCCCTTGGGAAAACCCTGGCCTACGATTTTCAGCCAAAAAAATGGGCCGCAGCGGTTGCTGCGGCCCATTGGTTCAAGCTTTAGCCAAGGATGGCTTTCAAGTCTTCATCCGGAGTACTGATGGGTTTAATGTCAAAGTTCTCCACCAGGAAGTTCAGGATGTTCGGCGTGATGAACGCCGGCAGCGTGGGTCCAAGACGGATGCCCTTGATACCCAGATGCAGCAACGACAGCAGGATGGCCACGGCCTTCTGCTCGTACCAGGACAGGACCATGGACAGGGGCAGGTCGTTGACGCCGCACTCGAAGGCACCGGCCAGGGCCACGGCGATCTGAATGGCGGAGTAGGCATCGTTGCACTGCCCGATGTCCAACAGGCGCGGGATGCCGCCGATGTCCCCCAGTTTCTTGTCGAAGAAACGGAACTTGCCGCAGGCCAGGGTCAGGACCATGCAGTCCTGGGGCACCTTCTCCACGAACTCGGTGTAGTAATTGCGCCCTGGCTTGGCTCCGTCGCAACCGGCCACCAGGAAGAAGTGGCGGATGTCACCGGCCTTGACGGCCGCAATGACCTTGTCGGCCACTCCGAGCACGGCGTTGCGGGCAAAGCCGGTCATCACGCTGCCCTTGTCCTCGTCAGCGGCAAAGCCGGGCATGGCCAGGGCCTTCTCGATGACGGGACCGAAATCACCGTTCTGCACATGCTGTACGCCGGGCCAACCGACCAGGCCGGTGGTGAAGATGTCCCCAATGTAGGTGGTGGGCTTCTGGATGCAGTTAGTGGTCATCAGGATGGCACCGGGGAAGGCGGCGAATTCCTTCTGCTGGTTCTGCCACGCAGTCCCGTAATGACCATGGAAATGGGCGTGTTTCTTCAGCTCGGGATAGCCATGACAGGGCAGCATCTCGCCATGGGTGTAGACATTGATGCCCCGGCCCTCGGTCTGCTCCAGGATGGACTTGAGATCCTTGAGGTCGTGCCCGGAAACCAGGATGGCCTTGCCGGCCTTGGCGCCCAGGGGGACCTCGGTGGGTACGGGATGGCCGAAGGTGCCGGTATTGGCGGCGTCCAGCAATTCCATGGCCCGCAGGTTGATCTCGCCGACCTTCATGGTCTGGGCAACCCAGGCCCCAAGGTCCTTGTCCTCATAGATGGAAGCCAGGCCCTCGTGAATGGCGGCGTAGACGTCCTCGTCCTCCTGACCCAGCAGGTAGGCGTGATCCACATAAGCGGCCACACCACGCAGGCCAAACAACACCAGATGCTGCAGGGATTTGATGTCGGGGTTGTCGCTGTGATCGAGGTCCAGACCGAACGAGGCGGCCTGCCCGGCCAGGGGGCGAAGCCCAGCGGCGGGAGTCCAATTGACCGGGGGCTGCGAATATTCAGAGGCTCCGCCCTTGGCGGCAACGTCCTTTTTCAGGGACTCGCGGATCTCCAGACCCTTGGCGACCAGGCCTTCGAAACGGACATTGTCAAAGTTGACGTTGGTCAGGGTGGAGAACAGGCCGGCGGCCACGAAGCGATCGGCCTCATGGTTCACGACGCCAACCTTGCGGCCCTCCACGGCCACGACGCTGATGCCGCGCAGCACGTAGACAAGCAGGTCCTGCAGGTCGGAAGTTTCTGGGGCCTTGCCGCAGACTCCGGTCTTGTCACAGCCCTGTCCTTTGGCGGTTTGCTCACATTGATAACAAAACATGGTGTTCCTCCTGATGGGTGGATTAAATGGCTCATTCCGTCTTTGCTCAGCGGAACGTGACGTCCCTTGAGGACAGAACTAGCCCAATGCCGCCCCACAGACTTTGACGCACGTCAAACAGGCCGATGTTTTTTGTCAGGAGGATTTGCGTGGCTCAGGGAGGCGGTGCTACAAGGCGAGCATGATCAGCACAAAGATTATCTCATTTCTGGGCACGCTCCCTCTCTTCTCCGGTCTTTCCGGGGAACAACTGAAGGACGTGAACAGCATCGGCATCGTCAGCCACTACCCCAAGGGCAAGACCATCTTCAGCGAGGGCAGCGAGGCCACGGGCTTCCACGTGGCAATGACCGGGCAGGTCAAGATCTTCAAACTGTCCATGGATGGCCGCGAGCAGATCATCCACATCTACGGCCCTGGCGAGCCCTTCGGCGAGGTGCCGATGTTCGAGGGCGGTCGCCTGCCCGCCCATGCCGAGGCCACAATGGATTCGGACATCCTGTTCCTGCCCCGTGACGGCCTGACCCGGCTCATCGAACACGACAAGACCCTGGCCCTGAATATGCTGGCGGCCCTGTCCACCAAGCTCAGACGTTTCACCGTGAAGCTGGAGAACCTGACGCTCAAGGAAACCCCGCAACGTGTGGCGGCCTACCTGCTGGACCTGTCGGACCGCGAAGGCGGGGACACCGAGGTCACCCTGGACGTGACCAAGGGCCATTTGGCCGGGCTCTTGGGCACCGCCCAGGAGACCCTGTCGCGTGTGCTCAAGAAGCTCAAGGAAGCGGGATTGATCGAGGTCAACGGCAAGCGCATCATCCTGCTGGATATGGAAGGTCTGCAGGACCTGTCCGACGGGGAACGGCGGGTTTAGTTTCCCGAGGACCCGAGGGCGGCGCTCCCTTCTCCCAGACCCGACGCAAGGGGGTTCGACAGAAGCTCTGCCCACGTCATTGCCTTCCAGGCGAACGAGGCATGACCAACTTGAACAGTGTCGGACCCAAGAGACAGGTGCAGACCGCCAGAAGCACGATGGAATCCTTGAACTGTGGCGTCACCAACCCGTATTCCAGGCCGATGGAAGCTGCGGCGATGATCAGCGACAGGCGCGAAGCCAGGAGCAGCCCGGCAGCGGCGGACTCGCGCCAGCCATAGCCCAGAAGCCTGAACAGCAGCCCCGGTCCCAGCTTGACCCCCAAAGCCACCAGCAAAAGGACGCCGGTCATGGCCAGTTGTTCAGGGGATGCAATATTGGACACATCGAACTGCATGCCCACATGGATGAAAAACATGGGGATGAAGAAGCCGTAAGCCATGCCCGAGAGCTTGGTCTCCAGGGCCATCCGTTCCCGAAACACGAAGGCCAGCACCGCGCCGCCCATGAACGCCCCCAGCACCGGCTCCAGGTGCACCATCTCCGACAGGGCCACCAAAAGAAAGAGCAGTGCCAGCGACAGCCGCACCCCGAATTCCTGGGCGTCATCGGCGGCCAAGGCGCGGGCGGCCTTGTCCGGGTTCCACCAAGCCCACAGCCGCGCCAGCTTCAGAATCAATCCCACCAGGACGAAGAACGGCAGCGGGGCCACCAGTTGCCAGCTCATGCCGTGCAGCATCCACAACACGTAGAAGGTGATCCCGAACAGGGTCATGAAGTCGGCCACCGTGGCCGCCAGGAGCACCGACTGCCCGAGCTCCGAGCGAATGATGCCCGCCTCCTTCAAGCTGGGCACCACCAGCCCCAGGGAAGTGGTGGTCAGGATGAGCGCGGTGAACACGCCCTGTCCCAAGGCCATGGCCGCCCCCACGGCCAGGGCGAAGGTCACGGCAAAGAGCAGCCCCTGAAAGGCCAGCCGCCCCTTGCTCTGGCGGCCCATGGCCCCGAAATCAAGCTCCATCCCGGCCTGGAACATGAGCATCAGAAATCCGAGTTCCGCCAGAAACGGCAAGAAGTGGCCCTCGATCTCCAGGTGCAGCACGCTCTTGCCCAGCAAGACCCCGAACAGGATCTGCAGGGCCACCTCAGGCAGCCGCAACAGCTTGGAAATTCCCGGCAGGACCACAGCGGCCATGCAAATCAACAGCAGGGTCCAGGCCTGGTCCAGGATCATGACGTAACCACCAGCACGGAGCACGGCGATTTGTCCACGATATGCCCGCCAACATCCGGGTTCAAGAACCCCACGCCATCCATGTCCCCACTGCCCAGCACGATCAGATTATAGTCCCGGGCCAGATCCACGGTCTCAAGCACGGGGTTGCCTTCGCGAATCTCCTCGCCCAAGACCATGTTCCGAGCCTGCGCCACCTCCCGGGCTGTTGCAATGGCCCCTGGTACCCAATCATCCTGGACGCCGTGCAAAAAATCAGGCTCGCGAACCAGGACCACCGTCACGGTCGCGCCAAAACGCCCGCCCATTTGCAGGGCGATGTCCAAGGCGGATTCCGTGGTCTTGGACCCGGTAAAGGGCACCAGGATCTTCTTGTAGGGCTGGGAGGCCTTGGCAACCAGCAGCGGACAGTCCAGGGCATGGGCCAGCTTGAGGGGCGTGCGCCGGGTCAGGCTTTTCAGCAGCGAAGGCTCTGTCCAGGGCACCACGGCGACTCCCGCGTTCTCAGAACCACTCAGGGTCTCGATCTGGACATAGGGTCGGCTCTCAAGGGGCACGAGCCGAATTTTCAGACTCCCGGACCACATGGCCAGACCGTCCTTCACGGGCTGGGACCCTTCATCCGCCACAAGGGTCACAGTCTCGACCATGGTCCCCTGCGCCAGATGCAGGGCCTCGCCCAAGACCCCTCGTTGTTGCTCTTCTGTCCCGGGCAAGGCCACCAGGATGGAATTGCCATAGACCTGCGGGAAATCCATCTGTCCGCACTGCATGAATTCGCACACGGCCTCGTAGCGGTCCGGTTCAGCCACCACGATCAGCGTATCCCCTTCAAGGACCACCAACTCAGGTTTCTGGAGCAGCATCCGCTGCCCACGGAACACCGCCGCCACATGCCACTCCGGGGAAGACAGGCTCTTCAAGGTGCTGCCCGCCATGGCGCTGCGGGGGGCGACCTCCACCTCCAGCACCTCGCCCCGCCCGCGGGCCACAGGCAGCACCCGCACCCTGGGGTTGCGCAGATACTGCACGATCTCCGCAGCCATCACGGCGATGCCGGAAAAAGTCCTGGCTCCGGCTTCTTCCATGGCGGCCTTGTTCTCGGGGAAGACGCAACGGGCCACGACATGCTTGACGCCCGACTCAACAGCCGCCTGGACCACGGCAAGGTTCACTTCGTCGTCGCTGGTCAGCGCCAGGACCCAGCCATGCTCGGCCAACCCCGCCCGCTTGAGAACCACGGGACTGGAAGCGTCGCCGGAAAAGACACGCGAGACGGATGCAAATTCCTGGATGAACTCATTCGTCTCAAAACCGTTATCCACCACGGTGGCGTCCCATCCGGCACCCATGCGCTTGAGCAGAGCCCGCGTGGCCCGTCCCGCACCGCAAATCAAGACCTTCATACCCCACCCCTTGGCTGGCAAAACCGCATGCGGCCCCATGCCACACCATTGCGGCAGCATACGCAAAGCACAGGCTTCAAGGCAAGGCGGTTGTCTTCCCACCCTGCTCAGTTGTAAAAACAGGCGCCTGCTCGCCCCCAAGGATCTGGATGGCCTGGTCGAGGCGGTGGGCGAGGTGATTCCCGTCAAAAAAACTAACCCCGCAGCTCAACCTATTTCTCCAGATGCTCTTGACAATCAATTTCAATATCACTAGCGTTTCGCTATGCATAAACATCGCTGCAGGAATCGGGGCCACGGCCCCAGCCGGACCCTCAATGACTACCCCAGCGGCAGCCTCGTCCGAATCAAGGATATCATCGGCTGCCGCAAGGACCGCTGCCGTCTGCTGGCCATGGGCCTGACTCCGGGGACCACTGCCGAGGTCAGTTCCAATGCCTGTGGTTCGTGCTGCCTGCGTGTACGCAATGCGGACATCGTCTTGGGCAAAGACCTCGCCGACACCATCACCGCCTCTCCCCTGACCGAGGATGAAGACCGGGTGGCCTAGCCCTGAGGCCCTCTCCGGCAATGCCGGGACCGGGCCGACTCCCTGACCATCCACTCCACCCCCAAGCCGAGGTTCAACGCATTAATCACTGTTGACATTCCAGTTGAGAACGACAACCAACCTCACTTGAAACATGAAAGAACAAACCCGACCCTCGCTGGATAACTGCAAGGAACAACACCCACCATGACAACGACACTGAATCTACGCAAACTCGCCGTCGGTCAAAAAGCCATCATCAAATCCATCACCGCCCAAGGTGAACTGGGCCGACGCATCCGCGACATGGGCCTGGTGCCGGGCACCGAGATTCAGATCACCGGACGCGCGCCCCTCAAAGACCCCGTGGCCCTGCGCATGAAAGGCTTTACCCTGTCCCTGCGCAACAACGAGGCCGACAACATCACCGTGGAGCCCGTGGAATAGCCATGAACAAACGCATCCGCATCGCCCTGGCCGGCAACCCCAACGCGGGCAAGACCACCCTGTTCAATGCCATCACCGGGGCCCGCCAACACGTAGGCAACTACCCCGGCATCACTGTGGAAAAGAAGGAGGGCTATGCCTCGTCCGGCGGACGCGAACTGCATCTGGTGGACCTGCCTGGCACCTACTCCCTGACTGCCTACACCCAGGAAGAACTGGTCGCGCGCAACTATCTCATCGACGAGCGCCCCGACATCGTGCTCGGCGTATTGAACTCCTCGGCCCTGGAGCGCAACATGTACCTGGCCGTCCAGGTCCTGGAGATCGGCCTGCCCATGGCCCTGGCCCTGAACATGATGGACGAGGCCTCCAAACAGGGTATCCGCATCGACGCCGCCAGGCTTTCCGAACACCTGGGCATCCCCGTGGTGGAGACCGTGGCCAGAAACGGCCAGGGGGTGGAGACCCTGCTGGCCCTAGCCGGGGAATATGCACAGAGCCGCTTGGGCTCCTGGAAGCCGCTGGAGATCTCCTACGGGCCGGACCTGGACCCCGTTCTCTCGGAAATGGTCGGGCGCATCGAGGCCGAGGGCTTTTTGACCGACCGCTACCCCTCGCGTTGGCTGGCCCTCAAGTATCTGGAAAACGACGAGGAAATCCGCATTGTTGGTCGCAAGGCAGGGAAACTGGCCGAGGAACTGGAAGCCATGTCCGCCAAGGTCGCCGAACACTGCAAGAAGACCCTGGCCACCTACCCCGAGGCCATCATTGCAGACTATCGCTACGGGTACATCACCTCTTTGCTGCGCGACGTCATCCAGCGCGACACCGATCGCCAGCGCATCGACTTTTCCGACAACATGGACCGCCTCCTGACCCATAAGTTTCTTGGCCCCCTGGGCATGCTGGGTGTACTCTTCGCCATTTACTGGTTCACCTTCAGCATCGGCCAATACCCCCTGGGCTGGGTGGAAAGCGTCTTCAGCATGTTGGGCGAGGTTGTCTCCGCTGGACTGCCCGACGGACTGCTCAAATCGCTCATCATCTCCGGCGTCATCGACGGCGCAGGGGGTGTGCTGTCTTTCGTACCGCTGATCATGATCATGTTCCTGTTCATCGCCTTTCTGGAGGACTCGGGTTACATGGCCCGCATCGCCTACATGCTGGACCGGGTGTTCCGCATCTTCGGCCTGCACGGCTGCTCGGTGATGCCGTTCATCGTCTCCGGCGGTATCGCCGGCGGCTGCGCCGTGCCTGGGGTCATGGCCGCACGCACCCTGCGCAGCCCGCGCGAAAAGCTGGCGACCCTGCTCACGGCGCCGTTCATGACCTGCGGGGCCAAGGTCCCGGTGTTCATCCTGCTCATCTCGGTCTTTTTCCCGCAGCACCAGGCCCTGGTGATGTTCTGCATCACCATGCTTGGCTGGGTCGCGGCACTCGTGGTGTCGCGCATCCTGCGCTCCACGCTCATCAAGGGCCCCAGCACGCCATTCGTGATGGAACTGCCGCCCTACCGCCTGCCCACGTTGCGCGGAGTGATGATCCACACCGGAGAACGCACCTGGCAATACATCAAAAAGGCCGGAACCGTCATCGTGGCCATCTCCATCGTCATCTGGGCCATGATGACCTTCCCCGGTCTGCCCGAGGACAAGCTGGCCCATTTCGATCGTCAGCGCGAGGCCATCCACGCCGAACTGAAGCTGGCGGATTCGGATTCCCCGCTGGCCCTGAGGCTGCATGAACACCTGAACCTGATGGACAACGTCCAGGGCGAAGCGGCCCTGCGCGGCTCCGTTGCCGGTCGCATCGGCATCGCTCTGGAGGGAATCAGTTCCTGGGCCGGTTTCGATTGGCGCACCAACATCGCCCTGGTGGGCGGCGTAGCGGCCAAGGAAATCATCGTCTCCACCCTGGGCACGGCCTACTCCCTGGGCCAAGTGGACACCGAGGCCGCCCAACCCCTGGCCGAACGCCTGGCCAAGTCACCGCAATGGTCCCCGCTGACCGCAGCCTCGCTGATGATCTTCATCCTGCTCTACGCACCCTGCTTCGTCACCGTCGTCGCCATCCGCCAGGAAGCCGGCAGCTGGAAGTGGGCCCTGTTCAGCGTGGTCTTCAACACCGGCTTCGCCTTCGCCCTCTCGGTCCTGGTCTATCAGGGTGGCAAGCTCCTGGGCCTGGGATAGCCCCCAGGGCCTGGACCGGACATACGGCCCATCGCTCATCGACCTGCAAGCGCCCGGTAGCCACCGGGCGCTTGCATTGTCTACCCGGGAAGTTCGTTTCGCCCTCCCTCCCTTACGCTAGGCAAGAACACTACAAATGCCCTAGTCATTGCCTCGGATATAGACTGATATTGCATATAACCCGCCACTGAGGTATGGAAATTTCCAGGTCCTTTTCCCCACAACCACACGGCGTTTTCATGGCAGGAAGAATCAACACGTTCATCCACAGCTTGCTGACCAAGGTCATCCTGACGGTCAGCCTGACCCTGTTCGCCTGCATCTTCGTGTGGTCCTATTTCAACACCCACTTCCAGAAACGGACCATCATGGACCACATGGTGAACGGGGCCGTCGGTCTGTCGGACACCATCCGTCTGGCCACACACTACGCCATGCTCCACAACTCCCGCGATGACATCCGACACATCACGCGCAATGTCGGCCGCCAGCGGGACATGGAACATGTGCGCATCTACGACAAGTCCGGAACCATCCAGTTCTCCAACCACGGCACCGAAGAAGGCCAGGCAACCAACATCAAGGCCGAGGCCTGCGACGTCTGCCACAGGACGGACCCACCCAAGTCCCGCGTGGCGCTGAACGAGCGCACCCGCATCTTCACAGCCACCTCGGGGGCACGCATGCTGGGCGTGCTGACCCCGATCTACAACGAACCGACCTGCTCGGGTCCGCCGTGCCACTTCCATCCGGCAGACAAGGAAGTCCTGGGGGCATTGGACGTGGTGATCTCGCTCAAGGACATGGACCAGAACCTGCGCAGCTTCGAGATGCACAGCTTCGCCCTTGCGGCCTTCGCCTTCCTGTTCACCACCTATCTGGTGCTGATCTTCGTCGTGCGCTTCGTGCGCGAGCCCATCCGCAAGCTGATCAACGGCACCCGGCTCATCGCCAGGGGCCAGATGATCCCCGTGGACGACGTGGACGAAGCCGATGAAATGGGCCAGTTGGTCACCGCCATCAACCGCATGGGCCGCGAGATCCATGGGCAACAGGACGAACTCAACCGCCAGCGTGACGAATACCAGCGCCTGTTCGAGAACGTGCCCTGCCAGATCACCGTGCAGGATCGCAACTACCGTCTGATCCAGTACAACCATGAATTCGAAAAACGCTTCGCCCCCACCCCGGGGGACTTCTGCTTCCACGCCTACAAGGGCCGGGACAGCAAATGCGAGAACTGCCCGGTGGAAGGCACCTTCCGCGACGGCCAGCCCCGCAGCTCCGAAGAATGCGGCCTGAACAAAGATGGAACACCCGCCCACTGGATCGTACACACGCAGCCCATCCGCAACGACAAGGGCGAGGTGGTCGCGGCCATGGAGATGTGCCTGGACATCACCCCCCGCAAACTGCTGGAGGTCAAACTCGAGGAATCCGAACGCAAGTACCATTCCATCTTCAACCAGATTCCCAACCCCGTCTTCGTCCTGGACGACGAGACCCTGGAGATCCTGGACTGCAACCAGAGTGTGAACCCGGTCTACGGATACTCCTGCAAGGAACTCAAAGGCAGAAGCTTTCTGGAACTGTTCAGCGGCGGTGACAACAGCCAGATCGAGCAGACCCTCAAGCGCAGCGGCACCCTCAACCGCGCCCGACACGTGTCCAAGTCTGGACGGCAGATCCTGGTGGACGTCACGGTGGCCACCTCGGAGTACTCCAACCGCACGGTGCTGCTGGCCATCACCCGGGACATGACCAAACGCCTGGAGACCGAACAGCTGCTCATCCAGGCCAGCAAGATGGCCACCCTGGGCGAAATGAGCTCCGGCGTGGCCCATGAACTGAACCAACCCCTGTCGGTGCTGCGCACCATCTCGGGGTTCTTCATGCGCAAGTTGCGCAACAAGGAGCCCATCGACGAGGACACGTTCATCCTGATGACCCAGGGCGTGGACGAGAACGTCGAACGGGCCGCGAAGATCATCGAGCACATGCGCGAGTTCGGCTACAAGTCAGACCACAGGGTGGAAAAGGTCCACGTCAACCAGGTCATTGAAAAGGCCTTTGGCATCTTCAACCAGCAATTCAAGGTCCGCAACATCGAGGTGCAGTGGGACCTGACCCCAGACCTGCCGCCCATCCTGGCCGACCCCAACCGCCTGGAACAGGTGGTCATCAACCTGCTCCTCAACGCCCGTGACGCGGTGGAGGAACGCCGCG
This sequence comes from Pseudomonadota bacterium, assembly GCA_018816865.1. Taxonomy (GTDB): domain Bacteria; phylum Desulfobacterota; class Desulfovibrionia; order Desulfovibrionales; family Desulfovibrionaceae; genus Desulfovibrio_Q. The sequence continues at coordinate 167,782 of JAHIUW010000017.1, forward strand.
AGAAGGACCCCGACCATCCGGGGCCGGACCGGGTATCCTTGAGCACCGCCGTACACGGGACCAAGGTAGTTATCGCGGTGGAGGACACCGGGACAGGGTTTCCCGACGAGATTTCCGACAAATTGTTCGAGCCCTTCTTCACCACCAAGGAAGTCGGCAAGGGCACGGGCCTTGGCCTGTCCATCAGTTACGGCATCGTCAAGGACTACAAGGGCGACATCCACGCAGAACAGAGCAAGGCGGGCAGCGCACGGTTCGTCATCGAATTTCCCGCCGCGAACAAGGGCAGCACCGTCCCCGACTGGACCTGAGCGTATGCCCTTACCTCCAGACCGCCACCGACCCCATGAGATGAGCCAGTGCAACTACATTATATAAATTCCAGGGAGAGCCATTAGATGCGCATCTCAACACGAAGCCGCTACGGAACCAGGATGATGCTGGACATCGCCCTGCACAGTTCCAAAGGCCCCGTCCGTATCCAGGACGTCGCCGAACGCCAGGGCCTGTCCATCAAGTACCTGGAAAAGCTGATCCGCCTGCTCAAGGACGCAGGGTTCATCACCAGCAAGCGCGGCCCCAAGGGCGGACACCTGCCTGCCAAACCCCTGGACGAGATCACTGTGGGTGGCGTTGTCCGGGCCCTGGAAGGCGACATCCTGCTCGTCCAATGCTCAGAGGACGACAGCTGCTGCATCAACGAACCCATGTGCCTGACCCGTCTGGTATGGAAATCCGCGGCCAACGCCATGATCGAAAAATTGGAATCCATCACCTTCGCCGAACTGGTGTCTCAAATGGAGGACATGAACAAGGAACTGATTCCAGATCTGCTTGCCAACCTGAGCGACGGTCATTGCGACACGGCCCGGCACATGGCCAACTCCTACCGCCACCCCTAGCCGGAAGGGAGGATAGCCCTGTTTTATTCTCCTGACACCTCATTCCCTAGCCTTTTGCTTCCTCCTGAACTGGATCATCAGGACCCGTCGATCTGGACTTTCCCCTTGCAGCACAGCGCCTGACACGTCCCGCCGCCTGCGAATCTATCCTGGTTGACGTGCGATCAAATTTTCCCTACTTATCCGGTATACATAACTCGGCATGGCGCCAACCCCACCACCCTGCGACACCCACCGCAAAGCGCCACCCAATGCCGACAACCCGAGAAGCAAACATGCGCTTAACGACCAAAAGCCGTTATGGCGCGAAGATGTTTTTGGACATCGCCCTGAACAGCGGCGATGGTCCTGTACGTATTCGCGACATCTCGCAACGCCAGGGCATCTCGATCAAGTATCTGGAAAAATTGATCTATAAGCTCAAGGAAGCCAGCTACATCAAGAGCAAACGCGGGCCTAAGGGCGGGCACATCATCACCCGCCCCCTGGAGGATATTTCCGTGGGGGACATCGTACGCGTTCTCGAAGGCGACAGCCCGCTCACTGACTTTGCCAACTCGCAACCCGACTGCAACGAAGACCTGTGCCTGACACAGCGGGTCTGGGTGGAAGCCAGCAAAGCCATGTTTGCCAAGCTGGACTCCATCTCCTTTTCCGATCTGGTGACAGAGGCCCTGAACTGCACCAAAGCCAACTGTTGCCTTGACCAGCCCTGTAAGGTCCAAGACAACGAACAAGACAGCAACTAGCACTCCCCCCGTTGCCCCAAATCATCTGGGGCGACGGGGGGAGATTCTTCGCGCTTATATCCCATCACGTTCAATTCCCTACCAAACCATGTCGGTTTACTGATCATTTAATTACCCCCACTATGTGCGGGAATTCACTTGATTTCCTACCACAACAGTAGCCGTACCCCCTCATTATTTTGCCTTTTTCTCTTATTCCCTCCTTGACGGGTAGACAATCATTCTATACTCTCCGAGTAGATTTTCTCGAATAGAGTCTAAATGCCTGGAATACCTAGGTAAATCGCGCGAAGAGGGACATCGGAGCGCGAAGTCGAGCATTTTTTCACATTATTCGGGAGTGTTTCAATCTGACCCCTATGCAGGGGGCGGCGCGGTGGGTTGCAGGGCGTGGGGCTCTGCTCGGGATTGCCGCCTGACCACATGGGCAGAGGAATTGAACGCGTTGCATTGGCCGTGGTTTTTTGCATTTCAGCCTAGCGAACGAGGGACACAGCATGAAGAAGGGTAGATTCCTGCTGCGACTGGGTGCAGTTGTCGCACTGTTGGTTACTTTTTCCCTGACCGGGATTGAGGCCATGGGTGTGGTGAAGCAACCTGTTGCCAGCGGCGAACCGCGAGCCGATATCATCATGATTGACTCGCTGAAGGCCTTTGGGAAGCTTGAAGAAGTGCCGGTGGCCTTCTTCCATGACCAGCACACCGACGCTCTCAAAAAGCAGGGCAAGGACTGTACCGCGTGTCACGAGACCGAGAAGGATCGCCTGTCCACCAAGTTCAAACGTCTGAAGGACGTGGACATGGGCTCCGTCAAGGAAACGTATCACGCCAATTGTATTGGTTGCCACAAAGAGATGCGGAGCGCGGGCCAAGAAGCCGGCCCTACCGACGTCTCCTGTCGCAGCTGTCACAGCAGGGACGTGAAGGCTTCTTCCAACTGGAAGGCCATCAACATGGACAAATCCCTGCATTACCGGCACACCGCTTCCGACTCCATCCCCAAGGGTGGTCAGGAAGCCAATTGCGCCGCCTGTCACCACAAGTTTGACGAGCAGACCAAGAAGCTGATCCCCGCCCCCGGCGAGGAAGGCTCATGCTCCTACTGTCACAAGGCAGAGGTTATCAAGGACGTCAAGAACATCCGCAATGCCTCGCACATCGCCTGCGTGAACTGCCACGTGAACGTCGCCGCCCAGAAGGCCGATACCGGTCCCTTGACCTGCCAGGGCTGCCACAGCGCTGAGATGCAGGGCAAGATCAAGGTGGTCAAAGACGTGCCCAGGCTCAAGCGCAATCAGCCCGACGCCGTGCTGCTGACCGTTGCCGACACCAAGGCTTTGACCCTGGACAGCAAGTCGTTGATGCAGCCCGTGGCCTTCAACCACAAAGCCCATGAGCTCGCCAACGACAACTGTCGCGCCTGCCATCACGAGTCTCTCGCTTCCTGCGCCGCCGAGTGCCACACCGTCAGCGGCGACAAGAAGGGCGGTTTCGTCACCCTTGAGCAGGCCATGCACAAGCCCGGCTCGCAGAGCAGCTGTGTTGGCTGTCACAACGAGCGCAAGGCCGCCAAGGACTGCGCTGGCTGTCACGCCCTCATTCCCGAGGGCCGCACGAGCGAGGCGTCCTGTGCTTCCTGTCACGCCGAGGGCATCAAGCTGGACACCGTCCAGATCAAGGCCATGAGCAAGGAAGACAAGACCGCCATGGCCTCTGCGATGATTGAAGCTCGCATGCCCGCTGGCACCTTCAATATCTCCGATCTCCCCGAGAAGGTGGTTATCGCCGATCTGAAGGATCGCTACGAGGGCGCCGAGTTCCCGCATCGCAAGATCGTTGAAACCATGTACGCCAAGGTCGCCAAGAGCGAATTGGCGAGCGCCTTCCACACTTCCAAGGGCACCTTCTGCCAGGGCTGCCATCATAACAGTCCCGCGTCCGAAAATCCGCCGCGCTGCGCAAGCTGCCACGGCAAGAACTTCGACGCGACCAAGAATGCACGCCCCGGCCTGAAAGCGGCCTTCCACCAGCAATGTATCGGTTGTCACACCGCTATGGAACTGGAGAAGCCCGCGGCAACGGCTTGCGCCGACTGCCACAAGGAACGGAAGTAATCGGGAACCTGAGAAACCGAGAAGGATACTGACATGTCCATGAATCGCAGAAAGTTTCTCGGCCTGGTCGGCGCTGCCGCTGCCGTTGCTGCTGCGGGAACTTCCGCACAGGCTGCGGGGAACACCCACTTCACGGGTCACCCCGGAGCCAAAGCGGTCCTGTTCGATGCCACCGAGTGCATCGGCTGCCGCAAGTGTGAGGAAGCCTGCAACACGGTCAACGAGTTGCCCAAGCCCGACAAGCCGTTTGACGACTTGACTCTCCTTGATGCCAAACGACGCACCACGGAAACCACATACACCGTGGTCAACAAATACGAGAACAGCAAGAACCCCAAACTGCCGGTGTTCCGCAAGCAGCAGTGCAATCATTGCCAGGAGCCTGCCTGCGCCTCGGCCTGTTTCGTCAAGGCCTTCAAGAAGACCCCCGAAGGGGCCGTGGTCTATGACGAAAGCCTGTGCGTGGGTTGCCGCTACTGCATGATCGCCTGCCCCTGGTCCATCCCGGCTTACGAGTTCAACGAGCCCCTGACCCCGCGGGTCATGAAGTGCACCATGTGCCACCCCCGGATCCTCGAGGGCAAGCTCCCCGGCTGCGTGGAGATCTGCCCCAAGGAAGCCCTGAAATTCGGCACGCGTGACGAACTGATCAAGTTCGCCCGTAACCGCATTGAGGCCTACCCGGAGCGCTACCTCGATCACATCTATGGTGAGAACGAGATGGGCGGCACCAACTGGCTGTACATCTCCGGTGTTCCATTCGGCGAACTGGGCCTTGAGGAAGGCCTGGGTGTGACCAGCGCTCCGGAGCTGACCTCCGGTGCCCTGGCTGCCGTGCCCGTGGTCACTGGCCTGTGGCCTGTCCTGCTGACCGGTATCTACGCGATCCACAAGACCCGCGAAAGAATCGAGAAGAAGGAGAAACAGGACGCTGTCTCCGCAGCCTTGACCAAGGCCGGAAAAGAGGCCGAGGCCAAGCTCTCCAGTGAACTGGAGAAGCTCGACGTCGCCAACAAGCGCAAGATCGAAGTCGAGGTCAAGAAGGCCGTTGAAGAGGCCCTGACCCCCAAAGACGAAGAAAAAGCGCCGGAGGAGGAAGCCTAATGTCCGCTGAACACACGACCGGCCGCTCGGCTCTGACGCCGTTTACCATCGTTGCCGGAATTATCGTTATCATCGGTCTGATCCTCACCGGCTTGCGCTTCATGGGCGGACTCGGTGCGGTCACCAACCTGGACAACAACAACCCCTGGGGCATCTGGATCAGCTTTGACCTGCTGTGCGGTGTGGCCCTGGCCGCCGGTGGTTACACCACCACGGCCGCCTGCTACCTGTTCGGCATCAAGCGCTACCATTCAGCGGTCCGTCCCGCGTTGATCACCGCCTTTTTGGGCTACGCCCTGGTGGTCTTCGCCCTGCACTACGATCTGGGCCGCCCCCTGCGTCTGCCCTACCCCATCTTCGTTTCCCAGGGGACTTCTTCCCTGCTGTTCGAAGTGGGTCTGTGCGTGTTCATCTACCTCTCGGTGTTGTTCGTGGAATTCACGCCCATCGTCTTCGAATGGCTGGGCATGAAGAAGCTGCGCAACATCGTTCACGGCTGGACCATTCCCCTGACCGTGATGGGTGTCGTGCTGTCCACCATGCACCAAAGCTCCCTGGGCGCGCTGTACCTCATCGCTCCCAACAAGCTGCATCCGCTGTGGTACTCGACCTACCTGCCTTTGTTCTTCTTCATCAGCTCGATGTTCGCGGGCATGTCCATGGTGCTCTTTGAGTCCGCCCTGGCGCACAAGAACTTCCACCACCTGATGGACGAGACCCACAAGGCCGAGTCCGAAGGCGTGGCCCTGGGCTTCGCCAAGGCCTGTTCCTGGATCATGATGGGCTACATCGCCATCAAGATCCTGGGCCTGGCCCTGGAGAACAAGTGGGTCTGGCTGGGAACCGGCTACGGCATGTGGTTCCTGGTGGAGCTGGTCGGCTTCGTGCTGCTGCCCGCCATCTCCTATGCCATCGGCTATCGTGACCGTAACTTCGGCCTGATCAAGATCACCGCGCTGTGGACCGTGCTGGGCATCGTGCTCAATCGTTTCAACGTGTCTCAGGTGGCCTTCAACTGGAAGCTGTCTGCGGCTGAACGCTACTTCCCCAGCATGGCCGAGATCGGCATTTCGATCTTCGTGGTGACCATCGGCATCCTGGCCTACCGGTTCATCGTGACCCGCATGCCGGTCTTCTACGAGCACCCTGACTACAAGGGCGAACACTAAGCGAGGTGCATCATGGAACACACTTTCTACACCCTGCTCGACTTAATGATCTACTCCAAGGGCTGGACATACACCCTGATGGGACTGGGTCTGGTGGGCATGCTCGGCTTCTGGCGGTTCCTTACCGGGCGCGACAAGCCGCAGCGGACCTACTAACCCCAAAGCCTAGGATCGAGAGGAGATATACTGATGTATGAATTCCTGACCGGCCCCATGCTGTGGGTGACGTTCAGCATCCTGATTATCGGCTGCATCGCGAAAGTCGTGATGTATTTCAAGGGCTTGTCTTGGCAGCTGGATCGGGTCGCTTACACGAAGCACCGTGCATTGGGCATCAAATGGGCACTCAAGTCCATCTTCTACTGGCTGGTTCCATTTGGCAGCCGCAGCTGGCGGGAGAAGCCCGGGATGACCATCCTGTTCTTCACCTTCCACATCGGCATCGTCTTCGTGCCCCTGTTCCTTGAGGCTCACTCCGTGATCCTGAAGGAGCACTGGGGGATCGGATGGCTTGCCATGCCCACGTCCCTGGCCGACGGTCTGACCATCGCCATGCTCGTGGCCGGCATCCTGCTCATCGTCCGGCGCATCGCGCTGCCCGAAGTGCGCATCATCACCAATGCCAAGGATTACGCGATCCTGGCCATCACCATGGCGCCTTTCGTCACTGGTCTGGCCTGCCGCCTGCACCTCCCCGGTTACGAGAACTGGCTGCTGGCGCATGTGATCACCGGACATCTGATGCTTCTGGCCATTCCGTTCACCAAGCTGTCGCACATGGTGCTGTTCTTCTGCTCCCGCGCCCAGCTTGGCATGGATTTCGGAATCAAGCGCGGCGGCGAACGCGGTCGTGGCATTGTCTGGTAGGACCTTCAACGCATTACCGGCAAGGTAAGGAGATCCCATGCCTGAAGGGAAATTCTGCAATAAGACCCCGATCAATACCGAAGAGGCTCTGCTTGAGCTTCTGTCGGACACCCGGGGCACCCAATACTATGAGGAGATGAAAAACCTCGATGTGGACAAGGAAGACCTTGCCAAGCGCTTAAAGGCGACTTGCAAGTCCCGCATCCGCACCTGGCTGGACATCTGTGCCCACTGCGGCCTCTGCGCCGACAGTTGTTTCCTGTACCGCTGCAACGATCGCGACCCCAAGCAGGTCCCGTCCTACAAGGTCCAAAGCACCCTGGGCGTGATCGTCAGCAAAAACGGCGACGTGGACAACGAGTTCATGCGCCACGCCATGGAAGTCTGCTGGTCGCGTTGCACCTGCTGCTCGCGTTGCGCGCAGTACTGCCCGCACGGCATCGACATGGGCCAGATGATCTCCTACACCCGCGGCCTGCTCTATTCCCAGGGCTTCGTGCCGTGGGAGCTGAAGATCGGCTCGGGCATGCACCGCATCTACCGTGCGCAGATGGACGTCACCTCCGAAGACTGGGTGGATACCTGCGAATGGATGGCCGAGGAGAACGAGGAAGATTATCCTGGCCTGGTCATCCCGGTGGACAAGGAAAACGCGGACATCATGTACACCTGTAACGCCCGCGAGCCCAAGCACTACCCCGAAGACGTGGCCGAGGCCGCGATTCTCTTCCATCTGGCTGGCGAGAACTGGACTGTGCCGAGCCAGGGCTGGGAACAGACCGCCCTGTGCATGTTCGCTGGCGACTGGGAGGCCTGCAAGATGCAGGTCCAGAGCGTCTACGACGCCATCGAGCGCTTGAAGCCCAAACGCGTCATCGGTACCGAATGTGGCCATGCGCACCGCGCGTCGGTCATTGAAGGTCCCTATTGGTGCGGACGTGAAGACGGCAAGCCCCCGGCGCCGTATATCCATTATGTGCAGTGGGTGGCCGAGGCCCTGCGCGAAGGCAAGATCAAGATCGATCCGGCCAAGCGCATCAAGGAACTCGTGACCCTGCAGGATTCCTGCAACTACGTGCGCAACCACGGGCTGGCCGAGATTACCCGCGAGATCATCAGTTACATCGTGGAACCCGGTTATTTTGTGGAGATGGAGCAAAACAAGGAATACAACTACTGTTGTGGCGGTGGTGGCGGATTCAACGGAATCGGCATGTACCGCAAGCAACGTAACATTGCTCTGAAGACCAAGCGCGACCAGATCCTGGCCACCGGTGCCAAGCTGGTCATCGCCCCCTGCCACAACTGCTGGGATGCGATCCGCGACCTGGAAGAAGAGTTTGAAATCGGTATCCGCTGGTCCTTCTTGAAGCCTTTGCTCATCAAGATGTGTGTGGTGCCCGAGCACCTCAAGCCAGAGGAATAAACCGCGAGGGAATCATGCCGCGCGGGCCCGCGCCTGACGGGCCCGCGCTTCACCCCAAACATGAGGTGGCATATGTTTAAGAAGATTCTGTTTGCGACTTCAGCCTCCCCCGCCTGCGACGACGCCGCCCGCGTCGCCTTCGACCTGGCGGGCCGCTACAGCGCCGAGCTTGTGGCTTTGCACATCACCGGCGTGCCCACCAGGGCTTACAGCCAGGTGGTCAAAGACGTGCGCACCGGCGAAGAAGTCGATATCGACGACAATTACCTGGCCCTGATCAAAGAAGAAATCAGCAATTACTACGAGAAGCAGATCGCTGCCTGCCCGCAGAATTGCCAGTTGGAGATCGCCACCGGGCATCCCCACCGCGAGATCCTGCGCAAGGCCCGCGATCTTGGAGCCGACCTGATCATCATGGGTGCCACCACCCGTGGCGAAGAGGGCAAGTTCTACCGCCGCGGCATCGCCGGCAGCACCCTGCAGCGCGTGGCCAAAGCCGCCCGTTGCCCGGTCCTGTCCGTGTCCCGCCCGAGCGCGTCCTACTGGGGCGGCTTCGGCAGCGTGGTCTTCGCCACCGACTTCTCCAAGCCTGCGGACAGCGCCTTCAAGTTTGCGTCCAAGACCGCCCAGGACCTGGACTGCGAGCTGCACCTCTTCCATTCCGTGGACATCTCCGCCCTGTCCCAGGGACGCGAGATGGACCAGGAAGAGATCGAGGACAAGATCATTGCAGCCCGCAAGCGCATGCACGCCGCATACGCTTCCCAGTTGCCCGCCGACTTCAAGAAGTGGCAGGTCGAGGTCTGGGAAGGAACCCCATACGTGGAAGTCGTCAAGTTCGCCCGCGAAAAGCAGGCCGACCTGATCGTGCTGGCCCACCATGCCTCGGACCCCGATCTCGAGGCCGCACGCATGGGCAGCACTATGGAACAAGTTATTCTGCGCGCCACCTGCCCGGTGGTCAGCGTCAACCATCCCGACAAGGTCTAAGGACCTTGTCGGCAGACTATCAATCCCGTCTGGAGCCCACACATGGAACTCCGGCCAGGAACGATACAGAAGAGAGGATCATCATGGCCAAAATCATGATCATCGACGACGATCCGAACATCGTCACCTATCTGACCGATATCTTCAGCGACAACGGCTACGAGACCTGTTCGGCCGCCGACGGGTCCCAGGCCATGGAGATCGTGAAGAGCGAACAGCCCGACCTCATCACCCTGGACATCGAGATGCCCGAGGAATGGGGCCCGAGGTTCTACCGCAAGCTGTCCCAGGATCCGGAATACAAACGTATTCCGGTGATCGTGGTCAGCGGCCTGGCCGGCAACAAGTACGCCATCCCCAGAGCCGTTGCCAGTTTGACCAAGCCTTTCGATCCCAGCGAACTCATCGGGATCGTCAAGGAAGTCCTGGGTCAATAGCGCAGTCCAATTGATGTGGCTGACCTTGCCCGGAAACCTGCCGGGCAGTGCCGGGGGCGAGCCCCTCGGCAAGACCGAACGGAGGGAATGATATGCCCAAGAAGATTCTCGTTGTGGACGACGACCAAAACATTGTCGATTACCTCGTCACCATCTTCAAGGACAACGGCTACGAGACCTGCGAGGCCAATGACGGTGATCAGGCGCTCAAACTGTTGGTGGAGCACAAGCCGGATCTGGTGACCCTGGACCTCGAAATGCCCAAGGAATGGGGGCCCAGGTTCTATCGCAAGATGTCCCAGAAGCCTGAGTTCAAGGACACCCCGGTGATCGTCATCAGCGGTCTGTCCGGCATCCACCTGGCCATCAAGAAGGCCGTAGCGACCATCAACAAACCCTTCAATCCCGACGAAGTCATTGCCATCGTCAAGGATACCATCGGCAATTAATTGCCGTTACGCGGCAGGGTGCATTGGCGCCCTGCCGCGTCAATCTTTCCTGTACCCGCCACCATCCGGGACGGGCGCTAACGACAACAGCCAACGCCAAACGGATGTGAGCCGCTCATGAGCACCAAACTGCTCCTCGTGGACGACGAGGAAGGCATCCGCACCTTTCTCGGAATCTCCCTGGCCGACCTGGGCTACGACGTCATCACCGCCGAGAACGGCGAAGAAGCCCTGAAGGCCTTTGCCGAACACGATCCGCCCATCGTCCTGACGGACATCAAGATGCCCGTCATGGACGGCCTACAGCTTTTGAAACGCATCAAGAAGGTCAGCCCGGACACCGAGGTCATCATGATCTCGGGCCACGGCGACATGGACCTGGCCGTCAAGAGCCTGAAGTTCGAAGCAGCCGATTTCGTGACCAAACCCATCAACAACGAAGTCCTCGAAATGGCCTTGAAGCGCGTGCGGGAGAAGATCTCCATGCGCACCGAACTCAGGGACCACACCGAAAACCTCGAACGCATGGTGGAGGAAAAAAGCGCCCGCATCGTGGAGCTTGAGCGCCAGGCCGCCGTGGGTCAGGTGGTGGAGGGCTTTGCCGGTGCGCTCCGGGGAATCGCCATGGACGTGGAGGACGGGGTCAACACCTTCAACGAGTTGCCCTGCTTCGTGTCGGTGCACAACGCCTACATGGAGATCGTGGCCATCAACCAGTTGTACCGCGAACGCCTGGGCGACATGGTGGGCAAAAACAGCTGGGAGCTGTACACCGAACCCGAGGCCCAGGACGCGGGCTGCCCGGTGGGCCGAACCTTCGCCACGGGCAAGGGCCAACGCGTGCGCCGCCTGCTGGCCACCCCGAACGGGTCCAAGGTGCCCGTGCTGGTGCACACCGCGCCCATCCTGGACCAGGACGGCGAGGTGGACATGGTCCTTGAAATCAGCGTGGACGTCACCGAGGTGGCCCGGCTACAGGACGAACTGCGCACCACCCGCGCCAAGTACCAGATGCTGTTTGACAAGGCCCCCTGCTTCATCTCGGTCCAGGACCAGGAATTCCGCATCACCGCCGCCAACAAGCTGTTCAAGGAACATTTCGGCGAGCCCGACGCCGGAGCCTGCTGCTACAAGGCCTACTCCCGGCGCGATGCGCCCTGCGAGAAGTGTCCTGTGGCCGAGACCTTCGAAGACGGCCAGTCCCACCAAATGGAAACCATGGTCACTTCCAAGCACGGCCAGCAGTACAACGTGCTCATCTGGACCGCACCCATCCGCGATGCCCAGGGCAACGTCGTGGAAGTCATGGAGATGAGCACGGACATCACCCAGCTCAGGGAACTCCAGGACCACCTGGCCTCCCTGGGCCTGATGATCGGCTCCATGTCGCACGGCATCAAGGGCATGCTCACGGCCCTGGACGGCGGCATCTACCGCGTGGAATCAGGCTTCAAAAAAAACGACCCCCAGCGCATCGAAACGGGCTGGGAAACGGTCAAGGATCTGGCGGGCCGCATCCGGTCCATGGTCCTGCAGATGCTCTACTACGCCAAACACCGCGACCTGAACTGGGAAGAGGTGGATGCGGCCGAGTTCTTCACCGACCTGGCTAGGCTGATCGAGCCCAAGGCCCTGGCCGCAGGTGTGGGCTTCCACAGCGAAACGGGGAAGGGCCTGGGCACGTTCGAGGCCGACGCCATGGTCATCAGCGCGGCGTTGGTGAACCTGCTGGAAAACGCGGTGGACGCCTGCTCCGGTGACTCCTGCAAGGAGCATCACGCCGTGACCTTCAGCGCCCATGGCGAGCAGGACCACGTGGTCTTCACCGTGGCCGACAACGGCACGGGCATCGCCCCCGAGGTGCGCGAAAAGATGTTCACCCTGTTTTTCTCCTCCAAAGGCTGCAAGGGCACTGGCCTGGGACTGTTCGTGTCCGACAAATCCATCCGCCAACACGGCGGGATCATCACCCTGGACTCCGAACCCGGCAAGGGCTCCGTCTTTGCCGTGCGCCTGCCACGCAGGCTGCCCGATTCGGCCAAGACCTGCCGCGACGATTAGTCGCCCCTGCCCCGATCGCAAGTGAAGGGCCCGCCGGCTGTCAAACGGCGGGCCCCCCGTGTTTCAACCCCGGGAAGGAATTGTTGGGGTTAAAGATAGTTCTGCAACGAGGCGATGACCACATCCATGGTCTTTACGACCTTGGTCGTCAGTGAATCCGAGTCGTGATAAAAGCGGATGAACATATCCGTCTCGCATTCCTTCAAGTCCGCATACCAACAATTTTTGATGGCGTACGACCTGCCGCCGGCATTGAGCAGCTGGTTCTGATGCGTGAGCATGGTGAAGTTCGGTCCACGTTCCATCCCCCCCACCTGGGCCTCGCCATCCCAGGCGTTGCGCATGATCGTGGCCGTGACTTGCGGATTCAGGGTGATGGTCAGCGTGGGCTGTCCGCCCCCGTCCCCGGGTCTGTATTCGTAGACCAGCTTGTATTTGCCCTGGGTCACCGAGACCACGGTCTTGTCCATGGACAGGCCGATGGCGGCCAACAGCTTGTCGAACGACTTGATGACGGTCGGCATCGTTCCCACCTCCTACGCGTTGTTCGGCGGGTCGACGCCGATTCCGTGGACCTGACGAAAGACATTCTTCACGTGCGAATCGCCGCTGGTCATAACAGTCTTGATGCACGCCTGGATGGCCGCTTCGGCCTCTTCCACAAGGTCCTTGCCGTCCAGGCCATCGACCTCCACCAGGGGCCCCCCGGCCACGGCCTGCTCAGCCTCTTGCTGGGCCGCGAGCCAATCGCCATTTTCCGCCTGCTCGAGCACCAACGGCACCTCTTCACTTTCAGTGTCCTGCAACAGCCCCGCATCTTCCCCAGCCGAAAACTCCCGGCCCGCGTTCAAAACATCCTCCAGCAACGCCTCGACCCTGCGGAAAAAGCGGACCCGCTCGTCCCCCATGAGTTTCAACTCCTGACGCAAGACACGGTTCCTGTCCGCCATTTCCTGACGCATGACGCCGAGGGTCTCGTCCACATCCAGACGTAGTTCCCTCACGATGTCGATGACATCCTCTCGAAATCCTTGCAAAGCGTTGTGCACGGCCTTGGCAGGTGTTGCCGAATCCCTGCCCGCCTCCTGGACGATATCCTGTTCGGCTTCGGGCTGGGGCCGACTGTTCGTTCCTTTCTTGGCCATCTTGTCCTCCTCGCCGCGGCTGGGCGCAGCTACACCAGATAATCCTGAAGATCGTTCAACAGCAGATAGGCCATCTGCGCCACCCAGGTGGTCACGCGGTCCGAATCGTGACCGAACAGCAAATCCATGCCATCCCCGCTGCAGCTCTCGATCTGCAAACTCCAGTTGCAGGCCACGCTGAACAGACACTTACCCACGGTCATCACGGCCTGGTTGCAGGACAAGCGGATGATGTGTCCGGCAGCCGAACCTTCGCCCTGACCCGTGCCCTTGCCAGAGGCCGGTGCCGTTCCCGCTCCTGAGTCCGCCGGAGCGATTGCAGCCCCTCCATCCTGCGGGAGTCCCGCGCCCTGGTCCCCGCTGGGCGGATCCCAGGTCCCTGCGTCCAGATACCCCTGCAACTTATGGTCAACATCGATGCGGATACCTGTCACCGAGGTCTTGGCCGAGTCGAGCACGGCCTCGTAGACGATGCAGTCTCCTGGCCCGGCCCGGACGACGGTGGTCGTCGGGGACAGGCCAATGGCCTTGACGATGTCCTGAAACGCTTTCATGGGACTGCTCCTTGGAGTTCAAACACATCCCTATCGTGGATCGATGTCCTTGCCCGGGACTTCAATGACCCTGGCCTCTGGCGGGGTCGGAATGTTGTCCGGAACCAGTTCGGACACCACGGTGATCGTCTCCTGACCGGGGCTGCCGGAAGCTCCCTTGGGACCCTGCGGCCCCTGGGCCCCAACCACACCCTGGGCGCCCACCGAGCCGGTGGGCCCCTGCAAGCCCTGGGGTCCCATGTCGCCCTTGGGACCCTTGGGAACAGTGACCGCCTGCGGGCTGCTCGGGCTGGCCATGGGAGGCGAACCCTGCGCAGCCAGGATTCTGGCGCAACTTTGCGCCAGGGACGCTTGGCTCACGAGTTTGGCGTTGTGCTGGGTGGTCACGGCGTTGTGCATCTGCATGCCCAGGGTCTCGGCCATGACGGATTCCAGGACGGCCATGGAATGCGACGGGCCGCTGCCCACCGTGGATTCCAGCGTCTCGATGACGGAATCCGTGATCTGCGTGTTGACTGCGTTGTGCTTGCCCATATCGCCTCATCGCATGACCGGCGAACCGCGCCGGGTTGTGGTTTGGCCTTTCGCCCCGATCCGCTAGGATCCGAGGATCTTCATGGTGGCCATGCCCGTGCTTGCCGTATCCAGCGAATAGAGGATGGCCACGCCCATGGTCGTGGCGGCCTGGGCCGTGACGTTGGTCTGTTGCTGGCTCGTCGTGGCGTTGTGCGCCGCGTTGCCCAACGCCTGGGCCGTGGCCTGGTACAGATTGCCCATGGCATTGGCCGGGGCCATGCCAAGGACCTCCACATTGGCCTGGGTCACGGAATCGGTAACCTGATCGTTCACGGATGTCGGAAAGGCCATGACAAGCCTCCTGGGTTGACGTTGCTCAACACTTGCTCACACCACTCGTTGACGCTTTGCAATTTTTCGTGCGCTTCTGCTGACCTCAGGGGTGATAATCCGCAATGGTCACCAACCCCTCCGCATTGCAGTCCAAAATCAGCGAGGCCTTGTCTGACACGTATTCCACGCTATGCCTTGCTCCATCCTGGGACAGGGAGACATCCCTGGCCTTGCCATGGCGAATCATGCATCGGGCGTCCATCAGAGCGTCCCGGACGGCCTTGCGCCATTCCCGGTTGTCGCAGCTCGCGTCGATGTGGGCGCTCAAGATGCGCAGGGCCCGCGGCTTGGTGGCGAAGCCCAAGGGTTTGCCGTTGTAGACACTGGTTTCGATCTGGGCACAGAGCCCCTCGTCCGAGGTGAAACGACCCACGGTCATAGTCTGCAACGTGCCGTTGACCAGAGGCGACAGCCGCTCCCACAACTTAGCAACTAATTCCGCCGATCCTGTTTTGGCCTGCCCCTTGCCAGCCGTGGCATTTCGACAGAAGAAGCCATAGGCATCACAAAATTCAGCACAGGACTGGGATTGGGTCACTGCAAAAGCAGCCGCCTTGTGGCTCAGGCCGTTTTTCTCGCTAGGCAAGAGTTTGCTGTCCACCTGGGCCAGGGCCGTCAAATCCACCAAGTCCTCCAGGTCCAGGGCAGCGAACAGACTGGCATCATTCACGTCCAGCCGCCCCAAAAAATCCCGACCGTCCTCCAAGTCCACAAAACTCAGTATCCCAGCCGGGGTCAGCAACTTCCAGGCGGCCTTGATATCGGCTCCATTTCCGGTCGATACGGCCTTGGCCAACTGCGTGACGATGTCGTCATCCAGTTGCATCAGACGCCGGGGATGAACCGCCAGGTTAAGAGTCTCCACGGTCATCAGCGGTGTGCTATGCAGTCCGGCCTGCACCTTGGTCAGCAGGTCGCTCTCGTCCTCGGCTTCCATGACCAGTTGCCGCTCCAGGAGCGCCCATTGCAGCCAGGCCGGTCCATCCGCCACAAGTCCCACCAGGTTGCGGAACTTGCCCGAGAGATCCTCGACGCTTGCTATCCACTGTCTTGCAACGATGATCACATCTTCCCCCTTGGCGGTTTCGTCCCGCCCGATCACTCGGTGGGGAACCCCTTGAGCACGTCGGCGGCATTGGAGCCGACGTCCCGGAAGGCGCTCGCCGCCTGAACCGCCATCTTCTGCGCCTGCTCCAGAACCTGCACGTACTGGGCATCACCCGTGGCCAAAAGCTGAGCCAGGGCCACGCCCTGGGCCGTGGAGCTGATGGTCTCGATGTTGCGCAGGTAGTCTGCGGCGTCCTGCACGGCGATGGCCGCCGACTGCGCCACGGACTGATAGGCCTTGCCCGCGCCCTGACTGCGGGCCACGGACGGCGCACTGGTCGCGTCGGCGATGATGCTCAACGAAGAGCTGATGGAGTCGCTCATATGCCGCCCCTTGCTGGCTCCGGGCCTGAGCCCGGTGTTGAAGCGCAGGGAGGTGCGTTATCAGGATGAAGGGGCCGCCCCCTTGGCAATGATCAGCGCGCATACCTGAACCGTGGCCGCCGTGGCGATGGTCTGCATATTCTGCTCGGCCACGGCGGCGTTGTGCATCACGATCCCGATGCTGTCCGCCATGGCCGCGTAGGTCATGGACATGGACAACGACGGACCGAGCCCGACAACCGCCGTATTGGCCAGAGCCACGGCGCTTACGACCTGGGTATTCACACTGACGGAGATAACGCACCTCCCCTTACGCCTTGATTGTCATCGGCCTTCCCGCCTAGGCGAAGATCATCTGTGTCGCCTTGCCCGTGGCTGCCGTGTCCACGCTGAGCAGCATGGCCACGCCTTCGGTCATCGAGGCCTGGGCCGTCACGTTGGTCTGCTGCTGGGCGGTGGCAGCGTTATGCGCCGCATTGCCCAGGGCCTGGGAAGTCACTACAAACAGGTTGCCCAGCGCCATGGCCGGGGAATCTCCCAGGACCTTGGTATTGACCTGGGTAACGGCATCGGTCACCTGACTGTTCATTGCTGTGGGATACGCCATGCTCTTGCTCCATTGCCCCGGATCACGCCGGAACATCTCTTACGCTGTCTGACAAGCCCCACCCCGTGGGCAGGGCCCCCTCCCCGGCTAGGATTCCCTAGCCAGCCCCGAGGATCTTTTCGGTGGCCACACCGGCCGAGGCCGTATCCAGCGAATACAGCACAGCCACACCCATGGTGGTGGCGGCCTGCGCGGTCACGTTGGTCTGCTGCTGGCTGGTGGCGGCGTTATGCGCCGCGTTGCCCAAGGCCTGGGCATGAGCCTGAAACACATTGCCCATGGCCACGGCCGGGGCATCCCCCAGAACCTTGACGTTGGCCTGGGTGATGGAATCGGTGACCTGGTTATTGACGGAAGTTGGGAATGCCATTGTTCCTCCCTTTACTTAGGATTGATTCTCTCTGCCGCCTGCCCCTGTTGAAGAGACAGCGACGGCCCTAGCCCATGCCAAGGATCTTCTCGGTGGCGACGCCCGTGGTGGCCGTATCCAACGAGTACAGCAGGGCCACGCCCTGGGTGGTCGCGGCCTGAGCGGTCACGTTGGTCTGCTGCTGGGCGGTGGTGGCGTTGTGCGCCGCATTGCCCAGGGCCTGGGCCGTGGCCTGGTACAGATTGCCCATGGCCATGGCCGGTGCATCGCCCAGAACCTTGACGTTGGCCTGGGTAATGGCGTCGGTGATCTGACTGTTAACGGCGGTAGGATATGCCATGTCTTCCCCTCTCCTGCTAAAGTGTTGACACCTGGTCCGGCAGAGCCTGTCCTGCGGGGTCCGTTCCCCACGGGAACAACGAACCCCGCCACCGCGCTCGTATCGGTTTGGTTATTAAATACATGCCTTCCTATATGTAATCAACAATTATTTTGCCTTCTCTCAAAAAAAACCTTGTCACCTGGGGGCATGACAATAGATTCACCTATATTTTTGCATAAAAAAAAGCCGCCCCGAAACCGGGACAGCCCTGACTCACTTGAGGAAAATCGACCTAGTCACCTTTCTTGCGACAGTCGGCGCACAGGCCATAGAGGTACATCTTGTGGGCGGTCAGCACGAACCCGTGGGACAGGGCGAGCTTCTCCTGCAGATGCTCGATCTCCTCGTCCATGACCTCCAGGGTCTTGCCGCATTGCTCGCAGATGATATGGTCGTGGTGCTTGCTCCCGTACTTGCGCTCGTAACGGGTCACGCCGTCGCCAAAGTGCACCTCCTTGGCCAGTCCGGACTCGGACAACAGCTTCAGGGTGCGATAGACCGTGGCCTGGCCGATGGACTTGTCCTCGCGCTTGACCATGTTGTACAGGTCCTCGGAAGCGAGATGCCCCTGGTCACGCAGAAACACTTCCAGAATAAGCCTGCGTTGCGGCGTCATCTTGAGATTGCTCTTGGCAAGATAATCAGAGAAAACGGACTGCGGCTCTTTCATTACTGTGCTCCCGTAGACGTTCGTGCCATCTATTCAAGCCCGCGCCGCTCTGTCAAGCCTAAGCGGTCATCGCGGCTGCAGCTTGAGGTCCCCGAACAACGTCGCTGCCATCCGCCACACAAGCCAATTCCCCCAGCACAGAGTGCTTTCCTCATGAGTTGTCCCCATGTTGACGCACTCCCTAGGGGATTTCACTGATTGACACCCACAGCCGTAATCGTGCTAAGGAGACCAAAAGAGTCGTAATCAAAGCGCAGGCACGGAAGATCATCATGCAGGACAGCCCTTTCTCCATTCTCTATGTTTCGCCCCAAGCTCCCGATCCCTCTTCACATCTGTTGAAGCAATGGGGCGGCGATCTCTGGCGTGCGCAGAGTACGCTGGAGGGCATGAGCATTCTGAAAAGCCTGTTGCCCGACATCGCCATCCTGGACACGGCCCTGCCCTCGCACGGCTGGGAGGAACTGGCCACCGTGATCAAGGGACGCGAACCCGATATCCCGGTAATCCTCACAGGCCTCAGCCCCAACGAACAGGACCTGATGGCCGGCATGCGCGCCGGAGCGGACCTGTTTCTGAAACAGCCCCTGTGCGGGGAGGAAATGAGGCGCGAGCTCGTGCCCCTGGCCCGCCGCGCCGCCCAGATCCGCTCCAACCGCCTGCGGCACAGCACGGCCGCCGCCATCCTGGACGCCACCCCCGCCCCCATGCTCATCACCGACGGGCAGATCGTGGACTACATGAACCGGCCGATGATGGAACTGGCCAATCTGGGCACGACCCTGAAACCCCGCTCCTGCGCCGAGGTCGAACAGACCCTGCCCCTGGTCCGGCTGCACACCGTGGACGATCACTCGGCGTTTGCCCGCTGGGTCAGCGTGCTGATGGGCGACCCCCAGAGCGAGTATCTGGTGCGCGCGGGCCACAACCAGAACTGCGACAAGACCTTCCTGCTGCGCTCCATGCCCCTGGCGGGCCTCCGGGGCAGGCAATCCATCAGCTTTACGGACGTGACATCCATTGAAAACGAAAAACGGATGTACCACCGCCTGGCCACCACGGACCCCCTGACCGGGGTCTGCAACCGCCGCAAATTCATGGACGAACTGGATTTGGAACTCACGCGGGCCGGCCGTTACGGCAATCCGCTGTCGCTGATCATGATCGACATCGACGATTTCAAGAGTGTCAACGACACCCAGGGGCACCAGGCCGGTGACGTGGCCCTGGTGGAGCTGGCCTGCCTGCTCAAGGATAACATCCGTTCCATGGATCTTCTGGCCCGTTACGGGGGCGAGGAATTCGCCCTGATCATCCCGGAAACGGACCTGGAAGGCGCCAGCTACGTGGCCTCCAAACTCTGCCGCCTGGTGGATTCCACCCAGTTCGCCATCGTCCCGGAGATGACCTGTTCCCTGGGGGTGGCCTCGTTTCAGAAAGAGGATTCCGTGCACTCACTCATCGAGCGTGCGGACCAGGCCCTGTACAAGGCTAAGGCCAAGGGCAAGAACCAGGCCTGCAAACTGGAACAGGCCAGCAGCCAGGGCCGCAGCTAGACCCCAGCCCCGCCGACCCACGTGCCTTCCCTGACCGGAGGCTCTGCAAGCCCATGGACGCCCCCCGAGCGAGCCACACACGGAGAGCGAACTCGACCCTGCCTTCCCCCCCCGACGCGCGGACATACCGCGCACAAAGAAGCCTGCCCAAGAAGTCCTGAGCCCGGCGACTAGAGAACCTTGTTGGTCGCGAACTCAAGGACCGCCCGGTCCATAGCGTCCGCCGAGCCCAGCACCACGACCTTGCCCCCTGCCATGAGCGGTTCCAGGAACTCACCCAAGGCCCGGACATCCGAGAGTTTGGTCCCCAGCAGCTCTGTACGCATCTGCTGGCGGTTCTCGGGGCTATCGCCGGTCAGGCCCCTCAGGAGCGAGGTAAAGCCTTGGGCGTCGGGCAGCAGATAGGAATCCACATCGCCCACGGCCCCAATGATGTTCTTGGAGAATTCTTCCCCTGCAAGGTCCACGTTCCTGAAGAACCCGGGCAGCCCGTCATAGGCCGCAAGGGTCTGCATCAGCGACGGGTCGCGGTAGGAGACCTGGGCCATGACCCCGCTGAAACGATCCAGAGAGCAGAAGGCCCCATAGGCGCCGCCACGGGCGCGAACGGCATCCCAGAGATAGATCATCCGGGCCATGCGCACGGCCGTCAGGTGGGACCCATGGAATGCGTAGCCCGCGGCACGCAGATCCACGACCTTGCCCACATAGTTGACCTGCGCAGGCAGCACCAGCCCCTCGACATCGGGCAGCAGGCCGGGGGTCCAATCCGCCGCCGGAGCCGTGCCCGACGGCAGGGCCTCGGTCAGCCCGGACAGCAACCTTTCCACACCCGCGCACTGCCCGGGGTCCGTGGTCAGATTCAGAACCAGCCCGTCGCGGGTCACGATGAGCCGCCGCAGCTCTTCCATATCGGCCCGTACGCCCGACCAATCGTCCTCCATCCGCGAAGACAGCGCCCGCAAGGCCCCCAGCGCCTCGATACCGCCCATGCACTCCGCAGCCCAGGCCGCCGGCCCACTGCGGGCCCGCAGGCGCGACATGACCACCAGATGCCCCGAGGGGATCAAGTGCTGCTCCAGACGGGCCTTTTCCTCGGACAGGATCTGGCGGAACCGGTCGCGGTCCCCGATGCGGGCATCCAACAGGACCTCGCGCAGGATATCCAACATCTCAGGCACGTTGTCCGCAGTGGCCTTGCCCCGCAGGAACAGCCGCGCCGCAACCCCGGCCCCGCCCAGCACGGCGGAGGTGAATGTCTCATGGTCCAGGCCACCGGTCTTGCGCGCGATGCGCATGGACAGGTCGGCGAAATTCTCGCGCGAGGTCCCGGTCTCGAACAGGGCCCGGCCGAACAAGGGCACCAGGGGCAACAGCCGCTGGGGCACAGCGCCAAGATCGAACCCCGCGTCCAGATAGACGATGCCCTGGGCCGGGATCTCATGGACCAGGACCTGGGCCTCGCTACCACGCGCGGGGATGGCCTTCTCCTGGGGAGGGATGTCCGCCAGGTCCAGCTGGGGCAGGGTGGCCAGGGCCTCGGGGCTATCCTCGGCCGTCTGCAGGCGCTCCAGTTCCCTGCCCTGCTCCATGACCTGCCGACGCTGTCCGGCGTCCATGCCCTCCAATGTGGCGGCCAGCCCGGCCTGCTCCTCGGCCTCCATGGCGGCAAGCAGGTCCTCTTGCGGCTTGAAGGTCACCGTTACCCGGTGCGGATTGTCCAGCAACTGCTCGCGTATCAACGTCTGGAACAGCGGTTCGCCCAAGGCCAGGCGCTTCTTGAGGGAGGCGATGGGCTCCTCGAAGGCCAGGGGTGCAAAGGGATCACCGCCGTAAAGCCAGGTGGTCAGAGAGCGCAGCATCATGGACAGACCACGCGGGAAACTGCCGGAATTGTTCTCCCGCAGATCGAACTCCACGGTGTTCAATGCGGCCTCCAGCATGGCTTCGGACGGGCCCTGGGCGGCCAGTTTCTCCAAGACCTCATTGATCAGGGCCTCGGCCCGCTGCACATCGTCGGGTTCGATGCCCTTCAGGCCGATGGAGAAAAACAACTGGCGCAGCTCATCTTCCAGGCCCACCCCGGCGAGGTCGTCGCCCAGGCCGGACTCCATGAGCCCCAGCCGCAGGGGCGAGGACGGCAGGCCGATGAGCATGTGCTCCAGCATCTCCAGAGCCAGGTTCAACTCACGGTCCACTGTGGCCGGCAACAGCCAGTTGCACGTGAACATGCCCCGGGATTCCTCGCCTCCGGCAAAGACGTGCTCCGCTCGGCGCGGGGCGGTCCAGCGGGGCTGCAGCCCGACTTCGGACTGCACGTCCAGGGCCTGGAACCCGGCCAGGGCCTCACCCAGGATGCGCAGGCGCTCGGCCTCGTCGTCATCGCCGTAGAACCAGAACCGGGCGTTGGACGGGTGGTAGTAGGTCTCGTGGAAGGCCTTGAACTGCTTGTAGGTCAACGCGGGGATGACCTTGGGGTCACCGCCCGAATCCAATCCATAGGTTGTCTGGGGGAACAACTCGCGCTGGGAGTGTTCGTAGACCAGGCTGTCGGGCGAGGAATACGCGCCCTTCATTTCATTGAATACCACGCCCTTGCGCGTCAGGGGACCGTCCTCGGATTCCAGTTCGTAGTGCCACCCTTCCTGCAGGAAGACGTGCTCGGGGATCAGGGGATGAAAGACCGCATCCAGATAGACGTCCACAAGGTTGTAGAAATCGCGCAGGTTGGTGCTGGCCACCGGATAGCAGGTCTTGTCCGGATAGGTGAAGGCATTGAGGAAGGTCTGCAAGGAGCCTTTCAGCAGCTCCACAAAGGGTTCCTTGACCGGAAACTTCTTGGACCCACAGAGCACCGAGTGCTCCAGGATGTGTGGCACACCCGTGGAATCCGACGGCGGGGTGCGCAGGCTGACCCCGAAGACCTTATTCTCGTCGCTGTTCAGCACGGACATCAGCTCCGCGCCCGTGACCACATGTCGCCAGAGCTTGGCGGTACAGCCGGCCTCGGGAATCTCGCGCTCAGCAACCAGTGAAAAACCGTGTATATTCGTCATCATGTCCTCCACCGCCCGCAGGCGGTCGGTTGATCCTGTGTATTCCATAATCCGAGCCGTTTCCGGGCCCCGGGGAAACCGGCGGCCACGGCCCGTTGCATGCTGTGAGCAGACTTCATACATGAGCTTTCCCGCGAACAAAACCCTCATTGTCCGGGTGCGATCCCGGGCCAGGGCCGGAGAAGAGTTGAGAAGATGGCGCGGACCAAGGCGTTGAGAGCGCTGAAGGCCCGAGGTGCTACGCGGCGGCGGGGATAATCCATAAGCAGAGGTTTTTGGGGAGAGATTCTGAGGGAGAGGACTGTTGCAGAGGGGCCATCCGGGGAAGGGCTGTCCATCGTTTCACGGCCAGAGGACGAACGTGGAACATTACGAGACAATTTAGCCAGAAGCCACGGGGGTAAACGACTAACTTGCCACACTCCTTTCCATTGGGCCCAGCTTGGCATAGACTGCGACCATAGCCAGGAGCACATCACAAGCCATGCATACGCCCGCAACTCCGACGCCTGAATACTTCGCCCTGGGCCGCTCATTCGCCGCTCTGCGCTTCAGTTTCGACGACCCGCGCCACAAGGCCGTGGACACCCTGAGAAGGCTCTGCGCCACCGCGACCGCCCACGCCCTGGCCCGGGGAGAGCTCCTGCCCCCCCTGCCTGCTCCGGACAGGCAGCCAAGCCCCGGGGAATACCCCAAAGCCCCCGTGGACCCCTTCGAGCTGCTGCGCCACGAGATGGGGCTGCCATCCTTGCCCACCATCTACGCCGAGTTGCAGGAGGTCATCGCCGCCCCCGGGACCTCGGCCGGCAACGTGGCCCACGTCATCAGCCGGGATACCGGCCTGACCGCATCCCTGCTGCGCCTGGTGAACAGCTCGTTCTACAGCTTTCCGTCCCAGATCGAGACCATCAGTCGCGCCGTGACCCTGGTGGGCACGGCCCAACTCACGACCCTGGCCATAGGCACCACGGTCATGAAGCTGTTCTCGGACATCCCCGACGAGCTGGTGAGCATGGAGACCTTCTGGCGGCACAGCATCGCCACGGGCATCCTGGCCAGAAACCTGGCCAGACGGGCTGGCGAGAAGGATCCGGAGCGGCTATTCGTGGCCGGCCTGCTGCATGACGTGGGCCTGCTGATGATGTACCAGGCCATTCCCGACAAGTGCCGCCTGGTGCATTCCTTCGTCCGCGACCACGGCGCAATCCTGCACAGCGCCGAGATGAACATCCTGGGGTTCGACCACGCCATGCTCGGTGGCATGATGCTCCGCAAATGGAACCTGCCCTACCCCCTGGTCAATGCGGTGCTGCGCCACCACACCCCGGACAAGAGCGAAGAACACCTTGAACCCACCCTGGTGCACATCGCCAACAATCTGGCCGGGGCCCTGGATGGTACCGCTCACGGTGAGCCGTTCATCCAGCCCCTGAACATCATCGCCTGGGACGCCACAGGCCTGACCTCCGAGGACCTGGAAGCCACGGCGCTGGAATCCGAGACCCAAATCAACGAGGCCTGCCAGGCCATGCTCAATGCCTGACCCGGCTGATCGCCGCCCTCCCCCGGACCCCATCCAACAAAAAACGCCCACGGCTCACACCCTGGGCGTCTGATATTCAAGACCGGTTCACAACAGGCTAGGCGTTGGAGTCCAGGAGCGAAGAGCCTTGGAGCATGGACATGACATCCCTCAACTCGTTCTCGAAACGGTTGTTCACAGCCCCCCGGACATGCTCCGAGGACGAGCCGAACTGCCGGGAACGGTTGTGGTAGACGGCCTGGAGCAGCTTCTTGTCACCCCCAAGACCACCCGCATCGCCCACGGCTTCCAGGGCCTTGGCAAAAATCCGGGCCGAACCAGTGGCTCCGTGCTGCACGGCCGTGGACCACAGGGCCTGCGCAATGGCCTGATGCCTGCCTGTCAGATCCACGCCGGTCATCTCGGCGACCTTTTTCAGGGCAGGCTGAAAATGGGATTCACGGATAAACTCGTGCTGCAGGGAGGAGAACCTCTTGGGCTCATCGTGAGCCAGGGTCTTCCAGGCCGCAGGCATGGGCCCGGTCTTGGAACCGGTATCGGCCTCGCCGGCAGCGCGCAGGCGCGAGGCCATGTCCGGGGCCTTGGAATCCAGGAACTGTAGAAAATCATCAAAGGTCCCGGCCCGGGAGGAAAGCTGGTAGGTGCCATAGGACGTGCCGCCCACCCGGTCGTAGCCCACCGAACCGGAATCGCCGCCGGACTCGAAGCGCGCGGAAAGCGCCCCGAAGGGATCGGAGACCGGATTGGAGCCGTAGGCCTTGTGGGCCATGGCCGCCCGCGCGGCTTTCAGTGAAGGGCTCGGCCTGGCTTCGGGGGCGTTGATCATGGCCTGAACCGAGGCATCCATGGGCTTGATGGGGATGCTCAGCGCCGGTTTCTGTACCGCAGAAGTATCCTGCACCGAGGACAGCGAACTCTCGTGCGGGAGGGGATGGGACCCTGTCCGGGCCATCCCCGGCAGCCCGTCGGTACCGGGCGACAGAGTGTTCAGAGCCGACTGCGGCTCGATCCCCGGCTGCTTGGCGCTGGCCCCCAGCGCCTCGGCAAGTTTGCCAAGGTCCATGCCGGACAGGCCCGAGGGAATCGCGTTCCCCACCAGACCCATCAGGTCCAGGGCCCGGCTGTTGCCGCCACCGCCGCTGCCGCCGCCTAGGAGCGCAGTGAAATCCAACTCACCGCCGGGCTTACCAGAGGTGTTCGTCAGGGCGTCCAGCAGCTGATTCATTTCAGTGGTTTCGGCCAGCTTGGTGGCATCGCTGCCCTGCATGAGCGACATGAACTGCCCGCCCATGGACAACTGGGCCGTCAGATCCAGGGCTTCCACACCACCGGTCTGGAGGGCGGACTTGAGCATCTTGGCGAAGGCACCGGCCTTGCCGGAAAGATCGGGGAGCCCGGCACCGGCGGCACCCTTGTCGCCAATCCCAAATCCACCACTGATCGGTTCCAGCGGCTTGATGGGAATGAATTTGATGGGAATGATGCTCATAGCTGTTTCCTCAAGGACCCGTCTGCATGCGTCGAAACTTTGGCGCACGAGGGCCTCGACACAGGTTTGAGCAAATTCCGTGCCCGGGGCTTAAATCCGGGTTTGCCCTTTTTGCACGCTTGTTTATAGTATGGGCCACAGGCTCATTGGTGTGGGCTGAACCTACGGACTCAAGGAGAGAGCAATGCTGTCCAGGGACCAAGCGCTAGAACTGGTGAAATCACAGAATCCCGAACCGCATCTGGTGAACCACGCCGTGCAGACCGAGGCCATCATGCGCAGCCTGGCCCTGAAGCTGGGCCAGGATCAGGAGCTGTGGGGTGTGACCGGGCTGTTGCACGACCTCGATTACCCCCGGACCAAGGACAACCCCGCCCGCCACGGCCTGGATGCCGCCGAGATGTTGCAGGGCAAGATGCCCGAGGACGCCCTGCACGCCATCATGGCCCACAACGAGGAATACACACAGGTCGCCGCGGCCAGCACCTTCGACTACGCCCTGCGTGCAGCCGAGAGCGCCACGGGCCTCATCGCCACGGCGGCCCTGGTGCGGCCCACCCGCATGGAGGGCATGCAGCCCAAGAGCCTGACCAAGAAGATGAAGGACAAGGCCTTTGCCGCTGCCGTGAGTCGTGAGCGCATCCGCGAATGCCAGAAACTGGACATGGAACTGGCGGAATTCTTTCAGCTGGCCATCCCGGCCATGGCCGAAGTCGCCTCCCAAACGGGCATCGGCTAGGAACCGGAAGGGGAACGCAATGAACAAGCAACGGGCCTTTCTGTACCCCGGCGTACCGGTCCAGGGCCTGAACTTTATCCAGGCCCGGCTCCAGACGCTGGTGCGCTGGGCCTACATGGTGGGCAAGGGCTTTGTGGCGGACAAGTGCCTGCTCTGGGCCTCGGCCCTGGCCTTCACCACGGCCCTGTCCCTGGTGCCGCTGTTGGCCGTGGCCTTCTCCATCTCCAAGGGCTTCGGCTTCCAGAACTCCGACTTCATCCGCGACCTGTTGATGCAGGTCGCCGCCGGACGGGCCGAGACCGTGGACGCCATCGTCGGCTACATCAACAACACCAACGTCCGCACCCTGGGAGTGGTGGGCGTCGGCTTTTTGTTCGTCACCGTGCTCTCGCTGCTCACCAACATCGAAAAATCCTTCAACTCCATCTGGGGGGTCAAGGCCACCCGCGGGGCCTGGCGCAGGCTCTCGGACTATCTGTTCATCACGCTGATCTGCCCGCTGCTGATCATCATCGCCATCAGCGCCACGGCCTCCATGCAGAGTTCGGCAATGGTCCAGACCCTGTTGTCCTATTCCGTGGCCAGCGTGGCCTACGTGGCGCTGTTGAAGCTGCTGCCCTACCTGAGCACCTGGATCGCGCTGCTGTTCGTCTACAGCTTCATGCCCAACACCCGGGTCAGACTCCACTCCGGCATCGCCGGGGCCGTGGTGGCCGGTACCTTGTGGCAATTCGTGCAATGGGGCTACATCCACTACCAGGCCTCCTTCAAGAACTACAACGCCATCTATGGCAGCTTCGCCCAAGTTCCGTTGTTTCTGATCTGGCTGTTCATCAGCTGGGTCATCGTGCTGCTCGGCGCTGAAATCTGCTTTGCCGTCCAGAACAGCGGGACCTATTTCCGCGAATCGCGCATGGGCAGCTACAGCCACGACGACCGCCAGAAACTGGCAGCGCTGGCCCTGGCCCTGCTGACCAATGCCTTCATGAACGGCGTAAAGCCCCTGCCCAACGAGGAACTGGCCCAACGCCTGGACGCGCCGGTCAAGCTGGTCAACGACGTGCTGCGCATGCTTGAAGGAGCCGGGATCGTGGTCAAGCTGGAGCACCCGGAGCTGGACATCTACGGCCTGTCGCGGCCGCCGGACAGCGTACGCATGGTGGACGTCATCGTCGCCCTGTCGCGCTTCAAGGAAAACACCAGCGCCCAAGCCCTGACAGAACATCTGGACTTTCTGGAACCCGTGTTCGCGGGCATCATCGGCTCGGCTGCGGACAGCCCGCAGAACATGACCCTGTCCGAGTTCTCCCGCCACTGCGAAGGAAACGCCATCTGCCAGACCGAGGGCAAAAACCATGACCAAGTCTGATCACAGGTATATCCGCAACGCGGACTGCCAGTACTTCCCCTGCCACAAGGTGGCCGACGACTCGTTCTTCAACTGCCTGTTCTGCTTCTGTCCCCTGTACTGGCTGGAAAACTGCGGGGGCAACCCAGGCTACCGCGAAGGGATCAAGGATTGCACAGGCTGCACCCTGCCCCACAAGCCGGGGGGCTACGAGCACGTCATCGAACGCCTGAAGCAGGAAATCGGGCAACGCCGCGCCAAGCATCATCAGGAAGGCGCGAAGGGCGACGCATCGCCCGGTGCACCCATGGACGAGGGTTGACGAACACCGTCCCGACTCGTAATCCACTGAGCGCAAGATCTTCTCCGCAACGACTGCGGCATGCTCCAGAAGAGGTCACACGATGGTCACCCCTGTCTGCGAGCATTGACTCCCCAAGGGGCACGGAACGGTATGAATATCCAGGACATCAAGGCCACGACCGAAGAAGGTCTTCGTTTCCCGCCCCAACGCTGCCGCGAGCGCTTCATTGATGCGGACTGCGGACTGCTTGAGGGTCCATCCGTCTATTACAGCAAAACCACGCCACTGGAGGCCCTATGAGCGACAAGCACGGTGCACAGGAAACCAGCCCCAGCAAGGCAGTGGGAAGCGGCCCCCGCAAGGCCGCGATCCTGCTGGTCATCGCGGCTCTGGCCGTGGTGACCGTCCTGGGCGTCAAATTCATGGAAAAGCAACAGGCCCTAGACGAAGTCATCGTGGGCAGCGGTGAGGCAGCCCACAAGGGAGTCCTGGACCTGCCCCTGTTCGCGCCCAAACCCGACCCCACCGCCCCGGATCAGGGCGCGGCCGGGGACACAACGCAACCCCCCGAGGGCCCGGCCGCTTCCAGCGTGACCATGAGCGCCGCCCCGGCCGAACCCCGAACCGACCGGGTTCTGACCAACGCCTTTGTCCGTGACCTGGCCAGCACCCTGGCGACCCATTACCAGCCCGCCGGAACCCGCGCCAATCTGGGCAACCGGGGCGTGGTCAGCCTGACCTTCAAGAAGCTAAACATGCGCTACGGCACCGAACTGACCGGAATGAACGTGGACGACCAGGACGCCACAGCCGGACGCAAACAAGCCCTGTCTCACCTGTTTTCGCCCATCGTGCTGCGCCTGGTGTTCGACATCTTCTCCCAACCCCTGATCGACGAACTCATGGTCCAAGGTTCTGCCCAGCAGCGGGAGTTCAAGAACGGGAATTCCTACGTCGGACGCCCCCTGTCCGATGCCCAGATCAGGGAAATGCTGAAGCTCTACGCCTCTCTGGTGTCCGACACGGGTAAAGCCTTCGAGGCCTTTGCCAGCCGCCCCGACCTGACCACCGCCCTGAACCGGTATTTCGAGGCCTCGGCCCGGGTCAACGCCGCCTACGGCAAATACTCGGACCGCGCAGCCGTGGACGCCCCGCAGCAAGAACTGGATGAGATCTCCCTGGAGATCAAGAACGCCATCCAGGCCCGCGAGCAGGCCCGTAGCGGACTACTCACGGGCATCAGGCTCGGCCCCGGCTCCACCCTGGCCGAAAGCGACGTCATCGACATCGCCTCCTGGATTCACCGCCGTCTGGCGACCGATGCCGACGCCATGAACGCGGTGGGGGCCATCGCCTCCCTGAGCAAAGAATTCTCGGTCAGGCTGGGGGAAGCCACCTATCCCCCCAAGGGCTGAGGACGCACCTCGGAAAATTCACATGCAAAAGGCCGGGGTCATCCCCGGCCTTTTGCATCAACGGTCCCCCAGACAAGAGTCCTGTCCATCACCCGGCCCGAAGTCGGGCCGGGTCCAACCAGGGAGGCCGCACTCCTGACGGGAGCCGGTCCTTGCCTCGGCATCCGGCGACCCGCAAACGTCAGCCAGAGCATTGACCAAAGCATCCAAAGACACCCCGGCACCATCCCCGGCACTGCGAACACCAGCTCCATTTCCAGGGTGTTGATCATGCCTCTCCGTAGCCCTTGCCCGCACGACTCACCAGTCGTGCACCATAGGAACCGAGACACGACGGATACCGTCGCGTCCAAGGGTTCAAGCAATGCATGGAAACAGGAATGGCCCCAGGACCCTAGCAGGTGATCTTGTCGCACTCCATCAGGCGGCACCAGACGCGCACGAGGTGCTCGTCCCACTGGGACCCGGCCCCGGCAAGCAGAATCCGGCGGGCCTCTTCCGGGGTTCGACGCTGCTGGTAGGCACGGTCGGTGGTCATGGCTTCAAAGCCGTCGGCCACGCTCACGATACGCGCCATAAAGGGGATGGAATCACCGTGCAGACCGTCAGGATAACCCGCGCCGTCCACGCGCTCGTGGTGATGATAAACGATCGGCAGCACGTCTTGCAGTGTGTGAATGTTGGAAAGGATGTCGCGGCCCATGACCGGATGCCTGCGCATGACCAGCAGTTCGTCTTCAGTCAGCGGACCGGGTTTGCCAAGGATGCTGTCGGGCACGCCGATCTTGCCCACGTCGTGCAGAATGCCCGCAAAGGACAACCGCTCCACCTCGCGCTCCGGCAGGCCGATCTCCCGGCCCAATTGCGAGGCAAAAGCCCCCACTCGCTCCGAATGGCCCTTGGTGTAGATGTCCTTAGCCTCCACCGAACAGACATGGGAGGTGATGATCTCCAGGTTCATGTCGCTCAGGCGGCATTGGGCCGACAGGTTTTCCATGGCCGAAGCGGCCTGAGAAGCGAACACCGTGAGCATCTGGAGGCTCGGCAGGGCGTAAGCACCATGCTTCAGATCGCGCACGATCACTGCCGCCCCCAGTGCGCCGGAGCCGTCCATCACCGGACAGACCATGGCGGACACCGTGCACGACCCCGAACCGGTGCTCATGACCAGGGAATCGAACAGTTTGGGGCTGCCGCTGCTCATGAGTCGCTCCGAGACGGCATCGAACCACGTGCGGGCGCGGGATTGTTCACGCAGCAAAGGCCCCCAGGCCACGCACCGGCCCAGCCCCTGCGCAAAATCCTCGCGAAAGAACAAGGCCATGGCATCAGGGCGGAAGGTCTCGCGCATCTGGACCAGGAATTCCTTGACCAGGGCCTTCAAGTCCCGCTGGCTGCGCAGGGCCGTCCCCAGGTCCAGCACCCTGTCCAGCTCGGACCGCTCACCATCGAGAGCCCGGCGGCGCAGGGTGCATTGCTCCAGGATATTTTCGACCTTGGTCACAAACTGGCGAAGGTCGAAGGGCTTGAGCAGATAGTCGGCGGCGCCTTGCTGGATACATTCAACAGCACTTTCTATGGTGCCATACCCCGTCAGGATCATCACCTCGGCATTGATGTTCCGGCTGCGCATCTCATCGAGCAATTCATGCCCGCCGAGCTTGGGCATGCGTAGGTCGGTCACGACGAGGTCAACGGGGGTGGAGGAGAGAATATCCAGGGCTTCGGAGCCGTTGCCCGCAGTCATAACGCAATAGCCGCAGCCCTCAAGGGTTTCCCTGTTAACCGCGAGAAGTTCAAGCTCGTCATCGACGAGCAGGATGGTGCGTTGATTCATGCGTCCTGCATTGGCGGAAGATTCACCCGGTCATTGGCGTGCAACACCGGGCTGTGCTGCAAATACTGGGCATTTCTACCCCAGCCTGAAATGCATGTCCAGACCGGCAGCAAATCACCTCAAAATTACAGGGATATACATAATATTTGCGAAAGACTTTTATACTGCAGAAGCATGTTTTGCCTTTTCTCCATAAATTTCTTATGGATTTCCATGCGGCACAAGCTTGCCGCGCACAGCCACCGCAGACGCAAAGGAAGGCGCGATGCATACCGTTGAGAGCCCCAGCGACGTCCCCAATATCCGGGACATTGTCCGGCATATCGGGGAACTGCCCGCCCCTCCGTCCGTGGCCACCAAGATCCTGAACAGCGTCCTCGCCGAGGATGTCGATTTTCACAAAGTCTCCGAACTGATCGAATCCGATCAGGCCCTGACCCTGAAGATCCTGCGCCTGGCCAACTCCATGGCCTACGGCTACCGGGGCAAGATCGAAAACGTCGAGCAGGCCATCGCCACCATCGGCTTCGACACGCTCAAGACCTCGCTGCTGTCGGTGATCATTCGCGACAGCCTCTACAAGGACCCTCAGGGCGGCGACCCCCTGCTGATCCATATCTGGAAACACACCCTGGCCTGCGCCGTGGCCTCCGGCCTGGTGGCCGCACGTGTTCTGCCGCAGTTCAAGGATGTGGCCTTTGCGGCGGGCATGGTTCACGACTGCGGGCAATTGGTGCTGCTCTCGGGCATGGCCGGGGAATACGAACCGCTCCTGAAACGCAGCATCGCCGGCGAAGCCTGCCTCTCGGACCTGGAAACAGAGGTCTTGGGCGTGGAGCACACCCTGGTGGGCAAATGGCTGCTCTCGGCCTGGAAAATGCCCCAACGCCTGATCGACAGTGCCTGGCTCCATCACCAGGACCCCGTGGCCCTGGGCGAACTGGGTGAGGAAGGCAAGCTCGTGACCGCCGTGGCCATGGGCGACATCCTGGCCCATGAGGTGATGCACGATGCCCCCTGTGCGGCCTCGGCGGGCCAACGCGCCGAATTGGCCGCCGCCCTTGGGCTGGACGAAGCCGCCCTGGAATCCATCAAGGGCCGCATCGGCGAGGGATTCGCCAAGCGCGCCGATCTCTTTGACCTGGATGACGACGCCGCCCTGTTCTACTTCCAGGCCCTGCAGCGGGCCAACTCCAAACTGACCGGCATCAACACCCGATTGGCAGCCAGGGAGGAACGCCTGTCCAGCGGAAACACCCTGCTCAGCGCCGTGGCCACCGCAGGCCCCAGGCTGGCAGTGGCTCCCGACAGCGAAAGCGTTTTCCGGGCCGTGGCCCGGGCCATCCAGGACGGACTCGGAGCAGGCCGCGTCTTTGCCTACCGCATCGACGCCGGCGGCAAGCTCCTGGAAGGCCTGTTGTCCGACAACGGCAGCAGCCACCATTTTTCGGTCATCCTGGATGAGGATCTGCGCCCCCTGTGGGGCAAGGCGGACAATGAGCCTCCGCGCGACATGCAGTCCCTGCTCTCGGCCTACCTGACCCGCATCCCGGCAGACGGACCGAGCGAGGAACTGCCCCGCCCCATCCCGGTCCCCCCGTGGCAATTGCTGCCGCTGCTGGCCGAGGACGGCTTCCTGGGCGAGATCGGCATCGAACCGCCCATCGAGGCGGCGCTGCTTCCCGAACAGGCGGCGGGCTTGGCCCAGCTGGCCAGCCTGGCGGCGGCCGCCCTGCATCGTCTGGAACTGCATGACCGGCTTGAGGAACGGGCCGACCGGCTGAGTTCGGCCCTGCGCAAGATCAGGCGCATGAACCACAAACTGTTGCAGACCGAACGCCTTGCCGCCGTGGGCCAGCTGGCCGCCGGAGCCGCCCACGAGATCAACAACCCCCTGGCCATCATCTACGCCCGTGCCCAACTCCTGGAGCTCCGCGAGAGCGACGACAAGAAGAAGAACGATTTCCAGCAGATGATGACCCAGATCGAGCGGATCACCGCCATCCTCACAAACCTGATGGATTTCGCGCGTCCCACTCCGCCACGCATGGAGAGCACTGCCTTAAGCGGCGTCATCCGCCGCTCGCTGAGCCTGGTGGAAAGCGGTCTGGATAAACAGGGCATCACCCTGGACGCCCAGGTGGAGAGCCTGCCCTCCATCACCGGCGACGGCAACCAGCTGGAGCAGGTGGTCCTGAACCTGCTGATCAATGCGGAACACGCCGTGAGCGAGGCCCATCCCGAGGAAGGGGGCATCATCACGGTGCGTGCCACCGTCCAGGGCGACAAGGCCGTGCTCACCGTGGCCGACAACGGTGTGGGCATCAAGGCCGAGAACCTGAACAAGATCTTCGACCCCTTCTTCACCACCAAAGAGGAAGGCAAAGGCACGGGCCTGGGCCTGTCCACCTCCTACGGCATCGTCCAGAGCCACGGTGGCGACATCCGCTTTCATTCAGTGCCCGGAGAAGGCACTGAAGTCACGGTGGTCTTGCCCCTGTCCGCCCAGGCCGGGCCACCGGAAAAGATACCCGCACGACCCGAGGCGAATCAGGCCAAGGCCATCCTGGTGGTTGACGACGAGAAGCATATCCGGGATATCTTGCGCGAAGCCCTTGAAGCCCGAGGCTACCGGGTGGAGACCGCCAACGACGGCGAACAGGGGCTGGCCAAACTGGCCGCCAATTCCTACCGCTTGCTGCTGCTGGACATCCGGATGCCCTCCCTGGACGGTTTGTCCCTGCTGGCCGAGGCCAAGAATCGCATCGGCAGCATGCCGGTCATCGTGCTCACGGGCATGGCCGGACCCGAGGAAATCGAGAGGGCCCTCAAACTCGGGGCCTACAAATGTGTGCGCAAACCTTTCAACATCGATGCCCTGCTCGAAGACATCTCCGCTGCTTTCAAACCGGAGGATGCGGCATGAAGATCGTCCCCCTGAACCCAGACATCCCCCCCACACGCGTGGTCTCCGTGGCCAGCGGCAAGGGTGGAGTGGGCAAGACGAGCGTCACGGTCAACCTGGCCTATGCCCTGGCTGAACTGGGCAACAAGGTCTGTATTCTGGATGCTGACCTCGGTCTGTCCAACGTGGACATCCTGCTCGGGGTGCAGCCCCGCTGGACCCTGGAAGACGTCCTCTTCGACGGTCTGCCCATGTCCCAGGCCATCCTGCCCGTGGGCCGGGGCGTGGACCTGATCTCGGGCTCGTCGGGCGTGCCCCGGCTGGCCGAATTGACCCTGCCGGAACGGCGCAGGCTTATGGACCAGTTCAAGGCCCTGGACACCTACGACTACCTGCTGGTGGACAACTCCCCGGGCATCACCCAACAAATCCTGTCCATCTGCCTCTCCTCCAAGGACATCATCGTGGTGGTCACCCCGGACGCAACCTCCATCACCGACGCCTATGCCCTGATCAAGGTCATGAGCCAGAACGGCCTGTGGTGGAGCCCGCAGATACTCATCAACCGCGCCAACAACCCGCGCCATGCGCGACTGATCTTCGAAAAAATCCGCGCCACCGCCGGCAAGCACCTGGGCCTGAACTGCAACTATCTGGGCAGTATCATGGAGGACCGGGCCATGTCCGCCGCCGGGGCCGCACAGCGCCCGCTGATGCTGCTGTCCCCCGGCTCCCCCGCGGCCCAGGACATCGCAGCCGTGGCCAAGGCCCTGGACGACGCAGGGCTTGAGCGCAAGGGCCGCGAGGTCACCCCGCTTCGTTTTCTGGACGGCTCCATCATGCGCCTGAAGCAGCAGGATCGCAGTCGCATAACCGTGACCACCACGGCCAAACGCTTTTCACAGCGCAACGCCACCCTGGAGGCCTCGACCCTGCTGGATGGTCTGGACCACCTCTCCCTGTGTCTGGATCGGTTGGATCTGCCACACACCGAAAGCGAACAGCAGCAACTTCTGATCTCCATGCGCCGCGAACTGGGAAACCTGCACGCGCTCCTGGCACCCGCGGGTACCGCGCAACCCGTCAAGCCGGTGCGCCGCACCTCGCAGCCCCGCAAACAGGACGGCAACATTCCTGCACCCCGGGCCGCAGGCAACGGCAAGGCACTGCTGATCTGCCCGCCTTCGCCCATGCGCGACGTGCTGACCGAGGTGCTTACGGCCTCGGGCCTGGACACTGTCTCGGCACATCCTCGCGCCTCGAACGGTCCCGACTTCACGGGCTACAGCTTGGGACTGATCTGCTGGGACGCCCCCAGGCAGGAACTGGAACGCATCGTATCCTGCGCCGAGGGCACTCCGGTGGTCCTGCTGCGCGGCTACCGGCGCACCCCGGAACACGAGCCCGACCTCGCCAACCAGGCCGTCACCGTGCTGCACAAGCCCTTCAAGGTCACCGACCTGACCGGTGCCATCCGCAAGGCCGCCGGCCTGTCCTGATTTCGGCCCTTCCCGGGCACAAAAAAAGGCCGGAGCGCAACGCCCCGGCCTTATTCTTTTGATGATTCCGGTCCTAGAACTTGTAGCCCAGGCTGACACCCACGATGTGGGTCTCGAGGTCATGGGCCTGACCAGCACGAACGCCTTCGGCGGCACGCTCGTTGTAGTCCCGCTCCTTGCTCTGCAGATAGATGTAGGACAGGTCCACAAGCCAGTTGTCCCAGTGCAGGCCCAGGCCCGTGGAGTACAACTGACGGTCGTTGGTGGGCAGCATGTAGTCCGCATGATCGCCGCTGATGGGGGATTGGTCATAGATGTAACCGGCGCGCACATCCAACCAGTCGAGCAACTCGTACTCCGCACCGATCTGGTAGCGGAAGGTGTTGTGCCAGGCCTTTTCGGACACGGACTGGGTGGAAGCCGCAACCCCGGGAATCAGCTGCCTGTCATAGTCGATACGCAGTTCCTGATAGGACTCCCAACGAGTGTACAGGACATCAGCCTCCACGGTCAGCTTGTCCATGGGCTTGACTGACACGGCCAGGGTCAGACTGTCGGGCAGGGTGATTTCGCCGGAGGCTCCGGCAGTGCCCCTGTAGGCATTCAAGGGGTTCAAAGTACCAATTGCGCTGAAGGTGGCGTTACCCACGATCTTGTGCCGGACCTGGGTGCGATAGGTCAAAGAGGAGGTCAGCCAGTCCGTCGGCTTGTACGTGGCGGCAAAGACTCCACCCATGGCAGTGCTGTCACCGTCCAGCATGGCATGAGAATCCGAGTTGGTGGTCAACGGATTCTTCACGTTGATATTATCCACGGTCTTGGACTGGCGGAAACGCATGTACATCAGTTCGGGACCGGCGGCGAAGGACCATTGGTCATTCAGCCTGTAGGCCAGGACCGGATTGAAGGACACGGACTCGATGCTGGCTTCCATCATGTTGTAACGACCAGCCCAGGTCTCCTCGAATTCAGTGCCCAGACCAAAACGGGAGAAGATGCCCGCGCCGATCCAGAAATTCTCGTTCAACTGGTGAGTCACATAGGCATGGGGCGGCATCCAGACATTGGATTTACCCACTGCATCGTCATAGGTCCCGTCCGTGAAATCCACCAGGGCCTTGGGAGCGATGGCGCTCACGCCCGTCAAAAAATGTGTGCCCTCCAGATCCGTCATGCCGGACGGATTGGTGGAAATGGTGGATGCGTCCTTGGCGTCGTTGTAGGTCGCACCGCCCATGGCGTTGCCGCGTCCACTCCATTCGTAGATTCCGAATCCAGAAGCACAGGCGGTGCCAGCCGTCAGCAGCACCGCAAGCATTGCTATTGCAACAGTTTTCAAGCCCCCATTCATCACATCACCCCACTTGCAGCTCGATTCGTTGACATGGCAACTATTGCCTTCTACAATTTAATTGCGCCAGCAACCATTTGCCCTAGGTTGTCCAACACACACACGATTTATGGCCCTTACCCCAAAAAAACTGCATTGAC
This sequence comes from Pseudomonadota bacterium, assembly GCA_018816865.1. Taxonomy (GTDB): domain Bacteria; phylum Desulfobacterota; class Desulfovibrionia; order Desulfovibrionales; family Desulfovibrionaceae; genus Desulfovibrio_Q. The sequence goes on from JAHIUW010000017.1 coordinate 205,300, forward strand.
CAGCCTCAATCTCCCAGAATAGATGGAGAAGCTGGAAAGGCACGGCCAATTGCTAAAAAAGTATACTAAATCAGCACATTCATGACGATCAGGGCCAACCTGCGAAACGCTGAACCCGCCTCCACACATTAAAAAATCATGAGGCACCATATGATACGGTGCCTCATGATAATAACATGCGTTTTCGGCGTTCATGGCCCCCAAAGGGCCAAGCTTACTTGTAGAACAGGCGGATGGTGTTGGTCTTGATCTCGGTTTGCCCGGGAGGCATCGCCTGACCGGAGGTGATCACCACGCTGTCCCCAGGAGCGAACTCACCGCAAGCTCTCACGAATTCAAGGGCGCGTTCGGTATGATTCTCGATACGCGGATCCACGGCGCAGGGCTTCACGCCCCAGAAGAAGTTCAGCCAACGGATCACCCTCTGATCCGGGGTCAGGGCATAAATCGTCTGGCGGGGGCGACGGCTGGAAAGCAGGCGGGCAGTGGACCCGCTGGCCGAATGGGCCACCAGGGCCTTGCTCTCGGCCTGCTCGGCCACCAGACAGGCCGAATAGGCCATGTATTTGACGATATTGCGCTGCTTGCTGGGCTTGAGGGGTTCACCCTGCCGCTCCAGATAGTATTCTTCCGCATTGCTGGCGATGCCTTGGATGAAGCGGCAGGTCTCCACCGGATAGTTGCCAATGGCCGTTTCCTCGGAAAGCATCACGCAGTCCGCCCCGTCAAGCACGGCATTGGCCACATCCGCAGCCTCGGCGCGGGTGGGGACAGGATTCTTGACCATGGAAAGCATCATTTGCGTGGCCACGATCACGGCCTTCTGCTGATGGCGGCAGGCCCGGATGATCCGTTTCTGGACCACGGGCAGGGTCATCAGGGAGCACTCGACCCCCAGGTCGCCCCGAGCCACCATCACGGCATCGGCCGCAGTCACGATGGACTCGACATTGTCCACGGCCCGCTTGCGCTCCAGCTTGGCCACCACGGGCACCCAATGCCCCGCCCGGCGGATCAATTCCTTGGCCTCGTCGATATCGTCCCGGGTCTGGACAAAGGACAGGGCCAGGGCATCCACACCAATGGCCAGGGCCTCGACCAGATCCTTGCGGTCCTTGTCCGTCAGTGCGGGCATGGGATGGACCTTCTCCGGAAACGCAATGCCCTTGCTGGAGGTCAAGAGCGCTGCATTATGCGCCTCCATCTGGTACAGTTTGTCCTGCTCCAGGACACGGGTGATGGTGAACTGCAGCATGCCGTCGGACAGAAACGTCGGCTCGCCCACGGACAGACCAATCAGCAGCTCAGGCACGCCCAGTTCGATGAACAATTGCCCCTCAGGTGCGCTGTCGCGCATCTGGGGCAGGCCCAGGCAGACGATCTCACCCTTGGCCACCTGGCGCGGCGAACCCTCCACCCGGCCGATGCGAATCTTGGGGCCGCAGAGATCGCCCATGACCGTCAGCGCGAAGCCCACTTCCACCTCGATCTCGCGGATCGTCTGGATGATGGGCCGAAAATATTCAGCGTCGGCATGGGAAAAATTAAGACGGAAGATTCGGACCCCGTGGTCGACCATGGCCCGCATCACACTCTTCTCCATGGACGCCGGCCCCAACGTGGCGATGATCTTGGTACGCATGAGCTGTCTCCGTGTTTGTGTTCTTGGTGTCTTTTACCATAAACACGGAACAAAGCCACTAGCGAGAGGACAAAGCTTCTGGTTTGTCAAACCACCCGACGCCCCCTCCTGGAGCCCTGAAACCATCGCCGCAGCGCGAGGGCAAGGACAGAAAAGCGGGAAAGGGCCATGTGCCCAAGCGAGACGCGCGTTTCAGGCCCTGGAACATAAAAAAGCCGCGCATAGCGCGGCCCTTGTGCGTTTCGTGAGCGACGCCGAGTCTCTAAATCACTCCCCTGCTCATCAAACCGGAGAAATAGTCCACGGTTCTGACAAGACCGTCTGCCAGGCGCACCGTAGGCTCCCAGCCGATGGTCTTGCGGGCCAGGGTGATGTCCGGCTTGCGCTGACGCGGATCGTCCCCGGGCAAGGGTTTGAACACGATCTGCGAGGATCCGCCGACCAGTTTGAGTACATTCTCGGCCAGTTCAAGGATGGTGAATTCATCCGGGTTGCCCAGGTTCATGGGACCGGTGAACTCATCGGGAGTGCCCATCAACCGAATCATGCCGTCCACAAGGTCGTCCACGTAGCAGAATGAACGGGTCTGGGATCCATCGCCATACACGGTGATGGGCTTGCCCTTCAGGGCCTGGACGATGAAATTCGAGACCACGCGCCCGTCGTTGGGATGCATGCGCGGCCCATAGGTATTGAAAATGCGGCAGACCTTGATGCGCAGGCCGTGCTGACGGTAATAATCAAAAAACAGGGTCTCGGCGCAGCGCTTGCCCTCGTCGTAGCAGGCCCGCTCCCCAATGGGGTTGACCCGGCCCAGATAGTCCTCGGGCTGAGGATGGATTTCCGGGTCGCCGTAGACCTCGGAGGTGCTGGCCTGAAAAATCTTGGCTTTCACGCGCTTGGCCAGGCCCAGCATGTTGATGGCCCCGTGGATGGAGGTCTTGGTGGTCTGCACCGGATCGTGCTGATAATGGATGGGCGAGGCCGGACAGGCCAGGTTATAGATCTCGTCCACTTCCACATACAGGGGGAAGGTCACATCGTGGCGCAGCAATTCGAAATCCGGATTGCTCAACAGATGCGCCACGTTGCCGCGTGTACCCGTGAAAAAATTATCCACGCACATGACTTCGTTCCCTTCATCCAGCAAGCGCTCGCACAAAAAAGAGCCCAGAAATCCAGACCCGCCCGTGACGAGAACACGATTTTTCAGATGCATTGCAGCCCTCTTCCTTGATTCGCCTGTTTGAAACCGATGCCGGAAAGCCGACGCCCTTGGCCCCTTATTGCAAAGAGTGCGCCGGGAGGCAAGATCAACCCTTCAGCAGGACACTCTTTTGCACCCTCCCGCCTCTTGACACCCGCACAAACAAGAGATAATCGATCATCTTCTGTAACCACCGGTCACTTATTGACCAGCGGTTATTAACCATTACCCAATCATCTAAAATCATGAGCAAACAGCAGGAAAAATCCCAGCAGACCCGCCACGAGTTGGAGGCCGCAGCCATCCGACTGTTCGGCCAGAAAGGCTTTCTGGAGACCTCCATTGCCGAGATCACCTCCAGCGCCGGGTATTCCAAGGGCAGCTTTTACCGCCACTGGGAGAGCAAGGGCGAACTGTTCCTGCAGATCATCGAGGACAAGCTCAAGTCCTATCGCGAACAGCGCGATGGGCAGCACCCCAAGGCCCGCGATCTGGATGAGGCCATGGGCGCGATCTGGGATTTTCTGGAGACCATCATCGATGACAACGACTGGTCGCGGATCTTCCTGGAATTCACCATGCATGCCACGCGTAACAAGGCCTTGCGCCAAGCCCTGAACCAGGGGGCCTACCGACTGTCCAACGAACTGTTCGCCTCCCTGGTGGGCGAGCACGTGGACAGCGGCTACCCACCCGAAAAGATCGGAGCGCTGAACACAGCCCTGTTCGAGGGCTTCCTGATCCACAGTGCTCTGGGCACCGGGGTCCTGAACAAGACCGACGTGCGCCGGGCAGCCCTGCTCCTGGCACGCAGCAACGCACTAAAATCAAACGCAGAATAATCGTCGGGGCTGAGGCCCCGGCGGATGATATCAAAAACATCACACGGAGGAATCCATGAAAAAACTGCTGCTCGCCGCCCTGGCCATCCTATGCATCACGCTGCCCGCCCAGGCGGAGTCCATGAAGCTGACCTACTCCAACTTCTTTCCTCCGACCCACGTCCAGTCCCAACTGGCCGAAGCATGGTGCAAGGAAGTGGAGACCCGCACCCACGGCGCAGTGAGCATCGACTACTTCCCCGGCGGCACCCTGACCCAGGCCAAGCAGTGCTACGACGGCGTGGTAGAAGGCCTGTCCGACATCGGCCTGTCCGTGCTGGCCTATTCCCGCGGCCGCTTCCCCACCATGGCCGCCGTGGACTTGCCCCTGGGCTACAAAAACGGAGTGGCCGCCACGAAGATCGCCAACGGCGTGTTCGAACATTTCCAACCCAAGGAATTTGACGACGTCCAGGTCATGTATTTCCACGCCCACGGCCCGGGTCTTCTGCACACCGCCCAAAAGCCCGTGCACAGCATCGAGGACATGCAGGGTCTGAAGCTCCGCGCCACGGGCAATTCGGCCAAGGTTGTCGAAGCCCTGGGGGGCACCCCGGTGGCCATGTCCATGCCCGACTCCTACCAGGCCATCCAGAAAGGCGTGGTCAACGGCGGCATGTATCCCGTGGAGACCAACAAGGGCTGGAAAATGGGCGAAGTCGTTGACTTCATGACCGATTCAGGGGCCGTGGCCTACACCACCACCTTCTTCGTGGTCATGAACAAGGACAAGTGGGCCGAGATTCCCGCTGATGCCCAGAGGGCCATCCTGGAGCTCAACACCGAGTGGGCCGACAAGCACGCCCAGGCCTGGGACGAGAGCGACAAGGTCGGCATGGAGTTCTTCAAGGCCCAGGGCGGAGAAGTCATCTCCCTGACCGACGCCGAGGCCGATCGCTGGAAGGCCGCCTGCGCCCCCATGCTGGATGTGTACACCTCCGAGGCCGCCGAGAAGGGGCTGGACGGCAAAGCCATCCTGGATTACATCCTCGCCAGTCTGAACTCGCTGCAATAGTGGCTTGAGATCATTAAGTGAACACCCTGGGCAGGGAGGACGGTCCCATGGCCGTCCCCCCTGCCTGTTTGAACCCACGCCACCCCCGGATTCGCCCATGAAGAAATATCTCGCCCTGCTGGCCAAACTGGAAACAGCCATGAAGGTCCTGGCGGCCTGTTGCCTGATGGGCATGACGCTGCTCACCGGGGCCGATGTCCTGGGCCGTGGGACCCTCAATATCCCCATCTTCGGCTCCGAGGAGATCGTGACCATCCTGGCGACCCTGGCCATCGGGCTGTCCTTGCCCTACGCCCATTCCCAGCGTGTGCACATCGGGGTGGAGATCGTCGTCCGGCGCTTTTCCCGCCGCACCCGGGACATCATCAAGCTGCTCACGGACCTGGCCGCCTTGGCTCTGTTCACCCTGGTCTGCTGGCGCATGGCGATTTACGCGACCACCCTCAGACAGGCCGGGACCGTGTCCATGAACCTGGAACTGCCGGAATACTACGTGGTCTACGTCCTGGGCTTCGGCTTCATGGTCTTTGCCCTGAATCTCCTGGGGGACGTTCTGAGCTTCTTCAACAAGGACGGGGAATAGCCCATGGACGCGACCCTGGTGGGAATCATCGGCATCGTGGTCATGATCGCCCTGTTCATGACCCGGATGCCCGTAGCCTACGTCATGACCTTGGCCGGGTTCATCGGTTTTTCCTTCCTGACATCCCCCAAGGGCGGGATGAATCTGCTCTCGCGCAGCATCTACGACGCATTCTCGTCCTATAGTCTGTCCACCATCCCGCTGTTCATTCTGATGGGCCAACTGGCCTTCAACAGCGGCATCAGCCGCAGACTCTACAACACCGCCTACCATTTCCTGGGCCATGTCCAGGGTGGTCTGGCCATGGCCACGGTCGCAGCCTGCACGGCCTTTGGCGCGGTCTGCGGCTCCAGCCCCGCCACGGCCGCCACCATGGCCACCGTGGGCATCCCCGAGATGAAACGCTACGGCTATGCCAATTCCCTGGCCGCCGGCAGCGTAGCCTCCGGGGGGGGCCTGGGCATGATCATGCCCCCGTCCGTGGTGCTCATCGTTTACGGTGTGCTCACCGAGCAGTCCATCGGCGCGCTCTTTGTGGCGGGCATCCTGCCCGCACTGATGCTGACCGTGCTGTTCATCATCGCCATCGCCATCCAGTGCCACTTCGATCCTAAACTGGGACCGGCGGGAGAACGATTCAGCACCAAGGCCAAACTGAAGTCCCTGTTGGGCCTGCTGGACACGCTCATCGTCTTCGCCCTGGTCATCGGCGGGATGTTCTTCGGCTGGTTCACACCCACCGAGGCGGCGTCCATCGGAGTGCTGGGCATCCTGGTCCTGTCCATCATCAAGCGCCAGCTCAGCTGGCAGGCCTTCGTCAACTCGCTCTACGAGACCCTGCGCACTTCAAGCATGGTGCTCTTTCTGGTGGCGGGCGCGATTGTCTTCGGCAAGTTTTTGGCCGTGACCCGCATCCCCTTCAACGTGGCCTCGTGGGTGGCCGGTTTCGAACTGCCCGCGTTCATGGTCATGGGCGTGATCATCCTCATCTATTTCCTGGGCGGCTGCTTCATGGACGCCCTGGCCCTGATCATGCTGACCATCCCGGTCTTCTACCCCGTGGTTTCCCACCTGGGCTACGACCCCATCTGGTTCGGCGTGATCATCGTGCTGATCACCCAGATGGGGGTCATCACCCCCCCCGTGGGCATCAACGTCTATGTGGTCTACGGCACGGCGCAATCCATCATCCCGGGCATCACCCTGGAGTCCATCTTCAAGGGCATCGTGCCCTTCATGTGGGCCATCGTGGCGGGCATCGCCCTGCTGTTCCTGTTCCCGCAGGTCATCCTGTACCTGCCGGGCCTGATGTACTGAGCCCCTTCCAAGACCGCCTCCCCCGTTGACACAGGCCTGCAATTCACCCATCCTAGGATGCTGTGAATATCGCTTGCATTCATTCACGAACAGGAGAGAGGCCATGTCCGCGCTGACCGCTTCCCCTCAGTGGAAGGCCCTTGAGGGCCACTACCTTGAGTTGGAACGCCTGCACCTACGGGAACTTTTCAAGGATGATCCCCACAGGTTCGAAAAATTCTCCCTGACCCAGGGGGACCTCCTGCTCGACTATTCCAAGAACCGCATCAACGAAAAGACCATGGGCCTGTTGATGGATCTGGCGCGCTCCAGCGAAGTGCCCGAACGCACACAGGCCATGTTTGCGGGCCAGAAAATCAACACCACCGAGGACCGCGCCGTGCTGCACGTGGCCCTGCGCAACCGGGCCAACACCCCCATCAAGGTGGACGGTGAAGACGTGATGCCCGGCGTGAACGCGGTGCTCCAGAAGATGCGCAGCTTCACCCAGGCCGTGCGATCCGGAAAATGGACCGGCTATACCGGCCGCCCGGTGGCCGACGTGGTCAACATCGGCATCGGCGGCTCGGACCTCGGCCCGCTGATGGTGACCACCGCCCTGGCGCATTACGCCGACGGACCGCGTGCCCATTTCGTGTCCAACGTGGACGGCACGCACATGGCCGAGACCCTGAAACGCCTGAATCCCGAGACCACCCTGTTCATCGTGGCCTCCAAGACCTTCAGCACCCAGGAAACCATCCTGAACGCCACCACGGCGCGCACCTGGTTCCTGGAAGCAGCCGGCAACAAGAAGCACGTGGCCAAGCATTTCGTGGCCCTGTCCACCAACACCCCGGCCGTGGCCGAGTTCGGCATCGACACCGCGAACATGTTCGAATTCTGGGACTGGGTCGGGGGCCGCTTTTCCCTGTGTTCGGCCATCGGGCTGATCATCGCCCTGTCCGTGGGTATGGACCGCTTTGAGGAACTGCTCTCGGGCGCACATGAGATGGACGAGCATTTCCGCACCGCACCCCTAGAGGAAAACCTCCCGGTGGTCATGGCCATGCTGGGCATCTGGTACAACAACTTCTTTTCCTGCGGCACCCACGCCATCTTGCCCTACGACCAGTATCTGTCGCGCTTCCCCGCCTATTTCCAACAGGGCGACATGGAATCCAACGGCAAGTCCGCCACCCTGGACGGCCTGGTCGTCAACTACGGCACCGGGCCCATCATCTGGGGCGAACCCGGCACCAACGGCCAGCATGCCTTCTTCCAGCTGCTCCACCAGGGCACCAAACTGGTGCCCTGCGACTTCCTGGCCCCAGCCCAGGCCCTGAACCCTCTGGGCAAGCACCACGAGGTGCTGTTGGCCAACTTCCTGGCCCAGTCCGAGGCCCTGATGCGCGGCAAGACCCCCATAGAAGCCGAGACCGAGATGCGCGCGGCCGGGCTGCCCGACACCGACATCGGCAGGCTCATGCCCCACCGCTCCTTCATGGGCAACCGGCCCAGCAACTCCATCCTCTACAAACGCCTGACCCCGCACGTGCTGGGCATGCTCATCGCCCTGTACGAACACAAGATCTTCGTGCAGGGCACGGTCTGGAACATCAATTCGTTTGATCAGTGGGGCGTGGAACTGGGCAAGCAGCTGGCCCGCGCCATCCAGCCCGAACTCGCGGACGACAAACCCGTGGACGGGCATGACAGCTCCACCAACGGCCTGATCAACGCCATCAAGGCCATGCGCAAAAAGGACTAGGGCCCACCCCGGAAACAGTGCAAACCCGGTTCCCTCCCGCAGGGAGTGAAAGGTCACCCCGCCCAGGGCGGCTAGAGGGCATCCAGAGCGTACTTGGCGGCCGTAAACAACAGGATGACGCAGAGCATCCCCTTGATGACCCGGGCGGGAACAAACTTCTGACAACGAGCCCCCAGGTACATCCCCGCCATGCCGCCCAGGCCGAACAACAGGCCCAAGGCCCAATCAGGGGCCACATGCATCCCCGGGTACCAGGGCTGAATCAACTGATAGAAGACCACTCCCGCCACCGAGGTCACGAACGTCCCCATCAGCGCGGCACCGGCCACGGTGTACACCGGCAGCCCCAGGATGGAGACCAGGAACGGGGCCACGATGGACCCCCCGCCAATGCCATAGACCCCGCCCACAATGCCCACCACGAAACACAGCGCCGACACGCCCAGGGTCGAGACCTCGAAGGTCTCCTCGTAGAAGCGATACTCCAGCCTGGTCCTGGTGAAACTTAAGACCTCCACGGGGCGCATCCCCTGTTGTCCGTCTTGCCTGGTGTGGAACCGTGCCGCCATCTCCTGAAAGTGCGACTCCGCTGCGCCCTTGGCGCTGCCGCCGGAGCGGGTCACAAGGTCCCGTGCCATGCGCAACCCGATGTAGGCCAGGACCAGTGCGGCAAACAGCTTGAAATGGCCGGGGTCCGGCAGCCAGGCCACACGGATGATGGCCCCCAGAAACACCCCCGGAAGGGTCCCGAGGATCACGATCCACGTCAGGGGCCAGACCATGCGCCCCTCGCGCATGTAACGCCAAACCCCGCTGGGAATGGCCACAATATTATAGACTTGGTTGGTGGCGCTGACCGATGGCGAGGTGAAACCGAGAAACGTCATCTGGAACGGCAACAACAGGAAAGCCCCGGACACGCCCCCCATGGACGTGAAGAAAGACACCACAAAGGCCACCAGGGGAGGGATCCAGAACTGAACGGAGATATCGGCCACGGGGAAATACATTCGACCCTCGGACAAATCAGGGCATACATTTGACTGGCATGATTGCTGAAATTTTACGTTCTAGTGAAGATAGCCAACCAAAAACAGGTTGTCACCTCCCTTTTTCATACCCCCACCTCCCCACTGCCTGGCGCACTCGGGTTGACAGAACCGCACGCCGCCTGCATAATGGTCCTACCAAATACGTGATCTCAAACGCACTGGCCACCTCATATCTTAGGTTATCGCGCTTAAATAATGGCTATTTTAAATATCTTCACCTGTCGACAACCCTCATAATGGTAAGACCATAGGCCTATGAACAACGCACAGCTATTCATTCCTGCCCGTGCGGGCAGAGCCAGCGAGGATGTGGCCCTCCAATTGGAGGCCGCCATCATCAACGGCAAGGTGCTCCCCGGCGAGAGCCTTTCCAGCGAGCGCGAATTACAGACCCTGTTCAAGACGGGCCGCGGCGTCATCCGCGAGGCGATCAAGGTCTTACGCCAGAAGGGGCTGGTTGAGGTCCGCAAAGGGGCCAAGGGCGGCACCTACGTCAAACAGCTCGATGTGGCCAACGTCAGCGAATCCCTTGCGCTGTTTCTACGCCAAAACAAGGTCGCCCCCGAACATGTCATCACCTTCCGCGAAAGCACCGACCAGACCATCGCCGCCCTGGCCATCGTCAATGCCAGCAAGGAAGACAAACAGGCACTGCTGGATGGTGCCCAGGCCCTGGCCGAACAGGCCCACGGCCCCGAGCCCGACCAGCATCTGCTGGGTGAGATGGACAGGGAGTTGAACATCCGCTTTGCGAAGATGAGCTACAACCCCGTATTTGAATGGATCATGGGCGCCATCCAGCTCGGTTTCAGCTCCGAAGACTACGCCCTCTACGCCCACCAGCAATTTCGCGAACAGACCGTCCGCAACTGGCAAAACACCGCCAAGGCCATCGCCGATGGCGACCTGTTCAAATGCCATGCGCTCATCGGCAGGCACTACCTGCTGTTACGCGAATGCGTGGAAGCAGCTGAACAGCAAGCGCCACTGCTCACGGAACAGTTGGGCACCACGGACAAAAACGAACAACCTGCAACCCGGTTGCAGAAAGAACAAGGAACAACCAATGACCCTTAAAACATATGATTACATCATTGTGGGCGGCGGCTCCGCCGGCAGTGTGCTGGCCAATCGCCTAAGCGCAAATCCCAAAGCCAGCGTCCTGGTCCTGGAGGCGGGCCTGCCCGACTTCAAAATGGATTTCCGCATCCACATGCCCGCCGCCCTGACCTATCCCCTGCAAGGCAAGACCTATAATTGGTGGTACGAGTCCGAGCCGGAACCCCACATGAAGGGTCGCCGCATCTACCAGCCCCGAGGCAAGGTCCTCGGCGGTTCCAGCTGCATCAACGGCATGATCCACATCCGTGGCAACGCCATGGATTATGAAAAATGGGCCACGAACAAGGGCCTGGAAGATTGGGATTACAGCCACTGTCTGCCGTATTTCCAGCGCTTCGAACAGAGTCTGTCCGGGTCCGATGGCTACCAGGGCGTCAGCGGCCCCATGTATCTGACTGAGCCCGACTGCGAAAGCCCACTGTTTGACGCCTTTTTTCAGGCCGCCCAGCAGGCTGGGTATCCCCTGACCTCCAACGTCAACGGCTATCAGCAAGAAGGCTTCGGCAAGTTCGAACGCACCACCTATCGGGGCCGCCGCCACAACGCCGCCCGCGCCTATGTCCATCCGGTCAAAAACCGCAGGAACCTGACCATCAAATGCCTGTCACAGGCGACGCGCATCCTGTTCGAGGGCACCACCGCCGTGGGCGTCGAGTTCAGACGCGGCAAGAAGCTGCACAAGGCCTTCGGCGGTGAAATCATCAGCTGCGGCGGGGCCATCAATTCCCCCCAGCTGCTCCAGCTTTCGGGCGTCGGTAATGCCGAAGAACTCAGCCGCTTCGGTCTGCGTTCGGTGGTGGACCTGCCCGGGGTCGGCGAGAACCTCCAGGACCACCTGGAGCTGTACGTCCAGTACTCCTGCAAAGAACCCGTCAGCATGTACCCGGCGCTGAAGTGGTACAACCAACCCAAGATCGGCCTGCAATGGCTGTTCGGGCGCAAGGGTGCGGCAGCGACCAACCATTTCGAGGCCGGCGGCTTTGTCCGTGGCAACGACCAGGTGGAGTACCCCAACCTGCAGTATCATTTCCTGCCCGTGGCCATCCGCTACGACGGCTCCTCACCGCAGCAGGGGCACGGCTATCAGTGCCACGTCGGCCCCATGAACACGGACGTGCGCGGCCATGTCAAACTCAAGTCCGCCGATCCGTTCGAACACCCGGCCATCCTCTTCAACTACCTCTCCACGGAGCGCGAACGCCGCGAATGGGTCGAGGCCATCCGCTGCACCCGCAACATCATGGAGCAGCCGGCGTTTGACCGCTACCGGGGCGAGGAACTGGCCCCGGGCAAAGAGGCCCAGACCGACGAACAGATCCTGGACTTCGTGGCCCGCGAAGGAGAGAGCGCCTATCACCCCAGCTGCACCTGCAAGATGGGCTACGACAAGATGGCGGTGGTGGATGCCAAACTCCAGGTCCATGGAGTCAAGAATCTGCGCGTGGTGGATGCCTCGGTCTTCCCCGATGTCACCAACGGCAACATTTACGCCCCGGTGATGATGACCGCCGAGAAGTCCGCCGACATCATCCTGGGCAACACGCCCATGGAAGCCTCGCGTGCCCCGTTTTACAAGCACCAGCCCCAACAGCCCGCAGGCGCCGGGGGGGGATGACGCATGAACCAGGGTCTGTACATCAATGGCGAGTGGACCATGGGCCGCGGCGTTGCCAGCCGCGAGATCATCAACCCCTTCAACCGGAAAGTGATCGCCACCGTGGCCGAAGGCACGCGCGAGGACACGCAGGATGCCATTGCCGCCGCCCGCGAGGCCTTCGATTATGGGCCCTGGCCACGGCTGAAGGCCTCGGAGCGTGCCGCCTTGGTGCGCGCCCTGGGCGACGCCGTGCAAGAGCACAGAGAAGAGCTGGCCAGCCTGGAAAGCCTCGACACCGGCAAAACCCTTGAGGAAAGCCGCTGGGACATGGACGATATCGCCGGAATCTTCCGCTACTACGCCGACATCGCCGTGACCGACATGGCGGATGCCCCCATCGACAGCCCCGTGGCGGACAGCACGAGCACCATCGTTCGCGAGCCCGTGGGGGTCTGCGGCCAGATCTCACCCTGGAACTATCCGTTGCTGCAGGCCTCCTGGAAGATGGCTCCGGCCCTGGCGGCTGGCTGCACCCTTGTCATCAAGCCCAGCGAGATCACCCCGCTGACCACCATCCGCATCACCGAACTGGCGCAGGAAGTCGGCTTCCCGCGCGGGGTGATCAATCTGGTGCTGGGAGCGGGCAACCCCGTGGGCGCAGAGCTGGCGGAAAGCCTGGACGTCGATCTGATCTCCTTCACCGGAGGCATCGAGACCGGGCGCAAGATCATGCAGGCCGCCAGCGGCAACGCCAAGAAAATCGCCCTGGAACTGGGCGGCAAAAACCCGAATATCGTCTTTGCCGACGCGAACCTGGAAACAGCCGTGGACTACGCCCTGAACGCTGTTTTCTTCCACGCCGGACAGATTTGCTCCGCCGGGGCACGCCTGCTGCTCGAATCCTCCATCCACGACGACTTCGTGTTCGCTCTGCGCGCCAGGATGGAACGCATCGTCATCGGCAACGGAATGACCGAAGGCACGCAGATGGGCCCGCTGATCTCCGAGCAGCACAGGGACAAGGTGGAACGCGCCATCCAACTCGGTCGACAGGAAGGGGCCACGCTGCTCAGCGGCGGCACCCGCCCCACGAACCCTGAACTGCAAGACGGCTTCTTCGTGCTGCCCACCCTGTTCACCGACTGCACCAGCTCCATGCGCATCGTCCAGGAAGAGGTCTTCGGCCCGGTGATCACCGTGGAACGCTTCGAGAGCGAAGACGAGGCCTTACGCCTGGCCAACGACACCACCTATGGCCTGTCCGCCGGATTCTGGACCAACGATGCACAGCGCCAACAGCGCATGTCCCGCGGCCTGCGTTTCGGAACCGTCTGGGTCAACGATTTCAACGTTTATTTTGTCCAGGCCCCCTGGGGCGGCTACAAGCAATCCGGCATTGGCCGAGAGCTCGGACGGGCCGGACTTGAAGAATATCTGGAGACGAAACACGTCTTCCAAAACCTTGCCCCCAAATCCCTGAACTGGTTTGGAAGGTAAAGGTACGCTGCACCCTGCTTTGTAGATGCGGCTGATTCCACTACTCATAACAGAGGAGAGATGATGGTTTTTTCAAAGAAAGCTCCCTTGGCGGCCCTGATGGTTCTTTTGTTGCTCCTGTCCCTGACCGTAGCGGCCCAGGCCCGTGACAATATTCGGTTCGCCAGCGTCAGCTGGACCGGCGTGACGGTCAAGACCGAACTGGGGGTCAGCGTCCTCAAAGCCCTTGGCTACGACGCTGAAAACTACATGCTCTCGGTGCCTGTGGCCTACAAAGCCATGGCCACCGGCGAAGCCGACGTCTTCCTCGGCAACTGGATGCCCTCCATGGCCGGCATCGCCCAGCCCTACTTCGACGACGGCTCCGTGGTGAAGTCCGTGGCCAACATGGAAGGTGCGCAATACACCCTGGCCGCGCCCAGCTATGTCCTTGAAGGCGGTCTGAAGGACTTTTCCGACCTCGCCAAGTATGCCGACAAGCTGGATCACAAGATCTACGGCATCGAGGAAGGCAATGACGGCAACGAGATCATTCAGGCCATGATCGACAAGAACATGTTCGGCCTGGGCTCCTTCGAGCTGGTCCCCTCCAGCGAGGCCGGAATGCTGGGCCAGGTCAAGGACTGCATCCGCACGGGCAAGTGGGCCGTCTTCCTGGGCTGGACCCCGCACTACATGAACGAGGTCCTGGACATCGGTTATCTCACGGGGAGCACCGACGAGACCTTTGGCGGCAACGATGGTCTGGCCACCGTGTACACCAACTACCGCAAGGGTTTTGATGCCGAGCAGCCCAATGTCATGGCGTTCATCAAGAATTTCAAATTCCCCCTGTCCATGATGAACCAGATCATGACCCGGATGTATGAAACCCCCGATCTGAAGCCCCTGCAGGCAGGCCTGACCTGGGCCAAGCAGAACCCAGAAACCTGCAAGGCCTGGTTCACGGGCGTGACCACCAAGGACGGCAAGCCCGCCCTCGCCGCCTGGGAAGCCTGGCTCAAAAAGAACTAAACCCTCAACGACTCTCTGTCCGAATCAACAACAAAGCCTCCAGATTTTTTTCTGGAGGCTTTTCTGCGGACATCGTGTTGCTGGTCTGCGCCCATTCCCCCCGGCACCCGGTCCCGGGCCAAAGCGCACAATTCGATCATCACCCGAAAGATTATCAGCCAACATGCCGGGCAGTCTTTTCAGGCCGCTCCGCATCCTGAATGCCAGGGGGAAACCAGCCCTTCATTGGTCGGCAATCAGGCGCTTTCCCAGCACCCTGACCGGCTCGTCGGCGTAGCCCAGGTGGCGGTAGAATTCCAGAACACTGGTATTGCTGTCGCGAACCATCAGTTCCACCTTGGGGCAGCCGCGGTCCAGGAGTGCGGCCTCGGCGTGGTCCAGCAAGGTCCGGGCGAGTCCCTGCCCCCGGCTCTCCGGAAGTACGGCCAGGTAGAAGATCCAGCCCCGGTGGCCCTCGTAACCAGCCATGCACGTGCCCACAATTTGGCCATGCGCCTCGGCCACGAAAAACAGTTCCGGCGAATCCTCCAGCTTGCGGTCGATATCCCTGGCCGGATCGTTCCAGGGCACCACCAGCCCGCATTCCTTCCAGAGCCGGATCACCGGTTCCTGGTCCCCGTCCCGAAACGTCCTCAGCAGCAACTCCATCACCACCTCCTCTCTTCATGGTCCCTGCACCCTGCGGACACGCAACGCACCACGTCGACCAGACAACGCCCCACAACGCGAGGTCTCTTCCGTAACGTCGTACCGGACTCGATCATGCGTCGAATCCTCTGTTTTCTCAACCCAATGCAGTCAGACATCCGTTCATTTCCCGTATATTGACAGATCATCGATTATCAATCATAGTTCGGCTCAACATTTTTTCATAATCCATCAATCCCCAAAGCGGAGAGCACGGCATGAAGATTCTACGGATTCTGACCTTGGTGTTGCTGGCTCTGGGCCTTTCGGCCCTGGCCATGGCTTCGGAGACCATCAAACTCGGTGCGGTCCTCTCCGTTACCGGTCCGGCCTCGTTTCTGGGCGAGCCCGAGCGCAACACCATGGAGATGCTGGTCGAGGAGATCAACGCCAAGGGCGGGGTCCTGGGCAAACAGCTCGAGCTGGTGGTCTACGACGACGAGACCAACGTCAACAATTGCGTGCTGGCCGTGGACAAGCTCCTGAAAATGGACAAGGTCTGCACGGTGCTCGGCCCCACCGTGTCCGGCAACACCCTGGCCGTCATGGCCAAGTTCTCCAAGGCCGGAATCCCGTTGGTGTCCTGCGCAGCCGCAGAAAAGATCGTCAACCCCGTCGATCCCTGGGTCTTCAAGACGCCCCAGTCCGACCGCCACGCCGTGACCAAGATCCTGAAGCACGCCCAGGCCCAGGGCTATAAAAAGATCGCCATCCTCAGCGTGTCCAACGGCTTCGGCCAGGCCGGGCGCGCCGTGCTGCAGGAACTCGTCCCCGCCCAGGGCATGGAACTGCTGGCCGACGAGGTCTACGGGCCCAAGGACACGGACATGACCGCCCAGCTGACCAAGATCAAGGGCCTGGGGCCCGACGCCATCATCTGCTGGGGCACCAACCCCGGCCCGGCCGTGGTCGCCATGAACCGCGTCCAGCTGGGGATCAGCACCCCGCTGTACATGAGCCACGGCGTAGCCTCCAAGAAATTCATCGAGCTGGCCGGCGATGCCTCCGAGGGCATCCTGCTGCCCGCCGGTCGGCTGATCGTGGCCGACCAGATCGCCGACTCCAATCCGCAGAAGGCCATGCTCACGGCCTATGCCAATGACTATCAGGCCAAGTTCAAGGCACCGGTTTCCACCTTCGGCGGCCACGGCTACGACGCTCTGGTGCTGACGCTCAAAGCCATCGAAATGGGTGGCTCCGCTGATCCCCAGTCCATCCGTGACAACCTGGAAAAAATCAGCGGATTCGTCGGCACCGCCGGAATCTTCAACTTCTCGGCCAGCGACCACAACGGCCTGGACGAGAGCGCCTTCGAGATGATCCGCATCAAGAACGGCGAATGGACGATAGTCCACTAACCTGCTGCATCCAGCCTCCGCCTTGCGGAGGCAAGAAGCTCGTCACCTCCGCGACGATGAGGAAGGGGCCCTCGGCATCGGGTCGAGGGCCCCTTCCCACTCCTTGTATGCTGTGGAGAAAACTGACATATCATACCCCCTCCCTTGACAATAACCTCCTTGATTTGACAAGAATGTGGCACACTGCCAACTGGGTTCATCATTCCACTGACAGTGTCCTGTCTTTGCACGCACCGCCAACCACGAACCAACGAGGGCGACATGATCCGCTTCGCAGACCACGCAACCGTAGCCCTTCGAGGCTTCATGCGTGTCCTCGCCCCTGCTGGGTCCTCCTCCACCAAGACGTGCACCGCCAGCATCGGGGAGATGCTGCCCGCTTCTGTCCACGGGCTCTCCAGGCGACTATCCCGGGGGGTCGCGGGCACAGGCGGCATCTTCAGTTTTAGCCGCTAGCCCCCAGTCGGACACGAATCTGGGCAGACCTGACGCCCACCCCATTTTTTTATATTCACCCAAAGGAGGGATCCGCATGAAGACCATGCGCGCTTTGATTCTCTTGGCCCTGGGCCTGATGATCGCCGTTCCGGCAATGGCTTCCGAGACCATCAAGATCGGTGCGGTGCTGTCCGTCAGCGGCCCGGCCTCGTTTCTGGGCGAGCCCGAAAAGAACACCCTGCTGTTGCTTGAAGAGAAGATAAACGCCGCCGGCGGCATCCTGGGCAAGCAGCTCGAACTGATCATCTACGACGACGAGACCGACGTGAACAAATGCGTGCTCGCCGCCGACAAGCTGATCAAGAAGGACCGCGTGGCCGCAGTCGTCGGGCCCACCGTCTCCGGCAACACCCTGGCTATCATGAACAAGTTCAGCGCTTCCAAGATTCCCCTGGTCTCCTGCGCGGCCGCCGAAAAGATCGTCACGCCGGTCAATCCCTGGGTCTTCAAGACACCCCAATCCGACCGCCACGCCGTGATGACCATCCTGGCCCATGCCCGGGCCGCCGGAATCAAGAGCGTGGCCATCCTCACCGTGTCCAACGGTTTCGGCCAGGCCGGACGCACCGTGCTCAAGGAACTCGTTCCCGCCCAGGGCATGAACCTGCTGGCCGACGAGGTCTACGGGCCCAAGGACACGGACATGACCGCCCAGCTGACCAAGATCAAAGGCCTGGGTCCCGACGCCATCATCTGCTGGGGCACCAACCCCGGCCCGGCCGTGGTCGCCATGAACCGCGTCCAGCTTGGCATCAGCACCCCGCTGTACATGAGCCACGGCGTGGCCTCCAAGAAATTCATCGACCTGGCTGGCGATGCCGCCAACGGCTTGATGCTGCCTGCCGGGCGGATGATTGCCGTTGATCAGATCCCCGCCGACCATCCGCAGCGCCCCGTGCTGACCGACTACGCCAAGGACTACCAGGCCAAGTTCAACATCCCGGTCTCCACCTTCGGCGGTTACGCCTTTGATGCCCTGATGCTGGTCAAGACCGCCATCGAGAAGGCCGGGAGCACCGAGCCCATGGCCATCCGCGACGCCCTGGAATCCATCACCGGTTATGTAGGCGCCACCGGCGAATACAACTTCTCCGCAACCGACCACAACGGCCTGGACGAACAGGCCTTTGTCATGGTCGCCATCGAAAACGGCGACTGGAAGGTGCTGAGGTAGCCGCAACATGGATTTCGCCTCAATACTGCAATACCTGGTGTCCGGTCTGACCATGGGCAGCACCTATGGTCTGACCGCCCTGGGTTTCACCATCATCTTCAACACCACGGGCGTCATCAACTTCGCCCAGGGCGAGTTTGTGATGCTCGGGGGCATGCTCAGCGTCTACTTCATGAAGGCGCTGGGCCTGGCCCTTGTTCCGGCCATCGTGCTGGCGGTGGTCGTATCGGTGATCGTGGGCGCGGCCTTCGAACGCTTCACCATCCGCCCGGTGAAGAACGCCAGCGTGATCCAGCTGATCATCATCACCATCGGCGTCTCCATCCTCATCCGCGGCCTGGCCATGTTGGCCTGGGGCAAGGACACCTTCGCCCTGCCGCACTTCTCGGGCATGCAGCCCCTGCACTTCGGCGGCGCAACCATGCTGCCACAGACCCTGTGGGTGCTGGCCATCACCCTGGCCATCCTCGCGGGACTGAAGCTGTTCTTCTCCAGCACCATCTATGGCAAGGGCATGCTGGCCTGCTCCTACGACGTCAAGGCCGCCTTCCTGGTGGGCATCGACGTGCGACGCATGGTGCTGTTGTCTTTCATGATCTCCGCACTGGTGGGGGCCGTTGGCGGGGCCATCCTCGCGCCGCTGACCTTGACCAGCTACGACGTGGGCATCCTGCTGGGCCTGAAGGGCTTCGCGGCCTGCATTACCGGCGGGCTGGGCAACCCCTTTGGCGCGGCAGCAGGCGGACTCATCCTGGGTGTACTGGAGTCCTTTGGCGCAGGGTTCATCTCCTCGGCCTACAAGGACGCCTTCACCTTCATCATCCTGCTGCTGCTCTTGTTCGTGAAGCCATCCGGGCTCTTCGGTCAGGCCAGTTCGGACCGGGTCTAGGCCATGACCACCGGCAAGAAAAACACCCTGGGCGTCACGACCTTCGCCGCCCTGGCCGCAGCCCTGCCCTTTCTGCTGACCAACGACTATTACATCAGCACCCTGATCCTGGCCTTCCTGAACGCCATCATCGTCATCGGGCTGAACCTGCTGCTGGGCTATGCGGGGCAGATTTCCCTGGGCCACGGCGCGTTCTACGGGCTGGCCGCCTACACCACCTCCATCCTGACCACCACCTACGGCTGGCCCATGGAGGCCGGACTCGTGGCCGGCGTCGTGCTCACCGTGGCCGCGGCCTATCTGATCGGCGTCCCGACACTCAAGCTCTCCGGCCACTACCTGGCCATGGCCACCCTGGGCTTCGGGCTCATCGTGTACATCGTCTTCAACGAGTCCATCGAGCTCACGGGCGGCCCCAGCGGATTCGTGGGCGTACCCCGGCTGGAGCTGTTCGGCTTCGCCTTCGAGTCGGACCTCTCCTACTATTTCCTGGTGGCAGGCGTGTTGACCCTGATCGTCTTGTTGTCCCTGAACCTCATCGACTCGCGCTTCGGGCGCGCCATGCGCGCCATCCACACCAGCGAAAAGGCCGCCCAGGTCTCGGGTATCGACATCACCGCCTACAAACGCTTCATCTTCGTGCTCTCGGCCGGGTACGCCGGGGTCGCGGGCGTACTCTATGCGCACTACCTGTCGTTTGTGGCCCCCTCGTCCTTTGGCTTCCACTTCTCGGTGACGCTCATCGTGATGGTGGTTCTGGGCGGCATGGCCAGCGTCTGGGGGGCAGTGGCGGGGGCGGTCTTCCTGTCCGTGCTGCCCGAGTTCCTGCGGGCCTTTGAAAACATCGAGACCCTGCTCTACGGCGGCATCCTGGTGCTGGGCATGATGTACCTGCCCGACGGCATTGCAGGGGGCGTGAAGCGCTTGGCCAAGGCCGCCGTGAACAGGATGGCCCCGACCAGGAGGGCGCCCAATGAATAGCGCGCCCCTGCTGGCCTGCCAGGACGTGACCGTGCGCTTCGGCGGGGTGCTGGCCTTGGACTGCGTCAATTTCAGCGCTCGCAAGGGTGCGGTGACCAGCATCATCGGCCCCAACGGGGCGGGCAAGACGACCCTGCTCAACGCCATCACCGGGCTGGTCCGGGTGGGCGAGGGCCGCATTGCATTCGCCGGGGACGAGATCACCAACCTGCCGACCCACAAACGCGGCCAGGCGGGGGTGGTGCGCACCTTCCAAAACCTGGAGGTGTTCTCCAACATGTCGGTCATCGAGAACGTCATGACCGGCTGCCACCGCCATGTGCAATACTCCGTGCCGGACTGCCTGCTCAAGACCCCGCGCTATCGCCGCGAGGAACGCCGCTGTACCGAACTGGCCATGGACAAATTGGCCTTCGTGGAGCTGACGGAATTGATCCAGGCCCCGTCGGGCGACCTGGCCTTCGGCCAGCAACGGGCCATGGAACTGGCCCGCGCCCTGGCCTCCAAGCCCGAGCTGCTACTCCTGGATGAGCCCGCTGCCGGGCTGAACATGAAGGAGACCAAGGCCCTGGGAAAGCTCATCACCCGCATCCGCGACGAACTGGGCGTGACCGTGGTCCTGGTGGAACACGACATGGACCTGGTCATGGGCATCTCGGACGAGATCATGGTGCTCAACTACGGCAAGGATCTGGCCGTGGGCACACCCCTGGAAATCCAGAAAAACCCGGAGGTCATCAGGGCCTATCTGGGCGAAGACGACGGGATCTAGCCATGCTCAGACTGAGAAACATCGACGTGTTCTACGGCAAGATCCATGCGGTCAAGCGCGCCTCGCTGCACGTGGACAAGGGCGAGATCGTGGCCCTTATCGGCGGCAACGGCGCGGGCAAGACCACCCTCTTGACCACCATCTCCGGGCTGAACCGTGCCTCGGACGGGGACATCGAGTTCGATGGCCGGGACATCACCCGCACCCAGGCCAACACCATCGTCAAGCTGGGTGTCTCGCACGTGCCCGAGGGCCGGCTGGTGTTCAAGCCCATGAAGGTCGAGGACAACCTGCTGCTCGGGGCCTTCAACCGCTTTTCGTTCAAGTCTCGCGCGCAGGTGGGCCGCGACATTCAGACCATGTACGACATGTTCCCCGTCCTGGGCGAGCGCCGCCGTCAGGCCGCCGGGACCCTGTCCGGAGGTGAGCAACAGATGCTGGCCATCGGCCGGGCTCTCATGGCGCGGCCCCGAATGCTGCTCCTAGACGAACCCAGCATGGGCCTGGCCCCGCAGATCACCCGCGAGATCTTCCGGCACATCCGGGAGCTGCGCGACAAGTTCGATCTGACGGTGCTGGTGGTGGAACAGAACGCCCGCATGGCCCTGAGGATTGCGGACC
Organism: Pseudomonadota bacterium; assembly: GCA_018816865.1. Classification (GTDB taxonomy): domain Bacteria; phylum Desulfobacterota; class Desulfovibrionia; order Desulfovibrionales; family Desulfovibrionaceae; genus Desulfovibrio_Q. The sequence continues at coordinate 226,957 of JAHIUW010000017.1, forward strand.
GGGGCTACGTGCTGGAGACCGGGCGCATCATCCTCCAGGGGCCAAGCGAGGAACTCTTGGAAAACAGGGATGTGCAGCGCGCCTATCTGGGCCGCGACCTGGACGTGGAGCAATGATATCCCGGGGCCTTGGTGCCCCGGACCCCGCCCCAGGTGCCCCATCCCCGGGACACCCTAGCAAGAAGGGGCCTGCCGAACACCTTCGGGAACGTGGCCGGGGAAACGATCGAATCAAGGAGCCTTGAATGTACTTCGACGAGAAGAACGAATGCATGAGCCGGGACGAACTGACCCAGCTGCAATTGGAACGGCTGCAGTCCACGCTGTACCGCCTGTCGCGCAATGTGCCGTTCTACAAAAAGAAGTTCGAGGACCTGGAACTGGACGTGGACGACCTGCGCAGCCTGGATGACGTACGCCGCCTGCCCTTCACCACCAAGAACGATCTGCGCGACAACTACCCCTATGGCATGTTCGCCGTGCCCATGCGCGAGGTGGTGCGCCTGCATGCCTCCAGCGGCACCACGGGCAAGGCCGTGGTGGTGGGCTACACCAAGAACGACGTCCGGCGCTGGGCCCAACTCGCGGCACGGGTGCTCACCGCAGGCGGCGTGACCAAGGACGACGTGGTCCAGATCGCCTTCGGCTACGGCCTGTTCACCGGAGGCTTCGGCTTCCACTACGGGGCCGAGCTGCTCGGTGCCTCCGTGATCCCCAGCTCCTCGGGCAACACCCGCCGCCAGATCCAGATCATCGAGGATTACAAGACCACGGCCCTGCTCTGCACCCCGGGTTACGCCCTGTACCTGGCCGAGGCCATGCACACCCAGGGCATCAATACCAACGCCCTGACATTGAAGCATGGCCTATTCGGTGGGGAGACCTGGTCCGAGGGCGTACGCCAGCGCATCCAGGACGGCCTGAAGCTGACGGCCACGGACAACTACGGCCTGTCCGAGATCATGGGCCCGGGCGTGGCGGGCGAATGCCTGGAACGCCGGGGCCTGCACATCAACGAGGACCACTTCCTGGCCGAGATCATCGACCCCGAAACCCTGGAGCCCGTGGCCCCGGGCGAGGTGGGCGAACTGGTGCTGACCACCCTGACCAAGGAGGCCTTCCCCATGCTCAGGTTCCGCACCGGCGACCTGACCCGGCTGATCCCGGGCCAGTGCCCCTGCGGGCGGATCCACCAGCGCATGGACCGGGTCCAGGGCCGTACGGACGACATGTTCATCCTGAAGGGCATCAACGTCTACCCCAAGCAGGTGGAGAACGTGCTGGCCGAGATCGAGGGCGTTGATCCCTGCTTCCAGATCATCCTGGAACTGGACGGGGTGCTGGACAAGGGCACCGTGCTGGTGGAGGCCGCCACCGACGAATTCTTCGACGAGATCAAGAAGCACCAGCAGATGTGCGCCTCCATCCGCAAACGCCTGGAATCGGTGCTGGGGGTGGGCTTCGACGTACGCATCGTTGAACGCGCCAGCCTGTTCGACACCAACGCCTGCAAGATCCAACGCGTCCTGGACAAACGCAAGATCTAACCACTTCTCCCCAATATCACATAGCAAAAGGCCGCTCCCCCGGGGGAGCGGCCTTTTGAATTAGCGACCAAAAGAATCTGCAAGAAACTGGATTCTCGGACCCTGCGCTCCGAAGAGCGGACGGCCTTCACGAGGCGGGCTTTACTGCTCGACCTTGTGCAGGTCCGCGGCCCGGTCAAGGGTAAGGTTCGTGGTTGCAAAGTCCTCGCTCTGGGGCAGGACCACGGTGAAGGCCGGGGTGGCATCCAGGGTCAGGGTCAGGTGCTCGAAAGAACAGTCCAGCATGTGCCCACCACCGGTGCGCGCGGCATTCACGAAATGCAGATGGAACCCGGGCACGCCCACACCCTTGACGAAGGCCGGGGACCAGAGGCCCACGATGTCGCCGGGCACGTCCGAAAAGTCAAAGACGGGCTGGGTGGCGGCCACCACCTTCAGCGGTGGATAAGGCTTGGTCTGACGCGGCACGCTGCGCGTCTTGACCGTGCGGAACTGCCCTGTGGCCCGGATGGCGTAAAAGATATTGGGATTGGGCAGCAGGGCTTCCAGTGCCGAATTCAGCTCGCGCATGGACGAGACATTGCCCAGGGTCAGGGTCAGGTCGGGCTCAAAGGGGGTCACCGCCGCAAATGGCGTGCTCGCCCCCTGTTCGGCCACGCGCACCGAGCCGTCGGACCGGATCTGGTAGACCACGCCGTCGATCACGGCCATCTCCCCGTCCAGGGCGTGAAACGTTCCCAGCCCCGTATTGCCCATGGCAATCAGCCGGGCCACGGGCATGGCCCCGTCGTAGACCCCGTCCAGCAAAGCGTCGATGGTCGATACCTGGAATAGGGTGTCGTTTCCCTGTTCGGCCTTCACGGCGGCGGCGGTGGTCAGCACGGCCAGGGCATAGAGGACGATGCCCAGGATAATTTTAAACAGCAGGCGTGTACGCTTCATGCGAAAGGCCCTCCTTGGATCGGCACTCCATAGCAACCAAGCGCGCAAATGGAAAGCCCGTGGAACAATCGATTGCAGCCGGACAAGCCGGACTGCGATTGAACCCCACCCGACGGGCTGCCGCAAGGGCAAGGAAAAGCCGCCTTCTCGGGGGGGAGAGAAGACGGCTTTTATTGGGGGGAAGAGACGGCTCTATAGGGGGGGGAGCCGTCTCACCAGGTCTGCAGGCTTCGCAGGAGGAACGCCCGCAGACCAAATAGTATAACTGGAGCAACCCGGCTACATGGTCCGGAACGATGGCCCTTCTTGCAGCAGGGGGTCCCGGGAGCTACGCACACAGCCGACCTCGTCAAAACCCCGCAACAGGGGGGCCAGATAGATCCACTGCCTGGCGTTGCACTCCGGACAGTCTTCGGTGTCGTGGACGGTCCAGCAGACAGTGCACAGTCGTGCGGCTTCCAAGGAAACTCCGCCGTAAACGGCCTTTTGTGCCAGATTCAGGATGTTGGTTGCGGTACTCATTTTCTTACCCTCTGCCCCATATTATCAAGATGCGTACCACTTCCGCAGATGCGCGAGGAGTTTTGCAGATATCTTAAAAAACCGGGGTGATGAGAAAAAGACAGGGAGTGAGGTGTGGGTGCAGGGCGTCCCCCAGGACGCAAAACTGTCTACGTGAACAGGATTTGTCCAATGCAGAGAGACACACTGCGCGAGTTCGTCTAACAAAATCAGACAAGCTCACAGGGGGGACTCAGTGCAGGCGCTTGATGTCGTGCTTTTGCAGAATCTGGTACAGACGCGCCCGGGAGACACCTGCGATCTCACAGGATTCCCTGATATTTCCATGGGTAAACGCCAGGAGCCGCTTAAAATAATCCTGCTCGGCATGGCCCACGGCCCGTTCTCGATAAACGCTCCAGCTCTCCTGAGATCCTGGCTGCGACGGGTCCCCACCTTGAGCGGCCTCAACCCGGGACGGAAGAGAAGCCGAATCGGCCCCGTCAACGGTGCCGGGATAGGGCTTGCTGGGCCCTTCGCGATTGACCAGGGTCCGGGCGTAACTGACCCGCACATTCTCGGGAAGATGGGTCAAAAACAGGGTCCTGTCCGCATGGGCCGTTGCCAGGGAGCGCTCAAGACAATTCACCAGCTCACGCACGTTCCCCGGCCAAGGATACGATGCCAGGGCGTGCACGAATTCCGGGGAAAAGCCCTTGGCCTGGAACCGCCCCTGACTGGTCATCCGGGCCATGTGCACACTGACGATCTCCTCGATATCCTCCACACGCTCCCTGAGCGGCGGCACCTCGATGGAGAAGGACCGGATGCGGTACAACAAATCCTTGCGGAACTCGCCCCGCTCCACCATCTCATCCAGGTGGCGGTTGGTGGCTGCCACCAACCGAAAGTCACTGCCCAGTTCATTTTTGCTGCCCACGGGTCGGAAGGTGTGCCCCTCCAGCACCCGTAAAAAGGAGCGCTGCATGGCAAACGGCAGTTCACCCACCTCGTCCAGAAACAAGGTGCCCCCGTTGGCCAGCATGACCAGTCCATCCCGGGCCTTTTCCGCCCCGGTGAACGCCCCCTTGACGTGTCCGAAAAGGATGGACTCCACTAGGTTTTCAGGCAGGGAGGCGCAGTCCACGACCACGAACGGTTTCGTCGCGCGCGGACTGTTGGCGTGAATGGCCCTGGCGAACAGTTCCTTGCCCGTCCCCGTTTCTCCGGTGATGAGCACACTGGCCCCGCTCTCCCCGGCCATGGCCACGGTGGACAGCAAGGCCCGGATCAACGGACTCGAACCAGCGATCCCCTCACGGCGCACGGCCTTCTTCACGGCCGACCCGTGCCGTTCCCCCCGATACTTCAAGGCGCGTTCCAGAGGGCCCAGCACCCCGTCCAGGTCCAGGGGCTTGGCCACGAAATCCCAGGCCCCTTCACGCATGGCCCTTTCGGCCACATGGGTCTCGCCGGCACCGGTGATGATGACCACCTCGGGGCGACCCGGTGCTTCCTTGAGTTGGGGCAAAAGATCCAGCCCCATGCCGTCGGACAGGTACACATCCTGAAAGACCACATCGAACCGCCCGGACAGGGCCTTGGCCAGCCCAGCCCGCAGTGAGTGTGCCGAGTCACAACTGTGCCCGACGTCCTGAACGATATCTGTGATCATCTCGCAGATCATTTGGTCGTCATCGATCACCAGGACATTCGCCATCTGCTACTCCCCTGCCTGCGGCAGACAGACCGTCAGCGCCGAGCCGAGCCCCGGCTCGCTTTCCAGCCCGATCCAACCGCCATAGCTCTGGATGATGCCATGCACCACGGCCAGGCCCATGCCGGTCCCCTCGCCCGAGGCCTTGGTGGTAAAGAACGGGTCAAAGGCCCGGCTGCGCACCACCTCGCCCATGCCGCACCCCGTGTCGCGGACCTCCAGCTTCACACAGGTGCAATCCTGATCGCCGACCTCGATCTGCCTATCGAACATCGGCAGACAGACCGCGGCCTCGGGGTCCGCCTGAGAACCCATGACCAGACTGACACTCAGCAGGCCTCCGCCCTGGACCATGGAGTCCGCGGCATTCTTGAGCAGATTCAGAACGACCTGGTGCATCTGGGTGGAGTCGACCTTGACCAGACACGGTCCCTCGGGCAACGAAACTTCGGTGCGCACCCCGGTTGGCAGCGAGGGTGACAGCATGTCCAGAACCTCCAGAACGAGAGGGCCAAGGTCCACGGACGCCAGATCCACTCCCGCCGGCCGACTGAACTCCAGGAGTTGCTGCACCAGATTCTTGGCTCTGCGTCCAGCCTTATGGATACGGTCAAACATCTTGTGCAGGGGGTCCGCGTCATTCACTTTGGAGAGCCCCATCTCGGAATAACCGATAATGGCCGACAGGATATTGTTGAAATCGTGGGCAATGCCGCTGGCGAGCGTACCCACAGCCTCCAGCTTCTGGGCCTGGCGCAGACGCTGTTCGCTGATCCTGAGCTTCTCTTCCATGCCGCTCTTGTAGAGGGCGGTCTCCACGGTGATCCGCAAATCCGTCTGGTCAAAAGGCTTGATCAGATAGCCATAAGGAGCCGTGGGCTTGACCCGGGCCAGGGTCTCGTCGTCCGTGTAGGCCGTGGAAAAAACGATGGGAATGTGACTCTGGCGACGGATCTCGGCTGCGGCCTCGGTTCCATCCATATCGCCGGCAAGCATGATGTCCATGACCACCAAGTCCGGCCGCTCGCGCAGAGCACGCTCCACGGCTTCCTCTCCCGTTGATACGACACCGAGCACCTCATAGCCAAGGCCCTTGAGACTCAGCTCAATTTCCTTGCCGATGATGGCCTCGTCCTCAACGATAAGAATTCTGCCGTGATCCATACGCGTATCCTTGAACATCCCGGTCATGTTCCCTGTCAAATTAAACTATACATAGCAAATTAGACTGGAATGTAAAAGGAATCAGGCGCATCACGAGTCGCAGGCGCGTTGACTGGCTATCCCCCCGAACCACTTGAGCAAGTCTGCACGAAGCTGTATGACAGGGCTGTCCGCCCCACCGCAGGGCGGTTATCACTACAACCTGACGAGGAAAGAATGAAAAACGGAACCACCTCCTACGAGGGCTGGATCTTCGGCATCGGCGAATGGCAGTACAGCAAACTCAGCAAGCTTCTCAAGAGCGCGTTTCCCGAGGTCTCCTACCAGTACCTCGAAGAGAATACCGGCACGGTCTGGATTTCCGGTCCGGCGCCCATGTTTGAGGAAGACGAAGACAACCTGCTGGCCACCTTCGACCTTGTGGCCGACCAGATCGACGCAACGGGCAAGGGCCTGCTCCTGGCCCGTAAATGGGACCACCATGGCAACGTCGAATTGAAAGCCTACCAGTTCGGGCCCAGCACCTGGTCCCAAAAGGAACTCCAACTGGGTGACTAACTGCGGCATCCATACCGCAAGGTCCGCCCGGCACTCATGACTCGAGGGAGGTGCCCCATGACGACTCTGGAACGCGCATTGGCCGCAACTTTCCTGATTTGCCTGATCCTGACGCCGCAGGCGGCGTCCGCACGACCTGTGGCCGTGACCCTGTACCCCGACTCAGGGGTCGTCACCGAACGAGCCACAGTACAGCTCACCTCCCTGGCGGGCCGAATGGAGGCCACACTGACCTTGCCCGCAGCGGCGGACCCAGCAAGCCTGCGCATCTTCCCGCCCACGGGCTCCGACCTCCTCCCCGCTGACGTCTCCATCCGCAGCGTTGAACGGCGCGACGAGGGGCGCATCAAGATGGTGGGGGACAAACTGGACCAGGCCAAGGCCAAACGCCAGGAGCTGACGGACAAACACGTGGCCCACGAAGGGGCGGCGGCTTACTGGCGGTCCATCACAGGCAAGGAAGGTCCCAAGGCCTCCGATGCGGCGGTCATGGCCCTGGCCGTGCGCCAGGGCCTGACCTCCGAGCTTGCGGCGGCCTCGGCCCTGACCCGCGACATCAAGACCTTGGACAAAGAAATCAGGGAGCTGGAAGAGGAGCTGGGTCGCCTGACCGGCGGCAGCGTGAGCATCCTCGTAGCCACGGTCGCCCTGACGGGCAGCCCGACCAAACAGGTCGATCTCAGCTGGTCTTATCTCCTGAATGCCGCGGGCTGGACCTCCCGATACACTTTGAACGCCAAGCCCGAGGCGGCCCTTGTGGAATTCTCCTGGGACGCCGAACTCTGGCAGAACACCGGCAGCCCCTGGAACGACGTGGCCGTAACCCTGGCCACCGCCGAATTCAGGGGGGGACAAACCCCTCCGGATCTGCCCCCCTGGCGGATTCGACCCGATGCGCCGATCATGCGCAAGGCCGCACAAATGTTCAACAGCGACGCACCGCAAGAGGCTCTGACCATGATGGCGGGGGCATCGCCAACGCCCGTGGTCCGTAGCCAGGGGCACATCTTCGATTCCTTCGATGCCGGCCGCGCCACCCTGGAGTCCGGCAGCCGCAAACGACTCTCCATGGAACGGGCCGCGTGGAAAGCCGAATACGACTACCTCGTCCGCCCGGCAGTGGGACCGGGGGCCTATACCCGTGCGGCCCTCAAGTTCGACGCAGCCCCCAAATACCCCCAGGGACCCGCCGCCTTTCTCCTGGATTCGGCCCTGGTCCGCAAGGCGGACTTCTCGCTCTATGACAAGCAATTCGAGCTGTTCTTTGGTGCCGATCCCCAGGTCAAGGTGCAGTTCATCCCCCTGGTTCGCCAGTCCGGTGAATCCGGATTCCTGAGTTCCAAGAAATCCCACGTCTGGGATTGGCGGGTGTCCATCGACAATGCCAAGGCCGTTCCCGTGTCCCTGCGCCTTGAAGAACGTATCCCCCAGATCGGTGACGAACGCATCGAACTGGAAAAACGACTGCCCGGCGCCGAGGAAGAACAAGGCGGACTGGCCATCTGGACACTCAAGCTGCCTCCCGGCCAGAAAACCACCCTGGAATACGGCTACAGCGTCACCTACCCCAAGGAAATGAACCTGGATTTCGGAGGCCGCTGAGCCGTGACTCCTCCATGGATTCGACTTGCTCACGGTCGAATCCATGGAGGATACCCTACCTATCTGCTCGGAATAATTCCACTTTTTACAGATAAGTTCCACTTTTGATGGACGATTTGTCTACCCGGAATGGACCCCCTCGTGCCCAAGGCGAAGCCCCATCGCTAACCACCTGAAATATCTAACCATAGAATTTATATATTTTGGAATATTTTTTGTAACATCCCCGTGATAGAGCTGGATAAGTTTCCGCACAAGGCACCTCTATCAGCCTGGATTCACCTGAACCAAGAATCGAAAAACCGATCACGCAGGTCAGGTACACCCATCCCTGTTTTCGCGTCCTTGCAAACGGCATCACAAAAAGGGAGTTAGCAAATGTTCAAAGACATGAGACTCGGTCTGAAACTGGCCCTGGGGTTTACCGTGGTCCTCGTTCTGACAGCCCTTGTGGCCGGGGTTGGCCTGAGCGGGATGAGCTCCGTGCGCGACCGCGTCGCCAAGACCAGCGAGGTCAATCTCATCGTCAAGGACATCAAGGATGCCCGCCTGCAGGAAAAGAATTTCATGCTGCGCAAGGACCAGGCTTCCATCGACGGGCAGGCCAAGTTCATTGAGTCGCTCACATCCAGGGCCAGCGAACTGAAGGCTCTGTTCAATGATCCTGCGAATAAGAATCAGATCGATCAGATCCTGGACAAGGTCAATACCTATAAAAACGCCTTTGGCCGGTACGTCAGCCTGGAAAAACAACGCACCGAGCTGCTCACCACACTGGGTACCGTTGCCAAGCAGGCCCTGGAGGAGATCGAGGCCGTTCGCGCAGGACAAAAACAGCAACTGGCTGATCTTCGCCTCCAAGCCAACGCCCCCAGGGCGGCCGTGGACGACAAACTGTCCAAGGCCGACAACGCCAACCGGATGGTCAAGCTCTTCTTGAACGCCCGCATCAAGGCCCTCTACTACATGTGGAACAACCAGGAATCCGCCTATACGGAGACCCAGGGCTTCATCAACGAAACCCTGGCCCTGGTCACCACTGAACGCGCCAAGTATCACCAGACAGAAAACATCGCCCAACTGGACAGCATCACAGCTGGTCTGCGCAAATACTCCAAAGCCATGGACGATTATCACATGGCCGTGTTGGCCCAGGTCACAGCCAATCAAGTCATGGTCAAGTCCGCGCACGAGGCCCAGGGCGTGTGCGAAACCGCCCGCATGGATCAAGCGGCCACGATGGAGGCCGAGATCCAGAACAGTAATTTGATGATCCTCATCGGGGCGGCCATCGCGCTGATCATCGGCGTCCTCGCCGCCTGGACCATCACCCGGGCCATCACCGGCCCCGTGCGCCAGGGCGTGGCCTTTGCCCAGGCCATTGCCGCAGGGGACCTGACCGCCACCGTGGACGTCGACCAGAAGGACGAAATCGGACAACTGGCCGAGGCCCTGAAACAGATGGTGGCCAAGCTGGCGGGGGTGGTCGGGGATGTTCAATCCGCCGGCGAGAACGTGGCCTCCGGTTCCGAAGAGCTGTCTGCCTCCTCCGAAAGCCTCTCCCAGGGGGCCACGGAGCAGGCCGCCAGTGTGGAGGAAATCTCCTCCTCCATGGAGCAGATGGCTGCCAACATCCGCCAGAACGCCGAGAACGCCCAGACGACTGAGCGCATTGCCGTGCAGTCGGCAACGGATGCCGAATCCGGCGGCAAGGCCGTGACCGATACGGTGCGGGCCATGAAGGAGATCGCCAGCAAGATCACCATCATCGAGGAGATCGCCCGCCAGACCAACCTTCTGGCCCTGAACGCGGCCATCGAGGCCGCCCGGGCCGGCGAACACGGCAAGGGTTTTGCCGTGGTGGCCGCCGAGGTCCGCAAACTGGCCGAACGTAGCGGCAGTGCCGCCTCCGAGATCAGCGAATTGTCGACCAACAGTGTCGGGATCGCTGAAAAGGCCGGAGAAATGCTTGTGAAGATGGTGCCGGACATCCGCAAGACCGCCGAACTGGTCCAGGAGATCGCCGCGTCCAGCAACGAGCAGAACTCAGGGGCCGAGCAGATCAACAAGGCCATCCAACAACTTGACCAAGTGGTCCAGCAAAATGCCTCGGCATCCGAAGAAATGGCCTCCACCTCCGAGGAACTCTCCAGTCAGGCCGTCCAGATGCAAGAGACCATCGGTTTCTTCAGGCTGCACAGCAGCGCCCGGGGCTCCAGCGCCCCCCGTCGTGTTGTGACGGCACATGCTGCCCCGGCCAAGAAACTGCCGTCGCCAACCGTGCTGCACCGCGAAACAGACAAACAGAGCAAGCCCGTCACTGGTGGATTGTCCCTGGACATGGGGGCCGATGCGAACGACGACGAGTTCGAACGCTTCTAGGCTGACAGAAAACCTCGGATGAGATACGCTGTCCGAAGGTCGCACAATCCGACCCGGGCAATGCGCCACAGGGCGACACGCAACGACGAGACATGGAGCGCAGACCATGAGCAATCAGCAAACCGACGAAACCAACCAGTACCTGACGTTCAGCCTGGACAACGAGATCTTTGCGTTGGACATCACCCAGGTGCGCGAGGTCCTTGAATTGGCCACGGTCACCCGCATCCCGCGCACCCCGGAATTCATGCGCGGGGTCATCAACCTGCGGGGGCACGCCGTGCCGGTGGTGGACATGCGACGTAAATTCGGCATGCCCCCGGTGGAGGACACCGTGGACACCTGCATCGTGATCACCGAGGTCAATCTGGGCGGCGAATCCGCCGTGATCGGCGCGCTGGTGGACTCCGTGCGCGAGGTCTTCGAGATGCTGCCCGAGGGCATCGAACCCGCGCCACGCATGGGCATGTCCATCCGCACGGACTTCATCCACGGCATGGGCAAACAGAACGACAACTTTGTCATCATCTTGGACATCAACCGCATCTTCTCCTCCGAAGAACTCGCGGTGCTTTCCGCCACGGACGATCAGGAAGCCGCGGAAGCCGTCTAGGTCTCACCCTCACCCCACAAAAAAGGGCGGCCCTCAGGGCCGCCCTTCATTTTCACAACCCTCTTTCAAGGCTAGCATTCATAATCCGTGGCACGCCGTTCGGCGGCCACGGCCTTGATGAAGGCCACGCACTTCTGATGCTCGGGATGGGCCTGATAGGCATCCATCTCGGCAAGATTATTAAACTCGCTGTACAGACAGACGTCGCAGCAGGTCTCGGACGCAACCACGTTGATCCCCACTTCCAGCTTCAGCACGCCGGGCACCTTAGCAGGCAGGGCTTCCAGAATCTCTTTCATCTTCTTGGCGTTCTCGGCCTTGGTTCCACCTTCGGCCTCGTCCTTCAAGCGCCACATGACGATATGCTTGAGCATCTATCCCTCTCCTCTCAGTTCAGATTCCATCGGATTTGCATTCACTCCCCCCCTCCTGGGAACAGCGCTCGCGAGCCTTTTCAGCCATACGCGCCTTGCGGCGGTCCTTGGCTTCGCGCCAGCGACGCTTCTCGCCCTCGGTTTCCAGGATCAGCGGAGCTATGGGCGTGGGCCGTCCATTCTCGCCCAGAGCCACAAATGTCAGATACGCTGAATTGGTGTAGCGGACTTCGCCGGTGAACAGATTCTCGGCCTCCACGCGTACGCCGACCTCCATGGATGTCGTGCCCACATAATTCAGGCAGGCCTTGAAGGTCACCAACTCTCCCACATAGACAGGGGCCAAAAAATCCATGCGGTCCAGGGAGGCCGTGACCACATTGCCCCGGGCGTGGCGCATGGCCACGGTGCCTGCCGCCGTATCGATATACTTAAGAATCACGCCGCCGTGCACGTTGCCCGCGGGGTTGGCGTCTTGGGGCAGCACCCGCTGCGAGAGGGTGATGCACGATTCCTTGCTGGTCTTACCCTTCATGGCCGGCCCTCCTGGGGGTTCAGTTCGTCCGCCATCCCCGCACCCAAACAATCACACGCAGTCTGCCGCCGGGAAACTATCTGACGTAGAGCACGGAGCGGCTGACCGCATCGACGCGCATGGTGCCGGTCAGCACCATGACCTGTTCAAGCTCCCGTTTCAACTGCCGGGCACACTCCTCCACGCCCTTGCGGCCGCTGCCCAGAGCGGCGATGGCAAATGGTCGCCCAATCATAACGGCATCCGCACCCAGCGCAAGCATCTTCAGTATGTCCGCGCCGCTGCGCACCCCGCCTGCGGCCAGGATACGCACCTGGCCTTTCACCGCCTCGGCGATCCAAGGCAACACCTCGGCCACTCCGGGGGTATGTTCCAGGACCCGCCCCCCATAGTTGGAGACCACGATGGCGTCAGCCCCGGCATCCACGGCAATGCAGGCCTCATCCGGGGTCATGATGCCCTTGACCACGCATCTGAGCGGCGTGTGGCGGATAATCCGCGCCAGCCTGGCAGGAGACGCAGGTGCCACCGACCGCCCCTGTTGCTGCAGTTCGACCAGTCCCACCGCGTCCACATCCAGGCCCACGGCAGCCACGCCCAGGGCCTCGGCCCGGTCTATCTTGCGGAACAATTCCGTCTCGTTCCAGGGTTTGAGGAACGGAATGCCCCGGCCCCCAACCTTGCGTAGGGTCTGGAACCCGGCCTCGCAGATGAACTCCTGCCCTCCGTCGGCGGTGCAGCCAGCAATGCCGCTATTCAGCGCGCCGTCGAGCATGTCCTTGAGGAAGGTCTCCTCGGAGATCTGGGCGCCCATGCTGGAAGACACGTCCCCAAGGGGTGCAATCAGCACCGGAAACGCCAGATCCATACCCAACAGGTTCATCCGGGTCTCGGGCTGTGTCACGCCATGCAGCACACGCATGTTCAGGCGACAGGCATCCAGGGCCTGGATATTGGCCGAAAAAGAACGGCCCGTTCCCAGACCGCCCATGCCCGGGGCCTCGCCCACACAGGGCATGGCACCACAGGTCGGACAGACGTGGCACAATCCCTGAAAGGATTCCCTGGCTTTCTGATAGCTGTTGTCGGTCATGCTTGCGCCCCGGTTGCCCCCGAATCGGTGTCCGCCCGGCCCGCCGCACCCGAGGGGGGACAAGGGCGTCGGCAGGCGGACGGACCGAACCGGAGGTCCTGTATGAGCTGGCAGGGGGACGCAGGCGCCCCCCTCACCTGATCACTATTTTATCTGATCGGCCAGGGCCTCGGCGATATGGCGCACCTTGAGCCCGTCACCCCGGACCTCGGCACCACCGCGCAGCTGCATCACGCAGCCGGGGCAGTCGGTGACCAGTTGCTGGGCACCGGTATTGGCGGCGTTGTTCAGCTTCTTGTCCAACAATTCCTTGGACTCCTCGGGGAACTTCAGGGAGAAGGTCCCGCCGAACCCGCAGCACACATCCTCCTCGACGGACGGGATGTATTCCAGGCCGGACTCCACCAGCAACTGACGGGGGGCCTCGGTCACATCCAGGCCCCGGCAGAGGTGGCACGGGGCATGATAGGTGGTCTTGGTGTGGACATTCAGCTCCTTGAAGTCCTCCTTGCGCAGGCCCAGCACATCGTAGACGAAGGAGCTGAAGTCGATGACCTTGTCGGCAAAGCGGCGCGCCGCGTCGGCCATGCGGGGGTCGTCGCCCAGGATCTTGGGATAGGTATGCTTCAGGTGCGAGGCGCACGAGGCGCACAGAGTCACGATGTAGTCGAACTTTCCAGGGTCGATGGCCTTGACGTTCTGCTCGGCCACGTCGCGGGCCGGGCCGGTCTCGCCCATCATTGTCAGCGGCAGGCCGCAACAGGACTGGCCCATGGGGTAGTCCATAGCCGCGCCGTGCCCGGACATGACCTTGACTCCGGCCATCATCTGCTCGGGATACACGAAGTCATTCACGCAGCCCGAGAACAGGGCCACGCGGTACTTGGCGTTCTCCACCACGGGTTTGATCTTGTCCCACTCGTCGCGGAAGGCCTTGTCGGCCACCACGGGCAGGGCGCGAAAGTCCTGGTCCTTGCCGAAGATCATGGGCAAGTGACGGATGTAGCCGGTATTGCCCCTCTTGATGGGCATCTGGCCCCATTTGGCGGTCTTGAGCAGGGTGTGGAAAAGCTTGCGGTTCTTCATGACCTTGCCGAGCAGCACGCTGGGCAGGGCATGGCCCTCCTCGTCCTGGATGCGGGCGTGGACTTCCTTGATCAGCCGGGGCAGGTCAATGCCCGCAGCGCAGACGCTCTTACACGCGCCGCAGTTGATGCAGTTCTGGACCAGGTTCTTGGCCTTGTCGCGGCCATGGAAGAAGTAGGTCAAAAGCAGGCCGATGGCCCCGATGTAGATATGGCCCATCTTGTGCCCGCCCACCAGCCTGTAGACCGGGCAGACGTTGGCGCAGGCGCCGCAGCGCACACAGCGCAGGATCTGGCTGAAGTCCTTGTCCTGGGACATGGCCAGACGACCGTTGTCCAGGAAGATGATGTGCGAGACCTTCTTGCCCTCGGGACCGGGGGCGCATTCGTTGGCCCCGGTGATCCAGGTCACATACGAGGTGATGGCCTGGCCCGTGGCGTTGCGCGGCAGGGCCTTGATGATGCGCAGAGCGTCGTGCAGCGTGGGGGTCAGCTTCTCCAGACCGCACAGAGCCACATGCACCCGCGGCAGGGTCGTCACCAGGCGGGCGTTGCCCTCGTTGGTGATCAGCCCGATGCCGCCGGTCTCGACCACGGCGAAGTTAGCGCCGGTGATGCCCATGTCGGCCTGGACATACTCGACGCGCAGTTCACGCCGGGCGACCTTGACCAGCTTGTCGATGTCCACTTCCTGCTTCTTGCCGGTGACATCGGTGAACAGATCGGCCACCTGATAGCGGGACAGATGGATGGCGGGCATGACCATGTGCGACGGGCCCTCATGGCGCAATTGGATGATCCACTCACCCAGATCGGTCTCCACCACCTCCAGGCCATCGGCCTCCAGGTGGTGGTTGAGCAGCGTCTCCTCGGCGGTCATGGACTTGGACTTGACGATCTTCTTGCAGTTCTCCTCACGGGCGATGCGCGCGATCATCTCGTTGGCCTCGGCAGCGGTCTTGGCCATGTGCACCTTGACCCCGGCCTTTTCCGCATTGATCTTGAACTCCTCGTAAAGCTCGAGCAGGCGGGGGATACTCTGGTCCTTGGCGGCGGCGATCTCGGCAATCAACTCACGCTCGTCCATGCCCGCAAAGGCGTTGACGCGATTGGTGCGGTAGGCCACGGCAAAGGCATCCATGGCCTTACGCAGAAACTCGTCGTTCAGGGCCTCGTGGCAAGTCGCTCGGTATTCCTGAAGATTTTTAGAATCTTGCATGGCTATTTGTCCTCCCAGAGCAGGATATGCAGTTCCAGCGGTCCATGAACGCCCAGGGCCAGCACCCGTTCGATGTCGGCGGTGCGGGAAGCCCCGGTGATGAACGCCAGGTAGTTGGGCGTCTTTTTCATGAACGCCAGGACCTCGGTCTCGGCGTCATAAGAGGTCGCACGCAATTTTGATTTGGGCAGCACGGCCACATGCGTCTCGGCCACCATGGTGGCCAGGCGCACGTCCTCGCTGTCGGAATTCAGGACCAGGGTGCCTGTCTCGGCAATGCCCAGGTCGCAGAGGGTGAAGCCAATGTCGATCCCGGCGAGGTATTTGCGCAGGCCAGCGTCGATGAGCTCGAAGCCCTTGCCATCGGAGACCTTCTTCAGGGCATTGTACTGTTGTGTCTTCATGCCCGGAGCGGCGATGATCTTGGCCGTTTTCTCGTCGCAGAGCTGCTCCGAGGATTCGGAGAGATTCAGTTCGCAGCCGGAAACCAGCAACTGGCACATTTCCTTCTTGTCGCACAGATCCACGGTGTATTCGTAGGCCTCTTGCAAGGTCTTGACCTCGGAGACAACCGCTGAGACGAGCTTGGCCTTAGCGGTGAAGGTCTCCACCATTTGTTTGGTCACTGTCATTAGTCTACTCCCTCTGGGGTAAAATCCCCTGCGGCCCTGTCCCTAAGGCCGCAGGGGGGTAAAAACAAATACTAGCCGACGAGTGCCACGGTCTCCCGTGCGATCTCCAATTCCTCATTGGTGCGCACGACGAGCACCTCGACCTTGCTTTCGGGGGCGCTGATGCGCGACCATTCGCCCGGACGCACGGCGTTGGCTGCCTCGTCCAGAACAAGGCCCATGGGCTCCAGTCCCCGCACGGACTCCAGACGCACGACGTCGTCATTCTCGCCGATGCCGGCGGTGAAGACGATGGCGTCCACGCGCCCCAGCTCGGCCCAATAGGCGCCGATGTACTGACGTACGCGATGGCAGGCCATGTCCAGGGCCAGCTTGGCGCGTGCGTCGCCCTTGGCGATGGCCGCATGGATGTCGCGCATGTCGCTCATGCCGCAGATGCCCACCAGGCCGGAGCGCTTGGTCAGCATCTCGTCGATTTCCTGGATGGTCATGCCCTTCTTCTCGGCGATGTATTTCAGCACCGAAGGGTCCACGTTGCCCGAGCGGGTGCCCATGATCACGCCCGCCAGGGGGGTCATGCCCATGGAGGTGTCGATGCACTTGCCGCCCTGGATGGCCGCGACGGATGAGCCATTGCCCAGGTGCACGGTGATGATGTTCAGGTCCTCGGCAGGCCTGCCCAGCAGTTCGGCGGTGCGCCGGGCCACGTATTTGTGGGAGGTGCCGTGGAAGCCGTAGCGGCGCACGTGCAGCTCCTCGTAGATCTCATAGGGGATGGCGTACTGGTAGGCCTTGGCCGGGATGGTCTGGTGGAAGGCGGTGTCGAACACGGCCACATGCCCGCAGTCCTTGAAGATGGACTGGGCCACCTCGATGCCCGTCAGGTGGGCTGGATTGTGCAAAGGCGCCAAGTCAGAGACCTCCTTGATGCCCTCGATCACGGTCGCGTCGATGAGCACCGGGGCCGTGAACTTCTCGCCGCCGTGCACCACGCGATGGCCCACGCCGTCGACCTCCGAGGCGTCGGTGATCACGCCATGCTCGGGGTGCGTCAGGGCCGCAACCGCCAGATGCATTCCAACGGCGTGGTCAGGAATCGACTGCTCAATGACGATCTTCAGTGCGGCGTCGGTATCAGGGTGTTTCTTATGTGTCAGCATGCCCTGTTCCAGCCCAATGCATTCAATCACGCCGGAGGCCAGCGCCGAATTGCTGTCCATGTCCAGCAGCTGGTACTTGATGGACGAACTGCCGGAATTGATGACCAGAATCTTCATGTTAGATCAGTCCTTGATTGGCCTGCGCCTGGATGGCGGTGATGGCCACGGTGTTGACGATATCGGGAACGGTGCAACCGCGGGACAGGTCGTTCACGGGCTTGTTCAAGCCCTGGAGGACCGGGCCGATGGCCACGGCACCAGACGAACGCTGCACGGCCTTGTAGGTATTGTTACCGGTGTTCAGGTCCGGGAAGATGAACACCGTGGCCTTTCCGGCCACTTTGCTGTCGGGCATCTTGGTGCGCGCCACATCCGGGTCCACGGCGGCGTCGAACTGCAACGGGCCTTCGATGGCCACGCTCTGCCCTGCGCGCTCCTGGGCGATGCGGGTGGCTTCCTTGACCTTGTCCACCTGCTCACCGCTGCCGGACTGGCCGGTGGAATAGGAGAGCATGGCCACACGGGGTTCCACGCCGAAGACCCGGGCGGTCTCGGCAGAACTGAGCGCGATCTCGGCCAACTGCTCGGCGGTGGGGTTGGGATTCACGGCGCAGTCGCCATACACATGCACCCGATCCTTCATGCACATCAGGAACACCGAAGAGACGATACTCGCGCCGGGCTTGGTCTTCACGAACTCGAAAGCCGGACGGATGGTATGGGCGGTGGTGTTCTGAGCGCCGGAAACCATGCCGTCGGCGTCACCCTGCTGGACCATCATCGTCCCGAAATAGGTGGCGTCCTGCATGCGATCGCGGGCGTCCTCCAGGCGGATGCCCTTGTGCTTGCGGGCCTCGAAATAGGCCTGGGCATAGCTTTCCAGCCATTCGCTCGTCCGGGGGTCCACGATCTTGACGGTGTCCAGGGTCAACCCCAGGTTGGAGATCTTGGCCCGGATGCCCTCCTCGCGCCCCAGCAGAATCATGTCGGCCACGCCCCGGCGGGACAGAATGTCCACCGCGCGCAGGACCCGCTCGCACTCGCCCTCGGGCAGCACGATGCGCATCTTGTTGGCCTTGGCCTTGGCCACCAGGTTATACTCGAACATCTTGGGGGTGACGCGGCTGGTTTTGGTCTGCCCCAGACGGCCCCGCAGTTCGGGCACGTCCACGCAGGACTCGAAATTGCCCAGCGCCGAGGCGATCTTGCGCAGATCCTCGGGGTCGATGCGCCCATACAGCTCGGACAGCAGACGGGTGGTCTTAAAGGTGTTGTCCGGCACGGAGATCACGGGGACCGGGACGCCGGTCCAACCCTCGATCAGGCGATGGACATTGGCCGAAGGCTGCAGGCCTCCTGTCAGCAACATACCCGCGATGTCGGGATAAGAGGACGACAGCCGCGAGGCCAGGCTGGCGAGGATGATGTCCTCGCGGTCGCCGGGGGTGATGATCAGGCTGCCCGCCGTGGTGTATTCCAGAAAATTGCCGACCTGCATGGCGGCGATGACGTAGTCCTGGACCAGGGTGTCCATGCGCCCGTGACCGTACAAAACCTGACCGTCCAGCCACTTGCGCACGTCGCCCATGGTGGGATTGCCCAGGGACGCGTCCTCGGAGATGGCATACACCAAGAGCGGCTGCTCACAACGGATCTTGCACTTCAGGTTGCCGGTGATCTCCTGTCCGTCATTGTTCTCAACCCGATTGACGATGCAGGCCACGAGTTCAAGGCCCTTCTCTTCCAGGGTCTCGATGGTCATCTGGGTCGACTCGACCACCTCCTTAGAGCCCTTGTTCCTGCCGCTGGCCACCAGGACCACCGGCGCGCCCATGTTGGAGGCAATGTCGACGTTCAATTCGAACTCGAACGCCGGATCCTTGCCCAGAAAATCAGACCCCTCGCAGAGCACGAAGTCATACTGGCTCTCAAGCGTCTTGAACTTGTTCAGGATGTTTTCCAGCAGCAGGGCATGCTGGCCCGCATTGATCAACTCCCGCGCCTCGGAAAGCGTGTAGGCGTACGTATCCTGATAGGGGATCTCAAGATTGAAGTGTGACAGGATCAGATTGATGTCGTGATCCGGGCGGCCGCCCACGTTGTCGTTGATGATCGGACGGAAGAAGGCCACATTGCGCAGGTCGGTCAGCAGCATCTGCATGACGCCCAAGGCAATGGCGCTCTTTCCACTCCGTGACTCGGTGGCAGTGATGTACAGGGACTTGGTCATGGATTCGGGCTCCTCAATGGCGTAGGGCGGGCCCAAAGACCCGCCCAAGCCTGACTAATCCAGAGATTCCGCGTAGATTTCCAGGGTGTGGCGCACGGCGATGCGATCGCCGTTGCGGGACAGCGAGTCCGTCAGCTGCATCATGCAGGCCGGACAGCTGGTGGCCACAACCTCGGCCTTGGAAGCCGCGACATTGTCACGCTTGCGCTGGCCGATCTTCTTGGAGACCTCATAATGATGAAGGTTGAAGGTGCCGCCGTTTCCGCAACAGCGATTGGCCTCTGCCATTTCAACAAACTCGTAATCCTTGCAGGCTCCCAGCACGGTGCGGGGCTGGGCGGAGACGCCCAGGGACTTCACCAGATGACAGGGGTCGTGGTAGGTCACCCGCGTACCGCCAGGGGAGGACTCCACGGCCTTGACCCCGACCTTGTCCACCAGGAACTGGTTCACGTCCATGGCCTTGGCGGCCATGGACAGGACATCGGCCTTCAGGTCGGCGGGATAGTTCTCGGCGAACTTGGGCCACATCTCCTTGATGGTCGCGGTGCAGGTGGCGCACGGGGTAATCAGCACATCAAAGCTGCCCTTCTTGAAGGCCGCGACGTTCAGCTTGACCAGCTTGTCGAAGGACTCGCGGTCACCGGAACTGAGTGTCGGGATGCCGCAGCAGGCCTGGTCCTTGGGCAGGAACACGCCCACCCCGTGGTGCTTCATGACCTTGAGCACGGCCTCGCCCACGCGGGGCAGCATCTTGTCCACCACGCAACCGGGAAAGAACGCCACCTTCAAGCCGGACTTGCCGGGGGCGGTGTCCAGGCCGGAAGCGATCTTGCGGAACGGGGTCGCAGCCAGGGTCAGGAAATGCCGATCGCCGATCAGCGGGGACATGATCTTCGAGCAGGAAGAACCCAACAGGTCGTCCACCTTGGTGGTGAACAGGCCCTGGAACTTGCCGCCAAAGGAGAGCAATGCGTTGAACAGGGTCGGCTTGGTGAGCATGCCCCTGAAGATGGCCTTCTTGATCGGGGACAAGCCCAGATAGCCGTTCACGATGACCCGGCCCTTGAGGAAGATGTCCATGACCTGCACGCCAGACGGGCAGTTGGCGGCGCAGGAGCCGCACAGCAGGCACTTGTTCAACTTGTCCTTCACGCCTTGGGCGTCGGCGATCAACTCGTGGGCCAGGTTCTCCAGCAGCGCGATCTTGCCGCGGGTCACGTCGGATTCATTCATGGTCTCCGCGAAGACCGGACACACAGCCTGGCACATCCCGCACTTCATGCAGGCAACCATCTGATCGTCCAGTTCCTGGAGCATGAGAGCCAATTTATGGAGGTCTGCCATGTTCATTAACCTCCGATGATCTTGCCGGGGTTCAGGATCCCCTTGGGATCAATGGCTGCCTTCAGGGCCTTGGCGTAGGCGATGGTGGCCGGCGATGTTTCCTTGACCAGCCACTTGGACTTGGCCAGGCCGATGCCGTGCTCTCCGGACAACGTGCCCTTCAAGGACAGGGCCACGTCGAAGATCTCGTCCACGGCCTGCTCCACGCGATGGAACTCTTCCTTGTCGCGCTTGTCGCAGAGGATGGTCGGGTGCAGGTTGCCGTCACCGGCATGGCCGAAGGTGCCGATGTCCAGCCTGTATTTCTTGCCGATCTCATTGATGGCGCGAATCATGGCCGGAATCTGGGAACGCGGCACAGTAGCATCCTCAAGCACTGTGGTCGGCTTGGCACGGGCCAGGGCGGGCAGCGCGGCGCGGCGGGCTTCCCACAGCTTGTTGCGCTCGGCTTCGTCCTTGGCGGCCTTGACCTCCACGGCTCCGGCCTTCTTGCAGATGGTCACGATCTTCTCGGCTTCCTCGGCCACCTGGGCCGCGTGGCCATCGACCTCGATCAGCAGGATGGCCTGGGCGTCGGTGGGCAGACCGGCCTTGGTGAAGGCCTCGACGTAGTTAATGGTGGCGTTGTCCAGGATCTCCAGGGTGCAGGGCACGATCTTGGCGGCGATGATGGCGGCCACGGTCTCGGAGGCCTTGTCGATGTCGTCATAGATGGCCATCATGGCCTTGTTGGCCGCCGGGGGCGGGACAAGCTTGAGGATGATCTCGTTGAACACGCCCATGGTGCCTTCGGAGGCGATCTGCAGGGCGGAGAGGTTCAGGCCGGTGACACACTTCACGGTGCGCGAACCTGATTTCACGAGTTCGCCGTTGACGTCAAAGAAGTCGACGCCCATGACGTAGTCCTTGGTCACGCCGTATTTCAGACCGCGCAGGCCACCCGCGTTCTCGGCCACGTTGCCGCCCAGGGTGGACACGGCCTGGGAGCCCGGGTCCGGGGGATAGAACAGGCCACGCTTGGCCACTTCATTGGCAAAGGTGGCAGTGACCACACCGGGCTGGACCACGGCGTAGAGGTCCTGCTCGTTGATCTCGATGATCTTGTTCAGGGAGTTTGTCAGCAGCACGATACCGCCCGCGGGGGGAATGGTGCCGCCGGAGAGATTGGTCCCGGCTCCACGGGGCGTGAGGGGCAGGCCGTGTTCGTTGCAAAGGCGAACGACTTGACCCAAGGCCTCACTCGTTGTGGGTCGCACGGCCATCTCGGGGATGACGGGATCGAGCACGGCCGCGTCGTAGGAATAGGAGTGACGATCGGCCTCGGAGTCCAGGACGTTCTCCTTTCCTACGATTGCCTGAAATTCTTTAGTAAGGGCAGCACTGGGCATGAACTTATTCTCCTAAAGAGTCTATTGGATGATACCCCCGGGGCAGGGTCTGCCCGGCCCCGGGGGATTCTTATCGGTTTTGCCTGTGCGCGTCGGATACCGATAGAGGACCAACGCGCCGTTCATCACTCCGCGCCTAGAACAGGTGCGGAAGGAAAACGAAGCTCATCAGACTGGTGACAATGGCCACCACGGTGCCATAGAGCAGGAAGGGCCACACGGTCTTCTTCAGGATCTGGCCTTCCATGCCGGAGAGTCCGACGACCGCGCACACAGCCACGATGTTGTGGATGCAGATCATGTTGCCCATGCCGCCACCAACGGCCTGAGCGGCCACGATGATCTGATGGGGCAGACCCAACTGACCGGCAACGCCCCACTGGAACTCGGCGAACAGCAGGTCGGACACGGTGTTGGAGCCGGTGATGAACGCACCCAGACCGCCCACAAAGGAGGCGAACACCGGCCAGGCGTTGCCGGCGATGCCGGCCACTGCCTTGGCCATGGCCAGAGGCATGGAGGGGTAGGCGTGGGGGTTCAGGGCGACGTCCGCAATGCCGGAACCGCGGAAGATGGACACCAGGGCCACTGCGGCAAACAGGGCGATGGTGGGGTTCTTCATGGTGGCGATGGACTGGCTCCAGGCGGCCTTGACCTTGTCACCGGGCATGCCGTGGATGAAGATCGTCAGGATGGCCACCAGGGTGAAGGGAATGGTACCGGGCAGGTACAGGTAAGCGATGGCTGCGTTGACGGACTCGTAGCCAAGGATGTGGCTGAACTTGATGGCCACGGGAGCGAGCATACCCTTGATGCCCAGCTCGGGAATGCGGGTCACGACCAGAATCAGGCCGATCAGGATATAGGGCAACCAGGCCTTGAACTGGCTCATGTTTGCCGTGAACTGCTTCGTGCCACCCTCGGACTTGACGGAACCGGTCCACTCGGGCTCCCACTTGTCCGTAGGGCCGAAGTCCCAGGATTCCTTGGGCATGCAGAACCCGGCCTTGGCGCCGGCAACGATGATGGCCAGACCCACCAGACCTCCGATCAGGGACGGGAACTCAGGGCCCACGTTCCAGGCGAAGAACAGGTACGGAACCGCAAAGGACACGGCGGCGAAGACACAGAACTTCCAGGCCTTGAAGCCATCGGACCAGCTGCGGTTGGGGCCGAAGAAACGGGTGATGAAGCCCAGCATGAAGATCGGCAGGATGAAGATCATGGACAGGTGCATCAGAGTGGCCCACTGGCCCACGACCATATTGAATTCGCCCATGTTGGCGAAGTTCACGCCGGCGGCACCGGAGGCAGCGGCCTCGTTAACGGCGGGTGCCAGGAACTTCAGACCCAGCACGACGGGGGTGCCGACGGCACCGAAGGTCACGGGGAAGGAGTTGAACACCAGGCAGATGACCGCGGCGGCCAGGGGCGGGAAACCCAGGGTCAGCAGCAGCGGCGCGGCCAGGGCTGCGGGGGTTCCGAAACCGGCGGCGCCCTCGATGAAGGCGGCGAACATGAAGCCGATGATGATCGCCTGAATGCGACGGTCACCGGTGATGTTCTGCATGCCGCACTGAATGGTCTCCATACCGCCGGAGTGCTGCAGAGTGCGCAGGATCAGGATCGCGCCGAAGACAATGATCAGGATGCCGATGGCAGTCACAAATCCCTGCAGGGTCAGGGCGGCCACATAACCGGCGGGCAGACCCCAGACGCCAATGGCGCCCAACGCGGCGGCCAACCAGGCCAAGGGCATGGCTTTGGTGGCAGGCCAGCGCATGCCGACCATGAGCACCAGAGCGAGCAGGATGGGAACGAAGGCGACAAGCGCCAGAACACCGATAGACATAGACAGGCTCCTTTGAATAATCGGTTAGGGTTGAACGACAAGCAACCCTGCTACAACAAGGAGCGTGCCAATTCGCCCTCAACGATTTTCATAGCGTTATTACAGGATGTTACAACACCGCGCCACCCATTGGCTCTTTTTTGCGTCTGAATGGTCCTAAAAACCGGACTCAAATGCAGGACGGAGCGTGTTTCAACCTGACTAACTGCCGTCTTGGACTGGTAAAACGGGCAACAGAACGACCGACCGAAGACCCTTTTCCCGGCGCAAAGAGAACTCTGAACCCTTATCATACCTCATTTCCCGGTGAATACAAGCAAGGTCTGAGCGACTGGATTGCCAATGACTTGTCCGAGATAGCGGACAGGGCTGTGGTCTGCCCGAACAAACAGAACGGGGCGACACCATCTGGTGTCGCCCCGTCTGCGTAAGAAGTAGTGCGTGGAGGTGAGTCTATGAACGACTCGGCACACTACGTGTCAGTTTGTTCGCTACTTGCCGGACCGTCCATCGTCACAGGCTTCGCCGCCCTGGTGGGCATGCTCGGCGGTGGCGGAAGTTTCGCACTTGTCACCACTCCCGGCAGGCGCGCTGCCTGCGGCACCGGACAGACCCGCGGTGATGGGTGCGGCCTCGGCCATGCTCTTCAGCAACTCGAAGCGCTTGAGGTAATCGCTCTCGATCTGGGCCCGCAGCTTCTTGGATTCCTCAGGGAAGCTCCGTTCCAGCATGCCGTAACGGTTCTCGCCGGACAGGAACTCCTGCAAAGATCCGTCGGGGGCCTTGTTGTAGTCGAGCTGGAAGGGATTCTTGCCCTGATCGGCCAACTCGGGGTTGTAGCGGTACAGCGACCAGTAGCCGGACTTCACGGCCAGGTCCTGCTCAAGCTGGGTCTTGCCCATACCCTTGCGGATACCCTGGTTGATGCACGGCGCGTAGGCGATGACCAGGGACGGACCGGGGTAGGCCTCGGCCTCGGTGATGGCCTTCATGAACTGCTGCTTGTTGGCACCCATGGCCACGGAGGCCACATAGACGTAGCCGTAGGTCATGGCCATGCGGCCCAGGTCCTTCTTGCCGGTCTTCTTGCCGGAGGCGGCGAACTTGGCGATGGACCCCACGGGAGTGGCCTTGGAGGACTGGCCACCCGTATTGGAGTAGACCTCGGTGTCCATGACCAACACGTTGATGTCCTCGCCGGAGGCCAGGACGTGATCCAAACCGCCGTAGCCGATGTCGTAGGCCCAACCGTCACCGCCGAAGATCCAGTTGGACTTCTTGGTGAACAGATCGTCCATGGACAGGATCTCTTCCAGCAACGCGGACGGAGCAGCGGTGCAGATCAGATCGCTGACCTGGTTGCCATAGGTCTTGGACTCGATGGCCTTGTTCTTGTTCTCCAACCAGCCCTGCATGGCTTCCTTGAGCTCGGCGGGGATGTCGGTCTCCAGGGCAGCGGTCATCAGGTCGGTCAGCTTGGCACGACGCTGTTGCAGGGCCATGGCCATGCCGTACCCGAACTCGGCGGCGTCCTCGAACAGGGAATTGCCCCAGGTCGGGCCGAAGCCATCGCTGTTCACAGTATAGGGGGTGGTGGGAGCGGAGGCACCCCAAATGGAGGAACAACCCGTGGCGTTGGCGATGACCATGCGCTCGCCGAACAGCTGGGTCAGGACCTTCACGTAGGGGGTCTCGCCGCAACCGGCGCAAGCGCCGGAGAACTCCATCAGCGGCTGGAACAGCTGGGAATTCTTGACACTGTCACGCTTCTCCAACAGCCCGGACTTGTCGGAAACATTCTCCTGGGCAAAGGCCAGGTTGCCCACCTGGTCCTCCAACTGGGAGGCGATGGGCATCATCACCAGGGCCTTTTCCTTGGCCGGGCAGATGTCGGCGCAGTTTCCGCAGCCCAGACAATCCTGGGCGTGGACCTGGATGCGGTATTTCATGCCGTCCAGCTCCTTGGAGCCCTTGACGGCGATGGTCTCGTAGTTGGCCGGAGCACCCTTGAGCTCCTCATCGGTGGCCACAAAGGGACGGATGGCGGCGTGCGGGCAGACAAACGAGCACTGATTGCACTGGATGCAGTTGTCAGCGATCCACTGGGGCACGCTGATGGCCACACCGCGCTTCTCGTACTGCGCAGTGGCCACCGGGAACAGCCCGTCGGGTTCGAAGGCGGAGACGGGCAGTTCGTCGCCCTTCTGGGCCAGGATGGGCCGCACCACGTCGGCGATGAACTTGGGCTCGGCTTTGGCACCGGTACCATCGCTTAAGGCATCGGCCCAGGAAGCGGGCACCTTGACTTCGACGATGGAGTTGATGGCCTGGTCCACGGCGGCGTAGTTCATGTTGACGATCTTGTCGCCCTTCTTGCCGTAGGCCTTGTAGATGCCGTCCTTCAGAAGCTCGACGGCCTTGTCGAAGGGAATCACCTTGGAGAGCTTGAAGAAGGCGGTCTGCATAACCATGTTGATGCGCCCGCCAAGACCCACTTCGGCCGCGATCTTCACGGCGTCAATGGTGTAGAACTTGAGCTTCTTCTTGACGATGGTGCGGCGCATGGCAGCGGGCAGCTCGGCCTCCATCTCCTTGACGGTCAGGGGGGAGTTGAGCACGAAGGTCCCGCCGTCCTTGATGCCGTCCAGCAGGTCGTACTGGTGGACGTAGGCCGGATTGTGGCAGGCCACGTAGTCCGCGGAGTTGACCAGGTAGGTGGACTGGATGGGGCTGTCACCAAAACGCAGGTGCGATACGGTGATGCCGCCGGACTTCTTGGAGTCGTAGGCAAAGTAACCCTGGGCGTACATCTCGGTGTTGTCGCCGATGATCTTGATGGCGCTCTTGTTCGCGCCCACGGTGCCGTCTGCGCCCAGGCCCCAGAACTTGCACTGCACGGTGCCTTCGGGGGTGGTGTCCAGGGTGGCGTCCACATCCAGAGAGGTCTGGGTCACGTCGTCGTTGATGCCCACGTTGAATTTGGTCTTGGGCTGGGCGGACTTCATGTTGTCGAACACGGCAAGGGCCATGGCCGGGGTGAACTCCTTGGAGCCCAGGCCATAGCGGCCGGCCACCACGGTGGGTGTCTGATTCTTCTCCATGAAGGCGGTGCAGATGTCCATGTACAGGGGATCGCCGATGGCGCCGGGCTCCTTGGTGCGGTCCAGGACGGTGACGGTGCTCGCCGTGGCGGGCAGGGCCTCCAGGAAGGCATTGGTAAAGAACGGGCGGTACAGGCGGACCTTGATCAGGCCGACGCGTTCGCCCTGGCTGTTCAGGTAGTTGACCACCTCTTCCAGGCACTCATTGGAGGAGCCCATGGACACGACCACGCGGTCGGCCTCGGGGTCGCCCACATAGTCGAACAGTTTGTACTTGCGGCCGGTGATGGAAGCCACCTTCTTCATGGACTCGGCCACGATGCCGGGCACGGCGTCATAGAAGGCGTTGGCGGCCTCGCGGCCCTGGTAGTAGATGTCGGGGTTCTGGGCGGTGCCACGGATCTCGGGGTGCTCGGGGTTGGCGGCGCGGGCCCGGAAGTCTTCGATGGCCTCCCAGTTCACGATCTTCTTGATGTCCTCGTAGTCGATGACCTCGACCTTCTGGATCTCGTGGGAGGTCCTGAAGCCGTCGAAGAAATGCATGAAAGGCACGCTGGACTCGATGGCGGCCAGGTGGGCGACCAGGGCCAAGTCCATGGACTCTTGGACCGAGCTGGAAGCCAGCATGCAGAAGCCCGTCTGACGACAGGCCATGACGTCCGAGTGATCGCCAAAGATGGACAGGGCATGAGCCGCAAGGGCGCGGGCCGTGACATGGAAGACTCCGGGCAGCAACTCACCGGAGATCTTGTACATGTTGGGGATCATCAGCAGCAGGCCCTGGGAGGCGGTGAAGGTGCTGGTCATGGCGCCGGCGGCCAACATGCCGTGCACGGCACCGGCGGCACCGGCCTCGGACTGCATCTGCTTGATCTGAACGGTCTGACCATAAATGTTCTTCAGGCCACCTGCGGCCCAATCATCGGACAACTCACCCATGGGGGTGGAAGGCGTGATCGGGTAGATGGCCGCAGAGTCGGACATCGCGTAGGCGATGTGCGCCGCAGCCGTGTTCCCGTCCATGGTTTTCATTTTTCTGGGCATGAGGTGACCTCTCCTTTATTTGAAAATGACTGATCTTCTCTTCCTGAAGCCCCCGGAGCACGAAGACCGGGTGGGCATAACACAATGATCCCTTAGAACAAATTCCATGCCATTCATGTGATATCACAACATTACAAGCTGCCCGTTTGAACGCGCAACCAATTTCTGCCCTTCCCGTCCAGTTTCAAGGCTTCCGGGTCCGGCAAACCGGACATTACCATATCTTGCTTTTTTTGACGGAGAACCACGACATTCGCAAGCGAATATTCGGCGAGTGGTACAATATCCCCGCTGAAATGACTTCTCCTCTGATCAGCATCGTCCCCTGGCCTGGAAAAACCATCTCCGAACAAGGCCAAGGCAGTCCACCAAAACGGACTGATGCCCTCGCCCCAACCCCGCTCAATCGATCTTCATCTGCACGTCATTTTTCTTGAGCAACGCATAGAAATGCGACCGCGACAGCCCCGATGCCAGCAGGATGGCCTTCACCTCGCCGCCATGCATGGTGATAAGCTGTTCCAGATAGTGCTTCTCCATCTGCGACTTGAACTCCTTCAGGCTCGGCGTGGAACGGGCAAACAGGGAATCCATGCCCCCCAGGGCCGGGGCATGCCCCTGAACCGGGGAAAGGGGCGCCTGTGTCCCGGGAACTTCAGCCGGGCCCGAGGCCTGCAAGTCCTCGGGTTCCGACTCCGGACCCCTCTGGACCGAGCTGTCCTTGCGGGATGGGGCCGCCCCGCCGCCCAGGGAGGCCTTGGCCACCTTGATGCGTACATCCCTGGGCAGGTGCATGGCATACAGGGTGCGCTCCTCTCCGGCAGCCACAAAGGCCCGCTCCAGGACGTTGAACAGCTCGCGCACGTTGCCCGGCCAGTCGTAACTGCACAGCACCTCGAAGAAATCCGAGCCAAAACCCTTCACCGGCGCGTCATACTGCTCGCACAGCTGACTCACGTGATGCATGGCCAGCGACTTGATGTCCCCCCGGCGGCAGCGCAGGGGCGGCAGCTCCAGGGTCATGGCCTTCATCCGGAACAGCAGGTCCCCGCGAAACCGCCCCGCATCCACCATCTGCTCCAAATCCTTGTTCGTGGCCGAGATGATCCGAAAATCACTCTTTTCCTCGCGGGTCTCACCCACCGGCCGAAAACGTTTTTCCTGCAGGACCCGCAGGAAGGACTTCTGGGTGCTCAGGGGCATCTCGCCCACTTCATCCAGAAACAGGGTCCCCCCGTCGGCCAGCTTAACCAATCCGGTGCGATCCTTGTCCGCTCCGGTGAACGAGCCCTTGCGGTGGCCGAACAAGGTCGACTCCACCAGGGACTCGGTCAGTGAGGCACAGTCCACCACCACGAAGTTGCCCTCCGAACGGAAGCTGTTCTCATGGATGGTCCGCGCGGTCAGCTCCTTGCCCGTCCCGGTTTCGCCGGTGATCAACACCCCGGCGTGGCTGCGCGCGGCCTGGGCGATAAAGTCAAAGACCTGCTTCATCTCCGGGCCATGGCCCACCATGTCGTTGAGAACCAGGGCCACGGGCGCAGCCCCCTTTTTCTCCATACGGTACTTCAACGCCCGCTGGACGCTGAGCATGGTCTGCTTGATGGGCGAAGGCTTGACCAGATAATCCCAGACACCGCCCTGAATAGCCAGTTCCGCACCATCGGGATCTCCCTGGCCCGTCAGGATGATCACCTCGGGCGACCCCGGCATGGCGGTGATCTGCGGCAGGGCATCCAGCCCGTTGCCGTCGGGCAGGCGCACATCCAGAAAGACCAGATCGAATTCGCCGCCCTGCAACGCATCCAGACCGTCCGCAAGGGTTCCGGCGGTTTCACATTGCAGCAGCATCCGGGACAACAGACTCTGCATGGTACCCCGAACATCCCGATCATCATCGATGACGAGAATCTTGCCGAAGGTCTCAGTCTCTTGGTTCATGGTCCTGCAAGACCTCCCGTATCGCCTTGGCGATGGTGTTGCGATCATAGGGTTTGAGCACGATGCGGCTCACGTTGTCGAGTGACGCTGCAGGGTCCACCGCTCCCTCGCGCCCGGTGACCATGATCACCGGCACGCCGGGCAGGTGAGTGCGGAGTTTGCGCGCCAGTTCCAAGCCAGTCAGGCCCGGCATGTCATAATCGGTGATCACCAGATCGAACCCGTCGGGGTCGCCGTCCACGATCTCCAGGGCCTCGGCGGCATTGCAGGCGGGGGTCACGGTATACCCCAGGGTCTCCAGGACCCTGGGGATGGCCTGGTACTGATCCTCGTCATCCTCCACAAACAGCAGGTGCCCCGAACCAGGCGTGAAGTCCTGTGCAATGGCCTGGACGGGCTGGGATTCTTCACCCACGGCCTCGGGAAACAGCGCCGTGAAGGCGGTGCTGCCCGCAGAACTCTGGACCTCGATGGTCCCGCGGTGACCATGCACAATGCCCAAAACAACGGTCAAACCCAGCCCCGTGCCTTCGGCCTTGCCCTTGGTGGTGAAGAACGGATCAAAGATCTTGTCCACCACCTCCGGGGAGATCCCCGGGCCGGTGTCGGCCACGGTCAGCTTGACGTACCGCCCCGGTTCGATATTGCGGATATCCGCGTCCTCGTCCTTCAGCTCAACCTCCCCCAGGGACACGGTCAGGCGACCGCCTGTCTCGCGCATGGCCTGGAAGGCATTGGTGCAGAGGTTCATCACGATCTGGTTGATCTGGTTGGGGTCAGCCACACACAGGGGCAGATCCTCGGCCACCTGGGTCGCCACCTGGATGTTGCGGGGCAGCGAGGCCCGCAGCAACCCCATGGCCTCACTCACGACGCCCTGAATCCGGATGGAGGCAAAGCCTTCCTTGGACGGCCGGGAAAAGGCCAGGATCTGCTTGACCAGGGCGCTGCCGCGCTGGGCGGCCTTCAAGGACCGCTCCAGATCATGTCCAGCGGGAGACTGGGAGTCCACATCCATCAGCGCCAGTTCGGTGGAGTTGATGATCGAGGTCAGAATATTATTGAAATCATGGGCGATTCCACCTGCAAGGGTGCCGATGGCCTCCATCTTCTGGGACTGGAGCAACTGCTTTTCCAGATTGGCAGCACGGGTCACGTCTTCAGCGGTGGTCAGCGAACCCACCACCCGGCCACTCTTGTCGCGCAGGGGGACCTTCTTGATCTCCAGCTGCCGGGATTCGCCCGCGGCGTTGGGCACGCTCCGCTTGATCCCCGAAAGGGGCTGCTCGGAAAGCACCACCTGCCGATCCAGGCGATTGGCCCAGTCGGTGTAGTCACGGTGCATGGCTGACACCGAACGCCCCGCCATGCTCCTGCCTCCAGGATCGGCCACCCCGAAAAATTCCATAAAATAGCGGTTGGCCCCCAGGTAGTTCAGATCCCTGTCCTTCCAGCACACCAGATGCGGGATGGTATCCATCAGGATCTCCTGGAAAGACAACTGATCCTGCATGCGCTGCTCCACGGTCCGGCGACGGACGATGTTACGATACAGAAAGACCGTGGTCACCAGAAGCAGCACGAAACTGACCATGATCGTCCAAAAGACCTGTTTGTCCAATTCATAGAAGGCCTTGGGCTCATTGATCAGGGTGCTGCCCTCGGGCAGCAGCTCCACGGGGATGCCGTGTGAAACCAGCACCTCATAGTCAAAGCGGTAGTGCGTTTCGGCCTCGGTCACCACGGGAATATCTTGGGTCTTTTCCCCGGAGAGAATGCGCATGGCCATCTGCGCCGCGCGGCGCCCGTGATCGATGCCCGACAACAGCTTGCCGCCCACGATGCCATGCCCCAGCAGGAACTCCCAACTGGAATACAGGGGGGCATCCGTGCTCTGGTAGACAAGCTCCAGGAGCTGTTGTGCGGAATAGAAACGACCGTTGATCTCGGTGTAGAAGGGGATGAAGTAGAAAAAAGTGTCGTCGCCGGCCTGCGCGGCCCGGGTCATAATCTCGTCCAGGTCATACTTGGTCCAGTAGGAGAAACGGAGCTGATTGGCGAACCTGGGCTCGGCCTGCTTGACCTGGTTCATGATCGCCACACCGGTATTGGAGAGATCGCCGATGACCACCAGCTTCCTTTTCTCCGGATGCTGGTTCAGGGCCAAAGCCAAGGTCTCCGCCACATCGAAGTTCTCGACGATGCCCGTCATGTTCAGACCTTTGATGACCGAGGGGTCCAAGTCGTTCACGCCGCAAAAGATCACCGGCAGCCCTGGGAACAGCGCGTCCCCGTACTGCCTGATGAATGAGAAGGCGTTGTTGTCCGAGACCATGATCAGATCGAATCTCTTGTCGCTGAACTTGCGGGCATAAAGGTCCACCAGCAGCGGGGCCAGATGCGCCAGTTCGTAGCGCTTGAAGTCCATGTACTCGACCTGAAGCTCGATGCCCGGCGAGGTCTTGAACGCCTCGCGCACCCCTTGCACGATCTCGTCGGACCAGGGGTAGCCGTAATGGTAGGAATTCAGAATCAGGATGTTCGCCCGAGCCTGGGACGACGGAACCTTTCCCTGCTCCGGGGCCTGGGCCCCACCGGCGGCCCAGCCAGCCTGCACCAACGCCAACAGCGTTGCGACGGCCAGACACGCGGACAACAGTTTCTTCATGTGCTTCATCATGGGTGGTTCAACCTCTCCGGCGGCCCAGCCCCCGAGGCAAGGACCTAGATGCACCCCTCGTACAAAAAACGTTCCAGCACCCCTTGGACACAGGATTCCCGCAGGAAGCAGGTTCCGTACCCCCAGAATAAGGATCGAACGACAATTTGCAAAGGATTATGTCCGAAAAATCAGACTAGAGAGGAATGGGTCCAGAGGAGGCCCGAAATCCAGATGTCAGCCTTCGCTATCGCGCCAACCATGGGCAAAGGTTGCATCATACAGTTTTGAGGCAGGGGCCCCTGCCTCGCGATTCCCGGGAAGCACCAGGAACACGGCCTGACGGGTCCACTGCCTGTGTTCCACGTCCCGGGCCAGGGCTCCCACTGAGGTTCGCAGCACCTCGCCATCGGGCCAGCCGGCACGATGCACGACCACCACGGGAGTCTCCTCGGGTAGGCCTCCTCCCAGCAACTGGTCCTGGACGGACCGCGCCAGGGATGTGGACAGATAGATGGCGATGGAGCAGCCATGAGCCGCGAAGGCAGCCAGTTCCTCGCCATCAGGCACTACGGTGCGGCCCGCGGCCCGTGTCAGCACCAAGGACTGAACCCGTTCCGGCACGGTGAACGACTCTCCGGCCATGGCCGCGGCAGCAAAGGCGGCCGTCACTCCGGGCACGATCTCCCAGGAGATTCCGTCCCGACTCAGGAGCCTCGCCTGTTCCTGCACGGCACCGTAGAGGGAGGGGTCCCCGGTATGCACCCGGGCCGCCGTGCCACCCCCGCGGGCGGTCTCGGCCAGCAGGTCATGGGTCTGTTCCAGGGTCATGGACGACGAATCCTCCACCCGTGCATCTGCCCGGGCGCAGGCCACCACCTCGGGCGGCACCAAGGAGCCCGCATACAGCACGAGGTCGGCCTCGCCGATGAGCCTGCGGCCCTTGACCGTGATCAGTTCGGGGTCCCCGGGTCCGGCCCCGATGAAATAGACTGATGCCATCTGGTGACGCTCCTTTGGCAATGCTCCTTGGCTGAGGCATTGCATTCCAGGGAGTATGCGGGCCCAGGCCCTGTTTGTCCATGCCCCGGAGGCGTCCGTCAGGCACTGACCCAGAGCACCGCGCCTGTGAGACGGGCCATAAGGTCGCGCACCACCGAGCCCAGAAAGGCCCGGCCCAGCGGCCCCCGCCCCGCGCTCCCTGTAGCCACCACAGCATAGTTCCCGGCCCGGACCTCGGCAATGATGGCCCCGGAAACTGAAGCCGGCTCGACATGGACTTCGTTGATCCTGGACTCGTCCACCCCGTTCTGCACAAGGATTTCCCTGGCCTGGGCATAGATGGACGCTGTGGAGGCGGCAGTAAACAGACCGTTTCCGGACACGTGCAGCAGGCTCAGACCATGCACCGGCTCATCGGCCAGCATGCAGCCCACATGGTCGACCATGCGCAATGAGGCCTCTGAACCATCCAGGCAGAGCAGCACGTTGCGACGGCCAGGCGCGGGCTCACGGCAGATCCACAGGGGGACGGTCAGTTGCCTGTCCAGCAGTTGTTCGGTCACACTGGCTTCCACCAGTTCCTGAAGACGGTGCGCCCCCCTGCGTCCCAGGACGATGGCGTCGTACTGCTTTTTTTCCCCTTCGCCCAAGATGTCCTTGGCCGTGGACACCTCCCGCAACCGCAGCCTGGAATTCA
The DNA here is from genome assembly GCA_018816865.1 of Pseudomonadota bacterium. Lineage (GTDB taxonomy): Bacteria > Desulfobacterota > Desulfovibrionia > Desulfovibrionales > Desulfovibrionaceae > Desulfovibrio_Q. The sequence goes on from JAHIUW010000017.1 coordinate 261,341, forward strand.
CCTGCCCATCCGAGAATCCACACTCGGCCAGGAGCGCCAGAGCAGCGTCCAACGACTTGCGGCCCACCTTCCGGACCTGGTGAACCGTATGATCGAACTCGCTCATGGCTTCGAAAAACTCTCCGTCGATCCATACCATGCGAGGCTTGGGGGCCGTGTAGAACAGGGTCAGATGCAACGCCTCGCGGTGCTCGAAAAATCCCTGGATGAACTGAATGCCTTTCAAGGCACTGCCATCCTCGCTCACCGTCACCAACAGATGCTTGCCCATCATCTCTCCCAAGCGAAATTGTACCCACGGTTCATTGCCAGAAACTTACCACGCAAGAGAGAGACGTCAAACAGAAAGAGTGAATCATACTTGAGCATTATAATGAAATATCAACAAAATGCCTTGTACCACGACCCGCCGCGGAGCATTTAGTGGCCGCTCCGCCCGGATGACCATCCCGCCTATTGACTTTGAAAATCATTTTCATTAAATCCCAGCCTACACCACATGCAACAGTCCGGCAAAACGGACGGAACAAGGACGAATGATGTTCAAACCCTTTGGCAGCACCCAGGCACTTGCCCATTGCCCCCTCCCCTCGCAGATCGGATGTTCCACGCTCTCCATCAGCCTGCACCAGTTGGCCGAATCCCTGGGGATGGCCGTGGACGCCAAGGACCCCTGCACCTGCGAGCACTCCGAAGAAGTCGCCGTGATCAGCCAGATTCTGGCCCTACGCATGGGCTACAGCCCGCGCGAGGCCGAGGCCATCCACATCGCCGGACACCTGCACGACATCGGCAAGATCGGCATTCCCGACACCATCCTCTTCAAGCCGGGCCCCCTGACCCCCAGGGAATGGGCGGTGGTCAAGCGCCATCCGGTCATCGGAGAGCAGATCGTGCGCCCGGTCAAGGTCCTGGGGCAGCCAGGAGGCATCGCGGACGTGATCCTGCACCACCATGAGAACTACGACGGCACGGGCTATCCCAGTGGGCTTCGCGGACGCGACATTCCCAGAGGCGCACGGATCATCGCCGTGGCGGACAGCCTCTCGGCCATGCTCCAGCCCCGGACCTACAAACCCGCCATGGACTTCAAGACCGCCGCCGCGGACATTGTCCGATATTCCGGACAGAGATACGATCCCAGAGTGGTGCAGGCCTTCACCCAGTGTCACAGTGAAATCAACACTTGGTTGAGCGGAATGCACCGTCCGGACCTCCGCGCATAGGCTACTACCTCAAATATATTACTAATCAGGAGGCTGCATGACAGTGTCCAAATCGAGCATCACATCCAGCGACAACCTCAAATCATTTCTGGCACGGGGATTGCTTTTCATAACATACCCCAGCGGCGATGAAACCCTACAATCCAACGCCGCTCAGGGAAAAAACGACAAGGAGAAATCTAGATGACCATCGAACTGCGCAGAGACCGCAACCACCTGATCTGCTCCTGGGAAGTGCCCGCCAATGCGGTTTTCCAGGGTAAGAACGTGACCATCCGCCGCAAACTCATGCGTCGGCTCAAGCTTTCCTCCAGCGGCCAGGTCGTGGCGTCCGAGTTATCCAAGCTCGGCAGCAGCCAACGCACCACCGCCGTGCGCGCCGAGCTGAACCGCCTGCGCCGCTCCGGGGCGTTCAACGGCTAATCGCCGCGCCCTGGGCGGCACCGCCCGCCCATAGGAATAATCATAATTTTTCCTATTTGATGAATATTCCCCCGCGTCAACGTGCCATTACGCAAAACAAACCCACAACAGCTTACAAAAACGTCACGAAACCCTACTGAACCGTGCCTTGCCCCACTCCGCCCCTACTTGCAAAAAGGAATCATCTATTATAGGCCCTGTGCTCAGACGCTTGTTCCCAGGCGCCTTTAACCACAGCATCTTATTGATGTTTCAAGCGTTTTTTCCTTTTGAGCCCCCCCCCACGCAACCCTTGGTGTGAGGCCCGGAATTTCCGGCAGGGCCGCAAAGGATCCAGTGGAGGACACATGGCTGCATTCATCGTCTACCAGGAGCAACTCCCCGGACTGCTCAAACTCTGGGCACGGCGCTACGGGGTCCATGTTCCCGTAAACATCGGCAACGGACTCTATGACTTCCAGCCCTTGAGCGAAGACACCGTCATCGCCTGGGACTATGATGTCACGGTCAACCCGCTCAAGCGCTACCTGCTCCCTCCCAAAGAAGACCTGGTCACCTTCGATCTCACGGACTATTCCGCCCAGGGCGTGTTCGAAGCCCCCCGGCAACTGCTCTTCGGAGTCCATCCCTACGACCTGAACGCCATCGCCCAGATGGATCAGCTGATGGAAGCCGGAAGCCCGGACCGCAACTACCTGAAACGCCGTGAGAACACGGTGATCTTCGCCATGGAGCCCATGCGTGTTGCCGAGAATGCCTTCTGGCCCAGCATGGGCGCCGGGCGTTCGGACATCGGGTACGACCTGTTCTGGACCCGTATCGGCCCGGCGACCTTCTTCGTGGAAGTCGGCTCCAAGACCGGTGAGGACCTGCTCATGGCCGGGGGCGAACTGCCCAGCGCCTCGGTACCGCAGCACGATGCCGCCAGACGCCAGCGCGAAAAGATCCGCTCGTCCAGCGATCTGTCCAGCCTGGCTGTGCCCTGGGAGGAACTCCCGGCGATCCTGGCCAAGTCCTGGAACAGCCCCATCTGGCGCGAACGCTCCTCCATGTGCCTGGCCTGCGGGTCGTGCAACCTGGTCTGCCCCACCTGCTACTGCTTCGACATCAAGGAAGAAGTGGACGAGACCCTGAAAAAGGGGCGCCGCTGGCGCGAATGGGACGCCTGCATGCTGCCCTCCTTCGCCCTGGTGGCGGGGGGCCACAACTTCCGCGCCCGCGCCGCCGAACGCTATCGGCACCGCTATTTCCGCAAGGGCAAGTACATCTATGACCTCATCGGAGAGTTGGGCTGCGTGGGCTGCGGACGCTGCATCAAGGCTTGCACCGCGCGCATCGCCAACCCTCTGGCCGTTTACAACCAGTTGTCGGAGGAGGCCGCCCGATGACCTCGCTGAAGGAATTCACACCCTACGCCCCCCGTGCCGCGACCTTGAAGCGCAAAGAATCCCTGTCTGAATACGTGACCCTGTTCGAATTCAGCCAGGACAACGGACGCCCCCTGGCCCACAAACCCGGCCAGTTCATCCAGGTCTCGGTCTACGGCGTGGGCGAGGCCCCGTTCTCCATCAGCTCCCGCCCCAGGGTCGGCAGCAACTCGTTTGAGATCGCCGTGCGCCGCATCGGCGCCGTGACCACCGCCCTGCACAACCTGGAACCCGGCGACAAAGTGGGCATCCGCGGCCCCTTCGGCTCGTCCTTCCCGGTGCAAGAATTCGTAGGCAAGGACACCCTCTTCATCGCCGGAGGCCTGGGCTACATCCCCCTGCGCAGCTTGCTGCGCTACCAGCTGCGCCACCGCGACGAGTTCGGGCGGATCATCGTCATGATCGGCTGCCGCTCGCCCGAGGAACGCATCTTCGTCACGGAGATCGAAAATCTGGCCAAGCGCGACGACGTGGAAGTCCTGGAGACAGTGGACTGCCCCAACGGTTCCTGGTCGGGCAACGTGGGCGTGATCACCACCCTGTTGCCCAAGGTGGAGCTGGATGTGGAAAACACCCACGTGGCCATGGTCGGACCGCCCGTGATGTACAAATTCGTCATCGGCAGCTGCGTCAGCGACCAGTGCATCTCGCCGGACAGGATTTACGTCTCCCTGGAACGCAAGATGAAATGCGGCCTGGGAAAATGTGGTCACTGCCAGATCAATGGCATCAGTGCCTGCATTGAAGGGCCAGTGTTCCGCTACACGGACATCGATCTACTCAAGGAAGCCCTGTAGGGCATGGGAGGAAGAATGGCCCCCAAACCAAAAATCGCCTTTTTCGATTTCGCAGGCTGCGAAGGCGACCAACTCCAGGTGGCCAACCTGGAAGAGAAGCTGCTCGACCTGCTGGAGCATGTGGAACTGGTCAACTTCCGGGAAGTCATGACCGAGGCCTCCGACGACTACGATATTGCCTTCATCGAAGGCTCCATCACCCGCCCCGAGGATGAGGTGCGCTTGAAGGAGATCCGTTCCAAGGCCAAGCTGGTCATCGCGCTGGGCGCTTGCGCGGCCATCGGCGGCGTGAACTGCATGAAGAACTTCATGAACGAGATGGAGGTGCGCGAACTGGTCTATGGCGACATGGCACGGGCCTATCCCACATACGCCGCCCGCCCGGCCAAGGCCGTGGTGCATGTGGACGCCGAGATCCCCGGCTGCCCCATCAACGGCGATGAATTCCTGCGTGTGACCAAGGAACTCCTGCTCGGCAAGCCCCCCACGCTGCCCGATTATCCGGTGTGCGTGGAATGCAAGGCCGCCGGTAACGTCTGCCGCTATGAACAGGGCAAACTCTGCCTGGGCATCATCACCCGCGGCGGCTGCGGCGCCTGCTGCGTGTCCGAAGGCGCCCATTGCTGGGGCTGCCGGGGCCTGGCGCCGGACGCCAACCTGGACGCCGCCCGTTACGTCATGGAAGACCAAGCCGGTTTTTCGCGCATCCAGGTCCAGGACCTGATGCGCATGTACCTGGGCTACACCAACGCCCCCCTCTAGGATTTCGAGGAGTCGACACATGAGCGCCAAGAAAGCCACCGCCAAGGCCCCGGCCAAAAAGACCGAGCCGGTCGTCCTGGCCACGGGCAAGAAGGTCGAGGTCAGACACATCTCGCGTGTGGAAGGCCACGGCAATATCATCGTGGAGATCGATGCCAAGAACAAGGTCAAGGCCTGCCGCTGGGAGGTCCCCGAGGCCCCGCGCTTCTTCGAGGCCATGATCCTGGGCAAGAGCTTCAACCAGATCCACCAGATCGTCTCGCGCATCTGCGGCATCTGCTCCATCGGTCATCAGCTGTGCTCCATTCAGACCACCGAGGACGCCATGGGCATCATGGTCTCGGACCAGACCGTGCGCCTGCGCAAGCTGGCCCTGCATGGCGAAAACCTGCAAAGCCATCTGCTGCATGTGGCCTATCTGGCCCTGCCGGACCTGATGGGCGTGGGCTCGGTGATTCCCCTGGCCCAGACTCACAAGAAGGAACTGCTGAACCTGATCGGCCTGCATCGCATGGCCAATGAATTCTCCCGGGCCACCACCGGCCGGACCACCCATCCGCAACGTCTGATTCCCGGCGGGTTCACCAAGGTGCCCACCGAGATTGAGCTCCGCGAGATGAAAAAGAATCTCGAAGCCTCCATCCCAGCCCTGGAGGCGGCCTCGGACCTGTTCGCCTCTGTGGCACACAAGCTGCCGAATTTCACGCGCGAGACTGAATACGTGGCCCTGGTCTCCCCGGTGGAATACGCCATGTACTGGGGCGAGGTGGGCTCCACCATGGACCAGACCCGGCCCAGCATCTACTACAAGGACATCACCAACGAATACATGGTGGCCCAGTCCACGGCCAAGTGGACCAAGAACAAGGGTGAATCGCTGATGGTCGGGGCCCTGGCACGCTTCAACCTGAACCACAAGCGCCTTTCGCCCCTGGCCAAGGGCCTGGCCCGCAAGCTGGGCCTCAAGGCCCCCTGCCACAACCCGTACTACAACAACCTGGCCCAGCTGGTGGAATGCGCCCACTCGGTGGAGGACTCCATCCGGCTCATCGATGAACTGCTGGCTTCGGGCATCAAGATCGAGGCTGAGCCGCACATCATCCCCCGTGCAGGCAAGGGCGTCGGCGCGGTGGAAGTGCCCCGCGGCATCCTGTTCCACGCGTACGAATACGACGACCGTGGTCGGGTCGTGAATGCCGACTGCGTGATCCCCACCAACCAGAACCACGCCAATATTCAGAAGGACCTCGACGCCCTGGTGCCGACCCTGGTGGACGAGGACGAGGCCAGCATCGAGCTAAAGACCAGCATGCTGGTGCGCGCCTACGACCCGTGCATCTCCTGCTCCACCCACTTCGTGGACATGACCGATGCCCGCGACAGCCGCAGGATGGTGCGCTTCGTGCGCGTGGACGACTAAAGCCTTCCCCTACGACTGACACAGCAACGGGCCCCGGCAGAGATGCCGGGGCCCGTTTTTCTATTCCGCCGCCATGCTGATGCAGTGGCGCCGACCTCCTGCAGCCGCCATGCCCTGACCGGAACGAAAGTTGCTATTTCTCACCAGGGCGGTTATTTCTGCCCCCCGTGAAGCGAGGAGAGGCATGCCCATCGACAAACGCACCATGGTCCCACCCGAGGACCTGAATATCCAGTTCGGCGGCGGGGACTATCTGGCCGTTGGGGAAGAAATCTTCCGCTTCTTCAGGGACAGGTTCGGCCTCATGCCCCAGCACAAGGTCCTGGACGTGGGCTGCGGGGCCGGGCGGGTGGCCGTCGGTCTGACGGACTACCTGAAGCCGCCAGGCGAATATCATGGTTTCGACACCTACCCTTTCGGCATTGAATGGTGCAATGAGCACATCGCCCCACACTATCCGCATTTTCATTTCAGCATCAGCGACGTGCACAACGACACCTACAACCCCTTCTCGCAGACCAAGGCCTCGGAATACGTCTTCCCCTTCAGGGACGAGCTGTTCGACGTGGTCATCTTGCGGTCCGTGTTCACACACATGTACCCGGATCAGATCCTGAACTATTCCTCCGAGATTTCCCGTGTCCTGCGCCCCGGGGGCCAGGCCCTGATCACCTTCTTCCTGCTGAACGAGGACGCCCTCGCCCAACAGAAACGCACGGGCCAAGGACCGACCTTCCATAAATTCGGCTTGTTCCACACCGAAAACCCCGAAGATCCCCTGGACTGCGTGGGCTATGACGAGGGCTTTGTACGCCGATTGTTCACAGGCTGCGGCCTGGACATCACCGAGATTCTCTATGGCGGCTGGTGTGGTCGCAACAGCAACAGCGAGAACATGCAGGACTACGTGTTGATAAAGAAACCAACCCGGCCCGAATAACATCATGTCAGCAGAAGCCACTCGGGACCATGCACAGGACAGCCATCAGCAAAGACTGTGCTCATTGCTCCCGGATCAGTTCAACGCCAACATCGAAACGATTGCCCAGATCCGCCAGGCCATGGTGGAGCGTGATTCAGCCATCACCCTGAGCAGGGACATCGCCTTTCTCGCCAGACTGAACGACATCTTCGCCCCTGTGCATGCGGCCCAGGTGCAGGGCAGCATCCCCATCATCTCGGATGAGGCCTTGCAGACCAGGGCAGGTGAGAACCTCGACCTGATCGAGCGTCTGACACAGACCCGGGTCGAAGGCTGCCGCTATCTGGATATCGGCTGTGGCCGGGGGTACAACATCAGTGAAGCCTACAGCAGGAACGCTCTTCGTTGCGCTGGAATCGATCTGTTCGCCGGATGCCAAAAAGTGTGGCAGGAACGCTGCGGCGACAAGGAGGACATGCAATTCATCCTGGGCGATCTGCATCGCCATGATTTCCAAGGCCGGACCTTTGAGCTCATCTCCTCGTTCAACAGCTTCGAGCATTTCGATGACCCGGGCCTGATCTTAAACAGATGCCGTTCCATCATTGACGACAATGGCTCGCTGTTCATCAAATTCAATCCCATCTACCGCTCGCCCATGGGTTCTCACCAATACCGCAAGATCAACATCCCCTATGTGCAGAACCTCTTCGCGGACGACATCGTCGCCGAGTATTTCTGCTACGACAAAACTGCAGATCCTTATCCAGGCTTGAACCGCAAGCGAACCCTGGAGTTTGATGAACTCCTGTCCAGGACCGAACGCTGGGAGTTGAGCTTCTACAAAAGGGTGACGGACTATCGCTTTGCATGGATGACGACGGTCTTTGCCCCTGAGCTGCAGGCATTCACCGCCGACGATCTGTACGTCAGCGGGATGATTGCCGTCCTGAAGCCCAAATGAGTTGATCCCGCCCAGCAGGTGCAGTGCCTCCCGACAATCGCAACGAGCTTGCTGTTAAAGGCAGGTTTCCTTGCGGCCTGAAAAGCCAAGCCTTCCGATCGATCATTCAGGACTGCGGTCATTCGCCGCAGCCCCTCCCGCTTCATGATTCTTTACCTTCTCCGGGCGCAGGGTTTGGTGCACACCACCGTTGTTCTTGATAAGGCAGGCGAAAACCAGGCCTTGCCGCCTATCAAAGGAGACTCGCCATGAGCAACGGAAGACTGAATCAAACCTGTTCCTGGGCCCTGGCCTCGCTGGCGCTGTTGCTGGCCTGTGGCGTCCTGATCCCGGCACAGGCCCTGGCCCAGCCCGGACCTCGCAAAGCGGGACACATGGAGCACCACCCTGGGCCGGGATACCGGGCCGCGCTGCCCGGCAACTGCCTGACGATCATGGTTGGAGGAGTGCGCTATTTCTATGGTGGGGGTATCTTCTATCACAGAGGATCCCACGGCTATGCAGTGGTGGCCGCCCCCATGGGCGCGATGATCCCCATCCTGCCGCCGGGACACTCCATGGTGGTCGTGGCCGGCGCCACCTATTACGTCCACAGCGGGGTCTACTATCTGGCCTCGCCCCCGGGCTATGTCGTGGTTCCATCGCCGCTCGTGGTGCAACCCGCCCCGGCCCCGCAGATGCAGGCAGCCCCCGCCACCGGCCTGCCGGACCAAATCACCGTGATCATCGAAAACCCCAACGGCTCGCGTACCCCCGTGACCTTGAGACGCGTGCCCGACGGCTGGCTGGGGCCCAAGGGCGAGATCTACGCCACGCTGCCCGACCAGACGCAGCTCCAACCCTACTACGGCCTGGGTGCCTCCGGCCAGGATCTGTAGCCAGGGAGGCTCGCAATGAAACAACGACTCCTTGGACTCGCCCTGGTCCTGTTGCCAGCGGCCATGATCTTCACCACGGGGTGCGCCCGCCCCCACTGGCGGCATCCCGTGGTGGTCCAACCCGTCCCGGTCGTGGTTGCCCCCACGCCGGTGACGGAGGACAAATCACCCAGAGAGACACAACCGGAAACCGTGGTCGTGGTCATCCGCAACCCCAATGGTTCCAAAACACCGGTGCAGCTGACCCGCGTGGGCCACAATCAGTGGAAAGGGCCGCGAGGCGAAGTCTACTACCAGATCCCCAGCGAGGAACAGTTGCGCCCAGCCTACGGCCTGCGCTGAGTCTCTCTTCCTCCCAATCCTGGCAGGGCCGCGGCAGTCATGCTGCGACCCTGTTTCCATTCCAAAAGCTTTGCAACAACGGCAAGATGCTCTACGCTGGATCGTAAAATCACCCACCCTTTCAAAGGAGCGGACCATGATCGCCAAAAACGTGATGGACGTCGAAGGCCTGCGCATCGACAAGTTTCCCTACAAAGGAGAGATGCGCATGGTGCAGGGCGTGACCGTGCGCTGGCTTTCCAAGGTCGGGCGCGACGCGGGCGGACAGCCCGAATACGGGCTACGGCATTTCACCGTGGAACCCGGCGGCATTATCCCGGTGCACAACCACTTTTATCTGCAAACCCTGTGCATCGTCAGCGGACAATTCGAATGCCTGTCTTTTGATCCGGACACGGATATGCCCGTGGATGCCAAGATCTGCGGTCCCGGCGACTGGGTCTACTCCGAAAGCATGGAGCCCCACGGTATGCGCAACCTGTCCGACACCGAGCCTGGCACGTTTTTGTGTTGCATCTGTAATGTCTATGGAGACCAGGAAACGATCTAGCCCCCCAGCAGGCCGTATTTTCCGCTCAGCTGGAGAATCCCGTTCCGCAGATTTCAGACGTGCAAAGCCCTGAGGGAAAAACTTCCCCAGGGCTTTGCACGTCTTTGCTTGCGGGACTGAAACACAAGGGCAGGATTCGGACAGGCCATCCAGGGCGGCTGGCCCAATGAACAAAGGGCGCTGCAGGAGCAACCTGAAACTCCCAGCGCCCCTCATCTCCTTCCCTCCGGCGCGCTGACGCCGAACGCCCCCGTTCATTCCAGGCAGATGCCCTCGCGGGCCATGATCATGAAATCCTCCAGCAGGGGGGAGCGCCATTTCTCCACATGAGTGATCATCAGGACCATGGTTTCCGTGGGGGCCTGGGCCCAGTCCAGTCGTTTCAGCCGCCCCGCCTTCAGGTCCGCGGCCACCACACGCTCCGGACAGAGCGCGATGCCCAACCCCTTCAACAGGCACCGCCGCTGGCTCCTGCTGCTGGAAAAAATCAAGGACCTCGTCGCAACTCCTTCTTCGCCGAGCGACCGCTCGAACTGACGCCTGTAGCTTCAATCCACCCGCAGGTGCAGCAGCATCTGCCCTTGCATGTCCTGCGAGGCCACCGTTGGCATTGCGGCCAACGGATGATCCGGGGACGACACGAGCACCAGCGGCACAACCCCAAGCGTGTCCACCGCAACATTGGCGTAGTGCACCCCGTCGATGAGCAGAAACGCCAGATCGATCCGCCCCGATCCCAGTTCCTCACGAAGCTGCGCGTCGTCGCAGTTGATGAAATTCAGTTGGGCCCGGGGATGTGCCAGATGAAAACGCTCGATGACATCGGGCATATATTCGGCCCCGATGGTCTCGGGCGTACGGATGGTCAACGATCCATCCAACTGCCCTGCCCCCCCGAGTTCGGAACGCATCTCCTCGGCCATCCGCTCCATGCGCCGGGAAAAATGCAGCAGTTTCTCCCCGGCCTCGGTCAGCACCACCCGCCGCCCCAGCCGGTCGAACAGCCGAACGTCAAGGTCCTCCTCAAGGGTCCTGATCTGGGCCGAGACCGACGATTGGGCCAGAAACAAATCCTCGGCCGCCCGGGTAAAGCTGCCCCGCTCGGCCACCGCCCGAAAGGTCTTCAACTGGCGCAGTTCCATTGCCGTCCTCCCTCAATGTCCCAATGGTGCTTCCCCATCGCCGGGGGCGATGGGGTCCATCGGAATTAATCGCTTGATACGATCTTTAACTTAAATAATAGATTGAAACGATTCCATCAACCCAAGGAGGACACACCATGAAGATGAATCGCACCACCCCTCAAGAAGTTGCAAAACGGGCCGGGGAACTGTTCGGGAAGGATTATCACTGCGTCGAGGCCGTGGCCAAGGCGGTACTGGAATCGCTGGGAGAGGACGCCGGGGAAAGCGTGGCCTGCGCCACCGCATTCGGCGGCGGGTTCGGCAGGTGTCATCAGGAAACCTGTGGAGCCCTATGCGGAGCGCTCATCGCCATTGGGCATTTGCACGGTCGGCGGGAACCCGGGCAAAACTGGGATCAGGCCGCTGATCTTGCCGCGACGGCGCGCAAGACCTTCATCCAGCGCCACGGCACCACCCATTGCCAGACCCTGCGGGATCGCTTCGGTGAACAAGAGCAGATGGACGAATGCCACAACATCGTGCGTCTTACGACGCACAATCTGATCGAACTGCTCGATGGTACCGAGAAGAACGATGGGCAAGCATGTCATGCCTGCTCTTGCTGAGCGATCACATAGATTCTGGAAGCGCTGGAGGCGGGCATCGAAAGACAGCTCAGCCCTTTGAGAGAAATCGATCCCTGCAGGGGCTGAACCCTCCTCTTCATCCTAGTCAATAGGCCCTTCGAGGACGTGTACTGTGGACGCCGTCGAATCCAGGCTCATGCCGTTTCCAACCGGAAACAGCATGAGCCTGACCACCAAGGAGAAATACAAAACCTCCTCATCGCCGCCCGGATGTCCCCCACACAGTGCTCATCCCCCCCCCCGCAAAAGAGCCCCCGAAAAATTGCTTTGCCTAAAGGGTTCCGGCGAGGAACCAAAGACCTGCATCACCAAGGCTACAAGTAGAGTGCCCTGTTAGATTGATCCGCAAGGGGGGGGCCTTTCGGCTCACGTACCTCTTTCACAGCGCATACCGGCCAATAGTTCGTATTCTCGACCGAGGGCGCATGGAGCCGTTGCCCAAACACGAGTTATCGCTTGCCTCCGGATGGCAAGAATGTGTATTGTTGTTAACATGGAATAGTCTGTCTATTGCCGTGTTTTCTCGCCAAGAAGAGTCCCTTCGACACGTTCATCGGATACTATTTCCAATACCCCCATGAATTCTCGGCCAAAGCTCGGGGCGTTTGCTTCGAGAAACTGGAGGGGGAACACGCTGTCACATCAAAGAAGAAGGTCTGATGTCATGATAAAAACATGTTTTCGCTGGGCGCTGATCGTAGCCGTTGCATCCCTGGTCCTGCTGGGCGGCCGACTGTACGCATCCGAAACGGATGACCGCATCGAGTCGGCGGCCAAGCAGTCCTACGTGTTCAAGAAATACCTCACTGCTGATGACATCAAGATCCAGTCCAGGGATGGCGACGTCACCTTGAGCGGGACTGTTTCCGACGACGCATCGAGAACCTTGGCCCAAGAGACCGTAGCCAGTCTGCCGGGAGTCAAGAGTATTGACAACAGGCTGAAGATAAAAGGCAAGTCCCCGGAGCCATACTCGGACGCCTGGCTCATCACCAAGGTCAAGACAGCCCTCCTGTTTCATCGAAGCGTGAGTGCGTCCAAGACCGAGGTCCTGGCCAACAAGGGAATCGTCACCCTGCGCGGCGAAGCCAGCAGCTCGGCGCAAATGGACTTGGTGACCGAATACGCCAGGGATGTAGAGGGCGTCAAAGACGTCAAGAACGAGATGACCGTGTCCGGCGTCCCCGTGAAGTCCGGTGAAACCATCTTTCGCGAAAAAATGGGCGCCCTGGGCGATTCGATTGACGACGCTTCGGTCACAGCCCTGGTCATAACGACTCTGCTGTACCACCGCTCGACCAGCGCCCTCAACACCAAGGTCTCGACCAAGGACGGCGTGGTCACGTTGGGCGGCACGGCCAAAAACAGTGCAGAGAAGGAACTGTCAACCAAGCTGGTGGACGATGTGCGCGGCGTCAAGCAGGTGGTCAACAACATGACCGTCACGGGAGCCAACTAGCACGACGGCTCCAGCCGACTTCGGCCCAAGCCAGTCAAGGTTCAACGCACATCACGGCAAAGGAGTACGAAAATGTTAGGAACAATTCTCATCATCTTATTGATTCTATTTCTGGTGGGGGTCATCCCGGTGTGGCCGCATAGCCGGTCGTGGGGATATCGCCCCTGCGGCATCGGCGGGCTCATTTTGATCATCCTCGTGGTCCTGCTCCTGACCGGAAGGTTCTAGAGGACGGAGCTTGAGTCCTGGGCCTCGCCCGGACTCCGGCTCCGAATGTCCAGACCAGGCCAGCGCGGCCGGATTTTTGCGAGGCCTTCTCCAGAGTGGCGGAGACTGCCGGATTTTCCGGCCCTATCCTTTTACCAATTTTAGGAGGAAGACATGAATACCTTCATCGGTAACCATCTTTTACAACGCATCACCTTGTTCCTGGTCCTGATCATGAGCATGATGTCCTTTGTCCCCAATGTGGATGCCAGCTTCGTTCCCTCATCCCAGAGCAGTTCGGTGGAATTGCGCGCCCAGGACATGACCTCCGTGCAGAACACCCTGGAAAGCAAAATGGTCAAGGAACGGCTGGCCACCCTGGGCTATTCCAAGGATGAGATCAACGCCCGCCTTGGCCTGCTCTCGGATGGGGAATTGCACAGCCTGGCCACCCAGCTCGGGTCCCTGGACGCAGGCAGCGGAGCCTTAGGCTTGGTCATCGCCATCTTGGTCATCGTGATTCTGACCCTGGTCATCATGAAGATGACGTAAACAGAGCCCGACAGCCGATCGAGACAACTATGAACCCACTTCTTCGCCAGGATTGTCCGAACTTCCGCCTGCGGGCAGTCCTGGCCGTTCTTTTGTCTTTGGCTTTATCCTCCTGCGCCGTGGGCCTGCCCCGGGGCTTCACCCCGCCAGTGACCAGCAGGACCATTCCGGACGTACCCTTCCATGCCCAGGAGGTTTTTCAGTGCGGCCCGGCCTCCCTGGCCGGGGTGCTCAACTATCTGGGCGATCCGGTCACTCCCGATGAGATCGCCCAAGCGGTGTTTCGGCCCGAACTGCGCGGCTCGGTGAGCCTTGACTTGGCCCTGTATCCCCGAGGAAGAGGCCTTTCCTCCCGCTTTTGGCGGGGAACCGTCGAGGACCTCGTGCGCAGCGTGGACACGGGCCAGCCCCTGGTGCTCATGCTGGACCTGGGTCTGGGCCCGGTGAGCACCTACCATTTTCTTGTGGTGGTGGGCTATTCGCCGCAGGGGCCCATCGTCAATACCGGCCGCAGAGAGCATGCGCTCCTACCCTGGGGCGAATTTTTACGAACCTGGGAGCGGGCCGACAGCTGGACGCTCCTGGTGGAGGGCAAGACCCCATGAACCGCATCCTGCTCCGACAAGCGGCCCTGTGCCTGGCCCTTTGCCTGGCCTGGGGCCTGACCGCGTGTGCCCTGCCCCGAATCACCATGCACCAGGACCCCCTGAGCCCGGCCGAGCACCTCAAGCTGGGGCTGGCCTACGAGTCCAGCGGCGACCTGCCCGGGGCCCTGCACGAATATGAATTGGCCATGGACCAGGAACCCCTGGCTCACCTCTACGCTGGCAACGTCCTGTTCGGCATGGGCAAGATGGAAGAGGCCGAGAAGGCCTATAACCAAGCCATGCTCGACCTGCCCTTGGATCCTGAGCCGCGCAACAACCTGGCCTGGCTGCTCTACAGCCGACGCCAGCGCCTGGATCAGGCCGAGGGCCTGGCCGCTGAGGCCTTGCGCCTAGCGCCGCCTGACCGCCAAGCCGAGTTCCGGGACACCCTGGAGTGCATCCAGAGGGCGCGGGCCCCAAAAAGCCCCTAACAAGTTCTTGTCAATTTACCATGGCAACAGGCGCATGCCAGCAAAGAAGAACAACTCTCCCACAAACAACAAAAGGGAATCACGGCGAGCCGGTAGGCTCTCTCCGTAATCCCCGTTTCTTACTGTGCTGGCCCAGGCGGCACGTGAACCCGCACAGCCTGCGCCCAAGGGCTTTTTTAGTCCCTTAGCAGGAAACCAACCAGACTATTGCTGCCATTATATGCAGCCATTTAAGGCTATTGCAGACATTAAACAGTCACAACCAACCATCTTGTCGACCTGCCCTTGATTCGCAGACACCTGCCATCGCCCATCCACCAGAGATCATTCTTAAGGAAGCACGGCCGCACCGGCCTAGCCTCCCTCCTCCGCAGGCTTGAACCTCGCCCCCACCAGGGTGGCCAGGATCACCAAGCTGGTGGAGATGGCGATCATGATCAGCCCCAGCGCCGAGAGCTTGCCCCACAAGCCGTCTTCGGCGAAGCGCAGGATCTGCACGGCCAGAACCTCGGTGCCCGGTCGGGAGAGCACCACCGACAGGGTCAGCTCGCGCACGAACATGGTGGCCATGAGGATCCAGGCCGAGACCATGCCCGGCACCAGGAGCGGGATGACAATGCGGCGCATGGTCGTCACCGGCCCGGCGCCGCACACCAGGGAGGATTCCTCCAGGTGGGCATGCACCTGCACGAAGGCGCTGGCCAGGGGCCGCACCCCGTAGGGCAGGTAGGTGGCAATGTAGCCGATGAGCAGGGCCCAGATGGTGGCGTACAGCGGGGTGCGCACGAAGAACCACATGAAGCCCACGCCGATGACGATGCCCGGGAAGGAAAAGGACAGGAAGGTCAGGGTCTCCAGCGCGCCCGAGGCCGCGCTGCGCACCTTGACCACCACGTAGGCCACCAGCACGGACAGGGCCATGCCCAGGGTCGCGCCGCCCACTCCCAGCATCAGGCTGTTCTTCAGGGAAAGCAGTGAGATAGGATCGCGCAGCACCTCTTGCCAGTGCTTCAGGCCCATCATGGAGAAGGCCCGGGCGCTGGGCACCATGGAGTACGGGGTGAGCGAGGTGTAGATCAACACCAGCACCGGCAGCACGATGAGGATGAAAGACAGCAACCCGACCACGCCGAACATCGGCCCGCGGGCCCGGCCCAGGCTGACGACCGAGGGCTTCCAACCCCGGCTGGAAATAGTCACGAACTTCCCGCTCTCGGCGGTGAGATAGCGATACACATAGATCAGGCTCACCGAGGTGACCAGCACGCTCATGCCGATGGCCGCGGCCGCGCCGAAGTCCGCCACGAACCCCGTGGCGATGGACCGGTAGATGTGGGTGGCCAGCACATAGATACGGCCGGGCATACCCAGCACCGAAGGTACGGCGAAGGACGCCAAGCTGCGCACCAGGGACAGGATGAAGGCGGCCAGGATGGCCGGCCGCAGCACGGGCAGTGTCACCCGGGTCAGGGTGTGCCAGGTGCTGGCCCCGCAGACCTTGGAGGACTCCTCCAGACTCACGTCGAAAGAGGCCAGGGCCGGGGCCAGGATGAGGTAGGCGATGGGCAGGTCCAACAGCCCCTCCACCATGATCATGCCCCACAGGGAGTAAATGTTGAAAGGCGAGTGCTCGAACCCTAGCACCTGACGGAAAAAGAGGTTCAGAATGCCGTTGGAAGGATTGAGCAACAACGCCCAGCTCACCGAGAACAGGATGTGCGGCACCATCATGGGGATGATGGAAATGATGCGGAAGAGAACCTTGAACGGGATGTCGGTACGGGTGTTCAGGTAGGCCAAAAACAGGGCCAGGAACGTTGCCAGGAAGGAAGATCCCAGCACGAACACCAGGGTGTTGCCCACGATTTCGAGCAAGTCCGGGTCGCCGTAGGCCGAGATATACTTGTCTAGGGTAAAGGTGCCAAAGGCCCCCAGGCCCTCGGAGAAGCTGCCGAACAACAACATGACCACCGGGCAGACCGTGAGCAGGCCCACCACGGTGATCAGACTCCAGGTAAGGATCGGGCGGTTTTGAGAAGACATGACAGGCGCCCCCCTACACTGCCAGGAGCATGCAGTGTTTCGGGTCCAGGACCACACTCACCGCGTCGCCCTGACGCAGGCTCAGGTCCGGCGGTGCCTTGACGAAGAGCAGGGCCTCTCCGGCCTTGACCTCGCCCTCGAAGGCCTCGCCGATGAACACCAGGCTCTCCACCCGGCCGGGGAAACTGTTGTGGCTCGGGCCGGGCTCGCCCGGCTCCAGGCGGATGAATTCGGGCCTAAAGCAGAGGGTGACCGCGTCGCCAGGCTTGAGCGCCGGACGGGCTTTGCAGGCCACCCGGCCCAAGGGCGAATCCACCAGGGTACGACCCTCTTCCTGGGCAACCACGGTGGCGGGCAGCAGGTTGGCCCGGCCGATGAAGTCGGCCACGAAGCTGTGCTCGGCATCGAAGTAAATCTTCTCGGGCGAGCCGATCTCGATGATCCGGCCCTGGTTCATGACCGCAATGGTATCGGACAAGGCCAGGGCCTCGATGCGATCGTGGGTCACGTAGACGGCGGTGATGGAAAGCTCACTGAGGAAGGTGCGCAACTCCTTGCGGGTCTCCTCGCGCAGCTTGGCGTCCAGGTTGGACAGGGGCTCGTCAAAGAGAATGACCTTGGGCTCGGCCACCAGGGCGCGGGCCAGGGCCACCCGCTGCTGTTGGCCACCGGACAGCCGGGTGGCGGGGCGGCTCTCGAAGCCTTCCAGCTGCACGAATCGCAGGGTGCGGGCCACTCGCTCGCGCACCTCGGCCCGGGGCACCTTGCGGGTGACCAGGGGGTAGGCCACGTTGTCGAACACGGTCATGTGCGGCCAGATGGCGTAGGTCTGGAACACCATGCCCAGACCACGGCGCTCGGTGGGCACGTAGATACCCTTGTCCTGGGACCAGACCACCTCGCCGCCGATGGCGATCTCGCCCCGGTCCGGATGCTCCAGGCCCACGATGGAGCGCAGCAGCGTGGTCTTGCCGCAGCCGCTGGGGCCGAGCAGGGTGAAAATTCCCTGGGCCGGGATGATCAGGTCCACCTCGTCCAGGGCCTTAATGGTCTTGCCCCCGGACACATAGTGCTTGGACAGGCCTGAAATTTTGATTTCCATGGATATTCCCCCGGCACGCTGGGCCGGAAACGGACCCGCCCGCCCCGCCCCCCCCCTGCGGGCGGGGAACAGGGCCGGGTGGGCCGCTCAGGTTCGATTCATGAAGCCGGTCGCGAAAACTCGCGGCTGAATTCGCGATAATTACCCCGGCTTATTCCTTTCACATGCTGTAATCTTGTTTCTGTATGTGAAAGACCTATCCCTCACAAGTATTTCAGCAGCCCCCGGTCGGGGGTGTAGTTCATAAACAGCAGCTCCTGGACCTTCTGGCTCCCCTCTTGCTGCACGGAGTACGTCGTCTCGACCTCCCGAACGCCAAAGGCCTTGAAGGCCTCCCGGATCTCGGGAACGTCGTTGATGGAGAGCAAGAACTTGCCTTTGATCTGACCAAGCACTTCGGCCAAGTGTGCGAAGTCATCCCTGGAGAAGATGTCCCTGCCATAGTCCTTCTCGCAGCCATAGTACGGCGGGTCGAGATAGAAAAACGTGGATGGTCCATCATAACGGGCCACGTAGTCCTGCCAGGGAAGGTTCTCGATGATCGTGTGGGTCAGCCGCAGATGGACCTGGGACAGCTCCTCCTCCATCCGCACCAGATTGATGCGTGGCTGGGAGGTCTTGTCCACCCCGAAAACACCGCCTTGCCTCCCTCCGAACGCCAAGCGCTGAAGGTAGTAGAATCTGGCGGCCCTCTGTATGTCGGTAAGCCCTCCGGCTGT
Source organism: Pseudomonadota bacterium (assembly GCA_018816865.1). Classification (GTDB taxonomy): domain Bacteria; phylum Desulfobacterota; class Desulfovibrionia; order Desulfovibrionales; family Desulfovibrionaceae; genus Desulfovibrio_Q. The sequence goes on from JAHIUW010000017.1 coordinate 279,983, forward strand.
CTGCTGCCGCCGAAAGTCGGTGAACATCTCCCGACTGGCCAGGAGCCACTTGAACTGCTTGCAGAATTCTTCCAAGTGAGATTGAAGCACCCTGTAAAAAGCGATGAGATCGCCGTTGATGTCGTTCAGGCTTTCGCTTTTAGCCAACGGCTTGCGAAAGTATATCCAGCCTGCGCCAGTGAAGGCCTCGGCATAGTGGTCGTGCGTGGGCAATATTTTGATGATCTGATCGGCCAAGCGGGACTTCCCGCCTAGCCATGGAATTGGGGAATTCATGGGCAACCCTTTATGATCCTTTTGATCTTTGGCCGTGCGCCTGCTATCAGTCCGTCATCCTGTACAGGACAATGGAGCAGCTGGCCTTGGCCGGTGGTCCGGTGTTAGCGCACCGGTCCAGTGGGGGCGCTCGTAACGCCCCCGCCTGTTCCTCCGTCGACCCCACCCAGGGGCCGGAACTTCCATTCCTATTAGATTGTCAAAAAGCGTGGCGGGCCGGGTTGCACCTGGCCCGCCTGTTGTTAGCTGTAGATTGTGCTCACGGCCTCCAGGGCGGCGGCATCCCCAGCTGCGGCCACCTCGGCGTCTCGCGCTTTCTGCCAGTTGAAGACGGCCAGCTGGTGGGCCTCGCCTGCGGCCTCCACCTGGGCATACAGGGCGGCATCCATCACCACCCATATCCCAGTGCTGGCCTTCCAGTTTTGGACGACGTATCCCGGCTGCACAGCTAATTTTGCCTTGATTTCGGAGTAGCTCACTCGGGCCGAGATGTCGGAGTCGAACAATACTCCATCAACTTCAAAGCCACCGTCTCTCACCCTGTTTTTCTCGGCCTGGATGAGTTGTCGTTTGGCGTTCTTGGCAGCTACCAGATCAAACACCCATGCCCCGGCGTCCGCGTCCCAAGTCTCGAACTCACCGGGCGCGATGTCGGTCAGCCCGTCCGGGATCGGCCCCAGCTCGGTGATGGTCACTGCCTGGCCGGTCTCGATGCTGTAATGGATCTCGCCTCGGTGGTCCTCCACCAGTTCCCAGGCCGCACCCGTCCAGCGGGCGACCTGCCCGGTGGGGATATCCGCCGGTGGGGCGGTTTCGGTCGTTCCGGCAGGCAGCATGACACGCCCGGAGTCGGCATGGGTGCGGGCCGTGGTCTGGCCGACGTATTCGCGGGTGTGGGGGTTGTAGCTATAAATATTCATAGTTGTCTCCGCTAATTAGCGTTTAATGATCCACATGGTAGCGATGTTGACTGGGCGAGTTTCGTCAGCCTCACGAGGAGAGCCGTGAGCGTGTTCGATTGCCTCACGTGCTCGCAGACCGTCACCGCCCGCCGCATATGCACTCGACGCGCCAGCTGCCCTACTCAATGCATGTCCACACGCATACGACGTTGAATCAGTCCGTAGATTATGCCCATGCCCCTGGAATGCATCGGCCTGGGTGCTGCCCATCTGGCGCCCCGAATCCAGGCCTAAACCGTGGTCCCAACCACGGGCGAATCGCCCCCGCCAGTCGCCCAGATAGACCGACGTGCTCGCCGTCCAGGTCACGCCGGTGTCGTCTCCGATATCGGTGCCGGACGTGGTGCCGGAGGACGTGGAGATATAGACCGAGCCGTCGGACAGGCCCCTGCGCAGGACGCCGGACGCGACCGTCTCCCCTGCCGACCAATTGGGCACGTGCTTGGTGCCCACAACGGCGACCAGGGCAGCGTCCTCGGCGACAGTGATCATCGACCCGTCCAGCTCATGGTAGCCGCTCGGCACGGTCTCGGAGTCGATGGCCCGGATTGTTCCGGTGGGGGCAGCATCATCATGCGTATGGTCCGCCGCCGCCGCGCCCACCTGTTCGGCGGTCACTTCGTGGGGGTTGTCGGTGTCCTCAAAGTGGGCGAGATCAACAGTCGCACCGATGATGGCATTGATCGCGGCCAGCAGCCCGGCCTCCACCTTGGCCAGGTCGCCGTCGTCGACAACTCCCGCTGCATAACGGTTGGCGATGAACCGCGCGACGCCAGCAGATATATGGCCCGTCTGGCGCAAAGCCATATTCACCAGCGCCCGATTGGCGATGCCGGGCTGGTTGCCTTTCACGCGATCGGCTGCGGCCAGGTATTCGGTCAGCGCCATCACGTCACCGTCTTCGACGGTGCCTCCGGTGCCGAACGGGAGTATCTCGTTGGTGGCCATGGAACCCTCCTATGGGCTTACAAGTTCTGGCCAGGACGCTTCATCCCAGCCTCCAAGCGCCTCGGAGTCGCAACCCCAGGCGAAAAGCGGTCCGCCTTGCGGCGTCACCGCATACCATTGCACGCGCACGCCTTCCGGCTTGAGCGGGATATACCCGCCAGTAAACAGCGCGATGGTCACGGAGTCCCCGCGCACCCCGGCCAGACCGACAATAATGCTCATGTCCTGATTGTCCTGGATGACCACGATGGAGCCCGTCCCCGCGAATACCGTCTCCCAGATTTCATAGGCTCCGGGGATGGTGCCATCCCAGGCATTGGCGGCCACCTTGGCCCGGAGCAGAGTCCGGTAGGCGTCGTCTGGCAGGGAGACCAAGCCGGTCTCCGGATCATAGGGGCCTTTCCAGGTTCCCTCGCCCCATCCAACCCCAACCAGGCCCCAGCTGAAA
>JAHIUW010000018.1 GCA_018816865.1 Pseudomonadota bacterium
CAATGGCCTGTTCCAGGCAGCGAGGGCCAGAGCCAGGGGATACCGGAACGTGGAGAATTTTATCACCATGGTCTACCTGATTGCGGCCCCGATTCAGGTCGTGGTGGCTTCATGATTTCCACGTCAAACGACGAAGAACCAGGAATATCAAAGGAACACCCCGAATTATTTCTATCCTCATTACACTTGGCAAACTGCTTTACCAGCTGGCTACGAAACTCAAGAGGAAGCTGCGAAGGATCGCCATACTCCAAGAGCACATCAGGGGCCATGACAAACAAGCGCTGTCGAAAACGCTCATCCCATAAAGATAACCAGGCAGCGACAGCCTCCATTGATGGCCTGACAACTGAAACGCCATACTTATCAGCAAAGAATAGCCGTTCAATTGCCCGGCGATTCTTTCCTTGTGCAATCAGTTGGTAAAACCACTTTGCTCCAAGGTATTCCCTTACTGACCGATGATGAAAACGAACTCTACCGTATGTAGCCTCATCGAATATGGCTCTATTGAGCAAGGCATTGATCTGTGTAGCTGTCCAGTCAGATAGCACTTCAGCAGCTTCTATAGACTGAGAAAGACGGTCCGGCGCAATCGGATTATCAGGAATGATGACGCTACTTTTTCTACACATAGTCAATGCAGCTGCTAATCGAGTTGCACCCATAAGTGCCAGCTCACTACTCAGAGGTCTTCTTTGATCTCTTTCCGAGTTCACTTCGCGGAGCTTTTTTTTGATACTAAACTCCATCATGACCGAGAACGAATCAATTTTACCGTACTCAAGCCAATAAGCAATTAGGTCCAGCAGGTCTTGAGGTCTAGCTGCGAATATCTCTGCATCAGCACGTTCGATGGCGTCCATGAATGATGAAACATCATTAATGCCTCTGCCAGACGCAAATATGCGCATCATTTCAGTTGATAAAGGGTCGAGCGTATAGAGAATAGGTGCTGTATCTATTGACACCTCATCTACACTGTCCTGTTCTGTCTTTTTAGATTGAGAAGTGGAAGGATGGTCAGGTCGAATGGAGAGTGGCAATATTTCTTCCACAGTTTGAAGATCGGCTGTCGCCTGCCAGTCGCTCACTCTCGATGCAATAACAACATTAGCGTTTGATAATGAACCATTAAGATGGTGTGCAAGACGATTCAAAGCTCTTCTAAAAAAAGTTGGGTTAGACAATTTTGCCTCATCAACAGAATCAAGAAAAAACCATGCGGGCTCCTCTGAGCTAGCCCATATCTCAAATTTAGTTAAATCTTCGGAGGATAAAATATAGCGAAGTTCATCTCCGGCCAAATCTTCGATTGGGAGGTAAAAAGCGTTTTTCCCCTTCTCCTGAAGCTCTTTTGTTTTAGCTTTGAGCTCCTTCGTTTTCCCTGTACCCGCCTCAGCAAGCAGGACAACCCGACTATGCGAAAGGACGTCGGCCCATGAGTCGGCCTTACCGCCCAGCATTGCCCGAATATGTATTTCTTCCTCAGAAATTTCTTTTTCATTAGAAATTTGATGGAAAGTCCTATTTAATTCTATGTACATGGCACACCTCTAAGCATCATCAATATTGGCACACCATATACCCCCCAGTTTCCTTTCCAGTCAAACACCGCCACGTGTGAGTATATTTCGAAAAGGTCTGTCCCACTGTCCCAAACCCTATGGATTGGGACAGTGGGACAGTTCCCCGAAATGGCTCAAACTCGCCTTTTTAGGCCGCTTTCAGCCTCCTATGGACAGTACTGGGAGACATATTCAACTCACTGGCAATGTCCCGCACGCTCATGCCTGACTCACTCATGGCTTTAATCTTGTCTTGCTCAGCGGCCTTGAGTTCAACTGTTTCCCAGAATAGAGCTCCCTCGTCAGTGCTCCTTAGAACTGTGACTAGCGGCCTAACGGCCTCTCCGCACTCGCCTCGGGCCTTCTCAAAGTGAATCTCGAACCTAGCGCCCTGCTCAGGGTCAAAGTCCATTGGGCGTCTCAACGCGAGCACAACGTCTAGGATATCCTCTTTGGCGCTTGTGCCCCGTTGCCCGCCCCCTTTGCCCGCATGGTGGACCAGCAGCACGGACTTCCCACGCCGCCTCAAGTCTAGAATCCAACGCTGAACAGGGAGCCAGCTTTCCGCGTCATTCTCGCGGCCCTTCCTGGCAAGAGTCGCAAGGTTATCCAGAATGATGAGGTCGGATTGTTCCACCAGTTCATCCAGGGCGGCTTGCCCTTCCTCGCTGGCAAGGTTTGGCATCGGACTGCTTTGCGCATCTGGCGTGACAAACCTAAGAGACCCTTCAGGAGGAATGTTATACCCCGCTCCCGACATAATACCCGCCAAGCGCTCTTTCATCGCCGCTAGGGGCATCTCTCCGTCTACATACAGGACACGGCGAGGCATAGGAGCCTGGAACCCCCAGACACTGCCTCCAGTGGCGACGGCATGAGCTATGGACAAGCAGGCAAAGGTCTTGCCCATCCCCCTCGGGGCATAGAGCATTGAAAGCCCTTGGGCAGGTATCGCCGGATCCAGAAAATAGCCGCGCTTAGGGCAATCCATTTTTAGAATCTCTTCAGCGCTGAGACAGACGAGCTTACCCCCACCCCCCTCAACACCCTGTTTCTTGAACGCATGAATCGCATTTAGGGCCTTTCTCATCGCCTCACAGCTTGCGCTACCCTGGGCATGTAAAAAATCCTTCTCAAGGTGAGCCAGTTGGAGCCGCCGATAAATGACCTCCCCAGCGTGCCTGCTCGTCTTAAGAATGCCCTTCATGCACTCCGTTGCGGTCAAGCCAAGCGAAGTCTCTAGCCCTGCCATGTACTCTTGCGCACTGGCTCCATTCTGACTTGCCGGAAAAATACACTTCTCAACGATGGGGCGAAGGCGTTCGCTAATCAAATGAGGTTTAACAGCGAGGGAGCGCCAGTCTTGCTTTTCAGCAAGCAACCCCCATCCAATAAGGTCACGCGAGGCCGACTCTATGACGGCATTCAGCGCATCATGATTAGGCAGCGGCATTGCTGGACGCTCCCTGCTCAGTCTCATCCCCATCTTGAAGGTAAAGCCCCTCAGCAAGGGCGCGAATGTCTTTCACGCGCCAGGCCGAACATCTGGGGGCAATTTTGACGGGCTGAGGGAACTTGCCGTCTTTCACGCCAGCCCACCAAGTGGACTTGCTGACGGGGACAATTTTCAGGACATCAGGCAGGCGAAGGAAACCGAAATCGAGATTAGCATTTACCATGATAGCTCTCCAAAGGTTTTGGGCTTGGAGCTTGCTGGTCCGGCGGAGGTGCTATAGGCTTCAGATGTTCACTGGGAGCCGTAGGCGTTAGCGCGCCTGCACTTCCTCCGGGCCATGTGGGTTCGCCCCGTGGCCCGTTCATTTTATGATCTAGTCCACCTCTTCACTTCACAACCACTGCGGTTTGAGCAGTCGGCTTTCCGATCAAGTTGGACGCAATCATACCTCCTCGGACAGATGGGTAAAGAATTAAAATCAAATATTTCTGGTAGTTAGTGCAAAAAAGTAGTTTTTATCGCAACTCAAAACCCCTATTTCTGGGGTAATTACCCGATATCTGAACCAATAAATAAGACAGTAACCATCTGTTTTATCTTCCGATTTTGCAGTTTTTCTTAAGCCACACAATCAGGCCGGATTTATTTTGCAAACACCCTAAAAAAGCGGCTCAAAAACGAGGGTCCGTGACCAGGTCTGCAACCCGTTTTTGACCGCAAATTTTCGCTTTTCACCCTCCAAAACGACCGCTTGAAGGGGAAATTCAGGACCCAAGTCCGTCACTTCTGCCCGCTATTATTGGATAAACAAGAATATCCATACTTGAAGTCACGCCTGCAATGGACACGCAATCCAAATTACAAAATAAAAAAGGCCCGGAAGCCCGAGCCTTAGAGAAATCATAACATCTTGTTTTTTAACCCGATTTTGCGCAAAAAAATGGGTTCCGTACCCCCCTAGAACCTAAATAGGCTACCTACTCAACCCATTCTTTGCACCCCTATCGACACAACCGTAGCCCCGGCTTTCAACCCGTCCAGATAATCCGCCCATGCCTGCATCATCTCTCTCCGCTTGGGCAAATACTCAGCGAAATTGTATGTCGCCCGAACCTTGTCACGCGGCGAGTGCGCCAACTGCCTTTCAATCACATCTCTATTCCATCCCTGTTCATTGAGAACAGTCGAAGCCATTGACCGGAACCCGTGACAAGTCATTTCATCTTTGCTGTACCCAAGACGCCGCAGGGCGGCATTGACGGTGTTATCGCTCATGGGCCGGGTATCGGTTCGCACAGAGGGGAACACATAGCGCCCGTTCCCCGTCACTTCCCGAATGTCACGAAGCACTTCCAGAGCCTGCCGGGAAAGCGGCACGATGTGGGGCTGGCGCATCTTCATCTTCTCAGCGGGAATGCGCCACTCAGCGGCGTCCAAGTCCAACTCTGCCCATTCTGCCTTGCGAAGCTCTCCGGGACGCAGAAAGACCAGCGGAGCAAGCCGCAGGGCACAACGACCGATCATGGTTCCATCATAGGCGTCAATGGCGCGGAGCAACCCGCCGATCTTCTTGGGTTCGGTAATGGATGCATGGTGCTTCACCTTGGTAGCTGGCGGCAAAGCCCCCTGGATGTCTGCCGCAGGGTCCCTATCCGCCCTTTCAGTGACAATGGCATACCGGAAGACCTGAGAGAGGATTTGACGAACTCGCCGGGCGACTTCCACCGCCCCGCGCTTTTCAATGCGCTGAACGAGCCTAAGCATGTCTGTTGGCCCTAGCTCAGTGATGGGCCGATTCCCGATCTGAGGAAACACATCCTTGCTCAGACGACTTATGACCGTCTCGGCGTGGCCTCCGCTCCAATCCTGCGAAAACTTCTCATACCATTCACGGGCAACCCCTTCGAATGTGTTCTCAAGCTGGGCCTTTTCCTGCTTACGGACTTCTCCGGGGTCAACTCCCGAAGCCAGAACCCGGCGCTTCTCCTCACACTTGTCTCGGGCCTCAGCGAGGGATACGTCCGGGTACAATCCGAGGGAGAGCATTTTTGCATTCCCTTCGAAGCGATACCGAAAGCGCCAACGCTTATTTCCGGTCGTTGGGACTTCAAGGCACAGCCCGCGCCCGTCGGAGAGGCGATAGAGCTTGTCTTTGGGCTTTGACGCATTGATGAGCTTCACGTTCAGCGACATGTGAGTAACTTCTCCTTGCTCAGGTTGAACTACTCACATTGTTACTCACATTAGGCCCCGGATGTCAACGGATCACCCTGGACAACCCTGGACTATAAAACGAGAAAAGCCCCGTTATTTCAGGGGCTTTTCGGACAGCGCTGGATTGCGCTGGATGTGTCGCTGGCGGAGGGGGAGGGATTCGAACCCCCGGATGGTTGCCCATCAACGGTTTTCAAGACCGTCGCGATAAACCGATCTCTGCCACCCCTCCGCATTTTGGCGTTGCAGAACATATGTGGCAAGCCCTGCAATGTAAACTATCTTTGCATACCTCAGGCCCCCGTCCGGCATCAAGACCATCCTTGTGCCCCCCCTCCCCCGCAACGGTCCCAGCGCTGTGGAAGCCGCACTGCCATTAATCAGTATCCCCAGGGGAACTAGCCCTGTTCTCCCGGCAGGTTGCACCCCCGGCTCAATCCGGGTAGGCTACAAAGATTGGACTATCATTCAAGGGAATCCTCCGGCCGCCCGCGGGCGCGCCGAACGAGCCCGAAAAACAAGGGGAGAAACCATGGCCCCAGCCAAAAACGGCGACACCGTTCGCATCCACTACACCGGCACCCTTGATGACGGGCATGTCTTCGACTCGTCCCTGAATCGCGACGAGCCTTTTGAATTCGTTCTGGGATCCGGCAACGTCATCCCCGGGTTCGACAAGGCCGTGAAGGGGATGAGTACCGGAGAAAAGAAGACCTTCACCATCCCCGTGGCCGAGGCCTATGGCCCGCACGAAAAGGAAATGGTGTTCGAACTTCCCAAGAGCGAACTGCCCGGCGAGGTCGAGCCCGCACCCGGCATGGTGCTGGAGGCCGAAGGCGAAGACGGCGGTCAGTACCGCCTGACCGTGACCCAGGTCGGCACGGACCACGTGACCCTGGACGGCAATCATCCCCTGGCGGGCAAGGACCTGACCTTCGAGATCGAACTACTGGAAATCACCTAGCAGCCGGGCCGCAGCGCCACCCCACGCGCTACGGACAGCGCTGGAAGTGCGCGTCGATCCCCGCTCCACACACGCGATGAACACGATCCCACTCACGCGGATTGCCACCCTACTGGCGGTGGCCCTCTGCCTCCTCAGCACGCAGCCGACCCCCTCCCGGGCCGCCGATGAAGCGATCATGAAGCAGACACGCCAAATCACGATCCTCGCCTTTGGAGACAGCCTCACCGCAGGCTATGGCCTGCCCACAGACCAATCCCTGACCGCGCGCCTGGAACAGCTGCTGCTGACGAACCAGTACAACGTGCGCCTCATCAATGCCGGGGTTTCCGGGGACACCACCACGGGCGGACTGGCCCGCCTGGCCTGGACTCTGGAACAGCCCGTGGACGCGGCCATCCTGGAGCTGGGAGCCAACGACGCCCTGATGGGCCAGGACCCGGCGGTCGTGGAGCGCAACTTGGACGCCATGCTGACCATGTTCCACACCAAGGGCATCCCCGTGCTGCTAGCGGGCATGCGCGCCATCGCCAACTACGGCGAGGACTACGCCCAGGCCTTTGACGCAATCTACCCCCGGCTGGCAGCCAAGCACGGCACCCTGTTCTATCCCTTCCTGCTGGAGGGGGTGGTCATGGACCCGGCGCTGAACCAGCTGGACGGCATCCACCCCAACGAGCGCGGCGCCCGCGAGATCGCCAGCCGCATGTACCCCCTGGTGCGCGAGTTGGTGGAACAGGCCTACCGGAACTAAGCCCTTTCCCGAATTGCTCAATTCTCCACCACTCGACTAGCGACACCCACACTCCGATTTCAGCCTACATCACGCTGAAACATTCATCACATTCGAAAGAGTGCGCCGTCATTGCAGGCCGTTCAAAAAGGGTAAGATGCGCGGCGTGAAAAAAGCTCAAGCTCGTAACGTATCTGTCAATACGTGAGAGTTTGAGCTTTTTGAAACAACAAAGCAGATTGCCGTTTTTCAACGGCCTGAGCTATTCGTTGCGTAGCACCGGCCAGGAACTGCCCGACAACGCCCTTCTCACTCCCAGCACCCCCAGCGTGACCGTGGCCCCGACCCCACCCAGGACCACGCCCGCCAGGGTCCACGGCAGAAAAACCCAGCGTCCGTCCAGGACCCGTGTCACGAACAGCCAGCCCCCCACCGTGCCCAGGGCCGCGGCCAGCAGGGCCGCCGCCGCGCCGAGCATGGCGAATTCCAGGACCAGGGCCAGCATCACGTCCCGGCGCGTGGCCCCCAGCACCTTGAAGATCACCGCATCGCGGTGGCGGGTGCGCAGGTTGGCGCGCAGGGCCTCGGCCAGCACCAGCAGCCCGGCCAACAGCGTCACCGCCGCGCAGGAACGCACGGCCAAGCCGATGTCCGCCACGATGTCCGCGATCTCCTCCAGCACCTCGCGCATGGAGATGGCGACCACCTCGGGAAAGCTGTCGGTGATGGCGCGGAACAGGATGGACTCGGCCTCGCGCCCGGCATAGGCCGTGGCGATCCAGGTGTAGGGCGCGTCTTCCAGCACCCCCGGCGAGAAGATGATGGCGTGGTTGATGCCGCCGGTGGTGTAGTCGATATCGCGGGTGGCGGCGATGGTCCCGATCACGCGGCGGCCCAGCACGTTCACGGTCAGGGTGTCGCCCACCCCCACCCCGAAGTCCCTGGCGATGCCGCTGTCAAAGCAGATCAACGGGGGGCCCGTATAGTCCTTTGGCCACCAGTCGCCGCTGACCAGCTCCAGCTTATCCGGCCTGGGCCCCGCAAAGGTCAGCGCCCGGTCCGAACGCAGGGCCCAGGATGAGCCCTTGCCCACCTTGGCCTCGTAGGCCGGGATGCCGTTGATCTCCAGGATGCGCCCCCGAATGGAGGGCGTCTTGTCCACGCGCTGCACTCCGGGCACGGCCAGGGCCACACGCTCCAAGTCAACCATGCGCTCCTTGGGCACGTCAAGAAAGAAGAACGAGGGTGCGGTGGCCGGGGTCTGGCGGCGGATCAGATCCTGGATGTTGCCGTCGGCCAGCAGGACCACCACCAGCACGGTCAGGCCCAGGCCCAGGGAAAAGAGCACACTGCCCGTGGACGAGCCGGGGCGATGCAGGCCGGCCAGGGCCAGTCTGAAATGCGGCGGCCCCACGCGCGGCAGCCGTGCCGCCAGCAGGCGAATGCCCCAGGCATAGGCCCAGAACAGCCCCAAGCTGACGGCGCTGGCCGCGACGAACCCCAGGGGCAGACGGGGGCTGGGCGAGGTCAGGATCAAGAGGCCCAGCAGGATCCCAAGGGCCCCCAGGCACACGGCCACGGCCCACAGGCCGGGGAGGCGCGCCCCCGGGTCGGCATAGCCCCTGAACAAACGCGCCGGGCGAATCCGGCCCACGGCGGACAGGGGCCAGACCGCAAATATCAAGGCGATGAGCAGCCCGTAGACCATGGCCAGCAGCACGGGCTCCAAGTAGAGCCCCTGCCCCAGGGAGACGCCGATGCGCGCGGCCAGGGGACCGGCCCCCAGCGTCGCCACCAGCACACCCGCCGCCGCTCCGCCCAGACTCCCGACCAGGGCCAGACCCATGGTCTGCAGGAGATAGATGCCGATCACCAGCCTGCCGCTCGCGCCCAGGGATTTCATGACCGCCACCGAAGCCTCGCGACCGGCCAGGAATGAGCGCACGGCCCCGGCCACGCCGATGCCGCCGATGAGCAGCGCGGCCAACCCCACCAGAGTCAGGTCCGTCCCCAGGTTGTCCAAGAGCTGGCTCAGACCGCCCCCCGCATTGCGGTAGGTCCGAATGCGCAGTCCCTGATCCGGGAAACCCTCGCGCAACTCCTCCACCAGGGCATCCGCCCGGGTGAGGCCCGCCCCGTCGGGCAGGCGCACGTTGGTCTCGAAGCGCACCAGCCCGCCGGGGCGGATCAATCCGGTGTCCGCCAATACGTCCAGCGAGATCATCAGCCTCGGGCCCAGGCCAAAGAACTGGGAAACACGGTCCGGCTCCTTGCGGATCACGTCCGTGATCACGAATTGTCCCTGCCCCACAGCCAGCACGTCGCCCACCTGGACGTTCAGGCGCAGCAGCAACTCGCGCTCGGCCACGGCCCCGGGCAGACCGTCCTGCAAAGCCAGAGCCTCGTGCAGACCGCGCCCGGATTCCAGCTCCATCTCGCCATACAGGGGATAGGCCCCATCCACGGCCTTCAGGGACGAGAGCACGGGCGGCCCGCCGTTCCCTGGCCGGACCATGGTCCGCATCCGGGCAGAGTGCGAGACTTCGCCCCGGCCAGACGCCAGGGCCAGCGCGTCCTGGCCGGGTTGCACATAGGTCCGGCTGAACTGCACGTCCCCGCCCAGCAACCGGCGTGCGTCGCGGGCCAGTCCGTCATCCACCGCCGCCGAGAACACGCCCACGGCTGTGACCATGGCCACGCCCAGGGCCAGGCAGGTCAGAAAAACCCCAAAACCTCGCACCCCGCCGCGCAACTCGCGCCGCGCCAGCCGCAGGACCAGCACCAGTCTGGCCCCAAAACCCCTGCTCGCTCCCAGGGACCCGGCTCCCTGGGGTTGTTGACCCACCCCTTGCGCACCCGGTGTGGTCATGCCCCGGTCTCCGCCGCCTGGATGGCACCATCCAGACGACCATCGCGCATGCTCACGCAGCGCGAGCAACGGGCGGCCAGACTCCGGTCATGGGAGACCAGCACCAGGGTCGTGCCCAGGCGCTCGCGCATCTCGAACAGCAGGTCCGCCACCCGCGCCCCGGTCTCCGCATCCAGGTTGCCGGTGGGCTCGTCGGCCAGCAGCAGCCGGGGCTGCGGGGCAAAGGCCCGGGCAATGGCCACGCGTTGCTGCTCACCGCCCGAAAGTTGCGAGGGGTAATGCCCGGCGCGGGTCTCCAGGCCCACGGCCGCCAGCCCCGCGCGGGACCGATCCAGGGCGTCGCGAACCCCGGCGAATTCCAAGGGCAGGGCCACATTCTCCAGGGCCGTCATGGTGGGCACCAGATGGAAGGCCTGGAAGACCACGCCCACGTTATCACGCCGAAAGCGCGCCAGGGCGTCCTCGTCCAGGGCGGACAGCTGATGCCCGGCCACGCACACCAGTCCCGAGGAGGGGCGCTCCAACCCCGCGGCCACCATCAGCAGCGTGGTCTTGCCCGCACCCGAGGGGCCGACCACGCTCACGGTCTCGCCCGCCAGCACGGTCAGGTCCACCCCACGCAGCACGTCCACGCTGACACCCCCGGCGGTCAGGTTCAGACGCACGTCCGCCAGTTCCATGATGGGCTCGCGCCCCGGTTCCCTTTCTTTCATGATCCCGGCATCCTCCACTGGTGCATCGATATTTTCAGTCCTGTCTGCATGATGCGATGATTCACCCCCCGAGGCAAGCCCCGGGGACTTAAAACAGAACACCTTGAGACAATGGATAATCTCGGGCTTTTGTTCTATATCCCGCTCAGGCCAGAGTCCCAAGCCCCGACGGACAAGCCCGAGGCTCCACGCCCTGCGCCTGCACCCGGAAACGGCACCCCGTTTCTGGCCCAGACCATCTGTCCAACTGCAACATTCCGGAGCCCTGAGCATGAAAGTCGTCGCATTCAACGGCAGCGCCCGCAAAAATGGCAACACCCAGCACCTGATCGACCATGTCCTGGCCGAACTCCGGGCCCAGGGCATCGAGACGGAGTCCGTATCCCTGGCGGGCAAAAACATGCGGGGCTGCATGGCCTGCCTGAAGTGCTTCACCCACCAGGACAAGCGTTGCACCGTGGATCTGGATTTCCTCAACGAATGCGTGGAAAAAATGCTCGAGGCCGACGCCATCATCCTCGGCTCACCCACCTATTTCGCCAACGTCTCCAGTGAGATGAAGGCCCTCATCGACCGCGCGGGCATGGTTTCCAAGGCCAACGGCGACATGCTGGCCCGCAAGGTGGGGGCCGGGGTGGTGGCCGTGCGCCGAGGTGGCGCGCAGCAGGTCTTCAACGCCCTGAACGCCTTCTTTCTCATCGGCCAGATGGTGGTGGTGGGCTCCAGTTACTGGAACGTGGGCTTCGGCCTGAACCAGGGCGATGTGGAAAACGATGCCGAAGGCGTGCAAACCATGCAGACCCTGGGCCGGAACATGGCCTGGCTGCTGAAAAAACTCCATGCCTGAGCCCTGCTCCCGGCCAGCGCCCCCGCTGCTGCGCCAGGCCCTGGACGAACTGAACCAGGGCCTGTGGTTCCAGTGCCACGAAACCCTGGAAGACCTCTGGAAATCCCATCCCAAGGATGCCCCGGAGCGCGACCTGTACAAGGGCATCCTGATGCTCGCCGTGGGCCTGTATCACGATGGCCGGGGCCACCGCTTGGGGGCACTGCGCAAGCTGCCCCGGGCCGTGGAACTGCTGGCCCCTTACACCCCAGTCTGCCAGGGCGTGGACGTGGCCGAACTGCTGGCCTGCTGCGCACGACTGCTGGGATTTCTGGCCAGCGCCCCACTGGAATCGCCCATCCCGCCGCCGCTGCTGCCCCGCATCGCACTGCCAGGCGCATCCCCCAACGCACATTGAAAAACCCCGGCCCAATGGACCGGGGTTTTTGATCGCTGCCGTTGTGAAAAATGGTTCGCGTAAACGGGAAAAAACTACCCCTAACTGACTGTTGAAAAAGTCCCTTGCGCAGGCCGTTCAAAAATGGCGAGATGCAAGGAGCAAGAAAACTTCAAGCTCGCCGACCTGTTCGCCGTTAGGCGCGTCTTCGAGCCTTACGGATACAGAGAGCAGAGCTGTATCTGCAATACGCAAGAGTTCGAAGTTTTCGCAGCACACCTAAGGCGTAAGATCTTGTAAGCTCCAAGGCTCGCTAACAATTCACTTAACGCAGCAGATTACCATTTTTCAACGGCCTGCTAAGCCCCCATGAAATTGACAATGCCGGTGAACACGATCTGGGCGGCCAGGGCCGCCAGGATCAGGCCCGTGAGCTTGGTCAGGATCTCGATGCCCATCTTGCCCAGCAGGCGTTGCACATGGTGAGACATGAACAGGATCGCGCCCACGCAGAGGATGGCCGATACCAAGGCGGCACAGCCCACCAACTTCTGCGAGGCGTCCAGGCCCGCGCCCAGGACCAGCAGCGCGCCGGTACTGGCAGGGCCCACGGTGATGGGAATGGCCAGCGGGACCACGCTGACGTCACCGCCGTCCTCGGACGGAACCGCCCCGGGCGAACCGCGCACCAGCGCCACGGCGGACAGGAAGAGCAGGGCTCCGGCCCCGATGCGGAAGCTGTCCACAGTGATGCCCAACAGCGCGAACAGGGCGTTGCCGAAAAAGAACAGCACCAGGCAGGCCACAATCACGGCCAGGGTTACGCGCACGGCCACGGCCCGCCGTGCGGGACGATCCATGCCCTTGGTCAGGGCCAGGAACATGGTCAGCACAAAGAACGGTGTGAGCAACACGAAAAACTTGATGAAGATCGAAATGAACAGGTTCATGTGGCCCTCCGGGCGATCAGCCCGCACGTTGCGTCATCGGTCCGCGATCCAGCGGCCCTGACAAAAGATATCCTAGCACAAGCCCATATGGTTGCGCCAAGGGGGTTGCGGATGTACCGGGCGCGCGGCGCAAGGTCAAGCCGCACCTGCCCCCATCACGCATCAGCCGTAGGCCTTGGCCCCCAAGGACAGCAGACTGCCCGTCCCGCCCATCAGCAAATTGCTGTAGGCCGAGCGTTGCCGAGCCGACGCGTTGGCGGCCTGCTTGCCGTAGCTTACGGCACCGGTACGGCCCTGGGCACGGGCCTGTTCGGCCCTCAAGCGCCCGTCGTAGTCCAGCCAGGCCACGTTGCGTTGGGCGTCTGCCGCCGCGCCCGAGAGGATTTCCAGGGCCGAGCCCGTGGCCGAAGAGACCCCGCCTTGGGCCAGCCCCACGTTGGCCCGGGCCAGATCCCGACGGGCGTCGCTGCGCGCCAGCTCCTTGTCGCGCAGGGTCTGGGCCGCGATGAGTTTGGCGTTATCCTCGCCCTGCTTCAGGGCGGTCTCGGCCTGCCGGTTGGCCGAGCGTTGCTGATCCCTGGCGGCGTCGGCGCTCTGCATCCCGCCCACCAGCTGATTGGCCAGCCCCAGCCCCATGATGGTCCATGAAATCGGATCCGCACCCATTATCGTACCCTCGCATAGAGATAGTAGTCGTCCTCGCCCACGAGCCTGCGCAGCAGGCCCTCACGGGCAAACCCCAGAAACTCGAACCAGCGCGGCGGCACCCCCAGACGACAGTGGGCCGTGGTCTGGATGCGCGTCAGCCCCTGTTCGGCCTCGATGCTCTCCAATCCCCGGCGTACGGCCCGGGCCAGGGCCACGGGCTGCTCCCCGGCCAGGGCGCTCGTGAACATCCAGGCGTTGCCCGTTGCCCCGGGCTGCACGGCCACCCCGCCACAGGCCGCGACGCAGCCCCGCACCAGGGCCGTGAAGGCCGGACCGCTCTGGACATACAACGCCACCAGCCGCCCCAGGTCGCGCCCATGGCCCAGGCTCGCCACACCCAGCCCATCCGCATGGCGCAATTCCAGGCGTTCGAGGTGCGCGGCTGAAAAGGGCACCAGCCTCATTGCCCACCGCCTTGCACACGCGGCACGCAGCAGATCACGGTCATGGGCAAGGGATCATCCTGGCGCACGGTGAACAGGCCGTCGCGGTCGAACCCGGCGGCCAGCCGCAGCTCCCGGTCCCCACTGAAGAGCTTGGGCGCCTCACCCGCACACGCGGGCTGCATGTGCGGCAACACACGCTCGTACTTCTCGATCACATCGTCCCCCGGGCAGACCTTGCCGCCCACGGTGTCCTTGAAGCGCAGAGTCACGGCCAGGATGCGCTTGGGCATCGTCTGGGAGGTGCCCGCACTCGCCCCGGTCTCCAGGCGCATGGGTTGCAGCACGGCTCCGAAGCCGTACCCGGCGTGGACCTTCCAGGCCGCGCGATTCAGGCAGACACGGCCGGCCTGCACGGTCTGCGCACGATGCACGGACCCGTCGGCCAGGATGTCCACGCTTTCGCCCTCCAGATGCTCCAAGCCCCCCACCTCGGTCACCCGGGCCCAGACCATGCCTCCCGGGGCCGAAACCCCGAGATGACTGCCATCCATGCCCAGCAGGGCGAAGGAGTCCTCATCCGGGGCCGTGACCACGTATTGGCCGTCGCCGGCTCCGTCCAGACCCGCCACGCCCGCCACGAGCACGGGGTCGCCCTCGGCAAAGCCGTGCCCGGGCACGGTCAGGCGCAGGGGGTCGACGGCCGCAAAACCGCTCACCACCTGCCCGGTGCTCAGGCCGCAATCCAGATGAAAGGCGGCTGCGGCATCGCCTTCGAGATCCGGGGCGGGCACCAGCCGCTCCACCATGCGCCGTACCTGCCCGGCGATGGTGCGCCGCACCAGCAGCCAGGTCTCGTCGCCATCCGCGCCGGGGAT
This sequence comes from Pseudomonadota bacterium, assembly GCA_018816865.1. Lineage (GTDB taxonomy): Bacteria > Desulfobacterota > Desulfovibrionia > Desulfovibrionales > Desulfovibrionaceae > Desulfovibrio_Q. Next base: position 14,660 of record JAHIUW010000018.1, read on the forward strand.
GCTGGCCACGCTCTCGCAGCACCCGCCGCCGCCCAGGGGATGACGATGCCAGGCCACCACGCTCTGCTCGGGCAGATAGGTGCACCCGGCCAGCACCCCATCCGTGCGCACGATCCACAGGATGCCGTCGGGCTCACGGGCGTAGTCCAGGTCCAGCACACCCTTGCCGGTGATGTGGTCCGCCAGCAGGGTGATCTCCGGGGCCATGTAGCGGTCGCTGGCAAAGTCGAAGGCCATGCGCCGCACCTTGCGCCCACTGCGCGAGACGAACAGCACCTCGTTGGACACGAGCTGCGCAGGCAGAAACGCGCTGCCGTGGGCGCTCTGACGCTTGCGCTGCACGCGCGAGGGGGTCATGCCCTCGCCCGAGGTCCCGGACCAGACTTTGACCTCGCTGGCGTTGGTGCCCACCAACAATTCCTCGGAGTCCATGATCCAGCGGATGGGGTTGATGCGCGAGCCCGACAGGGTGATCTCGATGGCATCGTCGTCCAGGGGCTCGTCTTGGATGCCGTCCACGTAGCTGGCGGTGTTCAGGCGCAGGTCCTCGTAGCTCCCGGTGCTGGACAGCCACAGGGTCAGGGGCTGGCGCACAGTTGCAGCCAGCACCAGCCGGTCCTCATACAGGGCGGCCACGCTGGGCCAGTTCCCCGCTTGCCAGACCTCGGGCATGGTGTGCTCCACGTCCTGGGCCTCCCAAAACTTGGCGTTCACACTCCCGTCCGACCTGTGCACGGACTCGATCTGATCGCTGTCCTCCTCCGGGGAATCCTTGAAGGTCAGGACACGAGCCGTGTCCCCGGCGTCGAAGATGCCTGCGCCCTTGTACTTGAACCAGCGGGCCGTACCGTCCGGGCTCTGGCCGCCCAGCAGCATCTCCACCTCCATGGGGCAGCCCGCCGGGATGGTCACGCTGTCGTTCTGCCTGCCGTCGGCCCGGCCATCACCATTGCCGTCGGCGATGGCGTAGTCGTGGCCCGGCCAGGCAAAGACCATGGGCGCAAGGGTCCAGTCCGCGTGCCCGGCGCGGGTCAGCTTGTGGGGTCGGACCTCGGGATGCACCAGATACAGCACATCGCAACTCTGGACCGCGTTCACGGCCCAGAGCATGTCCTCTGTCCAGGGGGCGGCGATCTCGTAGGGTTGGTCCTCTGCACCCAGGATCACACCGCCGTCCTTGTAGAAACGCAGGTACAGGTGGCCCAGCTCGATGACATAGCTCTGGCTGGCGCTGCTGTTGAAGTCAAAGGCCAACAGTCGCGCCCTCCGCGCCGAGTCCTTGGCCTGGGCCACAAAGCGCGTGCCCGGCCGCTTGTAGACGCTGCCGTGAGGCCGGGGGATGAAGTTCTCCAGCCTGCGGCAGCCGCAGTAGTATTTCTCGTGGTCCGTGCGGCCATCCAGGTGTGGGGACAATTCCCCGGCGGTGAAGGCGTTGATGATGGGGGTGGTTTGCTGGCCCATGGCTACCTCCTGGCGTTGACGAACAGATTCGGGCGCAGGGCGTCGGGCGTGCCCCCGCCCTGGGCGTCGCGGCCTTTGGCCGTGCGCAGCCGGTCGCGGTACAAGGATTCCAGACGTTCCTTCTCGGCGCTGGAGCCAGTGATCTTCTTGCAGATCCGCGCGGCGATACGCGTGGCTAGGGCCGCCCGGAAGGTGGGCGGCATCTGTGTGGCGTCGCTGATGCGCCGCACGTAGCGCACACTCACGGCCTCGCTGTCGGCCAGCAGGTCGCCACCCTCGATCTTGAAGGGCACGTCAGGCTCCACGGCGATGACCGAAAGGCAATCGGCGGGCAGCCCAAAACCATGAGCAAACCCGAAGGCGGGCACGGTGGTGAGCCGCGCCAGGCCCACCCGATTGAGGGCAAAGTTCCAGGGGTGCTCCTCCAGCAAGGAATCGCGCTCGTCCTCATAGACCTCGGCCACCACCCGCGCCCGCTCGGTGTCCTGGTCCGCCGAGGTAATGCGGTCCTCGCCCAGCTCCAGCAACGCCCCGGACAGGATGCGCACGCTCATGGCCTAGGCTCCCCCCTGGAACAGGGACTGGAAGAACTCCTCCTGGGTGCCCCGGCCACTGCGGCGCCCCTCACCATCCTGCCCGCCACGCTTTTCCCCTCGTTGCTCCAGACCCGGCTCCGGACGGGAACACTGCCCGGGATCGGCCAAGCCCACGAGTTCCAACTCCAGGACCACCCGCTCCGGTCCCGGCGAGTTGCGCACCACGGCCCGGCCCAGCACGTCCAGCAGCTGGCCGGGGCTCGGGATCTGGTCCAGGCCCAGGGCCCGCACCTGTTCCGGGGTCAGGCCGATCAACAGCGGGGCCTCGGCCCCCCGGGTCCCTTGCGGGGAATTCGCCTCCTGCGCCCGGGGTTCCTGGGTTCCCATTTCACCGTCCTGTCCCGCGTTGTTCATCAGAGTGTCCATATCGACCTCCATTGCCCGTCCCACCCAAGGGACGGAAGGCTGCTGTGAATCCATGAGGGGGCGGGGCTTGGAGCCCCGCCCTGGATGGATGTGACGCTCGTTTCCACGTCCACGCCACGGACAAAGGTTCGGCAGTCACCATCAAATCAGAAAGCACACACTGACTCACGGTTGAAACAACCCCTGTTGCAGGCCGTTCAAAAATGGTCAGGTGCGAGACGCAATCGCTGTCAACAAGTTCCGTTGCAGGGCGTTCAAAAGCGGTCAGATGCGAGGCGCGAGGGACATTCAAAATCGTGGCGTAGTAAAACCTACGCGAGATTTTGAATGTCCCGCTGCAACACAGCAGATGGCTGTTTTGAGCGATCTGCTAACGGGCCAGGTAATGCGGATAGACGGACAGAGTGCCGCTGGCTGTGGCGTCATCCGTGCTGATCACGGCCCTGCTCAGGGCCTTGGTGTCCGTGGGCGGGATGAAGCGCCCGAGCACGGTCCCGGCCTTGATCACCAGCGGCCCGGAGACCGTGATCGCGCAGACATCGCCCAGCGGGGCCCAGGCTTCGCCCACGTCGGCGTGCTCCAGGGCCACGGTCAGGGTCTTGGCGTCGGCCAGGGTCAGATCCCCAGCCGCCAGGGCCAGGACCTCCACCCCGCCCAGGGTCCCGGAAAAGTCCTGAGACTCGCCGTTGCCCGCCTGCGAGGCGTTCTGCGGCAGGGCCATGTCCTTGGCCAGGTACTGGCCGTGCACCTTCAGGATTTGGTTGTACATCGCGCCCTCCTAGTCCACCTGGACGTGGGCCTCGGCCCCGTCCAGGAAGTTGTAGCTGGTGATGATGGGCACGCCGTTCCATTCGGCGATGCGCCGGTCCACCTTGCGGTCGGTCGGGGTCATCTGGAAGGCCGCGCCCTTGCCGACCTCGGCCAGGATGGACAGGGCCTTGCGGTGGCAGAACAGGTAGGTGCCGTTCGCGGCGCGCACCATGTCCAGCAGATGGTCCACCTGGGTGGACGTGGGCGGGCTGTCCGGGGTCACGTTGACCAGGGCGGCCACGGTATCGGGGTTGGCGATCTGGATACCGAAATAGCCCTTCATGCGCACCCCGTAGCCCAGGATGCCCTGCTCGTTCTCGTACAGCCCGCCGCCGCCCACGGCGCGCATGTCGATCAACCCGCCCTGCTTGAATCCGGCGGTGGAGAACAGCCCCGTGGTCTCGCCGGGCACGAAGCGCACGGCGAGCAGGCTGTAGTTCTGGTTGCCCTCGTCCCCGGCGTCGATGAGCCGGGCCTTGTCCACGGCATATTGACGGAAGTTGCCGTAGAGGATGGCCTTTTCCGCATCCACGCCCAGCTTGCGCAGGGCCTTGGGGGTTTTCTTGGCGAAGTAGCTGTCGCGCCCGCCAAAGGCCTTGGCCTTGTCCTCGGGGCAGAACATCTTGGCCCCCAGGATGGACAGGTCCACCTTGTTCAGGCGCGTATCCACCTCGATCATGTCCAGGGGGGCGTCCATGTCCACGAACCCGCCGCCCGAGACATCGGACACCTCGTCAAAGACGTTCCACAGGGTGTGGGACGCCTCCTCAAAGGGGATCACGTCGAGCACCGGGGTTTCCTCGGTCAGCCAGTCCACCTGCTTGGGTTGCCGGGTGGCGAACTGCGCGGAAATCTCCTTGAGAGTGCCGCTGGTCGTCATTGTCTATTCTCCTCTGCCGCCGAAGACCTCTTCGGCGAAAAACCGTTGGGAGGACACCTCACGTCCACGGCTTCCCGGACCAGGGGAACCCGTGACGAATCCGTCCTCCGCGAAGGCCATTCCCACGCCATGGAACAGGCGGATCATCACCGGATCGTCACCGTGGGCCGCCAGGATCGTCTCCTGTTCGGCCTGGGTCAGTCCGGCGCGTCCGGCGAAGGTGGAAAACCCCCGCCGCGCCAGTTCCAGATTGGCGGCCGAGTCGCCGCCCCAGCGCGTGTTCAGCCCACGCAGGGTCTCATGCCTGCTGGCCTCGTGCCGGCGGGCGAACTCCTGAGCAGTCTCAACCAGCCAGCCGTTGTAGCGCTCGGACAGCCCCTGGGCCTGTTCCGGGGACAGGCCCATCTCATGGGCCGAGTTCCGGAACCAGTCCATGAGCCCCTCGTCCACGGGCAATCCCCCTGGCGCGTCCAACTCGTATCCGTCCGGGGAGTCGGGCACGCCGGTCATGCGCCTGAGTTCGGCGCGATACTGCTCCCAGTCCTCGGGGGCCGCGTCCTCGGCGGGGCGGGTCAGCCCCACGGTCTTGCGGCCCACCAGGGCCTGGGCGTGCAGCAGGGACTTGGCCATGTCGGCCGCGCTGCCGTATTTGGCCAGCTGCGGGTGCTGCCGCAGGGGGATCAGCTCCCCGCCATGCTCGGCCACGGCGTCCTCGGGGAAGGCCTGTTCCAGCCAGTTGTCTTGCGTGGAAGGTGTCTCTGCGCCGTGTCCTGTCTCGGGGGCCTGTGAGGCTTCCTGGGTCATGGTCCTTCACTCCCGTAAAATTTTGACCCGGGCGGGCCGCGATTCCCGCCCGGGGTTGGATTGCCTATAAATCAGGCAGGATTAAAACTAGGCCTTGATGCAGTACAGCAGGGCCACGTTGCGGGGGCGGGTTTCGGTGCCGCCTGTGGCATCAGTGGACACATCCTGGGAACCAGGAATATTCTGCGGCTTCGGATCGCCATCGCCCGTCCCGGCAGCATTGTTGAAGAAGACGGTATGGGTATGGCTTTTAAACTCATCCTCCTGCCAACTGCCCATCACGCGACCAGCGTCCACACCGCGCTCATTGTCCCAGCCGCGCACAAACTCGCCGCGCAGGTCAGGCAGGTTGAAGGTGGAGCTGCCGTCGCCCGCGCCGTAGGTCTCGCCCACGGCGGAGAACAGAACCGCATAGTCGGTTCTCGAAACCTCGGTGCCGTCGCAGGGCAGCCAGCCCGTGGGGGCGCTGCTCATGCCAAAGGCCATGACCGAACCGGCGGGGGCCACGCCCACCGAAGCCAACAGCGCATTGATCTCGGTCCTGGAATAGGTGTCCACCTGCGCGGCGGTGACCTGATGGGGGTTGTCGATACGGGGCGGATGGTTGAACAGCTCAACGATCTTGCTCAGGGGACAGGTGCATTCAGCAGTCTCGGTCATTGTCTCTCCTTGGTCAGCGATTTCACACAGTCGTTTCCCCCGCCCTGCGCCCGGTGCGCACGGCGGGAAATTTTCTGGCGTGCGGGCCGCCTAGTCTTCGGGGTTGGTGAAGTTCGTAGGCTCCGCGAAATAGTCCAGCAGTTGGAACAGGGTCATACGCCCGTAGCGGAACTCCACCTGCTCGTGCCCGGTCCATTCCCTGGGCCTGGGCGTGGGCCGCATGAAGCAGTGCGAGCGCAGGAACTCACGCAGCACCCGGCCCGAGGGCGAGGACAACGCCGTTTGGACATGCCCGGCCAGTTCGCGTTCGCTCATCTGGGCGATGTCCATCAATCCCGCCTCCCGGCTTGTGAAGCGACAGGCGTGTTCTCAGCCTCGGGAGCCGTTGCCCGGCGCACCGCGCCGGAATCCATCTTCCTCGCAACCGCCCCACCCGATGCGACAGTGCCCCCAGGCGCCCCATTCCCTGCGCCACCAGCACCTTTGGCCCCGCTCGTCTCCAGGCCGTCGGGATCGGCCTTGCCCACGGCCTGTCCGGCGGCCTGGGCCAGATCGCCCAGGACCTCGCCCAGCTGTGCACCGAGTGCGGCCAGCTGACGCTGCTCGCGCAGGGCCTCTACATCGGCCCTGGAGCGCACCCCGGTCTGGGGGAAGCCCCGCTGCTCCAGCACCAGGCGCACGTTCTCATCGTGGTCGAACAGGTCCAGGACCTGCGGGGATACGGCGGCGATGCCACCCACCTCGGCATAGGTCCTGAGCACCGCGTTGGTGCGGGTCTCCTGCTGGGCCAGCATCAAGGGGCTCACGTAGTCCACATCCAGGGGTCGCCCGGCCAAGTCCGGCGGGGGCGGGGGCAGCTCCCCGCGCCGCTCCAGCAGCCGGAACAGGCGGTCGAACAGCCGCCGGAAGTTCTCCTGCTGCTGGTTGACCAGCATCGGCCCCAGCAGAAACATGCGCTCGCCCGCCAGCTCGGCCACCTCCATGGCCGTGGGCGCGCCGCCCTGACTGATGCGGCTCTTGATGGCCAGGAACAGATCCACGAAAAAGGCCTCGTTGATATCGGCCTTGGTGGCGCTCAAGAGCTCCCAGGAGAAGCGCGGGTCCCCGCCGATGGACAGAGGCCCGAAGTCGGCCAAGGAATTGCCCTCGCCCCGGCGGTAGTAGTTCATGGCCCGCGGCTCGAAGGAGAAGCGGCCCACAAACCCGTCGTCGGGCACCAGATACGGCGGGGCCACGGCCAGCTGCCCGGCCTCCAGGATCAGCCGCTTCATCTCGTTGATCATCTTGGCGTCGGCCAGGGCCTCGGTGCCGGGGCTGTAGCTGTAGGGCGTGCCCGGCAGACAGTGCGAGCGCGTGACGATGTACGGCAGCTCCGCGTACCCGCCCAAGGCCACGACCTGACGCGATTCCCGCTCCAGGTACACGGACACGTAAGGCAGCAGTGCATCGCTGCCGCCAGCACCGCCCCGGCCTGGGCGATTGCCCATTGCCGCGCCGTCAGCACCCTGGGCCACGTCCCCCCCCATGGCCCCGCCCCTGCTGTCGCGGCGCGGATAGACCGCGTGCAGAAAGGAGAACTCCTCATCACTGCGGCCCCGACGATTCAGGGCGCGGCGCACCGAGTCCGGCAGGCCGGACTCGCCCCATTTCTGGGCGGCCTGACGGGCCGTGAGCCGAAAACTGCGGAACACCGTGTCCACCTCGCCCTGGAAGTTCTCGGCGATGCAGACCTCGTGCAGGGGCAGGGCCCTGAAACGGATCCCGGCACCGGGCAGACCCGGGTCCTCGTCCACGTACAGGCACTGCCAGCCGAACAGCCCGGCCTGGTGATAGCCCAGGGTCTGCTGCGGGTAGAACCCGCAATGCGAGAGCACCCGATAGGCGATGTCCTCCACCTCCTGCAGCCAGGCGCGTCCCCCGGGGGCCTCGGCCAGCTCGCGGTCCTGCATGCCCAGCCGGAACCAGCGCTGCGAGGGCGAGGAGACCCCCGAGAGCATCCCAGCGGCAAAGATATTGGCCGCGCGCCGCGCCGTGGAGTCCACAAGGTCCTCGCGCTGCCTGCGCGGGTGCCCGGGCCGGGACGTGAAGCCCGCATAGGCCGGCCCCATGAACTGGGCCACTTCCTCCCAGATGGGGTCAAAGGCTTCGCGCCCGCGCAACAGGGAGGCGTGACGACGGACCACCTCGTCGGCGGCATCGCTGCACCCCAGAGGCAGGGCCGATGGTGTTGGCTTTTGATCTCTTGTCATGCTCTTACCCCAGGGTTGATTTGCCCACGTTGACGGTTCCCAGATCACCTTGGGCCCCGGTGGCCACCGTGGCCTGCGCCTGTTTCCTGCGGCGCTCCTCCTCCCGCCTGCGTGCCGCCTCCAGCAACTGGCGGGCCCCCTCGTCCTCGGCCGGGGTTGCCGGGGTCTGCACAACCGTCGGGGCCACGGTGCTTGAGGGCACTGACTTGCCCATGCCTGATCCACCCATTTCAGACCTCCTCTCGGGTCAGTGTTGAAACGATGGCCGCAACTGTCCTGCCGTCGGCCAGGGACAGGACCTGGGGCACGCGACCAAGGATTCTGAAACCCAGATCGCGCACAAAGCGCACGGCCAGGGGATGGGTGTCCGGGGTCAGGCCGATGAGCGTCCTGACCAGGGGCCCGCCCCCCTCGCGCTCGGCCCGCAGCAGCCAGCCCGTGACGTAGCGCCCGATGATCCGCGCCGCCTGGCCCTGGGCCCTGCGAAACACCGCAAAGTGGATGAACGCCGCCTGGCCGGACCAGCCGTCCAGCCAGAACAGGGCGACCGGACTCTGGTCCACGACAACCGCGTAGAACAAGCGTGCGGGGTCCGAAGCAAAGCGCGTGAATTCCTGTGACGAGGCTACGCCACCGTCGTAGAACAGCGTCCGCTGCATGCCTTCGCGGCCCAGCTGTCGCCACAGGCTACCCAGCCCCTCTGCACCCAGTTCGTGAGTGTTTTGTAAATGCAGGGTCGTCAGATCCATCCGTCCTGCACTCCCGGCCACGGCCCCTGCGCCCGGTCCGCGAAGCGTTGTTGAGCGCGCGCGGCCCGCACCGGAGCGGCGAATGTCAGGGCCAGGGCGTCGGCCATGTCCGGGGAGCGCAGCCCCCGCTGCCGCATGCGCTCCTTGGGCTCCAGCACCAACCGCCCCTGGCTGTCATAGGAATAGCCAGGGGCCGTGAGATCCGATTGCAGGGCGTCCTCGTCGGGCAGGGACACGGGCAACTCCCCGGCCAGCCATTCCCGCAGCTCGGCCCACATCTCGGCGCGCTTGTTGCGGTAGCGCTCCGGGCTTGCGGCCCGACCACCGAACTGCACGGCCGTGATGCGCAGCCCAAAACCCATCTCGCGCAGGCGGTCCACCACCCCCGCGCCCAGGCCCCCGGCATCCACGAACAACCGTTCCACGCGCGGGGCGTCGGATTCCAGGACGCGGCGGCACAGGCCCGCCACTTCCATGGTGTCGCGTCCGCTCCAGGTGCGCAGCCCGAAGGCACGGCGTCCCTGACGAAAGACCATGGCCGTGCGGTCATCCCCGAATCGCGCGGGGTCCACCCCCACCACCACCGGCCCACTGCCCGGCTCGTCGCCCTTACGGGCGCGCAGCACGTCCGCCGCCTGGATGAACGAGTCTTCGCCCGTGTTCTGAAAGGCCTCGTCCGGGGTGCAGGGATACTCCTGACGAAACAGCAGAGGGTCTCCCAACTCGCGGATCTTGTTCCGCCGCCAGGCCAGTTGCGGCGGTGTCAGCCCCAGGACTGCCGCGAGGTGCCGCTCTTCGTCGTCGGGTGCAAAGCCGTCCCCGACGTCCGTGCGGTATTCCCGTTGCCAGTACCAGGGCAGAAACACCGCCGCATAGCCTGACTCCCCGGCCTCGGCCGCCTGCCAGCCCGCGTGGAAGAAGTTGCCCATCCCGTTGGCCGTGGACTCGAAGACCACTTCCGAGCCCGGGGCATCCGGAACGGTTTGCAGTACGCCTGCGACGTGCTCCCTCGCATTGGGCCAGAAGGCGACCTCGGAACCGTGGAAGTACTGCACGGTCATGGACCGTCCAGTGCCCCTTGACCCGGCGGTGCCCACCCTGTAGCCGCTTCCAAGCCGGGGAAACGCCAGCTCGCGCTCGTTGTCCTTCCCCGCCACGGGGCGCACAGCCGCCGGGCAATTCCTGTGAAATCTCTTGGTCATGGCCAACAGGGTGCGCGAGGCCTCCATCTCATGGGCCAGGATAAAGGCCCGCACCCCGCGGCGATGCGTAACCCCATGGAAGAATCGAGCCCCCACGTAGGTCGAGCAGCCCTGCTGGCGCCCCTTGAGCACCAGGACCCGCACCCGGCCCGTGGCCTTGCGCTGGCCCTCCATGGCCTGGTGCAGATGCAGTTGGGCCCGATTCAGGACCATGTGGCCCAGGCAGCCGTCCTTGCCCCGGATAAACAGACAGCTTCGGGCGTAGTGCATGAAATCGTCCTTCAGTCGCTGTCTGATGCTTCTTTGCTGTTCCGTCATTCCAATTCGTCCAAGGCATCCTCGTGGACATTGACTTGGTGCTCCACCCGCTCCGAGAACATGCCCAGATGCTTGCCCAGCAGGGTCAGGGCGCGGATGGCCCCGTTCGTGTCGAATTTCCAGTCACCGCGGGGCGATCCGGTCGCCATGGATGGGGGCTCCACGGCCTGCATGCAGCGCAGGGTGACCTCCACCAGCCGCGTGACGACCCACTGCTCGTCTAGACAGCCAGACTGCGAGTCAACCCACTGCCCTGGTTCCGGCGCGCACCCCGAAGAGCCTGGGGCAGCTTTATTTTCAGCCACCCCGTCCTGTTTCAGACCGCAGGCGGAGACCGTGGGACTCCAGGACTCGGGACAGGCCGCGATGAGGCCCTTTATTTTGTACTGCATTGTCCCGTCGTTACCCTTCATAGTTTAGTCACTTAAAATACGGCACCTAATTATTATGTGTTAACAATGAACGGCTAACCGTTGATGGACACCCCGAAAGACGTCACATTTCAGCAGAGAAACCTTGCCACGAACCCGGGAAATGGTTATCTTGTGAATGCCTGGGACACAGGTGAAGCGGCCTGACCAAAAGGATGAACACAGAGATGAAGCGCCGTCCCCGCCCAAGGGGGAGCACGCAGGGGCCTGGGGCCCCAATCAACAAAAAAGCGTTCTACGGTCTCGCCACCCACGGTGTCCTGGGTTCTTTTATGACCTCAGTGAAACAGCTCGTAGACCGCCCTGCCCAGCAGCCCGAAACTCACCGTCATCAGCCCATAGATCACACGCTCCAGATTCCTGAGCTTTTCCGAATGGGTATGACAGCGCCGTGTACGTCGCAGATCCGCCACATCCTCCATGATGGACTTGACCCGCTCGTCGATGCGCGCCAGGAGCATTCTGTCATCCGAGTTCCCGGTCATTTGGCCCCCAGGTGCAGGCGCACCGCGCCTTTGTCAAAGGCCGAACGACCCAGGAAATAATAGCCATACACGCCCCAGCCCAGGCCGGTCAGGGCCTCCAGCTTGTCCACGCCGATCTCCCTGTCCAGGGCCGCGGCCACGATGGCCACGGTGACCACCAGCAGGCATAAAGGTCTGACATTCTTGGACAGCCAGGAATCCGAGGCCATGTCCGCCTCGTGCCGCCGCCCCAATTCGCGCTCAAAGGCCGCCTCGGCCTGCAACTGCTTCTCCTGCCAGGCCAACAGACGCTGGCGCTCGGTGGATTCCAGTTCCTTTAAGCGCAGCAGGTTCTGCGGGTCTCCCAAGGCTCTGAGCACACTGTCCGCTTCTGGTTCCACCCCCAGAAACGAGGCGGCCAAGGCACCAGCCGCGCCGACCACGACACCCGCCGGCCCCCCAAGAATGCCCGCCAGCACCGGGGCGGCCCCGGCCACAAGATTGCCCACGTCCTTCCAATCAGCCACGTTGCTCCCCCCGGTACCTTTCGCGTCGAGTCCTCTCCTCCCGCGGCGACATCAGCCGTTCCCAGGTCCGGAAGACATGGCCGCAGCTGGCGCAGACCCGGATACGGTGCGTATCACCCGCCCGCTGCAACGTCCTGACGACCCTGGTGCAGGCCGCACATCGCACACATTGCATGAATTCCTCCCCAGCGGATCAGTAACGTTCGAAAATCGTCAGATGAAAGACATCCAGACCGCTCAAACCGTCCATGAACAGCTTGAAGGCCGCTTTGCTGTTGAGCACAGCCCGCTCGGTTTTCTCATTTTTTGGAATGGCCCCGTAAGAGGTCCCCAGCAGGATGCAGCCATGGGTGTCCTCCACGGTGTTGCCCGAATGGAACAGCACCTGGGTCCGGCCGGGGACGTCAATCACCTGAAACGTGTCCCCGAACCTTGGGGAATCGACCCGCGAGCAGAGGTACTGCTGGGCCGGGATGCTCGACACGTTCTGCTGATTGAGCCTGTCGGGCGGCTCCAGGGTGACGCACAGCACCTCCTTGTTCACACGCAGCACGCCAAATGAACCCTCTTGCGCCTCCTCCAGCCGAATCAATTCGACAATGGGCATGGTTCGCATCGCTTCCTCCCGCGTCAGAATCCAAGGACCGGGTCTGCCCCGCGGGCGTCGCCGCCGATCCGAGACCGCTCCCAGGGACACCCCCTGGACAGCGTATTCAACAGGGCCAGAAGGGTCTCACCCTCGGCCTCTTGCAACATCGTTCCAAGGGGGTCGCTCAGGCGGGCACGCTGCTCCAGAAGCCGATTCTGCGCCGCAGCACACCGACGGGCCTGATCCTGCCAAGCCACAGCAGGATCTCCCTCGATGCCAAAGGCCTTGAAGATCTCCGCCGCTGCAAGCCACGTCTCGCGTCCGTCGCAGCCCAAGTGATACCCCCAGGAACCCCGAGGGCCTGCCTCGGGGACAAGGAACCGCCCCTGGCCATCGTCCTCCCTGCGCCGCACAGATCCCGCCGAATTCATCTCGAAATTGATACGAAACCCCCGAAGGTTCACCGGCACCCAGACCTCACCCCTATCCATCGCATCGCTCCCTTGGGGCCGCATGACGGCGGCGTCTCCACTGTGGATCGATATATAGGCCAAAATCGCCTACGTGTCAAGCCCCCAAGGCGCTATTTTGGGCTAATATCGCCTATTGCCGACCTGGAGGATTTGTCTATAATGAGTGAATGGAAGAAGCACTCACCTTTACGCAAAACTATCTGGACGCCATCGAGACGGCCCGCATCAAGCTGGGCCGCAGCCATTCCGACATCGCCCGCGCTGCATTCCCCACCCAGCGCGACCCGGTTGGCACCTATCGCAAAGTCCGCAACTCCGGACGCACTCTGAAGCTCGCGGATGCCTATCGCCTGGCCCACGCCGTGCACCAGGATTTCTCCTCCCTGTGCTGGCAGGTTTCCCAAGCCATGCAGGGCTACTCCCTCAAGACGCCCCCCTCGGAATAACGCGCCGGCTCCCCCTCCCCTGGACTGATACGCGACGCAGCAGAATACAGATCCGTCTATATATAGAGATACAGCACTTCGCCGAGCGCTGCAACAAACATAAACTTATAACGGTATAAAAAAGGGGTTCTGGTCTCAACCCCTTCTCTTGCAAGGAAATTCATATAGGCAAATGTTTACAACAGCCCTGTTTTTAAGTAGTAGCAACTATCAGCCATCGTCTTATTCAAGTTACATTTCACAGCACCCACTTCCAACAGGTAACCAGCGAGGTCAGATTCATGGACAACGCAATGCCCAGCCCAGCCGTTGAAAAAGATCCGGTTACGGAATTGTACGACGTCGCATCCGCCTTACGTTTTCTCGAAGACGCATTTGAGGGCCACGACGAGGCAGGAACACAGGTCAGAGCCTCGGGCGCGGCCTACGTGACAGGCTTGGTGGGCAGACGGGTCAACGCCATCGCCTGCATCCTGTGGGACCTGGAATCAGACCTTGCCGCAACGGTTCAGATCCCCCCAACACCCAAGGACCGAAGCGAGATTGAGGAGTGACCAGCTTCTCGGATGCCCATCCAAAGGCGGCTCCAGCCTGGATGCACCATTGACAAGCAGGCGATATTTGCCTATATTGGTTTGAATTGAATTTATAGAGAAGCAATGCCCAAACCAACACTTGCACGCCAAGGAAACATGACAAACGCACGCTGCATGCACAGCAATTGGGATGGTCAGGGGAGACAATGGCGATGCGGCCTGGACGGATTCTATTGCGTAGGGGTCCAAGAGCAGGGACGAGGGGATGAGCAATGCCCAGAGACGGTCGGCACCGTTCATCCCTGCCCCGACTGCCTTGAACTGCCGGGGGACATGTCCGCCTTTCTGAACCGCAGGAGTGAGCCGTCCGGCCCAGTGCTGACATGCGCCGAATGCGGGTACAAGGCCTGCCCCCGGCAGTGCGCTCTGGACCTGCTTGAGGCCCTGACGGCCAACTGAACCACCGAGGGACACAACAAGGAAAAGGGCTTACAGCAACTGCTGCAAGCCCTTTTGAAATCATGGCGGAGAGGGAGAGATTTGAACTCTCGATACCCGTAAAGGTATACGCCCTTAGCAGGGGCGCGCCTTCAGCCGCTCGGCCACCTCTCCAAGGGGTCGTCAATCAAGGCCGCCGAAGGCCATGACGATCCAAACACTAAACAGCCCGCCTGAGATACCGGCGCAAACGGGAGATACTGAATACGAGTTGGGGCTCAAGTTTGTCAAGACAATTCAGAGAAACCGGCACGCAGCAACCAACCCCACCATCGACAACCCAAATACCTGGAATTGATAACACTATATCATCCTGGCCGCCGCTTTACAACACACCTGCTTTCCCTATAAGAAAGAGCGCTCAAGGAGTTGCCGTGGAGTGTTCCCGTTGCGGTCATGATCTCATGCTGGGCCTGGTGCCCAAAGGACTCGGCAGGATCCTGCCGCTGACCTCCTACACCTGTGTCCGCTGCGGCAAGGTCAACAGGCGGCTGTCCGGCATCTTGGCTGCGTACAGCCCACAAATGCTGCTGACCCCGCTGCTGATCATCGTCATGGTTGTCACGGTCTGGTTCCTGCTGTTCGCGCCGCAAACCCCCCAGGGCAACTCCGTGCGCCAGGAAATCGTCACCGTGGTCGAACAGCCCGCATCGCAAGTCCCGCAGGATGCCCCGACCGAATCGCTCCCGAGACATGATACTCCCGCAAACTCCGCGTTCCAGGCCGCACCTGACGGGCAGTCAACGCCGGGCACCACGCCCCAACCCCTTCCCGACGAAACACAGGGGACCCCGCAAAACGACGGGGTTGAGCAGCCCCGCACAGCGATTCCCGTAAGCGCTGAAAGGCCCACAACCCAGGACGAAACGGATAGTCTTCCAAGCCCCGGGGCCTCGCCCTCGCCCCAGGCCGAAGGACAAGATCCAGCCGCAGCGTCAGAAGCACAGGCCCAGAAAACGCCCACACCAGCGCCCCCAAGCCGAGGCAAGTCCGCATTGGAAGAAGTGGTGGTCCCAGCACCGCCCAAGGCCAAACGACCCACTGTCGTCGCCAGCGCAAAGAAGGGCAAGGACTCCGGCTGGAGCAACGCCACATTGCTCGGCCTGCATTCCGGCATCTGGAATGACGCCCTGGTCCTGAGCCTTGACGTCAAGGGGTTGGCCGGGGAACCCACCGGATTCCAGCTGTCCTCCCCCCCCAGGTATGTGGTGGACGTGCCCGGAAACTGGACCTATGCGGGTGAGAAGCAGATCAGCGTAGCCAAAGGTAGCGTAAGCACGGTGCGCCTGGGCATCCATCAAGACAAACTGCGCATCGTGCTGGACCTGGATCACGAGCCAAAGCAGGCCTCTGCCCGCCGCACCCCGGACGGTCTGACCATCACCATCCGCTAAGGCAACCCCTCGTCCGCGCGGCAGCCCATCGCCGACTCACCATTCCCGACCCTATTCTTTCCCGGACCTTCAATCCAGCAGGCTGGAGCCTCCCGCAGGACCTTGCACCGCGTCAGACAAATCAGACGGCTCGTGAAACAGACCGGAGGTCAAGACCGTAAACCAGGTCAGCCAGGCCTGGCGAGGTGTGAATTCGCTATTCCGAAAGGTCTCCGGCACCATGAAGTTTTGCACCACGCATTCCATGATCCCGGCCACGATCTGCGGATGGATGCCTGGACGGACCTCGCCGCGCTGCACACCGCGAGTGATCGCCAGGGCGAATTGCCCCAGCACCCGGATCCGCAGCCTGTCGAACTCCTCCCAGATATCGGGAAAGCAGAGCCGCACGTCGGACAGGAAGACCAGCGAAACCTCGAGCATCATCTCGCCCAGGCAGCGGTATCCTGCAATAAACGATTCCTGGGCAGTACGCCCGTGAACCACGGCTTCCAGGACATTTTCCAGGTGCCGTGAATACCTCTTCAGCACCAGCTCGCGCACCAGTTCCTTCTTGCTCGGAAAATAGCGATACAAGGTCTTCTTGCTGATACGCAAAGCGCCCGAAATCTCGTCCATGGTCACCCGGCGCACCCCGAACTGCCGAAAGCTGCCATAGGCCGCCTCCAGAATCCGCTCGCGCACCTCCTGCGATAACGCTGCCATTCATTACTCCAGAAACCAGTTTGGTTTTTGCAGTTTCCTAGCGTGGCGCATCTCTCGGGTCAATGCCACCCCCAAGGAACCGCACCAAAAAGCCCCAGGACCAAGGTCCCGGGGCTGATGCTCGCCCTTGCTGGCAGCAACTCCATAGAGAAATTCCAAACTCCCAAAAAAGCAGTCCATTGACGTAACCCTGCCGGCAGGGACCGTCTCTCGCCTGCTAGGACTGGTGGCGGTAGGCCTTCTTGATGACCACGGGGACCAGGGGCACATCACCCATGCCGCCCTGGCGACCGGTTTTAACCTTGGCAATTTTGTCCACCACGTCCATGCCCCGAATCACTCGCCCAAAAACGGCATAACCCCAACCCTGCTCGGTCTTGGACTTGTAATCCAGAAAGGCGTTGTCCGCGTGGTTGATGAAGAACTGACAGCTGGCGCTCTGGGGATCGCTGGTGCGCGCCATGGCGATGGTCCCCCGCTTGTTGTCCAAGCCATTGTTGGCCTCGTTCATGATCGGATTCCCGGCTGGTTTCTGCATCATGGTCATGTCAAAACCACCACCCTGAACCATGAAGCCATCAATGACCCGATGGAAGATGGTGCCGTTATAAAACCCGGAGTCCACGTATTTGAGGAAGTTGGCCACGGTCACTGGGGCCTTGTCCTCCTCCAGCAGGACCATCACGGAACCCTCGCTGGTCTCCAGAACCACCACGGGATTGGCGGCGAACGCCCCTGTTGCGAACAGGCCCAGCAGCATCGCCGCCAGCGCCATCATGCGCCCTATCTTCATCTGTAGCCTCCTTGGACTGTTTGATTTCGCACATGAATAAAAGAGCCGAACAGGGAAGTCAAAGCCTCTGCCGGAATAGTGCATCATAAAAGTTGATAGTTAATTCCACTTACGATTGATAATCCGAATCGTTTTCCAGACATTCCTGCAGCCACCAAGCACGGCCCCCCTTGGCTCCACGGCAAAAGGTCATGAAATATCATGACATAAATCTAAAATATCAATACTTTTGCTTTTTCAGATTTGAACTTTCTATTTGTCGCCGGGTTCGACTCGCTCTATAGTGCAATCAGATTAAGAATTTTCCACAGGATGTGGATGGCTGTGGAAAAAATGTTTTGGATGTTGGGGAACTCCAAGACACGGTATTGAAACGGAGGATGCTTGCCTTGGGGAAGGCAGCGCATTCGAGACGGCCAAAAAGTCCGTCCAACCACCAGGCAGGAGACCATGTTCGCCATGGACAATATCATCCAGAGACACGCCCTTGAGATGAAGGCTCTGAGACGCTCCCTGAGCAACTCCAAAAAACAACTGCATGAGCAACGCATGCGAAGTGACCAGGCCGTGGCAGAATTAAAACGCCGCGTTACCGACATTCCGCTAGCCGTGCAGGAACCTAAGGTTCCGTTCCACGCACGCATTCTATCCTTTATTTTCTAGCGTTAACGCACCACCAAGCGCCGCTTGTTTTTTCAGGCGGCGCTTTTTATTTGTCCGACTTTCCGGTAACAAAGATAAGAATGCAGACCCCGGCATTCACATCGAGCCTTTCGCTCACCCCCACGTCGCAACGCAAAGCCTACGCGCTCTTTGGCTTGGTGCTTGTCGCCATCCTCGGGATTTTCGTCTGGGTCTCGCAATGGGTTCAGGAAGAGGCCGACCAGGAACGCCACAAAACCTTCAGCGACCAGCAATACACCCAGGCGGTGCTCATTCGCCAGTCCCTGGCCGGACTCATCGAGTCCCTGAACGCCCAGGCCGAGTCCCTGGTCACCCACGTGCTGCCCTCCTTTGCCGCTGAAACCCTGGACTACGAAGCGCTGCACGCCATATTCCGTTCGGCCAACAACGTCTTCCCGGATCTCAAGGCCATGGCCTACTTTTCCGAAGATCAGGTCCTGGACTTCCTTTCCACGCCCGACCCCGATGTGGGCAAGGCCATGCGCGACGCCGCCGAGGACTGGGTCTGCGGCCCGACGCCATCCGCCACGGCCAGGGGCTTTGTCTACACGCCCCCGCTGCTGATCACGCCCGAGCATCAGTTCATGGGACTGATCGCCTACGTAGAACTCCAAGGCCGCACCGTGGGCACCCTGGTCCTGGTCGTCGACCTGGGCAGCATGCTCACCCGCCTGGCCGGAACCCTGCATGCCCACCTCAAGGGGGACATCTACGCCTTGAACTCCAACGGGATCGTGCTCTACTCCCGGGACAGGAGCATGGTCGGGTCCAACCTGCTGGCAAACCTCAAAGGCATGGGCAAACAGAGCCAGGACATGCTGCTGAACATGCTCGCCCTGCCCACGGGTCGTCATATCTGTTCCGCGCCGCACATGGCCATCGATACTTCGAGTTGCGAATTCATGTCCTGGGAATCCGTGCAGATGAGCGATCAACGCCTGATCATCACCCTCTTGGCCCACGGCTCGGACATCTTCACCTACCAGACCCGTTCGAGCCGCCAACGCCTGCTCATGGGCGGATTGCTGATTTTGATCCTCACCGGAGCCATCGCCCTCTTCTTTCACCAACGTTCGCGCCAACGCCTGGAGGACCACAACCTGCTGCTGGCGACGCAACTGGAGTCCACCCCGGACGGGGTGCTCGTCATGAACACCGAGCCGCGCCCCCTGCTCTGGAACTCCCACCTGCTCCGGCAATGGAAGATCAGCGCAGCCAAAGAACGTGAGTTCCAGCGTGACAGCCTGCGACAGATCTCGCAGCAACTGGACGATCCCAGCACATTTTTGGAGACTTTTCGCTCCCTGTCCTCGGCCCCCGGCCCGGATGTGCGAAGTTCAACCCTGAGCCTCAAGACCGGCACCGTGCTTGAGGTCAACTCGAACAGTCTGGTGGACGAACGCGGGAACTACCGTGGTCGAGCGTGGTTTTTCCACGACATCACCAAACGCATCCAGGCCGACGCCGCCCTCAAACAAAGCAAAGACCTGTTGCAGAGCATCCTGGACAACGTCCCGTCCCTGGTCTATCTGCGCGACGCCAAAAGCCGCTACGTGCTCGTCAACCGCCGCTACGAGAGCTTTTTCAGCTGGAAAACAGGCTCATACGAAGGCAAAACTCCCCGCGAACTGCTGCCGGAGGCCCAGGCCAGCAGCATCTACCTGAACGACGCCAAGGTCATCCAAACCAGAAAACCCTATGAGATCGAAGAGGTGCTGAGCTTCAAGGGCCGCCAGCACGTGATGCTCACCAGGGGGGTGCCCCTGTTCGACAAACACAACAAGGTCTCGGGCATCGTGGGCATCACCACGGACATCACCGCCCGCAAACAGATCGAAGAACGCCTGCGCAACGCCGTGGAGGAATTCGAGGCCATCTTCGAGAACAGCCTGGTGGGAACCCTGCTGCTCAAGAACGGACGAATCATGTCCAAGGTCAATGCCCGTTTCGCTGAGATGTTCGGTTACCAGCCCGAAGAGCTGATTGGCCGCTCCACCCGCATGCTGCACCTGTCCGAGGAGCATTACCGAAAGTTCCACGAGGAGTACTCCTCGACCCTCAATGCACAGGAGGTCATGAAGGCGGAATACCCCTACCGCCACGCGGACGGATCCACCTTCTGGTGCCAGCTCTCCGGCAAGGCCCTAGACCCGGACCTGCCGGCCTCCGGGGTGCTGTGGATCATGGACGACATCACTGATCGCAAGAAACTGGAACAACTCAGGGAAGATCTTGAACAGATCCTGCGCCACGACCTGAAATCCCCCTTGAGCGCGATCATCCATGTCCCCCAGTTGCTTCTGGACGACGACAACCTGAATTCCGACCAGCGGGCCTTGCTGCACGAGCTTGAACGCTCGGGGCACCGCATGCTGGAGATGATCAACCGCTCCCTGGATCTCTACAAGATGGAGCGGGGCACTTACCGCATGGAGCGCAAAAACGTGGAACTCATCGCAGTCATCCTGCGGGTCTTGCGTGAGTTGAACTCCCAGATCCTGGCCAAAAGCGTGGAGATGGAGATCCTGATCAACGGCAAGGCCGCAGGCGCGACCGAATTCATCGTCAGCGGCGAGGAACTGCTCTGCCATTCCATGCTCGCCAACCTGCTCAAAAACGCTGTGGAGGCCTCGCCCCAAGGCGGACGCATCACCATCTCCATGGTCGGCAACGGAACCCGGACCATCGCCATCCATAACGCCGGCGCCGTGCCCAACGAAATTCGCGAGATATTCTTCGAGAAATTCGCCACCGCCAACAAGAGTGGCGGCACCGGCCTGGGGACGTATTCTGCGAAGCTCATCGCCGAGGCCCAGGGAGGAACCATTGCCATGCACACCGGAGAGGCCTCGGGAACCTCCATCACCGTGATTTTGCCCGGCCCGATAAAGGACTCTTTCGACCCCTGACCCCGATAAGACAACCATGACCATCAGCCCCACACCCTCTCCCAAGACAGGAACCAAGTTCATGAAACTCAGCCGCCGCAATGCCATCAAGGCCCTCACCGCCACAGCGCTGGCCCCGATGTTCGGGATCGGCGAAGCCGCCCTGGCCGGAGCGATCCCCGAAACGGCCTCGCCCATCAACGTCATCCTGCCCAGGGCCTACGCACCGCCCCTGGACGGCAAACAAGGCCGAATCGTCGCAGCCCAGCTGGGACGGGCCACCCTGGAAACCGTGCGCGCCTTCTACAAGGGCAAGAATCTGCCCGTCTGGAAACAGATGTACGGCAGCATGGACCTGGAGAAACGGGTCATGAACATCTGCCACTGGATCGTGCAGAGCGTGTTGGCACACCGCGATGTCTACCCCCTGGACCCATCCTGGATTGCGGCCCAGATCATGACCGAATCCTTCTTCTACGAATTCGCGGTGTCCCCGGCCCTGGCTGTGGGCATCTGCCAGTTCATCTCCCCCACTGGCCGAGAATACGGGATGATCTGCCCCGGAACACGGCCCGAGCACGGTGCACCGCCCTACCGCAAGGCTGAATGGTCGGGTGAGCTGGATCGCTACTATGAAAGACGTTCGGCCTGGAAGCAGGCCAGGCGCGACCGACGCGAGATTTCCGGTGATGAATCGGCCTTTCTGCAACAGGCCCTGCGGGCCGGAATCGAGGGCAACCCCCTGGCCGGGGCCCAGGGCTACCTTGAGGCCTGCGCCAGGATCGAAGTCCTGGACGCCGAGGTCAAGGAGGCCCGCAGACGTTTCACCGCCTATCTGACGCAAAACTTCGAGGGGCGGAGCATCTTTGCAGACCAGGATGTGGCCTTCTTCAATGGCTTTGACCAGCGAGTGCTCTACCGCAAGCCCGTGGACGCCATGGTGCTGATGCTGGCCCGTTTCCTGCGCGCCAGAAGCGGCAACATCATCGCCGCGGCCGCAGGCTACCACTCCGGGCTGTCCAACACCCGCGAGGACCACCGCATCTATGGCCCCTACGGCAGAATCCCCGCCTTTGACTCCACAGTGAGTTACATCAGCCGAATCCTGGTCAATCACCACGAGATTGTGAGCCGTCTGGGCGCGCCCTGACCGCCTCACGCAGGCATCACGTCCGCAGGCTGATGACCACGCTCCGATAACAAGGCTCCACAGGCTCCATCTTCGCCCTTGCCCAGTGTGCGCGGATCAACTACTGTGCCCTCTTTTCAGCTAGGGGAAAATCATGCTCAAGGGTCTCGTCTGCGCCGTCATCTCCGCCTGCTGCTACGGCACCCTGCCCATCCTGGGCAAGCTGGGCTACGCCCTGGGCATGGAGACCTTCGAGATGCTCTCCTACCGCTTCGGGCTGGGAGCAGTGATCCTCGCGATCTGGATCGGGCTGACCGACCCGCGCTCCCTGCGTATCGCCCCACGCAGCCTGCTCAAGGCCGTTGCCCTGGGGACCTGCATCTACCCCCTGCAGAGCACTTGCTTCATGTCCGCGATAAAATACATCCCGGCCTCCACCACGACCCTGATCCTGTACTTCTACCCCATCTGCGTCACGGTGCTCTCGGTGCTGCTGTTCAAGATGCGCGTGGGCCGACAGGTGGTCCTGTCCCTGGTCATGGTCACGGCAGGCTGCGCCCTGGTGTTCTACGACGCCTTCTCACAGGGCGTGAATTCCCTGGGGTTGGCCTTTGCTGTGGGCGCGATGCTGATCTTCTCGGTCTATCTCATCGCCTCGCAGCTTATCCTCAAGAACGAACCACCCCTGACCGTGGGCCTGTACGTCATCATCTCCGCCGCCGTGGTCTTCACCCTCCTGGCCGGACCGCCCGACCTGAAAGCCATGACTTGGCCCAAGGCCGCCCTGGCCCTGAGCTTCGGGTTGTTCCCCACGGTGCTGGCCGTGGGCCTCTTGTATACGGCCATCAACGCCGTCGGCAGTGCCTACACCTCCATCTTCTCCACCATGGAGCCCGTGACCACCGTGATCCTGGCCTACTTCGTTCTGGGTGAACCCCTGGCCCTGTGGCAGGTGGCCGGAGCGGCCTGCATCGTCGCGGGCATCACCTTGCCCAACCTGGGGCTCATCCGCCGCAAGGCCGCCGTAACCCCTGCGGTGTAACCGGCTCAAGCCTCACCCATTGTTGCATTTTCCCTGATTCGTGCTTATGAAGTATGGAACTGGGGGAAATCGCCATGCAAATCTTGGACAACATCCTGGCCATCATCTACAGGGCGCTTTCGATCTCGCTGGACCTCATCGGACCATTCAGCGTTCTGCTCTATCTGGCTCTGATGTCCATCATCTATCTGGCTTATTTCAAGCGGGGCCTGCGTCTGGGGTCCTTCGTGCACATCATGGGCTGCATCTTCTTTTTCTTCATCGTCTGGAACCATCCCGACTACCGCTGGTACAAGGGGCGGCCCTGGAACGGCGGCTACATCTATACCCTGGTGATGATCGTGGCCTACGTCTACCTGCCCATGAAGCTGGCCATGTTCGCCACCGAACTGTGGCGCAGCCTGAGTGGCGGCGAACCCGCGTTCAAGTCCGGAAAACGGGCCAAGCCCGGAAAACCAGAAAGACAGGATAAGCCCGCCAAGCCCGACGCAGCCCCCTGAACCAGGGGGCAACCTTCCAGACGCCTTCGCACTGAGCTCAAAAAAAAGCCCGCCCGGCAAGCTGCCGGGCGGGCGTCATCATTTCAGGGCTCACGCCCGGAGGATCAGTCTTCCAGAAGCCGGGGCTCCACGACCTTGACCTCGAACTTGTCCCGCAGGCCCGAGAGATAGGCCATGAACATCTCGTTGGTCTTGGCCTGCTGGATCTGCACGCGAAGCATCTCCTTCTGGCGCTCCCACAAGCCATCGGCCGGGGCCACGCGCTCCACCAGACGGGCCAGGACATAGCCGTTGCCCACGGAGTGGCTCTTGTCCAGCCACTGCCCCTGGGTTGCGGCAAAGGCGGCCTCGACCAGCTCGGGATTCATGCCCAGCTCGGGGACAAGGCCCCGACGAGCAAAAGGCTTGCTGGTGGCCAGCTTGCCCTTGTACTGCCCCAGAGCGGCCTCGGCCTTGGCGGGGTCGGCCAACTTGGCCAGCACGGCGTCCGCCTTTTCCTGGGCCAGCTTCAGGGCGCCCTCACGCTTCAGGGTCTGCACGATGGCCCCCTTGATCTCATCCAGGGGAGCCACGGTGGATTCCACAAACTTGGACTTGGCCACCAGCAGGTAACCGCCTTCGATGGCCACGGGGGTCTCGGAAGCCTTGCCGGTCTCCAGGTCAAACAACAGCTGGATGCTCTCGGCATCGGAGCCCAGGCGCTGGACCAGCATCTCCTTGGTCATGGAATCGGTGGATTCCAGAGGCAGACCCAGATCCTCGGCAATCTTGGCCAGGGTGTCGCCCACGATGATCTGGCCGATGGCCTGGTCGAGCTTGTCGGACATGGCTCCGGCAGCCATGTCCTCGGCCAGGGACGGACGGATGTCCGACTCGGCCTCTGCCAGGCTCTTGATGCCTTCGACGCGGTGTTCCTCAAGCTTGATCAGATGCCAGCCGAACTTGGTGCGTACGGGCTCGCTGACCTCACCGGGCGCCAGGGCGAAGGCGGTCTCCTCGAAGGGACCGACCATCATGCCGCGCGAGAACCAGCCCAGGTCGCCGCCAGTCGCCTTGCTGGGCCCTTCGGAGTTTTTCGTAGCCAGGGCCTCGAAGGTTGTCCCCTTGGACAACCGGGCCTTCAGGCGCAGCAGCTTGGCGCGGACCTCCTGAACCTCTTTCTCGGGAGCATCGGCGTCGAGCTTGAGCAGGATGTGCCGGGCCCGAACCTGCTCGGGACGGAGAAACTCATCCTGATGGGCATCGTAATACGCCCGGATGTCCTCGGCGCTCACCAGCTGGGGGGCGGAGAGGGCCCGGGGCGTGAATTGCAGATATTGCAGGGTCGCACGGGCCGGACGACGGAAGCGGTCCTGGTTGTCCGCGTAATATTTCTCGACCTCCTCGTCGCTGGGCTGAATCTGATCCGCGAAATCATCCCAGGCGAAAAGCAGGTAGTCGATGGCCACTTTCTCGCCGCCGTACATGAAGAAGTCGCGTACTTCGGCATCCTCCACGGACACGGTCAGGTCCAGATACTTCTGGAGCTTCTCGGCCATGATGTCCTGGCGCAGGCCCAGCTCGAAGTCCGCGGGTGTCATATTGCTGCCGCGCAGCACGGCGCGATAGATTCCCGTGTCGAAACGTCCATCCTGGCCACGAAACACTTGGTAGGAGATGATGCGTTTCTGCAACTCGGAATCGCTCACGTCCAGCCCCAGGGCCAATGCCTGGCGGCGAATGAGCGTGGAATTGATCATGTTGGCCAAGACCCGGTCCTTGATCCGCATGCGGGTCATGTCCTCACCGGACAGGCCAGGCATTTCGCTGCGCACGGCCTCGACCTCGCGACGCAGGCGCGACTGGAAATCGGTGATCATGAGGGGCGTCTCGCCCACATAGGCCAATACGCCTCCGCCCTTGCCGCCAAGGGTCCCGGAACCGTAAGCAAATACAAAAGCCAGGATGATGATGCCGAACAGGATCTTGATAACCCATGATCCTGCGTTCTGCCGCAATCCGTCTAGCATTGAGACTCCAGTCCTTTAGAGGCTTGTCATTACGCCTGGTCCGCCTGAGTACGGACAAAGTTCAGAAGGCCGCCTGCCTGAATAATAGCCAGTTCATTTTCCGTCAAATCATTTCGCACTGCGACGGCTCCCACACCGGCCACCTGCAGCTCGACCTCGCCGCCCGGAGTGATGGTATCCGTGGGCAAGGTCAGGGCCGCGCCCAGGTCAATACGGTCATAGTCGCCGGGGTTGACGAAGGTCAGGGGCAGGATGCCGAAGTTCACCAGATTGGCGCGGTGGATGCGCGCCAGGGACTTGACGATCACGGCGCAGACACCTAGGTGGCGCGGCCCAAGAGCCGCGTGCTCGCGCGAGGAACCCTGGCCGTAGTTCTCGCCGCCCACGATCACCCCACCCCCAGCCTCGCGGATGCGGGCCACGAAATCAGGATCAACGCGGGAATAGATGTACTCGCTGATGGCCGGGATATTGGAGCGCAGGGCCGTGATCTGGGGACCCGCAGGCAGGATATGGTCCGTGGTGATATTGTCGCCCACTTTGAGCTGCACCGAGGTCTCCAGCCTGACCGGCAGGGCCGCGAAGCCCTCCAGGGGCACGATATTGGGCCCGCGCAGGATATCCACCCCCGAGCCATCCTCGGACGGCATCAGGAAGAGGTGCCTGATGGACGGCACATCGGCGGGAAACTCGGGCTTTGCCGGGGGCTCGCCCCAGGTGGCGGGGTCCGTGAACTCGCCCCTAAGGGCGCACATGGCGGCAGTCTGGGGACTGGCCAGATAGACCTGACCATCCTGGGTCCCGGAACGGCCTTCGAAATTGCGATTGAAGGTGCGCACGGACACGCCATTGGACACGGGCGAACCGCCCATGCCGATGCACGGCCCGCAGGTGCACTCCAAGAGGCGCGCCCCGGCGGTGAGCATCGGGGCCAGCAGCCCTTCGGCGGCCAGCATGTTCAACACCTGCTTGGATCCCGGAGAGACCAGCAGATCGGTCTCGGGGCAAATCCGCTGCCTATCCAGCATCAGGGCCACGGTCTTCAGATCCGCGTAGGACGAGTTGGTGCAGGACCCGATGGCCGCCTGGTCCACCTTCTTGCCGGCCAGCTCGCGCACGGTCGTGCGCACGTCGGGCATGTGCGGCGCGGCCACCAGCGGTTCCAAGGCGGACAGGTCGATGCGCACCTCTTCGTCGTAGGTTGCGTCCTCGTCGGCTGCCAGCAGCTCGAACTCAGCCTCGCGGCCCATGGCCCTGAAAAAGTTCTGGGTCTGCCCGTCGCTGGGAAAGATGGAGGTGGTGGCCCCGAGTTCGGCGCCCATGTTGGTGATGGTGGCGCGTTCGGGAACGGTCAGGGTCGCCACGCCGGGACCGGCGAACTCCATCACGCGGCCCACGCCGCCCTTGACGGTCAATTCGCCCAAAAGATGCAGAATGATGTCCTTGGCCGTGGCCCAGCCGCCGAGCTGACCCTCCAGCCAGATGCGCACCACCCGGGGCATGGAGATGGTGTAGGGCTCACCCGCCATGGCCAGCGCCACGGACAGGCCTCCCGCGCCCATGGCCAGACTGCCCACGCCGCCCGCGGTGGGGGTGTGGCTGTCGGAGCCGATGAGCGTGCGCCCGGGGCGGGCGAAATTCTCCAGGTGCAGCTGATGACAGATGCCGGTTCCAGCCGGGGAGTAGATCACACCGTAACGCGCCGCCACGGTGCGCAGATAGCGATGGTCGTCGGGGTTGCGGAACCCCATTTGCAGCGTGTTGTGATCCACGTAGCTCACCGAGAGTTCGGTGCGCACCCGCGGCACGCCCATGGCCTCGAATTGCAGGTAGGCCATGGTGCCTGTGGCATCCTGGGTCAGGGTCTGATCGATGCGCAGCGCTACTTCCGAGCCGGGGGTCATCTCCCCGGAGATGCGGTGGGAGGCGATGATCTTCTGGGTCAGGTTCAAAGGCATGCGACTCTCTTTCTCACGGCAGCGGGCAGGCCACCGGCCAGGGGGTTACTGCAACAGGCCCGTGGGCTCATTCCCAAGGCGCAGGCGGTTGGCCTTGCAGCGCCGAAATTCCATCTCGGTGGCCAGGCGCAACTTTTCCTGTGACAGTTGGAAGATCTCCTGGGCAAAGTATTTGCCGCTGGAGGGGTCCTCGTCGGCCCTCAGCTTACGGATTTGCGCAATCACAGCCTGCTGCTGGAGGGACAACACTTCACCCTCCCGTTCCAGAGCCGCAATCTCATCGGCCACGGACGCGCCGTCCTTAGACACGGATGCGTCGTCCTTTCTTTTTTCCTTCATCCTCGGGCTCCTTGTCCTTGGGCTTGAAATTCTCGGCGAACAACCCCCAGAATCCAGGCCAGGTCTCGGACAGACTCCCAGGGTTGGCCAGCGTCACGCCCTGGGCGGTCATGGAGGCCAGGGCCAGGGCCAGACTCCACTGGGGCGACGGGCTGGGGAAGGGACTCATGGGTTCGGCCCAGCGGTTGCTGGCCTCGCGCCCGGCAACGATGACCACCCGTCCGGGCTTGACCCGGGCGAAGCGACCGATGCGTCCGGCGATCTCCTCGGCGGTGGCGGTGTCCTCGTCCTCGCTCACCAGGATGCGGGCGTCGCTGGGGGCGGCGATGCCCAGGGCCACGGCCAGGGTGAACTGCCCTCGGGTGGCGTCCATGTCCAACTTGTCGGGCCAGGTTCCGGCGGTGGAGGTGATGCCGGACTCGGCAATCTCCAGCTTCAGGCCCGCGGCCCGCAGCATATTCGCGACCACCGGGGCATCGAGGCAATCAGCGGGCCAGTGCCCAGCCAGGGTCACGGTGCCACCCGCAAATCGGGGCAGGGCCAGCAGGGTGGCACACAACTCGGCGTCCAGGGGCAGCGCAGCACGATCCGGCTTGGCCGGGACCTGATAGGCGCCGTTGCGCACGGAAAACTCGTTCCCGCTCAAGGTGGCGGTCACGCCGCAGTCGGCCAGGACCTTCACGGCCAGAGACATCAGCTCGGCACCTGCCCAGCCCATGTCCCAGCTGAAATTCAGACCCTCGGGATAGGTGGGGCCGGCCAGGGCCATGGCCAGACCGCACAGCGGCGGAAAGTCCTCGGACACATGGCAGGTCCCGCCGGTCATGCCGCCGCTTTCCAGGCGCACGGGCGCGCCGGTGAGATGCGGTTCGATGGGTGTCAGGCGCGCGCCCAGTCCGGCGAACACGTGACCCACCACAGACAGGTCCAGAATCTTGAGGGGGGTGCCGCCGGTAATGGTGCTGCGTCCCACCTGGGGCAGCCCCATGGCCAACAGCAGATAGAGATTCAGCGGGTCATCACCGGCGTGCAGGGTCTTGCCCGGTAGGGAGGCGGTGCCTCCGGTGCTCCTGACCAAGCCATCTTCCCAGGACAGGGAGGCCCCGGCCTGGTTCATGACCTTGACCAACTCCACGAGCGGATCGTTGACCACCACGGGCGAGAGTTCCAGCTTGGCCCCGGAGAGGACGCCAAGGGCGACCAGCAGCCGGGTGATGGTCCGGTCGCGCGGCCCAGGCATCGCCAGGTCCAGATCCCTGATCTCGGGGGTCATGATGAACTTGCGGCTGGCGGATTCTGGCTTGACCGCACTGGCGTAAGCCAGGCCGTTGGCCAGGGTGAATATCTGGCGCAGGGGGCGCAGGTCCAGACCCTGGCGGGAGGCCACCTCATCCCAGGAGCGACGCATCCGGCGTTCCTGGTTGGCGTCGGCCAGGGACATTCCCTTGGCCTTGCGTGTAGCGGCGGCGCGGCTCAGGAGCTGAGTGCGCTTGGCGATCATGTAAGCCAGATCCAGGTCCAGATCCACGAGTTCGTCGGTCAACGACCTGGTGAGCGGCTTTTTGCCAAATTTCTTATCTTGCATTGGTAGAATCTCGATCCGAATAGGGAGTTTTGGGGGAACCGACTTCTATACCAATATCACTACAATGTGCAAGCATGTTAAGAGGCACTTTTTTTCGCTGTCATCACGGCGGGATGGCCCGTGCGCCGGTGATAAAAAAGGGGCGCCCGAAGGCGCCCCGTATCGCAGATCGGCGAAGGCCGATTTACTTCATGACGTCGCCGGAGGCAGCGCCCTGCATCTTGATCTCAACCTTCTCGGTCAGACCAGCGTAGTACTTGCGCAGCTCGACGAGCACTTCCTCGCGACCAAAGTGGTCCACGACCTCAGCGCCTTCGGACAGGGCCTTGCGCAGCTTGGTGCCGGACAGGATGACGCGGTCTTCCTTGGTGTGCGGGCAGGTGCGCAGGGAGGCCATGCCGTCGCACTTGTGGCAGTAGAAGGTCCAGTCGATCTTCATGGGCTTGGTGACCAGGTCCTTGCCGGGGCCATTGGTGGGCACGCGGTCAAAGATCTGCTGGGCCTCGAACAGGCCGTAGAAGTCGCCCACGCCGGCGTGGTCACGACCGATCAGCATGTGGGAGACGCCGTAGTTCTGGCGGAAGGTGGCGTGCAGCAGGGCTTCGCGGGGACCGGCATAACGCATGTCCAGGGGGTAACCGGCGTTGATGACGTTGTCAGCCACGAAGTAGTTGTCAATCAGGATCTGGATGCACTTCACGCGGACTTCAGCCGGGATGTCGCCAGCCTTCAGGTTGCCGATCAGGGAGTGGATCAGGCAGCCGTCGCAGACTTCGATGGAGATCTTGGCCAGGAACTCATGCGAACGGTGCATGGGGTTACGCAGCTGCAGGGCGGAAACGGTGCTCCAGCCCTTGGCTTCGAACATGGCGCGGGTCTCGGAAGGACGCAGGTAAACGCCGGGGTACTTCACGGCGTAGTCGCCCTCGGACAGCACTTTCACGGGGCCGGCCAGGTTGAACTTGCCCTGGGCCAGAACCATCTGCACGCCCGGGTGATCCTTGGGAGCGATCTTCCAGAAGTTCTCGCCTTCGGACTCTTCGCCCTCACCGCGGTAGACCTTCTCGCACTCAAACTTCTTGTCGGCCTCGGTCATCTCGAACTTCTCGGTGACCTTCATCGTGGCGTAGATCACGCCCTTGTTGACCAGAGCGATCTCGTCGCCGGCCTTGATGCTGTCGTCGTCGGTGTCCAGACAAACCGGAACGGGCCAGAAGGTGCCGTCGGCCAGGGTGTATTTCTCGCAAACGCTCTTCCAATCGGCCTTGGACATGAAACCGTTCAGCGGAGAGAAGCCGCCGATGCCCATCATGATCAGGTCGCCCTTGGAGCGGGCGGAGATGTCAAGTTTCTTCAGGCCTTCGGCCTTCTTCAGCTCAGCGGTCAGCTCAGCGCCGGTCAACAGGCACTCGATCAGGCCTTTGCCACCATGCGCGGGAACGAGTTTGGACATTGTAGTCTCCTTTAGAAGGGTTTGAATAGTTTCCTTAAGCATCGAGAGGCATCAGAATCCTCTACACGTCATCCACGTTCCGAGGACTCTTCTGGCTGCCTATCCTCGAAGTTACCTATTGAAGGTTCGTCGAAGGTGTTTGTGAAAAAAATGCGCAAATGTCAAGCTCGCAACTTTAAATCATCATTCCAGCCTGTTGCATGTTAGGCAACTCTGTACAACCCGAAGGATTTCTGAAAAACCACCTCAGCCCCATTCAATGAGAGCCGGGCCGCCAGCCTTTCCCCAGAGGGCACGACCCAGAAAACCCCAGCGCCATGCCACTTTCAGCCTGGAACAGCGCATTCCATCCATGGCAATCCCTGAAATCGGCTTTCAACCCTTGCGCTGGCCTCGCAATATTTGTATATACCCGTGAGCCAAGCGCTTTAGAACGCTCTCCTCCGAAGCTGAATAAGACAAAAAGATCAAGCATTCCGTTGCGTTCACAGCACACAACAGAGCTTGGGATATTATTCACTTTCGCCTTGACAGGCGCGGTGGCGGCTTGCTAGAGATTTCCAGCTTGTTCTTATCATCACAAGCGGGTAGCTCCTGTCGGGCCCCCGCCAGTGAGATCGGCGAACCCCAGAGATCATGTGCTGAATCTGGCGGAACGTCACCGACACCGGATCATTGAAAGCCCAGGAAACTCCCGCAATTCTAGTAGATTGCGGAAAGACCAGGGCAACCTGTGTCTGAGAGCAACGTAAAAAGGCGGGGAGACTCGGTGTTTCCCTGCTTTTCATATCTCCGTCGTTGCGGCGGCTGATATGTTCAGGAAAGGTTGTTTTCATCAACCCATTATTGTTTGGAGGATTCATTATGCCGACTTTTGTTGACCCTTCGAAGTGCGATGGATGCAAGGGTGGCGAGAAGACCGCTTGCATGTACATCTGCCCGAATGACCTCATGATCCTCGACCCCGAGGAAATGAAGGCCTACAATCAGGAACCTGAGGCATGCTGGGAGTGCTACTCCTGCATCAAGATTTGTCCCCAGGGCGCCATCACCGCGCGTCCCTATGGTGACTTTGCTCCCATGGGTGGAACTTCCATTCCGCTGCGTTCTTCCGAGGACATCATGTGGACCATCAAGTTCCGCAATGGTGATGTGAAGCGCTTCAAGTTCCCCATCCGCACCACCCCTGAAGGCTCCATCAAGCCCTTCGAGGGCAAACCCGAAGCTGGCGACATCGAGAACGAACTGCTGTTCACCGAGACCACCTTGGCTACCCCCAAGACCGTCCTGAACAAGAAGTTCGAAATCACCGATGACTCCAAGACCCAGTGCTGGGCCGACATCCCGTGCGAGGACGGCGCCAACCGCTAGGTTGAGCTGTTTGGGAAGATTGCTTGAAACGCTAAACTCAAAGGAGTTTAAACTATGCCTCGTATCCCTATGAAAGAAGCCACGAAGGGCCTCGCCATTGCCGAGCCCACCATCGTCGAGCATGACGTAGACATTCTCATGATCGGTGGCGGCATGGGCAACTGTGGTACCGCTTGGGAAGCCGTCTGTTGGGCCGACAAGTATGCCCCCGAAGCCAAGATCCTGCTGGTCGACAAAGCCGCCATCGAGCGCGGCGGTGCCGTTGCCCAGGGTCTGTCCGCCATCAACACCTTCATCGGTAAGAACGACATCGAAGACTACGTCCGCATGGTCCGCACCGACCTCATGGGTCTGGTCCGTGAAGACTTGATCTACGACCTCGGCCGCCACGTTGATGATTCCGTGCTGCACTTTGAAGAATGGGGCCTGCCCATCTGGTGTAAGGACGCGAACAACAAGAACCTGGACGGCGCTCAGGCCAAGGCCGCTGGCCTTTCCCTGCGCAAGGGTGCCACCCCGGTCAACTCCGGCCGTTGGCAGATCATGATCAACGGTGAGTCCTACAAGTGCATCGTGGCCGAAGTTGCCAAGAATGCCTTGGGCGAAGAGCGCTACATGGAGCGCATCTTTGTCGTGAAACTGCTCCTCGACGCCAATACCCCGAACCGCATCGCCGGTGCCGTGGCCATGGACGCTCGTGAGAACAAGGTTCACATCTTCCGCGCTGGCGCTATCAGCATCGCCTGTGGTGGTGCTGTTAACGTCTACCGCCCCCGCTCCACAGGTGAAGGCATGGGTCGCGCTTGGTATCCCGTCTGGAACGCCGGCACCACCTACACCCTCGTTGCCCAGGTTGGCGGCGAAATGACCATGATGGAAAACCGCTTCGTGCCCGCCCGCTTCAAGGACGGTTACGGCCCGGTTGGCGCTTGGTTCCTGCTCTTCAAGGCCAAAGCCACCAACTACAAGGGTGAGGACTACTGCGAGACCAACCGTGCCATGCTCAAGCCCTACGAAGAGCGCGGCTACGCCAAGGGTCACGTCATCCCGACCTGCCTGCGTAACCACATGATGCTTCGCGAAATGCGCGAAGGTCGCGGTCCCATCTACATGGACACCAAGACCGCCCTGCAGAACGCGTTTGCCACCATGACCCCTGCCGAGCAGAAGCACCTCGAGGCCGAAGCCTGGGAAGACTTCCTCGACATGTGTGTTGGTCAGGCCAACCTGTGGGCCTCCACCAACTGCGCTCCTGAGATGCGCGGTTCCGAGATCATGCCCACCGAGCCTTACCTGCTGGGTTCGCACTCCGGTTGCTGCGGCATCTGGTGTTCCGGTCCCGACGAAGACTGGGTTCCCGAGGACTACAAGGTTCGCGCCGCCAACGGCAAGGTCTACAACCGTATGACCACCGTCGAAGGCCTGTGGACCTGTGCTGACGGCGTCGGCGCTTCCGGTCACAAGTTCTCCTCCGGCTCCCACGCTGAAGGCCGCATCGTCGGCAAGCAGATGGTGCGCTGGTACCTGGATCACAAGGACTTCAAGCCCACTCTGAAGGAGACCGCTGAAGACCTGAAGAAGGAGATCTACCGTCCGTTCTACAACTACGAGGCCGGCAAGGGCGCTTCCACCTGCCCCGTTGTGAACCCCGAGTACATCACTCCCAAGAACTTCATGATGCGTCTGGTCAAGTGCACCGACGAGTACGGTGGAGGCGTGGGTACCTACTACACCACTTCCGCTGCTCTTCTGGACACTGGCTTCTGGCT
This sequence comes from Pseudomonadota bacterium, assembly GCA_018816865.1. GTDB lineage: Bacteria > Desulfobacterota > Desulfovibrionia > Desulfovibrionales > Desulfovibrionaceae > Desulfovibrio_Q. Next base: position 48,338 of record JAHIUW010000018.1, read on the forward strand.
GATGGACATGCTGGAAGAAGACTCCAAGAAGCTTGCTGCTCGTGACCTTCACGAACTGCTTCGCTGCTGGGAGAACTACCACCGCCTGTGGACCGTGCGCCTGCACATGCAGCACATCCGCTTCCGCGAAGAGTCCCGTTACCCCGGCTTCTACTACCGTGGTGACTTCATGGGCCTCGACGACGCTAAGTGGCATTGCTTCGTGAACTCGAAGTACGACCCCGACAAGGGCGAGACCGCTATCTTCAAGAAGCCTTACTACCAGATCATCCCCGACTAGGATGAACTTCCAGGGTGGCCGCGGGCGTATGCCCGTGGCCACCCGTTTTTAACATTCATCCCATGTCGAAAATGGTCTAAGCCTGAGCAGTACCTTGTTGTTATCGTTTGGGCTTAGGCCATTTTTCAAGTCTGGCCGGAACCTGATCTAGGGAGGAACAAATGCCAAACACCAGCGTGCTCGTTGTCGGTGGCGGTTTCAGCGGCATCACGGCCGCGCTCGAAGCCGCAGAAGTCGGACACGAGGTCTTTCTCGTTGAGAAGAGCCCGTATCTAGGCGGACGGGTGGCTCAGCTGAATAAGTATTTCCCCAAGCTGTGTCCCCCTTCGTGCGGACTGGAAATCCAGTTCCAGCGCATCAAGAAGAATTCTCTTGTTAATGTCTTCACCCTTGCCGAAGTGGTCTCCGTGACCGGGCAAAAGGGTGCTTACAACGTTAAAATCAAAATCAAGCCCCGCTACACCGCCCCCTTCGCGGCCGACCTATCCGAAGTCGCCGCTGAACTCGGAAGCGGCAACAAGAGCGAGTTCGAGTTCGGTCTGGCCTCGCGCAAGGCCCTGCACAAGGACATGCCCTTCGCCTATCCCGCCCGCTACGTCCTTGAGAAGAATGAACTTTCCAACGCCGATGCCGAAACGCTGGCGGACAACGAGTTCATCGACCTGAGCGAGACCGAAAGGGAAATCGAGGTCACCGTCGGCGCCATCATCATGGCCACCGGCTGGAAGCCCTACGACATGACCAACCTGACCAACCTGGGCGCCGGCTTGCTCGACAACTGCGTGTCCAACATGCAGATGGAGCGTCTGGCCTCCTCCCATGGTCCCACGGATGGCGTCATCCAGCGCCCCTCCGACGGCAAGACCCCCAAACGGGTCGCCTTCGTGCAGTGCGCCGGTTCCCGCGATGAAAACAATCTGAGCTTCTGTTCGTATATCTGCTGCATGGCTTCCCTGAAGCAGGCCACCTACGTGCGTGAGCAACTGCCCGAGACCCAGGTCACCATCTACTATATCGACCTGCGCACCCCGGACCGCTACCAGAAATTCCGCGACCGCGTGCTCTGCGACGAAGGCATCCGCACCGTCAAGGGCAAGGTGGCCGATGCCCAGCAGGGCGAGGGCGGCACCGTGGTCCTGACCGTGGAAGACGCTGTGGCCGGAACCAAGTCCAAGGAAGAATTCGACCTCGTTGTGCTGGCTACCGGAATGCAGCCCAGCCTGGCCGGTGAAAAGCTGCCCTTCGACCTGCCCCTGGACGAGGAAGGCTTTATCATTGGTGGCGAGGAAAACGGCATTTTTGCTGCTGGCTGCGCCAAGAAGCCTCTTGATGTTATGAAATCCGCTCAATCGGGCACCGGCGCCGCGATGAAGGCGATTGAAACGGTGAGAGGGAGGTAGCTTACAATGGCCGAGAAAATTGGTGTCTATTTTGACGAATCCGCTGTCGGCCCGTACCTCAATGTTGAGGAGCTGGTCGAATTTGTTGGACAAAGGTGGAGCGCCGACTGCCCCGTAGTGAAGAGCCATCCCGTCCTGCCGGGCGAGGAAGGCCGCAAGATGATCCAGGAGGATATCGACGCGGGGACCATCAACGGCGTTGTGATCTGTGGCTCCTCTCCCCGTTGCGACTGGGAGGCCTATGACTTCGGCAGGAACATCCAGGTGGAGCGCGTCAACCTGCGTGAGCAGGTGGGCATGTGCTTCCCCGTGGATGCCGACCCCGAGTTGAAGAAGGGTATGGCCATCGATTACATCAACATGGGTGTGATCAAGCTGCAAAAGTCCAAGGTGGCTCAGCCTGAAATAATCCAAACCGTGAAGACCGTCATGGTCGTTGGCGGCGGCTGGACCGGCTTGCATGCCGCCTCGCACGCAGCCAACGCTGGCTACGACGTCGTTCTCATCGAAAAGGGCGACACGTTGGGTGGCCGCGCCAAGGGCCTGCACAAGACCGTGCCCCTGATGCATCCCTATACCGATGCCCATGATACCGGTATCGAGGCGCTTGTCGCCCTGGTGCAGGCCAACGCCCGCATCGAGGTGGTCACCGGGGCTACCATCACCGCCCTGGCCGGAGCCCCTGGCAACTACACCGCCAAGCTGTCCAACGGCGCCGAGAAGGCTGTGGGCGCAGTGGTCCTGGCCACCGGCTGGGTGCCCCAGGAGACCAAGATCCTGGAGCCCTTCGGCTACGGCTCCCTGCCTGGCGTGATGACCACTGCCGAGCTGGAAGCCAAAGTCAAGGACGGCACCTTCAGCGGCAAGAAAGTGGCCTTTATCCTGAACACTTCCAAGCTGATGTCCAAGGACCCCTTCAAGCCCAAGTGCGTTGAGGAGCCCGTGGAAAAAGAGGCCGACGCCGAGCCGGAGGAGAAGTTCAAGTTCGAGGACATGGAAAGCGAGCGCCACCTGCCCTATTCCAGCGCCATCAACTCCGTGGTCTCCATCAAGCAGGCCGGCTATGTCCGTGCCCTTGACGACAACGCCCAGGCCTACATCATCTATGAAGACATGATGGTCCAGGGCATCCACGAGAAATACTACAAGGCCGCCACCAACGATCCCGGCATCATGCTCACCAAGGGCTATGTGTCCAGCATCGAACAGGACGGCGACGGCCTGCTGGTGACCGTGAAGAACAACCTGCTCGGCCAGGACTTCTGCATCAAGGTCGATACGGTCGTTCTGCCCACCGGCATCGTGCCCTCCACCGCCAAAGACCCGATCATGAACTTCGTGTATCGCCAGGGCCCGGCCTTCCCGGATCTGGATCTCTTTGACGGTTACTGTGACTCCAACTACATCTGCTTCCCGTACGAGACCCGCCGCACCGGCGTGTACGCTGCGGGCTGCGTTCGTCAGCCGATGCTGATGGATAGCGCCGAGGAAGACGCCGCCGGCGCCGCTCTGAAGGCCATCCAGTGCATCGAGTCCGCCAACCGCGGCGTGTCCGTGCACCCGCGTTCCGGCGACCTGACCTTCCCGGAATTCAACTTCGTGCGCTGCACCCAGTGCAAACGCTGCACCGAAGAATGTCCGTTCGGCGCCCTGGACGATGACGAAAAGGGCACTCCCAAGCCCAATCCCACGCGCTGCCGCCGTTGCGGTACCTGCATGGGCGCCTGCCCCGAGCGCGTCATCTCCTTTGCAGACTACAACGTCGACCAGATCGGCTCGGCCATCAAGGCCATCAAGGTCCCGGACGACATGGATGCAGACGGCCCCCGCGTGATCATCCTGGCCTGCGAGAACGACGCCTACCCGGCCCTGGACATGGCTGCCATGCGCGGCAAGACCTGGAGCCCGTATGTCCGCATCCTGCCCGTACGCTGCCTTGGTTCCGTCAACGCCATCTGGGTTGCCGACGCCATGAGTAAGGGCATCGACGGCGTGATGATGCTGGGCTGCAAGTACGGCGATGACTACCAGTGCCACTTCGTGAAGGGCTCCGAGATCTGCTTGCGCAGAAAGGAGAACATCGCCGAGACTCTGGAGCGTCTGGGGGTTGAACCCGACCGTGTCGAGCAGTACGAGGTCGCCATCGACGAGTACGACAAGTTGCCCGGCATGATCGAAGAGTTCATGGACATGATCCTCGAGAAGGGTCCCAACCCGTTCAAGGGCTACTAGGGAGGAGACAACCATGTCTAATGCTGTTCGGATTGAACCTGATCTGCAGTTCATCAAGGATCTGCAAGCGGTCGGGGGCGAATCCCTGAAGAAATGCTACCAGTGCGCCACCTGCTCGGTGGCCTGCCCTCTCTCCCCGGCTGACGCCCCCTATCCCCGCAAGGAGATGGTTTGGGCGCAGTGGGGCCTGAAGGACAAGCTGGTCAATGATATCGACATCTGGCTGTGCCACAACTGTGGCACCTGCTCGGACCTGTGTCCCCGCGGCGCCAAGCCCGGAGACCTGCTGTCCGCACTGCGCAACATGGCGTACCGCAACCTGGTGACCCCCACCGTGATCGGCAAATGGATGAGCGACTCCAAGTACCTGCCCATCCTGGTCGCCATCCCGGCAGCCCTGTGGCTGTTCGTATGGTTCCTGACCACCGGTCTGACGATCCCGCAGGCGACATCGTCTTCGGCAAGATCTTCCCCGGTGACTTCACCGTTGACCCCATCATGAGCCTGACCTTCTTCTTCATGGTCGCCTCCTTCGGGATGGGTGTCTCCAAGATGATCAAGACCTTCAGGAGCACTGGCGGCACCTACTACGTGGGTGCAACCGAGAAGCCCTGCCTGATCAATTGCATCAAGGATGTCCTGGTCAACGAAGTGGGCCAGCACACCAAGTTCAAGGATTGCGAAGGCGAGACTGAAGACGTGCAGAGCGAGGAGCGCTTCAAGGGCCACCTGCTGCTGTTCTACAGCTTCATCGCCCTGGCCATCGTCACCGGCCTTGTAGCCACGGGCCACTGGGGCGGCAAGATCATCGAGTTCATCTCGCCCATGGGACACACCCCCATGCACCTGCTGAGCCCGGTCAAGCTCCTGGCCAACGCTGGCGCCATCGCCATGCTCATCGGCCTGACCAAGCTGACCCGCCGGCGCATGAACCTGGATGACTCCAAGACCAAGTCCAACTACTATGACTGGTACCTGCTGGGCATCATCTGGGCCGTCGCACTGACCGGCATCGGCTCCGAGCTGCTGCGTCTGCTCGGCGTCGCCGGCCTGGCGTACCCCATGTATTACATTCACCTGGTTGTGGTCTGGATGCTGTTCGCATACCTGCCCTGGTCCAAGCTCGGCCATCTGATCTACAGGACCACGGCGCTGATCTACGCCCGCTACATCGGCCGCGTGCCGCTGGGCTAGGTAACGGCTAGGAACTTCATTAAGGACTATCATTTTTCCGAAAGGAAATAGGAGGATAATACAATGGCTGAGAGCGTTGACCGCAAGGTTTTCTCCATGGGCATGTTCGCCGCGTACCTTACCGGCGACGATAAGGACTCCAATATGGCCGGCATCAAAGAGATGCTTGGCTACATGACTCAGCTTGAGATCGACAATACCAGCCTGCCGTTCGCCGATGCGATCGCCAAGGCTTGGATCTACGAGCAGAACCCCGAGCTCATCAACATCAAGGGCAAGGCCGACCAGTTCGGCCAGCACGTCTCCGTGCCTGTCCTGCCCGAAGCCGTCACCGCACAGTTGACGGCCATCGTGGCCGAGTTGAAGGACACCAAGGCCAAGAACACCGAGCAGGCTTCCAAGATCAGCGATCTGGAGAAGAAGCTCGCCGAGGCCCAGACCAAGCTCAAGGCCGCCAGCGCCAAGGTGACCACCTACGAGGCACAGTTGGGCGAAGGCGAGAAGAAGCTGCAGGTCTCCGAGTCCAAGATCGTGGATTATACCGGCAAGGTGGACACCCTGCTGGCCAAGATCGAGGAAGTCATCAAGCACGGCGTGGTCAGTGCTGCCCCCGGTGCGGGCGGCGATGCCGCTGCTCCGGCCAGTGACGGCCCCACCGATTCCGCCGGTGAAATCTCCGACAGCTTCGGCTTCGGCACCGTGGATGGCGGCGGTGACAGCTTCGGTTTCTAGGCTCCAGTAAATAGAGCATCTGCGAAGCCCCGGGCCAAACGGCCCGGGGCTTTTTTCATGCACCTGCCCTCCCTCAACCTGGTCCCCGAACTCCCATGCCCTCCCTTGGCGCTCAGCAATCCCCTGCATCACCCCGGCTCTCTGCGCCACCTTGGCCCTCGGGCCTCATGTTGCCATCTTGGCCCTGCGCTTCCCCGCTCTACCTTGGCCCCAGCGCCCTTACCTTGCCCCCGTTCCTCTGCCACACACCTTACCCCTCCTCCGCGCGCCTCAGTCCTTGGACTCCTCCCCGGCACCCCAGCCCTCCTCGCTATATCTTCTTGCGGCTCTCGTGCCATCGTCTCTGTGCCTCGGGGTCTTCGCCACGCCAAGCGCAGCTGTGCCCCGGGATCTCCACCACACCACGCGCAGCGGTATGTAGTTTGCCATCAATCCCCCCCAAAAAAAATCAGCATCGACCTCCTCAAGGTCCCTGCCCGACAGCCAGGCAAGGGACGAGAAATGGTCCGCCACTGCACGATCAACAGCTGCGCAGATCGCCAACACAGCCCGGCTTGCTGCTTGGTTTACGCAGTTCAGACCCCGGTATTCAGGTTTTTAACAGCCCGTATCCCAGCATCAATGAGCGCAAAGGGCCTCTCCCCCAGGGACGGCCAGCCCAGAGCAGACGATTCTTCTGCATGTATTCGCAGGCAGCCAAGCCTCCGCTTGCCGATACAAAGGTCTTCCACCATGCCAAACCACCCAATATTACAGAATATCTTCAAGATATTCTGAGTCTTGCAAGCACCAGATTTCACAAAATAGGATAAAACTGACACATCAACTCAACCCAAACAGCACAAGCCTTTGAGCCGAATCCGACAATCATATGGCTCCAGGACCGAATCTTCTAAAGGAGCAACAACAGGGCCCAATCATTGCGAAAAGAGGCATGCTTTCTTGATTTTAGCAGGGTTCTCACATATGGATTCAAGGTCTATGACAATACAATCAGAACTCACCCTCAGCGATGTCTGCGTCAATTTCGGCGGCCTCAAAGCCCTGTCCGACGTCAGTTTTGATGTCAGGACAGGTGAAATTGTTGGCCTTATCGGGCCCAACGGTGCCGGAAAAACCACCATCTTCAACGTCATTACTGGTGTTTACAAGGCCAGTTCCGGTGACGTCAGCTTTGGTGACGCCTCCATTTTAGGGCAACGTCCGCACCTTGTGCTCAAGGCAGGAGTGGCCCGAACCTTCCAAAACATCCGCCTCTTCACGGCCATGACCGCACTCGAAAACGTCATGGTCGCCCTGCATAGTCGCACCCAAAAGGGAATCTTCGGTGCGATTCTGCGCACCCCTTCGCAGAAAAAAGAAGAAAAAATGATCCGCGACAAGGCCCGCAAGGCGCTCCAATTCATGGGCGTGGAGGACTACGCGGACGAGATCGCATCGAATCTGCCCTACGGTCACCAGCGCCGCCTGGAAATCGCCAGGGCGCTGGCCTCCGAACCGACAGTCATTCTTCTGGACGAACCGGCCGCAGGCATGAACCCCGCCGAAAGCCGGGAACTGATGGATTACATCCTGAAGATACGGGATCACGGCATCAACGTCCTGATGGTGGAGCACGATATGAAGGTGGTCATGGGCATCTGCGACCGCATCGTCGTCCTTGATCATGGCGTCTTGATCAGCGAGGGAAGCCCTGAACAAGTCCAACGTGACCCTGCAGTCATCGAGGCCTATCTTGGGCAATAATATTAGTTCCAAACTGTGAGGAGGATAGAATGAAGAAACTGTTGATGCTTATTATGGTTTTGGCCTTGGCCTTAGGTCTTTCCGCATGCGGAGATGAGAAGCAAGAAGAAGCTAAACAACCCGACACCAAGCAGGAGGCCACCACCGAGGCTGTCCTCAAAATCGGTAGCATGAGCCCGCTGACTGGCCCCTACGCTGCTGATGGCAACGACATTGCCAACGGTGTGCGCGCTGCCATCTCGGTTGTCGAGGACGAAGGCGGCATTCCCGGCTTCACCAAGATTGAGCTCTATCCCCAGGATACAGCCTGTGACCCCAAGCAGGCCGTGGCCTCCGCCAACAAGCTGATCAACGAGAAGGTCTCCTTCGTTGTCGGCGCGTACTGCTCTTCTTCCACCATCCCCGCGTCCGAGACGCTGGATGAGGAATCCATTCCCATGCTGACCCCGGCCTCCACCAACGAAATGGTCACCGAGCGCGGCCTGAAGTACATGTTCCGCATGTGCGGCCGTGACGATGACCAGTCCGTGGTGGCCGTCGACTTCATGATCAAGCAACTCAAGGGCAAGACCATCTACCTGATCGACGACAAGACCACCTACTCCCAGGGTCTGGCCGACAACGTCGAGAAACGGGCCGCTGCCGCCGGCATCACGGTCCTGGGCCACGACCACGTCAACCAGGGCGACAAGGACTTCTCCGCCGTACTGGTCAAGGTCATGGCTGCCAACCCCGATGTCTTCTACATGAGCCTGCAGAACTCCTCCTCCGGTGCCCTGATGGCCATTCAGGCCAAGCGTGCCGGCATCACGGCCGCCACCATCGGCCAGGACGCCGTGTATCACCCGCAGCTCATCGAGATCGCCAAGGATGCCGCCGAAGGCATGTATCTGACCTTCGGCGTCATCGACATGGAGCGCCCCCTGTACAAGAAGTTCCTGGCCAAGTACTCCGAATTGGGCTTCGCCGCGCCGGGCGCGTACTCCGGCTATGCCTTTGACGCCGCGTATGCCGCATTGAAGACCGTCAAGGAGACCGGTTCCACCGAGCCCGAAGCCATCAAGGGCGCGCTCATGAAGCTGGACTACGACGGAGCCACCAAGCGCATCAAGTTCATGCCCAACGGCGACTCCGGTTCCAACTACATCATCCGCAAGGTTGATGGCGGCCAGTTCGTCAATTACTGGAACCCCGAGACCAACAGCACCTATTAGTCCGACCTCAGGCTGAGGGGATCGCCGACGGCGATCCCCTCAGCAATATTTCAGACCAAGCCTCACAAACGCCCGAATGCGCGCCCAACAGCGCCAGGATTCGACGGAATACGCACATGGACTTTTTCATTCAGCAATTCATCAATGGGCTCACCCTGGGCGGAATCTATGCCCTCATCGCCTTGGGTTACACCATGGTCTACGGCATCATCCAGCTCATCAACTTCGCCCACGGCGAGTTCTTCGCCGCCGGTGGCTACATGGGCGTCATCCTGTTGTCGTTTATGGCCTCCATGGGCTACATGGAGACCCATCCCTGGCTCTGCCTGATGGGGTCCATCGCCCTGACCATGGCCTATTGCGCCATGCTGGCCATGGCCGTGGAAAAAGTGGCCTACAAGCCCCTGCGCTACGCCTCGCGTCTGTCGGTGCTGCTCAGCGCACTGGGCATGTCCATCTTCCTGCAAAACGGGCTGATGCTGACCCAGGGCGTGTACGACAAGGCCTACCCCACGGCCTTCACCCAGGGCGGATTCACCATGGGCATCATCCGCATGTCCTACATGCAGGTCATGATCATGGTCCTGACCGTGGGCCTGCTCATCGGGCTGAACATCCTGGTCTTCAGGACCAAGATCGGCACCGCCATGCGCGCCACGGCCCAGGACAAGGTCATGAGCGCCTTGGTGGGCATCAATTCCAACCGCATCATCAGCACCACCTTCGCCCTGGGGGCAGGGCTGGCTGCCGCCGCGGGCATCATGGTCGGCCTGTACTACGGCTCGGTGCGCTACGACATGGGGTTTGTGCCCGGCATCAAGGCCTTTGCCGCAGCCGTGCTCGGCGGCATCGGCAACATCACCGGCGCGATGATCGGCGGGCTGATCATCGGCATGGTCGAAATCATGGCCGCCGGCTATCTTTCCAGCGAATACAAAGACGTGTGGGCGTTCATTATTCTGATCGCAGTGCTGTATTTCATGCCCACCGGAATCATGGGTGAGAATGTCGATGATACGCGGGTCTAAAAAAATCTGGAGGACCTGGGCCATTGCCATGGCCTGGTTCTATGTGCTGCTCTGGCCACTGATGGGCATCCATCCCGACGGCACCCTGACCTTCAGGAACAGCCTCACGGTCTGGGCCTGGGTCACGGGCGTCTCCGGCGTGCTGCTGGCCCTGCACCAACTGAACAAGACCGGAAAGTTCGATGCCGTGGCCCTGCCCCTGATCAGCGCCAGGGCCTCTGTCTCGCGCGGCATCGACACCGTGCCCATCTGGATCTGGTGGATGATCGGCTTCGGCGCGACCTTTGCCTTACCCTTCTTCACCGGGCGCTACGTGCAGGACGTGGCCATCAACGTCATGATCTACATCTGCCTGGGTCTTGGGCTGAATATCGTGGTCGGGCTGTGCGGCTTGCTGGACCTGGGCTTCATCGCCTTCTACGGCGTGGGCGCCTACACCTACGGCCTGTTGTCCATCCACTACGCCATGCCCTTCTGGATCTGCCTGCCCTTTGCGGCCCTGACCGCCGCCGTGGCCGGCTGCATCATCGGCTATCCCACGCTGCGCATGCGCGGCGACTACCTGGCCATCGTGACCCTGGGCTTCGGCGAGATCGTACGCCTGATCCTCAACAACTGGATGCAACTGACCAACGGCCCCAACGGCATCCTGGGCATCCAGTCCCCAGGCATGTATTATTTCTCCTTTGCCGACGGCTTCACCCTGGAGCATCTCTGGCTCAAGAAACTGACCTACATGTACTACATCATCATGGGGTTGATGGTGTTGATCATCATCGCCGTGCAACGCCTGAATTTTTCGCGCATCGGCCGCGCCTGGGAGGCCATCCGCGAGGATGAGACCGTGGCGGAACTGATGGGCGTGAACACCTTCAAGCTGAAGCTCTCGGCCTATGCCATGGGCGCGGTCTTCGGCGGGCTTGCCGGGGCGTTTTTCGCGGCGAGGATGCGCTTTGTCAGCCCCGAGAGCTTCACCTTCCTGGAGTCGGCCATGGTCCTGGCCATGGTCGTGCTGGGCGGCATGGGGTCCATCCCGGGCATCATGCTCGGAGCCTTGGCCCTGGTGGCCCTGCCCGAGGTCTTCCGCGAATTCGAACTCTACCGCATGCTGGCCTTCGGCGGCGCCATGACCGTGATGATGATCTTCAAGCCAAGGGGCCTGTGGCCCGCCAAGCGATTCGGCACGCGTTCCGACGACAATGATTAGGCAGCACCCGTGAGCAATATGAGCAAACAACCGATCCTCGAACTCAGAAACGTGGTCACCAACTATGGCCGCATCCAGGCCCTGAAGGACATCTCGCTCAAGGTCTTCCCCGGCGAGATCGTCTCCATCATCGGGGCCAACGGTGCTGGCAAATCCACCACGTTGATGACCATCTGCAACATCACCCCCTGCGAATCCGGGGAGGTGCTCTACAAAGGCCTGCCCATTCAGGGCAAGGCTCCGGACCTGCTGCCTCCCATGGGGCTGTGCCAGGTGCCCGAGGGACGGCGCATCTTCCCCCGGCTCAGCGTGCGCGAGAACCTGGAGATGGGGGCCTTTTTCCGCAAGGACAAGGAAGAGATCAAACGCGACCTGGAGTACGTGCTGGACCTGTTCCCCGTGCTGCGCGAACGCCGCCGCCAGAAGGGCGGCACCCTGTCCGGCGGCGAACAGCAGATGCTGGCCATCGCCCGGGCGCTCATGAGCCGCCCCGAGGTGCTGCTGCTGGACGAACCGTCCCTGGGTCTGGCCCCGCTCATCGTACGCCAGATCTTCAGCATCGTGGAACGCATCAGCAAAGAGGGCATGACCATCCTGCTGGTGGAGCAGAACGCCAACCTAGCGCTGAAGATCGCCGCGCGCGGCTACGTGCTGGAAACCGGTAAGGTAACCATGGAGGATCTCGCCTCCAACCTGCTCGAAAACAAGGACATCAAAAAGGCGTACCTGGGCGAATAGCCGCCTGAGCAATGCCACCTGACACCCCGCAGACTTCGCAGGGTGTGTCTTTGTTTTTTTGCCAGCAACCGCGCCTTGTTGCACAGGCTCGTCCCTTGACAGGGGACCTTGGCTGGCTCTATTCATTTACAATACTCTGGAACTGACCATGCCCCGCGCATGAAAAGGAGGCCCTGCATGCCCAAGATCGAATGGAACGACAGCCTGAAACTGGGCGTCACGGAAATCGACAAGCAGCACGAAAAACTGATCGGCCTGATCAATGACCTGTACGACGCCTGTACCCTTGGCAAGGCCCAGGACATTGTGGACGAGATCGTCTCCGAGGCCCATGACTACATCGGCTACCACTTCTCCACCGAGCAGCGGTTGATGGAAGAACACGACTATCCAGTCCTGGACGACCATATCGATGAGCACGAGGACTATATCCTCAAATCCTCGGACTATCTGGTGGCCTCCCAGGACAACGCAAAGGGACTGGCCCAGGACGTGCTGGACTACCTGACCGGCTGGTGGAAGACCCACATCAACGACACGGACCGCAAGCTGGCCCTGTACCTGAAGGGCAAGGGCGTGAAGTAGGAATTTTTCGGGGCACCGCGCCCCGCCGATCGCTAACAAGAAGCGCCGCTCCCAGACAGGAGCGGCGCTTCTTTTGTTTCCGCAAATAATAAAATAACCAGCCCGTAGGCGGTTCAGAGGCGTGCGAGGGGAAGGCGCAAGGCCAATGTGAAGCCGACGCGTATCAAGACATACGCGAGGGTTTAAATTGGCCGCGGCAACGCAGCCATCGTGCGCCTATGGGCCACCCTGCTCCGCTAAGCCAGCTTGCGATAGGCCTTCTTGAACCCGGCGGCACTGCGCCGGATGACTTCCTCGCCCACGCAAAACGCCAGGCGGAAGTAGCCGGGACAGCCGAAGCCTGTGCCCGGCACCGCCAGGATGAGCTCTTCCTGCAAGGCGGCCACAAAGGCCACATCGTCCCCGCCCGGGGCCTCGGGGAAGAAATAGAACGCGCCCTTGGGCATGCTGAAATTATATCCGGCGGCGTCCAGGACCTCGGTCATGGCCTTGCGGCGCTCGGCATAGACCGTCACATTGACCTGCGAGCCAAGGGCCTCGGCCATGATCTTCTGGCCGATGGCCGGGGCATTGACAAAACCCAGGATGCGGTTGGCCAGGATCAGCCCTCCCAGCAGTTGCCCCTTGCCCGGCATCTGCGGAGCCACCACCGCGTAACCCACGCGCTCACCCGCCAGGGACAGGTTCTTGGAAAAAGAACTCACGGCAATGGCGTAGTCGTAGAGGGGCAGGATGGAAGGCACCTCGATGCCGTCAAAGACCAGAAAACGGTAAGGCTCGTCGGCCACCAGGTAGATGGGCCGACCATACTCCTCGGTCTTGGCCTTCAAGATGGCGGCAAGGCCCTTGAGCTCATCCTCGGTGTACACCGCGCCCGAAGGGTTGTTGGGCGAATTGATGAGCACGATGCGGGTCTTGGGGTTGATGGCCGCGGCCATGGCCTCCAGGTCCAGCTCAAAGGTCAGGGGCTTGGCAGGCACGGAGGTGAACACCCCGCCGTGGTTCTGGGTGTAGAACCCGTATTCCACGAAGTACGGCGCCGGGGACAAAACCTCGTCGCCGTGGTCGAGCACCGCGCGCATGATGGCGTTCAGCGCACCAGCCGCGCCGCAGGTGATGACCACATCGTCGGAGCCGATGTCCACGCCCTGTTCCTTGGACAAATGCCCGGCCAGGGCCTTGCGCGCAAAGGGATAGCCCGGATTGGGCATGTAGCCGAAGGCAAAGGGCTTGTCAGCCGACTGGGCCACGTTGGCCAGGGCCTTGCCCACGGCAGGGGGCGGAGCGAGATCCGGATTGCCCAGGCTGAAATCGCACACCGCGTCCTCGCCGTGCTGGGCCTTGAGTTCGATGCCGATCTCGAACATCTTCCTGATCCACGACGACTTCTCGATGTAGCCGACGACCTGTTTGGAAAGCATCTGCATGGTGTTCTTCCTCAATGAGCTGCCCGCAAATCGGGGCAAAGACTCCGGCGCGCGGGCCGATGGCTTACGGGACCTCGAGGCCCCTCTTTTTGTAGTCGGAAATCTTGTTGCGCAGGGTGCGCACGGAAATACCCAGCAGGTCCGCAGCCTGGGTCCTGTTGCCCTCGGTCTGTTCCAGGCGCTTCAGAATGGCGATGCGTTCGATCTCGGACAAGGGCATGTCGCGCCCACCCAGGGCGTTGTGCAGGGTCCGTTCGTCGGCGGCAGACGTAGCGCCCACTGGAGGAGCGGCTTCGGCCTCGGGCTCATCGTCCTCGGGCAGGGGCCAGTTCTCGCCATCCAGGAGGAAATGCCGTTCCTCGATGGGCCCCGCGCCCGACAAGAGCACGGCCCGCTCCATCAGATTCTGCAACTCACGCACATTGCCCGGCCAGTCGTAGCCTGTGAGCCAGGCCCTGGCCGCCTCAGAAAAACCCAGACGCGGCAGGCCGTAGGCCTTGCAGTAATGATCCACGAAAAACTGGGCCAGGAGCATGACGTCCTCACCGCGTTCCCTCAGGGAAGGCAGCTTCAGGGGGATCACGTTCAGTCGGAAATACAGGTCCTGGCGGAACTCCTTGTTCCTCACGGCCTCATCGATGTCCCGGTTGGTGGTGGCCAGCACACGCACATCCACCTTCACGGTCTCCACCCCACCCACGCGGTCCAGCTCACCCTCCTGGAGGACGCGCAGCAGCTTGGCCTGCAGCCCGATATCCATTTCCGTGATTTCGTCCAGCAGGATGGTGCCGCCGCTGGCAAGCTCGAACTTGCCGAGCTTGCGGTTGATGGCTCCGGTGAAGGCCCCCTTTTCATGGCCGAAAAGCTCGCTTTCCAGGAGATGCTCGGGCAGGGCCGCGCAGTTGATGGCCACAAAGGGGTTGTTCGCACGGCCGCTGTTCTGGTGCAGATACTTGGCGAACATTTCCTTGCCTGTCCCGGATTCGCCGGAGATCAGCACCGAAGCCTTGGAGGGAGCCACCTGGCGGGACAGGGCCAGCACCCGGCGCACGGAGGCGTCCTGGCCGATGATCTGTACGCCGGTCCCCGGAGCCGGGGCCGGGGCCGCGGCCTTGGGCGCATCGCTCCCGGCTGACGGCTCGTCCTGCGGAATCACGGCCAAAATCTTTTCCCAAGTCAGGGGCTCGAGCCAATAATCCTTGGCCCCGAGGTCCATCAGGCGCTGGGCCTCGCCAGTGGAACCGCGATCCGTGAACACCACCACGGGCGGAAAGCCGGGGTCATCCTGCCCCCGGACCAGCAGGTCCTCGGGCTTCACGCCCGAGAGCATGGCGCTCACAAAGACCACGCCGGGCTTCCTCTTTTCGATGAAGTCCAGCGCGCCACGGATGGTCTCGGCCAAACCAGCTTCGACCCCGGACTCCTTGAAGTGGGGGAACAGGGTGGTGATGGCTTGCGACTTGGCAAGAAATAGAATCGTCTTAGAAGACATGAATAGGGCTTTTATCCTTTCCCCAGAAAATTATCAACGAAATGAGGCCTGCCTTCGCCGGGAAGCAAGACACCCTCTCGCCTGGCCGGAGGTTCATCCACAGACCACTCCCAAGGCCCGGGACGCACCGTCTCGCCCCTTGAAGGGCGGTTTGAAACGGCACCGGGTATTGACCTGACCTTGCCGCTCCACTACTTTTAATATGAAATTCAAGAAAAAAGGGCACTTCCCATGACCAAAATTAATCTTCGGGAGCTGTTGCACCAGGTAGCCGAAGGCTTGCTGTCTCCAGACGAGGCCCTGGGGCGATTCTGCGACCGGCCCCTGGACGAACTGGCCCAGGGCATCACCCTGGACACGCACCGCCTATGGCGCACGGGGCTGGGCGAGGTGGTCTTTGCCACGGGCAAGACCCCACCCCAGGTCGTGACCTGCGTACGCGGCCTGCGTGACGCAGGGCCGGTGCTGGTCACGAGGACCAACCGAGAGATGGCCGACGCCCTGCTCCCGGCCTTTCCCGACGGCCTGTTCAACGAACCCTCGGGCCTCTTCGCCCTGGGAACCGATCCCGGGCTGACCCCGCCCTGGCCGCAGACGGGCGAGGTGCTGGTGATCACGGCCGGGACATCCGACCTGGGAGTGGCGCTGGAAGCCTACGGCAGTGCGCGATTCTTCGGCCTGGACTGCGGACTCATCAACGACGTGGGAGTGGCCGGGGTGCATCGCCTAACCCCGCACCTGCCCGCCCTGCGGGCCGCGCGAGTGATCATCGCCGTGGCCGGGATGGACGGAGCCCTGCCCAGCGTGCTGGCAGGGCTGTTGCCCACGCCCATTGTGGCCGTGCCCAGCTCCCAGAGGGGCGGCAATCCCCTGGGCGGTATTGCCAGCCTGCTGGCCATGCTCAATTCATGCTCCCCGGGGATCGTCGTGGCCAACATCGACAACGGCTTCGGAGCCGCCGCCTTCACCGCCAAACTTTTCAAGACCCAGGCTGGGGAGTAGACCTCACATGCCCATCGCCGAGACCCACACGGAGCCGTTCAAGGTCCGCGTCTACGAAACAGCCGCCAACGGCAACGCAGGCATCGGGACCATCGCCGACTGGTTGCAGGAAGCCGCCACCATCCACGCCGGGCTGCTGGGTTTTTCCAACCAGGAGATGGCCCAGGCCGGAGTGGCCTGGGTGCTCTCGCGCCTGTGCATCCGTATGGAGCGTTATCCGGCCTTGGGCGAAACAATCCAGGTCCGCACCTGGCCGACCTTCAAGAACAAGCGTCGCGCGGCCCGCGACTTCCGGCTGACTGACGATCAGGGCCTAGTCATTGGCAGCGGCACCTCGGCCTGGGTGGCCCTGGACCTGGCCACCCGCCGCATGGGCTCCATGCCGGATTTCGTGGTCCAGCACTGCCCGGCCCTGGACGAGCACGCCTGCGAGTTCACGGCCAAGTCCCTGCCCAGGCTGGAGCGGGCAGAACACGCGATGACCCTCACCGCCCGAGCCTCGGACCTGGACCAGAACGACCATGTGAACAACGCGCATCTCCTCAAATGGGCCCTGGAACCCGTTCCGAACACACGGTCCCGCTTCCAGCCCGCAGTGGCGGACATCGCCTTCAGGGCCGAAGTCCCGCCCGGAGGCACGGTGACCGCCGGGTGCTCCGCCAGCGTCGAGAACGGCACCCTGCTGCATGTCCTGACCCGCGACGACGGCACCGAGGCCGTGCGCATGCTCACCCAGTGGCCCGGGGCCTGAACGCAGCCTGTGCCCTCCGATGCAGACGTACCAGACACGTTGCACTGCCGGGGCCGAAACGCTATACAGCGCCCTTGACGGGAGCAGACCCCACCCCATCCTCAACCAACAATGGATCGCCCATGAACAAACAGACCTACGCCGCCCGCCGGGATAAACTCCGCTCCGCGCTGGAGGAAAAGGGCGTGGACGCCCTGCTTGTGTCCCACGCCGCCAACCGCTTTTACCTGTCCGGCTTCGAGCTGCACAATTCGCAATGCAACGCCTCGGCAGGCATGCTGCTGATCACCCGCAAGGGTGGCGACTGGCTGCTGACCGATTCGCGCTATCATGACGCGGCCAAACGCCTCTGGGACGAGGACAGAATCTTCATCTACGGCCAGCCCGCGCACGAGCAGATGGGCGACTTCCTGCAGAAGGTCTGTCCCGGCAGTGTCGGCTTCGAAAGCCAGGCCATGAGCTGCGAATTCCACTCCCGCCTCGCGCAACACAAGTCCGCACTCACCCCCCTGTCCGGCCTGGTGGAGAAGCTGCGCATCATCAAGGAACCCGCAGAGATCGAGGCCATGCGCCGCTCCTGCGCCCTGAACCACAAGGTCTTCGAGCAGGCGCAAAGAATCGCCACCCCGGGCATGACGGAAAAGGAACTGGCCTGGGAAGTGGAACAGCTTTACCGCAACCAGGGCGCCTCCGAACTGGCCTTTTCGACCATCGTTGCGGTGGGCGCCAACGGCGCACTGCCCCACGCCATCCCTGGCGACGACCGCATCAGCAACGACAGCCCCCTGCTCCTGGACAAGGGCTGCCGCCTGGACGACTACTGCTCCGATCAGACCAGGACCTTCTGGGTCGGCGACACGCCCACGGACGAATTCACGCGCGCCCTGGAACAGACCCGCGAGGCCCAGGAAAAAGCCATCCAGATCATCCGGCCCGGCGAATCCATCGCCGAGGCCTACCGCGTGGCCCGCGCAGCCTTCGAGGCCCATGGCGTGGCCGAACATTTCACCCACGCCCTGGGCCACGGCATCGGCCTGGAGACCCACGAGGGCCTGAGCATCAGCCCCAAGGCCACAGGCGTGTTCGAATCCGGGATGATCGTCACCGTGGAGCCCGGCCTGTACTACCCCGAGTGGGGCGGCATCCGCTGGGAGCACATGGTCCTGGTCACTGCCGACGGACACGAGGTCCTCTGATGATCAAGCGGCGGCGCATCGGCAAGGCCAAAAGCGCCCAGTACGCGCGCGAAGCCGTCGCGCCCCACACTTCGCGGCGCATCTATCTGCGCATCGCCCCGGCGGACATCGCGTTCTTCAAGTTCATTCTTGAATCCTACGATAATCTGGCCTATCTAAGTGTGGTGGACAAGCACACTGCGGTCTTGCAACTGGTGCACACCTCGGGCACCGAGCGCGAGATCCGGGAGTTTCTGGAGACCATGCGCAACGAGATCTCCTTCACCGAGATCGCGCTGCCACCACGAACCACGGGAGATGCCTAGATGAATGTTTTGCACCGCATCGCCGCCTTGACCGCCATTTTTTCGCTGACTCTGCTATGCATGGGCATGGGCGACTTCGGCGACACGGAGATCGTCAAAAAGATTCCCCGCCCCGACCGGCCCTTCACCGTGACCATCGTGGATGACACGGACACCTCGTTCATGGTCTCGGACTTTTCCGTGGAAGGCCTGACCCTGGTGCCCGTGCAGATGGGCAAGGCCAACATGTCCATCGACTTCGCCAAAGTGAAGACCGTGACCCTGTTCGAGCAGGACTCGAAACTGGCCGCCACGGTGGTCCTGAACGACGGCAGCACCAAGCAGGTGACCATGTCGCCGAGGACCATGTTCTTCGGCCGGACCACCTGGGGCCTGATGCGGCTCAAGGCCGGAGACATCAAGGCCATCCACTTCTAGGACGCAAACATCATGACCATGACAAAGGGGGCCTTTCGGCCCCCTTTTTATCCTGTCTACTCCGAGAACGCCCAGAAAACTCCTGGAAAGACACCCCCAAACCTAGTTGTAATCCTCACGCAGCCCGGCATCACCCATTGTCGGCTCAATGAGTGGCTTCCATGGAACGGCGTCCCACGTCCCCAGACGAGTATGCATATCAAGATACTTCTGAGGGATCGGATGTGTCCCCACAACAACCTTGAGGCCGTAGCGTTCTTCAAGAAAGGCCTTGAATGATCCGATGTGAGGACACGGCGGATAGCCCACAACCAAGCCGGTGGCGAGGTGAATGACCTGCGCGCCATTTTTGACCATTTCCTCGCCAAGATATTCGATATTTCCTCCGGGGCACCCATCGCATGTCGTGAAACCGACAAGCTCAAGCTCCTGCCCCTCGTAGATATCGAAAGCCCCTTCCCTGTTTTTCATGGCCCTGAAACACTTCCCGCCTGCGCATCGCCTGTAGCGGTCACAAATGACAATGCCAATCTTCACTGTATGTTCCATTGCAACCCTCTGCTTGTTGCTGGCTGAATCCCCGGCTCCGGGCTGCGCAGAGGGGCGGACACAACAGATGACAGGCAAAACGACAGGCAGCCCGAAGAAACCAATTCTCCAATGAACCGGAATGACGGATATAAAGGCTTACTCACAGCCCAAGGCATCAATGGCGGCGACACAAATGGCGACCGCTGAGTCGACATCCTCGGCCATATATTTCATCTCATCCTTGGCAAAAATTGCTCGCCACAGAGTGTCATTCATACTCCTAGGGCAACAGTCCTTCATCTCGAAGGAAAAACCTCTGGACTTCAAAAGCTCGGCAACCTGCAAGGCCGCATTGATGTCCCGAACCGAGCGGGCAGAAATCTCGAGGCCAAGCAGTGGCTCAAGCTGCTTGGCAATGTCATTGATTCTCTGTTCAGACATCTACGTCTCCACTCTCGGCAACGGGTTAACAAACAGGGCAAGCTCAATCTATTCAGCGTCCAGGCCAAAGAAGCGCACGGCGTTGTCCGCCGCCATCCGCCAGACCTCTTCCACGGGCAGCCCCTTGATCTCGGCCACGGCGCGGGCCGTGAACCCGAGATAGGCCGGTTCGTTGCGCTTGCCGCGCCACGGGTCCGGAGCCAGGAACGGGCAGTCCGTCTCCAGCACCAGCCGGTCCATGGGGATCATGGCCACGGCCTCGTGCAATTCCTGCGACTTCTTCCAGGTCACGGCACCGGGGATGGAGATCAACCAGCCGTTGTCCAGCACGCGCCGGGCAAAGGCCGGGCCTCCGCCAAAGCAGTGCCAGAGCAACGGCCTGTTCCTGAAGCCCTCGGCCTCCAGGACCTCGAAAGTCTCGTCCAAGGCATCACGGGAATGGACCACCACCGGGAGGTCGAGTTCGCGCGCCAGCTCAAGGTGCGCGGCAAAGACCCGGCGCTGCACGTCGCGCGGGGAATAATCGTAGTAGTAGTCCAGCCCGGTCTCGCCCACGGCGCGCAGGCGTGGGTCCAAGGCAAAGGCCGCGCGCATGGCCATCAGCATCGCCTCGGTCCAGTCCTTGGCGTCGTGCGGGTGCAGACCCAGCAGAAAGAAGACCCCGGGCCGGGACTCGAACAGCCCCCGCCCCTTTTCATAGGCCTCGGGCCCCAGGAAAACCTGGCCGATGCGCGACACACCGCAGGCGCGGGCCCGGTCCAGGACCGCATCCAGATCCTCGGCAAAGGGCTCCATGTCCAGATGAGCATGGGTCTCCACGCCCCCCGCAGGCAATCCCAGGGCTTCGGGCAGTTCCCTGGGCTTCTTGTTCTTGTTCTTTCCCATCTCGTATCCCATGAAAACGCCTGCGTCCGGCGCAGGCACTATGGTTCAGTTGGTCCCACCAGGACGGGCGCGGCTCGCTGGTCCCGCCAGGACGGGCGCGGCTCGCTGGTCCCACCAAGGCGGGCACATCAAGCGAAGAGCGACCTGGCGGCTAGCCTGCCAGTGTCGGCCAGAGTTCGAGGGCGGCTGCGCGCTGCTGAGCGATGGAATAGGCCGAGGCCGTGGCCCGGGCATTCTCCAGGGCCAGGACGTAGCGCGGGTCGGCCTGAGCCACCCAGGACACGGCTTGCTCCAGGGCCAGGGCCACAGCTGCCACATCGGCATCCGCCGCGTACAGGCCGTTGCCGCCCCAGGGCACCTCGCGCAGGGAAAACCAGGGCCGCGCGGCACCGGGCAGGTCGTCGGCCTGGCGCATGTAATCGAAGCCGCCCAGACCGGCAAAACCCACCACCAGACAACCGCAGGCCATGGCCTCCAGCGGAGGCAGGGGGCAGCCCTCGGGGTAACCCATGGCCAGAAAGATATGGGCGCGCCCAAGGGCCGCGGCCACGCCGTCCTGGTCCAGGCCCTCGATGGGCAGCCACTCCACCGCTGGCGCACCCGGCAACCGTGCGGCGCGGGCCTCGAACATGGCGCGGACCTGCGCGGCCAGGGCCTTGTTCTTGCGGGGCATGAAGGCCACGCACACCGGGCTGGCGGCAGGCGGCCGGTCCGGGGCGCGGAAACGATCCAGGTCGATGCCCGGACGCAGCACCGGGGCAGCCACGCCCAGGCACTCGCGGATATACCAGGCCACGGGATCCGACACCGCCAGGAAGGAGACCTGCAACTTGTCCCAGGTCACACCGGGCGGCAGGGCGGAGAACAGATAGGCCCAGTTCTGGACATAGAGCACGGTCCTGGCACCGGCCTGAAGCCCTGGAGCCAGGGCGTTGACCCAGCCCTCGGGCACCAGCCAGAGGTCCGCTGGGGTCAGGGCCAGTTCCTCCCACGGGGTCACGGGCACGTCCCCGGAGATGCCGGGCATCTCGTACCCACTCTCGCGCGGCACCAGCGATACGGGCAGCCCGCCCGCGTGCAGATGCGCGGCCAGCTGGTGCAGCACCTGGGTGCCGCCCGTGGCCTTGCGCAGGGGTGGAAGATAGATGAAGGTCTTGGACATGCTGCCCATTAGCTACGCCATCACGAGGTCCGTTGCAAGATGGCCGGGGCGGCGCACAGCCCACGCAAAAGACCGGCCCCATGGGGCCGGTCCTGTTTCGTCTCAAATAATTCCGCGAGTGCTTGGATGAAAGATGTTCTGCCAACTAGGTTCGCCGACTCAGATCCATCTCCTGCCAGCTCTCAGCAGAGCGCTCAAAAATGGTTAGATGCGAGGCGCAAGGGAAATTGAAACTCGTGGCATAGTCCTCATACACGAGAGTTTCAATTTCCCGATGAAACGATGCAGGCGGCTGCTTTGGGGCAGTCTTCGTTCCTCCGAGCGTTCAAACGCAGCGAGAGGCCAGGAGCAAGAGGAACTCAAGCTCGCCACGTATTCAGCATACGTAAGAGTTTGAGTTCCTCGCGGTGACGCCGCAGATGGCTGCGTTTCAACACCCGGCTTAGCCGGACTTGATCTCGATCCGCTTGGGCATGGCCCTCTCGGCCTTGGGCAGATGCAGCTCCAGCACGCCATTCTCCAAATGGGCCTTGATGCCCTCCCGGTCCACGGTGTTGGACAGCTTGAAGGCTCGGCGATACTCGCACCCACCGAACTCGACCTCGATGAATTTCTCTCCGGCCCCAGGCTCGGCGCAGGATCGCCCACTGACCACCAACTCGTTTTCATTCAGATCGATGACCATGTCCTGCTTGGCGACTCCGGGAATGTCCATGAAGATATGAAAACCGTCCTCGCGCTCCAGAATATCTGAAGGCTGGCGGTAACGAGGCAGATTGTCCTCATGCTTTTGGATGTCTTTCGTCATGACTGCTGACCTCCTCTCTTACTGTCACAATAAACCTTGCCGCAGGTTGTTCAAAAGCGGCCAGATGCGAGGCGCAAGGATAACTCAAGATCGCGGCGTAGTAATCATACGCAAGAGTTTGAGTTTTGCGCAGCAACAACGCAGGTGGCTGCTTTAGGGCGGCCTGCTAAGAGACTGCGATGTCGATCTTCTTGGGCTTCACGGAATCGGCCTTGGGCAACTCGATGTCCAGAATGCCGTCCTTCAGGGTGGCGCGGACCTGATCACGCTCCACGGGCACATTCAGGGTGATCACACGCTGGAAGGCCCCGGCCGGACGCTCCTGGCGAAAATACTTGCCCTCTGGGGCCTTGCGCTCGCCCTTGATGACCAGATTCTTGTCCGTCAGGGTCAGCTCGATGTCCTCCATGCTGACCCCGGGGATCTGGGCGCGCAGATGGATTCTCTCTTCGGTCTCGCTGATGTTCAGCGGAGGATAGGCCATCCGCCGCTGGCTCAGACTCGCAGGCCCGAAAAAATCCTCAAACACCTTGTCCCAACGTGGGACGTCGTAAAAGGAGCCATAATCAATCACCATTGCTCTAACCTCCGTAATGTTAACAGAAGTTCTTGTTTGTGCATAAAAATAAGCAGGGCTGCATGGTTGTCAAGTGCAGGCCGGATACGGAACCCCTCGGGCCCATTACATAGCACAAAACGGGCCCGGAGCAATGCCCCGGGCCCGTTCAACGGTCGGCTCAAAGGTTCGTGGACTACTCGTCCCCGGCCACCCCGCCTGGCCACTGGGCCTCGGGCACGGCCTCATCCACCAGCATGATGGGGATCTCGTCCTTGATGGGATACACCACCTGGCACTGGCCGCAGTGCAGGCCGTCCTGCTTCGGCAGCAGGGCAATCTCGCCCTTGCATTTGGGGCAGGCAAGAATATCCAGTAGTTCCTTGTTCAGCGGCATGGGAGTCCTCCTTTTGGGGTCGCTTCAGCTATACCCGCTTTGCACCCCGGCTTCAAGGCGTGCGTTGACACCCCGAATGGCATGACCTAGCTACAAGGGATCAGCAACGTTCATCAGCACGAGCAAGGAGCGGCCCATGCCCGGCATCGATCTCCATACCCATTCCACCATGTCCGACGGCACCCTGACCCCCACCGAGCTTGTGGCCCTGGGCAAACGCAGCGGCCTGCGGGCCCTGGCACTCACCGACCACGACATTACCGACGGCCTGCCCGAGGCCCTGGCTGCGGGGCTGGAGTACGAGCTGGAAGTCATCCCCGGCTGCGAGCTGGCCGTGGACTCTGACACGGGATTCATGCACCTCCTGGGTCTGTTCCTGCCAGCGCAGCCCACCCGACTGAACGCGGCCATGACCTGGCTGCGCGAACGCCGCGCCAGCCGCAACACCCGCATCTGTGACAAGCTCCAGTCCCTGGGACTGAACGTGACCTATGAACGCGTGCTGGAGATCGCAGGCGAAGGGACCGTGGGCCGTCCGCACATCGCCAAGGCGATCATGGAGGCCGGCGGGGCAGACAGCGTTCAAAACGCCTTTGACGTCTACATCGGCGACAGGGGCCGGGCTTATCTGCCCAAGGACAAACTGACCCCGGAAAAGGCCATCGCCCTGCTCAAGGAGGAGGGCGCCACCACGATCCTGGCCCACCCCTATACCCTGGACCTGGACGACAAGGCCGAGGCCCAGCGCATCAAAGAACTCAAGGATATGGGCCTGGACGGCATCGAGGTCTTCTACACCGAGCACACCCGGACCATGACCGATAAATTCGCCACACTGGCCAAGGATCTGGACCTGCTGGTCTCCGGCGGTTCGGACTTCCACGGCACGGTCAAACCCAGCATCAGCCTTGGCAGGGGACGGGGCGGGCTGCATGTGCCCTACGCCATTCTGGAGGCCATGAAGGAAGCCAGGGCCAAGCAAGGACTGCCCGTCTAGGATGAACACTGCGCTGCCTGAACTACTGGCCCCGGCTGGCAACCTTGAGAAACTGCTCACTGCGTTGACCTACGGCGCAGACGCCGTGTATCTGGGCGGTCCGGCCCTGAACCTGCGTGCGCCCAGCGCCGGATTCAGTTGGACTGAACTGGCCCAGGGCGTGGCCACGGCCCATGCTGCCGGAGCGCGGGCCTACGTCTGCATGAACGCCCTGCCCCGTCAGGAACAAATGCCTGTGGTGCGCGAGGCCCTGGAACGCATCGCCGAGCTTGCGGGGACACAGACCCCGGACGGGCTGATCATCGCCGACCCCGGCGTGCTGGCCCTGGCCCGGCGCATCCTGCCACAGTTGCCGCTGCATCTCTCCACCCAGGCCAACACCGCCAATGCCCAGTCCGCAGCTTTCTGGCAGGACATGGGCGTCTCACGCGTCAACCTGGCGCGCGAACTGTCACTCCGATCAATGGCCGCCATCGCCCGCCAATGCCCGGACCTGGAGCTGGAGGCCTTCGTACACGGAGCCCAGTGCATGGCCATCTCGGGCCGCTGCATGCTCTCGGCCCACATGACGGGACGCTCGGCCAACCAGGGCCTGTGCACCCATCCCTGCCGCTTCCAGTACAAAGCCACCGCCGTTCGCCTGGAAGAGGCCACCCGCCCGGGCCAGGACACCTGGGAGGCCGTGGAGGAGGACGGACACACTGCCATCTTCGCCCCCGAGGACCTGTGCCTGATCAAGTACGTGCCCTGGTTCGCGCGCACCGGTTTGGCCGCCCTGAAGATCGAGGGGCGCATGAAATCCGGGGGCTATCTGGTCCACGCCGTGGACACCTATGCTACGGCCCTGGCCGACTTTGCGGCCGGAACCTTCCGCCCGCAGCTGTATCTGGATGAACTCAGGAATACGGCCTCGCGCCCGCTGGGCACCGGATTCTTCCTGCCCGGACGCAAGGTGCTCTACGGCATGGCGAAGGACCCGCTGCCCATCCTGGCCCGGGTGCTGCGCCAACGCGCGGACGATGCCTGGGAAGTGGCCGTGCGCCATCGCTGGGACGCGGACCAGCCCGTCACCGTGCTCAAGCCCGGATTGAACCGACCGCAGATTGCCCCGGGGGACTATGCCCTGGAAACCCTGGACGGCGAACGCATCCGGACCATCCATTCCGGCATGAACGCCCTGCTGCGCTGCGAATCTGATGATATTTTCGAGAATCTCTATCTGAGAACCTGAAGACAAGGGAAGGGCGGTAGCCGCCGAGTTCAGGAAGCTCTCAGGAAGGCTCGTGGGTCTCGTCCAAAAGCACCAGCCTGAGCCCGCCGCAACCAGCGCCCAGATCAACACTGCCGAAGGACCGCCCCACCCCGCGCACTAGGCCCGCAGGCCCGCGCACGAACTCGTCCACCACCTGGTCGATGATCAACGCCCCGGTAGGAGTCAGGATCTCCAGCTCGAATTCCGTGGGGGTCACGGGCTTGCCTTTCATCAGTTCCAGGGTCGCTGGCGCGGGCAGGGGCAACGTGCCGTGGGCGCACTCCACTGTGCCGCCGAACCAGGGCAGCGTGGAGCATGTGACCCGGGTCACGCCGAGCGCCTCCAGTCCATAGAAGGCCCCGGCCACGTCGATCAGCGTGTCCACGGCGCCCACCTCATGAAAATGCACCTCGTCCACGCCGATGCCGTGCATCCTGGCCTCGACCTCGGCCAGACGGCCAAAGGCCGATGCCGTGCGTCCGCGCACCTCTGCTGAAAACGGCAGGCCCTGCACAAGATGTAGAATCTCGGGCAGATGCCGGAGCGGTTGTGCGCCCGGGGCGTCAATGAACAGCCGCCGCCCGGCCAGACCGTGGACCCGTACCTCGGGCGCGGCCAAGGCCACAGAGATTCCGACCTGTCCCAGGGCCTGGGCCAAGGGTTCCAGGTCCAGCCCCAGGTCCACCAGGGCGGCGAGAAACATATCCCCCCCGAGACCAAATCGGCAATCCACAAACAGCTGAGCCATGCCTGGCACTCCGCGACATGCGGCAGAACCGCACGCCATGCACATACTGATTGAAAAGAATCTTCACCTGTGAGAATTTACAACGAGATATCATCGGCAACTAACCGAAAAGCAGATAGAAAACCAGCATTCACCCCTGCCACCTCAAGAGCGCGGGGGTCGACCAACCAAGGAGGCCAAACACATGCTCGTAGGCAACTGGATGAGCAAAGAACTCGTGACCGTGACCCCTGACACCTCCATGATGCGCGCCTCCAAGGTCATGAAGGACAAGAACGTGCGCGGTCTTTCCGTGGTGGACAAGAACGGATTCCTGCTCGGTATCGTCACCGATCGCGACATCAAGGAGGCCTCGCCATCCAAGGCCACGACCCTGGATGTCCATGAACTGTATTACCTACTCTCGGAGATCAAGGTCCAGGACATCATGTCCTCCAACCTGATCACCATCAAGGCCCACGAGTCCGTGGAAAAGGCCGCCGTGCTGATGCTGGACAACAAGATCGGCGGACTGCCCGTGGTAGACGACGAGGGCAAGCTCGTGGGCGTCATCACCCAGTCCGACGTCTTCAAGGTCCTCATTTCCATCACCGGCGTACTCCATGGCGGCTTCCAGTTCTCCATCGAGCTGCCCGACGAACAGGGGACCCTGGGTGCCCTGGTGGCCCTGCTCAACAAACACAACGCCCGCATCATGAGCATCCTGACCGCCTATGAGCCCGAGGGCGCGGCCAGCCGTCAGGTCTTCATCCGCGTACAGGACATGGACAAGGCCCTGCAAACCGCGATGATGGAAGAGCTGAACTCCAAGTACAAGGTGCTGTTCACCCTGCGCGAGGATATCAGCCACTCGCTGTAGAACGACCCGGATCAAGCAAGACAGCCGTCGTCCCGAAAGGGGCGGCGGCTTTTTCGTTGACGGGACAGGAAGAATCTGTGGCGCCGGCAGCGAGAGAACATGAAGGCAAAAGCCCTGCACCCGGTCGCAGCCTGGATTCCCCACCTTCAGGCGTTGCAGGCCAGGAACGGGCAAAAGGCCAGGGCCTGGGGGCTGAGGCCGGAGCCTTCGCCCCGATCGCGGTACAGGACCAGCGGCGGTTCGACAGTCAGCCCCAAGCCACCGTTCTTCATGGCCTCCACCAGGGCCAGCCGTGCTGGTTCATCCACACGCGAATACACCAGCAGCAGGCGTTTTGGGGTCAGGCGATGCTCCCCCATCTGTTCCAGGAGTTCGGGCAGGCGCGCAGCCAGGCCGATGAAGCAGGCCCGTTTGCGGTGCTTCAAGAGGGCTGAAGCGGCAGCCACAAAGGCTGGCAGGGGGGCTTTGCTGCCGAAGCGCGCCGTGTCGCGCCCCTGGTCCGCGGGACGTCGCCCCGTACCCGGCTCGCGGTACGGCGGATTGCACAGCACCAGCTCGCAGGATTCAGGGGCCACTCCCGGCTCGTCGCGCAGTCTCGCCACGTCGGCCCGGAGCACGGTGTAGCGAGCCTCAAGGCCCAGGCGCGTGGCGTTGGCAACGGCGCAGTCCAGCATCTGCTGGTTCACGTCCAGGCCAGTGACCGTCGCAACCGTCTCGGGATGACGCAACATCCAGCCCTGCCCCACCACCCCACAGCCGCACCCCAGGTCCACGACACGGGTCGCCCCGCCCGGCGGGGCAAAGCAGGCCAGCAACAGAGCGTCCATGGAAAAGCGAAAGCCCGAGGCGGGCTGGGACATGCCGCGCGGGAAATAGGCGCGGGCGGAGGGGATGTCGGGGGGAAGGGATGCACTCATTGCAGTGGCCTCGGCAACTACCGGTGTTTTCGGGCCTGTTTTCCAGCAGCGTCTCGAACCGCTTTAATACAGCAGCAACGACCGTTTCTGTGCCGTTTCCGGGCAGTACCAGAACCGCTATTTCCGCGCCGCAGCACCGGCGTGTTTCGGCTTTGCTTTCGGCAGCACCGGAACCGCTCAAAACAGTCCGGATGCAAGGCTTTGACCGCGAAGCTGTAGTCTTATCCCACTGCGAGCGGTCAGGAACGCAGCAGACGGACAGTTTTCAGCGGTTCCCCGTCTGGGCTTCGTGGCCGCGAAACTATTCCGCTTCGCGGTCCCGCAGCCCCAGCAAATAGAGGATGCCGTCGAGGCCAAGGGTCGAAATGGCCTGGCGCGCACCCTCACGCACGATGGGTTTGGCATGGAAGGCGATGCCCAGGCCAGCAACCCCCAGCATGGGCAGGTCGTTGGCCCCGTCACCCACGGCCACCACCTGCTGCAGGCTGATATTCTCGTCGAGGGCGATTTCCTCCAGCAGCTCGGCCTTGCGCTTGCCGTCCACGATCTCGCCCAGCACCCTGCCCGTGAGCTTGCCGTCCTTGATCTCCAGCTCGTTGGCATGGACGTAGTCCACGCCAAGCTTGCTCTGCAAATGCCGTCCGAAATAGGTGAACCCGCCAGAAAGGATGGCGATCTTGTAGCCCAGCTTTTTCAGGGTGGAGACCAGGCGCTCGGCCCCTTCGGTAAAGGGTACCTCTGCCGCCACTTCCCCCAGCACCGAGGCATCCAGGCCTTTGAGCAGGGCCACTCGCTGGCGCAGGCTCTGCTTGAAGTCCAACTCCCCCTGCATCGCGGCCTCGGTGATGCGCGAGACCTCTTCCACCACCCCGGCCTTGCGCGCCAGCTCGTCGATGACCTCGGCCTGGATCAGGGTGGAGTCCATGTCAAAGGCCACCAGCCTGCGGTTGCGGCGGTAGACGTTGTCCTCCTGGAAGGAGATGTCCACACCCAGTTCGGCGGTGATGTCCATGAAGGACGCGCGCAAGGTCGCCATGTCGCGGGGTTCCCCGCGCACGGAGAATTCCACGCAGGCCCGAGGCAGGGTGTTGGGCCGCACAAGGGAGATCCGCCCGGACAGGCGCGAGATGAAATCGATGTTCAACCCGGCGTCGGTCATCACCCCGGTGACCCGGGCAACCTGTTCGGCCCCTATCTCGCGGGACAAAAGGGTAATGATGTAGCGCTTGCGGCCCTGGGCCTGGACCCAGGCCTCGTGCTTCTCTTCGGACACGGGCACGAACTGGAGCTTCACGCCCAGGGCGTTGGCCCCGTAGAGCAGATCCTTCAGGATGGGGGCGGTGGTCTGCTCCTTGGGGATGTCGATGATCAGGCCCAGGGACAGGGTATTGTGGATCACGGCCTGGCCAAGGTCGAGGATGCGTACGCCGTAGTCCGCCAGGATGCGGGACATGTGCGCCATGATGCCCGGCTTGTCTTCGCCGGAGATCTTGATCAGGAATATTTCGGACATGTATGCTGTCTCCGTTTGGCCGCCGTTGTACCGATTTTGATCATTAAAGAAAAGCGCAGCGGTCCATTGAAACGCAATTGCCCCCAGGACGCTCAGAAGTAGTCAGATGCGCGGCGCAAGAAAAATTCAAAATCGCCACGTATTGAACATACGTTAAGTTTTGAATTTTTCGCAGCAACAAAGCAGATGGCTGCTTAAGAGCGCCCTGAAAATTTGCGGCGCAGCACATCCGCCACCATCAACGCCTCGGGCACCTTCAACTTCCAGGACACCAGTGCGTAGCCCACGCCCCACAAGGGGATCAGTGCCACGGCCCACCGGCCCAGGCCCACGGTCAACCAAGCCGCCAGTCCCATGACCAGGGACAGACCCGCATACATCGCCGCAACCCTCCAGAAATCCGCCCAGTGCCCCAAACGCTGGTTCAACCCGCGCAAGAGCAACGCGACATTGACCCACGAGGAGATGGTGGTGGCCAGAGCCAGGCCCACATGATCCAAGACCTGCATCAGGGCCACGCCCGAGACCACGTAGACCACCAGGCTGACCACGCCCACGCGCACCGGGGTGCGCGTATCCTCCAGGGCGTAGCAGGCCGAAACCAGCGGACGGACAAGGCCAAAGGCGGGCAGGCCCACGGCATAAGCCACCAGCGCCCAGGCGGTCAGACTCACGGCCTCGGGGCTGAAGGCCCCGCGGCCAAAGAGCAGCGAGACGATGGGGCCAGCCAGGGCGAGGAGTCCCGCCGTGGCTGGCAGGCTGATGAACAGGGTCAGGCGCAGACTGGCCGAAAGGGTCTGGCGGAATTCATCCAGCCTGCCCGTGGCCGCCAGCAGCGACAGGCTCGGCAACGCCGCCGTGGACACAGCCACCCCGAAGACGCCCAGGGGGAACTGCACCAGCCGGTCGGCGTAATAGAGATACGAGATGCTGCCCGCCGCCAGAAATGAGGCCAGCGCCGTGCCCAGGACGATGTTGATCTGGTACACGGCCGCGCCGAACACCGTGGGCAGCATGAGCCTGCCGGTCTTCTTGACACCGGGGTGCGTGAAGGACCACGGACCGCGCCAGGAAAACCCCACGCCCGCCAGATACGGCTGCTGTTGCAACCACTGCCCCAACCCGGCCAGAAGCACACCCCAGGCCAAACAGTGCGGAACGCTCCAGCCCAGGCCCACACCCACCAGGGCCGAGACAATGAGCATCAGATTGAGCACGCACGGGGACAGGGCCGGTGCCAGAAAATGGTTGCAGGAATTGAGGATGCCCATGCACAGGGCCACCCCGGAGATGAAGATGATGTAGGGGAAACAGATGCGCACCAGCTCGGCGGTCAGGGTCAGCAGCTGCGGATCGTCCGCAAAGCCCGGGGCCACGAGCATGACCAGGGGTCTGGCCAGCAGAATCGCGCCCAGGGTGATCACACCCAGGATCAGCACCAGCCAGACCAGGGTGGAGCGGGCAAAGGCATGGGCCTCGGCCTCGCCATCTTCCTCGCGGGTGCGGGTGAAGACCGGTACAAAGGCCATGGTCAGCGATCCTTCGCCAAACAGCCGCCGCAGGAGGTTGGGCAGCCTGAAGGCCACGAAAAAGGCGTCGGCCATGGGCCCAGCGCCCAGGGCAAAGGCGACGATCAGGTCGCGAATGAACCCCAGAATGCGCGAGGCCAGGGTGGCCCCACCCACCACGACGGCGTTCTTGGCAATGGTCTTGGAATGGCTGTTCATATGTTTTGATTCTTCATGATCTGGTTAGAGGCAAACCCTACTCGCATTATCCCACACGTAGGCCGTTCAAAAGTAGTCAGATGCGCGGCGTGAGGAAATTTTAAAATCGCAGCGTATTCAACCATACGTAAGATTTCAAATTTTCCGAAACAACAAAGCAGATGGCTGCGTTAGGACGGCCTACCGCTGGCACTTGGGACAAAACACCGTGGTCCGACCCGCCACAGTACCCTTGGCAAGTGGGGTTTGGCAATTGCGGCAGGCCAGACCAGCGCGCCCGTATACCCTGAAATCATTCTGAAAAGCCCCGGCATCCCCCCGGGCGTTGACATAATCGCTGATGGACGAGCCGTTGGCGGCGATGGCCTCGCGCAGGACCTCCACCAATTGCCCATGCAGGCGCTTGAGCCGCGCCCGAGAGACGCTGACGGCCGTGGCGTCGGGCCGGATGCCCGCACGGAACAGGGATTCATCGGCATAGATGTTGCCGATGCCGGCGATGAATTTCTGGTTGAGCAGCAGGGCCTTGACGCGACCCCGACGTCCCTGAAAAAGATCCGCGAACCCGTCGGCGGAGATCTCCAAGGGCTCGGGCCCAAGGCTGGTCCAGAACATCCAGTGCGCCAAGCCCTCCGGGGGCATGGCCCGGCACCAGCCGAACTTGCGCACGTCCGCGAAGAACAGATGCCTGCCATCGGTCAGATCGAACACCAGGCGGGTATGCGGGCGGGGATCGGTTCCCGGAGGCTCCATGGTCAACCGCCCGGTCATGCGCAGATGAAAAGCCAGATGCAGCAGCGACCATCCGGCGCTGGACAGGTCCAGGAGCAGCACCTTGGCTCGCCGTCGTACGCCCAGGACGCGCGAGCCTGGGACCTCGGCCAGGAAGGCTTCGCGGGTCAGGGTTCCAGGCCCCGTGGACAGAGACCCTGGCTCCAGCAGGCGAACGCCACAGATCGTCGCCTCGGTCAGGTCGAGGGCCAGGCCCCTGGCAATGGTTTCCACCTCGGGTAATTCAGGCATGGAACGGCTACTCTGCCTCAGGCTCGGACAGGGTCAGGGGCACGGACAACGAGACTCGCTCACCCCCGCGCAGGACGACGAAATTCAGGGGTTGCCCATCCTTCTTGGCCTGGACCGCTGCCTTGTGCAGCACCCACAGGTCCTCGACCGGCATACCCTGCACGGTCTCGATGCGATCACCGGGCAGGAACCCGGCCAGAGCGGCCTTGGTCTCCGGGGCCACTGTCACCACCTCGGCATACCCCGGCAGTTGCTCCAGGGTGAACCCCAGGCGCGAGGAATGTGTCAGGGCGCAGTAGAAAAAGAGGTCTCCGGAGTCGCCGTCCAGGTCGTCCAGACCTCGCCAGGGCATGATGGACAGGACCCCGGAACCGGCGTCCAGGACATGCAGGCGGTGGGCGATGCCCCAGTTGTATTCCACATGCCCGGAACCGGCCAGGATGAGCATGATCCCGCCCCGGATTGTCCGCGCACGCATGGCATTCTCGGCCATGGCGGTATCCCACAGGGACTGCACCAGCAGGAAGCGCTGTTCCTCGTCCTTGATCTTGCGTTCGGTCATCATGCCCTGATGGCGCATGAACTCCTCGTGCAGGGACAAGACCTGATCGTCGGTGGGAGGAATGATCCGGGCGGGCAGATAGTGGCGGTCGGCCTCAGCCACTCCTTCCAAACCAGCGGCGGACACGGCGCTGACCACACGCTTGGGGACGTTCAGGGCGACCAGGGGCACACCGCGTTTCGCGGCCTCGCGAAACACAGGGGCATAGCTCTCAAAGAAATGGCCCCAGGTCTCTTTCCAGTTCAGTTCCTGTTCCAGATCATCCACGTCGATCTGCCCCGCGTTGAAGCGATCCAGCACGGGTTGCAGATCCACGGGGACCATCTCCAGACCCAGCGAGAAAGGCATTCCTGCCTCGGAAAAGGCGACCAGAATATCGGCCTGAACGCGGTGGTCGCAGGCCACGGTGTGCCCCTCGCCCAGCAGCACATAGGCAGAAACACGCGCCCGCTCCACCAACTGGGCGGAGGACACGGTCTCGCCGCTGGGTGCGAACAGTTCACCGGGCAGGATGTCTTGCATGGGGATGGGGGCTGAAGCGCAACCACCCAGGCCCGCTACCGCGATGACGATGGCGATCCAGAGGCGGAGAATCGTCAATGACTGTTTCATGGCCTTGTCCCGTGTTGAGGTCGGGGGTTGCCGAGCACACATGATCAATGATCACACTACCGACTCGCCAACGCGGAGACAAGCCCATGTCCCCCGGGCGGCTCAGAAGTGTGCGAATGCAAGGCACAAAATGATGGCAGACCCTCATGTATCAAGAATACACAAAAGCCTACCCTCTTGGAAGCAACCCTTGAGACGCGCCCTTATGAGCCGCCAGTCCCCTTTGAGAGCCTCGTGGGTTGCGAGGCCAAGGCCCAAAAACGGGCAGGCCCAACTTCCCTGTTGGCATGTCTTGCGCCAATCCACCCCCGCAGGCGGCTCAGAGACATGCGGATGCAAGGCGCAAAAAAGCGGGCAGGCCCATTGTTCCCAACAGACGGGCTGGAGGCATGCGGATGCAAGGCACAAAAAAAGGACAGGCCCGACGTGTATCTGAAATACACGAGGGTCTGCCCGCTTGAATGCAACGACGCAGACGTGCGCTTATGAGCCGTCTGTCCCGTTTGAGAGCTTAGTGGGCTGCGAGGGCAAGACGCAAAAAACGGGCAGGCTCGACGCGTATTCGGCATACGCGAGAGTCTGCCCGTTTTGCAGTAACGCCGCCAACGCGGCTCAATAAGCTCTCAAATTAGTCCCACTTGCGCTTGTCTTCGATGGGCCGAATCTGCGGAGGCAGGGTGCCGGGAGCCACAATCTTCAGATCAGGGCGCAGTTTGATCTGCTGACGGAAGTCGTGCAGCATTTCGTCTTCGCGCTTGAAGTTGCTGGTCTCCACGTAGAGGACCATCTCATCGATGCCGCCGGGGTTGGTGACCTCGATCTGCCAGCGTTTGATTTCCTCGAAACGGGCCATGACCTGCTCCACCTGATGGGGGTAGACGAACATGCCCTTGATGCGGGTGGTGGTGTCCACGCGACCCACGATGCCACCCAGGCGCGGCGAGGTCCGTCCGCAGGGGCAGGGCGAACGGTCGATGTAGCCCAGGTCGCCGGTGGCCAGACGGATCAGGGGATAGGTTTTGTTGAACGCCGTGACCACGATCTCGCCCACTTCGCCGTCCTTCAAGGGGATGCCGGTGTCGGGATGGCAGATCTCCACAAAAGAGCGGTTGGCGATGTGCAGGCCGGTGGTGTGGAAGCATTCGTAGCCGATGCAACCCACGTCGGCGGTGCCGTAGCCCTGGCGCATGATGAGGTCGAACTTCTTCTCCAGCAGGATGCGCATCTTCTCGGAGAATTTCTCGCCGGTGACAAAGGCCACTTCGAGATACAGGTCCTTGCGCAGGTTCAGCCCGGCCTCCTCGGCCTTCTGAGCCAGGTGCATCAGGTAGCTGGGGGTACCGACGTAGCCGGTCACGCGCAGCTTCTGCAGGATTTCGAGCTGGGTGTTGGTGTTGCCGGGGCCGGCAGGCACCACGGAACAGCCCAGATTGCGCAGGGGCTCCTCGAACATCAGGCCCGCAGGGGTCAGATGATAGTTGAAGGTCACCTGGGCCAAGTCACCGGTACGGAAACCGGCGGAATAGAAGCCCTCGGTCCATCCCCAGTAATCCTCTCCCCGGTCTTCGGGGTCAAAGATGGGCCCGGGAGACAGGAACACGCGGCGCAGTTCGCCCAGGTCCTTGGTCAGCAATCCGCCCAGGCGCGGCCCCATGGACTGCAGGAAGATCAGTTCCTTCTTCTTGAGGATGGGGATGTGCTTCAAGTCATTCAGGGTCTTGAACTTGTCCACGTTGAACTGCGCCCGGTCGAAGCGTTTCTTGACGTCTTCGGAATAGCGGTAGGCGTAGGTCAGCAATTCCTTGAGCTGGATGGCGTAGTATTGCTTGCGCTCGGATTCGTCGAGCACCTCACGCCGGGAATAAATACCTTCGGTACGGTCTTTGCGGGTCATCGGTTATTCTCCATACAAATAGATTGTCACGTAGGGGGAACCGACACTACTAACAGACTTGATTCGGCAATTCAAGATATATTTTTTATTACCATAGATTTCGAGCTGTTACAATAAATAATACAGTTTTTATTGGTCCTTTTACAATCTCAGCATTTCCGCCAGAGTCGTGAGTCCGCGCCCCAGCACGACGCGATCACGCACCCCGGACAGGGAGACCCGCACCCCCTGCTCCACCCCCAGGCCAGCCACGGCGAAATGCTCGCTGTGGGCCACGATCACCCCGCGCTCGGCCGCCGTCTCCGCGAACTCCACGGACCGCCAGCCCCGGGGCATGGGCACCCAGATGAAGCTGCCCGTTGCCTGGCCACGGAAGGTCTCCTGACCCAGCAGCTCCAGCGCCAGATCGTTGCGCGCGGCGGCCTCGGTGCGGTTGGCTTCCACGATACGCGTGGCCGTGCCGTCGTTGATCCAGGTGGAGGTGATCTCGGCCATCAGCCCCGCGGCCTTCCAGGCGGTCATCTCGATGGCCGATTCCAGCCGCCGCACCGCAGACGACGGTGCGCACAGGAACGCCACGCGCAGCCCGTCGCACAGGACCTTGGACGTCGCAGCGATAAAGAACCCCAACTCCGGGGCCAGCATGGACAGCGGCGGCAGGCTGGAGCCCACGGCCAGGGCGTAGACATCGTCCTCGACGATGGTCAGGCCATGGCGACGGCAGACCTCGGCCAGCTCAAAGCGGCGAAATTCCGGCATCCGCGCCAGAGTCGGGTTCTGGCAGGACGGCATGGTGTACAGGCCGCGAATCTTGTCGCGCGCACAGGCCTTGTTCAGGGCATCGGGCAGCAAGCCCTGCTGGTCCATGGGAATGGGCACCAGTTGCAGGGACAGGCGCTTGGCCATGGGCTTGATCATCGGGTAGGTCAGACACTCCACGGCCACGCGGTCCCCGGGGCTGAACATGGCCGCCATCGTGGTCAGAACGGCGTGCTGCGCTCCGGCGCAGACCAGCACATTGTCCGCCTGGGCCGTGTAGCCATACTCGGCGGCCCAGCGCACCCCGGCCTCGCGGTGGCGCGGCAGGCCCCGCGACTCGTGCCGGGTCAACAGCTCCTGAAGCCCTTCGCGCCCGGACAGCTCGACCAGGGTCGCCCCCAGGGACGCCCCCAGAGGGTGCGTTGTCGCGGCCAGCCCCAGGTCCACCAACCCATTGTCGTGCCCCAACTCAGCAAACCCTTGGCGGTTCTGCATGGCGTAGGTCCCGCGCCCGCGCTCGCCACGTACCAGTCCGCGCCGGGCGGCCTCGGCATAGCCGCGGGTCACCGTGCCCACGGTCACCCCCAGCTGATCCGCCAGGTCGCGGTGCGTAGGCAGGGGATCGCCCGGTGCCAGTCGCCCCTCGGCGATGGCCGCCTGGATGGAGTTGGCAATAGACAGATACTTGGGGGAATCGCCGGTCTCGGGAAACTGCAATTGTATTGTCATGATGACAATTGATATTTTGACCAAACAATTGTGTCAACCGTAAACAGGACGACGAAGGACCACCGACCCGGCGCACCGGGCACAGCACAGACCTCGGAGAACCCCATGTTGGACAACCTGATCCCGCTCATCCTGTTCTGCTTCGGCATGACCGTGACCCCCGGCCCGAACAACATCATCATGACTGCCACGGGCGCGAACCACGGCTACCGCGCCAGCCTGCCGCATATCCTGGGGGCCACCCTGAGCATCCCGGTGATGTGCGTGCTGGTGGGAGTGGGCCTGGGGCAGCTGATCCTGCTCTACCCGCCCGCGCACACGGCGCTCAATCTGGCGGGCTCGGCCTATCTGCTCTGGCTGGCCTGGAAGATCGCCAACTTCAGCGGCACGGTGGACGGCAAAGCCGCGGGCCAACCCCTGACCTTCATGCAGGCCGTGGTCTTCCAGTGGCTGAACCCCAAGTGCTGGATGATGTATATCGGCGCGGTGTCGATGTTCACCACCAGCGGCGGGAACATCTTTTGGCAAGTGACCGTCATCGCCACGGTGTTCACGGTCATGGTGCCGCCCTGCTTCTCGTTCTGGTCCCTGGCGGGCGTGGGCGTGGGCCGCTTTCTGACCTCACCAGGGCGACGGCGGGCCTTCAACCTGACCCTGGCCCTGCTCCTGGTGGCGTCCCTGGTGCTGGCGCAGCTGCCGCAGGGACAGGTGGGCTAGCATTCAACCAGCTCAGGTTGTTTGGAATACAATGAACGGCAGCCCCACTCGGGGCTGCCGTTTTATCGATTTATCCCCTAGTCATACTAGCAGGGGTTATCGCACCCCCCGGCTGAATCTCCAGGCAATAACCAGCGACGCCCCAAAGGCGTAGAGCACCAGCAGCCAGACACCCGAGGCCAACCCCACAAGGTTCACCAGCAACGGCCCCGAGAAATAGCCGCAGCCCCAGGCCGCGAAATACAGCCCGGAGGCCCGCCCCTCGCAGTTGCGCCCTGCCCGCTCATTCATCAGGGCCATGGAGGCCACGGCAAAGAACCCCAGCCCAAGCCCCATGACCGCGCCCGCGCCCATGAACCCCAGCGGGAGTTCCACGATGAAGCCCGACAGCCCGACGCTGATCCCAACAAGCCCCCCAACAATGAAGCGCACCCGCCCATAGCGGTCGGACAGCACCCCGCCTGTCAACTGAGCCACCGCAATGCCCGCATAGACCACGAACAAAAACGCCCCCAGGCGTTCCGGGCTATAATCGACGTCCACCGTCAGATGAACAGGCAGACAACTGACCAACAGGCCATACACCGCCCCATAAAATGGGATGGCGCAGATCACCGGCCACACGTAGCGAGCCGCTCCCGCTTCGCGTTCCCGCGCAGGTGCTGCATCCCCGCAACTCGGCTGGCGGCCCCGCAACGAGCTCACCACAAGCACCAGCGCCACAAGGCTCGCGCCCGCAAAGACCAGAAAGGGGTCCATCCCGGTGCGGACCAGAAAGCAGGCCCCCAGCAGCGGCCCCAGCATCAACCCCAGGTGAAAAGCTGCATTGTACAACCCCATCACGCGCCCGCGCATGGTGGGATAGAGACGGCCAAGGAGCGCCGGGGCGGATGCCCATACCGGGGCCTCCCCCGCGCCCTGGATGAATCTGCCCGCGTAGATGGCGGCGGGGGTTTTCGCGGTGCTGAAAATCAGGGCGGACACGGCGATCAGAAAACAGCCCAGGGCCAGGACCTGCCAATAGCCGTGCCTGTCTGCCCAGCGCCCCACCGGGACCTGGCACAAGACATAGGAAACGGCAAAACACGAGGCGATCCAGCCGGAAGAGCGCATGGTTCCGGACAGTTGCAGATACTTGCCCGGCAGGGCCACGGCGGCGACGCCCATGCCGGTCATAATCAGAAACACGGCAAGACAGAGCCCTGCCAGGGGAATATGGCGATGCATGATCATTATCCTTGCGACTACTGCGGAGGCCACGACAAGGGCGCCGTGCGCAAACCGCATGGTTCATGAAGGCAGGCTCAGGCCTGCACGGCACGAGGCAAAGGATGGGGGAGAATGGGCGCAAGATCACGCAAACCAACGCTCAACGCAGCCGGTTCGCGGAGTTAATCCGTTCGGCGCACCCGCCCCGCTAGCAGGGAGGGGGAGGAGGAGAGGCGTTCCAAAGCAGTAAATTCATCATGGATCTCTCTTGTAAAAACAGTGATGCAAAAACCCTAGGTCCTGAAGTGAGTGCAGGTCAAGCATGAGGAGAGGCTTCCGGACATCAAGACAACAGAAACCAAAAGCTGAAGTTCTTTTCTCCATCCCTTCTGCTATGTGGATTACCAGATCTAGTATTGTCGCCCATACTCTTCTGGACTGTTCAGAAGTAGGCAAGTGCAAGGCGCAAAAAAACCTCAAGTCCGATGTGTGCTGATACGCACATGAGGGCTTGAGGTTTTTGCAGCAACACCGCAATTGCTTGCTTATGGACAGTCCAGAGTGAATAGCCAAGAGCAGATCCACTGAGCAGGATGTTTGTCCGGTGGGCAGGCCACGCATTCCGTTGTGATGCGCGGGTCCACGGTGCCACCGGACTTGCAGGGATAGTCGGCCAGCCCCTTGCGGGCGCGGGCCGTCTGTACGCGGCAGCGGTTCATGCGGAAGATGAACGAGGTCGGGGTCTCGTCCACGATCTCCCAGTCATTGATATGGGCATACATGCGCCGGGCAAGGCACTGCTTGAGCGCCTCCAATCCACCACCGCGTACAAGGTCAAGGCCCGCCATGGCGCGCGAGGCCTCCAACGGGGCGAAGCGTGACCAGCAGGTGTCGTTGACGCGCTTGGCGTCGTCCATGCCGCAGCGCGACTCCACGGCCTGGAACCAGACCCCGTCGGCAGCCAGCCAAGCGGTGCGCAGCTCGCTTCCAAGATCGGCCAGGGCCGCCTCGTCCAACCCGGCGAAGAGGTCGGCAAAATTCTCACCACCCAACACCTTGCAGAGCTTGCGCTCCACAATGGCGGTCAAACGGTCCCCGGCTTCGGCCTCGGCGGCGAGCGCCTGCTCCAGCCCCAGCTGATGCACGGCCTCGGCCAACCACAGGCCGTAATGCGCCCCGGCCTGGCGCACGGTCTCGATGATTTGTCTGGTTAATTCTATACGCATCCTACTCATAACAAAATAAACTCCAGCTTGGGGTTCTCAGCAATTCCGGCAAAAGCAAATTCTACCCCTGTGCTCCCTCACAAATATCGCTTTACTTAATTCAAACAAACGACAAAAATACGCAGCAAATAAGGCAAGCCCGACTAAGTCAGCTATCCTGAACTACAGACGAAGTGGATCACCAACAAGGTATAAAGACTCTTAGTGGCAATCAAAATGAACAAAGACGAAGCAATATCAATATTGAAGTGTAGCCTATACGCCATTACTGGCTCAGTCATGCTATATTATCTCGTAGAAGAGCACTTCAAAGTAAACGTATTTTCGTGGCTAAACTGTTCAGTATCAATAATAATAGCATTCTGGACATTTTATTTTTTGTTGGATGGAAAATACAATGCATCAATAAAATATTATACAGAAAAGATATTAATGGAACATGGAACGGTAAATATGAATTTATAGACCTTAAAAAATCAGAAAACGACAAATCACGAAACGGAAATGGTGTAATATATTTGATAATACACCAAAATTTTTTTTCAACAAAGGTAAAATCATTCACTGAGAAGTTCTCAACTGAGTCAAAAATAGCACATTTTAATTACGACGAGCAAAACAAGAAATATTCGTTAATATACGAATACATACAAGACGCATCAAAAATCAATCATGACGACAACGTACGAAAAGGAATTTCTGTAATTGATTTTTTCTCTGAAAACAAAGATGAAAAAATATTTGGAAGATTTTGGACTACGGCAGACACAAGAGGAGTGCTAGAATTAACACTCAAGTCACAACAGCACGCAAGCTCTTATAAAGATGCAATTCATATAAAGAGAAAAAAATGAAGTATATATACATAGATGGAGACGACATCGGACTCAGAATAGAAAACAGTTTCTTAAACAACAATGAAAAACGACTCAGTGAAATAAATAGACACGTTAAAAAAACAATCAAAAGAATTACGAAATATCTCACAGATCAAAAATACAATATTATATTCAGCGGTGCAGATGGAATAATATGTAAAGCAGACAATAAAATAGACATTAACGCGCTGACCAGAAGCACAATAAACGATATGGGAATCACTTTTTCAGTAGGCATTGGAAACACATTACACGAATCATACATTGCATTGCGTTATGCAAAATGCCATGGAAAAAACAGAGCAATATGTACAGAGATAGTATTTACCTGACACTTGCCGCCCTTGGCGGGGTGATTTTTAGGCAGCGTTTTTGGCTGCCTTTTCCTTGGTCTTTTCATCCTTGGGCAGACCGTCCAGAAAGACCTGATTCGGAGTCCTGCCATTCA
>JAHIUW010000019.1 GCA_018816865.1 Pseudomonadota bacterium
GAAAAGTCGGTTCTCAGAGCTTGCGAAGCGACAATGGTCCTTCAGTTGAAAATTTTCAGGTCGAAAGTCGCCTGGATTTTCGAAAAATATGG
Source organism: Pseudomonadota bacterium (assembly GCA_018816865.1). Classification (GTDB taxonomy): domain Bacteria; phylum Desulfobacterota; class Desulfovibrionia; order Desulfovibrionales; family Desulfovibrionaceae; genus Desulfovibrio_Q. The sequence continues at coordinate 93 of JAHIUW010000019.1, forward strand.
TTGAAATTTCGAGCCAACAACGTTGGCAACACTTATTCACGGATTCAGGGGTGATATTCTGGCCGCTGCTAGTGGAGATAAAACATACCTTGTAAACCTTAAAACAGGAAAAACCGAACACTGCTTTCCTGGTGGCGGCTGGCAGTATGGACAATTCAACTTTTCCCCCGATGGACGGTACTTCGCAGTCGGAACCTGCAAATCACGATCTTCGTTGCAACATACTGTGTATCAATATGATTTTTCTACAAGGACAATTTGTCGTGAGTTCTCAATCGAAGGAACAATCAGTCAACTCCGATTCTCTCCTGATGGCCAAAAACTTCTAGTTTCAACCACAGATCCCGGAGGAATTGCCTACGAAACGAGACTTCATCTTTTCGATGCGGCAAGTGGTAAGGAGTTATTCCAATGGGAAAGCGATGAAGGCATCGTTGATGTAGCCTTTTCGCCTGACAGCAAGGTCTTGGCTGTGGGTACTGCGGCAGGCGCACTCATACAAAATGGGGAGGTCCGCCTGCTTGATGCGACCAATGGCGCTGAGAGAGACCGTTTCACATTGGACAACATTGTGCTTGATTTAGACATATCCCCAGATGGACAGCTTCTTTCTGTCGTCTCAGGGACATACAGCCTGTGGAAAAAGAAAGCTATTTTATCTATATACAACACGAGTGAGCATCGGATTGTATATACTTTAGATTCGAAAGAATTTTTCAATATGAACAGCTTTTCTCCTGATGGTCGTTTTATTGTTGTAGGCGGACGAGATGCTTCAGTACGTTTGCTTGAGTTCAACAAAAAATAAACGGTACATCCAGCATATCATGCTTGAGATGGATGAGCATTTATTAAAGACTAAAATACACTTTCCTAAATGCTCGCGTCTAGTAAGATGTAGAACTGAAATTCTATTTAATCTTAGCATGTTTAAACTGTCTATTTTTGCTACAACTAACTATATACTAGCAAACAACAAAGTTATTTAAACCGCTCAAAAAAACCGTGGCCGATAACCTGTATGCCGCAGGATAGTCTTCGAGCCATACGGATACAGAGAGCAGCGATGTATATGCCACTACATGAGGGTCCGGCTTTTTTGCGGCACACCTAGGGCGTAAGTGAGTTGTAAGCTCAATGACTCGCTAACAACTCACTCAACAAAGCTAGCTAAAAAAATTCTTATTCAACCCCAGCCCTCGTGGGGCGTTCCAGAGGGGTTGAGTGCTAGGCGCGAGGGCTGGCCAGGACCGATGTGTATTGAGGCATACATGAGGGACTGGCCAGCGCGAAGCAACACCGCAATCAGCCCCTTTGGGACGGTCCTACCCCAAAGCCACGTCCAGACTCATCATAACCGTGAACCCCAGGATCACGCCCATGGTCGCCCAATCGCCGTTGCCCGAGGACTGTGACTCGGGGATGACCTCCTCCACGGTGACGAAGATCATGGCCCCGGCGGCAAAGGCCAGGGCATAGGGCAGCATCGGTCGGGCCAGCAGCACCGCCGCCGCGCCGATCACGCCCGCAATGGGTTCAACGATGCCCGAGGCCTGGCCATACATGAAGGCCTTGGTGCGGCTCATGCCGTCGCGCCGCAGAGGCACGGAGACCGCCGTGCCCTCCGGGAAATTCTGGATGCCGATGCCCAGCGCCAGGGTCATGGCCCCGGCCAGGGTGGCCGAATCCAGGCCCGCGGCCACGGCTCCGAAGGCCACGCCCACGGCCAGCCCTTCGGGGATATTGTGCAGGGTGATGGCGATCACCAGCAGCGTACTGCGCTTCCAGTCCGTGGGCAGGCCCTCGGCCTCGCTGCGCGGGGCGTTCAAGTGCAAGTGGGGCAGGAACATGTCCACCACACGCAGAAACACGGCCCCCGCCACAAAACCCACGGCGGCGGGCACAAAGGACCAGGTGCCCAGGCCGCTGCTCATCTCGATGGCCGGTGCCAACAGCGACCAATAGCTGGCGGCGATCATCACGCCCGCGGCAAAGCCGAGCATCACGTCCAGGGTCAGCTTGCTGACGTTCTTGGTCAGAAACACGACCGCCGCACCCGCGGCGGTCAGGCCCCAGGTGAAGCACGTCGCCAAAAACGCTTGGAGGATGGGGCTCATTTCCTTGAAGGCTTCCAACATGGCAATCTCCCTGAAATTTTCGATTACAAGCGAAGTATACCGATTTTTTCCAGCGGGTCCAGAACGCTGCAGATCGTCCCTGCCGGGTCGCCCCCCAAGCCATTGACATGGCAGCTGAAGCGGTCATAATCGGCGCCTTGGAGAAACTATGCCAACCGTCGATCTATTCATCCCCTGTCTTGTGGACCAGTTCCTGCCCGAGGTGGCCGAGGCCTGCGCCAATGTCCTGACGCGCCTGGGCGTGACCCTGCGCCTGCCAAGCGGCCAGACCTGCTGCGGCCAGCCCGTCTACAAGGCGGGACGCTTTCCCGAGGCCCGCGACATCGCCCGCCGCCATCTGGCCCTGTTCGAAGGGGCCGAGGCCGTGGTGGCCCCCTCCGGGTCCTGCGTGCACATGATGCGCCACGGCTACCCCGAGCTGTTCGAGGGCGAGCCCGGAATGCGCGAACGCGCCCGGGCCCTGGGCCAGCGGACCTATGAATTCTGCGAATATCTGGTGGACGTGCTGGGCGTGAGCGACGTGCACGCCAACTACGTGGCCCGCGCCGTGTATCACGATTCCTGCCAGGTGGGCCGCAGCCTGGGGGTCAAGGCCCAGCCCCGGGCGCTGCTGGACGCCGTGGGCGGACTGACCCGCGTGGAACTGGAATTTCCCGAGGACTGCTGCGGCTTCGGCGGACCCTTCGCCGTGCAGCACGCGGCCGTGTCCGAGGCCATTCTGGAAGACAAGATCGACGACATCCTCTCCTCCCGGGCCGACATCGTGGTCACGGCGGAGCCCAGTTGTCTGTTGAACATCCGGGGCGGACTGCAGAAATTAAAGGCCAAGCAGCCCGTGCTGCACATCGCCCAGGTCCTGGACTCGGGGGTGGGCGCATGAAGATGACCGGCCCCTTCCACACCCGCTGCGAACAGGCCGTGGCCAACGCCACCCTGCGCAAGACCCTGAAGAACGCCGCCCAAATCTTCCGCCAGAGCCGGGCCGAGGGCCTGGGCACCCTGGCCGACCCCGAGGCCGCCTGCGACCGCGCCGCAGAGGCCAAACGCCGCAGCCTGGAGAACCTGCCCGCCATCCTGGAACTGCTGGAGCAGAACGTCATCGCCGCGGGCGGGCACGTGCACTGGGCCAGGACCGGGGCCGAGGCCAACCGCATCGTGGCCGACATCGCCCGGGCCGAGGGTGTGCGCTCCGTGGTCAAGGGCAAGTCCATGATCACCGAGGAGACCGGGCTGAACCAGCTGCTCAAGGATCAGGGCATCGAGGTCAACGAGACCGATCTTGGAGAATGGATCGTGCAGTTGGCGGGCGAGAAGCCCTCGCACATCGTGGCCCCCGCCCTGCACAAGAACCGCCACGAGGTCTCCCAGCTGTTCCACGAGCACCTGGGCGAACCCATCACCGACGACATCCCCACCCTGACCCTCATGGCGCGGCGCGCCCTGCGCGAGAAATTCCTGGTCGCCGAGATGGGCATCACCGGTGCCAACATCCTGGTGGCCGAGACGGGCTCCGTGCTGCTTATCGAGAACGAGGGCAACATCCGCATGAGCACCACCCTCCCCCGGGTGCATGTGGCCGTGGCCAGCCTGGAAAAGGCCGTGCAGACCCTGGAGGACGCCGCCGCGATCCTGGCCGTGCTGCCGCGCTCGTGCACCGGACAGGTGCTCTCGTCCTACACCACCGTGATCACCGGCCCGCGCCGGGCAGGGGAACGGGACGGGGCCCAAGTCTTCCATCTGGTGCTGCTGGACAACGGCCGCTCCAGGATCCTGGCCGACCCCGAGATGCGCTCCATCCTGCACTGCATCCGCTGCGGGGCCTGCTTCAATTTCTGCCCGGCTTACACCCGCGTGGGCGGGCTGGCCTACCCCGGCACCTATTCCGGCCCCATGGGCTCGATCCTCGCGCCGCTCTTGGCCGAGGCCCAGGGCAAGGCCAACCCCTTTGCGGCCTTCCCCTATTTCTGCACCACCTGCGGGGCCTGCCGCGACGCCTGTCCGGTGCGCATCGACCACCCGCGCCTGCTGATGAAGCTGCGCGCGCGCCACGCCGACACCGAATCGCCCCTGCCCGCCCTGGCGGCGGCGGCCTTTGCCCGACTCTCGGCCAGCCCCCGGACCTGGAAGATGGCCGCCGGCGTGGCCCGCACCCTGGACCCCGAGCTGAAGCTGGCCTGCCGCATGCCCGGCATCGGCAAGGCCCTGTCCCTGTGGGCGCGCAAACGCCGCCTACCGCGCCTGAAGCAGCCCTTTGCCGCCCGTTGGGCCGACCGCAGCCAGACACAGCCCGGAGGACGAGCATGAGCGCCCGCGAAGATATCCTGGACGGCCTGCGCCAAACCTTGGGCCATGGCGACTGCCCAGACCGGCCCCATGCCAAGGCCAAGGCCCATGGCAAGGACGATTGGGCGCTGTTGCGCGAACGCGCCGAACTGCGAGGGGTGCGCTACATCCCCGCCAAGGACCTGGAGGCCGCCCGAGGCGAACTCACGGTCCTGCTCACGGAGTTGGGGGCCACGTCAGCGCTGGTCTGGGAGCACCATGACCTGGACGCCTTGGGGCTGGCCGAGATTCTGGCGGAACTGAAGATCAAGGTCATCCCCCATGATGCGCCCCTGGACCAGCGCGCAGGCGCGGACGTGGGCATCACCAGCTCCCAGGCCGTGCTGCCCGAATCCGGTTCGGTCATCGTCAGCGCAGGTCCCGGCACCCCACGCCAGACCTCGCTGCTACCGCCGGTGCACATCGCCCTGGCCCTGCCCGGACGCGCCGTGCCCACCATCACGGACCTGCCGGCCTTCATCCGTTCGCAGGTCCGGCCGGACGGATTTTTGCCTTCGGCCCTGCATATCATCACCGGGCCCAGCTCCACCGCGGATATCGAGAAGATCGTGGTCAAGGGCGTGCACGGCCCCACTGTCTGCGCGATGATCGCCGTGGAGGGCTAGAGAAAAGTTTTTGAATTGTTGTCCCTCGCGCACACAACGCAAAGCCGGGCATTCCATGCGGAACGCCCGGCTTTTTTGTCGGATTTAGCCCGGCCTACCAGAGCTGATAAGTAAAGCCCACGGAGGCGGTGAGGTCGGAGACGGAGTCGTCGTCGCAGCCCATGGCCGCCCCGAGGCTGGCATTGGCCGTCATGCGCTCGGAAAGCTGCCAGCTTGCGCCCACGCCCAGGTCGGCCCAGTCCTGGTCCAGCTTCGACCCGGCATAGCTGAACGCGCCCAGGCCGGTGGTGGTGCCGCCCATGGCCGAGGAGGTATCCTCGAAGCGATGGTCCCAGGCCGCCCAGACCCAGGTGCCCACCTTGTCGAACAGGGCCACGTCGGCCCGCAGACCCGTGCGGATGGAGTTGGACTCCTCATTGCGGGAGTCGAAACTGGCCGGGAAGGGCCCGTCGGACTCGGTATAGCTGTCGATATGCACGGACTGCCACGTGTATTCGCCAAAGGGCGTCAGGGCCAGGGTCTCGTTCACGTCCTTGGTCCACTGGACGCGACCGGACAGGCCAAAGACCTCCGCATCCGCGTTGCCGCTGGAGGTGGCAGAGCCCGCGCCGTTCATGTAGCCGCGCGTCAGTTCCAGGTCCACGGTCTGCCACAGGGCGGACACGCTGAATTCCAGGCCGGTGCCTTGGGGGCTGTACACGGCGAACACGCCGGGGCCCAGGGCCTCGATGCGCTGGCTGCCGGTGTAGTCGGTGTCCAACTCACGCGAATCGCCGAACACGCCGCCGCCGAAACTCCACTCGCCACCGTTGTGCCAGGTCAGGCCCAGGCCGCCATGCAGGCCGAAGTCGCCGCCGTCCAACTCGGTATTCGTGCCCAGGGAGCCGATGCCCCACAGCTCCAGAGTGCCGGTCATCTCGTCACCGCTGGACAAGCCGGATTCGTTTCCGGACCGGGCGCCCGTATCCGGGCCTGCACCTGGGCCTGCACCCGTTCCCGCACCTGGTCCGGCCACGGCGAAATGCGAGCCCATGCCCTGGGCCACGCCGCCCAGGCGGCTCATGGACAACTGGCCCATGCTGGACACCGCCGGGCCCACCTGGCCCATGGTCGCCAGGGATTGGTACAGAGACTCGGTGGTGGTCAACCCGGCCACACCGCCCGAGATTCTGGCGATATACACTGGCCCGCCGTGGGTGTCGGCGCCGACGATGATGGTGCCGTCGCCGCTGACGCCAGAGGCTTCTTCCAGGACCCAGCCCGTCAGGTCCACTCCTCCGGCTGCCAGCAGGCTGGCCAGCGTGACCATGCCGGAACTCTCGGTCCAGTAAAAGGCATGACTGTCGCCGCCATCGTCATAGCTTTTTCCCACCACCACGGAACCATTCGTGGACACAGCAATGGCCTGGGACCACTTGCTGACGCTGCTCAGAAAGCCAAGGCCAGCCATGGAGCCGCCACTGGCGGAGCCGTCGCTGACCCAGCGGAAGGCCTGAACGTTGTCGTCGCTATCATAGCTGTAGCCCACCACCACGGAGCCGTCGGAGGACACGCCATAGGCATGGGAAACTGTATAAGTTCCGGAGGTGTCCAGAAAACCCAGGGAGGCCATGGTGCCCCCGGTCGCCGTACCGTCGCTGACCCAGCGGAAGGCTTCATAATTCGAATAACCGCTATCATAGCAATCGCCCACCACCACTAAACCGTCCGCGGACACGGCGTTCGCGCCGGAACGATCATGCCCGCCCAAGGTGCCGAGGTCGGTCATCACGCCCGAGCTTTCGGTCCAGCGAAAGGCCCTTCTGTTATCGGCGCTGTCGCTGCTGTCGCCCACCACGACGGAGCCGTTTGCGGACACACCTGTGGCGCTGGAATATTTGTAGGTCGTATCCAAAAAGCCGAGGCCGGTCATGGTGCCCCCGGACCAGCGGAAGGCCTGAGTCTTGTTGTCGCTATCACTGCTGTCCCCCACCACCACGGAACCGTCCGCGGACACACCATAAGCTCGGGAAAATTCATAAGTTCCGGTGGTGTCCAAAAAGCCCAGGCCGGTCAGGGTGCCATCGCTCCAGAGAGCGGCCTCATTGGAAACGTAGCCCACCACCGTGGTCCCGTCCGCCGAAACATTGCCAAACCCTGTTGCCAACAAATAGGTGCCGCCGTCGCTCGTCCAAGCAACCGAGTCGGCACAGCGGGCCGGGGAGGGAGCCAGGGCCAGACACAGGCCCAACAGCACAAGCGGCAGGGGCAACATCAAGAACCGCACGAAACGGCGGGACGGAAAGGAAAACAGCGAACGGATGACGGGGCGCATGGGGAAACCTCCTGGGGTGAGTCGCCGCGCCGGAACGATCCCCCACGGCGCGAACAAGAAATTCAGTTTGATGGCGGCGAACACGAACAACCGTGAGCCACCGTTTTTTCTCGATCGATGCCAGGCCAAGACCGCCCGGGACAGCTATCAACCGCTCCTAGCCCATGATTTTTTAGCGCGCACTATCACCCTGGGTGATAGTGCGCGCTAAACATCTGTTATTTCTTGTGATTGTATTTTGTTTTTATGATCGCGCGCAGCGAGCGCCCCGCTCACGCACCCCCGGCCGGGGACAGGACGGCATGCCGCCGTGGAGGAGGCGGGGGCCTCGCCCCCCTGCGGCAACGAAGAAAGAAAACGGCGCCGGAGAAGCTCCGGCGCCGTTCGATCCAGCGAGATGTGCCAAAATGCGGGCCCGACCGGGCCCGCCCGAAGCGCTACAGGGAACCGCCCTTTTCCTCGAAATGGCGCATGAGTTGCTCGCGGCTGCTGATGCCGAGCTTCTTGTACAGGGCGGCGAAATAACGCTTTACGGAATTGGGGGCCAGGCCCAGGGCGGTGGCGATGTCCTTGTAGGTCATGCCGGTCACGGCCAGCCGGACGAGTTCGCCCTCCCGGGGGGTCAGAGAGGGGGTGTCCCCCTGGAAAAAGCGCGAGACCACGGCGTTGCGGTTCTTCTCGAATCGGGCGGCCAGCTTCAGGATGCGTCGCACCCCGGGGCCGTAGGTCGGGTCGTCCCTCAGATTTTTCAGTTGCGGCAGGAAAGCGGTGCGCATCGCAAAAGGCATGTAAATCCTGTCCGGCAGGGCCATGTCCAGCGCCTCGAACAGCGCCGAGTCCGCCTTGGCCCAGAACCCCAGCCCCGTGTTGCCCGCGGCGATGAACAGCTGCGCGTGGATCGAGAACATCAGGTTCTTGCTGAAAACGCCCTGTTGCAACAGCTGTGAGAACCGCCCGACCAGCTCCGCAAACTCCCCGGCCAGGAGCAGCGCACCGCCCATGACCAGAGAGGCGAAGCCCCCGGCAAAGGCATAGAACTTTTCGTCGGCACCCTGCACCAGCCACTGGGGAATCCGCTCGGGCCGACGCAGGCTTACATGCAAGAGTCCCATGCAGAGGTCCGTGGTCTGCAACAGCGAAAAGGCCTTTTCCTGTTCCACGCGCGCCCGCATGAGGGCCAACTGCTCCAGGCAGCGGTCGTATTCACCCTGCTGCATCGAAAGCCGGGCAAGCAGGAACCGGGCGCAGACCTCGATGCCGATCTGCCCATGCTCCTGCGCCGAGGCCAAAGCCTGATGCGCGGCCACGGCGGCGGCCTCGAATTCCCCCGCATTGTACCGCGCCTCGCCCAGGATGGCGCTTTCCGCTCCCGCTCCGTGCATGCCGGTCAGCCGCGAATAATGCGGCAGGCATTCGCGCATCTGCACAAGCGCCTTTTCCAGCGCGCCGCTCTCCCGGTGAAACATGTACAGGACCGAAGGAGAGCCCAACGTCCAGGGGTCCTGCCCGAACAGGCGGCTGCCTCCGGCCCCGGCCCGGCGGAAGAACTCCGCGGCCCGTCTGTGGTGGGCCGACATGGCCGTGATGTCGTTGAACTTGGTCAGGGCGAGCAACAGCTCCATCTCCCCTCTCCAGCCGTTGGCCGTCGCGTCGTCCTCAGGCAAGGATGCGCAATAGCGCTCCAAACGGGCAAGCAGATCCGAAAAGGTCGGGATATCCCTGGCGCTCAAGGCGGCCATGGCAAACCGAAACATCACGCCGGGATACCGATCCATCAGAGAGGGCTGGAATGTACGAAAAAGAGCCAGCAACAGGCCATTGCCGTCCGTGACTTGCAGGCGCTCGGCGACCGTGTTCAGGAGCTCAAGGGCCTCGGTGGAATCCTTGACCTCTCCCAGGAGCTTAACGGCCTTGCGTATCTCGTCGTGCCGAATCAACCACCTGGCATTGCGCAGATAGGCATCCTGCTGCTGCTCCAGCGGCAGGATACTGAAGTGCTCCAGCAGAAACCCCCGGAACAGGGCATGGAGCATGTAGCCTTCCGTCACCGGATCAAAGCTGATGAAGGCATTGCGTCGCAAAACATCCGCAAGGACAGCGTGCGCATCTTCGCAAAAGAGCTTGGCCTGGGGCACGCTAAAACTCACCAGGGGAGAGAGGACAAGAAGCAGGAGCCTTGCCTCATCCCCAAGTTTGTCGAAGACCTGGCTGGCCAAGAGCACGGATAACTCGGTGGGGGCCGCCAACTGGCCGTGCCGCGAGTAGTGCAAGAGATACAGGTACAGCGCGCTGATCCAGCCCCCCGTCGCCTTGAGCAATGTCGCGGCTTCCGCCTCCGCCAGGGAGATCCCGCACAGCTCGAAATAGGCCCGGATGTCCTCCTGGCCGAGGGCGAACGGCGCAGGACCGATCTCCGTGGCGACCCCCTTGAGCAGAGCCTCTGCCATCTCCCGGCCCGGTGAGTGGCGCGAAATAAAGACAATGGGGGGAAAAACGCCTTGCCGCACGAGAAGCAGGCATAGTCGAACCAGGCCCCAACCCTCCGTTTCCGGCAAGAGGTGCACGTCATCGAAAACAAGCACGGCGTCGGTGGGGAAATCCAGACGACCGATCAGCCCCCGGGCCGCGTCCACTTTGGCGGGATCACAGGGGTAGCCGAGCTCCTCCAAGATTTCAAGGGTGACGGCTTCGCCGGGCAAGCTCTTGTGCAGCACGCGGCAGAAATCCCGCCAAAAGGTGCCTGGGTCCTGGGTCAGAACTGAAACCCAAACGGACTGGGCCTTGTGTTCCCCAAGATACTCCCGCACGGCCACGGTCTTTCCGTAGCCCATGGGGGCATGAATGAACGTGACCTGCTTGGAGTGGATGGAGCAAAGAGCCTGCTTCAGCCGCTGACTGTGGTACAGAGTCGAGGTCTCCACCGAAGACGAATGGCTGGGCATAAATTAATGTCACCTGAACAAAATCCGAATGTTAAGAAGGGTTACGTCCCCAATTACCAACTCCAAGCAAACACGTCCAGTTTGGTGTGAGAATCCTACCTTCGAAATAGGCGGCTTCCCCATGCCCGTTAGATTCATGCCCTTTGCCACGGCAGCAAGCCGGGTGATCAACGACCCAGAGGCACCCCGGCAAGCAGTGCCGGCCACGCCCTTGCCCAGGCCTCGCCGCCGTGGGCCAGCCCCGGCACCACCCGCACCGTTACCGGTGCGCCGGGTCCGAGCCGCGACACGAAGGAATCCGTTATCTGGCGGGTGACGTTGGTATCCGCCCCGCCCATGAAGTGCGTCTGGGGCAGGGATGAAAGACGCGCGGCATACTCCGCCGGGTTGAGCGATCCGTACAACGGCGTGACGTGGTGCATGGCCGTCCACGCGGCGTGATCGAGATTGCCGCAGACGGTGATCAGGGCCGCGACGTCCGTACGCCGCGCGGCCAGCAGGGTCGCCACGGCACCGCCGCCGGAAAAGCCGATCAACACCACACGCCGCGCCCCGGCCGAGGCCTTGGCGGCGTCCACAAGGCCGGTCATGGTTTGCAGCACGGCCGCGGAAAAACGCCCGGTGGTCCAGCATCTACTGGAACAGGCTGCCCCTGTCACGTACTGGCAGGGTCGCCCCAGATAGGCCACGGCGGGGGCATTGTCCCTTTGCGCCAAAAGCAATGCCGTGGGTGTAATGGGCGTAGGGTCCAGCGAGGGACGGGTGGGCGTGGCATAGGCCACGCCGTCGCCCTCGATATAGATGTGGATGACATCCGCCTGCCCGCGCATCCAGCCCACGGCGGGCAACGGACCGGCGGCGTCCAGCCGCTGCCAGGCCGCGTGCGAAGCCATCGTCGCAACCACGTCGCTGCGCACGCACCCGGCCAGGGCCAGCAAGAACAACATCCCCCAGAGGGTTCTCATCACGGTGTTTTTCATGGTGGTGCATCTTCCTCATGCAATGCTGGTGACGTCAAGCCCCCATCCGAGATAGACGGGCACCCGCAGACGCGGCCATGCCCCGGCGGCTGCCTGCGTCACGCTCGCGGCCCTTGGCGGTCACCTTTCGGCCCGCCTCGGCTTGCTTCAGTACCGTCCGACTTGAGGTTGTAATGCACCCCTCGCAAGCCCTCTCCTCCCAGCCCCCAAACCTTTCCCTCTCAGGCGCTGAAAACCCCTGACTGATGGTTTGTCACCTCTCAGAGGCAAAGCTGTGGCGTTCAGTCAGGCTCAGGCCAAAAATGCTTCAGGAGATGAAGCAGGAACGGGCTCGACAGAAGGCTTTGGATGCACGGGAAACACAAGGCCCGACGCGACAAACAATTATTTCAAACAAATGATTCAAGCGATTGTTTAGGCTCAGACCACTAGCCCCGGGGGCGCTGAACCGCCCGACCTCGGCAGTGAAGGCCACTGATTGCCAGCAAAAAACAGGATTGAGCAGGGAAGGAAACACCACCAGGCAGCGTCCGCATTGGGCCTGGGGACAAGGGGGGGCAGGGAACGATGGGCGCTGCTACTGGCGCAGGGCCACCAGCGAGGAGGCCGCGCCCACCAGGGTCATGCCCAGGACCAGGGCCAGGGCGTATTCCAGGGGCAAAAAGCCGATGGACAGGTTCAGCGGCGGGGTGTTGAAGAGATCGGCCAGGGACAGCTGCACGCCCTTGAGCATGCCCAGAGACAGCACGCCGCCCACAAGGCCTTGGGCCGAGCCGCCCACCACCAGGGGCAACTGGATGTACCAGCGTCCGGCGCCCACCAGTTGCAGGATCTCCACCTCGTCGCGCCGCGAGATGAGCGACAGGCGCAGGGTGTTGGAGACGATGAGCGCGCCCACCAGCCCCAGAAAGGCGATCAGCGGCCAGAGCACCATGCGCGCGAAGGACTGCCAGGCCTTGGCCAGCCCCACCTGCATGGTGCTGTAGTGCACGTCGGCCACGGCCTTTTTCCCGGCGATGCGCGAGAGCACCCCCTGGGTGAAGGCCTCGGGGTCGCCGTCCGGAGCCGCGAAATGCAGCACCGCCGTCGCTGGCAGGGGGCTGTCCCCGGTCAGACCCTTGATCTGGGTCTCACCACCTTCCAGGGAGCGCGCCAGATCGGCCAGGGCCTCGTCCGGGGTGAAGGTCTTGATGGACGTCAGACCCGCCATGCCTTCGAATTCCTGCCATTGCCGTCTGACCTCGGTCATGTCCGCACCCGCCTGCCAGTACACCTGGAAGGCGAACTGGCCCTTGGCCGAGGACAGCTCCTGGTTCAGGTTGACCACGAACAGCAGAAACAGCCCGGCCAGAAAAGCCGTCAGGGTCACGGCCATGAGCGTCATGGCCTGGGCCAGGGGGTTGCGCGTAAGGTCCGAGAACCCGCGCGCGATAAGCCGCAGCAGCATGCCCATCACGCACCCCAGCCAGGGCCGGGACCACCGTCCAGGGGCAGATCCGAGGTCGCGGCGATCTCCAGGTCCGGGGCCTGCCAGTTGGCGTTGGTCACGTGTCCGTCACGCAGCTCCAAGCGCTTGGCCCCGGGCACGCTGGCCACCACGTCGCGGTTGTGGGTCGCCAGGATCACGGTGGTGCCAAAGGTGTGGAACTGCTTGAAGACCTCCATCAGGTGCATGGCCAGATCGCGATCCAGGTTGCCCGTGGGCTCGTCGGCCAGCAGCAACTGCGGGTTGATGACGATGGCCCGGGCAATGGCCACGCGCTGTTGCTCGCCACCCGACAACTCGGAGCAGCGGCAGAGGGCCTTTTTCTCCAGGCCCAGGCTGCGCAGCACGGCATTGACCCGCTTGATGGCCGTACGCGGGGGCATGCCGCGCACCTCCAAGGGCAGGGAGACGTTGGCCGCCACGGTGCGGTCCTTCAAGATCTTGAAATCCTGGAACACGACGCTGACCTGACGGCGCAGTTGCACCACGCGACGCCCGGACAGGTCCTTAAGCTGGGTACCCGCCACCTCGGCCTGGCCGCGCAGCAGCGGCAGCGAGGCATAGAGCAACCGCAACAAGGTGGTCTTGCCCGCCCCGGACGGGCCGGACAGGAACAGGAATTCACCCTTGTCCAGGGAGAAACTGACGTTTTTTAAGGCCCAATGCGTGCCGAAGTTGTGCGACACGTGGCGGACCCGGACCATTGGCGTTGACATATGGACGGAAAGCTAGCGGTTTTCCCGCAGGAGAGCAAATACCATGGCGTATCCGGAAGCGAAGGCAAAAAATTCCTTTTCACAACCGCGGCAGGGTTCCTTCCCTGGCACCCCGCGCCCCCTGCGGCCGCCTCGGGCAGGCCACTCAGCCGGTCTCTCCCGATCCAGGAACCATGAACAGACAGCGGACAGTGGCTAATGCACCGGGCCAGAATCGGACCCGGAGTCACTCTCGGCCACCTTGAATTCCTCGGCCATCAGCTCCTTGAGCTGTGCGGCAAAGGCGCCCAGGCTCTTGTGCTGGATGGCGTCCAGCACCTCCTGCTCGGCCTGGATATCGGCAAAGGGCTTGGCAAAAGCGCACAGCAGATGCACGCCCACGGGCCTGCCGTCCAGAGCGATCATGCCCAGGACATTGGCGGCCTTGAGGCGCTTCTTGACCTCCTGGGGCATGGGAATGGCCGCCAGGGCCTGCTTGCCGTAGAACAGATAACGGATGGCCATCTTGGGCGTGGACAGGGGCTCGTTCTGGAAGCCCGTGTTCATGTCCAGGCCACTTTCCTTGGCGGACTGGATCATGTTGAAGATATCGCTGGCGATACTTTCTTCGTAGCTTTTGTCGATCTCGGACATAGTCATAATACTCCAATCAAGATTTTCTAATCTTATCTCTCTTCAGGCCGTTCAAAAATGGTCGGATGCAAGGCGCAAGAATAATTCAAGATCGCTGCGTATTAACAATACGTAAGATTTTGAATTCTTTCGCAGCAACGAAGCAGACGGCTGTTTTTCAACGGCCTGCTACATAACTTGGACCAAGAGACCTTTCAAGTAGCTGCCTTCTGGGAAGTGCAGCGCAATGGGATGGTCCGGGGCCTGTGTAAAGCGGCGCACGATGCGCGCATCGCGTCCGGAATCCAGGGCCGCGCCCGCCACCACCTTCTGGAACAGGTCGTCGCTCATCAACCCGGAGCAGGAGTAGGTGAATAGCAACCCGCCAGGCCGCAGGATTTTGAACGCCGAGAGGTTGATGTCTTTGTAGCCCCGGCAGGCCTGTTGCAACTGCTGACGCGACTCCACGAACTTGGGCGGATCGAGCACGATGACCCCGAAGCGGCGCTGCTCGTCGCGGTAGACCCGCAGGGCCTCGAAGACATCGGCGTTCTGATACTCGACGTTCTCCTGGCCCAGGCCGTTCAGTTCCACGTTACGCCGGGCCAGGGCCAGGGCCGGGGCCGAGACGTCGATATTGGTGCAGCTGGCCGCACCGCCCAACAGCGCCATGACCCCGAAGCCACCGGTGTAGGAAAAGCAATTCAGCACGTCCTGACCCTTGCAGTGAGCGGCCACGGCACGGCGGTTGTCACGCTGGTCCAGGTAGTAGCCGGTCTTGTGGCCGCCCCGGATGTCCACCAGGAACCTGCCCGGGACTTCGTCGATCTCCACCAGTTCGGGCGGCTCGTCCCCCAGCAGCAACCCAGCGTGAGGCATCAGGCCCTCCTTGGTGCGCATCTCGGAGTCGGAGCGGTCCCAAAAGCCCCTGCAGCCGGTGAGCTCCATCAGGGCGGCGGCGATGTCGCCCTTGTGGCGCTCGGCTCCGGCGCTCATGAACTGGCCCGAAAGCCAGTCCCCGTAGCGGTCAACGACCACGCCGGGCAGCCCGTCGGACTCGGCGGCCACCAGACGGCAGGCCCCTTGGGGGATGTCCAGGCCCTGGGTTTGCCGGGCCTCAAGGCAGGTCTTGAGCCTGGCCCGGAAGAAACCGGCGTCGATGGGGGTCTCGCGCTCAAAAGACCAGACCCGGCCCTGGATCTGGGACTCGGGCGAATAGGCGGCGTAGGCCAGCCACTCGCCACCGGCCCCCAAGACATCCACGGTCTCGCCCATCTTGGGCGACCCCTCCACCTTCTGCACGCCCCCGGAAAATATCCACGGGTGGCGGCGCAGCAATGACTTTTCGCGTCCCTTTTTCAGTATCAAGCTTGGCATGGCGCCCCTATAGCACTTAAGCGTCACGGGGCAAATGAAACTTGCCGCCGCAAAATCGGTGCCCCCACAGGATATCAGTAAATTCCCGAATTGACATCGCCGGGCAGCCGGATACCATGGCTGGGTAGACAACTCTCCACCGCCACCGGCACAGTGCTGAAATCGAGGGCCCATGATGACGAAACAGCTCCCGGATCAGGACAAATCCAGGGAACAGTTGCTGTTCGAGATTTCCCAACTCAGACGGCAGGTGGAACTCATGACCCTCTTCCAGTCCGACCAGGGACTCGCGGGGGCCCGGGAATTGCGACACCTGGAAAAGATCGGTCTGATTGAAGAGGCCATCCGCAAAGGCCGGGGCCTGGAGGCCTTGATGACCCAGGTGGTCGATGCCCTGCGCCAGGTCTTTGATGCCGACCAGGCCTGGCTGGTGACTCCCTGCGATCCCGACAGGACCTCCTTCTGCGTCCCCTTCCGTTCCTATCATCCGGACCATGCCATCCCGAGTTCGCCGGACGAGGAACTGCCCATTACCCCACAAGTGGCGCAGGCCACCCGCGCAGCCCTGCAAGCCGCTGCCCCGCTCCCCATGGGCCCCGGGTACGAACACGCCCTGCCCGATGTGCCCAAACGGGACTTCGGCGCCAAGTCGGCCCTGATCATCGCCCTGCATCCCGACGTGGGTCCCCCCTGGCTCATGGGCCTGCACCAGTGCTCCTTCGCACGGGAATGGACGGCCCGGGAACAGCGCCTGTTTTTGGACATCAGCGGGCGCATCACGGACGCCTTGTCCAACATGCTGCTGAACAAGGACCTGGACGACAGCCGCCAACGCCTGAAGAACCTCTCGGCCGAATTGTTCCGCGAACAGGAAGAACTACGCAAACGTTTTGCGCGAGAGATGCATGACGACCTGGGCCAGCCGTTGGTGGCCATCAAGGTCGGCCTGGACAACGCCCTCTACGACCTGGGCGAGGATGGCGACCGAAGCCTGCGCACCTGGCTGATCAGCGCCGCCGGGTTGGCCAAGTCCCTGGTGGACCGCATCCGCATGATGCAGGAGTCCCTGTACCCCTCCACCCTGCAGGACTTCGGACCGCTGGTGGCCCTGGACGCCTTTCTGGGAGACTTCAAGAAAATCTATCCCTCGCTGACCGTGAACAAGGTCGTGACGGTCCAGCCCGAGGACATCCCCGACCAACTGGGGACCATGCTGCTACGCATCGTACAGGAGGCCCTGTACAACACGGCCAAGCACAGCCGTGCCGACACGGTGTCCGTGGCCCTGGAGCGGCGCGATGGCCAGCTGCGACTGGCCATCCGCGACAATGGCCGGGGGTTCGACACCTCGACCATCGGCCCCAAGCCTGGTGTCCCTGGCGGGTTGGGCCTGCCCAGCATGCAGGAGCGTACCGAGATGACCGGGGGGGTGTTCTCCATCCATTCGGCCCCTGACAAGGGCACCTTCCTGCAGATCGAATGGCAGGTGGAAGCCTGACAGACCCGGTCCGGATGCGCAGCCAAGGCTTTTCGACCCGACAATCGATTATTCCTTGAACAACGGGCCAAAGGATTTTACCCTGATCGACCGACTAACTCGAGCCACTGGAGACAGCATTCCATGCGCAGCAATAAAATGACCAAGGGCCTGGAAAAGGCCCCCCATCGCTCCCTGCTCTATGCCCTCGGCCTGACCGAGGAAGAAATGAAACGCCCGCTCATCGGCGTGGTCAACTCCGCCAACGAGATCGTGCCCGGGCACATCCACCTGCACACCATCGCCAAGGCGGTCAAGGCCGGCGTTCGCCTGGCCGGGGGCGTGCCCCTGGAATTCCCGGTGATCGGCGTCTGCGACGGCCTGGCCATGAACCACGAGGGCATGCACTTTTCCCTGCCCTCGCGCGAGATCATCGCCGATTCCATCGAGATCATGGCCACCGCCCATCCCTTTGATGCCTTGGTGCTGATCCCCAACTGCGATAAGGTCGTGCCCGCCATGCTCATGGCGGCGCTGCGGCTGAACATCCCGGCCGTGGTGGTCTCGGGCGGGCCGATGATGGCCGGGCCCAAGGGCAACGACCTGATCACCGTGTTCGAGGCCGTGGGCCGCGCCAAGCGCGGCGAGATCGACAGCGCCGAACTGACGCGCCTGGAGCAGTGCGCCTGCCCGGGTTGCGGCTCGTGCTCGGGCATGTTCACGGCCAACTCCATGAACTGCCTGTCCGAGACCATCGGCCTGGCCCTGCCCGGCAACGGCACCATCCCGGCGGTCACAGCCGAGCGCGTGCGCCTGGCCAAGACCGCAGGCATGCGCGTCATGGACCTCCTGAAAAACGACATCCGCCCCCGCGACATCGTCACCGCGAAATCCGTGGCCAATGCCGTGACCCTGGACATGGCGCTGGGCTGCTCCACCAACACGGTGCTGCATCTGCCCGCCATCTTTGCCGAGGCCGGGCTGGACCTGACCCTGGACATCTTCAACGAGGTCAGCCGCAAGACCCCTAATCTCTGCAAGCTCTCCCCTGCTGGGTCGCACCACCTGGAGGACCTGCACCGCGCCGGGGGCATCCCCGCGGTGATGAGTGAGCTGGCCAAGCATGACCTGCTGCACCTGGACGCCATGACCGTCACCGGCCAGTCCGTGGGCGACAACCTGCGTAGCCTGAAGGCCGCGGTGCTGGACTATGAGGTCATCCGGCCCCTGGAGTCCCCTTACTCCTCCGAAGGCGGCATCGCCATCCTGCGCGGCAACCTGGCTCCGGACGGGGCGGTGGTCAAGCAATCCGCCGTGGCCCCGGAGATGATGCAACGCACGGCCCGCGCCCGGGTCTTCGATTCCGAGGAACAGGCCGGCAGGGCCATCCTGGACAACAAGATCGTCAAGGGCGACGCGGTGATCATCCGCTACGAGGGACCGCGCGGCGGACCGGGCATGCGCGAGATGCTCTCGCCCACGGCCAATATCGCGGGCATGGGCCTGGGGGCCGACGTGGCGCTGATCACTGACGGCCGTTTTTCCGGCGGCACGCGAGGCGCGGCCATCGGCCATGTCTCGCCCGAGGCGGCCGACGGCGGGGTCATCGCCCTGGTGCAGGAAGGCGACCTGATCGAGATCGACATCCCGGCCCGCAGGCTGGAACTCAAGGTGGATCAGGCCGAGCTGGACAGACGCCGCGCGGCGTGGGTCCTGCCCGAGAAAGAGATCCACTCCTCGCTGCTCAAACGCTACAGCGCCCAGGTCCGTTCCGCGGCCCAGGGTGCACGCTACAAATAAGCTTCCGGGCCCCTGCTCCCGGTCAGGGCCGCCAAGCTCGGCGTCCTTGACCGGGAAGCCCAAACCTGTTTGAAATACTTTAGGAACTCTCTGCACTCCAGACCTGGCAAGGCCTCATTCAAATCCGGAGCCCCAACGCATGACCAGATGGGACGGCAGCGCTGTTGACCACTACGAAGCATGGTTCGAATCCTCCCAGGGTTCGTTCGCGCTGGTGCAGGAACGCCGCCTTCTGGAGCGGTTGGCCTCGCCGTGGCCGCGCCGGGCCAACACCCTGCTGGACATCGGCTGCGGGCCGGGCATCTTCATGAAGCTGTTCTGGGAGATGGGCTTTGACGTCACGGGACTGGACGCGGCGCCGGACATGCTGGGCGCGGCCCGGCGCAGGCTGGGCCCCCACGCCTCCTACCACCTGGGCAAGGCCGAGCACCTGCCCTTTGCCGACGATGAATTCGACTACGCCACCCTGCTCACGGTGCTGGAGTTCTGCGAAGACCCCTTGCAGGCCCTGCGCGAGGCCAAACGCGTGGCCAAATACGGGTTGATCGTCGGTTTTCTGAACCGCTACTCCCTGTACCGCCACGAGCGCACCACCTGCTGGCCCTGGAAGGGCGGCGGAGGCACGCTCATCGAGGCCCATTGGTACTCCTGCCTCGAGATGCGCCGCCTGATCAGCGAGGCCCTGGGCAACAAGCCCGTCAAATGCGGCTCCGTGCTGCCCGGCCCGGTCTGGACCTGGCGGCCCGACGCGCCCTGGAGCTGGCTGAACGGCCCGGTCTATCCCCTGGGCCTCGGGGCCTACGGAGCCATCCGCGTGGACTTCGCCGGGCAGCGTCCGCTGACCCCGCTCTATTCCTTCGCCAAATCCACGGCCTGAGCCAGGTCCAGTATCCCTAGAATGGATCATCGTTTTGACATTTGGGCCGCTATGGACTAACTCCAAGCGGCTTGGACACTGTTTGGGAACCCTGAAGCTGAGACGAACAATCACCACCATGAGCAAAATACAGAAAATCAAGGGTGTGGCCGACCTTTTCCCGCCCGATAGCACCAAATTCGCCGTCCTTGAGGGCACTGCCCGCGAGGTGTTCTCCCGTTACGGCTATGATGAGGTGCGCATCCCGATCATCGAGAAGACCGAACTGTTCTCCCGCTCCATCGGCGAGGAAACAGACGTGGTCCAAAAGGAAATGTACACCTTCCCGGACCGCAAGGGCCGCAGTCTGACCCTGCGCCCCGAGGCCACGGCAGGGTTGATCCGCGCCTATATCGAAAACAAGCTCTACACCCCGGGCAAGGTGACCAAGGTCTTCACCTTCGGCCCCATGTTCCGGTACGAACGCCCGCAGAAAGGCCGTATGCGCCAGTTCCATCAGTTGGACGTGGAGTTGATCGGTGCCAACGAGCCCCAGGCAGACGCCGAACTGGTGCTGATGCTGGCCACCTATCTGCGCGAGCTTGGCATGCGCCAGCTGACCTTTGAGGTCAACTCCCTGGGCTGCCGCGAGTGCCGCCCGGTGCATCGTGCGGCCCTGAACGACTTTTTCAAGAACCTCGCCGGCTTTGACGAACTGTGTGACGACTGCACGCGCAGAGCCGAGTCCAACCCCCTGCGTGTGCTGGACTGCAAGGTCGAGCGCTGTCGCGAACTGACCAAGGACGCGCCAAACATCGAGGATCACCTCTGCGACGGTTGCCGCACCTCCTACGAGGAAGTGCTGAAGATCCTGGACAGCGCCGGAGTGGACTACGTCAAGACCCCACGGCTGGTACGCGGCCTGGACTATTACGTGGGCCTGACCTTCGAGGTCACCTCCACGGATATCGGCGCACAGACCGCCGTGGCGGGCGGCGGCCGTTACGACGGACTGATCAAGCAGTTGGGCGGCGCGGATGTGCCCGCCACAGGCTTTGCCATCGGCATGGAGCGCCTGGCCCTGCTGACCCCGGACACGGCCCCGGCCAAAACCGACTTCTTCATCGCAGTGCTCTGCGAGGCGGCCCCCAGCCCGGCCCTGCAACTGGCGCAAACCCTGCGCGAGGCCGGACTGCGCGGCGAGACCGGCTTCGACAGCGGCAGCATGAAAAGCCGCATGCGCGCAGCCGACAAGTCCGGCGCCCGCTTCTGTCTGCTGCTGGGCGACGAGGAACTGGCCGGCGACACCCTGACCGTCAAGAATTTGGAGACCGGGGAGCAGGCATCCATAGCCCGCGCCGAAGCTATAGATTTTCTAAAAAAAGACTAGATTATCTCACGGCCAAATTGACCTCGGGATAATCACTCAAAAAATTGTTAACACTCTGATTTTATTATAGATTAACTCAAAACCCGAGTAACAGCCAGAATCGCCCCGTACCGCGTTTTTTCGGTTTTTCCGGCCCCTAGTCCGCCCGGGGAAGGGAAAGTCCTCAGGGGCCCCGCCAGGGGCCATTGCCAGGGCGGCGGCGACAGGCCCCTTGAGACTCAGAAAGTGAAGAAGGACACCCCCATGGAAGAGACCTACGACGTTCAGTTGGAACACCAGAAATACATCGGCGAGCTCGGAGACTGGCAGCGCAGCCACCATTGTTGCGAACTGACCAGCGCCAACATCGGCGACGAGATCTGCCTCATGGGCTGGGCCCAGTACCGCCGAGACCACGGTGGGCTGATCTTCATCGACCTGCGCGACCGCAACGGGCTGACCCAGGTGGTCTTCTCTCCCGAGCACAATATCCAGGCCCACGAACAGGCCCACATCCTGCGCACGGAATACGTACTGGCCGTCAAGGGCGTGGTGCGCGAACGGCCCGAAGGGATGCACAATGCGGGCATGGTCACCGGCGACATCGAGATCCTGGTCAGCGAGTGGAAGCTACTCAACACCTCGCGCACCCCTCCGTTCGCCATCGAGGACCGCCTGGACGCCTCGGAGAACCTGCGCCTGAAATACCGCTATCTCGACCTGCGGCGTCCCAAGCTGGCCCGCAACTTCATCCTGCGCCACAAGGCCGTGCAGAGCGTGCGCCGCTTCCTGGACGAGCAGAACTTTCTGGAGATCGAGACCCCGATCCTGACCAAGTCCACCCCCGAGGGCGCGCGCGACTTTCTGGTGCCCAGCCGCGTCAACGACGGTCAGTTCTATGCCCTGCCCCAATCCCCGCAGCTCTTCAAACAGCTGCTGATGGTCGCAGGCATGGAGCGCTACTACCAGGTGGTGCGCTGCTTCCGCGACGAGGACCTGCGCGCCGACCGCCAGCCCGAGTTCACCCAGATCGACTGCGAGATGAGCTTTGTGGATCAGGAGCAGGTCATGGCCATGGCCGAGGCCATGATTTGCAGACTGTTCAAGGAGACCGTGGACGTCGAGCTGCCGAGCCCCCTGCCGCGCATGACCTATGCCGAGGCCCTGCGCGACTACGGCCTGGACAAGCCCGACACCCGTTTCGGATTGAAGCTCCAGGACGTGACCGACGTGGTCAAGGGCAGCGAGTTCAAGCTCTTTGGCAGCGCCGAGCTGGTCAAGGGCCTGCGCGTGCCGAATGGTGTGGACATGTCCCGCAAGGAAATCGACGACCTAACCGAATTCGTGAAGATTTACGACGCCAAGGGCCTGGCCTGGATCAAGGTCAAGGCCGAAGGCGAATGGCAGTCGCCCATCGTCAAGTTCTTCTCCGAAGAGGAAAAGCAGGGCCTGGCCCAGCGCCTGGGCATGCAGGTCGGCGACATCGTCTTCTTCCAGGCCGGTCCCGCCGTGATGGTCAACACCGCGCTGGGCCAGTTGCGCAATGAACTGGGCAAACGCCTGGGCCTGATCGACCCCAAGAAATTCAACCCGTTGTGGGTCACGGACTTCCCGCTTCTGGAATACGACGCCGAATCCAAGCGCTATGTGGCCCTGCACCACCCCTTCACCGCGCCCGTGGGCGGGGTCGAGGCCCTGCAGGCCGATCCGGGCAAGGTCCTGTCCAATGCCTACGACATGGTCTTGAACGGCAGCGAGATCGGCGGCGGCTCCATCCGCATCCACACCCAAGAGATGCAGCAGGCCATGTTCCAAGCGCTGGGCATCGGCGAGGAAGAGGCCCGCGAGAAGTTCGGGTTCCTGCTGGACGCCCTTGAATTCGGTGCGCCCCCGCACGGAGGCATTGCCTTCGGCCTGGACCGCCTTATCATGATCCTGACGGGGTCCTCCTCCATCCGCGAAGTCATTGCCTTCCCCAAGACCCAGAAGGCCACCTGCGTGATGACCGAGGCCCCCAGTGCCGTGGCCGCCAAGCAACTCCGAGAGCTGCACATCCGGCTGCGCGAAAAAAAGAAGGACTAGCCCGGAGCGGCAGGCTATCAGCCCTTACGGGCTGTGGCTCAAGGAGATATTATGAAGCTTAAACTACGCGTCTATCCCGACCCGGTTCTGGCCCAGAAGGCCGCCAGGATCGAGGCCATCACTCCTGACGTGAAGCAGCTGGCCCAAGACATGGCCGAGACCATGTACGCCAACGACGGCATCGGTCTGGCCGCCCCCCAGGTGGGACAAAGTGTGCGCCTGGTGGTGGTGGACCTCTCCGGACCCGAGGTCCGTGATGACCTGCGGGTCTTCGTCAACCCCGTGATCACTGAGAAAAGCAGCGAAATCGTGGAGACCGAAGAGGGCTGCCTGTCCGTGGCCACCCTGCGAGCCAACGTCAAGCGCGCCGCCCAGGTCACGGTCCAGGCCCAGGATCTGGACGGTAATGAGCTGACCATCGAGGCCGATGAACTGCTGGCCGTCTGCCTGCAGCACGAGATCGATCACCTGCAGGGTGTGCTGTTCATCGACCATATCAGCCGCCTGAAGCGGTCCCTGTACGACAAGAAGGTAAAGAAATGGATGCGCCAGCAGGACAAGGCGGGGGCAAACTGAGGATCGTCTTCATGGGGACGCCGGAATTCGCCCGGATCTCCCTTGAGCATCTTCACGCCTGGGACGGAGCCCACGTCATAGCCGTCTACACCCAGCCCGACCGGCCCTGCGGTCGTGGTCGCAAGTGCAAACCGTCCGAGGTCAAGTCCTTTGCCCTGGAGCTGGGCATTCCCGTGCTCCAACCCGAGAACTTCAAAAGCGACGAGGCCGTGGCCGAACTCACGGCCCTGGCCCCGGACCTCCTGGTGGTGGCCGCTTACGGCCTGATCCTGCCCCAACGAGTGCTGGACATCCCGGCTCTGGGGGCCATCAACGTCCATGGCTCGCTGCTGCCCAAATACCGTGGGGCCGCGCCCATCCAGCGCGCCATCATGAACGATGAACCCGCCACGGGCATCACCATCATGCAGATGAATGCGGGCATGGACACCGGCGACATCCTCTTCGCCCGCTCGCTGTACATCGGCAGGGACGACACCGCCGAGACCCTGCACGACGAATTGGCCCAGTTGGGCGGCAGACTGCTGGTGGAGGCCCTGGAGCGCCTGGGTCAGAACAGGCTGCTGCGCATCCCCCAGGACGACTCCAAGGCCACCTACGCCGCCAAGCTGGAAAAGCACGAGGGCGAAATCCACTGGGACCAGCCGGCCCAGGACGTGCACAACCGCGCGCGGGCCATGCACCCCTGGCCCGGTGCCTATTTCACTTGGCCGGGAAACGAGCGCACGGGCAAGAAGCAACAGCGCCTGTCCCTGACCCCGGGGCGCGTGGGTTATGCACTGCCCGAACCCAAGCCCGCGCCAGGGACCATCCTGGGCCTGTGCGAGGGCCTGTTGGCCATCGCCTGCACGGACAAGACCTATCTGGTGCCCTCCCTGAAGCCCGCGGGCAAGAATCTGCTCACGGCCGAGGCCTTTGCCTGCGGCTACCTGGACAGCTGCCCCAACGTCGTCTGCCCCCCGGAGCAAGACGCCTAGCCCAACCCGGCAACGCGCATTGACTTTTTGCACCTCGACTGCTCAAATCCACAAGTATCGCCGGGGTGACTGGTTGAGACCCCAGGACGCTTGTATTTCTTTTCGTATTACAAACCGGATTCGACACCGCCAATGACCACCAAGGAGCCACGGGTCGAGGACTTCGACCTCCTCGACCGGACCGCAGGGAGCGCCCGCAAGCGCCTGTTCATCGGACTCATCATCGGGGCCTCGGCCCTGGTCTGCAGTCTGTTGTTGCTGTTGTGGGTCATTCCCTACATCGGGCTGACCTCCATCCATCCCAGCGCCCCGTGGATCCTGGGCATCGTGCTGGCCGCCCTGGTCGGTCTGGTAGGCTGGGCCGCCCTGGGTCTGGTGCTGAACATCCTGCTGGGCCGCAGCCTGCCGCTGACGCGCCGCCTACGCGGACTGACCATCAAGCTGTTCCTGCCGCTGATGGTCCTGCTGGGCAAGGTCCTGGGCATCAGCAAACAGCGGGTGCGCTCGTCGTTCATCAAGGTCAACAACGAACTGGTGCTTTCCGAGGCCGGACGCTACCAGCCCGAGGACATCCTGCTGCTGATGCCGCACTGTCTGCAGAACAGCCGTTGCGAGATGCGCCTGACCTACGACATCAACAACTGCAAACGCTGCGGCAAGTGCCCCCTCAAGGAACTGCTGGAGATCTCCGAACGCTACGGAGTGCATCTGGCCATCGCCACCGGCGGCACCATCGCCCGGCGCATCGTGGTCCAGACCAGACCCCGGTTGATCATCGCCGTGGCCTGCGAACGCGACCTGTCCAGCGGCATTCAGGACACCTTTCCCCTGCCCGTGTTCGGGGTCATGAACCTGCGCCCGCATGGCCCCTGCCTGGACACCGGCGTGCCGATGCACGAACTGGAGCAGGCCCTGCAACGTTTTCTCCTTGACCCGCCCGCGCCCAGGGTCCTGCCCATGGCCGCCAACCCCGTTCCCAACCCCTAGGACCAGCCATGCCCCGCCGCCCCAAGAAACACAGCGCCCTGCCCCCGGCCAGGCGTGCCGCCTTGTACGCCCTGACGTCCTGTCTGGCAGGCGCGGACATCCAGGCGGCCCTGGACACTGCCCTCGGCCCCAAACAGGGACTGGAACCCCTGTCAGGACGCGACACGGCCCTGGCCACGGAACTGGCCTATGGCACCCTGCGCCTCAAGCTTCGCCTGGACTGGCTGCTTGGACGGTTCCTGAAACGGCCCGAGGACCTGCCCATCCCCATGCGCATGTCCCTGGCCCTGGCCGCCTACGAGATCATCCAGTTGGACAAGGTCCCGTCCTATGCCTCTGTGGACTGGTGCGTGGAGCACGTCAAAACGACTATCAACCCAGGACTGGCAAAGGTTGCCAACGCCGTGCTGCGCAAGCTGACCGACCTGGGCGAGGCCACCGCGGACCCCGAGTTCTACCGCCGCGAGACCCCGGATGAACGAGCCTTTCTGACGACTTTTTATGCGGCCCCACGCTGGCTCACGGACCTCTGGTGCGAGAGCTACGGCCTGCAGCGGGCCGAACACTATCTGGCCGCCAGCGCCCAGGCCGCCCCCCTGGGGCTGCGTCTGCGCGCCGATGCACCCAAGGCCCAAGGACTGCTGGAGCAGTGGACGGCCTCCGGGAACTGCCTGGCCTCCGGAGCCGATGGCGTGGCCCTGACCCGGCCCCCTGAAGACCTGCACGAATTGCTCGACGCCGGGGCCGTGTTACGCCAGAGCATGGCCGGGCAAGAGGCCCTGCATGCCCTGGGCTGCAGCGGATGGCCGCGCCCCCTGTGGGACGCCTGTTGCGGACGCGGAGGCAAGACCCTGCTGCTGGCCGACGCCGGGGGCGGCCCCATCCTGGCCTCGGACACCAGCCTGGGTCGCCTGCGTGGACTGAAGCACGAGCTTGAGCGCCTGACCATTTCCGGAGTCGTCGCCGCCCGAGCCCGGGCCGACCGGCCTGCCCCGCTCAAGGGCTGTGTTCCGGCCATCCTGGTGGACGCGCCCTGTTCCGGTCTGGGGGTGCTCTCGCGCCGTCCCGATACCAAAATCAAACGCCGACCCGAGGACCTTATCAAGCTGGCCGCGCTGCAGGACAACATCCTGGACCACGCGGCCCTGGCCCTGGCTCCCGGAGGTCTGCTGGCCTACGTGACCTGCACCTTGAACCCGGCGGAGAATGAGCAGCGCGTCGAACGATTCCTGAACCACCACAAGGGCTTCTCATTGGACATCCAGTGGCAGACCCCTTCCGACTCGCCCCTGAACGAGTTCTTCTATGCCGCCCTCCTGAAGCGCTCCTGACAACGCCTCCTCACGGTGTGTTCCCCCACCGAGAGTCCTCACGGAGCGTCCCAGCGAAGTCTCCAGAAACGTCCCCTAACGGCCCTGGCGGTGTCCGGTACGAACCCTGTTGGCGTCCTTGGAAGACCCTGAGCCACCTCCAGTAAAATCGGTTATCAGCCCTTGCCCTGTCTGCCTTTCCACGGTCCCTCAACACCGTGGGCCAGCCCCGCAGCTTGTTCACAAGCCCTTGTTGAGGCATGGTTGTGACCAAGGCAACGGGCATCCGCCCTCTAACGAGGTGAACCATGAGCACGACTCAGGCATTGAAGACACGCATCGACATGGCCATGGGCCGCGAACCCGTGGACCTGCTGGTGACCAACGTCAAGGTGCTGGACGTCTTCAGCGGCACGATCTTCGAATCCCCGGTGGCCATCGGGCAGGGCGAATTCATCGGCTTCGGCGAGTACGAGGCCCGCGAGGTCCTGGACGCCGGGGGCCGGACCATGCTCCCGGGACTGATCGACGCCCATGTGCACCTTGAGTCCTCCATGGTCTCGCCACGGCAGTTCGCGGCCTGCGTCCTGCCCCGGGGCACCACCACGGTCATCGCCGATCCCCACGAAATCGCCAACGTCCTGGGGGCGGACGGCATCCGCTACATGCTTGAGGCCACACGCGCCCTACCCCTGGACGTGCGCATCATGCTGCCCTCGTGTGTGCCCGCCACGCCTTTCGAGAACGCCGGAGCCGTGCTGAATGCCGCGGATCTTGCCCCGCTGCTGGGCCTGCACGGCGTGCTGGGCCTGGGTGAGGTCATGAACTATCCCGGTGTGATCCATGCCGATCCCCAGGTACTGGACAAGCTGCTCCTGGCCCACCAGGCCGGACGCATGGTCGACGGGCACAGCCCCGGGGTCTCTGGGCGCGAACTTACGGCCTACGCCGCCGCAGGCATCCGCAGCGACCACGAGTGCAGCACCCCCGAGGAACTGGCCGAGCGCGTGCGCCTGGGCCTCTACGTGCTGCTGCGCGAGGGCTCGGCGGCCCGCAACCTCACGACCCTGCTCACGGGTGTGACCCCGGAAAACGCCCGGCGCTGCCTGCTGTGCACCGACGACCGCGAACCCGCGGACCTGCTGGCGCGCGGGCACATCGACCACAGCCTGCGCCTGGCCGTGCGCTCGGGTCTGGACCCCGTAACTGCCGTGCGCATGGCTACCCTGAACACGGCGGAATGTTACGGCCTGGCTCACAAGGGGGCCATTGCCCCGGCCTACCAAGCAGATTTCGTTCTGATGGACGATCTGTATGACTTTGTGCCTCAGCAGGTTTATGTGGCCGGTCAGCTGGTGGCGGCTCAGGGCCGCATGATCGCTGACCTGCCAGACGCCAGCATCCAGGCTGTCAGCTCCACCGTGCATCTGGCCCCGCTGGGTCCGGATTCCCTGGAACTGCGCCTGGACCGTCCCCGGGCCAACGTCATCGGACTGATCCCGGACAGCCTCGTGACCCGGGCCCTGCTGCGCGACGTGATCCTGGACGGCAACGGGCGCTTTCTGCCGCACAACAATCCAGGCCTCTCCAAGCTGGCGGTCATTGAACGCCACAAGGCCACGGGCAACGTGGGCCTGGGCATCATCGAGGGCTACGGGGTGCGAGGCGGGGCCATCGCCACCACCATCGCCCACGACTCGCACAATATCGTGGTCGCGGGCGACAACGACGCGGACATGCTGACAGCCGTGGCGGACATCCAGGCCATGGGCGGCGGAGTGACCCTCTGCCGGGCCGGCGAGATCATCGCCCGCCTGCCCCTGCCCATCGCGGGTCTGATGTCCGATCGCCCGGCTTGCGAGGTGGCCGCACAACTGGGGCTAATGCTCCAGGCGGCCCACGAGCAACTGGGAGTGGAAAGCGCCATCCAGCCCTTCATGACCCTGAGCTTCCTCTCCCTGCCCGTGATCCCGGAACTCAAACTTACGGACACGGGCCTGTTCGACGTGCGCAGCTTCAGGCACATCGGAGTTTGCGCCACATCCTGAACAACCTGGCCTAGATGCTGGCGCCGCTGTTCCTCGCCCGTTTTGCCATCCTCAAGACCGACATCGATAACGCACAAGAAGACCCTCCCGTCGTATGACGGGGGGATCTTCTTGTTGTTTGTGGACCATCATCGTCCAGGTCAGCTGGATTGACCTTTCCTCTGACTGCTCAGCCCGGGAATCATTCTCCGGCTTGATGATCAAAATTTGTAAAATCACTTTCACTTATGCTATTATGAAACAGTCAATGAGAAGACCTCCCTATGAATTGGTTCGTGTGACGCGGAGGAGGGCAAGGCTATGAAACAACTATTCGTCATCATCTTCGCACTGACCCTTGCCTGCTCGGGACTGTATACGAGTTCGGGCCTGGCTCAGGAGCCAACGTCTCCCTACCTGACCGTGGAAGAATTCCTGAACCTGCACCCTGAACAGGTGCAGACCATGAACGAATTTGAACGGATCGTGGACGCACCGGGCACGGCACTCCGTCCCGGTCAGCAGGCCAAGCCCGTGAAGATTGCCTTTGTCTATCCCGGACTCCAGCCCTCTGATTATTGGCAGCGCAGCCTGAGTTCCTTCCGAAGTCGAATGGATGAGATCGGCGTCAACTATCAACTCAGCGAATACTTCTCCAAACCCGTGGTGGATACAAGGCTCCAGCAGGAACAACTCAAGGATGCCCTGGCTGAAGACCCCGACTACCTCGTCTTCACGCTGGACGCGATGCAGCACAGGCACCTGCTCAGCCGCCTGATCACCAAGGGCCGCCCCAAGATCATCCTCCAGAACATCACAACCCCGCTCAGAATGTGGGAAGGCAAGCAACCCTTCCTCTACGTGGGGTTCGACCATACCATTGGTACCCGAATCCTGGCCGATTATTTCCTGTCCAAGTCCCGGGGAGGTCAGTACGGGCTGCTGTTCTTCGGCCCGGGTTACGTCAGCGACATGCGGGGCAAGACCTTTCAACGCTTCATGAGTGAGGCTGAAGGCCCGTCTTTGGCCGCTTCCTACTACACCGACGGCGATCAGGAAAAAGCCCGCAAGGCGGCCAGAGAAATCCTGGACAACTACGACGTCGAATTCATCTATGCCTGCTCCACCTCCGTCGCACTGGGAACCATTGACGCCCTGCGCGAAACAGGCAATGTCGGCAACGTCATGATCAACGGCTGGGGTGGTGGCAGCGCTGAATTGCAGTCCATCCTGGCCGGAGAGATGAACGTCACCGTAATGCGCATGAACGACGACAACGGTGTGGCCATGGCCGAGGCCATTCGCCTGGACATCGAACACAGTGCGAGCCATGTTCCCACGGTCTATTCAGGCGATTTCGCTTTGGTGCAACAGGGCATCTCACCCCAGAAGATCGAACAGCTCAAGGCTCGGGCTTTCCGTTACTCGGACAAGTAAACGCATGACCGCATCCAGACAGCAGAAACTCTCTTCCCTTCTCGGATTCTATCTTGCCGGGACATTTGTCTTTTTTTCTGTGATTCTGCTACTTTGGACGTACAATACCGCGAGCAGTACCGTAGACGCCCAACTTACAATCGATTTTGATCAACGCTTTAACATCGCTCGCAGCGTCCTTACGCACAGGCTTGAGCTGATCAGTATCAACATCAACCACATCGCGACATCGGAAAGGGTCCTTTCCCAAGTCGAGGCAGGGCACAAGACTGCAACGGAAGTGGAACTCGGCAAGGTCGTCTGGGGCCAGGACGACTCCACCCTCGACATCCTGTTCATAGTCGCGGCAGGCAGCAACAAGGTCTGGGCCGATGCCAGCGCCCCTTTCCTGGATGTCTCCGCCTTTCTGCCCCTCATTGCCAAGAGCGATCAGAATCTCGGTCCTTCAGGGGCGGTCCTGCGCCTCCAGGCCGATGACCATTCGCTGACCATGCTGCTCCAGTCCGCACCTGTCATCCGACAGGATACGGGTCGCATCTTCGGAACGCTGTACGGTGGAATCGTTCTCAACGACAATTTCCCCTTCGCTGAAGGCATCCGCAAGAGCACGGAATCACGCGAAGTCGTCCTGATCCAGGACGGCCGGATTCTGGCTTCCACAAGCCTTCAAGACAGTGCTACAAGCAAGCATATCCGCGAACTCGGGACACAGGTCATGCAGAAGAGCTTCGTTCGCCTGCCCAACGAACTCATCGCAGCCTTCCGACCCCTCGACCTGCCGTCGTTCCCGGTTCCTCTGGTCTGCGGTATCGCCATCACCGACCACTCACCCTCGATCCTCAAGACCGCGTATCTGCATAAGGGCGCCTTTGCCGCCACCCTCTCCCTTGCCTTTTTCGTGGGCACGATTGTGCTCATCCACAGGGTCACACGGCCATCGCTCAACAGGCTTCTGGACTACACGCACCAAGTGCGTTCCGGCGACCCAGAAGCCCATTTCGAGGTCGTTCGGATCAAAGAACTGAACACCATCGGCGAGGCCATGGAGGAAATGGTCGCAAGGATCCAAGGCTCCCAGAAGTATGTGGAAAGCATTGTGGATTCCATGCCCTCCGTGCTCATCGGCGTGGACCGGTACGGCCTTGTAACCATCTGGAACGACAAGGCGGTCGAGGCCTCCGGAAAGACCGCAGACCAAGTCAGGGGGCTGCCTTTGGACCAGGCCTTCCCGGAGCTTGGTGGCGACATGGAAATGATCCTGGCATCCATCAAGGCTGGTCAGATACGCGAAGTCCACAAGCGCTCCCGCAACAGGGGTGGAACCATCATCTACGAGGATGTTGTGGTCTATCCCCTGGCCGTAGGCTACAACGGCGGTTCCGCTGGAGCTGTGGTGCGAGTGGACAACGTATCGGAGCGGGTGCGGATCGAGGAGGTTATCGTCCAGACGGAGAAGATGATCTCGCTTGGTGGCCTTGCGGCGGGCATGGCCCATGAGATCAACAATCCCTTGGGTGGCATCCTGCAGGGCGCCCAAAATATCGAGCGACGCCTCTCACCCGATCTTGCGGCCAACGCCACGGCCGCCGAGGCCCGGCAGACCACCTTGGATGCAGTGCGTGGTTACGCCCAGGACAGGGGAATCTTCAGGATGCTTCAGGGCATCAGGGATTCGGGCGAACGTGCTGCCAAGATCGTGTGCCACATGCTGGATTTCAGCCGCAGCGGCGAATCGCACCGCAAGACGTGCGATCTCAATGCCCTGGCGAACCGGGCCCTGGAATTGGCCTCCAGTGACTACAATCGGGAAACAGAGCACGACTTCCGCCGCATCGGCATCCTGAGAGATTACCACCCTGGGCCACTCAGCGTGTGCTGCACGGAAATGGAAATCGAACAGGTCGTCCTGAACCTACTTCTCAATGCAGCGTACGCCATGTCCGAACCGGGCCGGCCCGACGAACCGCCACGCATCACCTTGCGTACCCGATTGGAACCGGGTTTCGTCATGCTTGAGGTTGAGGACAATGGTCCGGGCCTGAGTGAAGACATTATAAAGCGTGTTTTCGAGCCTTTCTTCACCACAAAGCCCCCGGGACTTGGGACGGGGCTGGGACTTTCGGTTTCCTATTTCATCATCACCCAGAATCACGGCGGCGAATTCGGGGTCGAATCAGACCCCGGCCATGGGGCAAGGTTCATCATCAAGCTCCCGGTGGCCTGAAACCGCATACCTGTCGTGACTTTTTGACACCCTGCATGGTTCAGACAACCTTCTCTCATCTCCACTTCCAAATTGGTTATCAAGCCGTGTGGTGTCTAGCTTTTCACCTTTGGTCAGCGCAGGCCTCTGGCCGGAACCCCTTGTTTCTCAATCCACGGGAGGACCTGCTCCGCCACAAGGACCGGGACTTGCTGCACCCGGAGTCATCCGCATTGCGTGCACGCCCACAGCGATAGTCCCCTGGCCCTGGTGTGACAGCGCTGCAGCCCACGATCGCCCTTTCGGGACCGGCTCACGGCGGCCCAGAGTCCAGCCTCGGGCGCAAGGCTTGAACCCCAAGTCCTCTCCCGACGGCTTTCTCACGCCCTGCCCCTTTACATCGCTTGATATCTCGTGATTTATAGTAAAGATTCGCAAACCAATGAGGTTCTGCGTAACGCCCATCGGCCCGCAGGGGCAACACACCGAGGATCACCTTGTGAAGAGCAAATTCATCGCCTGCCACGAATGCGACCTGCTGCACCACGTCCGGGTCATTCCCGACGGTGGCTCGGCCCGCTGCATACGTTGCGCTGCCCTGCTCTACAGACGCAAGGACAACAGCATCGATCAGGTTCTGGCCCTGACCATTACCGGGCTGATCCTCTTCGCCCTGGCCAATGCCTTCCCCATGCTCACCATGCGCCTGGACGCCAATTTTCAGGAGACCACGCTGCTCACGGGAGTGTTTCAACTCTGGAAACAGGGCCTGCCGGGGCTGGCAGTGCTGGTGCTCCTGACCAGCGTGCTCCTTCCGCTGCTCAAGCTCCTGCTCCTGGCCTACATCCTGCTGCCCCTACGCCTGGGCATGGTGCCACCAGCCACAGGCCCTGTCTTCCGACTGGTGCTGGCACTGCAACCCTGGGCCATGATGGAGGTCTTTCTGCTGGGAGTGCTGGTGGCCATGGTCAAACTTTCCTCCACGGCCGAAATCATCGTCGGCCTGGCCATGTACGCCTTCGGCTTTTTGATCCTGGTGTTGGCCGGGATCACCGCATCCCTGGACCCGAACACGGTCTGGGAACGCCTGGAGGTCCGCTGATGGAGATGCAGCTGCCCATCGCCTCCCTGGCCGGACTGACCAGTTGCCACAGTTGCCAGCTGCTGCTGCACAGGCCCCCTGACGGTGCAGCCCATGCCGAATGCCCCCGTTGCGGCGCAACGCTGCACATGCGCAAGCCCCGCAGCCTGGCCCGCACCTGGGCCTTCCTGGTCGCCTCCGTGATCTTCTATTTCCCGGCCATGGCGCTGCCCATCATGACCACCACGACCTTTCAGGGTACCCGACACGACACCATCCTCTCGGGCATCTACTATCTGCTGACCACGGGCATGTGGCCCCTGGCCGCCATCGTCTTCTTTGCCAGCGTCGTGGTACCGATCCTGAAGATCATCATCCTCATCATGCTGGTATTCACCGTCCAGCGGGGGTCCGACTGGCGCAGGCGCGACAGAACCCGCCTCTACCGCCTGACCGAAGCCGTGGGCCGCTGGTCCATGGTCGATATCTATGTCGTAACCATCCTGGTGGCCCTGGTGCGCCTCCAGGGCTTAGCCTTCATTGAGGCCGAACCGGGTGCCGTGTTCTTCGCCTGTGTCGTTGTGCTGACCATGTTCGCGGCCAAGAGCTTCGACCCCCGGCTGATATGGGACAAACAGGAGCGTTAAAAGACCATGAGCGAGACCTCGCAAAAAATGAATGCCGACGCCTTCGCGGACCTGCCCGAACCGGCCATCCGCAAACGCAAACGATTTTCCATCGTCTGGATCATCCCCCTGGTGGCCGCCATTGCGGCGTCCTGGATGGCCTACAAAACGTTCGAAACACAAGGCCCGCTGGTCACCATCTGCATGGAAACAGCCGAGGGCCTCGTTCCGGGCAAGACGAAAATCAAATTCAAGGACGTCGATGTCGGGCAGGTGGAAACCATCGAATTCAGCAAGGATCTGCAGCACGTGGAAGTCACGGCACGCATGATCAAGGGCATGGAGCGCTACCTGCGTTCTGAGACGCTGTTTTGGGTGGTCCGGGCGCGGGTCACGCCCAGCGCGATCACGGGACTATCCACCCTGTTCTCGGGGGCCTACATCAGCGTCCTGCCCACCAAGGAGGGCAAGCTGATGTCGGAGTTCACGGCCCTCACAGAGCCGCCGGTGATCACCGATGAAAGCCAGGGGCGCTACTTCCTGCTGCGCACCAACAACTTGGGCTCCCTGGACGTGGGCCTTCCGGTCTATTTCCACAAGGTCAAAGTCGGCCAGGTCGTGAGCTTTCATCTCGGGGAGGACGACAAGGTCGAGGTCAAGGTCTTTGTCCAGGCACCGTTCCACGAACGGGTACACCTCAACACCCGGTTCTGGAACGCCTCAGGCCTGGATGTGACTCTGGACGCCCAGGGTGTGCGCGTACAGACCGAATCCATCATCACCATTCTCCTTGGGGGCATCGCCTTCGACACCCTGGACACCGGCGAACCCATGGAGCAGGCAGCCTCCAATGCCGTCTTCGCCCTCTACCCTTCCAAGGCACAGAGCTTCGAGGCCTCCTACGACTACCGCGAACGCTACCTGCTGCATTTCAACGAATCCGTGCGCGGACTATATGTCGGCGCGCCCGTCGAATTCCGCGGCATGAGCATCGGTCGCGTCGTGGACATCAAGCTGCAGATGAACCCCAAGAAGAAGACCGCCAGCATCCCAGTGATCGTCGAAATCGAGCCCGAACGCTTTGAAATTCTGGGTAAAAATGGCGATCGCGAGAAGGTCGTCAGTTGCCTGGTGGCCATGGGTATGCGCGCCCAGCTCAAGAACGGCAACCTGATCACGGGCAAAACATTCGTCGACCTCAACCTGTACCCCTCCATACCCGGAACCTCGTTGACCATGGGCGGCAAATACCCCGAACTGCCTTCGGTCCCCTCGCCTCTGGAAGGCCTGTTGGCCAGCACCCAGCGCATCATGAACAAGTTGGAGCAGCTGCCCATGGGTGCCCTGACCACTGAACTGCGCACGACCCTGACCGACATCCGGGGCACCTTGGGGCAGATGCGTGGGCTGATGGGCCGCGTGGACGAACTGGAGCTGCTGCCCAAGGCCGGACAGGCGCTGGAGCAGGCCACCAGCGCGCTCAAGGAGGTCGAACTGACCATGGCCCCTGACTCTCCGGTCAAGAACGACCTCGCGAAACTGCTCCAGGATGTCAGCGACACAGCCCGGTCCCTGCGCAATCTGGCTGACTATCTCGAACGACAACCCGACGCTCTGATTTTCGGCAAGGAGAAACAATAATGCGCCCAAACACCCTGCCAACCCTGGTGCTGTTGCTGGCCCTGACGACTCTCTGCTCCTGCCGCAGCTCTGTGCCCCCCGTGGCCTTCTACACGCTCTCTCCCGTGTCCGCCGTGAGTCCGGAGCAGACGGCCCAGGCCGACGTTCTGGCCGTGGGTGTCGGCCCCCTGACCATCCCGCGCATGATTGACCGCCCGACGATCGTCACGCGCTCCGCTCAAGGCGAACTGCATATCGACGAGTTCCACCGCTGGGCCGGGACCCTGGAGAGCACCGTGCTCGACTCGCTGACCCAAAACATCGCCCAACAGCTCGGCTCGGAGCAGGTGGTGGCCTATCCCTGGACCAATTTCATCGACCCCGACTACCGCGTGCCCATCGATATCCTGCGCCTGGACGGCGAATTGGGCGGGCTCGTGACCCTGGAGGCCACCTGGGGCGTGACCCCAGGCAAGGAGCGCCGCGCAGCTGTGGTGCGCATGACGACCCTTTGCGAGCAAACCACTGGGGGGAGCTACGCGGACCTCGTCGCAGCCCACGACCGTGCCCTGGAAACACTGGCACAGATGATCGCCACTGAAATCGAAACCTTACACGCCGCAGACCAGTAACCAACGCCGCCAGGCCCGGCCCCTTGAACGTGAGGATTGCAGGCGGAGATTACTGGGCGAATGAACCCTGTGAGGCAAGCTCCATACAAAAAGCCCTGCCGGAGAACTCCGGCAGGGCTTTTACACGTCTTCGCTCCGAGCGGAACAAATGTAGCCTAAAAACTCAAAACAAGGCTCAACAGCAGGCTACGCGCCATCCCCAAACCAGGTGCAACGCGGCGGCAGTTCACAGCCATCTTCCAACACGAGGCGGATGTCGTCGATGGAAGCCGAGGCCGTGCCCACCTCTCCCACCACGATCCCGGCGGCGAGATTGGCCAATTCACAGGCCGTAATCAGGTCCAGGCCCTGGGAGACCGCCAGGCCCATCATGGCGATGACCGTATCCCCGGCCCCTGTGACGTCAAAGACCTTACGCGCTGCCGTGGGGATGTGCGTGACCTGTTCGGGGCCCTGGAACAGGGCCATGCCCTTGGCTCCCAGGGTGATCAGCAGGTTGGCATTGCCGAGTTTTTCGAAAATCTGAAGCCCGGCGCGCTGCACCGAATGCCTGTCCGAGGGCACCAGCTCAACCCCGGCCCCTTCCTGGGCCTCCATGGCGTTGGGGGTCAACAGGTCGACACCCTCGTAGAGCTGAAAATTGCGGGTTTTGGGATCCACGAAGACCGGCGGGCGGTGTTCCATGGCGTTCAGCAAGGACCAGAGACGGTCCATGAAGGGCTGTGTCACCAGGCCCTTGCCGTAGTCCGAGAGGATGATCACCCCGGCCTCGAGCACCCGGTCGCGCAGATAGTCGAACAGCTGCTCGGTGACGCCCTCGGACAAAAGATGGGTCTTTTCATAGTCCACCCGCACCACCTGCTGGTTCTGGGCCACGATCCGCGTCTTACGAATCGTAGGACGATCCGAATCACAGACCGCATGGGCCGTGATCCCGGCTTCGCGCAGCAGGCGCAGCAGGCGTTCCCCGTCGGCGTCCATGCCGCAGACCCCGACGATGGTGGGTTCGCCGCCCAGGGCTTTGATATTGCGGGCCACGTTGCCGGCGCCACCAAGGATGTAGCGCTCCTCTTCCACATGCACCACGGGCACCGGGGCCTCGGGCGAAATACGCGCCACGCGTCCCACCACGTAATGATCCAACACCAGGTCCCCGATGATCAGGACCTTGCCCCCGGCAAGCCCGGGCAATGCCTGGAGCAGTTTTTCTTTTTCAGTCATGTATTCTTCCGACTCGGCTCGAGGGTGACTATTTCAGCATCTCCGCAATCCCCGGGACCATGGGGCCATCCTCTTCGGGCACGGCGGGAATCTCGGGCTCGTAAACGCCAAGCCTGGTCAGCAGGACGGTCAACTCCTCGGGGCAGCTGTACTTCAACACGATCTGCCCCTTGTCCAGGGAGCCGGAGACCATCGCCTTACTGCCCAAAACATGGGCGATACGCCGCCCCAATTCCAGGCTCTCGTTGGTCAGGGGCTTGGCCACTGTCTTGCGCGCCACACCCGGCTTGCCGTTGTCCCCGGGCAGCTCCCCGGTGCGCTTCCAGTAGGCAGCCATGGCCTCGGCCTCGCGCACGGAAAGCCCCTTGTCCAGGATGCGCATCCGGAACTCTTCCTGGGGCTCGGCCTCGCTCACCGCCAGCAGCGAGCGGCCATGTCCGGCGCTCATGTTGCCGCGCCTGATGTCCATCTGGATGGCCTCAGGCAGTTGCGTCAAGCGCAGGGTATTGGCGATGGCCGAGCGGCTCTTGCCCACCCGTTCCGCCAGATCTTCCTGAGTCAGATCAAACTGCTCCTGGAGGCGTTTGAGGCCCATGGCCTCTTCAATGGGATTCAGATCCTCGCGCTGCAGGTTCTCGATGAGCGCAATGGCCAGGGTTTCCTTGTCGTCCAACTGGCGCACGATGGCGGGCATCTCGGTCTGCTCCGCGATCTGCGACGCGCGCCAGCGACGCTCGCCGGCCACCAGCTCGTAGAGAAACTCCTCGCCCTGGATGGGGCGCACAAGAATCGGCTGCAGAATCCCGCTGGTGCGGATGGAAACCGCCAGTTCATTCAAGGAACCTTCCTCGAAATCCCTGCGCGGCTGGTTGGGATTTGCCCGGATCTTGCCAATGGGCACCAGCACGACCTCGGGTCCTCCCCCTGAGTCGTCGCCGAAGCCCGATAACAGGGCATCCAGCCCGCGTCCCAATCCCCGCTGTGCAGAAGCCATACGCACTCTCCTTGACAAAAAGGTTGTTGCGTCTGTTTAATCACCCGCGCATCAACATTCGATGCAGACGCAATCCCATACAAAGAACGCTATCCCATAGGAGGCGACATGTTCTCTGAAAAATCCTACCTGACCCTGTTCGATGACAGCGGCGAATCCGCCGGTGTCTGGATCTCTCCCGAACTCTGGGAACAGGCCAAGGACCAGCTCCAACCGATCCTTGCAGAAATCTGCGGCGAAACCGCCGCCCCGTGGCCGGTGATCCCCGAGCCCATGGAAGACTGGGAGGCACTCAAGCAATACTGGGATCTGCCCTATCCCCTCAGCCTGGACGTGGACTGCGGCCACTGCGGGGCGCACTCCGACGACTGGCAGGCGGACACCCCCCGCCTGTTCCGCTTGAAAGCCGCCAACTTCGGCGGGCTGACCACCTTCGAATGCCAGACCTGCCAGGCCCGCATCCTAAAAAAGCACTTCAAGGACGGCCTGCAATGCGAGACCATCCCCTTCAAGGGCTGAACTCGTCCCACGCGGCCACCATGGCCGCTTCGTACGGAGGAGCCCATGGTGGCTCCTCCCCAGACCCCGCAACTCGCCAGGCGGCGCCCTCCAGGCCCTAACTGGGCCTTCTGTTGACCACTTCCTTGGCCAATTGCAGATACGCCAGCGCGCCCGCCGACTTGATGTCGTAGCCGATCACCGGCTTGCCAAAACTGGGCGCTTCGGACAGGCGCACATTGCGGGGCACGATGGTCTCCATCAGGTAATCGGGGAAGGTCTTGCGAATCTCGTTCTTCACCTGGCGCGCCAGACGGTTGCGGCCATCAAACATGGTCAGCACCACCCCCAGCAG
Source organism: Pseudomonadota bacterium (assembly GCA_018816865.1). Taxonomy (GTDB): domain Bacteria; phylum Desulfobacterota; class Desulfovibrionia; order Desulfovibrionales; family Desulfovibrionaceae; genus Desulfovibrio_Q. The sequence goes on from JAHIUW010000019.1 coordinate 39,734, forward strand.
CCGGATGTCCGGGTTCAGGCGCTTGCGCACCAAACCATAGGTCTGCAGCAACCGGGCGATGCCTTCCAGGGCGTAATATTCGCACTGCAGGGGCACCAGCACCTCGCGCGCCGCGCACAAGGCGTTTAGGGTGAGCAGCCCTAGGGACGGCGGGCAATCCAGGATAATGAACTCGAAATCCCCATTCAGAGGGGCCAGCAGATTCTTCAAAAAGAATTCCCGCTGGGGCTGGTTCACCAGATCCAGATCCGTGGCCACGAGATCCTGGTGCGAAGGCAGGAGCGAAAGAAAGGGGATCTTGGTCTTGTAGATGGCCTGACGGACGCGTTCGGGGTCACCGAGCACGGAATAGAGATTCTCCTTCACATGCTCAGGATACACGCCAAACCCGCTCGAGGCGTTGGCCTGGGGGTCGCAGTCCACTACCAGCACGTTTTTCTCCATGACAGCCAGACTGGCCGCCAGGTTCACCGCAGTGGTCGTCTTGCCAACTCCACCCTTCTGGTTTGCGATAACTATCACTCGCGCCACGTCGCACTCTCCTGGGTCTTGGAAATTGTTTCACGGGAAACATTTTCAAACCAACAATCACACCCTCTTCCTGATCTCAACCCTGCTGCGTGCTCAAAGGCTTGAGCTGCGCCCTTGTCATCCAGCTCCCAGCGACATCAACCGCAGCCCTGAGCAATGACTTTGTTTGCAGCCGGCTTGGTTTGCCCTGCAACTCGAGGGGATTGCAGGACGTCAGCCTAGCCTTCGCGGAATAATGAATAAAAAAACCAGGGTTCAAGATAGAAGCATCCATACCGAACCCTGGCGAGAGGTGTCAATGCGCTAGACCTTATAATAATCCCTGTACCAATCCACGAACTTTCCGATGCCCTCTTCGATGGAGGTGTTGGGTTTGAAGCCGACATCCGCCACAAGGTCATCCACGTTGGCGTATGTGGCCGGCACGTCTCCGGGTTGCATCCCCAGGTAGTTCTTCTCGGCCTTCATGCCGAGCTTGTCTTCGAGCACCTCGATGTAGCGACCCAATTCTTCGACGTTGTTGTTGCCGATGTTGTAGATCTTGTAGGGCGAAGGCGAGGAGCTGGGGTCGGGATTGGCGCCGTCCCATTGAGGATTGCCCTGCGGGGTCTTTTTCGTCACGCGGACCACACCCTCGACGATGTCATCGATAAAGGTGAAATCTCGTTTCATTTTGCCATGGTTGAAGACATTGATGGGCTTGCCTTCGAGGATGGCCTTGGTGAACAAGAACAAGGCCATGTCCGGACGTCCCCAGGGCCCGTAGACCGTGAAGAAGCGCAGCCCCGTGCAGGGCAGATTGTAGAGATAGCTGTAGGAATGGGCCATCAACTCGTTGCTCTTCTTGGTGGCGGCATAGAGGCTGATGGGGTGGTCCACGTTGTCATGCACCGAAAAAGGCATGTCCGTATTCAGCCCGTAGACCGAACTGGAGGAGGCGAAAACACAGTGCTCTACCCCATAGTGGCGGCAGCCCTCTAGGACATTCAAAAAGCCCACGGAATTGGACTGAATGTACGAACGGGGATTCTCGATACTGTAGCGAACTCCGGCCTGGGCCGCCAGGTTGACCACGTGGCTGAACTTCTGCTCCGCAAAGAGCTTGTCCATGGCGTCGTCATCCTGAAGCTCAATATTGACATGGGTGAAACCCGGGTCCGGCAGCAATCTGGCCAGCCGATCCTTTTTCAGTTCCACGGAATAGTAGTCGTTAAGACAGTCCAGGCCCACGACCTCGTGTCCTTCACTCAAAAACCTCTTGGAGAGATTGGAGCCGATAAACCCGGCTGCTCCGGTAACGAGAATTTTCATGTGTTTCCTTACGGTTTATTTGCGATTCAACATCAGCCAATCAAGCTTCAGGGAACACTTCTAGTGTTTCACATGAAACAATTAGCCCTTTCCATCTTCATCTGTTCCGGGAGACTTCCAGTTCAGCCGCAAAAAATCAAGGGGAATAGGCAAGATCGTTGAGGTCTGACTCTCGGCCGCCATCTCGCGCATGGTCTGGAGATAGCGCAGGGGCAGGGCAGAGGGGGATTTGCTGATGATTTCCGAGGCTTCGAACAATTTTTGGGCGGCCTGGAACTCGCCCTCGGCATTGATGACCTTGGCCCGGCGTTCGCGCTCGGCCTCGGCCTGTTTGGCCATGGCGCGTTGCATCTCCTGGGGCAGATCGATGTATTTGACCTCCACGGTGCCGACCTTGATGCCCCAAGGATCGGTGTGCAGATCCAGAATATCCTGGATGCGCTGGTTGACCTTGTCGCGATGGGCCAACAACTCGTCCAACTCCACCCCACCGCACACGCTGCGCAGGGTGGTCTGGGACATTTGGGAGGTGGCGTACATGTAGTCCTCGACGTCCACGATGGCCCGTACCGGGTCCACCACGCGGAAATAGACCACGGCATTGACCTTGATGCTCACATTATCCTTGGTGATCACGTCCTGATTAGGGATGTCCAGGGCGATGACCCGCAGACCAACCCGCACCATGCGGTCCACAACGGGGATCAGAATGATCAGCCCAGGGCCCTTGGCCTTGATGATCCGCCCAAGACGAAAGATAACGCCGCGCTCATACTCATTGAGCACACGCAAGGATGACGCCAGAAACAGGACGATCAAGACGACAACTGGCAGAATGGTATACATGGACCCTCCCAGGGTTAGACGCCGTCCGGCGGGGATTCAACCCGCAGAAGCAATCCCTCGACGGCAGTTATTTGCACCACTGCATTGGCCTTGAGGGACGTCGGCCCCTCGGCCTTCCAGAGTTCACCGCGCACAAAGACCCTGCCCTGCCCGGAGTTCCAGGACCTGACCAGCGCGGTTTCGCCGATCATGGCCTGCCCTCCGCCCCTGGCTTTGTGACGCTGGACCCGCACGATGAGCACCAGGCACACGCCCAGCAGCAGTCCCACGGCGGACACGGTGGACAGGATCAACGACAGGGGCAAGGGCGAGATCCCCTGCCCCGGGTCGAACAGGATGGTGGAACCGAAGAACAGGGCCGACAAGGCGGTCAGGCCGAGCAGGCCGAAACTGGTGACATAGACCTCGAGCACCAGCAGGAGCAGTGCGAACAGGATCAGCAGCACTCCGGCCACATTGGTGGGCAACACGGACAGGGCATACAACCCCAGCAGCAGACACAAGCCGCCGAACACCCCGGGAAAGACGGCACCGGGGGTGGCAAACTCGAAAAACAGGCCTGCCATGCCGCCCAGGAGCAGCAGATAGGCCACCTGGGGCTGCAGCAGCCAGGACAGGACCTCGTGCCTGAATCCCGGATCAAAGTCCTGGAAATGGAGGCTCCCAGCTGGCAGAGATCGGCGTTCGCCCCCAAAGGGCACCCCTCCCCGGGCAACGAGCTGGATCACAAAATCCTGCCTGTCCACAGCCAGATGCTCCACCACGCCCTGGAGAACGGCTTCCTGGCCCGTGATGCTCACGGCCTCGCGGACCGCATCCTCATACCACGCCACATTGCGCCCGCGCGACGCGGCCAGGCCACGAATCAGGCTTCCCAAGTCATTGACGATCTTGGCCTGCATCACGGGATCAATCGCCTTGCCGTCCATATTCACAGGGCTGGCGGCCCCGATGGTCGCCTGGGGCGACATGGCCGCGGCGTGGGAAGCCGCCACAAGAAACACCCCGGCCGAGGCGGCCCTGGCTCCGCCAGGCCCTACCCAGACCAACACAGGGACCTTGCTGGAAAGGATCATCTGCACCAGGGAGCGCATGGATTCAACAAGGCCGCCCGGGGTATCGATTTCCACCAGCAGGGCCAGATGCGCAGCGGATTCCGCCGTGGTGATGGCCGCACGAAGGGCGTCAACCGTGGCGGGGGTGATGGCCTCCCTGAGCTCAAAGACAAGGATGGTCGGCGTGTTGCCCAAGGGCTTGTCCTGGCCCTGGGCCGCCACAGGCAGCACGGCCAAGCCAACCAGCAGCAGTAGCATCCAGCAAGGGACTCTCATGATCCGTCTCCGTTCAGCGTGTTGATTCCAGGCCAACGAAAGAGGTACGAGTCTAGTCTATATAAGAATTACTGAAAAATGGATAGCGCGGGGCAGGCTAAGGCTGACGATTGCGCAGGGTGTCCCAGACAATGCGCTTGGCCTGGGCATCGCCCGCGAGCATCTGCGTAGGACCGGGCAGGACCGTGATCTTCAGGTCGTTGTGCATGAAGGACGAGTGAGAGAAGGGTTCGCGCGGGAAGAGGGTCTTGAAGGCCCGCTGCCCGAAGACAACAAGGCTTGTGGCCTGGGCCTCGCGTACGCCGCGCCAGAACTGCCCAGGCTGGGCCACCAGGGTCCCTTGGTGTTCAAAATTATGCGGCCAGAAAGTGACACTGCCGGAGGGCAGATTCAAATTTTTAAGGATATTGCGGAACAGCTCGCGGCGCTCGGCCAGGGCTTGCCCCCCAAAATCCAGACCAAGATCCCAGTAGGTCCAGACCTGACGACTGGGCACGCGCAACCGCGGTCGAAAGAGTTCCCAGGGGAAGATGGCCAGGTCGTTGTCCTCGGGGGTCTGCCCTTGAACAGCAGTCCTTGAAGGATGCTCCTCGGCCAAGGGGCGCGCCTGGGGCGATTCGGGGGCGGGCGGCGTCTGGGGTGATGCCTGGGGCGGCGTCCAGGGCCTGGGGGGCGCAGCTTTTCTGGGGGACGTTGCCGGACGCGGCGCGACGCCCGCAGGCTGGACAAACGGGGAGTCAGGGCTTGTTTCACGTGAAACTTTTAAAGCCGAGACTTCTTGCCCGCAGAGCACAAAGCGCAGCCCTGCGTTGGCCCAGGGCCGCAAATCCTCACGCATGGCTAGAGACCAAGCATCCAATCCCAGACCCTCCATGCAACCTCGGTCTTGGCCAAGACCGGCCAGATTTCCATGCGGCCCTTGGCATCAAGGACCGTCACTCCATTGGTGGAATGGCCGAATCCGCAGCCCTGAGCCGTGACATCATTGCCCACGATCAGGTCCAGTTTCTTGGCCGTCAGCTTCGCGCGACAGTTGGCGTCAAGCTGGCCTGACTCCGCCGCAAAACCAATCAGAAATTGTTGCTGTGATTTGCGGGTGCCCAGGGTCTTCAGAATGTCGGGATTGGCCTCGAACTGCACCTGAAGTTCGCCCTGGCCCTTCTTGAACTTCTCAGCCGAAGGATTGGCGGGTCGATAGTCGGCCACGGCAGCGCTGAAACAGGCCACGTCCACCTCGCTGAAAACATCACTGGCGGCCTCAAACATCTCACGCGCCGTGGAGACATCCACCCGGGTGATGCCCTCGGGCAGCCAGAGGTCCACCGGACCGCAGATCGCTGTGACATCCGCCCCGCGCAACCAGGCGGCCACGGCCAGGGCCGCACCCATGGTCCCGGTCGAAGGGTTGGACCAGAAGCGCACGCAGTCGAAGGGCTCACGCGTCGGCCCCAGGGTGATCAGCACCTTGCGTCCGGCCATGTCCTGACGGGTCACGGCGCGCAAGGCCTGCAGATAGATGCGTTCGAGCTGGGGCAACCGCCCACGGCCCTCTTCGCCACAGGCCATGGCCCCGCATTCGGGTTCGATGCAGACATGGCCACGCTCGTTGAGCTTTGCCCAATTCTCCCGGGTGGCGGCGGCGTTCCACAGGCGCGGGTTCATGGCCGGGGCGATGACCAGCGGATGCGGAAAGGCCAGGGTCTGGCAGGACAGCATGTCATCGGCCAATCCACAAGCCAGCTTGGCGATGGTGTTGGCCGTGGCCGGGGCGATCACAAAACCATCGGCGTCCTGACCGGGGTCAAGATGTCCGTACAGCGCGTCGCGCGTATCGAACATCTCGCCGTAGACCGGGGCAGCACCCAGGGCCTCGAAGGACAGGGGCGTCACAAAGCGCATCGCAGAGGGCGTCAGCGTGGCGCTGAGATGCGCGCCCGTGCCCTGGAGCATGCGCAGCAACTCCAGGGCCTTGAAGGCGGAGATGCTGCCGCACACACCGAGGTGCACACGCTTGCCGAGATAGTGGTTGAAGGCCAGGTATGGCTGCATGAGCCCTCGCTATTGCGGAAGATTCTCTTCCATGGGTGCGGAACGCATTTCCTGCGGGGTGCTGCCCGAGTCCTGTCTGGGGGCGACCATGATCTCGACAACGGTGTTGAAGGTCTCGTCGATGATGTTGACCACACAGTCACGGTCGGGCTTCTCAAAGACCATGATGGTGCGGTTGTACTTCATCTTGCTGCGCAGCCGCCAGTTGTCCTTGGGCAATTCCTTCTCGAAGAAATTCGCCAGGGACACGGCGTCCACGCGGCCCTTGTAGGTCACGATGCCCGTCTTGAACTGCGGGGTCTCGAAGACGAACGAGGCCTTCTGGTCCAGCTCCATCTCATTGGGAATCAGGACATCGTCGAATTCCTGATAGGTTCCCATGGGTTTGCTCATGGACTGGGTCGATTTCGCAGGGGCCCCTTCACCGCGATTCTGCAGGGCGGAGTCGCAGCCCCCAAGGGCCAACAAGGAAACAATTGCCAGGGTCGTGATAAAAATTTTATGCATAGTTCCTCCTACGGAATGATCTTGAGCCGCCGCCACTGGCAGCGCCAACGTATTGTCCATATTTGAGCGGCTTAGCTTACCTGAGCTTTGGGCAAACCGCAATTTGCAAAGGCCCACGCAGTGGAATCCCTCAGAGGGACTGCCCTGCCCGCCAATAGCGCTCTATAATATCATCAATATAACCATTAATCCATGTGGTTACAGTGAACGAACAAGATTTTCTCCTCTCCTCCTACGGCTACGAACTGCCCGAGGAGTCCATCGCCCAGTCCCCGGCCCAAAAGCGGGACCTCTCGAAACTGCTGGTCCTGGATCGCTCCAAGGCCGGCCTTGCGATCAGCTCCTTTGCCAAACTGGTGGAGCACATCCCCGAGGGCGCCCTGCTGGTGGCCAACAACTCCAAGGTCCTCCCGGCACGGGTCTTCGGGGTCAAGGACTCGGGGGGCAAGGTGGAGTTCCTGCTGCTGACCCCGCTGCCGTTGATCGTACAGAGCAAGGAGGCCCACGGCCCCTGGTCCGTGGCCGAGGTCGAAGGTCTGCTGCGGGCCAGCAAGGCCCCCAAAAGCGGGCAGCGCATCGTTTTTTCGCCCCCGTTCCAGCTCGAGGTCATCACCCGCGGCGACTTCGGCAAGAGCCGGGTCAGACTCTTCTGGCAGGGCGACCTGGCCGCCCTATTCCGCGACCTGGGCCACTACCCCCTGCCGCCCTACATCAAGCGCCCGGACACCGCCGAGGACGCCAAGCGCTACCAGACCATCTACGCCGAGGACGCCAAGCTCGGCTCCGTGGCCGCGCCCACGGCCGGGTTGCACTTCACCCCCGAGGTGCGCCAGTCCCTGGCCGCGCGCGGTGTGCAGTGGACGGAGGTCACCCTGTACGTCGGCTACGGGACCTTCTCGCCCGTGCGTGAGGCCGACATCCGGGACCATGCCATGCACGAGGAATACATCGAGATCCTGCCCGAAACCGCCCGCATGGTGGCCCAGGCCAAGGCCCAAGGCCGTCCCATCGTGGCCGTGGGCACCACCAGCGTGCGCACCCTGGAGGGGGCCTTTGCCGCCACCGGGAAAATCGCCCCCTTTGCGGGCTGGACAAAGATCTACATCACCCCCGGCTACGAGTTCAAAGTGGTGGACAAACTGCTGACCAATTTTCATTTGCCAGAATCATCGCTGCTTATTATGGTTTCCGCTCTCGTGGGGCGAGAGGCCACTCTCGCAGCGTATCGTACTGCCCTGGAAAACAATTTCCGCTTCTTCTCATACGGCGACGCCATGCTCATCCTCTAGGGATGAACCCAGCCACGGGTCCGCGAGATCGACAACTGAACTCCGGCAACGCATTTCAAGGAGATTTCTATGTCACGAATCGTCATTCGGGAGGATCGCTGCAAGGGCTGTCTGCTCTGCACCACGGTCTGCCCGCAGGAGATCATCGTCCAGTCGGACAGATTCAACCAGCAGGGCTACAAGGTCGTGGCAGTCACCAATATGGATGACTGCATCGGCTGCGCCTCATGCGCCAAGATCTGCCCCGACTTCTGCATCACCGTCTACAAGACGAAAACATCCAAGGTGAAGGAGTAGCCATGTCCAGCAAGACTCCTAAGCGCATCTTCATCAAGGGCAACGAGGCCATCGCCCACGGCGCCATTGCCGCAGGCTGCAAGTGCTTCTTCGGCTACCCCATCACCCCCCAGAACGACATCCCCGAGATGATGTCCACGGCCATGTTCGAGGCCGGGGGCGATTTCGTGCAGGCCGAGAGCGAAGTGGCCGCGGTCAACATGCTGCTGGGTTCCTGTGCGGCGGGTATCCGCTCCCTGACCTCATCAAGCAGCCCGGGCATGTCCCTGAAGCAGGAGGCCATCTCCTACATGGCCGGCTCCGAGCTGCCCGCCGTGCTGGTCAACATGAACCGCGGCGGACCAGGCCTGGGCGACATCGGCCCGGCCCAGGGCGACTACTACCAATCCACCCGCGGCGGCGGTCACGGCGACTACCGCCTACTGGTGCTGGCCCCGGCCACCTGCCAGGAGGCCTACGACCTGACCATGGACGCCTTTGACCTGGCCTTCGAGTACCGCAACCCGGTGCTGATCCTGGGCGACGCCATCCTGGGCCAGATGAAGGAACCCATCATCCCCCACCCGGGCAAGACCCCCAAGGACAAGGCCGAGGACTGGTGCCTGACCGGAAACCAGGGCCGCGAAAAGCGCCTCATCAAGTCCCTGTTCCTGGAAGAAGGCGCCCTGGCCGACCAGAACCGGCACCTGATGGCCAAGTACGAGCGCATGAAGGCCGAGGTCCGCTACGAGGCCTTCGAGACCGCGGATGCGGACCTTGTGATCTGCGCCTACGGCTCCGTCGCCCGCATCGCCAAGTCCGCCGTGCGCAAGCTGCGCGCCCAGGGCAAGAAGGTCGGCCTGTTCCGGCCCATCACCCTGTTCCCGTTCCCGGACGAGCCGCTGCTGAAGCTGGCCCTTGAGGGCAAGCGCTTTCTGACCATCGAGCAGAACTGCGGCCAGATGGTCGACGACGTCCGCCTCGCAATCCGCACCAAGGCCGACTCCGAATTCTTCGGCGTCATGCCCGGCGAATTGCCCAACCCCGACGATTTAGAGGGACCCATCCTCAAGAGCCTGGAGGGTTAATCCGTGGCCCAAGAAACACTCGTATTCGAACCGTCCAAGGTCCTCATCGACCGACCGACGCATTATTGTCCCGGTTGCCAGCACGGCACCGCCCACCGCATCGTGGCCGAAGTCATTGACGAGTTGGAGATCGCCGGCAAGACCATTGCCATCGGTTCCATCGGCTGCTCGGTGTTCCTCTACAACTATCTCAACGTGGATGCCGTGGAGTCCCCGCATGGCCGCGCCCCGGCGGTGGCCACGGGCGTCAAACGCGCCCGACCCGATAAGGTCGTGTTCACCTATCAGGGCGACGGCGACCTGGCCTCCATCGGCATGGCCGAGATCATGCACGCCGCCAACCGCGGCGAGAACATCACCGTGATCTTCGTCAACAACACGGTCTACGGCATGACCGGCGGCCAGATGGCCCCGACCACCATGATCGGCCAGTCCACCACCACCTGCCCGGGCGGCCGCTGCGCCGAACGCGAGGGCCTGCCCATCAGGATGAGCGAGATCATCGCCATGCTGGGCGGCGTGACCTACTGCGAGCGCGTGGCCGTGAACAACGTCAAAAACATCAACAAGGCCAAGAAGGCCGTCAAAAAGGCCTTCCAGTGCCAGCTCGACGGCAACGGCTTCAGCTTCGTGGAATTCGTGGCCACCTGCCCCACCAACTGGAAGATGTCGCCCGTCAAGGCCAACGAGCGCGTCGGGGAAGAGCTGCTGCCCTACTTCCCGCTGGGCGTCTACGCCGACAAGCTCGCCGACAAGGAGGGCAAATAGATGCTGTACCAAGACGTCATCATCGCCGGATTCGGCGGCCAGGGCGTGATGCTCATCGGCAACCTCCTGGCCTACGCAGGCATGAACCAGGGCCTGTCCGTGACCTACATCCCAGTCTATGGCCCGGAGATGCGCGGCGGCACCGCCAACTGCACCGTGGTCATCTCCGAGGATGAGATCGGCTCGCCCATCATCCGCACCCCCATGAGCCTGATCCTCATGAACCGCCCGTCCCTGGACAAGTTCCAGGCGCGCATGGCCGACGGTGGCATCCAGATCGTCAACTCCTCGCTCATCGAGCCCAAGCTGGCCGAGAGCGGACGCATCAAGTCCATCTTCGTGCCCTGCAACGAGACCGCGGACAAGCTGGGCAACACCCGCATGGCCAACATGGTCGCCATCGGGGCCTATGTGCAGGCCACGGGCGTGATGCCCATCCAGGCCGTGAAAGACGCCCTGGAAAACGTCATCTCCGCGCGCTACGCCAAACTCATCCCGGCCAACGCCCAGGCCATCGACGCCGGGGCCGAGATCGCGGCCAAGGCCATAGCCTAACGAAAAGGGACAGAAGATAATTCGGGGAGAGAGAAAACCTTCTTGGGAAAGAAGGTTCTTCCCTCTCCCCGAACCCCTCTCCCTTTCCAAGAACCTTTATAATCACAAGGCCCCCGAACGGAGATTCCGTTCGGGGGCCTTGTGATGTTTGGGAGCTTTGTCGGGCAGTGCGCTCTGCTGGGGCTGAAAGATCAAGGGGTGGTCTGTCCGACTGCTTCACATGAAACAGTACTACACATTGAAATACAGAAGAAACCCGTTGTTCAGGCCAGCAAGGCGGCGATGAGCTTGCGGGCCTGACCCAGGTCAAAGGTCTGCCCGGTCCAGAGCCGGAACTGCTCCACGGCCTGATGCACGAACATGGTCAGGCCATCGATGGTCCGACAGCCCTGCGCCTCGCCTTGCTGCAAAAATTTTGTGCGCACGGGGTTGTAGACCAGATCGTAGAGGGTCTGGTGCGGCGACAGACACAAACCTTCGGGCAGGGGGTTCTGCCCCACCCGCTCGCCCAACATGCCAAGCGGCGTCGAGTTGATGATCAGCTCGGTCTCGAATCCGGAGCGCTCATCCCAGTCCTGGACACTGACAGCGAACTCGGCGGCCAGCCCCTCGGCCTTGTGCGCATTGCGATTGGAAATCACGATCTCGGGCACCCCGATTTCCAGCAGTCCGGCGACCACGGCACGAGCCGCACCCCCCGCTCCGAGCACCAAAGCCGACTTTGGCCGGGTTGCGAGCTGGGTCAAAGGAGCCATGAAGCCGTAGACGTCCGTATTCTCGCCCAGGAGGCGTTTTCCCTGCCAATAGAGGGTGTTCGTCGCCCCGACCTTGGAAACGCGTTCTGAGACCCCATCCAGGAAGTTTCCCACGGCCAGCTTATGCGGAATGGTCACCGACAAACCCGAGAGGGGCAATTCGCGCACCTGGGCCATGAATTCGGACAGTTCTTCGGGCGGCGTGGGGAAGGCGCGATACTCCCCCGCAATGCCCAACTCCCCAAACGCCCAATTGTGCAAGGCGGGACTCATCGTATGCCCCAGGGGGTGGCCGATGATCCCGTACAACCTCTTCCCACCCTCGGGCATGACGATCTTCTGACTCATTCATTGCTCCAGTCTTCGAAGTGCCTCAATCGATTATCACGCACCCCACCAAACCGCCAAGCCTTCCTGTCCACCTAGAGCACCCGCGACAACAGCTTCAGAATCAAGCAAAACCATAGAACGTTAACCAGCAGAAACAACAAACCCCACCAGAGGTGGGGGATACAAAGCTAATTAAAAAGACGATCAAGAATGAAATTCATATTGGATAAAAGACTAATGTACAATAGTCGACTCTAGAAGTACACGAAGCTGTGTTAGTTCGTCAGAGCATACACCAGTAATACAGTATGTCAGCATATCACGAAGAGCATTAAACACAGGTTGTGATAAGCATATTTCAGATGGTTCAAGCGCATGTGGTCCTTGATCTATAATGATTTGAAGACGATCAAATCGAACCACTCCCTCCTTAAATAAATTAAATTTAGGGATATAGAAAAACTGCCTAAAAAGCAGACACTCGATGTATGGCATCATTTCTCTAATGAAGCCCTCTCCGTATTCCTCCCGGCAAACAGTATAGATCGGAGCAACAAAAACTGAATCTTCTTGAAGGTGAATCTTACCTTTTTGACGCAACAAAGCATCAAACTGTGGGAAGCAATCCAAGCCGACGCCAACGATCACCACAGGTCGTTTCTTGGCTCGTTGAACCAGCAATTCTTCGTGCGCCCGCAAATTTAGATATTTAATTGGCAAGCTACGATCTTTCTGCCGGAAGTCTTCTGGCCTATTGGCATTCCTAAGCATAAACTTGACTTTTTCATGTACTTCAGGAGATGCGCGCTCAACATCAAGAATCTGTGGGATAGCAGTCGGAATCGGAGTTGGTGCCCAGCAAAGCTGTCCCAAACACAACTTCTTTGGGTCGGTTGAGCAAAAGAATTCATTTGTAGGATAGAGCTCGATCAGACTCATGGCATTTCAATCTTTGCAATACCGTTAAAGCCTGGAAGAGGATCCGAACGATCGAGAAATTGAACTAATTTAAGATAACTTTCCGTCTTAAACTTAATAATGCGTTCATTCTCAGCCGCGAGTCTCTTTGCACCATCTTCGTACTTTGATCCCATGCCTGAAATCAACGCCTTGGCCTTTTCAATTTCCTCTTTAGACATTGGCCGCCGCTTGGCAACTTTAGGCGGCTTAAAAATTTCAACCAAAGAAAAGTCCAAAAGATCACCTTTCCGAGCGTTTTTCATCGGTTCCGTATCAAAATAAACAAAATCTAGAAGGTCGGCTGTGTCATCTCCGAATTGCCTAATCGCCCACTGAATTTTGGAAAGCACGATGAAGTTGATGCCTTCTTCAATTGCTTCGGCATCTTGATGATCTCGACACTTAAAAAGATGGAAGTCTTTATCAATGTCGAATTTACTATCGTGGGTAGATTTGCAGATACCACCGGCTAAAACTGCATTGTCAATACTACTCATCGCTTCTCGGCAGTAAGGCCCGTAATAGACAAAGGTCCATGGGAAATCAGTGAACTTACTACCTAGAACTTTGGCATGAAAATAATCGAATAAATACATAAACTTGACGAGACGGTTTGTCGTCAAGGCAATATCATTCTTGGTAGCGAACCAAGATATATATTTGATTATGTCTTGTATCGTCATATCGAACTCAAAGGAGGAAGAAATACTCATTTGTCGGGTATTGAGTCAAGACACCAGAAAATTGTAAATTCAAGTTCCTGAAAAAACACACACTCCTGTCAATCTGGCCGTTATCACAAAAAATACGACATTCGCAATCTATTATACCAGGATAACATGCAAAAAGGGAAGTACTCATTGCATTGAACCTTGTTTGTACAGAGATAGTATTTACCTGACACTTGCCGCCCTTGGCGGGGTGATTTTTAGGCAGCGTTTTTGGCTGCCTTTTCCTTGGTCTTTTCATCCTTGGGCAGACCGTCCAGAAAGACCTGATTCGGAGTCCTGCCA
>JAHIUW010000020.1 GCA_018816865.1 Pseudomonadota bacterium
ATGGCCTGTTCCAGGCAGCGAGGGCCAGAGCCAGGGGATACCGGAACGTGGAGAATTTTATCACCATGGTCTACCTGATTGCGGCCCCGATTCAGGTCGTGGTGGCTTCATGATTTCCACGTCAAACGACGAAGAACCAATACGGTTTAGACCCACCTCTAAATTAATCTGTTCATTCCCATCCATTGCAAATATCTTTCTTGGCTTTGTGAAGCCGTTGCCCCCCTGGCTTTTGATCTCTCCATAGGCAACCTTTGCAAAGGCCTCTCCCGATTTCAAGACCACTTTTCTCATCTGCTCATAGTTCAGCGGACATTCACGGCGCAGGATCAGCATAAACACCAAAAGATAGATTTCTGCGGGATTGGCCTGATAGGCCCGGGCACCGGCGGCGGTGAGAGCGGCGACCTGGGCCATGTCGCGCAGGCCCATCTCGAACTGCTTAGAAAAGTGTTCAAAGATGGTGATACCGACCTTGGCGAACTCTTCGGGAACATCTTCACCTGCAAGATTGAACTCCGCCCAGAGGTACTGTGCGAAAATCGCGCGGTCAGGCTCGGGCAGGCGGTATTCCATGTCAACGAAGCGGCGCAGATAGCGCCCTGCGGCCTCCAGTTCCAGTCCATAGAGGGCCTTGATGGCGTGGCTCAGGGACTTGTCCTCCAGGGCCAGGACAAAGACCACGCTCGGGACGCTGAAGAGATGCTTGATGCGCTCCAGGACCAGCACGGCATAGTCCGGGCGGCAACGGTCCAGCTCGTCCACCATAATCAGCAGGGGGAAATCGGGGGTGGAAAGCTCCTTGGCCAACTCTTCCAGCTGAATCCGAAACGTATGCAATATCTGCTTCTGCTTGATGTAGGCGTTGATACGTCCTGTCTCGGGTTTGCTCAGGGCCCGTTCAGGGTCAATGTGACACTTGGATTGCACAACCTCGCTCGCGATACTCCACTTATTCTTCCAAAGAGTTGTGGCGGTGCTCTCTATGGCGCTGACCATGCTTCCTAAGCGTTGTCTCTTTGTCTTATTGAGCTTTGTCTTTTGGTCGTCCGCAAACTCGCAAATCGTGCCCATGAGGGCCACCAGAGGATCGTCCCCAAAGTCCGACTCCCAGGCATTGAACAGGATGCAGGGGCGCTCTTGCGTATGCACCAAGTCGTCGCGCCACATGCGCAGGAACATGCTCTTACCAAAGCCCCAGCCCGCGTTGATGGCCAGGACATAGGGCTTTTCGATGCCCGCAATGAATTGGGTCAGGGTTGCGGCGTAGTCCTTGCGCTGCAGCTTGTCGGAGGCCCAGGGTTCTTGGGGATCATAGCTCTCGGGGCGATCAAGGAGCTTGGGGATGACAGGACCTCCTGTCGGGGTGTGGCTGGAGTCCGGCAACTTGCGTTCGACGGTCATGGGTTTGTCTCAACTCCTGGTTTTCTAATCACAAAAAGGTGTCTCCTCGCCCTGCTGGGGAGTCAAGACAGCAGGCCTACTCCCCCCTTCCTGACTATAATTCGCCTCGGGAATACTCAATAACCGCAGGCATTAGACGCGCAAATCCCCGTCGCAGCCCGCGCATGGCGGGTGCGACCTCATCTGCCCGTATCAGAGTTTGGCCAGAAGAGACAACCCAGCAGAGGGGTTGGAGTTGGATTATCCTGGACGCTGAGGACCGCTAGTCGGCGGCGGGCTGTCCTGGGTCGTGGTCTGTTTGTCCGCGTCCTCCAGCAGGCGGCGCAGGCCCAGGCGCAGGCGGTGGGCCTGGTCGGGCGGGGCCTGTTGCAGCAGGCCCCGGAGTTCCGGGGACTGGAGGACATCGTCCACGCTGTAATCGGCGTGGTCCTCGTGCACGTGGGAGGACTCGCGCACGGAGTCCACGTCCGAGTATTTGGTGGCGCCGCCCCCGCGTCTGCTGCGCAGCCAGGCGCGCAGCTCGTCCTGGATGTCCTGCTCGCTCATGCCGCAGGCTTCGAGCTCGGTGCGGATCTCGGCCAGTTCACGGCCGATGGAGGTGCCTGGCTCGGCGGGGTCAACGGCCTTGGCGGGCGAGGATGCGGCCTGCACAGGCGCGGCGGGGGTGCCATCCTCGGGCTTGGCCTGGGGAAGTCCATGCAAGGACTCGTTGCGCCTGGCCCAGGCGGCCTTGATTTCGTCAGGACTCAACAGGGGCTGACCCACACCATGCAGCACGTACTCGGGGTTGATGCCGTATCTGGCAAACCATTCGTATTCCAGCACGATCCGCTGCGGGCCTTCCAGGTCCGGGAGCGAGCCCAGCTGCAGGGGATACGTCTCGCGATACATCTCCACAAAGCGCCGCAATTGCCTGTCCGGGATCTCGCCCTTCTTTTTCCAGCCGCTGATGGACTGTGTGCGGATGCCCAAGAGATCCGCGAGATCCTTCTGGCCCGTGAGACCGAAACTCGCATAGATCCACTGCAAGACCGCCCGGATGCCGCCAGATTCCAAGGTGCTCGCCATTCAGCCTTCCGAATTATCTTCTCAGAAAATGAATAAAAGTAGTTGACATTAGCTATGCGCCTTAATTATTAAGGCACATAGTGAAGCTACTTACTTTACGTAGGCAACCCCAACGCACTTAAGGTAAGCAATGACCCTACAGACCAAAGTCATCATCAGTCAAGACGAGCTGCCCCTGTGGCAGGAGCTGCTGCGCATCAGCGGCAGGCGGCACGAGACCCTGCTGGCCTTCTGCGCCCTGCACGGCCTGACCACCTCGGCCGTGGGCCGGGCCATCGACCTGCACCAGACCAATGTCTCGGGCATCTTCCGGGGGGTCCTGGCCCCCAGGCATCGCATCAACCAGATCAAAAAACTCGGGATACCCGGCTTTTTGCTGCCGGAGCCTAGCCGCGGCCGGGCCCGCAGCGTGGCCCGGGACTACTGATACTCAGTATAGCCGAATTTTTTTCAGCTGCGCAACGTGTAAGCACAGAAAGGATTCACGTCATGAGCCTGGAGCAGTTCAAAGCCATTCTGCGGACCATCGAGAGCTCCGAGGATCTGATGCAGTTCGTGGTCAAGTACGCGCCCAACGGGCGACGCGCCCGGGAGATCGCGGCGGCCATCGGCAAGGACCACCAAGTCCTGCTGAACGAGGCCAACCCGGCCAACGACAGCCACAAGTTCGGGGTGCAGCTGGTGCACCCGGTCTGTTGCCAGGCCGGGGCCATGAAGCTGTTGGCCATGTTCCATGCCCGGGCCGCCGGGATGCACGCCGTGGACATGGACTCGGCCCGGGTGCGTCTGGCGCACAGGGAGCCCGGCCAGGTCATGGACGCGGTGCTGGATTCCATGGTGGCCCTGGGTCACGTGGCGGACACGGTGCGCGAGAAGCTGGGCGACGGGCAACTGACCCGGGCCGAGGCCAAGGCCATCAGCCACGCCACCTGGGAACTCATCGAGGACCTGTTGATCCTGGACGCCGCGGCCAGCACGGCTGCGGGCCAGGATCCCTGGGGCGCGCCCAGTCAGACCGGGGCGCTGCCCTAGCAAGCAACGGCCCGGGCCACGAACCCACAGCGGGAGGAACCATGCACGCAATCAAGGATTTCCACGCGGCCGTGCAGGCCGCCAAGGAGCTGGCCCTGGCGGTCTATGCCTGCGCCGAGTGTGACGCAGAGCTGGCCCGGGAGATCATCCAGGCCCTTTCGCGGCTGGAGGCCGCGTGCCTGCGCCTGGAGGTGGCCCGGATGCGCGGCGCACGGATCCGTCAGCCCTGGCCTGGGCGGGTGATGCCCCCCATGGGTGATGCCTGGGCCGCAGGCATCGAGGCCTCACTGCCCAGGGGTGACCGCGACCAGGGAGAGGCCCCATGTCCGGCAGCCTGATGGCCCATCTCCGGACTGCGTTGCTGCTCCTGGCCCTGGGGGCGGGGATGTGCCCTGCGCATATCGCGCTACCCCGCCCCCAGCAGCCCCATTCAATGGGTCTGCTGCAAGGCCTTGCAGGGCAGCCAACCGCCTAGGCGGCAGTCGTTCCT
Organism: Pseudomonadota bacterium; assembly: GCA_018816865.1. Lineage (GTDB taxonomy): Bacteria > Desulfobacterota > Desulfovibrionia > Desulfovibrionales > Desulfovibrionaceae > Desulfovibrio_Q. Next base: position 3,995 of record JAHIUW010000020.1, read on the forward strand.
GCAGATGGAATCGTTCTTCCCGAAAAGCTCCCCGGCCGGGGTCCAGGCAATGAAATAGCCCTGAGGCTTGTCCAGAAACTTGACGTGATAGGGACGAGCACAGTTGAGACAGTTACACGGCAAATCGGACATCATATTTCCTCCCCAGGTTGATGATGATGAACACAAAAAAGCATGACAGCACAGGGGCATATAAAAACATAGAACCACCTATTCTGCATCTGCTCGTGCGCGCCGAGAACGCCCGTGGCCGCGAGATCACGGATCTGCGGGCCCATTTTTCCAACACCCGGGGGTTGCAGCATCTGCTGGAGCTGCTGCGGGCCAACGGCTGGCGCATCGTTTCCGTGCGCAGGGTCCAAACCTGGGGCTGAGAAAAAACAAGGCAAGGAGGAATCATGGCCAAGACACTGAATCGCATCGAGGATTGGGACGGGTTCATGCGCCGGGTAGGCGCATTCACGACCACGCACACCCAGGTGGAGCTGGCCGCGGTGCTGGGCATCCGCCAGTCCAGCATCAGCGACGCCAAGCGACGCCGGAGCTGCCCGGCCGACTGGCTGGTGAGCCTGCTGGGCCTGGGGGCCAATCCGGCCTGGATCCTGAGCGGCCAGGGGCCGAGATACATGGTCCCGTCCGAGGACGGGCACGCACCCCTGCAGCGCGAGGTGCTGGACGCCCTGCGCCCGCAGCCCGAGCCCGTGGAGGTCTCCGCCAGACTGAAAAACCTGCGCCGGGACGTGGAGCGGCTTTTGCCCGGGCAGAGGGTGGAGGTCTTGGTGCTACCCAGGCAACTGACCGACGAGGGCGGGCTCTGCAGCCTGTGCGGCTTTGCCAGCGGCAAGCATGCGCCGGGCTGTCTGCTGGGGCACGAATTGATGGCGCCCCGTCTGGACGGCTGGGAAGACGCCCTGCCCCTGGGAGGTTGAGGCCATGCACAGCGCCCAGATCTGCGTACGGCTGAGGGCACGGCCCGGCGATCTGCTGGCCTGCGAGGGCTCGGGCACCCTGCTGCAGCTTACGGCCGTGGGCGAGCGCGAGGTCCTGGCCAAGGGCTTGGCCGAGAAGGGATTCAGGTTCAGCGCGCCCGTGGAGACCCTATGGACCCTGGCCGGGCGGGACTGGAAAAAGGTCAGCGCCGAGCAGGCCGAGGGCCTTGTGCGGGAGGGCCTGGGATGAAGGGTACGGGCAGTGAGCAGGCGCGGCGGTTCGAGGCACGGCCCGTTGCCCGAGCCAGGGGGCGATTTGACGGCGCGGTGCGCTGCCGGACCCTGGGACGCGAGCTGCCCGGGCGCGAATGCCTGATCCGCTGGGTCCATGCCCGCCGCCACGGTGGGCACTGCGGGGCCTGCCCGGCGGGATTCGAGATTTCCAGGCACCAGGAGGGGCAACGGGCCGAATCCGTGGCCCCTGCGAGCCCTACCCTGACCTCCCGGCCCGCGCGGGCCGAGGCCGCACCCTCTCCTTGCGGAGTGACGCCCAAAGCAGTGGCCCGGCCCGCGCCGCGCAGGGCAAAGATACAAACTAAGCCCAAGAAAAGGCCGCCTGGGCCTGCAAAAACATACAGGCCACAAGAGCTGTTGGCCCTGGCCATTGCCAGGGCCGGGCAGGGCAACGTCAGCGGCTGGATCGGGCTGGGGCTGCTGGTGGACGTGCGCTGGGGCCTGGACCCCGGGGCCGGGCGGGATGCCCAGGCACTGCGCCGGGAGCTGGAGACCCTGGGCCTGAGCGTGGCCCCGGCGGGGCCAGGACAGGTGCCGGGACTGAAGCTGGACCACGCTGCCAGGGCCTTTGTGGCCAGGCACGGACGGCGGGCGGCGTGAGGGAGGAAGCTATGAAAAAATCGTACCTACCAGCCCTTGCTTGTGAGCCGATCATAAACTGGAGAAGAAACGATAAGATTGCGCCCAGACATGAAATTGCCTTCCCAAAGTTCGGCGTATCCATTGATATAATTCAATATCGATTCAATATAATCTTCGTCGAACTCGAATTCTTTAACCAGATCAGAGATAGATACACGGAAATAGGAATCGCTCTCTTTGTAGCCATCAATCAGGAACTGGCGAACCGCATCAATGTCTCCGCGATCGAGGGTAGTCATGGGCATTGTCTCCTTGTTGTTGAGGTGAAGAAAAACCAACTACGGAAGGCCTTAACATGGAGTTCCGTCTTTCTGCGACTATTATATCTGACAGGTTATAACGAAATCGTCGTCAGAGGGTCTCTTGCGCAGCATGGGGCAGAGATTTGCACCCCATCTGTTGACGACGGAGGGGTTTGCCATGGCCTGCGCTGACACGCCCGTGAAGATTCAGGAACTTGAGGAACGCTTTGGCCGGCGCATCGAGCTGACCACCCTGGCCAGGTATCTGGGCGTTGCGCCCAACACCGTGCGCAAGTATGCTTCCAGGCTCGGGGGCATCGAGGTCACACCCGGCACCTGGCGGTTCTTTGACAAACGAGTGGAGCGATTCATCCATGGCAAGTATCTGCAAGAAACGCGGGGTTATGCGCGTGCGGGCGGCGGTCATGGTCCAGGGCAGGACCCGCAAGAAATGGTTCCCGGACGATTCCAGAACGTCCATGCGGGAGGCCATCCTCTGGGAGGAGCAGGCCCGAAAGGAGCTGCAGGAGATGATCCGGACCGATCAGCCGGCGACAACCGCCACGGGCTGCTCGGTTAAGATCCTCGACTGGCTCAACGGACTCATGGACCGGTACGCGCGCACGTATGCAACCAAGACATACAAGGAAAAGCAGTCCTGCTTCAGGCGGTTTGTGGCCGCTGTGGGCCCCGAGGTCCCGGTGTTGGAGCTGATCACACCGGACCCTTTGGGCCTGCCGCTGCCCAGCCGGATCCTGCTGGACTACTTTGATGGGCGAGAGGATGCGGGCTCGGGCTATGCCACCAACAAGGACCGCAAGAACCTGCGCAAGGCCTGGGAAGACGGGCCGCGGCTGGTTCCCAGGTTCCCGCGCATGGCCTTCAACCCCTTCGACGGCATCGAGCGACGACGCGAGACCAGGCACAGGCGCTATGTGCCTGCGGCCAAGGACTTCTGGAAGGCGTTCGACGCGGCCGATGGCCAGGACCGCGTCCTGCTGCTGACCTTCCTGCACTTGGCGGCCAGGCGCGGCGAGGTCTTCTCCAACGGCGAGGACAAGCCCGGGCTTACCTGGGACGACGTGGACTTCGCCAACCGGGAGATCACCCTCTGGACGCGAAAACGCGTGGGGGGAGACCTGGAGGCCGACACCCTGCCCATGACCGACGAGCTGCGCCGAACGCTGCTCTGGTGGTGGGAGAACAGGCCGGCCAGGCGGGAGACGGTGTTCTTCTGCGTGACCATGCGCGACGATGGGCAAAAGCACGAGCGCTGGGGGCTGCCGTTCAGATCCAGGCAGAGGTTCCTGGGCAAGCTGTGCGAGCGGGTGGGCGTGAAGCCCTTCAGCTATCACGCGATCCGGCACTTCACGGCTAGGCACCTGCACGAGCAGGGCTATCCCATTGGCTTCGTCCAGCGCATCCTGCGGCATCAGAACGAGAAGACAACGCGCGACTACCTGGAGAAGTTGGGCGTCACCACCATCCGCGAGACCGTGGAGGCGGGGATGCCCAGGGTAAAGGCTGGGGAGCTGCTCAAGTTCCCCGAGATGACAGCAACGAAAAAGGCCTCAGGAAGTGATAATTCCTGAAGCCTTTTGTCCCCGGGATTTGTCCCCGGAACTATGTGGTAAGGGCAACTGATACGTAAACCCTTTGAATTGCTTGGCGTCCCCAAGGGGGTTTGAACCCCTGCTGCCGACGTGAGAGGCCGGTGTCCTAGGCCACTAGACGATGGGGACGCCCTGACGGGCGGGGTTTGCACCACGCCGCGGACCGTCTTTTTGCTGAATCACGCCCATATTGTCAATACCTTTTTATCATAGGGCGCCGTAATTTTCATCCCCCACCCTCGTCCAAGGGCCACGCAGGCCCCAAAAGAGACCGCACAACGCCCCCCACCACGCAATCTTTGCTCTTCTGGTTCCCCGCCTGCGTTCCAACACCCGCGTCTCGGCATCCTGTCGTCACCCCGGCATCCATCGCCAGCCGCGCACCCAACCCCCGTCCTGCCCCACGCCCCGGCCCGCTGATGTCCCCTTTGCCCCCACCCAACGGTCCGAGGGACAGGCGCAGGCCCGGCATCTTCCCCAGCGCCCGTCTTTTTCAACATGGTTTTCCAAACGCCCAAGAACTGCTACCGTCGCAAGAGACCCTTCCTCAATCCCTGCGAGGACCTATGCCAGCAATCCGCAAGGTCGAAGTCACCCCCGGCGTCTACTGGGTGGAAATCCGCGACGCCGAGATGTTTATTCTGTGCGGCTGTCCGGCCGACAGCGTGAAGCATCTCATGAAGCGGGGGCTGATCATCCCCGAAGAAAAAAACGGCGTCCAGACCGAGACCGGCCCCAACGCCATCCTGCTCTCGGACACACTGATCCAGAACGGGTCGTTCTCCAACCTTGCGGAATTCCCCGTGCTGCAAATGCTCTACCGCCAAGGCCTGATCCTGCCTGGGCACCCCAACAACACAGGCCAAAAGCCCCTGCTCATGGGCTCTGAACCTCAGGTCCAGTCGCAGCTGCGCTACATCCACCGCGGCAACTACGGCCTGCTCAGCGAGCGGGAACTGATCCAGGCGGGCCTTTCCCCAGCCAGGGCGCGGGCCGAGATGCGCTTGAAGCTGCGCTTTGCCTTCGGCCAGATCAAGCGCCCCGAGGAAATCCTGGACACCATGGCCATCGGCGAGGCCTGCGTCCAGATCAGAGGCGGAGTCGGGCTGTGCCGCCTGGCGCACAACCGCTACGAATTCTCCTATGAGGGCGAGACCGTGCAGGTGGACCTGAACCTGCCCAAGGGCATGCAATACGCCTCACCCTATCCCCTCTGCTACCAGGACGCGGGCCGCGGCTACTTCGACGTGATCCACTCCGGCGACGGCGACGGCTGGGACGTGAACCGGCCCACCATGTCCAGCGTGATCATGTATCAGGGCGAGGTCTATCTGATCGACGCCGGACCCAATATCCAGCACACCCTGTCCGCGCTGGGTATCGGGGTCAACGAGGTCCGGGGCCTGTTCCACACCCATGCCCACGACGACCATTTCTGCGGCCTGACAGCCCTGATGCAGGCCGACCACCGCATCCTGCACTATGCCACCCCGCACGTGCGGGCCTCGGTGTCCAAGAAATGGGCCGCCCTGCTGGCCCGGCCCGAAAGCGAATTTGCCGCCTACTTCGAGCTGCGCGACCTGACCGAGGGCCGTTGGAACAGCGTCCAGGGGCTGGAGGTCAAGCCGGTGTTCTCCCCGCACCCCGTGGAGACCAACATCATGTTCTTCCGCACCCGCACCGATGGCCGGTATCAGACCTACGCCCACCTGGCGGACATCGCCAGCCGTAGCGTGTTGGACAGGTTCCTGACCGACGACGACAACGCCCCCGGCCTCTCTCAGCGGCTCTACAACAAGGTCTGGAAGGACTACCTGACCCGCGTGGACGTCAAGAAGCTGGACATCGGCGGCGGGCTGATCCACGGCCAGGCCGCAGACTTCAACCAGGACAACTCCGCCAAGATCATCCTCTCGCACACGGCCCGCACCCTGGACGACCACGAGCGCGAAATCGGCTCGGGGGCCACCTTCGGCATGATGGACCGGCTCATCGAAGGCACCCAGGACTTTCTGCGCTCCCTGGCCTACCGCCACCTGCGACGCATCCTGCCCGTGGCCAGGGATCCTCAGCTGCGCATGCTCATGAACGGCGAGATGGTCACCCTGAACCCGGAGACAATCCTCCTGCGCCGGGGGCAGCCCAACAAGGACGTCTACCTGATGGTCACGGGCGTTGTGGAACGCATCGACAGCAAACAGGGCCTGGTCAACGAATGCTGCGCCGGGGCGCTGCTGGGCGAACTGTCCGGCCTGGCGGGTCAGCCCTGCGCGGCCACCTATCGCGCCCTGACCCATGTCCGGGCCCTGCGCCTGCCCGCCACCCTGCTCAAACGGGTCATCGAGGACAACAATCTGGGCGCCTATTTCGAGACCCTGCGCGTCTGGCGCGACTTCCTGCGCCAGACGTGGCTGCTGGGCGGGTCCACGTCTTCGGCGGTACAGGACAAGGTGGCAGGCAGCATGATGACCCTGACATTCAAACCCGGCCAGACCATCGGCCACGACAAGATCCCGGCCATCTATCTGATCCACGAGGGTCAAGCCGAGGTACACTACAAAAAGCGGATGGTTGAGGCCATCGGCCCCGGGGATTTCATCGGCGAGGGCTTCGTGCTCTTCGACACGCCGTGCATCACCACGGGGGTGGCGCTGACCGAACTCACGGCGCTGCACATCCACGCCGGTCTGCTGCGCGAGGTGCCCATCGTCCGCTGGAAACTGTTCGAGACCTTCCGGCGGCGCATGGAGGCCGTTGTGGAGTCCACAAAAACCGGGCAGAGCATCTTCACCTGGCGCGAGGAATACAGCACCGGCGTTCCCAGGCAGGACAGGGACCACCAGCAGCTGCTGGCCAAGGCCGACGAGGTCCATAGGCGGATCACCACCCAGCAAGACAAACGGGACGTGGCCGAGGCCCTGGAAGAACTGATCCGCTACACCGCCGCCCACTTCGGCCGCGAACTGGGCTGGTACGAAGAGGAAGCGTTCCCGGAGCTGGAGCACCATCGCCTGCTGCACCGCCAACTACTGGAGGAAATCCGCACCAAGGCCATCCGGATCAAGGCGGGCATCCCCAACCCGGATGTGGAGTTCGTGACCTTCTTCAAGAACTGGCTCATCGACCACATCATGACCGAGGACCGCAAGTTCGGACGGATGATGGAGTTCAAGCAGGGCTAGAAATGAGAGGAATGACCAGCCCGGAACCCGCTTCCAGGACAGGGCCAGATGAATGATCGGGATCTGTTGCTTTGCCCTGGGCCTTCCTTGACCCAGCAATTTTCGTTGCCCCTCTTCGAGACCCCATCACCTACCGGAGAAACGCCTGTTGAGCGGACAGATCATGTTGTGGCAATGCCTGCAAAAATGCAGCAGCAGCCCCAGAATACAGCCCCCCGCCATGAGAACGTAGCCCCCGAATAGCAACGGGCTCGACAGCCAGAAGATCGGCGGGAGGAATGTTCCGGCAAACGCACCAATGAGGAGGGTCTTTTCTGCAAAGCCCAACGGTCCGGACCGATCGGAGGCAACGATCTTTCTGGCCAGTGAAGCAGGCAGGAAAAGACAGTCTCCAGCCTGGAACAGATGCGGGCATCGCGCACATATCGTGTATCGCATGAGCAGCGTAAAGCTGCCCAACGCATAGACCAGATACGCAACGGCAAAAATCGGGCGTACCAACCACAGTGAATAGGCGGCGATGAATACCGACAGGTTGAACGTCACCTGAGCGAAGATTTTCTCACCCACACTGAAACCACCGACCTTTGCGCACGCTGTCTTCTCATTGTTCAGGCTCATCTTTTCTCTCCTCTCACTTGTGCACAGTCGAATTGCTCTCCACCACCACATTCATAGGGGTTGCGAAGCCGAACCGGACACTTGAAACGCTCATATAGGCGAAGCAGCCCATAGCGGGTCCGATCCAAAAACACAAAATCAGGATTCGCAGTAAAAGACTTGCGATGCTTGAACATCGTTTTACTCAGTTCTCTGCCTTCGGCAATGAAGCCCGAATCCGCCCCAAAGTCGAAGCGCTCGGATTCATAAAGCCTGCCCAGCCAATTGCCAAAGCCGAAAGCGCATTGCAGGATGGCCTCCTCCGTCGCCTCGTCGAGTTCTTCCTGGATGAAGTTCATTCTGCGCAGCTGGCTGAAGTATTCGTCTCGCTGCCCCGTGGACATGATTCGGATCAGCTGACGATAATTCTCCACGAACTCCGCTGAGAAGGCCTTGACGCATCCGAAATCCACAAGGCCGACGCTCAGATCCGGCCCGATGATGTAGTTGCCAGGATTCGGATCAGCATGAATGCAGTGCAACTCATAAAAGCTCTGGATGAAAATATCGTTAAGCCGCCCGGCGACCACTTCGCGTTCATGAACGTCGGGATTGGTCTCCAGCCACTTGTTCAGAGGCAACCCCTCGATCAGCGTTGCGCTCAGGATGGTGCCTGAGCACCCGGGGTGCCAGGGCTCGGGCACCACGACCCCCTCCACATCCAGACGCTCCCGAAACCGGGACATGTTCCGCGCCTCGGCCTCGTAGTCGATCTCCTCCATGAGCCGGGCCTCGATTTCATCCAGAATGGGCCCTATGAGCACAAAGTCGGGCAGAGGCCGCAAGAGCCTCTTGATCAGCTGCATGTCGTCTTCAATGGTCCGATTGATACCCGGGTACTGGAGCTTCACAGCCAATGCCCTGCCGCCTGGGCCTTGTGCGGCGTGGACCTGGCCAAGACTGGCTGCGGCAAAGGCCTCGGCTTCGAAGGCCTCGAACACCTCCCCTGAAGCCTTGCCCAGGGCGTTGGACACGGCTTTGCTGGTCAGGGCCCGATTCATGGGCGGGACCTGATTGTAGGATTTCTGCAATTCCCTACAGACGGCCTCGGGAAACAGTTCCAATTCCATGCTCAGCATCTGGGCGACCTTGAGGGCCGTTCCCTTGAGCAGGCTGAGGCACGCAAAAACGGCCTGCGCGCTGGCTTCATCAAGCTTTTCCCGCGCGGCCTGTTTGGATTGTTTCGAAAGAAAGGGCTTCTTCGCGATGTAACCGAGAACACGCCCCCCGACCCCCACGGCAGCCTTGCCACCGATCACGCTGCGACGGAACTTACCCTTGGGTATCTGGTCGTTCATTAAGCTCATCCTTGAAAGCCTTGGTGATGTTTTCCAGAGCGTCAATCCCGTATCTGCAACTCTCGAGATGCGTGAGCACATGGTTCCTGAACAGGAACATGCAGATGTCATAGGCCTTGCTCACGACCCCGGCTTTGATCATGGCGCAAGCCAGCCCCATGGTCTTGTCAATGAGCGTGCTCGTTGCGGCGAACAACTCCGAATCATCCCTCAGCCAGTACGCCACGATGCCCAGAAAATAATCCCAGAAAAACCGCACCAGGACATCCTCGAACAGCTGCTCTTCAAGCTCTCCACTCTCTCGAGCCTGCTCAAAAGCTTGCTTTACCACCCCAAAAAAGCGCTCGCGCACCGGCTGAAGGGCCTTGGGATTTGGCGGCATGGAAAAAAAGATGCTCTTGAATGTTGCCTGGAGAAATTCGCGATCAGCCAGGCAGCCATCCAGAAACACCTCGAAGAAGGCCTGCAACCGCTCTTGGAGGGTGTATTTCTCCAGGTCCTTGGTTTTTTCATAGGCCGTCACCGCGGCAGCAAGCCTGTCCTCATAATAGGCGTAGAGGATGGCCTCCTTGGTCGGGAAGTAGTTATAAATCGTGGCGTCACCGCAGCCGGCCCCGCGCGCGATTCCGCGCATGGTCGCCGCCTTGAACCCCTTCTCAATGACCAGGTCCACCGTTGAAAGGATAATTGCCTGTCGATTCTCGGTTTTTTTCTTCTGACTGATCTTCATGACTCGCCTCCTTCCTCTGCTCTACCCCAGGAAAATGCGTTTAGCTGTCTATTAAAGCCATATTATTTGCACTTAATGTATATCAGTTTCACATTAAGTCAAACATATTTTTCCTTCGGCCCGAATACCCCAAAAACAACACAGCAAAAGCCCCGAGCGCCAAGAGGCGCCCGGGGCTTTCTACAAATGTCCGGGACAAGAGTGCGCAGAGGGACAAGAAACAGCCCCCGCGCCTGGGGCTCGGGGGCAATGGCAACACAATGGCGCGATCATCCGGGGGGAGGAATCCGGCGGCGTTGCGCCAACCGGGGGGGGGCCAGGGCTTCCTGCCTCAGCTTTCCTCTTCCTTGTCGGACGGCTGGGGGGCCTGATGTTCCGCTTCTTTATTGAGCAGGCGACTGGCCTGACGATCCGCCTTCTGCGCGACAAACTCGTCGACCCACGGGGAACGCGAGATACCCACGGTGTCGTAGCGCCATTTCAGAAACGAGCAGACCTGGTACAGCCTGCCCAGGTCGGCGGCACCCAGCACGGGGAGCTGCATCAGCTCCAGCACTTCCCCGGTGGCCGCCTCGGCCTCGCGGATAATGGCCCGGGGGGGCATGAACCACTGGGCGTGGGAACTGTAGCGCAACGGCAGGTTGCGCCAGGGGATGTCCGTGCTCGGCTGGGCCAGCAGCGCGACTTCCCGCTTCTCATGCAGGGCGTGCACCGCGTCTTTGAGGCGGACAACGGCGGGTTCGGCCTCCTCCAGCGTCTCGCGCAGTCTGGCCAGGGCCTGAGAGTCCATCTCATCGTAATGATAGACCATATTGAAATCATTCAGGCAGCGGACAACACCACCGCCGCCGCGGCCGATCTGTGATCTGCAAAAGTCGTGGATCGTCAAGCGATGCTCATGCACGGCCACGCATTTGTCCAAGTACAGGGCGACATTACCACGCCGTTCCAGACGGTCGCCCAACTCCATGTCCTCCGCCCCGGCACCGAAATAGCCCTCGTCGAAATACCCGGCCTCGACCACGGCCGAGGTGAAGATCCCCAGATTGCAGGAATAGAAGCCCGAGGCCCCGTACAGCGACCCGGATTCCATGAGCGGAAAACGAAAGGACAGGTCGGTGTGTTCGAGCAGGCACCCGAAGGGCGTGCGCTGGTAATCGTCCGGAAAGGTGAACTTGCCCAGGATGGCGACGTTCTTGCCCCTGGTGATGTCCAGGGCCTGGGCGTGCATGGCCAACCCCGCCGGTCCAAGGATCGCGTCGTCGTTGAGGATGACCAGGGCCTCGGCCCGGGCCTCACGAATCAGCACGTTGCGGGCCTTGCCCGGCCCGCCGCATTCCGGCAGGCGGAACAGGCGCAACTCATACGGGGTCTTCAGTGCCTGAAGCCGCTCATAGGTCCCGTCGCTGGAGGCGTCGTCGCAGACCAGCACCTCGAACTGATCGGGGGGCAGCAGCTGCCGCGCCAGACTGCGCAGATTCATGACCACGATGTCCGCACGGTTGTGGGTGGGGATGATCACGGACAGTTGCAGGGGTTTGGTCTCCTGAACCGGGTCCTTTGCGTGGCTCTCTTGCATAGGGCGGGTCTCTTCTTGCAGCCTGAGGGTTAAAACGTGACCAAGGTCTCGTCGGAATCGTGCAGCCAATAGCCCGGGTCCACGGGGGCAAAATGCCGCGCCATGGCGGGGCCATGGCAAAACAACGGCATGGCCCCGCCCTTTGCGGGGCGGTTCAGGCAGAGGGCGATGGTCCCGGTCAGGAGCCGCAGATAGCCTGCGCAACCCGCATAGCCCAGGGCCATATCCGCGAACTCCGGGGCCAGCCAGGACAGGGCCATGGCTGCAAAGCGCGAGTTCGAGGTCCGGTTCCAGTTCATCTTATGGATGACGTGCAGCGCCACCGGTGAATAGCAAAAGGACCGGGGGAACCCGAGTTGCGTGGCCCAGGCCGGGAAAAAGACGTCCCAGGCCGGTTGTCCGAACACGAAGCCCGTGCGGGGCACGCGCGTGGGGAACTCCTTTGGAAAGAAGAAAAAGTCGAAACCCGGCTCCAGAAGATGGCCATGGGTCGCATCCGCGGCCTGAATGTTGACCCGTGAGCCAAAAACAAAGCGTTCCCTGGCAGCCTCGGCAATCAGGGCCCAATCGGCCTCGCTGCCGCGCAGCACGATGTCCGCATTGACGATGCCGCAGACCTCTTGGCCCCTGGCCGCCAGCGCGTCCAGCAGGCTGTCCAGGTACTGGTAGTCCTTGCCGCATTCTTCCCTGGCGGTGTGCTCGCAGTGCACGAATTCAACCTCGGGATAGTTGGCTTCCAGCAAGGCGCTTTCGGCCTGCGTGTTCACGGAGATGACCTGAAAGCCGTAGCGCCGCCAAGAGGCCACGGCGGCCTGCCCTGTCTCCAGGTCGAACGGGGGGAGGCTGGTGGCAATGGCCACGGCAGGCATGACCGGGGCCTTGAGCCCTGCCCCTTTGGGCCGGATGCGCTGCTTGATGGTCTGAAAATTGATCTGGGCGAAGCTGTCCGCCGGTGCCGCCTGCACGGCCTGCCCCAGGAAGTCCAGGGCCGTTGCCAGTTCCCCTTTCTGCATCTGGGCGAAACCGAAGAGTTTGAGGGCCTCCACGTTGCGGCTGTTCCGCCCCAGGACGTTCTCCAGGACGGCCAGGGCCTGGTCCGTCAGCTCATAGGCCAGCATTTGGCGTGCATATTCAACCAGGCAGAGGTTGTTCCCCGGACGATGGCGGCACAACCGCTCCGCAGTACGCAGGGTGGCCTGGGCATCGCCGCGGGCGACCTGCGCCAGGATGGGCGCGAACAATTCCTTGCTGTGCTCCCTGGGCCAGGACTCATCCGGGTCGCGCGTCACGTGCGCGGGAACATCGGCAAAAACCCTGTACACCGCCTTCTCGGTCTGCGCGACCGGCACGTACTCTCGCTGGGGAACCGTCTTCATGAAGCTGCCTTTGTGAGTAAGACGTTCTTTTGCCGCAAGGGCCATGCGCAAACCGCCCAGGTTGGAATCATACGCATCGGCCCTCAGCTCCGCGCCAGGATGGCTTCGTAGACCCGTTGGCAGCAGTTGCCGTCACGCTGGGTGAAAAATCCCCTGGCACGGGTTTCATAGGGCTCCGCGCGCACGCAGCCTGCAGCCATGGCCCCATCGAGATGCGCCAACAACTCGGGCAGTTCGCAGGCCCGCGGCCCGAATCCGTCGCGCGCATAGTCAAAGTAGCCCTCGGTATACACATGTCCAGAAAAAAACGGCTGCCGCTCAGGAAACTGGTAGTGCATCACGGCCTTGCCGACATAGGCGGCCTCGATGGCCAGCGACGAATAATCCGTGACGATCATCCGGCTGCTGAGCAGGATGTCCTGGATGGACCTGAAGTCCTCGGAGCCCAGGAACGTGAACGCTCCCGCATTAGCAAACAGCGGCAGGAACCTCGAGACCTCCGGGTGCGGCATGAACAGCAGGCGATAGCCGTGCCTGGCGGCCATGGCGGCAAGCTCCTCGCTGCCCGTCACGGCGTTCCAGGCCTTGAAGTAACAGCTGTCCGCAAAGGCCTTGCCCTCCAGGTCCGGCAGTCCCGGCACATGGGCCAGGGACTTGCGCAGATGCATGCGCCAGGTGGGGCAGAACAGGATGACCTTCCCCGGCTTCTTGTCGGCAGCGCCCTGCAACAGCGCGTCGTGCCGCGGCAAGCCCGTGAGCACGACCTCGCGCGGGGTGAACTTGTAGTCCTCGCCCTGGACGATGGAATCGAATTCGGGTTGCGTGCTCGTGACAAACAGATCCATCCGCTTCTGGTTCAGCCAGCGCGACAGGTTCTGGGTGATGATGCCGTGCTGCAAAAAGGCCAGTTTGTGCCCCGGAATTCCAGCCACTTCGCGCAGCCCAAGGGGATCGACCACAGGCGGGTCGATCTGCGAGCTGATCAACCAGGCCGCATGCAGCAAGGCGTAATGGTGCTCCTTGCTGTCGTGGGCCAGGAGTGCGAAGCCCTTGGCCGCCAGACGCTGCCAGTCCGGAGAGCGCCTAGAAAGCACGAAATGGATTTTGATATCTGGAGCGTACTGCTGCATCCACTGATAGAGGTGCTCCGCATTGTCGTCGGCCTTGTGGATCCGGTCCATGAACAGCCAGCAGCCAGCGTAGCGCTCCGTCTTTGCAGGGGCTGCGGCCTCGTCCATGGTCTTGCGCAGCTTGGGCGGGAGCGATTCCAGCGGCGCATACCAGGCTCCGAGGATCTCCCGACTGCCCACCTGTTCGAACATCCTCCCGGCGCACAACACGGACACGGGATGGCCGTTGACCATGAATTGCAGGGTGCCGGTGTCAGCAAGGGGGAACCAGAGCCGGGTCTCCACGAGCAGATCCTGACCCCGGAAGCTGTGGTGCATGACCTTGGACCAGCGGGGCTGCACCTGCCCCTGTTCCGTTTGCGCCGTTACCTGGGCTGCTGCCCCGCCATAGCAGGCCACGGAAAACTCCCGGCGATCCGCCGAAACCTCATGGACCACCAGCGGGAAGCCGCCCAGGTCCACGTCCTTCAGGGTCGAAAGCATGGCCAGCCGGACCATCAGCGGCATCATCGGCAGGCCGGAGCTCAAGATGGTGTCAGCCTCGATGAACCTGAACACCGTGCGCAACAGATCAAAGAACCTCTCCAGGGCGTCCCCGGGGAAGGCATGACTGATGACGTTGTCCAGCATCTTGCGAACATACCAATAGACATCATAAAGGACGGTATTCTGGACAAAGAGGGGCACGTAGCCCAGCTCGGACTGGTAGGTCCTGAGCAGCCCCAGATAGCCGTAGAGGATCTGGTCCTGGTATTTCTCCCCCCGCGACCAGCCCTGATCCACCAGGCTGTCGCTGCCGCTTCTCTTGCGGTAGAAATACAAGGCGTTCTTCAGGAAGGCTATCTTGTAGTTCTTGCATGACAGAAGATAGCGGTTCAGAAAATTACCATCCTCAAATGACGGCTTGATGCGCTCGTCAAAGACGATTCCGCTCTGGGCCAAGCGCTCGCGCTCCACAAAAAAATTGGTGGCCAGCTGGATGCATTCCGGCTCGACCATCAGGTCTGCGACACGCACATCCGAGCTGAACTTGTAGCCCAGGGGATGGCTGTCGTTGAGGGTATTGCTGTCTTCGGCATAGTACACCAGCCGTCCGGCAAGCATGGCCCCGTCAAAACCGCTGTCCAGAAAATCCTTGGCCACCGAGAAATAGCGCTCAGAGACAAAGTCGTCGGCGTCGATAAAGGTCACCCAGCGCCCGCTTGCCGCGGCAAGCCCCAGATTACGGGCCGTGGCCACCCCTCCGTTTTCCTTGCGCAGCAGTGTGATGTTGCCCGGGTAGCGCTGCACCCAGCGCAGGATGATGTCCGCCGTCTCGTCCAGGGAACCGTCATCCACGACGATCAGCTGGATATGAGTCGCGAAATCCAGCTCCTGCTGCTCCAGGCTGCTCAGCATCTTCTCTATCCAGGGGGCGCAATTGTACGCGGCGGTGACAACGCTGAAGGCGAACTCCTGACTAGGGCGAGCAGATTCCTGAGCCGCTTTCAGGCTCGGGGCAGGGGAAACGTTCAGGGGCGGAACAACCATCGTGCATTCTCCAGCGTCGGCTTGCGGCCAACGGCTCTCACTATTCAAAAAAGGCCCATGGACAAGACAGGGCACATGCGTAGTTCGGTCCTGAGGACAGAAATCTGACACACAACCCTCAAGGCAATCCATGCCTGAGGGGAGGGCATGAATGATGGCCCTGAATCCACAGGAACCCGCGTGAGGTCATGGTTGCCGTCAGGCACGGGCGCCGCGGGCGCCGAGCACGGCAACAGGGAAAGCAACCCTCTGCTTTGTTGCTGAGCATCAGGTGAAGGACAAAGCAAGGAGGGTGCCAAGCACGAGCCGCGCCGAGTTTTTGACGTGCCTGCGTGCCCGAGGCCCCGGGTCCTCTGCCGCCCCACATTGCCCCGGGCAGCGCCCCGGCCCCAAACGGGTGGCAAGCATATTGCAACTCTTGTCTCGCCACCCGGCTTTTGCCGGTCATGGACGCGAGAGGCAGGCCAGAGAGGGTATCACACAACGGAACCGGAGCCGTAGAGATCCGCTTCGCACCAGCAGGCGTAGCGAAGCGCACAGAGAATCAACAATGGACATCTCCCCCCTGAAAAAACTGGTCCAACTGGCGGCCCGGACGACTCGTCGCCCGGATCTCGCCGTCTTCCCCGGGCGCTCCGAAGGCCGGTTCATCGACAATGGCAAATACGCCTTTCTGCACTGCCACAGGCACCTGCCGGAACTCGACTGCCATTTCTTGACCACGGACCCGCGGGAGGCGCGCAAGCTCAGGGAACGCGGCCTGCCCGCGCTGCTCTTCGGCCAGGGGAACAGCCTCGAGGTGCTGCTGGAGGCCGGGCTGGTCATCAGCGACGATTTCTGGTGGAAGAACCACCCCGAGATCTGGGCGGCCCTGCATCCCGCCCGGACCATCCAAATCTGGCACGGTATCCCGCTCAAGGCCATCGGCCTCCCCGAGATCAATTCCAGCGTGAACATGACCCCGGAAAAGGCCAGTCACCTGACCTTCGGCTACACCGGCTACGACTCCGTGGTCTCCACCTCGCCATTCTTTACGCAGCACGCCTTCAGGCCCGCCTTTGGCGCCGAGGACTTCCCGGAGCTGGGCTACCCCAGAAACGACGCCCTGCTCCGCCGCCACGACGCCCTGGACATGATCAACGTGGACACCGCGCTGTACGCCCAGCTCGTCAAACGCCGCAAGCAGGGGAGCTCCGTGGTCTTCTACATGCCCACGTTCCGCGATCTGGGGAACAATCCCTTCCAGGACGGGGCCATGCGCCTGGAGGCCATGGACGCCTTCGCCCGGGAACACGATGTGCTCTTCGTGCTCAAGTTCCACCCCTATATCGACATCGACGCCCCGCGCCTGCCCGAAACGATCCTCCTGGCGGACTCCAAGAGTGACGCCTATCCCCTGCTCAGCCTCTGCGACGTGCTGGTCACGGATTATTCCTCGGTGTTCTTCGATTTCCTGCTGCTCGACAGGCCGATGATCTTCTACCCCTACGACTACGAAGACTACACCACCAAGAACCGCGAGCTGCTGTTCGACTACGACGAGATGATCCCCGGGCCACGAGTGGATTCCGAGGCCGCCCTGTATGCTCAGATCCTGTCCGCCATCGCCGACGGCGACGCCCCGGGCCAGGCCCGCAGGGCCGAGATCCGGGCCATGGCGTTCAAGGACCCCGACGGCGACGCGGGGACCAGGTTGGGACAATACATCACCCGATTCAACCAGAACAATGGAAGGTGCTCATGAAGGCCGTGATACTTGCAGCAGGAGTGGGGAGCCGTCTGGGCCGCCCCTTGCCAAAGTCTCTTTCCGTCCTGCCCACCGGGGAAACCATCATCGGCAGGCAGATCCATGCCCTTTGGGAGGCGGGGGTCAGGGAGGTCT
The DNA here is from genome assembly GCA_018816865.1 of Pseudomonadota bacterium. GTDB lineage: Bacteria > Desulfobacterota > Desulfovibrionia > Desulfovibrionales > Desulfovibrionaceae > Desulfovibrio_Q. The sequence goes on from JAHIUW010000020.1 coordinate 21,082, forward strand.
ACGTGGTCGTGGGCTTCAAGAAAACCCTGGTCATGGAGCAGAACCCCGACGTCTTCTACCACTACAATCCCCTATTCTACCTGACCAACACGGCCAAGAGCCTGCTGGGCGCCGTCCGACACCTGGACGACGACGTGCTCTGGCTCAACGGCGACGTGGTCTTTGACCGCTCGATCATCAAGCTGGTCTTGGCCTCGCAGGGCAACCGCATCTGCGTGGACAAGAAACGCTGCGGCGACGAAGAGGTCAAGTATACCCTGGACGAGCGGGGAGCCATCAATGCCATCTCAAAGATCGTGACTAAGCCCCAGGGCGAGGCCGTGGGCATCAATCTGGTGCGCCGCGAGGACCTGCCCGCGCTGGTCAGGGCTCTTGAGACATGCAACGACCAGGATTATTTCGAAATGGGCCTGGAAATCATGATCAACGCAGGCGTGACGATCCTGCCTCTGGACGTCTCGACCTACCGCTGCATCGAAGTGGACTTCGAAGAGGACTGGGACCACGCCCGCCGGATGTTCGCCCAGGGCTCAGCCGAGTCGCGGGTCCTGCTGGGCTAGGATAAATCACGCGCCGAGTCCACTGCCTCCAGGGCGGTTGTCCGCGGCGAGCGCTGTCCGGATGGCATCCGTGCCGACGTTTCAGACATTTCGGCGGCCGGAATGGCCTTCCGATCGCATGGATCACTTCAACAAGGTAAGACTAATGAAAATTATCTTCATCCATATCCCGAAATGCGCGGGCCGCTCGGTCAATGGCGCACTGCTGCCCCGATTCCCCCAAGAGAAGACCCTCAAGGTCTGGAATCCGAAATTCGGAGCGGATATCGACGCCGCCGGCTTCAAGAATATGGACCTCAAGGCGATCACCCAAAAGGATCTGATCCTCGGGCACATCCAACTGGACATCGTCGTCGATAAGCTTAAGGCGTCCTTCAGCGAATACACACCGATCACCGTCGTGCGTGATCCCCTCGCCCGTGTCATTTCACTCTACCACTACATCAGAAGGACGAAATACCATCTGCAACACGAACAGGTCTGCAACGTCAGTCTGCATGACTTCATCATTAGCCAGCCGGCGAACTATCAATCCAACTATTTGGTGCATAGCGACACGGTCAATACATATGAGTATCTCAACTCCATGGGAGTGAAAGTGTTTTCTCAACTTCACTTGCGTCATCTATTCAATTATGTTTCCGAACTATTTGGAGAAAATGTTCCGGAATTGGCTGAAAACAAGAATCCGCAACGTGAAGGGATCGAGATCGATGAAGCGGCATGCGCTCAATTCATTGAAAGAAACAAACGCGACTATATTCTTTATGAGCAGGTACTTGCCGACTATGCGGCCTAGCCGCTCCAACGGCAATTTCCTTGTCACAGTTATTCACGGCCACGATCTTCACATCAGGGTATAGAATGTCACTTGCGAGCATGATCAAAAAGACTCACCTGCTGAGGCCAAACGCTCTTCCAAATTCGTATAGCCTCGCGATTGTGTGCATCTCCAGCTACCTGCAATCCATCCCTGAATCATTGCTGCTGAACGCAAAGACAATTTTCATCTTGCAGTACAAAGCTGATTGCCCAACTGCCGTCACCTTGTCCACCCCGAACAATGCACAGCATACGATCCCCGTACTCCCTTTCGACAAACTTCGTGACGAGATCGAATTCGACATCCTCTTTTTCCATCCTGAATTTTCGACCATGTGGCTGGGAGCCTCAGCACAACATCTGCGCGGATTGGGGATTGAGTCCTACTATATTTGGATGCCGACGCCACACAACCGAGGCATCTGCACGACTCATGACTCCACGTATTACCCATCCAACAAAACAGCCCTTGACAATGTCTTTGATCGGCTTGCGGACGAAGTGAGCAGACGTATTTTTGCTTCGAGAATCCGCGCGTTGACGACGGGCAATATTGGCTACATCGAGTTGTCAGAGTATCCGCAGTACTTTCATCCACTCGTGCAGCCAAGCCTTGGGGATATCGTCATTGATGGAGGAGTGTCAGAAAACATCAACCAGCAGGCCGGCTTTATCAAGGCGGTTGGTGATACAGGGAAGATCTATGGGTTCGAGCCCGATCCCATCGGCTTCGAAAAAGCCCGGGAAAGCCTCAAGAAGCATGACGCAAAGGGAATTTTCCAGCTCATTCCCAGCGGGTTATGGCACAAGCGGGATACGCTGCACTTCGATCTCGCGGGGGACGGCACCCACGTCTCACACCAGGGCAGCCCCGACTCCTGCCCGTGCGAAGTAATCTCCGTGGATGAGTTCGTCGACGCCCTCTCCCTGAAAAAGGTCGACCTGATCAAGCTGGATGTGGAAGGCGCGGAAGTGAATGTCATCAAGGGAGCCATCAAGACCATCACCCGCTTCAAGCCCAAGCTGGCGATCTCGCTGTATCATGCGCCCAAGGATCTCTATTACATCCCCCGCCTGCTGTTGGAGCTCGACCCTCAGTATAAAATCTACATCGGCCACCACCACGCCTGTCTGTACGAGACGATCCTGTACGCCAGAAGGCACTGATGCCCCAAGCACAGAGAGTTTTTAAGAATTATTGCCCGCCTCAACCTAAAACTCCCCCACAGCAACCCAAGGCTTGAAGCCCACAACAAAAACCCCCGACCGCCAAGCTAGCGATCGGGGGTTTGTTCTCATATGGTGGGCCGTGTTGGGCTCGAACCAACGACTCTCTACTTAAAAGGCAGATACTCTACCGACTGAGTTAACGGCCCACGCGGGGAAGGTGTTGATATCGACGGGTCTGATTTCTGTCAAGCTAAATATAAGCATGATCCCCGGTCACTGCAAGCGCGGCACGGCTCTCCCGCCCTGTAACAAGGGAGGTCGCGGCAACCCTGCGTGCTATTCGGGCGTCAGGATCTCCAAACCGCCCATGTAGGGCCGCAGGGCCTCGGGGATGACCACGCTGCCGTCTGCCTGCTGGTAGTTCTCCAGCACGGCCACGAGTGTCCGGCCCACGGCCAGGCCCGAGCCGTTCAGGGTATGCACCAGTTCGGTCTTCTTCTCGCCCTTGCGCTTGAAGCGGATGCCTCCGCGCCGGGCCTGGAAGTCCTCGCAGTTGGAACAGGATGAGATCTCGCGGAATTTGTCCTGCCCGGGCAGCCAGACCTCCAGGTCGTAGGTCTTGGTGGCCGAAAAACCCAGATCGCCGGTGCACAGGTTGACCACCCGGTAGTGCAGGCCCAGGCGCTTGAGGATGGTCTCGGCGTGCTCGCGCATCTCTTCCAGGGCGGCGTAGGAGTTCTCGGGCTTCTCGAAGCGCACCATCTCCACCTTCTGGAACTGGTGCATGCGGATCAGGCCCTTGGTGTCCTTGCCGTAGGACCCGGCCTCGGAGCGGAAGCAGGGGGTCCAGGCCGTGTACTTCAGCGGCAGGTCGTCCTCGGGCAGGGTTTCGTCGCGGTGCAGGTTGGTCACCGGCACTTCGGCGGTGGGGATCAGGTAATAATCCGTGCCCTCGAGCTTGAACAGGTCGGCCTCGAACTTGGGCAGCTGGCCCGTGGCGGTCATGGTCTCGCGGTTGACGATGACCGGGGGCATGATCTCCAGATAGCCGTGCTCGGTGGTCTGGACATCCAGCATGAAGGACGCCAGGGCGCGCTCCAGACGCGCAGCCCAGCCGCGGTAGACCACAAATCGGCTGCCGGCCAGCTTGGCCCCGCGCTCGAAATCCAGCCCGCCCAGGGCGGTGCCCAGTTCCCAATGCTCCTTGGGGTCGAAATCGAACTCGGGGGCCTTGCCCCAGCGGAAGACCTCGGCGTTGTCGGAGTCGTCGCGGCCATCCTGCACGCTCGAATGCGGGATGTTGGGCACGGACACCAGCCAGTCGTTGACCTGTTCGTCCACAAGGCGCAATTCCTCGTCCAGGGCCTTGATGCGCTCGCCCACCTCGCCCATGCGGGCCACCAGGTCGGCAGCGTCCTCTCCGGCCTTCTTGCGCAGGCCCACGTCCTTGGACACGGTGTTGCGCTCGGCCTTCAGGGCTTCGGTCTCGGTGATCAACTCGCGGCGGCGTTCGTCCAGGACGCTGAAGGCGTCCACGTCCACCTTGGCCCGCCGGCGGGTCAGGGCCTCGCGGACCACATCCAGATTCTTTCTGATAAATTTGAGATCGAGCATCTATCCTCCAACCGCCGGGCGACCCCGGCCGGGTTCTTATTGATAACTGCCCGGAACGCGTCGTCCCGCTGCAACGGCCATCTATAGAGCTTCCGCCCCTGGCTTGCAAGTCGCCCCCGACGGTACGGGGCTTGCAAACCTCATCAGCGGCGGCCTATTGTGGGCCAACAATCAGAGGGAGCACACGCATGGACCTTTCCGGATTCCAGTACATTGTGGTGGGCGCGGGCCTGTTCGGGTCCACCGTGGCCGAGCGCATTGCCAGCCAGACCGGGCTTCCCGTGGCCATCCTGGACCGCCGGGGACACATCGGGGGCAACTGCCATTCCGCCACGGACCCGGAGACCGGTATCGAGTGTCATGTCTACGGCACCCACATCTTTCACACCAAGCGCCGCCGCGTCTGGGACTGGGTGACCCGCTTCACGGCCTTCAACAGCTACCGCCACAAGGTGCTGACCCGCCATGCCGGGCGCGTGTTCCCCATGCCCATCAACCTGACCACCATCAACAATTTCTACGGCATCGATCTGGCTCCGGCCGAGGTGGCGGCCTTCGTGCGTGCCGAGGCCGCGCGGGACCGGGTGGACGACCCCGCCAACCTGGAAGAGAAGGCCATCTCCCTGGTGGGCCGCCCCCTGTACGAGGCCTTTATCCGCGGCTACACCCTGAAACAGTGGGAAACCGACCCCAGGAACCTGCCTGCCGAGGTCATCACCCGCCTGCCGTTCAGGCACAGCCATGAGGTGGACTATTTCACCGACCCCTGGCAGGGCATTCCGCTGGACGGCTACGCTGCGATGTTCAAGGCCATCCAGGCCCACGAGAAGATCCACGTCTTCCTAAACATGGACTATTTCAACCTGCGCGACGCGATCCCCAGGGGGGCCACGGTGATCTACACCGGCCCGGTGGATCGCTACTTCGACTGCCGTTTCGGAGAACTCTCCTGGCGGACCATCGATTTTGAACGCGAAGTGCACCCGGTGGCCGACTATCAGGGCACCGCGGTTCTGAACTACGCCGATCCCGACGTGCCCTGGACGCGCATCCACGAATACCGCCACCTGCACCCCGAGCGCGACTACGGCGCAACCACAGTGACCTTCAAGGAATTCTCGCGCCGCGCCGCGGGCGGGGACGACCCCTACTACCCGGTCAACACCCCGGCCGACATCGGACGCCTTGAGCAGTACGAACAGCTGGCCAAGGCGGAATCGAACGTGCTGTTCGGCGGGCGGCTGGGCGGCTACAAGTACCTGGACATGGACACCACCATCCTCTCCGCTCTGGAGATGTTCGAGGGCGACATCAAGCCCCGGCACAGCTGATCCGACCGGGTGATCGGCGTTCACGGACGATCCGCCGCAGGCTTTCCTTTCCGGGCATCCGGCGCGGTCTATTTATCGTGATCCGTCCTGCGTGGTTCTTCAGGCGCGGCCCTTCAGAAGCACCAAGCCTCGCGTCATCCTTCGCCGCCCCAAGGCGGCTTTTCCTTGTCCATTGCTCCGTTGCCAAAACTTCACTTGACCTCTTTTTAGGAATCAGTTCTATTAATAGAGAACTGATAAATCCATAGCCTTGCGCTATGTGAAGGAGGTCTCCATGCCTGCGAAGAAGGAAAAAGAGATTGCCGTGGGTTGTGCACGGCCCACGGGCGGCCCGGTGGGCGAAGCCCCCAGCGAGGAAGCGGCTGCCGCCGCGGCCCCTGCCGCCAGCCAGCCGTCCATGACCATGCGCCTGGGGCACAAGGCCCCGGATTTTGCAGCCCCGGCCTATCACAAGGGCCAGTTCACCAGCGTCAAACTGTCCGACTTCCTCGGAAAATGGGTGGTGCTGTGCTTCTATCCCGGTGACTTCACCTTTGTCTGAGCCACCGAAGTCTCGGCGGTCGCCGAGAAGTATGCCGATTTCCAGAAGCTGGGCGTGGAAGTGCTCTCCGTGAGTGTGGACTCGATGTTCGTGCACAAGATGTGGGACGACCACGAGCTGTCCAAGATGGTCAAGGGTGGCATTCCCTTCCACATGGTCTCCGACGCCGGGGGCAAGGTGGGTTCGGTCTACGGCTGCTATAACCCCGAGGCGGGTGTGGAGAACCGGGGCCGCTATCTGATCGATCCCGACGGCGTGGTCCAGGGCTACGAGGTCCTGACCCCGCCCGTGGGCCGCAACGTCAGCGAAACCTTCCGCCAGATCCAGGCCTTCCAGCTGGTGCGCAAGTCCAAGGGCAAGGAGGCCACCCCCTCGGGCTGGTCACCTGGCAAACAGACCCTGAAGCCCGGACCGGACCTGGTGGGCAACGTCTGGAAGGTCTGGAAGACCAAGCAGGCCTTTGAATAGCCCTAGGCTCAGATGACAAAACAAGCGGGCGCTTACCAAAGGAAGCGCCCGCTTCTCTTCATTGTGATCCACAAAACAATCCATGAGGACAATAATCAAATGGAATGTGACTTAAATTAAGGCTCCTGCTCAATCAAAACGGTACGCGAGCCATGGGGGGTGATGGGGTTCCAAGGGGAGCTCAGGGGGACATTCGCGACCCAACCGCAGGTGGTCGCGCAGTCCCCCTCGGTCCCCTTGGTCCCGCCGAAGGCGTATAACCAACACCGCCAGCGGGAGAATCCAAGTCGGTTTTTAAGGTTCAATCGTCGAGCCCAGCACCTTCAGAAACGCCCGCATCCACTCGGGGTGGGCGGGCCAGGCCGGACCGGTCACCAGGTTGCCGTCCACCACCGCGTTGGAGAAGGTCCCGTTGGGGTCCACCCAGCAGCCACCCGCACGCTCGATGTCCGGGCGCACGGCGGGGTACGCGGTGCAGCTTTTGCCCTCCATGATCCCCGCGGCCACCAGCACCTGCTGGCCGTGGCAGACGGCGGCGATGGGTTTCTTCGCCGCGGCGAAGGCCTGGACGATCTCGATAACCCGGGGGTTGAGGCGGATGTATTCCGGGGCGCGGCCACCGGGGACCACCAGGGCGTCGTACTTGGCCGGGTCCACGGCGTCGAAGTCGGCGTTGAGCGTGAAATTGTGCCCGGGTTTCTCGGAATAGGTCTGGTGCCCCTCGAAATCATGGATGGCCGTGGCCACCTGTTCACCCGCTTTCTTGCCCGGACACACGACATGCACGTCGTGACCCACCATGACCAGCATTTGGAATGGGACCATGACCTCGTAGTCCTCCACGAAATCACCCACCAGCATCAGGATCTTTTTCACAGCCATCTTGGATTCTCCTTGTGGTATATTGAAGTTATATTTTTTAACTATTCTGCCCTATATATCAAAGGTGACAGAATGATTGCACCCCTTTTCCGGCAACCCAGGACAAAAAAACGACCCCCGGCAGCAGGACTGCCGGGGGTCGTTTTTTTTGGAAAAAGGAAGGGATTCAGTCGAAACAACGGAGCCCACGGGGGAATTAAGGCCGCTTACCCCGGACGGCTCGAAAACCGTGCTGACAAGGCACAAAAAGGCGGCACACCTAGGGCATAAGGTCTTGTAAGCTCGAAAACTCGCTAACAATTCACTTATCACCGTCAGCGCTGGAATTCCAGCCGTCCGAAATCAAGAGTCGGCAATGACCGCCAGCTTGCGCCGTAGATCCTTGAGCACCGTGGCGTAGGACCGGGTGCGTATCTCGCGCACCGCACTGCCCGGATATTTCTTGTTCAGCTTGTAGTAGTTGCCGTCGATGCCGTAGGGCTTGTCGCGGTCGTTCCACTGGGCCCCGGTGTTGCGCTCGTGCAGGATGCGCAGATGGCCCTGATAGACAGGGGTGCGCCCCTTGGAGACCAGCATCAGGTCGTGCTCGGCGTCGTCGAATTGCGAGGGCGAGAATTGCAGGTCAAACCCGCCCATCTCATGCAACTCGGCCGTGCGAAACATGTGCAGGCAGCCCGTGACCGAGGTGCAGGGCCGCAGGTACGAGAACTGGCCATAGTCCAGCACGTCCAGGCACTGGCAGCAAAAGCCCACGCTGATGTTGTCCTCCTCGCGCGGGGCTCCGAGGAATTCGTCGGTGTGCTGCACGATATGCGGGCGCGAGCTGTCCACCACACGGCAGCCCCAGACCCCGGCCTGGGGGTAGACCCGCTGGGCCACGCCCATGTAGCCCAGCCAATTTCCAGGCAGGGTGATGTCGTCGTCCATGTAGATCACGTTGTCGCCCTGGCGCACGTCGGGCAGGTGCGCGAGCCAGTTGCGGGCCGCGGGCGCGCCCACGTTGACCAGGGTCGAGAGGCCCTCGAAACGTTCAGCCCCGAACCGTTCGGCCCAGGCGCGCACCACTTGGGGGGTGGAGTCCGTACTACCGTTGTCCAGGACCTTGATGCTCGCGTCACCCAGGTTAGACTGGGCCAGGGAGGCCAGGGTCTTATCCAGACTCGCGCCCTTGTTCCAGGAATAGAGAAGCAGGAAGGTCTGACCCTCGGGGTGTGGCCCCGCGGCATCGGCCTTGGTGAGCACGTCGTGCAGACGCAGCACAAGGTTGGTCTGCCAGGGTTTGGCCAGCACCGAGGCCCGCCACAGGGCCACGGCCCCGGCCCGGTCGCCGCCGCGCAACAGGCACTCACCCAGGCGCAGGTCCAGGCCGGGCCATTCCATGGTTGCGCGCAACGCACTATAGACCTCAAAGGCCTCGGTGGTGCGTCCGAGGTGGAACAGGGCATCGCCCTCGGCGTGCCTGGCGTAGACGGCGCAGGGGCCTGCCGGAAGCGTGCGCGCCATGGTCAGCAGCCACTCCCAATGGTTGTGCTCGCTGGCGCATTCGGCGGCCTGCCACCACCAGTGAAGATTCTGGGGTTCGCGACGCAATTCGGGCTCCACGGCCTCGCGCATGGCGTCCCCGCCTTGGGCCAGAAGCCCCTCGCGCCTGTCGCGCCAGCTGACCGGGCCGCGGAAGGTGTTGCCCATGGCGATGATTGCCTCGCGTTTGGCCGGGGACAGGATGCCCCCCAGGGCCTGATCCAGGCTGACCAGTTGGTGGGCCAGGGTCGGGTCGCCGGGGTCGGTGTCCCAGGCCTGATGCAGCTGGTCAAAGCCCACGGCCAGCAGCAACTCGCGGCCTCGGGCCTCGGGAACGGCGCCCCGCTCCATGAACTGGTTGCCCGTATGGATGCTGAAAAATTTGCCCGAGGTGCAGGTGGTCAGGAACATGCCCAGGTCCGAGGGCAGCATGGGCCATTTCAGAGGCTGGCTACTCATGGGACACCGCTCCCGTGCCGGACCGCCGGAGGATCTGCACACAGGCCTTGCCCAGCGCCTGCCCGCGCCGCAATTGGTCACCCTTGGCCTGCCGTTGCGGCCAGCCTTGCAGTCCATTGCCCATGATTCCCAGAGTGTCGTCTAACATCGGCCCTCCTGGCCCGTCGCCCCGGCGTCCCGCCGGTTCAGCGTCTCACAAAATCCGTTCTGCGGCCGCCCGCGGATAGTCCAAGGGCCCACCCCTCTGCCCAGCTCCTTGGGCACTGCCCGAGGTCGGAGCCGGGGCCCCTGTCAGGTCACGCCCCTTGCTCACGGCATGCGGCTGACACCAACCGTCAAACATCCGACGTCCACCCCAGATGCTGTGGACTGGATCATCCTTTTCCGATAGTTTCAAGCCACCGGATTACCCGGATAATCCCGCAGCCAAGGCTTGTTCATGAAAAGCGCGCTCACGCCCACGGGACTCGCTGTCCTTGTCCCCTGCCATAACTGTGCCGAATTCATCACCGAATGCCTGGAGTCCATCCAGGCCCAGGACCTCGGCGGCTGGCGACTGCTGGTGGCCGACGACGCCTCCGAGGACGGCACAGCCGACATCGTCGCAGCCATCGCCGCCCACACCATGGACCCCAGGATCACGCTGCATCGGGGTGCGCCACGCGCCCACCTGATGGGCAACATCCTGGCCGGGCTGCGCGAGCTGGACCCGGGACCGGCCGAGGTCGTAGCCGTAGTGGATGGCGACGATCACCTGCTGCCCGGCGCCCTGGCCCGGATCATGGAAGCCCACACCAAGGGCTTCGACCTGGTGTACACGGACATGCGCATCGACGGCAGCGAGGGCTCCCTGGGCGCGCAGCTGCTGGACACGCTGCCCCCGCGCCAGCAGTTGTGGTGCGTCTCGCACCTGCGCAGCTTCAAGGGCTACCTGCTGGACAGTCTGGCCGACGACCTGTTCCGGGACGAAGGCGGCGAGTATTTCCGGGCCGCCGGGGACCTGTCCCTGTACCTGCCCCTGGCCGAGGCCGCAGGGCCGGGCAAGACCCTGTTCCTGCCCGAGAAACTCTACCGCTACCGGGTCCACGAGCGCTGCAACTTCAAGCACCGCCGCGCCGAGCAGCTGGCCAACAACGCCCTGATCCGCTCACGCCCGCCCCTGGCCCCGCAGACCAACCACTTTGATTTCAGCGAGACCGTTACGGACCTGGACAAGCTCGGGCTGCGCGCCCTAGGCCAGGAGGTCCGCGCGCGCACCCCACGCCCCTATTCCGTCTGCCTGGAGCACGTGGTGGACGCGTCCCAGGCCGACTCCTGGCGGGCCTACCATAACCTGTGGATCGCCGAGGGCGTCTACCTGCGCGGAACAGTGGAGGGGCCATGAGCGAAAGCGACGCCCGCCCCGAGGTCCTGGCCATCATCCCCGCCCGGGGAGGGTCCAAAGGCCTGCCACACAAGAATATCCTGCCGCTGGGCGGGATGCCGCTTCTGGCCTGGAGCATCCGCGCCGCCCTGGAGGCGACCCTCGTGACCCGGGTCGTGGTCACCACGGACGACGAACAGATCGCCGCCGTGGCCAGGGACTGGGGGGCCGAGGTGCCCTTTCTGCGGCCTGCGGAACTGGCCGAGGACCGCAGCAACATCCAGGACGGGGTCAACCATCTGCTGGAGCAACTACGGGCGCGCGAGGGCTACGTCCCCGACGCCTACTGCGTGCTCTACCCCACCCATCCCTTCCGGGCACCCGGGCTGGTGGACCAGCTGACAGCCCTATTGATCGAGACCCGCAGCAAGGTCGTCACCGTCAAGCAACTGGATACGAAGCCGTGCATCTGGTCCGTCCCGGCAGACAAGGGTCACGTTTTCCTCACGACCGGCACAGCCAACACCAGCCTAAACGTCTACCGGCCCTATGGACTCTACGAGGGCAAGACCGTCAAAAGGCCAACACAGCACTTTTGCCTGCATGTCATTGACGACCCCATTCAGATGATTGATATCGACACCAAAGAAGATCTGCGCTTGGCCAACGCCGTGCTGAAGGCAGGACTGTTTGACCATGGAGGCCAGCCATGAGGATCATCATCCCGGCAGTGCTTCACCCCGAGGAGTATCTGCACGGCTATCCCACCCTGTTCCAGGAACTGACCCTCCGATCGGCCCGGGTGGCCATGGCTGCGGCAAGACTGACTCCCCAGGACATCTCGGTGCATGTTGTGCACGACGCGCGGCCCAATGCAATTGCCCTGAGGCTGCGTGAATCCGGAGCGATCCTGACCACGATCAAGGCCGATGACAGTGAGACGACAACTATGCCCTTCCTGCCTCATGGCGCGAGCCTGTCCCTACAGTCCCTTGCCGCGCCAACGGCGCAGGACCCCGTGGCGATCCTCAACCCGCGCAACCCAGTCCTGGGCGTTCACGATCTTGACGAGGCCTTGGAACACTTCGCCAAGACCGACGTCCCGTGCCTACTGAGCGCCCTCCCTCCCGCTGACCATCCCTGCCAGGGAAAGGTCCTGCACGCCCTCGTGGCCCCATTTCGCCCCTTGGGCGACGGCGCCTCGCTCAGGCTCGACAAGCAAGACCGTCAGGTTGTCCTCCTTCAGAACCCGGCACCTGCACGGAGCCTGCTGGTGCTGATGTGGCAAGGTGGCAAGATCGTCCTGCCCCACGTCCCACCCAGACAGGGCCTCCAAACCACGTTCGTGCTGCCTCCCGGATACATTCTCCCCGACGCTGCACGCTGGGGACTGATCACCCCGGTGGCCGCTCCGGGCCCCGCACGATTCCTGCTGCCCTATTCCCCGGATGATGCCCCCTGGAATTGGGACCACCTAACGACGATGGTAACCGACACCCGAGGACGACGAATCGCAGGTCGGCAGGATTTCCCCAACCTGATGCAACCCGACGGCAGCCTTTGTCTCTTCAGGACGGCTATTCCCGCCTATTCGCGCAAGGACCCGCTTGTCCATGGCATCTGGGAATTGCCTTTGGAACGTTCCCTGCTGATCACGGACAGGCTCGCGCATCTGCGCTGGCAACTGCTGAAGGAACATGAACAAGAAGTGTCCCAGACGTCCAGCCCTCCGAGGCTCAACCCCCGTTGAGGGTCGAAAGAAACCTCCACTGGCGTGGTTCTTGCTACCCTCCTTTCTCTTAATATTCACTCAAACAAGGTGTTGCCGAAGATGTCCTCTCAGCTCCGCTTCTACAAAGACGTTGTCACAGCCAATGCGCATGGCCAGTCGGCCAAATGGTATCCTCCGGTCCTGGCCGGGGCACAGACGTTGTCTCGAAGCCTGTTCGACGCCTCCGTATATCGGGGCTGCGCTGACATTTTCGGGAAACTTTCCCCTGACGAATACGCCGACTTCATCGCCGGATTCATTGCCACGGGCGTCGAAACGCATGGCAAACACTGGCGCTATGCGGACATCTGCACGGCCCTCTTCAGCCTGAGTCGGTCCCTGTGCGTGGATTCGTATCTTGAAATCGGCGTACGGCGCGGGAGGAGCATGTCCATGGTGGCGGGGACACGCCCCCAGGCCAACATTGTGGGCTTCGACCTGTGGCTGGACAACTATGCGGGGTTGGAAAACCCTGGTCCCGACTTTGTCCGCCAGGAGATGGAACGCCTGGGATACAAGGGTGCCCTGGAGTTCATTTCCGGCAACTCCCACGAAACCGTCCCCGCCTATTTTGGGCAACACCCGGAAGCGACCTTCGATCTGATTACCGTTGACGGCGACCACAGTCCGGAAGGCGCCATGACCGATCTGCTGACCGTGCTGCCCCGGTTGCGCATCGGCGGGGCCATTGTTTTCGATGACATCGTACACCCGCAGCACACCTATCTGAAGGACGTCTGGAGACGATCCGTGTCCTCAAAAACAAACTTTTCGTCATACGAGTTCACCGACCTCGGGTACGGTGTGGCCTTCGCGATCCGAAGGAGCTGAAATGGAAACTCAGACCATCCTCGTGACCGGCGTGAACGGATTCATCGGCAGCCATGTGGCCCGCCTGCTCAGAAAGAACTGGCGGATTCTGGGAATCGACACCAACTCCATCGACATCCACGGCACAACCGACAAATACTGCCAACTCGTTCTGCCCGATGCGGACATCGAGGGCCTGCTGCGCGCGGAAAAGCCCCTGGCCTGCCTCCATTTCGCCGGATCGGCCTCGGTGGGCCACTCCCTGGAACACCCATCTCATGATTTCCAGGCCGGTCCAGTGGCCCTGTTCCAGCTCCTTGACGCCATTAGGAAAACAACCCCCGATTGCGTGGTGCTCTTTCCTTCCAGCGCGGCAGTGTACGGGAATCCCAAGGCATTGCCCATCACCGAGGACCACCCTTTGGCCCCCATTTCCCCTTACGGCCACCACAAACTCATCTCCGAACAGATTCTGAAGGAGTTCAGTTCGATCTACGGGCTGAACAGTGTCATCCTGCGGATCTTCTCCTGCTACGGCCCAGGCCTGAAGAAACAGCTGCTGTGGGATGTCTGCGAAAAGATCGACCAGGGCCGGTTGCAGTTGTTCGGAACAGGGGATGAAACCAGGGACTTCATCCACGTCGATGACGTGGCCCTGGCCATGGAGCACTTGCTGACTCATCAGGTCCACAACGGTGTGTTCAACCTGGCAGGAGGTGAACAAACCACCGTAAAACGGATCGTGCAACTCCTCGTGGAAGCCTCAGCCAAGCCCGGAACAACAGCCGAATTCAACCAGAATTCACGGCCCGGTGACCCCCTGCACTGGCAAGCCGACATCTCGCGCCTAGTCCAGACCGGCTTTAGGCCGCAGATCTCCTTGGAGCAGGGTGTCACCCAATACGCCGCCTGGTATACAAGGCAGATCCATGAACACAACTAGATCCCCGAGGATCGGAATACCCTTCATCGCCGACTCCTGGCTGGGCGGTGTGAATTACGTCATCCATCTCTTTCTGGCGGGCCATGCCCTTCCCCAAGACCTCCGCCCCCGGCTGATCCTGGTGGTGCCTGAAAAGTTCCTCAAGGAACAGGCCGTCATCGAGCACCAACGCATCCTGCCCCTGGCGGACAGCATCATCGCACGCACGGACAACCGGAAACTGGCCGAACAGCTTCTCGGACCTGGGGTCATTACCTGCGGCAGCGACGCAGAGCTTTTCGAACACATCGACTACCTTTTCCCCGTGCACAGCGATGTGCTCGAGGGCTGGCCCGCCGCTTCCTGGATTCCTGATTTCCAGCACCGACGCCTGCCGCACTTTTGCCCCCGGGCCGAATTGGAAAAACGGGACGTCGTGGACCACATGGTGGCCGAGCGGGCCAGGCTCATCGTGTTCAGCAGCGAGGCCGCCCAGAGCGACTTCCGCCACTTTTTCCCGGAATCCCGGGCCATGGGCTCCATTCTGCATTTCACCACGATCCCCGAAGAGTCCTGGTACCAGGGCAATCCGGAAGAGACCCGCAGCCACTACGGCCTGCCAAAGCACTATCTGATTTGCTGCAACCAGTTCTGGATCCACAAGGACCACAAGACCCTGTTCAGCGCCATCTCGGTCATGAAACGGATGGGGCGGCCCATGCACCTAGTCTGCACAGGCCCCACGCACGACTATCGCCACAAGGGATACTTTGACGAAATCAAGGTCATGCTCAAGGTTCTGGGAATCGAGGAGCTGGTCCACATCCTGGGCCGCATCGACCGGGACGACCAGATCCAGCTGCTTCGGGGCAGTCTGGCCGTGGTGCAGCCCTCCCTTTTCGAGGGCTGGAGCACCGTGGTCGAAGACTGCCGCGTCCTGGGCAAGACCCTCTTTCTCTCGGACATCGACGTCCACCAGGAACAGGCCCCCGAACACGGCATCTACTTCAAGGCCGGCGACGCCGCGGACCTGACTCAAAAGATTCTGACCCATTCAAGGGCGCTGGGGGCCACCCAAGGCACGACAAGAGAGGAAGAGGCGCGCCGCGACGCCTCCAAGCGCATTGGACTGTTCGGATTACAGCTCTTGCGCATCGCCAAGGAAGGCCTCAGGCTTTTCACCTCGTCGCCCGAGGCCCTGTCCAGCGCAGTCCAGGAGCCCCCGCGCCAGGAGACCCTAACTATCACGACCAGCATCGCCCCCAAGGGGATTGAGAAACAGCAGGCCGCCGTCCGCAGCTGGGTTGAACTGGGCTTTGCCGTCGAATCCCTCAATTCACCGGAGGAAATTCCCCAGGTCGCGCCACATTTCCCGGAAGTCCGCTTCGTCCCCGTGGCCCGGAACGCCAGGGAAACCTTGGGCAAGCCCTTGGTCTACCTCGATGACCTCTTCGCGCATTTCTCGGCCTCGGGCCGCTCCATCTGCGGGGTGGTCAACTCGGACATCATCCTGCGCGGCGCCGCCGACCTGACGCAGCGCCTGCGCGCCGAGGCCAAGGGCTGCTTCGTGTTCGGTTCGCGCCTGGACGTTGCCGACGAGCGCTCGACCCAGGGCAGGATGTACGACCAGGGCTTCGACTTCTTCTTCTTTGATCGCTCCGTCCTGCCCTTGTACAAACAGACAGAGTTCTGCCTTGGCGCCCCCTGGTGGGACTACTGGATCGCCTTTGTCCCCATCCTCGCAGGCATTCCCACCAAGCAGGTCCGCACGCCCACGGCCTACCACCCGATGCATGAACTTGCCTGGTCGTGGAGCTGGTACGTCCGCCTGGCCCGGGAAGTGATTCGGGGGATCGAGATCCCCGGGCTCTCTCCGGAGATGATCCCTCTCGAAGGCTGGACCAACGAGAACCTCCAGCTGTGCCGGAACATCGCCGCCTCCGTGCTGGAACAGATACAGCGCTGCTCCCTGCCCCTGCATCTCGACGAAGCCCAGGAAGCGGGGCGCAACGCCTTTGCCCGCTGGCCCCGGATCACCATTGTCACCCCGTCCCTCAACCAAGGCGGCTCCATCGAGAAGACCATCCGCTCCGTGTTGGAGCAGGGGTACCCCAATCTCGAATACATCGTCATGGATGGCGGCAGCACGGACCAGAGCGTCGAGATTATCCGCAAATATGAATCGCGCATCGACCACTGGGAGAGCCAGCCGGACGGAGGCCAATCCGACGCCATCGGCAAGGGCCTTGCTTTGGCCAGCGGTGAAATCTTCAACTGGCTCAACTCCGATGACTGGCTGGAGCCCGGAGCCCTGCATCGCGTGGCCGAGGCCTGGCGGGAACACCCGCACGCGGCGGGCTGGGTGGGCGCCTGCCGGAGGATGGACCCGGAAGGGAACGAGCTCGACGTCGTCTTTCCCAACAGCCTGGGGCGCTCCAACCTCGGCCAGAACTGGAACGGAAAGCAGATCTACCAGCCCGCGTGCTTCATCGACACCGCCCTGGCCAAGCGCTTTGGCGTGGACGCCGGGCTGGACTACTGCATGGACCAGGACCTATATTTCCAGATGTTAGAACAGGCCCCCTTCGTCTCCGGGAGAGGCGTCTGGGCCGGGGCGCTCATCCACCCCGAGGCCAAGACGACGGCCGACCGGGAGGGACTGTACCGGGAGGTCATCGAGCTCCAGCGCAGGCGGGGCTTCGCTGAAGGAGCCCAGGTGCGCGAGAATTTCTGCTTCCAGGGAGGGCTTCCCGGCTTCATCACGCCCGACGACATCAGGGCTCGCCTGAAAGACATGCACGATCCCGCCCAAGGCAATAGCTCGCACCTGAAAGGCCTGCGTGTGGCCGTGCTGAGCAACTTCCTGCCGCGCCCCGACGCTTCTGCGGCCAACCATCGTCTGCTCCAGGTCATCCGCCTGCTCCAGCAGGACGGGGCAGAGCTGGACTACTTCTACTTTTTCGAGACCAGCGAGGACGAACGCTACGCGCGGGAACTCGGCCTGCCCGCCCGCAGGCTCGCGCCCTCGCCCCAGGCCGTGGTCCAGGCCTTTGGCGACACACCCCCAGACATCCTCTGGCAGAGCAATCTCTGGACGCCCGAGTTTATTGAACTCCAGACGCAAACGATGCTTGCCGTGCGCCAAGCGCACCCAGGCACGAAGATCTTCTTCGACACCATGGACCTGCACAGCCGCAAGCACATGCGCCGCCACCTGCTCTCCAAGGACCAGCAGGACCTGAAGACAGCACGCGAGTTCCTGACGCTGGAACGAGAGGCCTATCCACGCGCGGACCGGGTCCTGGTCGTCTCCACACAAGAGCGCGAGGCCGTGCTGGCCGAAATCCCCGGTTGCGCGCCCGTCTCGGTGATTCCCAACATTCACACTCCCGTAATGCCGGCTGCGCCCATGCACGACCGACGGAACCTGGTCTTTCTGGGCAACTACAGTGTCAAACACAACGTCGACGCAGCGCGCAACTTCGTGAACAACATCCTGCCGCACATCCTCAAGTGCCGCGCGGACATCCGGCTGCATCTGGTTGGCCGGGACGCCGAAAGCAAGTTGGGGGATCTGCGCTCCCCGCATGTGCACCTCGTCGACTATGTCTCCGACCTGGCCGCGGCCCTGTCGCGCTACAAGGTCTTCGTCTGTCCCATGGCCTACGGAACGGGCCTGAAGGGGAAACTCGGCATGGCCGCTTCCGTTGGCCTGCCCATCGTGACGACCTCCATCGGCGCCGAAGGCTTCGGATTCACCGACGGGGTGGAGTGTTTCATTGCCGACGACCATGAGGAGTTCGCCCTGAAGACGCTACAGGTGTACGACGACCGCGTCACCTGGAACAACTTCAGCCTGCAGGGCGTGCTCGCTGTGGCTGAGCGCTTCAGCCCCTGGGCAGTCTCGGCAAACCTCAGCGACCTGTGCAGGCAGCGGTAAACGCCATGCCCTCGGTCCAGCGCACATTCCCGACGAGCCCCCCCGACCCAGAAACGCCCCTGTTTCTGGTCATGGGCGTTCCACGCTCCGGCACCACGGCCCTGGCCGACGCCCTGAACAGGCACCCGGCCATCCTCTGCGGCATCGAACGCTTCGACTGGCCCCTGGCTCGGGCCATCTATCCCTTCGGTATCGAGGATTTCTTCAACCCCCAAGTGCCGGACACGAAATTCCACGAACGCAACCTCGCCATTGCACAGTCCAAGACTTCCCTTGTGGCCCTGGGAAACAAAAAGCCAAGATACTACATTACCATAGCCTCCCTGCTCCAGCGGCAACCCGCCAGACTCATCTGGACCTACCGCAACCCGGCGCACACGGCGGCCTCCTGGAATGCCCGGGCCCTCAACAAGGAGGACAAGGGCTGGCAGCGGGGCATGACGGGGCTCTTCGCCTGCCTGGAATTCGTCCAGATGCTGCTGGCCTTCAGAAACCTGCCAGACCACACCGAGGCGTTGATGGTCGATTACGAGACCCTGTTCCTGGGAGACGACATGGGGGCCGTGCTGGGCTCGCTGTTCACCTTCCTGGGAGCCGAGGCCGATGCACAACTACTCTCGGACTTCGAGCGGCAGCAACAAGGCTACGCGGACAAACTGAAGAAGAGACCACACCTGCTCGACGACTTCGAGCAGTCCTTTGTTGAGCGCCACGGACTAGGGGAATTGGACCCCCTGATGAACGGACTGAAACTCGCCAGTCCCGGACAACTCCGCCCGCACATCGATGCCTTCCTGGAACGGCTGAACCGTTCTGATTTTCTCGATGACTGCCTGCATGCTCTCAAGCTCTACCCCGAAGCCCCGGCAGTCTCTTTTCTGCCAAGCTATCTCTCCACCCTGTTCACCAATGCCGGGGACGCGACCATCTTCGCCGCCCTGTCTGCTTCGCTCGGGGAGCGGGAGCATCGGCAGTTGGTGGATGCAATCCGGCAACAGGCAATGGGCGCGCACGCCGATGCAAAGGGTCCCACCCCGCCGGCACTGGACCTGCCCGGCCGCCTGCGCGCCATAGGCTGGGAGAACCGCGAAACCACCTATGCCGCAGCGCTGAAAACCTACTGGAGCAACCGGCCATCCCAGACACCGGCCATCTCCGTGGTGGTCATCACCTGGAAACCGGACGAACGCGCCCTGCAGACCTTCCTCTCCCTGCAGGCCCAGCGCCAAGCCCTGCGCGATGAAGGCCGCAACATCGAAATCATCCTGGTGGACAATGGCTCCGACAACGGCTTTGCCCCGCAGCTGTATCCCCACGCAGACGCGCTCGCACGCCTGAAGTCCAACACCGGGGCCTATTTCGCCCGCAACTTCGGCTCCGTCCTGGCCCACGCACCGCTGCTGCTTTTCCTGGAGGACGACGGCCTGCCCGAGCCCGACCTTGTGGCCGCCCATCTGCGCGAGCACGACCGCTTCGACCTGCTCATGGCCCGGGGGGTGTACCGCCCCCGCACGGACTCGCCCCTGAACCGCTATGCCGGGCACTACTACCTGGGTGACGCCCCCTTTCCCCGCTTCTGCGACCTTGAAGGCAATGTCAGCATCCTGACAGAGGCCTTCCGCGAGGTGGGCGGCTGGGACGAGGCCATCTTCTTCGGCCACGGAGGGGTGGAGCTTTCCTGCCGCCTGTTGGCTCGATACGGCCAGCCGGAGCGGATGATCTACACACCGGGTCCTGTCCTGCACCACGACTACAGCAGCAGCGAGGAACATCTGGCGCTCAAGCGCAAGCGCCAGGCCACGTCGAGGATCTACGTCGAGGCCAAGCACCCCGGACTCGATGCCCTTCTGGAGACCTGGCATCGGGAATTCCGGCACCTTGAGATCCAGCGGCGCTCCAGCGCAGCGGAACCAATAGCGAAGGAGTGATGCCCCGTCCGAGCCCATGCCCGCTCCCCCTGCAAAACCGCACCCGACAATCGGAATGCAACTTGCAAAAACAATTAGGCGGCCATTAATCTTCCACCCGAGGGATGGGCCTGATCCACTTCAACCGTACGGCCTTCGTGAACCACCCATCCGCCTCTGGTGGCTTCACGCTGCTGAAAGAGTGGACAAGCACGGAGATTTCGGATTCGCGGCCCACGGGAACGCCCCGCGGCATGGAGAGCCTCCCAAGAAGAGGGCAGACATCAGGCCAACAAGATTGCGGCGGTTGGTGACGCTGTAGCGAAAGACGGCAATAGCTTCCAACCTCACTTTAGGGCAAACTCGACGACGAAGAGCAAAGGAAGGCTCCATGAAAAAAGCATTGATCACGGGAGTGACGGGCCAGGACGGCGCGTACCTCGCCGAACTCCTCCTGAACAAGGGCTACGAGGTCCACGGCGTCATCCGCCGCGCCTCGTCCTTCAATACTGACCGCATCGACCACCTGTATCAGGACCCGCACGTCGACAACCTGCGGTTCATCCTGCACTACGGGGACCTGACCGATTCGACCAACATCATCCGAATCATGCAGGCCGTCCAGCCGGACGAAGTCTACAATCTGGGGGCCCAGAGCCACGTCAAGGTCTCCTTCGAGACGCCCGAATACACGGCGGACACCGTGGGCATCGGCGCCCTGAGGATCCTGGAGGCCATCCGCATCCTGGGCCTGGAAAAGAAGACCAAGTTCTATCAGGCCTCGACCTCGGAGCTCTACGGACTGGTCCAGGAGACACCCCAGACCGAAAAGACCCCTTTCTATCCGCGCTCCCCCTATGCCGTGGCCAAGCTCTACGCTTACTGGATAACGGTCAACTACCGCGAGGCGTATGGCATTTACGGCTGCAATGGCATCCTGTTCAACCATGAGTCCCCGGTGCGGGGCGAGACCTTTGTCAGCCGCAAGATCACACGCGCCCTGACCAGGATCATGCTCGGCCTGCAGCCCAAGATCTTTCTGGGCAACATGGACGCCAAACGCGACTGGGGCCACGCCAAGGACTATGTGGAGATGCAGTGGCTGATGCTACAACAGGAACAACCCAAGGACTATGTCATCGCCACGGGCCGTCAATATTCCGTGCGCCAGCTGGTGGAGACCGCAGCCGGATTCATGGGCCTGTCCATCGACTGGCGGGGTAAAGGCGAGGCGGAGGTCGGTCTCATCGGCAACATCGACGAGGCCCGCTTCCAGGAACTGACCAGGGCCACCATCCAGGTCCGGGCGCCGAAGCCAGGCACCCCGATCATCGAGGTCGATCCGCGCTACTACCGGCCCACGGAAGTGGAGACTCTGCTCGGCGACCCCGGCAAGGCCCGCCGGGAACTTGGCTGGGAGCCCCGGATCAGCTTCGAGGACATGGTCCGCGAGATGGTCGCCTCGGACCTGATGCTCGCCGCCAAGGACAGACTCTGCCTGGACAACGGGTTTGGCACTTTTGATCACCACGAATAGGGGCTGCCAACTTGGCCGAATGGCTAGGGCCCTGGGCCACTTCGCCCTCGGTCAGGGCCACGGCCAAGCGCAACCCCGTTGCGGGCATAAGAACCCTTAACAATTTCAGTCCATCGGATGCATGATGAAAAAAGTCCTCGTGTACACGCTCCATAAAGCGGCCTCCATGTTCATCCACAAGCTGAACGCCGAAATCGCCACATTTTTGGGAGTCAACTCCTGCTCGATCAACGGCGACCACTTTGCGGACGAAATCAGGAGGAACAGCTGGAAAACGGTCATCGCAACCCATGACGAGTGCGCCGTTTTCGGACCCATCCGCATGGGGGAGGCACTCCCGAATCTGCCCGACGCACCAGATGAGCACTCCATCGTCTTTCACGCCAGAGACCCCAGGGACGTCATCACCTCCCTCTTCTTTTCCTCGGTCTACAGCCACCCCATCATCAAGGATGTCTTCGATCCAGGGGAGCAGCAAAGAAAACAATGGCTTGCCGACGGGATCGACAACTTCGTCCTTAGCTACACGCAGGCCTGGAAGAAGAGATACGAATCCGTCATCGAGCTGCACCGCAGCCTCTCCCGTTGCAACCTGGTCAAGTATGAGGACATGGTCCTGCACTACGACCGCTGGCTCATGCAGTATCTCATGAGCTTCAAGCACCTCGCACCGCAGGAGGACATCCGCCTCCTGTTCGCGCACTGCCTCAACAAATTCAGAGATGAATTCAAAATCGTCCCCGAGGATGTCCATCGCCACAAAAGGAAAATGGTCCCCGGGGACTACAAGGAAAAATTGGCCCCGGAAACCATCGTGGCGTTGAACACCGCCTTTGGACCCACACTCGAGTATTTCAATTATGCCTGACGGCATGACGGACAGGCCGCAGCCAACGACCAGGAAAACGGATAAACCATGAATTCCACTCCACACAATCCGACCCCGCTGGAGGCCCGGTTCCCCGACGTCAGTTTCGGGGACAACGTCCAAGTACTTGGGCTTGCCAACACTCGAATTGGCCCAGGCAGCGTGGTTGCCGACAACTGCTGGCTCAACGTCTGCGACAGAGACGACCAGCTTCGCCTAATCATTGGCCATAACGTCCTCATCGGACGCCAGTCGTTCGTTTCAGCCGGAGGGTATCTGGAGATCGGCGATCATTGCCTGTTCGGCCCGCAGGTCTTCGTCTCCGACGCCGACCATGTGGTGGAGAACATCACCCGCCCCTACAGCGAGCAGGGCTTCACCGCAGGGCGGGTCGTGGTCGAAGAAAACTGCTGGCTGGGCATCCACGCCGTGGTCACGGGCAACATCGTCATCGGGCGTGGCAGCGTGGTTGCCGCAAATGCCGTGATCAACCGGGATGTTCCACCCTTCAGCATCATCGCTGGGGTGCCCGCACGGATCATCAAAATGTACAATCCGCGGACCAACGCCTGGGAGGAGGCCGCCACCGAACAGCAACGGGCGGACATCATGATGGCCCGCGAACAGAATCCCCTTCCATCCAGGGAGGAGTATCGCTTCATCCTGTCTAGGACCTCGAAACAGGCCAGACTCACCCCGCTACTCGCGGGGCGGGGGAGGTGCCTCTAACCCTTTTTTTCACACGCTATCACCCCCTGCAATCCTCTCCACAAAAAGCAGTAATTCTGGGAAGCTGTCCGTCAGGCGGTACATGTGCTCAACGAGGACGTGCTGCCGAACTTCGAGGCCTACGCTGCTCGTGTCACGAAAGTCCTTTCGGACAACGGGCGTGAGTATTGTGGCAGGCCGGATGGGCACCCGTACGTGCTTTTCCAACAGCTGGAAGGCACCGAGCACCGCACCCAAAAGGCACGCAGATTGCCGAGCAAAGGCTTTGTGGAACGACTGCGCAGGACGCTTCTGGGCGAGCACTCCCCCATCAAAGGCCACCAGGAATGGTACGAGTCACTAAAGGAAATACAGATCGATCTGGATGGGTATCTGCGCCAGTAACCACCATAAGCGCACCCATCAGGGTCGGCACATGAACGGCACGACTCCGAACTAGGCCTTCCTGAATGGTCTGCCCAAAGATAAAAAGACCAAGAAAAAGAACACCAAAAACGCCGCCTAAAAATCACCCCGCCAAGAGCGGCAGTGTCAGGTGAATACTATCTCTGTACAGGCAATATCAGGTAAG
This sequence comes from Pseudomonadota bacterium, assembly GCA_018816865.1. GTDB lineage: Bacteria > Desulfobacterota > Desulfovibrionia > Desulfovibrionales > Desulfovibrionaceae > Desulfovibrio_Q. Next base: position 44,868 of record JAHIUW010000020.1, read on the forward strand.
TATTATCTCTGTAGACCTGCGGGGCACTTAAACAGGTGATGAGCGACAAAAATCTAGCTGATGCGAAAACAACGCACTTATAATCATACAAGGTCGGATTTTCGCACTTATTCGCAAACGAATTCATCAAGATCAATATTGTATTTTAGTAACAGACGAGCAAGCATCTCAACTTCCTTATGTAAAAAGTGGTCTTTCCATTGTCCAATCTTTCCACTACGAACAAAACTACCTGTAAAAGCATGGCCTTTACGAACATGAATTGCATTTCCTGATTTAGCTTCCTCAATCCTTACCTGTTGTTGAGACGAAAAATCCATTGCTTTCTCTATGTTTTTTGTCGAGATAGGAAAATTTAACCACTGAAACAAAATGCGTAACACATCATAAGGATTAGAAAACAATGACTCATATGAGATACGCAGGACATTATTTGAAATTTTTGAATAATCACGCATAAATGTATAATGTGGGATGTATAAAGTAAGGAGATGTTTCATGGCCAACTCAAATTTATCATCAATCACAAGTTCAGCTCTATCTGGACGATATTTATATGAAACCTAAATCCGTGAAAAAGTTGCATTGAATATACAGTTTTGAAACATTTTGTGGTTGAAATAAATCAATGATACCGGTATATTGGACTTGCTTTTCCTGAATGAGTTTTTGCACCCATTGGGTGCGACAGGAGGTTGCAATG
>JAHIUW010000021.1 GCA_018816865.1 Pseudomonadota bacterium
ACTACACCCCCGACCGGGGGCTGCTGAAATACTTGTGAGGGATAGGTCTTTCACATACAGAAACAAGATTACAGCATGTGAAAGGAATAAGCCGGGGTAATTATCGCGAATTCAGCCGCGAGTTTTCGCGACCGGCTTCAGTCCGCTTCGCTCGGACCAAAGGGTGTGGGGGGGGGGGGGCGTGCAAAGCCCGCTTTCCCCCCGGAACACCCTCTGGACTCCGCCCTCCCCCCTATAGTCGTCGAAAATGCCTATCAGGCCTCGCCAGATATAGCTTTTACCTTACTCTGTCCTTCAAGATGTATTGGGTCGTAAGGGGCCTGGTCACTTGCTTTGGGCGGCCTTGGTCCGCCCTTTGCCGTGGCTCATGGCCCGATGAGGTGGGCTGGTACCCTCCGTGGCTCGATGCTTTGATTTGGAAGGCAGTGGGGAGAAATTTCAAAAACTGAATATGGCTAAAATGAGTGCTATCCCAAGTATTATTCCCATTCCCATTGCCCAATCTCGCAGGAACTGTAGCCCAAACTTCACTCCATATTTTATTTTGTCGTTAATTGATCTGTGTTTATTTTCTTCAATCATTACTCCGAGAGTCAGAAACCATCCAAACAGGAAGGCAACAAAGAAGAGATAGACTGCCCATTTTTCATGAGTAATCGCCATCATAGCGTGAAGCGCAACAGATGCTATAATGATGTATCCGAATAAAATTGCTATGCTACGCATGTTTAAGGCCTAGTTGTTTGAGTTAATGAATAATTTTTATTATGGCTTTTCTTTTATAATTATGCCCTCTACTCCTATTTTGAGACAAAGAAAAAGCAGGAGTACCAATCATGGTACTCCTGCCTTTTTGATTTTTTGATACAGCTCCGGCCTAGGCCAAAGGGGTGTTCAGGCGCTGTTCTCATTGTGCCTTTTGAAGGGCGTTCAAAAACCGCGAGGGGTAGGCGCAAGGGGAAACCAAGATCGACGCGTATGAATAATACGCGAGAGTTTGGTTTTGCCGCAGCAACACCGCCATCGCGGGAATTTCAACGCCCGGGCTAGTCCTCATTTTCGCTAAGGTCGAGGTCCTCAGTATACTTGCACTTCTTATTGGGGCAGCCCAAATGCTTGCCTTTGACCCGGGTGGTCTTCAGCTCCAGGATGGGCGAACCGCATTCCGGGCACGGCTTTTCCACGGGCTTGTTCCACAGGGCGTAGTCGCAGTCCGGGTAGCGGTTGCAGGAAAAGAAGATCTTGCCCCGGCGTGAAGACTTTTCCACCAATTCACCCTGCTCGCACTTGGGGCATTTGACCCCCGTGGAGAACGGCTCGGCGTAGGTGCAGTCCGGGTAGTTGTTGCAGGCGATGAACCGGCTGCCGGTGCGGGCGTGCTTGATCACCAGGTCCCCGCCGCAGTCCGGGCAGGCGCGCCCGGTCTTTTCGGGCTCGGCGCGGGTGTGCTCCACGATCTCGATCTGGCCCTGCTCGTTGCGGGTGAAGTTCTTGGTGCTCTTGCAGTCCGGGTAGGCCGAACAGGCCATGAAGGTCCCGGCCCGGCCGAACTTGATGACCATGGGCTTGCCACAGACCTCGCAGGCGATGTTCGTGTCCAGCCCGGCCTTGACGCGCTTCATGTTGGTGCGCGCCTCTTCCAGGGTGGGATAGAAGTCCTTGGTGAAGCCCGAGAGCAGCTTGATCCAGTCCTCTTTGCCCTCGGCCACGGCGTCCAGCCCCTGCTCCATGGTCGCGGTGAAGCCCACGTCCATCAGGGTCACGAAATGCTCGCTCAACAGGTCGCTGACCACGGTGCCCAGGTCCGTGGGCGCGAAGCGCTTGTTCTGCTGTTCCACGTATTCACGGCCCAGGATGGTGGAGATGATGGCGGCATAGGTGGACGGGCGTCCGATGCCCTTTTCCTCCAGCTCCTTGACCAGCGAGGCCTCGGAGTAGCGCGGCGGTGGCTGAGTGAATTTTTGTTCCTTGCTGAATTCGGCCAGGGACAGTTCCTGGCCCTCGGTCAGCTTGGGCAGTTCGTTGGTCTCGCCCTCTTCGGTCTGGTCGAAGACCTTGAGGAAGCCCAAAAACAGTAGGCGTTCGCCCTTGGCGCGCCACAGGGTGTTGCCCGCGGCCACGTCCACGGTGGTGTCCCAAAACTTGGCCATGGCCATCTGCGAGGCCACGAACCGCCGCCAGATGAGCTTGTACAGCTGGTACTGGTCGGAGGGCAGGCTGGCCTGCACTTCCTCGGGGGTGATGGTCACGTCGACGGGGCGGATGGCCTCATGCGCGTCCTGGGCCGAGGACTTGGTCTTGAAGACCCGGGCCTTGGACGGGTAGAACTCTTCGCCGTACTGCTCCAGGATGAATTCCCGGGCCGTGTCGCGGGCGTCGTCGGCGATGCGCACCGAGTCGGTACGCATGTAGGTGATCAGCGCGGTGGTGCCCCGGGCGCCCAGCTCGACACCTTCGTACAGGCGCTGGGCCGCGCTCATGGTCTTCTTGGCCGAGTAGCCCAGGCGGCGGTTGGCGTCCTGCTGCAGGGTGGAGGTGATATACGGCGGCGCGGGGCTGCGCTTGCGCTCCTTCTCGGCCACGGTCTGCACCGTGAAGGCGTTCTCGTGCACGGTGGTTTCGACGGCCTGGGCCTGGTCGGCATTGCCCACCACGGCCTTCTTGCCAGCGACCTTGGCCAGATCGACCCAGAACGGCGGCGGGTTCTCGCCCGCCAGGGATGCCTTGAGCACCCAGTATTCCTCGGGCACGAACGCCAGGCGTTCCTTCTCGCGGTCCACGATCAGCCGCAGCGCCACGGACTGCACACGTCCGGCGGAGATGCCGCTCTTGACCTTTTTCCAGAGCAGGGGCGAGACTTTGTAGCCCACCAGCCGGTCCAGCACGCGCCTGGCCTGTTGCGAGTTGAACAGATCCTCGTTCAGCTCGCGCGGGTGCTCCAGAGCCTCGCGCACGGCCCGTGCCGTGATCTCGTTGAACTGGATGCGGTGCAGATTCTGGTTCTTGCCCTTGATCAATTCGGCCACGTGCCAGGCGATGGCCTCGCCCTCGCGGTCCGGGTCAGGGGCCAGATAGACGCACTCGGCCTTGGCCGCGGCATCCAGCAGGCGGGCCACGATCTTTTCCTTGCCGCCGATGACGCGGTACTCGGGTTCGAAGGTCTCCTCGTTCACGCCCAGCGCCTTGGGGGGCAGGTCGCGTACGTGGCCCACGGACGCCTCGACTGCATAATCGCGGCCCAGGAACTTCTTGATGGTCTTCACCTTGGCGGGAGACTCAACGATAATCAGATTTTTGCTCATATTGTGACGGTCCGTAGCTGATGGGGGGTCTCAAGGCAAGCCTTGCTTTTCGGGATGAATTGGTGGACTTTTCCGCGCCGAGGCACGAGAGTATAGGGTATAGCATCCGGGAGGCGAGTCAACCCGACGCGCCAAAAGTTATATAAACTGGATTAATAATTAAGAAAATGGATACAAATATGGAAACCAGCGCAGAAAATTTCAAGTTTGGAACCGTGGTGCTCCTTGGGCCGCCCAATGCCGGAAAGTCCACTTTGCTCAATAAACTGCTGGGGCAGAAATTGGCCATCGTGACCTCCAAGCCGCAGACCACCCGCAACCAGATTACCGGCATCCTGACCGACGACGACAGTCAGATCGTCTTTCTGGACACCCCCGGGGTGCACCGCCTGCGTGGGCGCATGAATCGCTTTATGCTGCAATCGGCCTGGGCCGGTGTGGAGGCCGCGGACTGCATCGTGGTCATGGCCGACGCGAATCTCTATGCGCGTAAGCCGTACCTCCTGGAACGCGAGATGGAGCCCATTGTCAAAGGCATCCAGAATACCACGAAGCCCGTGTATGTGGCCCTGAACAAGATCGACCTGGTCAAGGACAAGGCCGCCCTGTTGCCCCTGATGCAGGTCCTGGGGGCCTTGTGGCCCGAGGCCGGGATCATCCCCATCTCCGCGTCCAAGGGCACGGGCCTGGATGATCTGCTGGCCACGATCAAGAAGCATCTGGCCCTGGGTGCGCCCATGTTCCCCGAGGACCAGGTGTCCACGGTGCCGCTGCGCTTCATGGCCGCCGAAACCATCCGCGAGAAGCTGTTCATTGGCCTGGAGCAGGAACTGCCCTATTCCACGGCCGTGGAGATCGAGCAGTGGGAAGAGGACGAGAGCGGATTGATTCGCATCGGGGCGCTGATCTGGGTGGCCCGCGACAACCACAAGGCCATGGTTATCGGCAAGGGCGGCCAGAATCTGAAGGAGGTTGGCCGTTCGGCCCGCCTGGAACTGAAGCAGCTGCTCGATGCCAAGGTGCATCTGGAGATGTGGGTCAAGGTTCGCCGCGATTGGACCGAAGACCCCGGCTTCCTGCGTACCATCGGCCTGGGCCTTTAGGACCTTCCGGGGTCCCGTGCGTGGCGCCTGCCGACCCCGCCAGGGCGGGTTGTCCGGCTCCCTGTCATCCCAGGCCGGGAAGCCCATGCGTTGTCATTATACAAGGATCGAAAGAAAGGCGTTTTGGGGCTCAAGGATCTGCCCGGCATGATCTACCCGGAAATGCTGGTTTTTTGACGCCGGATCGTCGCCAGGGGGTGCAATTTGCCCCTGTGAGGCGAGAGGCGTGGCCCCAGGGCAACCAAGGAGCAGGCGATGCAAGGCAAGCTGGATGGGCAGGCCATCCGTGATCAATTGGCCGAAACCAGAGAGATGATCGCCGCAGCGGCCAGGGCTTCGGGTCGGGCCCCCGAGGACGTGACCCTGGTGGCCATCTCCAAGTACCAGCCCGCGCAGGCCTTGGCGGAAGCGGCTCTGGGCGGGCAACGCCACTTCGGCGAGAACTATATCCAAGAGGCCCTGGCCAAGCAGGACGAACTGGCCCATCTGGATCTGATCTGGCATTTCACGGGCAAGCTGCAGAGCAACAAGGCCAAGTTCGTGCCCGGTCGCTTCGCCCTGCTGCACACCATCGATGCACTTAAATTGGCCCAAGCCTTGCATAAACGATTGTCGGCAGCCTGCGCCCCCAGACAGGACGTGTTGATCGAGGTCAATCTGGCACTGGAAAGCCAGAAGGCAGGAGTCGCCGAACAAGACCTTCCGGAACTGGCCTGTGAGCTGGTCCGGATGGGGAGCATGAATCTCACCGGACTCATGCTTCTCCCGCCGTTCGATCTCGATCCTGAAGAGCGCCGTCCGTTGTTCGCCCGTTTGCGCGAACTGCGGGACGGGCTAGAAGTTCGTCTGGGGATGAAGCTCCCGGTCCTGTCCATGGGCATGACCGACGACTTCACGCAGGCCGTCAGGGAAGGGGCCTCCCTGGTGCGCGTTGGTACGCGCATCTTCGGCACCAGGCCCGTACGCACCTAACAGGAGCTTTGAGGGATCATCCATGGATTTAGCAACCATCATCGGACTCGTGCTCTCCCTGGGGCTTGTGTTTGCAGCCATTGTGACTGGCGGCAGTCCCGTGGTCTTCATTTCCGTGCCTTCCCTGCTGATCGTCATCGGCGGCACCGTTGGTGCGACCATGGTCAACTATCCCCTGGACAAGATCCTGGGAGCCGTGAGTGTCTTGAAAAAGACCTTCTTCTCCTCCCTGGAGAGCCCGGCCGACATCATCGAGCGGTTCATGGACTACGCCAACCGCGCCCGGCGCGAGGGCATCCTGTCGCTGGAGCCGGTGATCAAGCAGCTGGACGATTTTTACCTGCGCAAGGGCCTGCAGCTCACGGTGGACGGTCTGGAACCGCAGACCATTCAGGAGATCCTGGAGACGGAGATCGCCTATCTGGAATCGCGCCACGAGATTGGCGCCGAGATTTCGGCCACCCTCGGGATGTACGCCCCGGCCATGGGCATGATCGGCACCGTCATTGGTCTGGTGCAGATGCTCCAGACCATGGATGACCCCAGCTCCATCGGCCCGGCCATGGCCGTGGCCCTGATTACCACGTTTTACGGGGCTGTCCTGGCCAACCTGGTGTTCAACCCCATGGCGGGCAAGCTCAAGGCCAGGAGCAAGGAAGAGGTGCTGCTCAAGGAGATGGTGATGCAGGGCATCCTGTCCATTTCCAAGGGTGAAAACCCCAGAATCATTGAAGAGAAGCTCTCCAGCTTCCTGGCGCCCAGGGACAGGAAGCAGGAAGTCGCCTAGCCGGGGCGCGGGAGCACACGCATGGCGAGAAAGGAAAAGGTCAAAAAGCCCGAGGGACAGCCAGCTTGGCTGGTGACCTTTTCGGACATGATGACCCTGATGCTGACCTTCTTCGTGCTGCTGGTCTCCATGAGCGTCATGGATGAGCGCCGCAAGATGGTGGTTCTTGGGTCGATCATCGGCACCTTTGGTGTCGGCAAGAACAGCATCGAGGTTCTTTCTCAGAGGGATCGCAAGATCACCGTGGAGCCCGGCCCCCTGGAGTTGGACAGCGTCAACGATCTGGAGCCCCTGCGGGAAATGATCTGGGAGGATGTGGAGAAGGATCTGGACTTTGCATCCAACAAGTTTGTGCAGGTCTTCTCTATCCCCGACGACGTGCTCTTTGAGCCCGGCGGGTACGAGTTCCGTCTCAAGGGCAAACAGATTCTGGAGGCCGCGCTGCCGGTGTTCCTGCAGGTCCAGGTGCCGCTGCTTCTGGCCGGGCACACCTCCAGCCTGCGCGACGAGGAAGGCACCTCGTTTCGGGTGGAGGACAAGGAATTGAGGATGGATTCGTCCTGGAAGTTGTCCTTCTACCGGGTGATGACGGTCTATCGCTTCCTGCTGGATGCGGGCATGGAGCCCGACCTGTTGCGGGTCGAGGCCTTCGGGCGATTCCACCCCCGCGCCGGTTCGAGGACGGCCAAGGACCGCAGAAGCAACCGCCGGGTGGACATCATCCTGGACAAGCGCAACGCCCAGTGGATCGACCGTCTGGGCATGATGCGCGACAAGGAAAAAGAAGGCGATTTCAAGTACAATGATTTCATCTTCCGGTTCGAGGAACGGCAGAGGCCGCGGAAGCACTAGGGAGCACGGGCTTGGCACGCAAGAAGAAACAGAGCGCCGGGGTGGCGGGAGACGGCTGGCTGGTGACCTTCGGGGATCTGGTGACCCTGCTGTTGACGTTTTTCGTGCTGCTGCTCAGTATGTCGTCCATGGACAAGAGCGTCGTGACCAAGATCACCTTCTTTGCGGATGACCTGGGGCAGATGAGCTCGCGCAGCGCCGGCCGCATCCCTCAGCGGATGAAGATGATCATCCAGGCCCTGGAAAAGCCCTGGGAGATCCTGGATAAGCAGCAGCGTCTGAAGGACATGCTCTTCCCGGACGATGTGATTCCGCCGGAGATCAGCCGCAGCACGCTGATGGAGAATTTGCAGGTCTTGCAGCGGCCCGAAGGCGTGGCCCTGGTCCTGAGCGACAAGCTGTTGTTCCCCTCCGGGGGCTCGGAACTGAACCCGGCGGCCAAGCAGTTGCTCTCGGTGGTGGCGGAGGTCCTAGGCTTCATGGACGCCCCGATCAACGTCTCGGGCTACAGTGACGCCGTGGGCGGGGGTTCCGAGGCCAACTATCTCCTCTCCGGGGAACGGGCCTTGTCCGTGCTGAGTTTCTTTCTGGAAATGGGCGTGCGTGATGAACGCTTTTCCGTGTCCGGGTATGGCCCGCACTGGGCCCTGGCCGACAACACCACGGACCTGGGCCGGGCCCAGAACCGGCGAGTGGAAATTTTACTGAAGACGACCCCGTGGCTCGGGGCCTACGTCAGATGAGCCAATAACACCGAAGGAGTCGATCGTGGCCGATGAACAATTGGAAGCCCCCAAGGATGAACAGAAGAAAGGCGGCAAGCTGAAGTGGATCATAATCGCCGTGGTGATTCTGGCCCTGATCGGTGGCGGAGCCTTCATGTTCAAGGACAAGATCATGGGCATGCTGGGCATGGGAACCCAAAAGACCGAGGCGCCCGCTGACGGTGCACCGGTGGACCCCCTGGCCGCCGGCGACCAGGGCGAGCCCCAGGACACCGTGCTGGTGACCCTGCCGACGTTCGTGGTCAACCTGGCCGATCCCCTGGGACGGCGCTATCTGAAGCTGACCCTGGATGTGGAGCTTCGTGACCAGGAGGCCGCCGACAAGCTGTCCAAGAACGAGCCCAAGGTGCGCGACGCCGTGATCCTGCTCTTATCCAGCAAGACCTTTGCTGACCTGTCGTCCATCGAGAACAAGCTGGGCTTGAAGGACGAAATCGTCAAACGCTTGAACCAGATCGTGGGCGGCTCCAACGTGCTCAGGGTCTATTTTACGGAACTGGTCGTCCAGTAGGCGACACAGGCAACATGTGAGAACCCTAACGAAAGGGGATCGATAATGTCTGAAGAGAAAGATCAGGATGCCCTGGCTGCCGAGTGGGCCTCCGCGCTTGAGGAAAGCGGCGACGACGACGCCGCGGCCGAAGCCGCGGCCATGATGGGCGGCGACAGTGGGGCCGACAAGGGCGGAGCCGATGACGGCGGGGCCGACGACGACGCCCTGGCTGCGGAATGGGCTGCGGCCCTGGCCAGCGAGGAAGAGGTCTCCATCCACAAGGAGAAGACCCAGAACGCCCTGGCCTCGCAGAGCACCGACGCCATGTTCAAGGATCTGACCGACGAGGCCAGGGCCCCGCGGCCCGACGGCACCAAGCGCGACCTGGATTTCATCCTGGACATCCCGCTGGACGTGTCCGCGGAGCTGGGGCGCACCAAGCTGTTGATCAACGAGCTGTTGCAGCTGGGTCAGGGCTCGGTCATCGAATTGAACAAGCTGGCGGGCGAACCGCTGGAGATCTACGTCAACGGCAAGCTGGTGGCGCGCGGCGAGGCCGTGGTCATCAACGAGAAGTTCGGCGTGCGTCTGACGGACATCATCAGCCCCATCGAGCGCGTCAAGCAGCTCGCCTAGAGGTGGCCATGGTCATTCATCGTCTTGTCCGGGCCGTCCGCTCCGGGTGCGCCGCCGCACTCTGTCTGCTCACGCCCGCCATCTGTCTGGCGCAGCAGGCCGAGGCCACCGTCAAGGATCTGCCACCCATGCCAAGCCTGGGCAACGAGACCTTGAAAGTGGCAGGTGTGCTGTGCCTGATGCTGGCCTTTATTTTTGCCGGGTTCTGGGTCCTGAAACGCTACGGACACCGCGCAGGGCTTGGGGTTCTGACCCGCAACGAGTTGAAGCTGGAGGGCCATCTGGCCCTGGGACCCAAGAAACAAATCGTCGTGGTCCGGTTCTTGAATAAGCGGATGGTGCTGGGGGTGACTGAGACCAGCATCAACCTGCTGACCGAGACGGAATCCAAACATGACGATGATTCACAAGCTGATTTCACCAAGAGCCTGGACAAGGCTCGCACCGAGGACGGCACTTCTTAGCCTGGGGCTGCTGGCCCTGTTCGCGGGCTTTGCCCTGGCCCAGGACTCCCTGCCCAATCTGCAGCTGACACTTTCCGGCGGCCAGACCGAGCCCGAGAAGATCTCGGTGCTGCTGGAAATCCTGTTCCTGATGACCGTGCTTTCGGTGGCCCCGGCCATCGTGCTCACGGCCACCTCGTTCACGCGCATCATCATCGTCTTTTCCTTCCTGCGGCAGGCCATGGGCACCAACCAGATGCCCCCGACCCAGATCCTGGCGGCCCTGGCCCTGTTCATGACGGGCATCATCATGCTGCCCGTGGGCACGGCCATCAACGACACCGCGCTCCAGCCCTATCTGAGGGAGGAGATCGGTTTCCGGCAGGCCATCAGCAATGCCGAGGTGCCGTTGCGGGGCTTTCTGTTCAAGCACACCCGCGAGAAGGACCTCTCGATCTTCTATTCCATTGCCAAGCTGGACAGACCGCATTCCAAAGAAGAGGTGCCCACGCCGATCCTGATCGCCTCGTTCGTGATCAGCGAGCTGAAGACCGGGTTCACCATTGGATTCCTGATCTATATCCCGTTTTTGATCCTGGACATGGTGGTGGCGTCGATCTTGCTCGCCATGGGCATGATGATGCTGCCGCCGGTCATGATCTCCATGCCGTTCAAGCTGTTGCTGTTCGTGATGGTGGATGGCTGGAACCTGCTTACCGGCGCCCTGGTTAACAGTTTTATTCTCTGAACACAGACCCAGAGGAGTATTTGCCATGACCCCCGAATTTGTTGTCGGTTTTGCCAAGCAGGCCATTGAGATGGCGCTGATGATCGCGCTGCCCATGCTGGGCGTGGGGCTGGTCGTGGGTATTACTATTTCAGTGCTGCAGGCGGCCACCCAGATCCAGGAGATGACGTTGACGTTCATTCCAAAGATCGTCTCGATCTTTCTGGCGCTGTTGATCGCCTTTCCGTGGATCATGGACAAGATGATGACGTACACCACGAATCTTTTTCTGAATCTGCCCAATTATATTCATGGCAACTGAGTCGTTGTTGAGATGAATTGCGATGAATTGCGATGAATTGAGATGACCCCTGCGGGGTGCGGCGAGTTGTTGCGCCGGGTCCCGAGAGACGAAGAGAGATTGGAAGAGATTGAAGTTGTTTCCCTACGCCCCTGCATGGATGGTCCATGCAGGGGCGCCGTGTTTATTACCGAACGCTCTTTTGCAAAGCGTTCAAAACCATTGCTGGCAAGGCGTGAAGTGCAAACAAGGCCGACGCGTATATGTTTCATACGCGAGGGTTTGTTTGTGCCGAAGCAACGCTGCCAGCGGTGCGTTTTCAACGCTTTGCACGCCTTCGGCGGGACCAGAGGAGATGTGGGGGGACGGTCGCAAAGCGACCTTTCCCCCCGGAACCTCCTCTGGACTCCTTCCTCCCCCCTGGCAGTCAAATGGAACGGGTTCTGACCGCGCATTGCTTATTTCTGCCACATTCGTTCTTCCGATTTGTTGCAATGCGAAGCCGGGGCTGGCCGCTTCATCCGGTCGGCCAAGATCCGCCCGGTTCGCGGCCTGATGCCCCGAAGTAGATAACAAGGTGTAGTGAGATGGTTATCACCTGACAGTTGGCCACAAAAGTGAAAGTGGTCATGCCGTCCTTGGCTGGGGTACGGTTGGAGTTGCAAAACTTCACCGGAACCTCAACACAGGAGAACGTCATGACCACGAGGAAGAAG
>JAHIUW010000022.1 GCA_018816865.1 Pseudomonadota bacterium
ACTACACCCCCGACCGGGGGCTGCTGAAATACTTGTGAGGGATAGGTCTTTCACATACAGAAACAAGATTACAGCATGTGAAAGGAATAAGCCGGGGTAATTATCGCGAATTCAGCCGCGAGTTTTCGCGACCGGCTTCAGGCAATACCCTGCACGACTGGGTGCGCCTGGCCATGGACACGCCGGTCAGGGGCGGACTCTTCGATGCCCTGATGGACGAAATCGGGGCCGCGATCATTGCCGAGGCCCTGACCAGGACCGGAGGGAACCGCACCCAGGCGGCAAAACTCCTTGGCATCTCCAGACCCACGCTCATCGCCCGCATCGAGAAATACGGGCTCAAGGTCGGTGCCTCCATCTCCCACAACGGCGCAGACAACTGAGCGAAGCCGACCTTCACAACCCGAAACGAACCATGTCCGGGTCCTCATCCGGCATGCCCGGCAATGCGAATGCTTTGACGAATCGTAAAAAAACCTGACACCTACGCCGCATCCTCTCCTGCTACCTCAAATATAATTCAACAATACCAGCCTATTAAAATTCCTGTCTCTTGGCACGTTCGTTGCCTTTTCCCATGTGCAGACCAGCGGGAGGCATGGGCAATGGACACAGCACCTTTTCACATCGTCATCACGGACCGCAATTCCCATGTGCGCGAGTTGCTGTTTCGGGAATTGCTCCGAGAGGGTTACCGGGTGACCGAGGCCAAGGACAGCGCACATCTGCTGACGATCTTCACGTCGTCGCGCCCCGTGGATCTGCTGATTCTGGACCCGGAGGTCTGCAACCTCCAGCGTTGCTCCTCGATCACCCTAGGGGAAACCAGGGTCATCCTCCACGCCCTGGTCGACACGGACAGCGTGCCGCTGCCGCCGGGACTGGCCAATGCCGCGGCCTGCGTGGATAAAACTGGTGATCTGGACGAACTCAAGCGCGTGGTGCGCGAGTTGCTGATGCATTCCGGGTCCGCGCCCAGGGGAACGGACAATGTTTGATCAAGCCTACTACAAGCAACTCACCCGGACCATGATCCTGTCCGTGGTGCTGGTTTCCTTCACTCCCCTGATCCTCATCTCGGGCATCATGGGCTATGAGTTCCATACCTCCTACCGCAACAAGGTCATCGAGCACCTGGAGGAAGTGGTCGAGAAGCACAAGCAGATCATCGACAGCTTCCTCAATGAGCGCCTGGCAGAGATCCGCGTCCTGGCCAACTCCTTTTCCTTCAACCGGCTACGCGACACCAAGGAACTGCAGGAGCTGTTGTCGGCCTTGCAGGGCTATCACCAGGGCATGTTTGTGGACCTGGGCCTGATCCGCAGCGACGGCATCCAGGAGGCCTATGCCGGGCCCTTCATGCTCGGGCGTGCCGACTATTCCAACGCCCCGTGGTTCAAGGAAGTCATGCGCCGCAAGGTCTACATCAGTGACGTCTTTCTGGGACTGCGGGGAGTGCCGCACTTCATCGTGGCCGTGCGCATGGAGTCCGGAAGCAAGGATTGGATTCTGCGGGCGACCATCGACTTCGTGGCCTTCAACCAACTGGTGGAGAACATCCGCATCGGCCGCACCGGCTTGGCCTACATCATCAGCAAGAACGGAGAGTTTCAGACCAAGCCCCGGGTGGATGTCCAGGGCGAGATCCCGGCTGTGCTGGAAATCATCGCCGAGCAGGCCCTGCCCCAGGCAGACCAAACGACCAAGGACAAGTCTGAACACGTGGCCGTCAGCGTCGTCCGCTCGACCAACGACGGCCACGAGGTGATCATCGTGACCACGCCCCTCAAGGACGGGGAATGGACACTGGTCTACCGCCAGGACGCCAGCGACGCCCTCAAAAGCATGTATCACACCCGCAACCTCGGGTTTGCGGTCTCTGTGCTGGGCGGCGTGGCCATCCTCATGGTGGCCATGTGGCGCTCGCGCCGGGTGGTGGAACGCATCCGCCAGGCCGACCGGGAAAAGGAGCTGCTCAACGATCAGGTCATCGAGGCCGGCAAGCTGGCCTCGGTGGGCGAACTGGCCGCCGGGATCGCCCATGAGATCAACAACCCCGTGGCCATCATGGTCGAGGAAGGGGGCTGGATCTCGGATCTATTGGCGGATGGGCCCAACCTGAACGATGAAAATTTCTCCGAAATCACGAAGTCCCTGGAGCAGATCAAGACCCAGGGGACACGCTGCAAGGAGATCACCCACAAGCTACTGAGCTTCGCGCGCAAGACGGATTCCACGCTCAAGGACGTCAACCTCAATGAAATCATTGAGGAAATGATCGATCTGTCCACACAGCGGGCCCGCTATGCCAACGTTCACATCTCTTCGGACCTGCAGTTCGATCTTCCGGGCATCTGCGCCTCGCCCTCGGAAATCCAGCAAGTCCTGCTGAACCTGATCAACAACGCCCTGGACGCCATGGACAAGGATGGAGGCGAGCTGTTCATCTCCTCCCACGTCGTCGACCAGACCGTCCATGTGGTGGTTCAGGATACGGGCCACGGCATTCCCCAATCCAACCTGCAACGGATCTTCGATCCATTCTTCACCACCAAGCCCGTGGGCCGCGGCACCGGCCTCGGGCTGTCCATCTGCTACGGCATCGTGACCAAGATAGGCGGCGACATCATGGTGCAGAGCACCGTGGACAAGGGCACAAAATTCACCATCGTTCTCCCCTTGCCCAACCGGGGGGAAAAGCCAGAGGCAAACGGCGACAACCGCGGCTGTTCTCAGGGCGAAACGCCGTGACGGCCTGAACCGGAAAGGAGATGCACCATGACCAGAGTTCTGCTCATCGACGATGAACAACCCTTCGTGGAGACGCTGGCCAAACGACTCGACAAGCGGGGAATCACGATCCTCAAAGCCTTCACCGGCCAGGACGGCCTGGACGTGCTGGTTGAAAACCCCGGCGTGGAAGTCGTGATCCTGGATGTCAAGATGCCGGGCCTGGACGGCATCGAAACCCTCAGGCGGATCAAGGCCTCCCACCCCCTGGTGGAAGTGATCATGCTGACCGGCCATGGGACCGTGGAAACGGCCATCGACGGGATGAAGGAAGGGGCCTTCGACTATCTGCTCAAACCCTGCGAGATGGACGACCTGATGCAAAAGATCAGTGAGGCGTCCATGCGCAAGGGACAGGCCTCGGCGCGGATCGACGAGGCCGAGGCCCAGCTCATCGCCCTGCGCCGCGGCGATTGAACGTAGCCGCAGGGAGAAACAAGAGGAGACCACCGTGCGTGTCCTGTTCGTAGACGACGAGCTCGATTTCCTCGCCACGCTGATCAAACGCCTCACCCGGCGCGGGATCTCAGCCGTGGGAGTCGGCACCGGTGAAGAGGCCCTGACCCGGATGGCGCAACAGACGCCAAACCAGGAGTTCGACGTCGTGGTCCTGGACGTACGGATGCCGGGAATGGGCGGTCTGGCCGCCCTGAGCGAGCTTCGTGCCCGCTACCCGTTGACCCCGGTGATCATGCTCACAGCTCACGCGGATATGCAGGATGCCATGGCCGGGCTAGAGCGAGGGGCCTTCTGCTACCTGTTGAAGCCCGTTGACCTGGACACCCTGCTGTGGCGCATCCAGGACGCCCACAGGGAAAAGGTCCTTCTCCTGGAGGGACGGGAAACAGGCAAAACATGCCCGCACACCCGCAAGGACGTGATGGATTCTTCTGCGATGGAACTGAAACAACGAAAGAACAAGGAGAAGCAAGAATGAGAACTATTTTTAACTTTCTCATGGAAGGCGCCCGGGCACATGCCCAATGGGACTATGAGGTTTCCATGAGCATTCTGCGCAGCAGAAAAAGGATGATCCTGGTACTGTGCCTGGCCGTACCGGCCATCCTCTTTTCCGTGGCCATGGCGGGAGACATCGGTTCGCTGCCCGAGATTTTGGGGGGCAAAAAGGCCTACACCCCGGCCTTCTACACCCCGGAGGTCTTCCTGGTCTCGATCCTCATCGGACTGTGCGCCGGTCTGATCACCGGCTGCATCGGTGCCGGAGGCGGGTTCATCATCACCCCGGCGCTGATGAGCGCGGGCATCAAGGGCATCCTTGCCGTGGGCACGGACCTGTTCCACATCTTTGCCAAGGCCATCATGGGCACCGCGGTGCACAAGAAGCTGGGCAACGTCTCCGTGGGGCTGGCCGTGGCCTTCCTGGCGGGGTCCATCGGTGGAGTCACCGGTGGCGGGCTGATCAACCGGGCCCTGTACGAGATCAACCCGGTGCTCTCCGACACCTTCATCAGCGTCATCTATGTGGTGCTGCTCGGATTCCTGGGCATCTACTCCATGATCGACTTCCTGAAGCTGCGCGGCAAGGACACCGGCGGCGACGCCCATGGCAGCGCCCCGTCCAGCGAACTGGGATTGCCCGCCAGGCTCCAGGCCGCCAACATCCCCCCGATGATCACCTTTGACCAGGACCTGGTGCCCGGCGGCAAGAAGATCTCCGCCCTGTTCGTGGCCCTGTCCGGCGCGCTGGTCGGTTTTCTGGCCGCCATCATGGGCGTGGGCGGCGGATTCGTGACCTTCCCCGTGTTCGTCTACGTGCTGGGCGTCTCGTCCTTCACCACCGTGGGCACGGACATCCTGCAGATCATCTTCACGGCCGGGTATGCCTCCATCACCCAGTACGCCGTCTACGGCTTCATCTTCTACACCCTGGCCATGGGCATGCTGCTCGGTTCCTTGCTGGGCATCCAGATCGGCGCGCTGACCACCAAGCTGGTCAAGGGTATCTACATCCGCGGTTTTTACGCCACGGCCATCCTGGCCGGTTTTGCCAACCGCCTGTTCGCCCTGCCCGGCAAGCTCACGGAAATGAAGTACATCTCCCTGTCGGCTGACACCTCACGGCTTCTCACCAGCATCGGCAACTGGAGTTTCTTCATCGTAGTGGGAATCTTCGCCGTCTGGGTCATCGGGACGTTCGTACTTAAGATCGGTCAACTGAGGGAGGACTAATCATGCTGATCAGAGACAAAAAGCACTTTCGGCTGGGCCTTGCCATGGCCATCGGCTTCATGGTCGTGTTCGCCTACATGTTCATGCCGAGTTTCGAAGGCGGGCTGAACGCCTTTGAAGCTGCGGACAAGATGTTCAACTCCATCGCCAAGGGCTCGACCCTTTACATCCCGGAGCTGCAGGAGCAGGCCAAGGCCTTTGACGGCAAGGGAATCGAATTCACCGTGCTGGAAAGCAGCCCGGAGCTGGCCCGCAGGGCGGAGCTGATGTTCACGGCCAACTCCCTGTCCTGCACCCTGGGCGATGCGGGACTGACGATCAATGAGGACTTGGGCGCGATCATAAGAGCCTCGCTTAGGGACTCCCAGTCCATGTTCGACAACAACGGGTCGGTCCTCGCCGATCGCTACGGCATGCCGGAAAAGGAAGCCATGTTTGTCTGGTGGAAGCTCTACCAGAGCATGGACACGGCCCTGAAGACCCAAAAGCGTTTCAAGGACGCCAAGTTCCTCTCCACGGTCGTGGCAAAGGGTGTGGAAGTCGGATATAACTTCTACAAGGTCGAGCCAGAATCCGCATCCAGCAAGATGGGCATGCTCACCTTCTCCCTGGTCTTCTATGTGGTCTACACCCTCTGGTGGGGGTACGCGATCTTCTTCCTGTTCGAAGGTTTCGGCCTGGCCATGAAGGCCGGGGCCAAGAAGGAAGTCTAAGCCTTCCTCTCAGACAATACCGCCCTCGGATGAGATAGCTGGCAGGGCCGGACCCGTCCGGCCCTGCCTCATCCGAGCGGCAACGAGGCACTGACTCCATGTGGAACTTTCTTCGCAGCCTGTTCAAACCCCAAAAAAAGGCCGCCGTGGATGAGCAGGCGCTGCGCACCGAGTTCAAATCACGCTACCATCACTTCCAACAGCTCCTGGTCAGTGACCGGGACGTTCATGAATGCATGGTCGACATCGAGGAAGCCCTGCACGGCGAGACCAGGTTCGACATGCGTTTCGTGCGCAGGATCACGACCCGGGCGACGACCTCCACGTATCAGGTCATCAAACACCTGACCTCCCTGAACCCGGGCAAATACGACAGCCTGGAGGCCCCATTCAAGGCCATCCAGGCCGGCATCCAGCCCTACGTCGATGCCCGGCGGGAACCAGGAACAGGCCCCCTGACCCTCGACCTGTCCACGATCACGAGGGAACACGTCAATCTGGTCGGGGCTAAGATGGCCTTTCTCGCCGAGGCCGGAAACACCATGGGCATCCCTACGCCCCGGGGTTTCGTGACGACCGCCGTGGCCTATCATCGCTTCATGAATCATCAGGGCTTGAAAGCCGAGATCCTGCGCCGCATCCAGGCTGCCAACCTCAACACGGACAACGATCAGACGAACGAGGAAGAACTTTTTCAGCTGGCGTCCTCGGTCCAGCAGCTGATCATCCAGGCCCCTTTGCCCGATGACCTGACCGAGGAGATCCTGAGCTGCATGGACGCCCTGGCCGACGACGGACAGACGAAGATGCGCGTCGCCATGCGCTCCAGCGCCCTTGGCGAGGACACGGCCGGAGCCTCCTCCGCCGGGCAATACAAATCCAAACTCAACGTCAGCCGGGACGAGGTCCTGCTGAGCTACAAGGCCGTAGTGGCCTCCAAATATGGACGCAGGGCCATGACTTATCGCGCCAACCGGGGGATTCGCGACGAGGAGGTGGCCATGTGCGTCGGCGTGATGCGCATGGTCGACGCCGTGGCCGGCGGCGTGGCCTATTCCTCCGGAGCCCTGGACCCCCTGGACCTGGACGTGACCGTGTTCTCGACCTGGGGCCTGCCCAAGGCCGTAGTGGATGGGGCCGCAGATGTCGATCTGTTCCGCTTCAACCGCGATGCCCCTCCAAGGATGCTGGAACAGATCATCGCCTGCAAGAAGACCCGCACCGTCTGCCGTGAAGACGAGGGCACCTGCATCCTGGAAATGGATGATCAACGCTGCACGACGCCCTCCCTGACAGCGGAGCAGGCACAGCGCGTGGCCAACCTGGCCCTGCGCCTGGCCGACCACTTCAACGCCCCCCAGGACATCGAATGGGCCCTGGACGGTGCGGGACGGATCATCCTGCTTCAGTCCCGCACCCTGCTGCGGTCACGGGCCGGACATCGCCTGGCGGATGAACAACACGAGGTCGGTTGCGTCGTGCAGACCGGCCCTGCGCTGCTCACAGGAGGTTCCACGGCCTCGTCCGGCAAGGCCTACGGCGCTATCTTTACGGCCCTCACCCAATCGGATCTGCTGCTCTTCCCGGTTGGCGGAATCCTGGTGGTCAAGCAGGCCCTGCCGTCCTGGGCGCCGCTGATCTCCAGGGCCAGCGGCGTGATCTCGGAAATGGGCAGCGCAGCGGGGCATCTGGCCAATATCGCCAGGGAGTTCCATGTCCCCGCCCTGTTCGGGCTCAAGGGAGCCCTGAGTTCCCTGCAAAACGGCACCCTGGTCACCCTGGATGCCGATGCGTGCAAGATTCATCCGGGACGCGTCGAATCCCTGCTCCAGGAAAACCCCCGTCCCCAAAGTCCCATGCAGGGCACCCCCGTGCACGCCTCCCTGGAAGGTGCGGCGCAGCACATCCTGCCCCTGCACCTGCTGGACCCGGACGCCGCCACGGACTTCCGGCCCCGCAACTGCAAGAGCCTGCACGACATCATCCGTTTCTGCCACGAGCAGTCCGTACGCGAGATGTTTTCCTTCGGACAGGCCAGGGATTTTCCCCAGGCTGCGGCCAAGCAGCTCTACCACGACGGCCCCAAGCAGTTCTGGGTGCTGAACCTGGATGACGGATTCCGCAAAATCATCAACGGACGATTCGTGCAGCTGGAGGACATCGTCTCAACTCCGATGCTCGCCATCTGGGAAGGGATGAACGCCGTGCCCTGGCAAGGCCCGCCGCCCATCAACACCAGGGGCTTTCTCTCGGTGATGTTCGAGGCCACGGTCAACACGTCGCTGGACCCGGCCATGTCGTCCCACTATTCCCAGAAAAACTATTTTATGATTTCCAGGAATTTCGCCAGCCTACAATCGAGATTCGGCTTCCACTTCTGCGGGGTGGAGGCCCTGGTGGGGCGGCGCGACTCCGAGAACTACGCCAGGTTCCAGTTCCGCGGCGGCGCAGCGGACCGTAGCCGCAGGATTCTGCGCACTAGGCTCATCGCCGAGCTGCTCCAGGAGCGGGACTTCCGGGTCAAGCTACACGGGGACGCCCTCAGCGCAAGGGTGGAAGGCTTCAGCCAACCCATGATGGAACAACGCCTGCGCGCCTTGGGCTATCTGATCATCCACACGCGCCAATTGGACATGATCATGGCCGACAAGGCCGAGGCGGCACGCAAAAAAATCGAACTCTCGACGCAACTCAATACCTTCTTCACCGAGCAAACATCTTAAGCGACGCGATCCAACACACGTCCCGACACGCAAGGAGACCCACGTGACCGCCACGCACACCCCTGCCAACGAGACTTACTGCCTGTGGGAGCATGACGAGAATCACGAGTTCAAGATTGGCATCCTGGGCACCGGCCCGGGCTTCATGCTGATCCTGGATTTCATCTCCAACGAGCACTACCGGGAGTTCATGCCTCCCATGTCCCTGGTGGCCGTGGCCGAGGCCGGGAACAACGAAGCCCGTCTGAAATACATGCACGAACAAGGCATCAAGCCCTTCGACAGCTGTGCACGGATGCTGACCACCCACCCTGAAATCAATCTTGTGGTGGAACTCACGGGCAGTGGCCCCAAGCTGCGCCAGCTGCGCCAAGACCTGCCCTCCACCGTCTCCCTCATCGACCACGTCGGTGCCATCTTCCTGTGTGGACTGCACAACATGCTTCAAGTTTCCAGCCACTGCCAAAGAGATCTGAGCCAGCAACGGGCCCTGTTGCAGGCCATCATCGACGAGGTGCGCGAGGACGTCATGCTCCTGGACAAGGAAGGGCGGGTGGTGGACGTAAACAAGAACGTTGTGCAACGCACCGGCAAGGACAAGGCCCAGCTCGTGGGCAAGCCCTGCTCCGAGGTCCAAACCCTGGAAGACGGGCGGGCATTCTGCCCCGCCCAATACGATGCCAAATGCCCCTTCCTGACCACTCGCCTGAGCAAGGAACCCTCCGAGGCCATGCTGACCCGCGTGGACGAAAACGGCCGCCTGCTCTACTTCCGGGTCTACGCCTATCCCATCTTCAACCCCCAGGGACGCATGACCCATATCATGGTCATGCGCCGCGACATCACGGCCCGCACCCGTCGCGAAAGGCAACAGCAGCAGTCCGAAAAACTGGCCATCATCGGCGAGATGTCCACCTACCTGGCCCACGAGATCCGCAACCCGCTGTTCGCCATCGGCGGATTCACCAACTCACTGCTCAAATCGCCCACCCTGGGAGACAAGGACCGCGAAAAGCTGGTCATCATCGCCGAGGAAACCGCCCGTCTGGACAGGCTGCTGACCAGCGTGCTCAACTTTGCCCGGCCCGGCAAACCGGACACCGACGCCACCTGCGACCTTGCGGCCATCGCCACCGAAACCGCCGAACTGATGTCCATCGGTTATGCCCCACGCGGCATCGAGATCAGGGTCAGCACCGCCGCAAACCTGCCCAAGGTGCGTGGCGAATCCGAGATGATCAAGCAGTGCCTCGTCAACCTCATCAAGAACTCCATCGAGGCCATGGAACACGGAGGCCGCATCGAGATCAGCACGGCCATGCAGGACGACTACGCCGCGCTCACGGTCTCGGACACGGGGGCGGGCATGAGCGAGGTCATGCTCGAACGCATCTTCAACCCCTTCTTTTCCACCAAGGAAAAGGGCTACGGCCTGGGCATGGCCATGATCAAGAAGATGGTCGAAGAGATCGACGGACAGGTGGAGATCAGTTCCATCGAAAACCGGGGCACCAGGGTCACGCTGCGCTTTCGACCGGCCCTGGCCAAAGATGGGGAGCGGACCGAGACAACAGAAGACACCACCGGACTGGCCAGGGTTTAGACCGCCAGGGAGTATTCGGGGCTGCCTAGACCCTGGCTTGCCGTTGTCCGAATACGGCCCCTGTTAATCATGCCCTCTGAACTCAACCCCCTGGAAACCATGTCCCCCAGGGCACCCGCGACTTTTGCAGCAGTCCCCCGGGGCCGCTGCATCCAGGACAGTCCATCCTTCCCGCCTGCCAGGCCCTTCTTTGCCGACTGCAACCACCCGGTCCCAACGCCCCATCTCCCTGCCAGGGGCAGCTCCCGACCAGACAGTCCACAATGACCACCACCCATCTGTAAATCTTGTGGTGCAATTGGCGCAAAGCAGATAGATGCCCGCTAGCCTTGGAAACGGAAGCACCCTCCCAAGGGAGCGTCTCTCCCCCAGATTCCCTGGCAAAAAGGGGAGACGGCAGCATCTCCTGCGGTTCTGGCAAGGCCCTTCATCCGAACTCTATCAGCTTGAGAACAACCAATGGAGCCGAAGATTCCGGCGTCCACGCCACAGCAAGGTGCCAAAAGACTTGACAGCATGGGCCCCAGGGGTTTTAATACTATACCGATTGGCATGCCCGATGATTCCTCACTCTGAGGGTTTCTCCCTGCCAGCTCTTACTCCGAAACTAACCACACACAGGATATACTGCATGCGCAGCCTCGTTCATTTCAGGGACGAGCGCCGACATAATCGACGCCCTCTCTTGTTCCTCTCCCTCTCCATTTTCATGGTCTTCTTCTTCCGTGCGCCGCTTGGGGCCCTTGCGGAGGGAGAGGCTTTCACACCGTCCGTAGTCCTGGAAAAAGCCAGGATACTGAGCACGAAACCCTACCAGGCGCCCGTTGACGAGGTTCCGGAGTTCCTGCGCAACCTGAGCTACGACGCCTGGCGGGATATCCGCTTCCGGCCGGAAAAGGCCCTTTGGATAGAAGAGAAGCTACCGTTCCAGCTCCAGTTTTTCCACCCTGGGCTGTATTACGACCGCACCGTGGACATCAACATCGTCACTGGCGGCAAGACAAGCCGCCTACCCTTTGACGTGAAGACCTTCGACTACGGCCGTAACAACATTGCGGAGCGGATCTCCCCGCAGATGGGATTTGCCGGTTTTCGCATCCACGGCCCCATCAACACCAAGAAATACTTCGACGAGATCGGAGTCTTCCTGGGCGCGAGCTATTTCCGGGCTGTGGCCAAGGGGCAGGTCTACGGGCTTTCGGCACGCGGACTGGCTGTGAACACCGCCCTGCGCCAGGGCGAGGAGTTCCCCTATTTCCGGGAGTTCTGGATCGAAAAGCCCGGGCCCAAGAGCAACTCCCTGACCATCCACGCCCTGCTGGACAGCGAAAGCCTGACCGGAGCGTTCACCTTCAAGGTCCGCGGCGGCAGCGCCACGACCATGGATGTCAAATCCACGTATTTCCTGCGCAAGCCCGTGGAAAAATTCGGCCTGGGACCGCTGACCAGCATGTTCCTGTTCGGCGAGAATACCAGCGTGCGCAACGTCGACGACTTCAGGCCCGAGGTCCACGATTCCGATGGTCTGCTCATGTCCCTGGCCTCGGGTGAATGGCTGTGGCGGCCGTTGTCCAACCCCGGCACCCTGCAGACAGACACCTTCGAGGCCGACGACCCCCTGGGCTTCGGCCTGCTGCAACGCGACAGCGCCTTCCACAACTACGAGGACCTGGAGGCCCGCTATGAAAAGCGCCCCAGCCTCTGGGTGCAGCCCAAGGGCCGCTGGGGCAAGGGACATGTCGAGCTGGTGCTCATCCCCACGGACAAGGAGATCCACGACAACGTCGTGGCCTACTGGGTGCCCGAGGGCGAACTGCCCCTGGGACAGCCACTGGAATACGATTACGCCCTGAGTTGGGACTCTGGCCAGGCCAAGCGCCCACCTGCGGGATTCACGTCCGCGACCCGAACCGCGGCCGATGAAACCGGTGGCCGGCTGTTCGTGATCGATTTCGAGGGCAAGGCCCTCTCGCTGCTGCCAGCCGAGACCAGGGTCGAGGGTGTTGTCTCCTGCGGACCGGGGGCGATCATCGCCGAACAGCACGTCGTCAAAAACGACGTCACCGGCGGCTGGAGGCTCTCCTTCCTGGTCAAGATGGACGAGGCCACGCCCATGGAGATGGTCATGCCCAACAAACGCCCTTCCGTGGATCTGCGCGCCTTCTTGCGCGTCAATCAGGTCGTGCTCACGGAAACCTGGAACTATGCCTTCAAGCCCTAACCACGGGGACAAGCGGGAAGCAGCGGGCCGACGCCTGCTGCTTTACCTGCAGTTGTTCCCCCTGCCAGTCGAGCACAGCCTGGAGCTGGCCCTGGAAGTCCTGCGCGAACTCCCCGAGGACGCCGATCCCGCCGAGGCCGTTGCGCGTCTGCAGGCACGCCTGCGTGAACTGAAACCGCAGCCCTTCCCTGCGGTGCGTCCAGCCCTGCGGCGCGGGCCCATGCCGTCCCAGTATCTGGGCAGGGCCCGCCGCGGCGACAAGCATGCCAAGGCGCGCTCGGCCTCGCGGCGCAGCCAGTTTCTGCTGCTGGCATTTCTGGCCGCCTTGCTGGTGCTGACAGTGCAGCTCTCCTCCTGGGTGCCGCAGACCAAACAGCCCGCGCAACAGACACTGGAATCCCAATACCTCACGAGTCTCGAACCCGCCCAGAAGCAGCGTCGGCCAGCCGGGATCGCGGTCTCGACCCGAACGGCCACGGACAAGGCCGGACGACGCCGTTTCGTGATCGACTTCGAAGGCCAGGCCCTCTCGCTGCTGCAGGCCACTACGAAGCTTGAGGCCGTTGTGACCTGTAGTCCCGGGGCGTCCATTACCGAACAAAGCGTGATCAAGAATGAAAGGACCGGCGGCTGGGGGCTGACCTTCCTGGTCAAGGCAGACCCGCCCTCGACCCTGGAGAGCCTTTTGCCCGGCGACCCACCTCCTGTGGAGCTGCGCGCCTTTTTGCGTTTCAACCAGATCGTGCTCACGGAAACATGGAACTATGCATTCAAGCCCTGATCAAAGGAGTCTGGCAGGACGCGGCGGGCCAAGCCCTGCGTCGCCTCCAGCCCTCCCTGCCACTGCCTGGGGCGCCATGCGCGGCAATCCCTCGCCGACCCCCCGCAGAGATCGGGGCCGTTGCGCGATTGCGGTCCGCAGTGCTGGTTCCGCCCCTGTGTCCTTGCCTGACCACGCGCGAAGGATGCTGACGTGAAACACCTATTCTTCAACACCCCCTGGACCCGCGCCGCCTCGCTGCGTCGCCTGGCCCTGACCCTGCTGATCCTGATCCCCTCGGCCGTGGCCAGCGCCTATGTCGGTTCGGTGCTGCCGCACAAGGGCGGCACCCTGCTCGAGGCCAGCATCGTGGCCGTGTACTCGATACTCTTCGCCTGGATCTCGGTGGGCTTCTGGACGGCCACCATGGGCTGTTTCACCCTGCTGCGCCGCTACGACCGCTTCACCGTCACCAACGCCCTGCGCCACAGCGACGTCGCCTCCTGCGCCAACGTACGCACCGCCGTGCTGTTCCCGGTCTGCAACGAGGAAACCGTGCGTGTCATGGCCGGGATCAAGGCCACGTATCTCTCCCTGCAAGCCGCGGGCTGGGAAGCGAACTTCGACATCCACATCCTCAGCGACTCCCAGGGCCCGGACAAATGGATCGAGGAAGAGGTCGCCTGGGCCGAACTGGTCAGGGAGCTTGGGGCAGAAGGCCGCATCTTTTACCGCCGCCGCAAAATCAACCTGAAGCGCAAGAGCGGCAACGTCGCCGATTTCTGCCGCCGCCACGGCAACGATTACACCTACATGGCCGTGTTCGATGCGGACAGCGTGATGAGCGGGATCACCCTGATGCGCATGGTGCGGATCATGGAACGCCGTCGCCATGTGGGGATTCTGCAAACCGCCCCCGCCTGCTTCGGGCGGGACTCGCTGCTGGGGCGGCTGCAACAGTTCGCCAACCGCGTCTACGGGCCGATGTTTGCGGCAGGCCTGCATTTCTGGCAACTCGGTGACGCCCAATACTGGGGCCACAACGCCCTGATCCGCATCCAGCCGTTCATGAAGCATTGCGGCCTGCCCCGGCTCTCGGGCAAACCACCGCTGGGCGGCGACATCTTGAGCCATGATTTCGTGGAGGCGGCCCTGATGCGCCGCGCCGGCTGGGGCGTCTGGCTGGCCTTCGACCTGGCGGGCAGCTGGGAAGAATGCCCGCCTAACATCCTCTCCGAACTCAAGCGCGACCGTCGCTGGTGCCAGGGCAACCTGCAACACCTGCGGCTGCTGTTCACCGAGGGCCTGTTCCCGGCCCACCGGGTGCTGTTCCTCAACGGAGCCATGAGCTACGGCTCGGCCCTGCTGTGGTTCGCCTTCCTGATGCTCTCCACCTGCGAGGCCGTGCTGGAGGCCGTGGTAGAGCCGCACTATTTCACGGCGTCCAAGTCGCTCTTCCCTGTCTGGCCCGTGTGGCAGCCCATGTGGGGCATGATCCTGCTGCTGACCACGGCGGTGATCCTGTTCCTGCCCAAGGTGATGAGCTACCTGATCCTGGTCTTCAAGTTCCGCCGTGCGCGGCTCTTTGGCGGGGCCGGGCGGCTCGCGCTGAGCGTCCTGCTGGAGGTGGTCTTCTCGGCCCTGCTGGCACCCATCCGCATGCTGTTTCACAGCAAGTTCGTGTTCTTCACGCTGCTGGGCAGGCAGATCGGGTGGGGCTCCCAACAACGCGACGACCGCTCCACCCCCTGGGGCGAGGCCCTGCGCTTCCACGGCGGCGGAGCCCTGTTCGGCCTGCTCTGGGGCCTGGTCGCCTGGACCTATTCGCCAAAATTCTTCTGGTGGATCTCGCCCATCGTGATCCCCATCGTGCTCTCGGTGCCGCTCTCGGTGCTCACCAGCCGCACGGACCTGGGCCTGTGGCTGCGCAGACGAAGACTGCTGCTCATCCCCGAAGAGGTCGAGCCCGAAAAGGAAATCCGCGACGTAATGGAATTCACGCAAGCCATGGAGGCCAGCCCCACGAGATTGGGATTGGCCCGCGAGGCGGGATTCGCGCGGGCAGTGGTCGATCCCGGCGTCAACGCCCTGCACCTGGCCCTGCACGGCTCAAAACGCAGCCTGCACCCGCGCATCGCGGCCCAGCGTGATCAGTTTGTGAGGACGGCCCTGGAACAAGGGCCGCAGGGACTCAATACCCGCCAGAAACTGACCCTGCTCGACGACCCCCAGCGCCTGGCAGAGCTGCACCTGCGCATCTGGACCCTGTCGGAGACCGATCTGGCCCGGCAATGGGGCGTGCGACTGGCAGACTGAGCTGCCCCACCCTCCAGGGAAAGGTGAGCAGTTGTCTCCTGCCCGCCGCACAGGGGCGGACCCTGGAAAGACACAAAGACAAAACGGCCAAGGCCAACGAAAAAGGGCTTACGAATTGCTTCGTAAGCCCTTAAACTTTCTGGTCGGGATGAAATGATTTGAACATTCGACCCCCTGAACCCCATTCAATGGCAGAAAGGACAAAATCTGCATTGTAACCATCTAAAATAAATGAGTATTTGCCCGTCACTTCATCACCAAAAACGTTTGTGCATAGTGTGCACGGCGTTAAATGATTTCAATAGGTTACGCAGGGGCAAAATTAAAAAGCGGACACATAACGGACACAAAAAGACATCCGCATGCCGCCCTCAAACACCTGAAAAGAAGAGGCGGACGGCGGGGCCTCCCACCCGGACTTGCAGTCCGGCAACCCCGCATGGCGCTCCGCCGAAATCGGCGTGCTACGGCCGGGAGAATATCACCGCGTCACATCCGCCTCGTTCAAGGCTATGACCCAAGATTGGAAGGGAGTAAAGAGACCTTTAAACGGGAAACGCTCACGTAAGCCGGTGCCGTGAGCCCTCAATCGAACCGATCCCTCCCCGGCGGGTTGGTCCCGATTGAGTCCGTCAAAAGAAACAAGAACATAGGGATGGGGAAGCATTCGAGCACCGGCGGCACCCCCGGTCGAAGCCCAAGCCCACAGATGTGGCGCGTCCATCGAATTGCTTCCCCGCTGATAATAAAAATAGCCACACTCAGCAGCAAAGTCAAAAGCGCCTGAGCACAATGATTATTGACACGTCAACAATCGCCCAATAAAAGACATGCCCACCGGTACCTCCCCGGCCCCGCACAAGGCGACCCCAGGGCCCACGACGGACATGCTCCTATTTTGTTACGAACCCTGCGGGGTAGAGTCAAGCAAACTGAGTATTCCATTTCATCATGCGCCCACGACCACCGCACGTACAGCCAACCATTGCCTTTCACCCTGCCGAATGACATAAATTCCAATGTGACTTGGACGGTTGGAAGCGCTCTCTGTATACCCGTCTGAGTTGGCTAACTGGGACGCTCCAGCCTTTGCCCTACTCCCCCGAAGCCCTTATTTGACTCCACAACCACCTCGGCTACAATCAGGATACAACAGCCATTCCCCGCAGACGTGTTGTGATTTGACTCCACAACCACCTCGGCTACAATCCTGGTGCTGACCGGGCCGCCTCCCAGGGCGTTGTGATTTGACTCCACAACCACCTCGGCTACAATAAATATTGGCATAGCCCCAAACAAGGGCGAGTTGTGATTTGACTCCACAACCACCTCGGCTACAATAGCCGCCTGGACCGATGTGAGCGGTTTGAGGTTGTGATTTGACTCCACAACCACCTCGGCTACAATACAGCGTACATAGCACTGCGCAGAGGATAAGTTGTGATTTGACTCCACAACCACCTCGGCTACAATCGCTAAGAAAGCCGAGGCCGAGCGGGACGGTTGTGATTTGACTCCACAACCACCTCGGCTACAATCGACGTAGGTACGCACCTGCGTGTTCACCAGTTGTGATTTGACTCCACAACCACCTCGGCTACAATTGCCTCGTCACTTCTCACGGTTTGGATTGGTTGTGATTTGACTCCACAACCACCTCGGCTACAATCAAGTCCTTTGACACGATCAATGTGTATCGGTTGTGATTTGACTCCACAACCACCTCGGCTACAATCAACACTGAAGACGATGTGGTGATGAATGCGTTGTGATTTGACTCCACAACCACCTCGGCTACAATCTGGCTCTACCTCTCCCCGATTCTCGTTGGGTTGTGATTTGACTCCACAACCACCTCGGCTACAATTCGCCATGGCGCGAGAGGCTATGGAGGAGGGTTGTGATTTGACTCCACAACCACCTCGGCTACAATCCGCGTTGCTGTCGCGCCAGTGGTCATGAGGTTGTGATTTGACTCCACAACCACCTCGGCTACAATGATGCAGAATAATGGAACGTGCCCAACGTGGTTGTGATTTGACTCCACAACCACCTCGGCTACAATCCCTGCGACTCTCAACAAGCAACAGCCTCAGTTGTGATTTGACTCCACAACCACCTCGGCTACAATAAACCGCACGTCGTCGATAATGACGAACCTGTTGTGATTTGACTCCACAACCACCTCGGCTACAATGGACAGCTCGTTGCACCCCGCCTATCTCCAGTTGTGATTTGACTCCACAACCACCTCGGCTACAATTGTGGTCGCCAAGCTTGCTGTCCTACATCCGTTGTGATTTGACTCCACAACCACCTCGGCTACAATCAGGCCGCTGACCATGAGCGCGCCTGGCCGGTTGTGATTTGACTCCACAACCACCTCGGCTACAATACGCGCACCGCACTGCCACGCGGCAAATCGGTTGTGATTTGACTCCACAACCACCTCGGCTACAATACATCCTCCTGGAACGCCCTGCTTTTGCAGGAGAAAAACGCCGAAGCAGACTCAAAAAAGCATGAGCTGCTCCGGCGCTTCTTCCGTCTTTCGAGGTCTTTTCCCCTCGATAATCTCCATTCGTGCAAATTGTCGGTCCGTGACGGACAGCAATCTGACCTCCCCCTTGGGCGGGATCAGCCGCTTCACTTTTTCGCGCAGGGCGGTTGCCGCTTCGGGGCTGACATCATAGCGGGCATAGACTGAGAATTGGAGCATTACAAAGCCAAGACTTTTCAACGCAAATCGAAACCGCGTATACTCGCGGCGATCTTTTTTGCTTTTTACCGGCAAATCAAAAAGCGCAATTATCCACATGGCCTTGTATTTCGATGGAAACTTCCCAGATTTCACGAATCACAACTCCGGCAAATACAGCTCCTTACCCTCTTCACAGAGATAATCGGCAAGGGATGCGGCAGTCTTCTTGACCATGGTAAAGATTGTCTTCCTTTCCCCTTGCACGTGCACAGGCCCAGTCAAAGCCGCCAACAGATCGCCCTTGGAATCCTTTGTTAATCCTTCCATAGGGTCATAGACCTCGCTCAACTCCACAGCGCAAGCATCAACGATTGGCCGGTAAGGCTCCATCACATCGCTTGCCAAACAAAATGAATCATACCGGTTGTGGTGGTGCACTCCCAGGGAAGGATGCAGTCCAGCCGCACACAAGCTGCGGGCCACAAGCGCCCGAATGACCGCATACCCATAATTCAACCATGCATTGACGCCATCAGCTTCAAAATCCCGCTTGAAACCACTCCCCTCGCCAAACAGATATTTCCAATACTTTCGAGCCGCCCTGGCCTCAATATTCTCGGAATCCCCTGTGCGTACGGCGGAGCCCAAATCGAACAGCCCATAGTCTGTTCCATAAAGCCGCTTCAACAACCGTCCTTGATTCCTGACCTTGGCCTTGATGATTTGTTTCCAGGCATTCTTTTTCCGTGGCAATGAGACACTCGCCTGTTGTGCAAAGCGTTCCGTCTGGGTTCCATGTCCCACCAAGGGCAGCATCATTCCGACGGGACTGTGCCGCTCGTCGCACACGATGAATGCCGCGCCTTCTGTCGCAAGGCGGGAAAGAACCGAATTGGTATACGTCACCTGAGCATGGGAAACGATCAGCGCCCGAACCTCCCGCAAGGGGACCGCCGCCTCCATTCCTTCCCCCGGCCTGATTCGCAATAGACCGTTACTCACGGACAACCGAGCCGGGGACTCGGCGATGTCGATGATGTGATCAATCATTGGACCATCGGACATCGCCCAAAGGAGTGACAATCACCTTTCGGCAGCCAGCCCTGCGTAACGCTTCCACACTAACCATTTTCCAATCTCCTGTGGCCCTAATCTCGGCCTTCATCCGAGCATCATTGAGCGCAACAATTTCAGCGTTGACACTTCCTTCTTTCTTCCTGCTGCTAATCGTACGAATACGATACAGGCCAGGGCCAAACGACTCAGGCTTCCCTTGCTCCATCAAGACGGTATCACCCGGAACCAAAGAACACACAAATTGCCCTTTAGTGGGTTGTTCACGCCGCACGACAGGCTCCTTGAAGCGCCTTCGCTGCGAGGCTTCAAGCATGGTCACAACCTCACCCTCCCACATGGGATTGCCACGCTTATCCGTTGTCTCAAATATCGCAAGATGATGGTTTGAACCCCCTTCAACATTCCGCTCAAACCCGCTGTCACCAACAGCAACGGTGTTTTCCTTGCGGCGAGTTAAAGCCTTTCGGACCAAGACCCGGGCTTTTTCGCCGTTACGCATTCCATCAATAAATACGCCTCCCTCCTCTTTGAAAGCCTGGACAGGCGAACTGACTCCCAACGCCCCCATTCTATCCAAAGCCGCTTGCCTAATGACAGGATCGACAATGCTTTCCACCTCAGAAGAACTCATGTCCTGCAAAGGTTTTCGGCGGGTCGTATACTCTTGACCAGCTGAATCATGCCTTTTTCCGTAAAACGATTCTTTATGGAGAGGGCCTCGCAACTTGCGCTCAACCCGGAACGAAACCACTGCCCCCTGGATCACCTCGCGCATTTCCTGCGCATACCCCGGCCAAGGTTCCGGCATATCCTTGAACTTTCTGCGGGACACATTTTCACCCAACGACGCAGACCGACTCAGATCTCGGACCAGGCCCGGCGAGGTCAAGGCAATGGCGATGGCGTCCACGGCATGGTGACGGTGATCGTCTCGATTCTTCCCACCCTTGCCCAACAACTGGCTCAACTCCAAAGCCTGGCGGACATAGGCCGTCACCTGACCGGAAACAGCCTGCACCCGACTTGCGCCCTCGGCTCCATACAACCCGCCTAGGTGTAGTGAGATGGTTATCACCTGACAGTTGGCCACAAAAGTGAAAGTGGTCATGCCGTCCTTGGCTGGGGTACGGTTGGAGTTGCAAAACTTCACCGGAACCTCAACACAGGAGAACGTCATGACCACGAGGAAGAAG
>JAHIUW010000023.1 GCA_018816865.1 Pseudomonadota bacterium
CTTCTTCCTCGTGGTCATGACGTTCTCCTGGCTTGAGGTTTCGGTGAAGTTTCGCAACTCCAGCCGTACCCCAACCAAGGGCGGCATGACCACGTTCACTTTTGTGGCCAACTGTCAGGTGATAACCATCTCACTACAGTTGGTCTGCCCCATCGTAAGCCCGCCACCCCTGTTCCCAAGGATTGATCCATCGGCCACGCCCCTCACCCCACCATGCGTTCCAGTTCCGGGCGCACCCGCTCGAACAGGCCCGCCAGCTCCACGCGCTCCAGCCCGGGCTGGTCTCCCTGGGCCTCGGGCCAGATCAGCTGGGCCCGGCCCAGGCCGTCCACACGCAGCCGCAGCTTGAGGACCATGGCCCTGTCCAGCAGTTGGCCGTATTCGTCCGAGCCCAGGGTGGGCAGTTCATCAAAGCCCAACTTCCGCACCTGGCAGGCCTGCCTGCGCAGTACATGCCCGGGCAGCCCGGCCAGGGCCCAATCCCGGATCGCCAATTGCCCCACTAGGTCCCCCTGATCTTTGCCCAGGCGGCGGGGCACAGGCCAGCGCACGGCCTGGGGGTAGACCCTGTTCCAGGCAAATCTCCAGGCCCCGCGCGGAGCAAAGTTCCAGGCCATGCGTGCCCCGGCCTGGTCGTTGTCCACCCCCACCAGGATCAGCTCGGCCCGGGTCAGGATCTCATGGGCCTCCTCATCCGGCGCGTGCGAGGTGGAGCGCGTGGCCATCACCCCCAGGCCCAGGGCCCGCAGCTCCTGGAAGACCAGCATGGCGTCGCGCTCGGTCTCCAGCACCACCCAGTGTCGCACCCGCGCCGGGTCGCCCAGCACCATGTAGCGGGTCTCGCTGCCCGGGATCTCGCGGTACTTGGAGCCCCCCTCATGTTCGGGCTCGTCCTGGCGGATCTTCAGCTGCACCACCTCCCCGTCAACGAACCAGGGCAGCACCAGCCCCGGCGGCAGGTAGATGCAGCGCTCGCGCCCCTGGTGGTTCTCGGCATAGGGCAGGCCCCAGCTGGTATAGGGCCGAAAGACCTTGTCCGGGTTCAGGCCCATGCGCAGCTCCCCGGCCGTGGTGCGCAGGATTCCCCAGCGCGTGCGCAGTTTCTCCAGGGCCTCGGCGTCCTGCTGCAACCGGGCCGCGCAATCCAGGGCAAAGGCCGTGGCCTTGGTCCGCCAGATCCGGGGCGCGAACTCCCTGCGCCGCGGGGCCCAGGCCTGGGGCGCCGCCCCCTCGATGCCCCGGCGCTGTCCGGGGCTCAGCTTGTGGCCCTGGCCAAAGGCCTTCACGAACAGCCTGAAGCCCTCGGGGTCGTCCTGGTCCCGGCCCTGGGTCACGTTCCACAGCCCGATCAGGTCCGCGCCCTGGCCGCAGGAATAGCAGTGGCCCCAGTCCCGCTCATAGTCGTAGCGAAAGGCCCCGCCCGGGGACCGCTCGCTGTGCAGCGGGCAATAGGCCCCCAGGGCCGTGGCCGTGCCGTGGCGTTGGCAGATCGCTTCCCCCACGCCGCTCAGGATGTCCTGGGCGATGGCCTTGCGCTCCATGGCCGACAACAGCTCTAGTGCCGCCCCCATCCCCCTACCTCCGGTGTTCTCGGTCAAGGTCGATGAGCGCGGGCGCGCCCGGGCCCCAGACCATGGCCCCAGACCTTTGTGCCCTGTTTCCGTAGACCTTTGTCATGGTGTTTTCCTCGCTATTTCGCAGGCTTGTTTCCAGGCCCAGACCTTGGAGACCTTTGGCCCGACCCTTCTTCCCTTTTTTCATTTCCCTCTTCTTCTCTCTTTCCTTTCTCATTTCTTTTCAGAATAAGGTCTAAAAGGTCTAAAAAGAGCAAAGAGGGGAGTTCAACACGCCGGAATCCTGTTCCTTTTTCAGCCAGACCTTGACGCTGCCAAGGTCGATCCCATCCTCTGCCAGGGTCTAGTCCCGGGCCTCGTCGTCCTGGCGCTCGCCCAGGGTCCTGCGCCAGTCCTCCTTCAGGCGCAGGCCGTGATATTCCACGATATTCGTGCGCCGCGAGCGGAAGCGGGTCTTCATGTCCGTGCCCCACTTGCGTTGGGACTGGACCATCTTCACGGGGATGGATTTCTCGGTCACGCACCAGAATTTGAAGCTCTCGTACAGGGCCTTGGACTGCTCGAAATTGTCCGCCGGGTGGTTCACGCAGTTCTCGATCCACTCGCCCACCAGGTCCTGTTCCGCGGTGTATTCCTCGGTCTCGGCCATGACCCCGGCCGGGGCCGCCAGGTCCTCCTCGCGCAGATAGCGGTGGGCGCAGCGCACCAGATAGGCCAGGATCCCCGGCCCCTCGGCCCGGTACTTGCGCTCCACGTCCTTCATGTTTCCGGCCTGGTAGATGTGCTTGGCCGGGTCCAGCAGCGAGCGGTCGCGCGTGAACTTGGCCCGAAACGGGATCAGCCGCAGCCTGCGGTAAAAGGCCGGGTCGTTGCCCTTGCACTCGGGCATGTAGTTGGTGTGCAGCAGGATCTTGGCCGTGTTGTGGAAGTCCACCAGGTCCGCGAACAGCCCGCGCGCGGACATGGTGTCCCCGCCGGTCAGGCTCTTGATGGTCGAGACGTTGAACTTGGAGCCTTGCTCGGCCTCGGAGAAGATGGCCAGCCGCAGGCCCATCAGCTTCATCAGCTCCGGGTCCGGGCCCCCGCCCTTGCGCATCTCGGTCAACAGCGACACGGGCACGGTCTCGGCCATGTCGCCCATGACCCAGGCAATGGTCTCGCACCACGAGCTCTTGCCGTTGTCGTGGGTCGGGCCATAGGCCGCCCAGAGCTGCTTGTGGCTCAAAAGCCCCGTGACCATGTAGCCCAGCACCCGGTCCAGGTAGTCCACTAGGTCCGGGTCGTAGCACATCATGCGCCACAGGCTCTCCTCAAAAAACGGGGCCTCCAGGTGCGGGCCCAGGTACTCAATGGGCGAGGCTTGGCGGATGTACTGCTCGGGTCGGCCCGGGTGCAGACGCATGGTCTCCAGGTCGATCACCCCGTTGGCGCAGGCCAGCAGGGTGGGGTGGCGGTCCCAGATCTCGCTGGTCACCCCCAGGGTCCCGCGCCCGGCCACGGCGGTCTGCAGGATCTTGCGCACCACGGGCAGGCGGCGCAGGTCGTCGGCTCGCGAGCTGTAGGGTTTCACCGCGGCCACAAGGTCCTTGTGCTCGGGGCTGCCGGGCTTGAGCCCGTCCCTGATCCGCTCCTGGATGCCCTTGCGCCGGCGGATGGCCTCGCGCTCAAAGGGCAGGGCCAGATCCATGACTTGGCGCTGGGCGTCGCGGTACTCGTCGGGTCGCCAGCGGATCCCGTCAAAGATCATCCAGTGGTCGCTCTTCTGGCCGTCGGCCTTCTTGGTCACGTCCAGCTCGCAGCAGATCCGGTCCCGGACCTTGGCCATGTACAGTTCGGCCAGGCCCAGGTCGCTGCGGTTGATGGCCGCCTGCAGCTCCTTGGCCGAGGGCGCCCAGTTCTCTTTGCCTGGGGCATCCTGCTGCTTGTTCTTCTTTTTGTCCTTATACCCCTGACCTGTGTCCGCGCCCCGGCCTGTGCCCGTGGGAGTGCCCTCACGCCCCTGACCTGTGTCCGTGCCCCGGCCTGTGCCCGTGGGAGTGTCCTCACGCCCCTGACCTGTGTCCGCGCCCCGGCCTGTGCCCGTGGGAGTGTCCAGACCGTCTTGGTCCTTGCCCGGAACACGGCCCCCTTGCTTGCCCTTCTTTCTGTCTCCGCGCTCCTTGTCTTGGCCAGTGTCCAGGGCCAGCATGGCCCGGCGCTCGTTCTCCACCTCGCCCAGGATCTCGGCCCGCAGCTCCTCGTCGCGCCACGCGCAAAGGTCAAACTCCCCCTTGCCCGAAACACAGCCCCGAGCGTCAAAGGCGTTTGGTCCCCTGGGCGCGTTGGTTACGTTGGACGCGTTGGTATGATCCTTTGAGGATTCAGGCATCCCAGGCTCCCTTGCCGTTGAGGGTGACGCCGTCATAATTTGCTTGGCCGTCTGCCATGCCATGAAAAATAGAGGTGATGGAGGTAACACGATCAGGCAGAAGAGTAGTCAGATTGGCCCGCCAGCTCGCGCGGTTCCATCTTTCCATTCCAAAATTGAAATTGATCCCGCACGCACTTCGTGCTGCTACCGACCCCTGTGGTTTAAGACCATGGGAAGTACCTACGATGTGTGGCCCTGTTGATTTTCGCGGGACTAGACCTTTCTTTTGTTCTTGTACTGAGGGGGGTGTGGGGTGTGGATGATTTTCACCCGCGTTGAAGCAGTGGTTGCGATCGCTGACGCTCTCGCATCCTTGAGATTTCGGTAGAGAATATGGGAGTGGCCAATCCGGTGTTGAGGGGACCGGTTTGGGGTCAAAAGTGGGGACAAAACGAGTAGGATATGGGAGCGGTTTATGCTTCAGTTGAAGCCGGGAATCCCTTAAGTAAAGGGGCATCGAGGTCTCCCAGCCCGTGTCCTTGCTGCCTCTCACGTCGGCAGCAGGGGTTCAAACCCCCTTGGGGACGCCAACAAAAGCCATGAAAAGTCAGGTAGTTACGCTACCTGGCTTTTCTTCTTTTGTGGAAGGGAGAGGTGGGGGCGCGGTGTGCACTCGTTATGCCGGGAACGGCGCGGTGCCGCGGTTCAGGGTGATTCCGGCGTCCACTGGCTGGCGAGTCGTTCGGCTTGGGCTATTTGGTCGGGAGTCATGGACTGCTCGATATCCTGCGCGATTTGTGCCGCGGCCTCGTTACCTCGCTGGGCTGCCAGCGTGAGCCACATCAAGGCTCGTACGGGGTGGGGGGCGACGCCATTTCCCTTGGCGTAGGCCAGCCCCAGGTGGAGCTGGCCGGTGGCGTCTCCCTGTTGAGCTGCCCTGTGATACCATAGGGCGGCCATCTCCTTGTCCTGCTCGATGCCCTCGCCCAGGTCGTAGGAAACCCCCAGGTTGAATTGGGCCTCGGGACATCCTTGCTGTGCCGCCTCGCGATACCAATGCACGGCCATCTCCTTGTCCTGCTCCACCCCGTCGCCCAGGTCGTAGGAAACCCCCAGGTTGAGTTGGGCGTCGGTGTCTCCCCCCAGTGCGGCCTTGCGATACCAATGCACGGCTTGTTCTTTGTCTTGTTCCACGCCTGTGCCGGTGTCGTACATGACCCCCAGGTTGAGTTGGGCGTCGGTGTCTCCCCCCAGTGCGGCCTTGCGATACCAATGCACGGCTTGCACCTTGTCCTGCTCTACGCCTTCGCCCAGGGCGTAGGAGACTCCCAGGTTGAATTGGGCGTTAGCATCTCCCTGAACAGCGGCTTCGCGATACCACTGCACAGCCTGGGCCTTGTCCTGCTCCACGCCTTCGCCCAGGTCGTAGGAAACTCCCAAGTTGAATTGGGCGTCGGCGTCTCCTCCCAGTGCGGCCTTGCGATACCACTGCACGGCTTGTTCTTTGTCTTGTTCCACCCCTGTGCCGGTGTCGTACATGACCCCCAGGTTGAATTGGGCGGTGGCGTTCCCTTGCTCGGCCGCCTGGCGATAATGTTTTACGGCGAGGGCGTATTCCCCTTGGCTGTAGGCCTTTTTCCCCTCTTGGTAAGGGTTTTGCGTGGTCGCGCAGGACGTCAGGGCCAGGGCGACAAGGATCAGGGCGCAAGGTGTCAGCAAGGCGGGGATAGTCCTGTTGCGCATGGGGGGGCTCCGTTGGGGCAAACAGTGTTTCGAGAATGAGGAACTAATAGCAAAGATTTCAGAATGTTTCGAGGAGGATTGGCCTGCCCCGTGCAATGTGTGCTCCGGGGAGGGGCAATGTGCGGGTGTGGCAGGGTGGGGGTTCCAACGCTGTCAGCGTATAAGTCTTCCACGTTTGGGCAGCTCAACATGCTGCGATATTTGAGGATCTTTTGTTGGTCCGCAGGGGGGCTGATTTTGCCTTGCCATTTTTCCTCGTGCGTATATAGCCTCCGGGGGTATGATCTGGGGCTGCGTTCTGCCAAGCCCCTTCTCGTACGGGAAATACTGCATAAGGATGGTGCCGACAATGAGTGAAGAGACTGAACACAAGCTGCAAACACGCCATCTCTGCATGGACGATTACGAAGCCCTGCGCGGTATCTACAGGCGGGTCTACAAGGGGGTCGACACCCCGTGGACGCGGGAGCAGATCGCCCTGCTGATCAGCATCTTCCCCGAAGGCCAGGTGTGCATCGAGGACAATGGAGAGCCGGTGGCCATCGCCTTGTCCATGGTCATCGACTTTAGCCTGTTCGGCGACCAGCACACCTATAACCAGATCATTGGCAACGGCACCTTCAAGTCCCATGACCCGGAAGGGGATTACCTCTATGGGATTGAGGTCTTCGTGGACCCGGAATACCGGGGCATGCGCCTGGGGCGTCGGATGTATGATGCCCGCAAGGAGATCGCCGAAAATCTCAATCTCAAGGGCATCCTGCTGGGCGGACGCATCCCCGGCTACCACAAGGTCTCAAGCGAGATGACGCCCCAGGAGTATATCCTCAAGGTCAAAAGTCGCGAGATCTACGACTCGGTGCTCACCTTCCAGCTTTCCAACGATTTCCATGTCCGCAACCTGCTCGATGATTACTGGCCGGGCGACCACCTCTCCCGCGGCAATGCCGTGCTCCTTGAATGGATCAACATCTACTACCAGAAGAAGACTCGACTGGTGGGGCGGACCAAGTCCATCGCTCGCCTCGGCGTGGTCCAATGGGAGATGCGCCGCTTCGACTCCTTTGACGACTTCATGCAGCAGGTGGAGTTCTTTGTGGACACGGTCAGTGCCTACAAGGCGGACATCATCCTCTTTCCGGAACTGCTCAACGCTCCGCTGATCCGCATGTACGAGGGCATGAGCCCGTCCGATGCCATGCGCCATTTGGCGGAGCACACCGCTGATATGCGCCAGGCCATGACGGACATGGCCCTGAGCTACAACATCAACATCGTGACCGGGAGCGTGCCGCAAGTTCAGGAAGACGGCACCCTACACAACGTCAGTTTCCTGTGCCGCCGCGACGGGACCTGGGACAGCCAGACCAAGCTGCACATCACTCCGGAAGAAGAATCTCACTGGGGTTTCACGGGTGGCCATGATCTGAAGGTCTTTGACACGGATGTCGGCAAGGTGGGCATCCTCATCTGCTACGATGTGGAGTTCCCGGAACTGGCGCGTTTGCAGACCATGAAGGGCATGAAGATGTTGTTGGTCCCCTTTTGGACCGACACCAAGACAGGCTACCTGCGGGTTCGGCGTTGCGCCCAGGCCCGGGCCATCGAAAACGAGTGCTTTGTGGCCATCTCCGGCAGCGTTGGCAACATCCCCAAGGTGGAGACCATGGGAATCCAGTATTCCCAATCCGCCATCTTCACGCCCTCGGACTTCCCCTTCCCCCATGACGCCATCGCATCGGAGGTGACACCGGGCATTGAGACAACGCTGATTACCGATGTTGACCTCGACCTGCTCAAGGAGTTGCGCTCCCAGGGCAGCGTGCGCAACGTCACCAGCCGCAGGACCGACCTCTACGAACTGCGCTGGATCGGGGGCAAATAGTCGCCAAGGGCCCTCCAGAGGGGCAGCCCTCCACGTCCGGCAGGGATTCAAACCCCCTTTAGGACGCCAGATACAATCACTGAAAAGCCAGAGAGTTACGCTCTCTGGCTTTTCTTATTTCAAATTTTTCAGAAACGAAGGACCAGTCCGCGATCGTGGGGCACCAGACTTTCCATTCACTCCCCA
The DNA here is from genome assembly GCA_018816865.1 of Pseudomonadota bacterium. Lineage (GTDB taxonomy): Bacteria > Desulfobacterota > Desulfovibrionia > Desulfovibrionales > Desulfovibrionaceae > Desulfovibrio_Q. The sequence goes on from JAHIUW010000023.1 coordinate 7,739, forward strand.
TTCGCATAGAGAGGTCCATGCCCATGGACAAGCCGCGACGCCCCCAGGTGGGTTTGGCCCTCGGTCCTGGCCCTGGTTCCTGGCCGAGCATCCTGCGAGAGTCTCAAATCAATGCAATCCCCGGTTCGAATCTGGAGAGTCACCAAGTGAAGATCGTGAACGTTTTTGGAATGTCCTTAGCGTTGCTCCTCGTGTGCGGGGTGTTTTCTCCGCGGTCTGCTGCCTGGGCGCGGGATACCAGCCAGCCCAAGCCTGAACTCTATCAGGCCATTGATCTGGGCGATCTTGCCCGGGCGCGGGTCGCCATCCAGAGCGCCGACGTGAATGCCATCTATGACCGGGATACAATGCTCTGCTGGGCGCTGCGAAACGAGAACCCGGAGATCACGAAGCTGCTGCTTCAGTCGCCCAGGGTGGACGTCAACAAGCGGGGCATTGGCTATGACGCCTACGGTGATTGGGAACGCACACCCTTGATCCTTGCCGCACACATGGGCCAGGCCGAGATGGTGGGCCTTTTGCTGCAGCGGGGCGCCAAAGTGAACGCCAGGGACCGCACGGACAGCACACCGGAGGCGCGGGGGAACACCGCGCTGCTCAAGGCCGCGCAGAGAGATCACACGGAGGTGATCCGGGTGCTGCTCACCCAGGGGGCGGGCATTACAGTCGATGCGCAGACCAAGGATGGCATGACGCCGCTGTGGTTCGTTGCGGAATATGAAAACCTTGAGGCGGTGCAGCTCCTGCTCGCCCACGGCGCAAAAATCAATCATCCCAACGTCGTGGGCCAGTCCCTGCTTGTGGGAACGTTTCTGCACAAAAAGTACGACGTCTTGGAGTTCCTTGTCGCCCAGGGCGCAGACATCAATATGGTGGCAAATAGCGGGCTCACGCCGCTGATGGAGGCCGTCACCGAGCTCGGCGGTAAGAATGCAAAAACGGTCCTCAGGTACATTGAAAAATTCATCACCTTCAAGCCCAAGCTGGACCTGGAGCAGATCAAGTCGAACGGTGGCGGCTTTAGTGCCCTGCATCTGGCCGCGCGCTTCGGGTTTGTGGATGCAGGCAAACTGCTGCTGGACAATGGCGCCAGCATCGACATCAAAGATCTGGCCACGGGCGGCACGCCCTTGCATTCCGCCGCAAGCGCCAACCAGGTCGACTTCGCCAGGTTCCTGATCCAGCGCAAGGCCAACCTCGAGATTTTCGACAAAAGCGGCTCGACCCCGCTGATGGTGGCCGTCTATCAGGCTGACGCGGACATGGTGGAGGTCCTGGCGCAGGCCGGAGCGGCAATCAACACCAAATCACCCGTCAATATCCTTGTGACGCCCCTGGTGTATGCCGCCTCGAATCCCGATCCCTCCAAGCACAAGGACAACCTCTCCATCATCAAAATCCTCGTGGACAACAAGGGCGACATCAACTTCCAGTCCGCCAATGGCAGAACGGCGCTCATGGCCGCTGCCGCGTGCTCTGACCAAGCGAATGGATACGAGAAAGGGGCCTTGCTGCTCAACCACGGTGCGGACCCCGATGTCGTGAACGACAAGGGAGAGACGGCCCTGATGCTTGCTGCGGGCGCAGGGAATGAAAAACTCGTTAAGCTCCTCGTGGATAAGGGCGCCGACGTTACAAAAAAGAACGGCGCCGATGAAACGGTGATGAGCTATGCCAACCGATCCGGCAACAAGGGCAGTACGAGGTTGCTGGAATCCAAAGGCGTCGTGCCTGAAGCCCCCATTGTCAGAAAGAGCGTCATTGTCGACGCACTGATCGGAACCTGGAAGGGCTTTCAGGATGGGCTTCCCCAGGCCTTGTACACCGTGGTCCTGAACAAGGACGGCAGCTTTGACTTCACTTCAAGGTTCACGCCCGAGGCCCTGAAGCAGTTCCCCAAGGGCGCAGTGAATCCGATCATTGCCGCCCAGAAGGGGACGTATACGTTCAACAATGATATCATGATCTGGAATCTTGTCGGTGCCCCTCCCACGTCCATGAAGTGGAAGCTGGAGAACGGCGTGCTGGTCATCGACAACAAAATCAGACTGAAAAAGACCAAGTAACCCCAGCAGGGGGCGCGCCAATCGTCCAGAGGCAGGAGAGACCGCACCCCCGCGGGAGCGAACGCCGCGGCCCTTTCAGCAGATGAAAGGCCCCGGCGAGGGGGCTGGGTGAGCGACCCTTGCCTCTTCCCGAGATGCGTGGCAGTGGGCGGACAGACAGCGTTGATTTCCCGCTCTCTCCAGGGACTGGAGGAGATGCGCTTGTGAACAATTCGTAGGACCCAGGTGACAATGCCCAAGACCAAAGACTTTTTTTTCAATGAGCACACCAGGCACGGCCTCAAGGTCGGGCTGGCGAGTGTCTTGGCGTACGTCGCGTCCGGTCTGCTTGGGTTGCCCTATGCGTATTGGGCCGTCATCACCACGGTCATCGTCATGCAGATGCATGTGGCGGACTCCATCCAGATGTGTCTGTATCGGTTCACCGGGACGGCCATCGGTGCGGCCATGGGCATCGCCATGATCCTGATCTTTCCGCCCACACCCCTGTTCACACTGCTCGGGATCTTTGTCGGGACAAGTGTTTGCGCCTATCTGACGCGGTACAACACGCGCTTCCGCATGGCGGCCATTACCGTGGCCATCGTCTATCTGACCAGCCTTGGCGACGCGCATCGCATTCAGTTCACGCTGTTTCGGGTGGCGGAAATAGGCATGGGCGTGCTGTGCGCTTTCTTTGTTTCGGTGGTCGTGTGGCCCCAAAGGGTCGCCGGAGCCTTGCGGGAAAGGCTGCGAGGTCAGTTTGTCGAACTCGCGGAATTGGCCGCACTGCTCATGGACAACTTTCTCTCTCTGCAAAAAAAGACCGACCCTAAGCTTTTCGACGATCTCGCGAGGGAGAACGAGAAGAACAGGGAAATGTTCCATAAGGTCTTCGTCACGGAGAGGCGGTTGTTCCGGGACGACGTGGGGCTGCTCTCCCTGCAGGTGAGCGCGTTCAGTTCCGTGCTGGAGAGGCTGCGGGCCATGCTCATCCTGCTGAATGAAGCGGAGGGCGAGGGCTTCGAGATCATTATGGCCCCGGAGCTGGGAGAGCTGACGCAGGCGACCGCCGCGGCACTGCGGGACCTGGGGGCGGGACTCACGCATGACTGTAGCCGCCTGGAGCGCGCCATCAGCGCCATTGAGCCCCGGTTCGTCGAGCTGCGCCGGCAAGGGGTGACGCAGCGCTTTGATGCCCAGCGCCTCTTCCAGGTGCTTGGGATCATCAATTCGGCGCAACACCTGGGGGACTATGTCCTCGAAAAGCTCAGGCGCGAGGACGCTCCCCATAGCTGAGCCTGCCCGGCATCCGACTCCCGAAATGGAATCTTCTTTGAAGCTCGTCCTGGAAACGGTTTGGACAGGTAGAAAAGGACGGGCTTGGTAAAGCCGGAGGGCTTCGACCTGGTTCAGGGAATAAACAACTTTCTCATGTCGCCAGTGGGGGTTAAACCACTCTGGGGCGCCAAATAAAATCATCGGAAAGCCAGGGAGTGACGCTCTCTGGCTTTATTTTGCGTTTCCGGAAACGTAGGTCGAGATCGGGAGGCTTGCTTGGAGAGAATCCCCAGGTCGGGGCGTTTTCCAGGGAGAATGCAGGGACCTTCTCTCCGACTGCCTGTCGTAGTGCAAAGGAGAGGCCCCGCTGGGGCAGGGCCTCGGTGGAATCAGGAGTAAAAAGGAGGGGCACTACATCAGGGCCGCACGGCTCCTGTCTTCCAGGGCCTCTCCTTTGCAACACACCGCCGTCTGCCACGACCTGTCGCAATTCCTGTCGTTATTCGACGGTCCTGGATCGTCCCGCCATCCGAAGTCAGAAACTCAGACTATAGCCCGGACAGTCACGTCCACCGGGGCCTCAGCACTCTTTGGAAGCAGAGCGGCAGGCATTGGTAAGCCTGTTCTCAATATACTGATAAAACTCGTCATCGAACTCGTAGAGATCGAAACACTTGGCGTCTTCGCCCAACAGGCCTTCGGGGACCTCGTCTCCACGCTGGTCCGGGTCGTCCACGAGTTCGTTATAAAAACAGACCGAGAGCCATCGGTCAGCAGGGTCGTCATCGATAATGTCCACCATGGCGAACAGGCTCCGCTTTTGCTGGTTGGCATGAGAGGCGCGCAACGAATAGGTGATGCCCGGGCGGGCGATAAAAGTGAGGTTTACGTCACTGAGTCCCTCAAGGTGCTCCATGAAGCGAAGGAAGCATCGCTTGGTCCGATTCGGGTCTTTCGACCAGGATTCAAGGAATAATGTCAGTTCCTCGGTGCAGGTGGCATCCATTGTTTCGGTTCTCCTCGCTTGTTGATTTGCCTATGTAGTCCACGACTCCAGCCATCAGATATGGGGGATGTTACGGACAAAATCCTCCAGGAATATTTTCAGGTCATCCACCTTTTGGCTGCTGATGGTCGGGACGTCGGTGGCCAGGGCTTGCACCTTGTCCAGGGGAACGTTGATCGCCTTGTGCACCGTATAGGATTCCACGTCCTCGCCTTCCGGGACTCGGCCGCAGCCGCCGATGATGCCGATGAATTCATCATTCGCAAAGATGGGGGTACAGATTTTGAGCATTCCCGCGTCGCACTGCTCGAGGATCGTTTTCCCTGTGGACCGGGCCTGTTTGGCCATGTGCTGATGCGCTACGGAACAGATCGCCTGGATTCCCTCAGGGTGAGATTTGATCTCGGCGCACAAGGGGTTGATGAAGTTCTTGAAGCCCGTAAAGGTCATCCCCTTGGCGTCATAGGCGCATGCGTTGACTCCCCAGTTGTTGTGCAGGTTCTTTTCCAGGTCGGCCCATTGATTCTTGGAAAGCAGGTCAGTCATTTCCATGGTGATCTCCTTGTTCTCAGATGTTCTGGTGTGGATGAGGCGTTAGATTTCAGGGGAGTATCCTTCGGGCAGATGAGCCGTGCCCTTGATGCAGGGAATGCCGGTGGCTTCGCGCATCTGGGAAAGCAATTGTTCGTGCTTTTCGCAAAAACCATCGCCTTCCAAAACCCACTTTCCATCGACCTTGTTTGCAAAAAGACAAGTGGCGACGTGAATAACCTCAGCGCCTTTGGCCTTGAGGATCTTGGCCAGATTGACCACATTGTCCCCAGGGCAGCGGCAGGTGAAAATGCCTGCAAGCGTTGCCGCATCATAGGACTTGAAGCCCTGCGTTCTTTGCTCCAGGCAGGTGATACAGCCCGTTAACGGGCAGGTAGTTTCGTTTTTTTCGCAGCGGATGATTCCAATTTTTGTCATGCTGTCTACCTGTGTTGAATAGAATGTGTTGTTATTTTTCCTTTTCCATACGCAAGGTGCGTTTGTAGTAATCCCCCACGGCCTCTTGGAGGGCATTTGCCGCTAACGAGGCGCAATGCGCGTCATCGTCGGGAAGGCCTCCCAGGCGATGGAGGATGACCTTTCCGGTGATGGCGGAGAGGGCGTCGCTGTGTTTGTTCAGGGCGAGTTCCGCAGCCATGGAGCCACAGATCAGACTGGAGCCGCAGCCGGTTGTTTGGAACCCGGACTGACAGACCATGTCGTCTTCGATATTCAAGAAAATGGTTATGTTGTCGCCACACTCTCCGGTCATGGAGCCCCGACAGTTGGTCTGTGGCGGTTCCCCCATGTTGGGAGGATTGCGCCAGCGGTCATAGGCCTTCTGGCCGTAGAGCGCGCTGGTTTCTTTGTCCATGCGATCTTGCAGGTCGTTGACGAAATCATTGATGTCAGCCATGGCCCGTTCGTCTCCTTTTGATGGAATATATAGCGATCACCAAGCGTGGGCCCGGTGATCGCCGTAGGGTGGGCAGTACTGACCGGGAACACCTATTCGGCGTCCCTTTGATCCAGTTCGGCCATGCGCCGTTGGATGGCCTTTAGTTCTGATTCAAGAATCCTTGCTTGGTTTTGTAGGGCCTGTTGCTCGTCTTGCGGGCTGGGCGTGAATGCGGCCCCGGCAAGGGGAAGGCCCTGCCAGCCTCCGCAGCGGCCACCACGACCTCCCCGGAAGCCAAAGCCATAACGCAGGCGCATGCCGTTTGGCCCGTAGCCTGCCCCGTAGCCTGCGCCATACCCCCATGGGGTCGGGGCGTTGACGCCGGTGCACCCACCTAGGCCCCGGCCCGAGGCCGGGCCGATTCCCATAGGACCCGTTCCGTCTCTGCGTGGCATGATTGCCTCCTTTGCTAATGTTACGCCCGCACCAGTGGCGCGTGGCAGTTCGAACATCTTCGTTGCGAGCAGGGGATGCCAGGCACAGCCTCAACCCTTTGTCCGCAGTGTGGGCATCGGCATGAGACCTGTTTCCGGTTCAAGGACGATGCCTCCGGCGGTGTGGCGGGTTCCTCGCGCACATTGCCCTCGCCTGGTTCCATGAGTTGACCGCGTCTGTGCGCATGCCTGCCCTGACCCGACCAGGACTGCCCCCCTCGTCCGAATCTTCCGGCCCAGAGGAGGTTGCCAGCGGTTGGTTGAGAGCCGCGGGTCATGGAAAGCCTCCCGGCGTATCCTGGAACCATGAATTGCTGATTGTCGAGTTGGTCGGCCCGCCATGCTGTGATGAGTTCTTCCAGGTCACCCATGAGGAAAGAGTGAACCGTGATGCCTTGCGCGGCAATGACGCCGGACAGCTGCCGCGAGATGGCTCCGCACACCAGGACATCCACTCGCCATCTCTGCAACGCGGCGGTGGTGGCGTATGGTGCTTCGGTCGGCATGCGCACCACGCGGAGTGGTGTTTTGCAACAAGGGTCCTTCGCCACAAGGACGGCCTGCGACGCGACATCAAAGACCGGCGCTATCCGCTCTTCCCAGACGCTGAAAGCTGCGTTCATGGTGGGGCCTGCTCCTTCTTGCATTGAAAGAGCAGTATCCATGCCAAGCAACAGCCCTGCGCCGTTTGTTTCTATTTGGCTGTCTTTATTGAACTAAAATTGATTTGCAGGAGGGGAATGTCGTTGATGGGTCGCAATGCTGCGACCTTTCGGAGTGAAAGGGTCGCAGTTCTGCTACTCGTTCTCGGGGTTGGGCAAGGCCGAGTTGTTGCCCCGTGGGGGTGATTCGATGCCCAGTTCTTTGATCTTCCGGAACAGGGTGCTTTTGTGAATGCGAAGATCCTTCGCTGTCTCCAGTCGGTTGCCGCCGGCGCGCTGAAGCGCGTTCAGGATTAGTTGCGCTTCCATGCTCCTCAGCGTCGCGGCCAGACCGAGCGGGGACGGACCCAAGGTGGAGGAATCCGGCGTTAAGAATTCTTCGGGCAGGTGACAGGGCTCGATCATCCCCCGATCACAGACGATGAAGGCCCGTTCGATGACATTGCGCAGTTCTCGAACATTGCCGGGCCAGAAGTGGTAGGTCAGTAAAGCCAGGGTCTCAGGAGCAAGGGCCTCGACTTGCTTGCCCTGGAGTGCGTTGAAATGTTGGATGAAATGCATGCATAGCAGGGGAATGTCCTCCTTGCGGCAGCGCAGGGGTGGCAATTCCACTCGGGCTACATCAATCCGGTAGTACAGGTCTTCGCGGAAACTCCCTTCCTGGACCAGTTCCTCAAGGCGACGGTTCGTGGCGGCGATTATTCGCACATCCGAGGTCACCGATGCGACGCCGCCCAGGGGTTCGTAGACATGTTCCTGCAGGACCCGCAACAGCCGGACCTGCATGGCCGGACTGATATTGCCCAGTTCATCAAGAAAGAGAGTTCCGCCCGAAGCCAAGGCGAAACGACCCGGCTTGTCCCTGTGCGCCCCAGTAAAAGCTCCGGCCTTGTAGCCGAAAAGTTCGGACTCAAGCAGAGACTCCGGCAGGGCTCCGCAGTTCAGCGCCACAAAGGGGGCACCCTTGCGAGGGCTGAGGGCGTGGATGGTGCGAGCGATCAGTTCCTTGCCCGTGCCTGTCTCCCCCTGGATAAGCACGGTGCTGGAACTGGCGGCGATGGGTTCAAGGGAGGCGAAGATGCGCTGCATCAGCGGACTGCGGCTGACAAGATCGCCAACACGGAATCGTCCCTCGAGTTCGTGGCGCAGGGCCTCCACTTCGCTCAGATCACGGAAGGTCTCGGCACCTCCGATGACTTCTCCTGCAGCATTGCGCAGGACGGCCGTGGACAAGCTGATGGGAATCTGGTTTCCCGAGGCGTCGATGATGTAGCCCGTGCGACCGATCAGGGGCTTGCCGGTGCGCTGGGTTTCGCGCAGACAGCAATGGTCGCCGCACATGGAGGATCTGAATACTTCCGAACAACGCTTGCCGAGTGCTTCATGGCGGGGGATGCCGGTGATCTCCTCGGCGGCCCGATTGAACGAGAGGATTCGCCAGTCGGGGTCCACCGTGAACACACCGTCCGAGATGCTTTCCAGGATTGCCTCATACTGGTCGGGTGATGGTATGGGTTTGATGGTCATAGCCGAAATCCTTCACTCCTGTTTCATCTGGCTCTGGCTCAGGCAAGGCTTACGCGGTTTCATCACCTTCTAGGGTCTTCAGGGTGCTCTCAAGCGTTTCACCGGCAGGATTGAAAATATACTTCTCCTGAAAGATTGATGCGTCAAATAGGTGTGTTGATGCAGAGTTGACAATCAACCACCGAAATCCGCCCGAGTCAATTTATCGAAAAAAGATTCGAAGGTAATCCTTAAGTTGATTGGCTGGATTGGAAGAGCGGTTGGCGAGTGTCCCTTGTCTGATTCGCAGTTCTGGTGCCGTGCGGTTCCGGCACCAGGGTGGGGGACTTTTGCTGAAAGGACATCTTCCCCTCATTCTTGACTGGTCGAGCGTTGCAAAGAAGAGGCCCCGCTGGGGCGGGGCCTCGACGGAGAACCAGAAGTGAAGAGGATGGAAAGGGTCGTCAGGGTCGCTGGGCGGCCGTCTGCATCCCTGCGAAATCCCCCTGCACGACACGCTGCAACCAGTTCTCCGAAAGGCAGCCCCGCTCCAGGGCCAGGGTCTGGTCGGCCAGGTAGGCGGCTTCTTCCAGGTCGTGGGTCACGTGCAGGATGGGGATGGGCAGGACTTGCTTCAGATCCCGCAGTTCCCGGCGCAGGGAGCGGCGGGTGTCCACGTCCAGGGCCGAGAAGGGCTCGTCCAGCAGCAGCAACACGGGCTCGCGGGCCAGGGCCTGGCAGAAGGCCGCGCGCTGGCGCTCACCCCCGGAGATGGCCGCCGGGCGCTTGTCCGCCAGATGGCTGATGCCGAAGGTCGTGAGCAACTCCGCCACGCGGTCCCTGTCCTTGGTGGCGAAGCCCACGTTGTCGCGCACGCTTAAGTGCGGGAACAGCGGATAGTCCTGAAAGACCAGCCCCAGGCCGCGTCGCTGCGGCGGCAGGAAAGTCTTGGCCGCAGTATCCACGAACACCGTGTCTCCCAGGGTGACCCGCCCCTCATCCGGCTTCTCCAGTCCGGCCAGGATGCGCATCAAAGTGGACTTGCCCGCGCCAGACGGGCCGACGATGGCCGTCAGCTGTCCGGGGGGGCAGCTCAGGCAGACCGCAAGGTCGAAGTGGGGCAGGCGTTTGCTGATCTGAACGTGCAGGGTCATGAGCGGCTCCCGTTGCCCAGGCGGTTGATGGTCATCAAGGCCGCAAAGCTGATGGGGATCAGCGCCAGGGACAGATACAGGGCGTCGTCGTAGCGCAGGGCCTCCACGGCCTCGAAGATGGCGATGGAGGCCACCTTGGTGGACCCGGGCATGCTGCCGCCCACCATCAGGATCACCCCGAATTCCCCCAGGGAATGGGCGAAGACCAGCACCGACGCCGCGCACAGCCCCGGCAGGCTGTTGGGCAGCACCACCCGGAAGAAGGCCGCCGTGGGCGATAGTCCGAGGACTGCGGCGGCCTCCAGCAGGCGATGGTCGAGCTTCTGAAAGGCGGCGCGCATGGGTTGCACCGCAAAGGGCAAGTTGTAGACCAGGGACGCGATGAGGATACCCGCGAAGCTGAACACCAGGCGTTGACCGAACAGGGACTCCCAGGCCGCACCCAGAGGCGCCCCCGGACTCATGCAGACCAGCAGGGCGAAGCCCAGCACCGTCGGCGGCAGCACCATGGGCAAGGATACCAGGGCGTCGGCCACGCTCTTGCCCCTGAAGCGGAAGAAGGCCAGGGCATAGGCGATGGGCGCGGCCACCAGCGGCAGCAGCAGGGTGGTCAGCAGCGCCAGCTTGGCGGAGATCACCAGAGGTGTCAGATCCATCGATTTACCCTCATCTCTTCATCCTCATTTATTCGTATCCGAACTTGGCCTTGATGCTCTTGACCTCGGGGCTGGTCAAGAACTCGATGAATTTGCGCGCGGCCTCGGGATGGGGGGCGCTCTTCAGCAGACAGGCGGACTGGACCACGGGCGGGGCCTCGACCATGGGCGTGAAGCAGCCCTTGCGACCGAGTTCCGTGAACACCGAGGAATAGGCGACAAAGCCCGCATCCGCCGCCCCGGTCTGGGCGAACTGGAAGGCCTGGGCGATGCTCTGGCCGAAGACCAGCTTGGGCTGCATGGAGTCCCAGATGTCGGTCTTCTGCATGGCCAGCATGGCGGCGGTGCCGTAGGGGGCGGTTTCGGTGTTGGCGACGGCGACCTTGATCGCGCTGGCATCCATGGCGGCCTCATGCCAGGGGCGGTTGCACAGCTCCTGCTTCAGGGACCAGAACACGACCTTGCCCAGGGCGTAGACAAAGGGTTTCTCCGCCAGACCGTCGGCAAACAGCTTGTTTGGGCGTTTCTCGTCGGCGGCCAGGAACAGGTCGTGGGGCGAGCCGTTGCTGATCTGGGCGTAGAGCTTGCCGGTGGAGGCGTAGGTGGCCTCGGCCTTGATGCCGCTGGCCGCCTCGAAGGCCGGGATGATTTCCGCCATGGCGGGCATGAAATTAGCGGCCTGGGCGATGAGCAGATCAGCGGCGCGGGCCGGGGCCGACATCGTCAGCATCAGCCCCAGGGCGAGCAGCAGGGCAGCTGTTTTCAGAAAGTTGCGTTTCATAGTATTTTGCTCCGGTTCTTGCGCTTGTTGAAGGTTTTCTGGATGCTCCGAATGGTTCGAGCATGTAGCCATAGGGCGCGCAGGCAAAATGGGCAACGCGGTTACGTTTTCATCGGAAAACGTGACCGAACAGCAGCGCAGGGGCGACATGTGCAACCAGGAGCAAGGCAATGAGCGGCGATCAGGACCCAAACAGACCACGGGATACGGTCCCAAAGACAACCCCGGACACGGCACGGGACACGGCGGAAGCGGCCAGACCGGCGCGGTTGGCGCCGCACAAGTTTTTTACCGTGCCCGATGGGCTGCGCCATCTCGATGCGGGGCAGTTGGCGCAGTTCGAGGCGTCGTTCCGTACCTGGGTCGAGGGGGCGCGCCGGGCCGATGCGCGCCGCGCGCGGGAACGCACGCGCCTGCTTTTTCTGCTGTTGCGCTACACCGGGGCGCGGCTGGGCGAGGTCGTGGGCCCGAACGACCTGGGCTATCTGGACCTTGCGGGCAGCAGGGCCGTGTTCGACGCGAACGGCGGCCAACGCCTGGTGCCGCTGTCGCGCATGCTCTGCCGCGAGCTGAGTCTGTTCCTGGACGGGCCCATGGGCGCGGGTCTCAGCGGCAATGTCTTTGCGGCGGACCCGGGCTATGTGCGCCGGGTGTTCTATGCCCGGGCCGAGGCCTGCGGCCTGCCCCGCGAGTTGGGCACGCCCCGGGTGCTGCGCACCTCGCGGGCGGTGGAACTGTTGCGCAGCGGGGTGCCGCTGGCCGTGGTGCGCGACGTGCTCGGCCAGTCCTCGACGTCTCTGTCCACCGTCTACCAGGCCTACAGCAGCGAGGATTCCCAGCACATCGTGCGTCGCCTGGCCCCGGATGACCTGCCCCTGCGCAGCAGCGCCCGCAACAGCTTCCCCTGCCGTGTGGAACAGGTCCGTTGCGACGGCGTGTTGGCCGAGGTCCAACTGCGGACCTACGCGGGAGCGCCCCTGTCTGCGGTGATCACGATGGAGAGTTCGCAGAATCTCGGGCTGGAGCCGGGGGTGCCGGTGGTCGCCACGATCAAGGCCCCGCTGGTGGACGTGGGTCAGGCGGACGGGGGCAGGGGCTGCATGTGCAACGCCTTGGCCGCCGTGATCACGGAGGTGCGCAGCAACGAGGTCGTGGCCGAGGTCATGGGCGAAGCCGCAGACGGAGCGAAACTCTGCGCCCTGGTCAGCGCCGGGGCCCTGCACGACAGCGGCGTGGGTGAAGGCGATTTGGTCCAGTTCCGGTTCAAGGCCCTGGCCGTGGTTCTGGGCGCCTTGTAGCGCGCTGGTCAGCCAGCGGCAAAGAGAGATTCCGTAACGAATCAGTTCCTGAGTAAAACAGGTCCGCAACGAATCAATGCCGTCGCGAATCGGCCACCTCTGGCCTTGCCGCTCCATTCCCCCGTCGTCTCACAAATCCGGTCACGGCCATCAGGGCCACGGCCAGGATGATCAGCCCGGCGGCCACGGCCGCGATGACCGGGTCCATCTGGTCGCGGATGCCGTCCCACATCTGTTTGGGCAGGGTGGTCGAGCGCGCCCCGCTGATGAACAGGGCAACGATCAACTCGTCGAAGCTGGCGATGAAGGCGAAGATGGCGGCGGTGAGCAGCCCCGGGCGGATCAGGGGCAGGGTGACGTGCGCAAAGGTCCGCAGCCGTCCGGCCCCCAGGCTGTGGCTGGCCTGTTCCAGCCCGTGGTCCAGGCCGTGGAGGGTGGTGGTCATGACGATGATCACAAAGGGCACGGCCAGCACGGTGTGGGCCAGGACTAGTCCGGTGATGGTGCCGATGAGTTTCAGTTTGGCCATGAAGAAGTACATGGCCACGGCGTTGATGATGGCCGGCAGGACCAGGGGGCTGATGAACAGGCCATAGGCGGTCTGGCGGGCCGCCCCTTTGAGGCGGGCGATGCCCATGGCCGCCAGGGTGCCCAGGACCGTGGCCAGGAGCATCACCGGGGCGGCTACGCGCAGGCTGTTCATGGTGGCCCGCATCCAGGGGCCGGAGCTGAAGAACGATTTGAAGAGCCCCAGGCCCACGGTCTGGGGCGGGAAGCGCAGGATGGTGTCGTTGGAAAAGGCGATGGGCAGGATCACGCCCAGGGGCAGGATCAGATAAGCCGCTCCCAGGGCGCAGATCGTCCGCAGCCCCCACAGCCCCCAGGGCACCCTGCGCAGCCCCTGGGGCAGGCGGCAGGCCAGGGCTTCAAAGAGCTGTGTGGTCCGGCGGGTCCATTGCAGGTGGATTGTCTCGCAACTGTCCAGCCAGCGCTCGGCCCCCCAGTGCATGAGCCTGGTCATGAGGGTCGCCCTCAGGCCGCGTCGTGAGGCGCGCGGGCCGCTGTGGCCCCCGGGCTTGGAGCCGAACAGGGATTCCAGGCCCATGAAGCGCAGGCACAGGGCAAAGAGCAGCATCACCGTCAGCAGCAGAACCACGCTCAGCACCCCGGCAAAGGCCCAGTCGTTGACGATCTCCAGCTGGGAATTGATGCTCATGGCGATGACGGTCTCCCTGGGGCCGCCCGTGAGGGTGGGCGTGACAAAGGTGCCCGCGCCGACGATGAAGGTCAGCAAAAAGGCCGCGGCCACGCCGGGCAGGCTCAGCGGCAAAAAGACCCGGCACAGGCGCTGCAGGGGCGAGGACCCCAAGCTGTCGGCGGCCCGCAGCAGGTTGCGGTCGATGCCCAGCATGACGCTGTGCATGGGCAGCACGGCATAGGGCAGCAGCACGTAGGTCAGGCTGAGGTAGACCCCGCAGCGGTTGTACATCAGCTCCAGGGGGGCCTGGGTCAGCCCCGTCCATTGCAGCAGGCTGTTGACCACCCCGAAACGGCCCAGGATGATCATCCATGAATAGGTGCGCACCAGCACCGAGATCCAGAAGGGCAGGGTCACGGCGGCCATGAGCAGCGTGCGCCAGGCAGGGCCGAAAAAGGTCATGCCGTAGGCCAGGGGGTAGCCCAGCAGCACGGCGGCTGTGGTGGCCCAGAAGCTGATCTCCAGCGTGTTCAGCAGAACCTTTAGATAGACGGGGTGTCGCCACAGGTTCGCGTAGTGTTCCAGGGTGAAGTCCGGGGAAAACAGGCTTTGCTGCAGCACCCCTGCCAGGGGCAGCAGATAGAAGACCAGTAGATAGAGGGCCAGGGGCCCGAGCAGCAGAGCCACGGCCCAGTGGGGCCGCAGCGCGTGCAGCAGGGCGGGCCAGAGGCCCGCCCTGCGTGTTGTGGTGAGGTGGTGTTCCATGCCGGGTCCTGGCGTCCCCTTACTGCATCTTCCAGGCTTCCCACCTGGCGGTGACTTCCTTGCCGTGCTCGCGGTACCATTCGCCGTCGATGACCACGGCGTTCTTCATGTTGTCCGGGTGACTGGGCATCTGACGGGCCAGCTCATCGGGGATGTAGTCGTAGGCCTTGAGGTTGGAGGGGCCGTAATAGCTGGCCATGGCCAACGCGGCCTGGCGCTTGGGGTCGGTGGAGTACTTGATGAACTTCATGGCCGCTTCCTTGCGGGGGCAGCCCTTGAGGATGACCAGATAGTCCAGGTCCACGATGGAGCCGTTCCATTCCACGGCCACGGGCACGCCGTCCTTGGCGATGTCCAGCATCCGGCCCGCGGCAAAGCTGCCCGTGTCGGCCTCGTGGGCGCGCATGACCTGTTGGGCCTGGGCGCCGTTCTTCCAGTAGACCTTGATCTGCGGCTTGAGTTCGTCGAGCTTCTTGAAGGCCCGGTCCACGTCAATGGGGTAGATCTGGCTGGGCGGCACGCCATCGGCCAACAGGGCGGCTTCGAGGTTGGAATAGGCCGTGTACTTCACGGCCCTGGGGCCGGGGAACTTTTCGGTGTCCCAGACGTCGGCCCAGGTCTTGGGGCCCTGGCCCGCAGGCCAGACATCGGTGCGGTAAGCGACGTTGTGCGAATAATAGACCGTGGACACGCCAAAGGGCTGGATGCCGCCCTTCACGAAGTCCTCCACCGGGATGCCCGTGAGATCCAGGGGCTCGAACAGGCCGTCATGGGCGCCCAGCACGTAGCCGTTGATGGACGGTTCCACCACATCCCATTCGATGTTGCCGCTCTGTACCTGGGCCTTCATCTTGGCGTAGTTGGGGAAGGAGACGAAGACGACCTCGATCCCGGTTTCCTTGGTGAAAGGTTGGGCGATGGCTTCGTCCAGGGCCTTGTTGTAGGTGCCGCCGTAGCTGCACACGGTGATGGTCTCGGCTTGGGCGATCCCGGTGGCTGCGAACAGACACAGGGCCACGACGAGTAAGGCGCGTTTCATATTGAGGACTCCAAAGTGTAAAAGGGTTGCTGCAAATCGATCCCGGCCATCAGATCACGAAGGTGGCGTCATCGGGCCGCCAGCCAAAGTCGATCCTGTCTCCGGGGAGGAACTTGGGGGTCTCCCCCCGATTGTGCATCTTCATGACCACCAATCCACCTGTGCCTTCGCTGTCAAAGCCCTTGGGACGGATGAAATACTTGATGGTATCGCCTTGGTGGATGAGGTTCTCCAATTGCCCCTTCATGGCGCAGAGGCTGCCCGCATTGCCGTTGACGAAGCTCAGCTTCTCGGGCCGGATGGACAGGAAGCCTTGCTGTCCGGAGTGCAGCAGACAGCAGGTCCGAGCCGCGGTGCAGTCCCCGTTGGGCATGCGCACCGCCAAGTTCGACTCGCTGGCGTCCAGGGTCGTTGCCCGGAAGAGATTGGTCTCGCCGATGAACTCGGCCACGAAGCGGTTGGCGGGCGAATCGTAGATCTGGGCCGCCGGACCGAGTTGCTCCACCCGGCCCTCGTTGATGACCGCGATGCGGTCGGACATGGTCAGGGCCTCCTGCTGGTCGTGGGTCACGTAGAGCACGGTGATGCCCAGACGTCGTTGCAGGTCCTTGAGCTCCAACTGCATGTGCTCGCGCAGGTTCTTGTCCAGGGCGCTCAGGGGTTCGTCCATGAGCAGTACGGGCGGATTGAAAACCATGGCCCTGGCCAGGGCCACCCGCTGCTTCTGGCCGCCCGAGAGCTGGGAGGGCATGCGCTCCTCCAGGCCTTCCAGACGCACGGAGGCGATGGTTTCGGCGACCTGTCTGGCGCGTTCGGCCCTGGGGATACGGCGCATGCGCAGGGGATATTCGATGTTCTGGCAGACGTTCATGTGCGGGAACAGGGCGTAGTTCTGGAAGACCACGCCCAGGTTGCGCCGGAACGGGGCCAGGCGGGTCACGTCGCGTTCGCCGATGGCCACGAACCCGGCCTCGGGGGTGGCGAAACCGGCCACCACCATCAGCAGGGTCGTCTTGCCCGAGCCCGAGGGCCCCAACAGGGTCACGAACTCTTTTTCCTTCACATCCAGACGGACCTTGTCCAGGGCCGTTACGGGCCCGTAGAACTTGGAGACGTCGTGGATGCGGATTCCCTTAGCAGTGCTCATGACTGTTCTCCAGCAAGACCCTCGACGCGGCAGGCCATGCCCCGCAAGGTCGGCGAGCCCAGTTCTCGGCCGCACGGGCCGTCGGCGTCCGTGAGCAGATTCAGGTTTGCCTGTTGCCAGCCAAAGCCATTGTCCGCTCCCTGTTCCGGAAACCACCAGCCGTGTTCGGCCATCACCACCCGCGGGTCCAGGCGGCTGTCCAGACGCACCCGTTGGACGATGGTGCCCCGGGCAGTGGCCAGGCGGGCCATGTCGCCGTCGCCCAGACCCAGGGGCCGGGCCGTGTCCGGGTGCAGGCTCAGGGTCGGTTCGGGGTTCGCCTTGCGCAGGGAGGCCAGTTGGCGACCGCAAGAGTGGTAGAAGGTGGCGGATTTGCGGCTGGCCAGCACCAGGGGGAAGGCGGTCCCCAGGGGCGCGGGCTCAAGATAGGTCGGCAGGGGGGCGACCCCCCAGCCCTCAAGGGTGCTGGAATACAGCTCCACCAGCCCCGAAGGGGTGGGAAAGCCATGGGTTTCGTGGGCCCGGGGTTGCCCGGGGCCGTATATCACTCCCTTGGCCCGGAATTCGTCGAAGCTCAGGCCCGAGGGCTGAAGATAGAAGTCCAGGAACTGGCGCGTGTCCGCAAAGGCCTGTTCGCCGCTGCCCATGCGCCGGGCCAGGTCGTTGCAGATCTGGCCCTCGCTGCGGGTCTGGCCCGGGTCGGCGGCGCGCTGCTGCACCGTGGCCGCGGGCCAATGCCAGGGCTGTTCCACGCTGTCGTGCTCCAGGTACATGGAGGCCGGGAACACGATGTCCGCCAGGGCGGTGGTGGGAGTCATGAAATGGTCCGTGGTGGCAAAGAATTCGAGTTTTTCCAGGGCCCGGGCCATGAGCTGCGAGTCGGCGCTGGTGCACAGCAGGTTGCCGCCCTGGAGATAGACCCCCCGGACGGGGTAGGGCTCGTCGTCCAGGATGGCCTTGGCCACCAACTGGTGGGGCACATAGGGGAAATCGGGTAGCATTCCAGCACCGGCACCCAGGCGTTGGGCGGTCATGCCTTGGGGCAGCAGGTCCGGGCGCGTGAACAGGGGGGAGCGGCGTAGCAATTCGCCCTCGTCGGACCACAGGATGTCCGAGCCCGGGGCCCCAAGATTGCCCGTCAGGGCCCGCAGGATGCAGATGGCGCGGCAGGTCTGGTAGTTGTTGGGGCCGGATTCCAGGGCGTTGCCCCAGAGGATGCATCCGGGGCGGATCGTGGCGTAGAGGCGGGCGGCCTTGCGGATGTCCTCGGCCGCGACCCAGGTCATGGCCTCGACCCGTTCGGGGGTATAGGGTTCCAGATGGGCGCAGAGGCGTTTGAAACCCACGGTCCAGCGCTCGATGAACTCCTGGTCCTGAAGGCCCTCGGTGATGATGACC
This sequence comes from Pseudomonadota bacterium, assembly GCA_018816865.1. Lineage (GTDB taxonomy): Bacteria > Desulfobacterota > Desulfovibrionia > Desulfovibrionales > Desulfovibrionaceae > Desulfovibrio_Q. The sequence continues at coordinate 25,598 of JAHIUW010000023.1, forward strand.
CGGGCCATGCCCAGGGCCAGCGCCCCGTCAGAGCCCGGACGCGGCCTCAGCTGGAGTTCGGCTCGCTCGGCCTTGGCGCAGGGGTCGATGACCAGCAGCTTGGCTCCGGCGGACATGGCCCGAACCACTTCCTGGTGCAGGGCGGGGTGGGTGGCCCGGGGGTTCATGCCCCAGAGGACCATGCACCGGGGTGGGTGCTCCATGTCCGGGTAGGCCCAGAAGCCGTAGGTATGCTTGGAGGCCAGGGCGCAGGGTGCGTAGCAGATGGACGAGGTGGTGGAGACGTTGGGCGAGCCGAAGATGTTTGCCAGGCGGGTCAGATGGTCGTCGCTGGTGCCTTTGGAACCGCCGCGCATGAAGGCCACGGCCTGCGGCCCCAGGCGGTCGCTGACCTGGGTCAATCCCTGGATCGTGGCGTCCAGGGCCTCGTCCCAGGAAATGGGCTCCCACTGCCCGCCGCCGCGCGGTCCGCTCCGTTTGAGGGGTCGGCGAAGCCGCTGTGGGTGGTCCAGCATCTCCAGGGCCGCCCGTCCGCGGGGGCAGAGCCTGCCCCGGCTCAAGGGGTGATCCGGGTCGCCCGTGACGTGCACCGGCCGTGCGTCGCGCACATGAACCAGCACACCGCATCCGTTGTAGCAGAGGCGACAGGTGCTTCTGATGGTCGCGGAGCCCTGTGTCGCGGGCTTGTCCGACATGGCTCTGGCTTGCCACATGCTGTTTCCCCCTCGCCTGTGTCGAAGATGATTGCGTAGAAAAAATAAGTATCAGTAATAACTATCTAAGGTATCATACTGGTCAATAGTTTGAATTGCAAAAGGTTTGGGCCTTGCTCAAACTCATGCACCTGAATCAAGGGGCTGCATTCTTGAATTCTCAGCAGTGACAAGCTTGTTGATGATGAGCTGGGCCAAACTTGGTGGTGGGAAGAATTGCCGGGAGAAGACAGGGGGGCAGGCCAAAAACAATGCCGGGGAGCGGACTCTCTGGCTTTTTCCATGACATCGGAGGAGATCACAGGATTTGTCGGCGCTGCTGATGGGCAGGTGGTCCTCGGCCCGGTTCTGCTGCAGTTCGTCGCGAGAGGTCCTTGCCCGAACGGGCAGGTCAGAACAGGAAAAACTCTATTTTTGATTTTAAGAGAGCGTGGATTGTCAGTCTTGAGAACTGAGTGTTTGTATCTTTCACAGCGACTTACGGATTGCAAAGCATATGAAAAGTGGCTAAATATCAAACCACCTATCATGGACGGGGCTGACTGGATCGCGGGTCATCGTGAACAGTACGAGGGGGGGGCAGCTTGGGGTATCTCATCATTTTCATCACCAGTTTTCTGGTGTTTTTGGCCATGAATTTTCTGTCGTTCGACGGAGGGGATGGCGATGTGTCGGACCCCGGGGACGATCCAGGGGCTGATGTCGCCGACCTGGCCGACGGCGGCGATGATCTGGACGTCACCGAACCGAGCTCCTCGTCCGGGGGGCTTTTCCAATACCTCACCTTTCGCAACTGCATCAATTTCTTGATCGGCTTCGGTGCAGCGGGATATCTGGCGCAACGCGCGGAGTTGCATCCGGCGTTGGCCGCAAATTGCGGCCTTCTGGGCGGCACCGTGTCCGCCGTTTTGATGTACAAGCTGATGGCTGCCTTTCACCAGTTGTCCGAAGAACAGCTGGCCGACGGGCGTGAGGCCCTGGGGCAGTTGGGCCGCGTCTACATCGAGATCGGGGCCAACCGCTCCTGTCGCGGCAAGGTCCTGGTCACCGTGATGAGCGCCCAACGCGAATACCCGGCTGTCACAGACAGTCCCAGTCCCCTCAAGCTCAACTCCATGGTGCGTATCCTGGACTATGAGGGCGGTTGTTTTGTGGTGGCCCCCGCAGAGGAATGATTCGAATCCGCGAACCCTTCAATCAATGGCATTGATGGTCCCGTAGCAAGGGCATGGCTGCATTCCTGGGGTGGAACCGGATGGCTCCCCGCCAGCTGGAATGATCCGTACGAAAGCCCTTCTGAAACCAGCGCCGGGTAACGAAACATACTACCACAGGAGTTCCCAATGTATATCGGATCACTCTTCACCAACATCTCTCTGTTTATTGCGCTGATCATCATCATTGGCTTTGCGACGTTCATGTCGCTGATAAAATTCTATAAACGCTGCCCCCCTGACAAGATCCTGGTTGTTTTCGGCCGCATGGGCCGGACGGCCGATGGGCAAAGCAAGAGCGCCAAGTGCGTCCATGGCGGGGCGACTTTCGTCATTCCCGTCCTGCAGGATTATCGCTTTCTGGACCTGACCCCGCTGACCATCGACATCGATTTGAGAAGCGCCCTTTCCAGAGAGAATATCCGGGTCAACGCGCCATCCACCTTCACGGTGGGCATCTCCTCCTCTCCCACCGTGATGAACAATGCCGCAGAGCGACTGCTCGACCTCAGCATGGAGGAGATCGAGAAAACGGCCTCGGACATCATCTTCGGGCAGTTCAGGGCGACCATCGCCACCATGAAAATCGAAGAGATCAACGCCGACCGCGAGATGTTCCAGAAGACCGTCATGGAGAACGTCGAAGACGAGCTGGCCAAGATCGGTTTGAGACTCATCAACGTGAACATCAAGGACGTCACGGACGAAAGCGGCTACCTGGAGGCCCTGGGCAAACGGGCGGCGGCCGAGGCCATCAACAAGGCCAAGGTCGAGGTGGCTGAACAGGAGCGCAACGGTTCGGTGGGTGAGGCCATGGCCGTGAAAGAGCGCGACATCAGCGTTGCCGAAGCCTCGCGTGATACTCGCAAGGCCAGGGCCATGGCCGATGCCGAGGCCGTGAAGGGCGAGCGCGAGGCAAAGGCCATCGAGGCGGATGCCCAAGGTGCCTTGCGTGTGCGCGAGGCCGCTGCGGCTGCCCACGCCGTCAAGGGTGAAAAGGAATCCATGCAGATCGAAGCCGCCGCCGAAAGCGCCTTGCGCATCAAGCGCGCCGAGGTGGATTCCGATGCGGCCAAGGCCGAGCGCATCCGCATGGCCCAGGCGACCACCGAGGCCCTGCAGGCAGAAAAAATTACCGAAGAAGCACGCAAGGATCGCGAGGTTGCCGCCCAGTTGGCGAGCACAATCCCGACTGCCGAGGCCGCCAAGCAGGAGCTGGTCATCCAGTCCGAAGCGCAAAAAATGCAGCGGGTGATCGGTGCCGAGGCAGAGAAGGAAGCGGCCCAGCGGCGCGGCGAAGGCGCAGGCCTGGAGATTCGGGCGCGCATGGAGAACGAGGCCAAGGGTCTTGAAGCCCTGCTGAGTGCACAGGCCGATGGTCTGGGCAAGATCGTCTCCGCCGCTGGCGGTGATGCGGGCAAGGCCTTCATGCTGATGATGGCCGACAAGATGCCCGAGCTTTTCAAGCTGCAAAGCGATGCCCTGCAGAACCTGCGCATCGACAAGGTCCTGGTCATGGATGGCGGCTCCGGCGCAGGTGTCTCCAAATTCGTGCAGGGCTTTGCCCAGGCCTTGCCCTTTGCGCACGAGATCGCGAAATTGGGCGGCGTGAAATTGCCGGGTCTGTTCATGGGTGACGACCCTTGCGAGGAGGAGTGCGTTGTCGACAAGGACGCGCAGGAAGCGACGGGCGAGGCCGAGGGCGGCAAGTAACGCACCCCGGCCCTCACGCTGTTCGGCCCTCTGGGCGACACATTGGGCGACAGCCCGACGGGCACACAGGCCGACACCCTGGTCGGCAATGATGCCTTCAGGACGCAGAATAAGAAACGGGTTGCAGCAGACGCTGCAACCCGTTTCATCTCGTTCCCTGTTCAGGAAAATTTCTGAATCTCCATGCCACCCAATCCAATGTCCCTTGTCCGGTTTTTCAGCTGTGGCAGGCGGTTGAGGCTGTCCTATTCTCCATAGGTCTGGGGCGGGGCAAGCTGCTCCGGGAAAGATGCGCGCAAGGCCTTGCGGGTCAGGTAGCAGAGGTGGCAGGCGTCCACATAGCCCTGGGCAAAGCCGTGCTCGCGGTCCAGGCCGTGCTCGCGGTCCAGGCCGTGCTCCTGGGCCAAAGCCGCCGGGCCTCCGCGCAGCAGGGGACCGCAGATCGGGTGCTCCTCCGGGACATAGGCGGCCATGATCTCGGTCAGAGGGCGTTCCCAGACATTGCCGATGCAGATGCCCTGGCAGAGGTGCACGAAGCCCAGGGCGTCGATGTGCACGCGCCCTGGCGCGGCAAAGTCCTCATCCGGGCACTGGCCGAAGCTCTGCCAGTCGGTCAGGGGCAGTCCGCCCGTGAGCTTGTCCACGGCCCGCCCCCGGAAGCGGACGTCGCCCCCGACAATGGGCGCGCCCTTCTCCCTGCCCTGGGCAGACGCTTCGGTCACGCAGGGTGGGTCGATGCGAAAGGCATGATTCTGCATCTGCAGTTCTTGGGCAGCTTGCAGTGCGGCCTTGGCCGGGGAAGGGGTCGCGTCACCGTGATGGAACTCGTCGTCACTGACGTTCAGGATGGTCAACCCGGCCTGGACCAGCGGTTCCAGCCAGACCTTGGCGTCCTCGCTGTCCTGCGCCCAGTAGCCGTTGCTGATCACCTCGACCTCGAAGCCGAGCTTGTGGGCATATTCGATGCCGCGCAGCATGGTGGGGTAGAACAGAAAAGGCTCCCCGCCCTCGATGGAGATGCGACGTACGGTCGTCAGCTCCGCGGCCTGGTCCAGCAGGCGCGTGAGCTGCGCGAGGGTAAAGGTGCCCTGCGAGCCGGGCGAACAGTGCAGAAAGCAGTGGTCGCACTGATAAAGGCATGTGTAGCTTAAGAGTATGTGTACACCGGTTAGCATGGATATGCCATAACCGATGGTCGGAGCGGATGCAAGGGGGGAGGGGGAAGAGTGAGACGCAGTGTTCTTGCCCAGCGCGGAGTTCACTGAAGGTGGTCGGAAAAAGGGCGTGGGTGTCGCTTATGAAGCAACCCACACCCTGTTGTGACATATCCATCTGGAATTCTGTCGGAAACTCTACTCCACCCAGTCAAAGGTCCGTTGCACGGCCTTTTGCCAGCCGTGGCAGGCCGCGGCACGGGCCTCGGCCTCCATGGCCGGTTGCCAGGTGCGATCCTCGGCCCAGTTCTGCCTGAGTTCGTCCAGCCCGCCCCAATAGCCCACGGCCAGCCCGGCGGCATAGGCCGCGCCCAGGCAGGTGGTCTCCGAGACCTTGGGCCGGATCACCGGCACGTCCAGAATGTCGGCCTGGAACTGCATCAGCAGGTTGTTGGCCACCATGCCGCCGTCCACCTTGAGGCTGGTCAGGTCTGTGCCCGAGTCGCGGTTCATGGCCTCAACGATGTCCCGGGTCTGGTAGGCGTTGGCCTCCAGCACGGCGCGGGCGATGTGGTTCTTGGTGGCGTAGCGGGTCAGGCCGCACATCACCCCGCGGGCGTCGGGCCGCCAGTAGGGCGCGAACAGGCCCTGGAACGCGGGCACGATGTACACCCCGCCGTTGTCGCCCACCTTGGCGGCCAGCTCCTCCACCTCCGCCGAACTCTGGATCAGGCCCAGATTGTCGCGCAACCACTGCACCAGGGCCCCGGCAATGGCGATGGAGCCCTCCAGGCAATAGCAGGGCTTCTGGCCGCTCATCTGGTAGGCCACGGTGGTGATCAGGCCCTGGGTGGAGGGCACGGGCGTGTTGCCGGTGTTCATCAGCAGGAAGCAGCCGGTGCCGTAAGTGTTCTTGGCCTGGCCCACGTCGAAGCAGGCCTGACCCACCAGGGCCGCCTGCTGGTCGCCGAGCGCCCCGCACACGGGCACCCGCGCCCCCAGCGGTCCGTCCTCCATGGTCGGGCCCCAGGATTCGCCGTCGGACGATGGCACGATGCGCGGCAAACAGTCGCGCGGGATGCCAAGCTCGCCCAGGATGGCGTTGTCCCAGGTCAGGGTCGCCAGGTCCATGAGCATGGTCCGGCTGGCGTTGGTCACGTCGGTCACGTGCGCGCCGCCCTTGGGCCCGCCGGTCAGCCACCAGATGATCCAGGTCTCCATGGTGCCGACAATGGCCGTGCCGTCGGCCACGGCGTGGGCCGCCTCGGGCACGTTGTCCAGAATCCATTTGATTTTTGGGCCGCTGAAATAAGTGGCCACGGGCAGGCCCGTGGTGGCGCGGAAGCGGTCCTGCCCGCCGTTGGCGATGAGCTGTTTGCAGATCTCGTGGGTGCGAGTGCACTGCCAGACGATGGCGTTGTAGAAGGGCTTGCCCGTGCGGCGGTCCCAGATCACGGTGGTCTCGCGCTGGTTGGTGATGCCGATGGCCGCCAGGTCCGAGCCTTTGAGGCCCGCCTTGCGCAATGCACCCTGGATGACCTCGCCGGTGTTCTTCCAGATCTCCATGGGGTCGTGCTCGACCCAGCCGGGCTTGGGGAAGATCTGCTTGTGTTCCTTCTGGTCCACGGCCTTGATGCGGCCCTTCTTGTCGAAGATGATGAAGCGGCTGCTGGTGGTGCCCTGGTCCACCGCGCCGATGTACTGCTGTGCCATGTCTTTTCTCCTCATCAATCTGGGGATTGCTCTGTCACTTCGTGGGGTTAGGGGTGCGTTGCCCACCGCTTCTGATTTGTGGCGCCCTGCCCGGGCCTGGGATTTGGTTCATCCTTCATGCCCCAAGGACGAGGGATGGACAAGGGGGGCGGGCAGTTCGGTCAACCCCAACTCCTCGGGCGAGAGTCCGATGCCCAGGCCGATGAGCTGCGCCGCCAGCATCGCCGGGGGCATGGCTCCTTGTGGCTGGTCTTCGGCCAGTTGCGTGGCTGCAGAAGGCCAGGGTCGTGCGCCGGGTTGGTCATCGTTGGCGTCAACAGTGGGGCTGCCCTGAGCCTGTGTATCGCGTGCTTCAGGAGCCGTGACCTGTTGTGCGATCGCCGTGTCGAGGGGCGGGCTGGTCTGGTTCTCATCCTGTTGCGCGAACTGCATCTGGCAATAGGTGCAGGCCGTGACCAGCAAGTGCGCCCCGGCGTCGCGGGCATCAATCAGCTTGCGGGCCTTCAGGGCCAGGGAGAGCTTGTCGCGCTTGCCGCGCAGCGGGTGCCCGCAGCATTCCAGGCGCAGGGCCCAGGGCACGGGCATGGCCCCCACCCGGCGCAGCAGGCGCTCGAAGACGCTGGGGTTCAGGGGGTCGTCGAAATTCGTGACATTGCCCGGGCGCAGAGCATGGCAGCCGTAATGTGCGGCCACGCGCAATCCGCAGAGCCGTTCCCCGGCGCGGGCCGCCAGTTCGTCGGGCTGCAGGTCCCGGTCCAGGACCGTGAGCAGGTGCAGGACCTGCGGCTCCTCGGGCAGGACCAGACCTTCCTCGGCCAGGGTCGAGGCCACCAGGGAGCGCAACTCGCGGTTTTCGCGCAGCCAGTAGGCCGCGTGCTTCAAGGACCCGAAACAGCACTTGCAGGGGGTCATGATGGCCAGTCCGGCTTGCTGGGCCAGGGCCAGATTGCGCCCGGCGGACTGGGCCCAGGCCTCGAAACTGCGGTGGCGCAGTGGCTCGCCGCAGCAGTTGAACTCCAGGGGTGTCAGCCCGATGTCCAGGGCCGCGCACAGGGCGGTCACGGCCTGACCGTAGGCGGGCAGATGGTGGGGGATCTTGCAGCCCGGAAAATAGGCGTAGCTCATGCCTCGTCCCCCTTGGTTTCGGGCTCGGGTTGGGTCCCGGCAAGGGTGCTGGGCATCGGCTGGATCGTCGGCGCATCTGCGGTTCGGGACATGGCTCTGGCTGCGTGGTCCCCTCTGGCAGCGGACCACGCATCGCGCCCGGTTTCAACGCTGCGCTCACCCCCGGTTGCATGTCCGGTCCCGGCTGTCGCTCCGGTCTCGGCCCAGGCCTCGGGGTGTTCGCGCAGCCGCGCCCAGGCCAGGGTGCGCAGCTCGTAGAGCACGTCGGCCACACGCACGCCCTGGGGGCAATTTTCCTGGCACTTGTAGCAGGTCACGCAGCTCCAGACCATTTCCGCGCCCAGGGCCTCTTCCTTCAGGCCCATGCGCAGCATGTTCATGATCTGTTGCGGGGTCAGGTCCAGCTCGCGGGCCGGGGCCTGGCTGGCGGCCACCACCGGGCAGACGCTGGTGCAGGTGGTGCACTGGATGCAGCCCCAGAACGAGGCGCGGTTGTCGCAGAGCTTCACGCTGCGCGCGGCCTCGACCCTGGCCGGGGGCAGGCTGCGGAAGGTCGCGGCCCAGTCGCGCAGGGGACGCTGGGCGAGAACCAGGTGGGGCTCGCCCGGGCCGGTCTCGCGCAGCCGGGTCCTGGACTGCATCCATAGGTCCTGAAGATCGATGCCCGAGGGGCAGAGGGTGGTGCAGCGTAGGCATTCGGTGCAGATCTGGCTGCCCTCGGCAAAGGCCCGTAGGGCCGGGCCACGCAGCCGGGCGGCGGCGTGACGCTTGAGGGAAGAAAGCTTTTCCGAGGGCAGGATGTCCGGCGTGCCCAGGGCCAGGAAGGCCGGGGCCACGGAACAGTGTTCGCTGCAGGCCCCGCAGTGGGTGCAGGCGTCCAGGCCCAGGGGCCGCAGCACCGCGGCCAGGGCCGGGGGCTTCGTGCCTGTGTCGCTGCTGGTCCTGCCCTGGCGCAGGGTCAGGTTGAGCGGGGCGGACAAGGGGTGCATGAACTTGCCCCAGGGCAGCAGCGCCAGCCCCAGAAAGCACAGGCCCACGTGCAGATAGTAGAAAAGCAGGTCCGCGCGCAGATTGTTCAGGGCGTCGCCCAGCGGGGCCATGGTCTTGGCCAGGGGGTAGGACACAAAGGCCGAGGTGGGCCGCGAATGGCAGTAGACGCAGCTGCCCTCGTGGGCCTCGCGTCCTTGGGCCAAGGCCTCGTCCGAGTGCGGCGGCGGCATGAGGAAGATCACCCCGTATTCTTCGGACCACAGCAGGCGCAGGTCGTTGATTTCGGCCTCGTCGTCCGTGCCCAGGTACTGCTCGACCATGGAGTCGAAGACCTGGGGCGAGATGATCTTCGCGGCCTCCAGGCCCAATCCCGAGATCATGATCCCGCCCAGCAGCGCGATCAGCGCCCAGTCCTGGGCGCCCGTGGTGCGCCTGACCCGGGGCAGCATCCTGCGTCGCCACACGGCCACAGCCAGCCCTCCCAGGGTCAGGACGCCGAACAGGTTGCGTAACCACTGGTAGGGATCAAGGGCCGGGGCGTAGCCCGCGAACCAGCGCTCGCTGGTCAGTTCGTCCAGGCCGTGCATGATCAGCAGGCCCATGAACCCGGCGAAGATGGCCAGATGCATCAGCCAGCGCTCCACGCCGTTACCCGCGATACGCCGTTGCAGCAGTCCGTCCATGACCAGGGCGCGGCCCCAGCGAGCGGCGCGGTGCGGCGCAAGATTGCGCACCAGGCTTCGGGCCAGGGCGCTGAGTCGAGCGGCCATGCCTGGAGGCGGTCCCGGGGCGATGGTCAGCCGCAGCCAGGACAGGGCTTTGGCACCCAGACCCAGGCCCAGAGCCGTCAGGGACAGCGCAAGCCCCGTGTCGAAGAAGTCCATGCCGCCCCAGATCATTTGCCGCTCCTGTTGGTACGGGCACTGATTATCTGGCTCTGAATCAAAAAACTATGGCTGTTCAGGCTCTGGCTCGATTCACTGCCGTGCGGTGCAGTGCCGTCAGTTGGAATCTCTTCAGGGGTCGCCCGGCTTGGGGGCGCTGGTTTCACGGCGGTGGGCTTCAGGGCCTCCCGGGCCGAGGCCACGGCCTGGAAGGCCGTGGTGATGGCCAGCCCGGCCCCGCATTTCTGGCGCATCCAGTCCTGGTGGGCCAGGATGGACCCGGCCGCAAACAGTCGGGGATGCACGGCTTTGCCGTGGTCATTCAGCGGACGCAGGGCGTTGTCCGTCTCCACGCCCGTGTTGTTCAGTTCGTGTCCCCGGGGGTCGTAGAATTCCGGGCTATGCCAGGAGTCGCGCTTGCCGGGCTGGTACAGCGGAAGGTCGAAGACCGCCTCGCGCACCCGGCCCCGGTCGGCCACAAGCCCCTTGCCGAAGAAACGGCCCGTGGCCAGGATCACCGCTTTGGCCTGGATCGTGGTCTCGATGCGCTCCTTGCCCAAACCGAGGCGAAAGCCGCCGTCGGGCAGGGGCTGTTGGGAGAGGACCATGCGCTGGGAATAGAGATGCACCCCGCGCCCGGGCAGGCCCCGGTCAAAGGCCGCGCGCAGCCGCGAACCGGCCAGGGACGGTGGCAGGGTGGGGATCTCGAAGACCCGCGCGCCCAGGAGGGTCTCCAGATCCGCGCGCACGACCTCGGCCTGTTCGCGGCCCAGCAGTGCCGGGAAACCGACGAATCGGGCCTCGGCCAGATGCGGGCGCACGGTATCGGCCAGGGCGCGGCGCAAGGCGGGTTCGTGCAGGGCCGTTGCCATGTGCTCGGGATACAGCTCCTCCTTCCAGCCGGGGAAGGGCACCCGCAGGGTTCGCAGCCCGGGCCAATCGGCCCCGGCCACCTCGCGGATCTGCACGGCGGAAAAGCCTTTCAGGCCCTGGAAGTCCACCAGCAGGCAGGGAGCCTTGCCGCTCAGGGCCTCGGCCCCGGCCCACATGGAGCGCGGGGCGCGGAAGGTGTGCTTGGCCGTGCCCATGGCCGTCAGGATGCGGGTGTTCTTCCTGGCGTGGCCCTCCATGGGCATGCCCATGTCGCCCAGAAAGGCGCAGAATTCGTCCATGGCCCGAGCCATGGTTCCGGAATCAAGGCGGGCATAGGGGTGCTGCGGGCTGTGCTCGCGCAGGGCCTCGATGCAGGCCCAGGGGTCGTCCCAGACGCGGCCTTCTTCCAGGGGATGCACGGCCAGGAGGTCGATCAACCCGGTGCTGAAGTCGATGCCGCCCACGGACCCGGCCAGGGCCACGGACAGCCCCCGGTTTGATGCGAAGAGAGCGGCGGCCATGCCCGCCATGCCCGCGCCCATGACCATCAGGTCGAAGGTGGTTTTGTCGCGGCTCATGGTGTGTCCTCTTCGGATAGTGGCCCGCCCGGAACGATGCTGTCCCCCGCGGACCCGTGCGAGCCGGTCTTATCCGGGAGATGCTCTGCTGCGGTGCCTGTCAACGGGGGTGTCTGTGTCCCGTCTTCCTTCAACGAGGGGTCTTCAGAGGCTGGGTCATGCGCTGCTTGGGCTGTGGGCTCGGGTCCGGGGGGGGCGAGTTCCAGCTCGAAGACCCCGCAGTGCAGGGCCTCCTGTAATTCGGCCTGCATCAGGTCCGTGCCCCAGAGCACCGGGGCCTTGCCGCGCCAGCGGCGCTGGATGAAGCGCTTGAGTTCGTGGATGCCCTGGTCCCCGTCGAGTTGCCCGATGTCGTAGAGGTGCGAGGTCACGCGCGGGCCGCAGAATCCGCCCTGACACGGGCCCTTGCCCATCCGGCTGCGCAGGCCGATGGCCGTGAGGGCCGAACGCCCGCGCATCTCGCCCAGTTCATCGACAATGGCCGTCACGGTGTCGCGCGAGACCATCTCGCATTCGCAGAGGATCACGTCGTTGCGCCGCAGGCGGTCCACCCAGGCCCGGGCCGATTCCCCCGCTCGGGTCCAGCGGCCGTTGGCCGACGGGGGCAGCGGTTCCGTGCGCGTCAGGCAGGGGGCGCTCACGTTCAGCTTGCGGCAGACCAGGTCCGTGGCCCGCTCGGCCATCAGGCGGTAGGTGGTCAGCTTGCCGCCGGTGATGGTCAGGCAGTTGTCCACCCCGAAGCGGGCATGGTCGATCAAGTCGAAGCCCCGGCTCACGGCGCGATCGTCTCCGGCCTCGCCGTGGGAGACCAGGGGCCGGACCCCCGCATAGGCGCGCATGTAGCGGGTGCTGTCCAGCACCGGGATCATGGCCCGGGCGTCGTCGATCATGCGGTCCACCTCGGCCACGCTGGGCCGGCAGAGATCCGGGGAGTCGATGCGCACCGAGGTGGTGCCCAGGATGGAGACCGTGCCCCCGGGCACCAGGATGTCGGCGTCCGTGGGCGGGCGCAGGCGGTTGATGGCGCGCCGGGTGATGCGATCCTGGGTGATGGCCAGGGTGCCTTGGGAACAGTGGACATTGATTTCGGCCCCGGCCATGCGAGCCAGGGGGCCGGACCAGGCCCCGGCGGCGATGATCACCTGCTCGGTCTGGATGGAAAAGGGCTGGCCCGTGGTCTCGTCCATGAGCTGCACGCGGGTGATGCACGCCCCGTTACGCTCAAAGGACAGCACGCGGGCGTTGCGCCGGACCCGCGCCCCTAGGCTCAGGGCCTGGGCCAGATTGTCCAAGGAGAGCATGAACGGGTCCACGCTGGCGTCGTCCACCTCGAAGGCGGCGAACACCCGCTCGCACAGGGCCGGCTCCAACTCCCTGGCCCGGGCCGGGTCGATTTCGCGGCAGGGCACATGGTTTTGTTCGCAGAGGACCGGAAATTGATGCGCAAAGGTCTCGTCGTCACCGTCCACGGCTACGAACAGCCCGCCGCAGTCGTCGATGCAGTGCGGGGCCAGGCGCTTCAGGAGCGCGCCCTCGTCGCGGCATTCGATTGCGGCCTCGGGATCCGAGAGTACGTAGCGTGCGCCGCTGTGCAGCAGACCGTGGTTGCCGCCCGAGGCCCCGGCATTGACGTCGCGTTGTTCGACCACCAGGCAGGACACGCCGCGCAGGGCGAGATCCCTGGCGATGCCGGTGCCCGTGGCCCCTGCGCCGATGATCAGTACGCTGGTTTGCATCATCGATCTCCGGTCCTGGTCAGGCAGGACTGTTCACGCGGCTTGACGTGATGCCGGTTGCTTGATCGCGCAAACAATATTGCTTCCTCATGAACCAATATTTCTTTTCGCTTGTGACGAAAGTGTGAACGTGCTACGATTTATCCGCATTTCCGAATCTATTTTTATCTCAAATTTGGCCTTATAGTAGCGTAAAACGAACATTGCGTCATCTGCTTTCGAGTTTGAACATAATATGACCTGTTTTCTTTCGAAAGCGAAACGAATGACGTGCAGGAGTGGTGGTTGTCGAGTCATGTAGATGCGGACAGGTCCTTTGCTGGAGGCGGCAGGGCCGTTTCCCAAGGCAAGCATGCGGCGGTCAGGCGGCGGCACGAAAAGATCCTGGAACTGATCCAGGTGGGCGGGTTCGTGGCCGTGGGCGATCTGGCCGGGCGATTTTCCGTGACGCCCCAGACCATGCGTCGGGACATCAACATCCTGGCCGAACAGGGGTTGTTGCAGCGTTTTCATGGCGGGGTGGGGCCCGCGCTGTCCACGGAGAACGTGGCCTACACCGATCGCAAGATCCTCTGCCGCGACGAGAAGCGGCGCATCGCCCGGGACATGGCCCAGTTCATCCCCCCCAAATCCTCGTTGTTCATCAACATCGGCACCACCACCGAGGAAGTGGCTCAGGCCTTGATGAACCACGAGCGTCTGCGGGTGATCACCAACAACCTGAACGTGGCCAAGATCCTGACCGGGCACTCCAATATCGAGCTCATCGTGGCCGGGGGCGTGGTTCGGCACCGCGACGGCGGGATCGTGGGCGAGGCCGCGGCGGACTTCATCCGCCAGTTCAAGGTGGATTTCGGGATCATCGGCATCAGCGGCATCGACATGGACGGCACCCTGCTGGACTACGACTACCGCGAGGTCCGCGCGGCCAGGGCCATCATCGAGAATTCGAGAAAGGTCTTTTTGGCCACGGACCATACCAAGTTCGGGCGCAACGCCATGGTTCGCCTGGGCCATCTTTCCGAGATCGACGCATTGTTCACCAACAGGATGCCCCCGGCGGCGCTGGAGGCCGTCCTGAAGGAAGCGGAGGTCGCCCTGCATGTGGCGGGCGGGTAGGGACTCCCGCCCCGGCGCGCGGAACGACCGGCATATTCACGGCAATCAGGCCTCAATCCGTGCCCCTTCGGCGCGGCGGGCCACAGACTGGGAGATGACAGGTGGGGCTGAGACTCACGGATATCAGTAGAACCGTCGGCCAGGAGATGCATCTTGCGGATGTGAATCTTGAGCTCAAGACGGGCTCGCGGTATATCATTCTGGGGCGGACCCTGGCCGGCAAGACCTCGCTGTTGCGGATCATGGCCGGGTTGGATCGCCCGGGCACGGGGAAGGTGCTGGCGGACGACAAGGACGTGACCGGGGTCTCCGTGCGCAAGCGCGATGTGGCCATGGTCTACCAGCAGTTCATCAACTATCCCTCGCTGACCATCTATAAAAACATCGCCTCTCCCCTGAAGATCGCCGGAGTGTCCAGGGCCGAGGTCGACCGCCGTGTGCGCGAGGTCGCCAGGACCCTGCAGCTTGATCCCTTGCTGGATCGGCTGCCGGCCGAGCTGTCGGGCGGGCAGCAGCAGCGCACGGCCATTGCCCGGGCGCTGGTCAAGGAATCGCATCTGCTGCTCCTGGACGAACCCCTGGTCAACCTGGACTACAAGCTGCGCGAGGAACTGCGCGAGGAATTGCAGCACATCTTCATGGAGCGCGAATCCATCGTGGTCTACACCACCACCGAGCCCACCGAAGCCCTGATGATGGGCGGCAACGTCGTGGTCATGGACCAGGGGCGCATCCTGCAGATCGGCAAGACCACCGAGGTCTTCAACCACCCGCGGAACATGAAGGTGGCCGAGGTCTTCAGCGATCCGCCCATGAATTTCATCCCGGCTCGGATCGTGGACGGCCAGGCCCGCCTGAGCGCCTGCATGCAGGCACCTCTGGTGGGCGGTTTGCAGGGGCTGACCCCCGGTGAATACACCTTTGGCGTACGAGCCAGCCGGGTGTTCCTGAACCAGCGGCACGAGTCGGACATCAGCCTGTGCGGAGAGGTTGCGCTGAGCGAGATCAACGGCTCGGAGACCTTCATCCACGTGGGCTGCGGCAGGATCAAGCTGGTGGCTCAGGAGGACGGAATCCACGGGATCAAGGGCGGCAGCAACCTGCCCCTGTTCATCAACCCTGAGGACTTTTACGTCTTTGACGCGAACGGCGATCTGCTGATTGCCCCGACCGCGATGGACTAAGCGGAGGCCGACAGTGGCGCGAATCGACCTGGTAGAGGTGGCGCACAGCTACCACCCCCGGCCCAAGGGCCCTGAAGATTTCGTCTTCAAGCGCATCCACACCACCTGGGAGGACGGCGGGGCCTATGCCCTGCTCGGCCCTTCCGGATGCGGCAAGACCACCATGCTCAACCTGATCTCGGGCCTGCTGGCCCCGTCGCACGGCAAGATCCTCTACGACGAGCGCGATGTGACCCGCCTGCCGCCCGAGCAGCGCAACATCGCCCAGGTCTTCCAGTTCCCGGTGCTCTACGACACGATGAGCGTCTACAACAATCTGGCCTTCCCCCTGCGCAACCGCGGAATGAGCGAGACCGAGGTCAGGGAGCGCGTGGGCATCGTGGCCGAGATCCTGGGCCTGTCCGCCGACCTGGACAAGCGTGCGGCCGGGCTGGCCGCCGATGCCAAGCAGAAGATATCGCTCGGTCGGGGGTTGGTGCGCAGCGACGTGGCGGCCATTCTGTTCGACGAGCCCTTGACCGTCATCGATCCGCACCTGAAGTGGCAACTTCGCAGGAGTCTGAAGGAGATCCACAAGGAATTCGGGCTGACCATGATCTATGTGACCCACGACCAGGTGGAGGCCATGACCTTCGCCGACAAGGTCGTGATCATGTACGACGGTGAACTGGTCCAGACCGGGGCCCCCGACGAGCTGTTCGAGACACCGGAACACACCTTTGTGGGCTATTTCATCGGCAGTCCGGGCATGAATTTCATGGACTGCACCCTGGAGGGTGGCGTGGCCCACGCCAATGGTTCAGCGATCCCCGTGGACGCCGAGTACGCGGCCCGGGCACAGGCCACGGGCAGTTCCCTGAAGATGGGCATCCGCCCCATGTACCTGGAGGTGCGCGAGTCCGAGGTCACGGGCAGCGTCCCGGGCCGGGTGACCCATGTCGAGGATCAGGGGCACTGCAAGATCGTCACGATCAAGCTGGGCGAATTGACCCTCAAGGCGCGCATCATGGACGGCCGGGCCATTCCCGCCGGGAGCTGCCACCTGGTGTTTCCGCCTGAAAAGATCAAATTCTTCGCTGATGACCGGCTGGTGAAATAACGGAGACCGATATGGAAAAATGGGAAAGCAACAAGGCCTGGTTCCTGATCCTGCCCGTCATCGTCATCGTGGCCTTTTCAGCCATCATCCCCCTGATGACGGTGGTCAACTACTCGGTCCAGGACATCTTCGGACCCGGGCAGCGGATGTTCATCGGCACCGAATGGTTCAAGGATGTCCTCTCGGACACGCGCCTGCACGACGCCTTGGGGCGTCAGCTGATGTTCTCGGGTCTGGTGCTGCTGATCGAGATGCCGCTGGGGGTGCTCATCGCCCTGGGCATGCCCAAGAAGGGCTGGGGCTCGTCCCTGTGTCTGGTGCTGCTGGCCCTGCCGCTGCTCATCCCCTGGAACGTCATTGGCACCATCTGGATCATCTTCACCCGGCCCGACATCGGGCTGTTCGGCGCGACCATCAATTACCTGGGACTGAGTTTCGACCATACGGCCCATGCCCTGGATGCCTGGGTCACGGTGATGCTGATGGAGGTCTGGCACTGGACGCCGCTGGTGGCTTTGTTGGCCTACGCGGGCCTGCGGGCCATCCCCGACGCCTTCTATCAGGCCGCCAAGATCGACGGTGCGTCCCGCCTGGCCGTGTTTTGCTACATCGAACTGCCCAAGATGCGCGGGGTGCTGACCATCGCGCTGCTCTTGCGGTTCATGGACAGTTTCCTGATCTATGCCGAGCCCTTTGTGCTCACTGGCGGCGGCCCCGGCAACGCCACCACCTTCTTGTCCATCTATCTGGTCAAGGTCGCGGTGGGGCAGTTCGACCTGGGCCCGGCGGCGGCCTTCTCGCTGATCTACTTCCTGATCGTGCTGCTGTTCTGTTTCCTGTTCTATCAAGCCCTGCAGTCCGTCGGGAAGGGGGAGCGCTGAGATGAAAATCAAGAAGAAATACTTCGTCCTGGGCTTCTATCTGCTGTTGTTGATGCTGCCCATCTACTGGATGCTGAACATGAGTCTGCGGACCAATGCGGATATCCTGGGCCATTTCGCCCTGTACCCCAGCGAGCCCACCCTGGCCAACTATATGAAGATCTTCGGGGACCCGTCGTGGTATTCGGGCTATATCAATTCCATCATCTACGTCAGCATCAACACCGCGATCTCGTTGTTCACGGCGCTGCCCGCGGCCTACGCCTTTTCGCGCTACCGTTTCATCGGCGACAAGCACGTCTTCTTCTGGCTGTTGACCAACCGCATGGCCCCGCCGGCGGTCTTTCTGCTGCCGTTCTTCCAGCTCTATTCCACCTTCGGGCTCATCGACACCCACATCGCCGTGGCCCTGGCCCACTGTCTGTTCAACGTGCCCCTGGCGGTCTGGATCCTGGAAGGCTTCATGTCCGGGGTGCCCAAGGAGATCGACGAGACCGCCTTCATCGACGGTTACAGCTTCCCGCGCTTCTTCCTGACGGTTTTCATCCCGCTGATCCGGGCCGGCATCGGCGTGACCGCATTCTTCTGCTTCATGTTCAGCTGGGTGGAGCTGCTCCTGGCGCGGACCCTGACCACCACCAACGCCAAGCCCATCGCCGCCATCATGACCCGCACCGTGAGCGCCTCGGGTTTGGACTGGGGCCTGTTGGCCGCGGCGGGGATCCTGACAATCGTGCCCGGGGCATTGGTGATCTGGTTCGTGCGCAATCATCTGGCCAAGGGCTTTGCCCTGGGCCGGGTCTAACCCCCAAGGAGCACCATCATGCAACTCGAATGGATGGCCTGGACTCCGGTGACCGCGGGGTTCTTCATCGTGATCGTGGTCATGCTCATCGGCATGACAACCTGGGAGGTCGTTTCCCCCAATATCGAACGCAAGGGCTTCTTGCCCATCGCCACCACCCGTGGGGATCGCCTGTTCATCGGGCTGCTTGGCAGCGCCTATATCCATCTGGCCTGGATCGGCCTGACGGATCTGAGTCTTTGGATCGCCACTGTCATCTCGGTTGGGTTCATGGTCGGTCTGATGCGTTGGGGCTAGGCCCCGACGCCATGCAGAGCCGACGAAGAGGGACAGGGGGTCCTGTTGTTAACGGGAGTCTGTACGAAACGTGCAAACGAGGAGGATGATCATGCGGACCATGGTTCCAAAATTGCTGTCGGGCGTTGTCGTCCTGGCGGTCCTGCTGAGTGCGGGGCTGGCAGGGGCGAGCGATGCCCAATACGCGGCCGCAGCCAAGACGTGGGTGGACAAGGAATTCCAGCCCTCCACCCTGTCCAAGGCGGACCAGATGAAGGAAATGGAGTGGTTCACCAAAGCCGCCGCTCCGTTCCGTGGCATGGAGATCAAAGTCGTCTCCGAAACCATCCCCACCCATGAGTACGAATCCAAGGTGCTCACCAAGGCCTTCGAAGAGATCACCGGCATCAAGGTCACCCACGACCTGATCCAGGAAGGCGACGTCATCGAGAAGCTGCAGGTCCAGATGCAGTCCGGCGAAAACGTCTTTGACGCCTACGTCAACGACTCGGACCTGATTGGCACCCACTACCGTTACGGCTTCGTGGTCAACCTGACCGACTGGATGGCGGGCGAAGGCAAGGACGTGACCCTGCCGACCCTGGATATCGACGACTTCATGGGCAAGAGCTTCACCACCGCCCCGGACGGCAAGCTCTATCAGCTGCCCGACCAACAGTTCGCGAATCTCTACTGGTTCCGCTACGACTGGTTCAACCGCGCCGACTTCAAGAAGGCCTTCAAGGCCAGATACGGCTATGAACTTGGCGTGCCCGTGAACTGGTCTGCCTACGAAGACATCGCCGAGTTCTTCTCCGAAGACGTGCGCGAGATCGACGGCAAGGCCATCTACGGCCACATGGACTACGGCAAGAAGGCCCCGGACTTGGGTTGGCGCTTCACCGACGCCTGGCTGTCCATGGCCGGTGCCGGTGACAAGGGTCTTCCCAATGGCAAGCCCGTTGACGAATGGGGCATCCGTGTGGACGGTTGCCGTCCCGTGGGCGCCAGTGTGTCCCGCGGCGGCGCCACCAACGGCCCGGCCGCCAAGTACGCCCTGCAGAAGTACATGGATTGGCTGCGCAAGTATGCCCCTCCGGGAGCCCTGGGCATGGACTTCTATCAGTCCCTGCCGAGCCTGGCCAAGGGCAACGTGGCTCAGCAGATCTTCTGGTACACCGCCTTTACGGCTTCGATGATCGAAAAGGGGACCCCTGTGGTCAATGACGACGGCACGCCCAAGTGGCGCATGGCTCCGTCACCCCACGGCCCGTACTGGGAAGAGGGTCAGAAGTTGGGCTACCAGGACTGCGGTTCCTGGACGTTGATGAAGAGCACCCCGGTGGATCGCCGCAAGGCAGCCTGGCTGTATGCCCAGTTCTGCGTGGCCAAGACCACTTCCTTGAAGAAGACCCATGTGGGCCTGACCCCGATCCGCGACTCCGACATCCGTCATGAGTCCTTCACCAAGCGCGCCCCGCAGCTGGGCGGTCTGGTGGAGTTCTACCGTAGCCCGGCCAGGGTCTCCTGGACCCCCACCGGCACCAACGTGCCCGATTACCCCAAGCTGGCCCAGCTGTGGTGGCAGAACATCGGTGAGGCCGTCTCCGGCGAAGTCACCGTGTCCACCGCCATGAACAATCTGGCGGCCGAGCAGGACAAGATCATGATGCGCATCGAGCGCTCGGGCGTACAGGGCGAATGCGGCCCCAAGATGAATCCCGAACGGGACGAGGAATACTGGCTCAAGCAGCCCGGTTCCCCCAAGGCCAAGGTCAACGAGAAGCCCAAGGGCGAGACCGTGCAGTACGACGATCTGATCAAGGCCTGGCGTGAAGGTCGCGTGAAGTAGGAACGATCAACTGAACCAAGCAAGGGCGCTCCCGCGAGGGGGCGCCCTTTTTGCTGGCGTCGCATCTGCAACGCGGCCTTCGGATCGTCGCCGGGGGCTTGAAGAACATGGTTTCCGGGTATAGAATTGAAGCGATGCGTTGTGTCCCGGGCCAGGGACCGCAGCGCGCGGCCTTGTTCTGCTCCACCCTTCCGCCGGGCCTGTCCGGCGACCTCCTTCTCCGTCTGCCCACTGCGCCCGCCCGCTGATCGCTGTGTGCCAGATCTTTAAGTCTCTTTGGCCGGAGCATGGATTGCGGTTCTAAGAAGGAGGTGCGCCATGAGTACCGTCCCCGATGCGGCCCAGGAACTGCCGAGTGTCGACGCCCTGCGCCAGGCCCTCAAACCGTATGCCAAACCTGCCTTGGCACCCGCCCTGTGGCAGTTGTCCAGCACCTTGGGGGCCTATCTGGCCCTGTGGGTGCTGATGGCCGTGTTCGTGCGCTACGATCTGCCCTTCTGGGCGTTCATCGTGCCCGTGGCTTTGGCCGCGGGGCTGCTGGTGCGGCTGTTCATCTTCTTCCACGACTGCACCCACAGTTCGTTTCTGCCCTCACGCCGGGCCAACCGCTTGGTGGGCTATCTGACCGGAGTGTTGACCTTCACGCCCTTCGAATCCTGGGGGCGGGCGCATCTGGTGCACCACGGCACCTACGCAGACCTGGACCGGCGGGGTCAGGGCGACATCTGGACCCTGACGGTGGAGGAATACAGGGCGGCACCCTGGTACAAGCGTCTGGGCTACCGCTTGTTCCGCAACCCGTTGGTCTTTCTGGGGGTCGGCCCGGCCTATCAGTTCCTGATCGTCAACCGGCTGTACGTCAAGGGCCAGGGGGCCAAGGAGCGGCGCAGTGTGAACATCACCAATGCGCTGATCCTGGCCATGATCGCCCTTGGGGGCTGGACCGTGGGCTGGGGGGCCTATTTCGCCCTGCAACTGGCCGTGATGCTCATGGCCGGGGTCCTGGGCGTCTGGCTGTTCTATGTGCAGCATCAGTTCGAGGGCGGCTATTGGGCGCGCCACGAGCAGTGGGACCCGGTGGCCGCGGCCCTGAAGGGCTGCTCGTACTATAAGCTGCCCCGGGTCTTGCAATGGATTTCCGGCAATATCGGGTTGCACCATGTGCACCACCTGCTGCCGCGCATCCCCAACTATCGGCTGCAAGAGTGTTATGACGAGGTGCCCGTGCTGCAACAGGTCGCGCCCCTGACCCTGCGCGCAAGCCTCAAGTCCCTGTGGCTCAACCTCTGGGATGAGCAACGTGAGCGGCTGGTCAGTTTCCGTTCGTTGAAGGCCTAGGCCGTACCGCGGCGACGGAAGAGGGCCTCGCCGCTTGTTGCCTGGAGTGGAGTCTAATCCTGTCGTGCAGAGGGATCTGGGAGCGGTTCATCCTGTGGCAAGGCGGTGTCCTTGTCTCCCTCGGGCGCATGGACCGGCGTGGCGTTCTGTGCGGTTGCCGGGGCGCCCTTGGCAGCGGAACGCTTGTACATGATTCGGCCCACGATTCCGGCGATGACAGTGGTGCCGATGACGATGCCCATTTTAGTCGCTCCAATAGTTGCGGTTACTGCCCAAGGTCGGCGGGGCTTCACCATGCTCATGGCGGGCCTTCACGTAGCGCTTCCAGCCCGGACAGAACGAGGTGTGCCAGACCCAGAGCTTGCCCAGGAATGAAAACGGTGATTTGTCTGCCAGGCGTCTGAAGGGGCAGGCATCGCACGACATCTTGGGGCAGGGGCTCGATTGTGGCGTGTCGGTCATGGCCTGTCTCCCTGGGGTCGAGGTGTTTCGCGCTGATCGCCGTGGCGGCGCCCAATGACCCTTGGGCTTGTTGCGAATTGGTTGGAAATCTCTTTGGTCACGGGGAATGGCGGACCATGAAGGGGGCGACGTCTGCACCGTGCGGCATCACCCGCGCCGGGTTGGCATCGGGCCCTTAGCGGTCGGCCAGGGCCAGCCGGATCCCGAAGTAGAGCATCATCCCGCCCAGGGCCTTGGTCAGCAGCCCCTGCACCCGGGACAGGCCCGCCTTGACGCGCGGGTTGGTGACCACGGTGCCCAGGAACAGAAACCAGCCCGTGACCACGACGACGCTTTCGGCCCCGTAGAGCAGGCGGATGCCGCGGGGTGTGTCCGGTGTCAGAATCACGCTGAACAGGGCGATGTAGAACAGCGGGGCCTTGGGGTTGAGCAGGTTGCACAGGAACCCTTGGCGGAAGGCTTCGCGTGCGGGCAAATCCCTGGGCTCGCGCGGCACGTCACAGGGCTGCGGGCCGCCGCCCTTGGCCAGCAGGCTGCGGATGCCCAGCCAGCAGAGGTAGGCCGCGCCCAGGTACTTGATGATGGTGAAGGCCAGGATGGACTTGGAGATGATCACGGCCAGGCCAAGCAGGCTGTAGGTGGTGTGGACAATGAGGCTCGCACCGATGCCCAGGGCCGTCAGCCAGGCGCTCTTGCGGCTGTAGAGCATGGAATTCTTGATCATCACGGCAAAGTCGGCGCCGGGTGCCATGGCCCCCAGCAGGAAGAACAGGGTCACGCCGAGAAATTCCATCATGTCGCTGTACCTCGAAAAGCGGGATTGTGGAGCACCTCAGGCGGATAGCATGGACGGCCCACCTCTGACCAGGGCCTGGGCCAGGGCAGAAAGCAGCGGGGAGTCCAGGTTCCAGCAGTGCCAGGACAGGGTCACGGGCAGGGGATGGTCCGGGGCCAGATCCACCAGCGCCCCGCTCGCAAGTAGTTCGCGGCTTTGTTGTTCGGGCAGGGTGCCATAGCCCCAGCCGGCTGCGATGACGTTTACGAACTGCTCGGACGAGGGCACGTAATGCGTGGGATAGGGTGTGGGGACTTGGCCGAAGACGCGTCTCAGGATGACGTTGATGGACTCGTCCACCCGGTTGAAGGTCACGGCCGGGGCCCGGCGCACGGCCTCCATGGTCAGGCCCTGGGGGAACCAGCGGTGCGCGAAGCCAGGTGCGGCCAGCAGCCGGTATTCCATGCGGCCCAGGGTCGCCACGCGGCAGCCCTGCATGGGCTCGGCCCGGGCGCTGACGCAGCCTACCACATCCCCGTCGCGCAATAGCTTGTGCGTCTCGTCCTGGTCATCCACGCGCAGGTCCAACAGCACTTGGTGCTGATGCACAAAAGGTTGCACCGCGGGCAGGAACCAGGTGGCCAGGCTGTCGGCGTTGACGGCCAGGGCCAGGGTCCGGCCATACTCTGCGCCGTTTTTGTCTGCACCGATTTCCGGGTCCAGATCGCCTTCCAGGAGTCTGACCTGACGGTAGTGCTTGAGCAGTCGGACACCCGCCGCAGTGGGGGTGGGCGGCGCACTGCGGGCCACCAGAATCTGGCCGGTCTGTTCCTCCAGCAGGCGCACCCGCTGGGACACGGCGGATTGCGTCAGATTGAGGACCCGGGCGGCCCGTTCGAAACCGCCCTCGGTGACCACGGTCCCCAGGGCTTCGAGCAGTTTGTAGTCGAGCATGGTTGATTATTAGCAATTCTAATGCAAGATGAAAACTATTCATTTTGCTGTTGTCTGCCTCCGCCCTAGGATGTCCTCAAACACATCAGGGAGTAGCACAATGGTTTCACCGTATCTTCAGGGCATGGCCGTGGGCGGCGGACTGATCGTGGCCATCGGGGCCCAGAACGCCTTTGTGCTGACCCAGGCCGTGCGGCGCAAGCATACCCTGGCCATCACCCTGGTCTGTTGCCTGTGCGACGTGTTCTTCATCGGTCTGGGCGTGACCGGAGTGGGGGCCGCCGTGGCCGCCAACCCCGCCCTGGCCCAGGCTGCGGCCTGGGGCGGGGCCGTTTTCCTGGCCTGGTACGGCTGGGGGGCGTTTCGTTCGGCCTTGCGGGGCGGGACCCTGGAGGCCAAGGGCGAGGGTGCCGGTTCCCTTGGCGCGACCCTGGTGGCCTTGCTGGCCGTGACCCTGCTCAACCCGCATTTCTATCTGGACACCGTGGTCCTCATGGGCAGCATCAGCGGCCAGTTCGCCCCGGATGCCCGGACCCTGTTCGGGGCAGGGGCCATCACCGCTTCGTGCCTCTGGTTTAGCGCACTGAGCCTGGGTGGGCGCATCCTGGCCCCGGTCTTCGCCCGGCCCCTGGCCTGGCGCGTGCTGGACGGGCTGGTCTGCCTGGTCATGTGGTCCCTGGCCGTGTCCCTGGTCCGCCCGCAACTGGGGGGTTGAGCCAGGGCAATAACTTGCAAGAGGGACTTGCCCAAGGGTAGTATGGTTCAGCATTGAGAGGAAGAGTCCATGAAACCCCTGCTGAACGTCCATTTTCGGCGCGACGGGGACCTGCCCGGCCTGGAGGTCGCCGAGGTCCGCGAGAGCGCCCACATCTTCCCCAACCATTCCCATGACCATTACGCCATCGGGATCATGGACAAGGGGGCCAGCTATTGCGTGGGCAAGGGACGCGACGGCACCTGTGTGGCCAGCGGGCAGGTGGCGCTGATCAACCCCGGACAGGTGCATGCGGGCATGCCCGCCTACGACGGCCGCATCTCCTACCGCATGCTTTACGTCGATCCGGGCTGGATGCGTCGCTTGGCTCGGGAACTGTGCGATCGTGACGGAGCCGCCCCGGAGTTTCCGCGCTGGGTGGCCCCGGACCCGGTTCTGCATGCCATGCTGCATCGTCTCTGCCTGCTGGTGGACAAAGGGACCGAGTGCCTGGAAAAGGACTCCGCCATGGTCGGGGCCTTTTCGCGCATGCTGACCGACTGGGGCAACGTGCGTGACACCCTGCCGGTCAAGGGCCGGGAGCACCGGGCCGTGAGCCTGGTCAAGGAGGTCCTGCGGGCGCGCCTGGGCGAGAAGGTGTCCCTGGACGAGCTGGCGACCCACGCCGGGCTGTCGCGGTTCTATCTGCTACGGGTGTTCAAGGCCGAGACCGGTCTGGGCCCCCATGCCTTTCACACCCAGCTGCGCATCGACTGCGCCAAGGGGCTGTTGCTCTCGGGCGCGTCCATCGCGGATGCCGCCTTGGAGTCGGGTTTCTCGGACCAGAGCCACTTCACCAACACTTTCCGCCGTCTGGTGGGGGCGACCCCGGGCCAGTACCTGTCCCTGTAGCGAGGGCGAGTTGTCCGTTCTCCAGCATCTTCCTGTCCCGATTCCCTGAGCCTTGGATCTTGGCCGAATCTGTTCCCTGGTTATGAGGCCCGGGTGCGGGTGATGGCCCAGTTTTTTGGCCCTGTGCTGCCTGGACGATGTCTTTTGGGGTTGCACTCCTGGGGATAGACAAGGGGCACTCCAAGGGGCTTCCGGGTCGCTGGAGCAGGGGCACTGGTCTGTGGCTTGGACTGCAATATCCTCCAATACCGGGCCAGGGGAAAGGTCTAGATAAGACTCAGTGGAGGATATTCATGAGAGAGTTCGCACGTACCCTGTCCCTGGGGCGGCCCGCCGTCCCGAGTCAAACCCTGACCCAATGGCTGCCCGTGGCGGCCATCCTGGCCGCCGTGCTGCTGTGGGGCGGGTCGTTTTCGGCCATGAAGCTCGCCGGGCGCGAGTTGGATCCCTGGTCCATGATGTGGGCCAGGATGATGGTCGCCCTGATCTGTCTGGCACCCTTTCTGGGCAGGCTCGTGCCCCGGAATTATTCGCCAGGGGACTGGAAGCTGCTGGCACCGCTGGTGTTGTTCATGCCCTGCCTGTATTTTTATCTGGAGTCCCATGCCCTGACCCACACGACCTCCACCCAGGCCGGGGTGGTCTCGGCCTCGGTGCCGCTGCTGGTGGCCGCCGGGGCGCGTCTGTTCCTGGGCGAGGCCGTGTCGCGTGGGACCTGGCTGGGACTGGCGCTGTCGGTCTGTGGGGTGGTCTGGCTGACCCTGGCGGGCAGTCCGGCCCAGGACGCGCCCAATCCGCTGCTGGGCAACCTGCTGGAGTTGGGGGCCATGGCCAGCGCCGCGGCGTACATGCTGCTGATGCAACAGTTGGGCTCGCGCTATAGCCCCTGGACCATCACGGCCATGCAGACTGTGGCCGGGGCGCTTTTCTTCCTGCCCGGGGCCCCGGGTCTGCTGGCCGCTGCCGGGAGCCTGACCTGGCCTACGGTCCTGGCCGTGCTGTTCATGGGCGCGGGTGCGTCCCTGGTGGCCTTCGGTCTCTACAACTGGGCCATCAGCCGACTGCGGGCCAGCCAGGCCTCGGCCTACATCAATCTTGTGCCCGTGGTGGCCGTGAGCCTTGGCTGGATCACCCTGGGTGAGGCCTTGAACCCCATGCAGCTGGCCGGGGCCGGGTGCGTGTTCCTGGGGGTCTGGCTGAGTCAGCGCGGGAGCGTGGGCAGCTAGGCGTTGGATTGTTGCGAAAGACAAAGCCCTTTGGTCAAGGCAAAAAAAACAGCAATACCCAAAGACTGCGGCTGCCGGGCGCAAAAGCCGGGTCCGGCCAGTAGGCCAGACCCGGCGGTTCAGGTCTGGGCAAGGTCCCCTGCAGGGGTCAGTCTGCCGTCTCCTTGGCCGGTTCCTCGCTGGTCACGGCCCCGGACTGGTCGTAGAACATGCCGCAACGCAGGTCGAAGTGGCGGTTGATGCTCATGGTGGGGCAGCTGGCGTTGAGGGCCACTTGGGCCACGGTGGAGCCGAGATAGGCCTCCTCGGGATCCTTTACCTTGCTGTGGTGGGCCATCAGGATCAGGTCGGCCTTCTTCATCCGGGCGTACTTCAGGATCTCCATGCTGGGCACTCCTTCCCAACATTCGTAGCTGACCTCGTGGATGCCTTCCAGGCGCGGGCCGAACTCCTGCTCCATGCGGGCCTTGGCCGTGGCGATGCCTTCCTCGATCTCCTCCTGCGAGGGCGTGTCGTGCCCCTGCGGGATATCCAGGACCGAGAAGACATGCAGGGCCGCCTTGTACTGGCGGGCCAGTTGCCCGCCGTAGCCCACAGCGCATTCGGCCTGGAACGAGAAGTCCGTGGCCACCACGATGTTGCTGAACTGCATCCGTTCCTCGGGCACTTCGCGGGCCACGATCATCACCGGGCAGCGGGCCTTCTGGCTGACGCGCTCGATGTTCGAACCGGCCACGCCCCACATCTTGGCGCGGCGGTGCAGGTCGTCCTTGGTGCAGCAGCCCATGACGATGAGATCCGCATTTCTCTTGCGCGCCAGGCGTAGGACTTCGGCATGCGGGATGCCCGGAACGACAGTCACCTTGCAGTCCTCGCAATCGGCGAGGTGCTTGGCGTAGTGCTTTTCGATGGCCCCCTTGATCTGGTCCACCTCACCGGAGGGCATCATGTGTTCGATGGCGCCCCAGCCGTGGGACGGCAGGCCGCAGACATGGATCATTGCCAGGTTGGATTCGTGCTTCTTGGCGAACGCGAAGGCCGCGTCGGCCGCGCACTGACACACATCGGACGGGGTTACTGCCAAAATGATGTCCTTAAACATGTCGATACCCCCTTTGCTCAGGGTTTGCCTCGGCCGCTGCCCGGACATACCGGGCGATGATGACCCGCCGGTTGGGTGCGCATCCCTTCCGGCAGGCCGCCCCGCAGGGCAGGGATTCGCGGTCAGTCGGCCTCGCCGATCGCGACTCCTTCCTCTTCGGGCACGGGCGGCGGTGGCGGCCCGGCCGTGAACTTGTCCATGAACCCGCGGGTCAGCGCCAGGTTCTTGTCGAGCATCAATTCATGTCGCGACAGGCCCATGGCCAGCCCCAGCAACTGGGGCAGATAGAGGATGGTCATGGGCTCGCGGATCCCGGCCTGCTTCTGGAAGCTCTCCAGGTTCATCTGGCACATGGGGCAGACCGTAACGATGGCATCGGCCCCTGTGGCCGCGTCCAGAACCTCTTGGATGCGCGGCAGGGCGGCGGCGCGGTGCGTGGTGGCCAAGGAGGCCCCGCAGCAGCGTGCCCCCTTGTCCCAGGTGTGGATGTGTGCGCCCGTGGCCGTGAGGATGGCCTCCATGCTCACGGGACGTTCCGGATCGTCGAACTGGGCGTAGGGCCGCAGCGTCTGGCAGCCGTAATAGGGCGCGAGGGAAAAGCCCTCCAGGGAGTGGCTGATCTGCCCGGCGATGGCGTCTGGCCCCACGTCGAAGGCCAGCACGTCCAGCAGGTGGCGGACCTCGGTGAAGTTCTCCCAGGTCAGACCCTCGGCCAGGAGGACCTCCTCCACCCGGGCGGAGAGTGCGCGGTCGGCGCGGGCCTCCTCGCGGGCGGCCAACAGGTTCAGATAGCAGGCGCTGCACGGGGCCAGGACGTCGCGTCCGGCCAGATCGCGCTCGGCCAGGGCCAGGTTGCGGGCGGGCAGGGCAAAGGCCAACAACTCGCTCACGGCCTGACCGGCGCTGGCTCCGCAGCAGGTCCAGTCCGGGATATCGACCAAGTCCGCACCCAGGCGCGCAAGCAGCGCGCGGGTGCTGGCGTCGAATTCCACGGCCGTGCCGGTCAAGGAACAGCCGGGGTAATAGGCGTACTTGATCTGCTTCTTCATGCCCCTGCTCGTTTCGCTCTGATCGTGCTTTTGCTTTGTCATCATGGTTGGCCCTCCATCTCGGCGGCCTTGTGGAACAACGGCTCCAGGCTGGTCACCTCGGGTGCGTGCGGGGCGGTCAGGTGCACCTTGCCCTTGGCCATCAGCTTCAGGCCCAGGGGTGCGAATTGCATGGCCAGGGCGGGGCTCTTCATGGCCAGGAACCAGCGCTGCATCAGTTCGGTCTCCTGCACGCGGCCGTGGCGGCGTACGTTGTCCATGAAGGTCCGGTAGAAGGCCCCCTTGCGGGCCAGGGCCTTGTCGCCGCCCTGGGCCGCGATGCGTTTTAAGGCATTCATGGCCCGGGTCAGAGGCAGGCCGCGCGGGCAGCGCAGGCTGCAAGAATAGCAGTTGGAGCACAGCCAGAAGGCCGTACTGGCGAAGACCTGCTCCTGTTGGCCCAACAGGGTCAGGCGCCACATGCGCCGGGGGCTCATGTCCATGGCCTCGGCATTGGGGCACGAGGCGCTGCACGTCCCGCATTGCATGCAGGCCGAGATCATCTCGCGCACCGGTTCCAGCGCGCTGTGGGGTTCTTGGGTGACGAGGATCGCTGTCCTGGTCATGGTTCGCCTCCTGGGTCTCAGTTCAGGTCGGACAGGGCCGCGTCGATCTCGCGCATGACCTGGCCGTCCTTGAATCCGGTGAGCACGCTGGCGCTGTTGGGGCAGACCGCCGCGCATGAGCCGCAGCCCTGGCAGAGTAGTTCGTCCACCACGGCCACCCCCGCCTCCAGGTCCAGGGACCTCGCCCCGTATGGGCAGGCGGGCACGCAGCGCCCGCAGGTGGAGCACAGGCTGGCGCGGACCTCGGCCTTGATGCGCCCGCCGATGACGGTCTCCTGGGAGAGGATGCGCATGGACCGCGAGGCCGCGGCCTTGGCCGAGGCGATGGTCTCGGACATGTTGCGCGGGCTGGAACAGACCCCGCACAGGAACACGCCCTGGCGCAGGAAATCCACGGGCCGCCACTTGGACTCGGCCTCCTGGAAGAATCCGTCGCCATTGAGCGGCACCTGGAAGACCTCGGCCATTTCGTCTGCGCCTGCGGGCTCCATGCCCACGGACAGCACCAACAGGTCCGTGCTCACGGCGATCTCGCGGCCCAGGATGGGGTCCGTGGCCGTGACCGTGGGCCGATGCTCGGTATCGAAGGTCACCCGCGGCTTGTCCGTGGGCTCGTAGCGGATGAAGATCACCCCCTTCTTGCGGGCCTGGGTGAAGAAGCGCTCGGCAAAGCCGTAGCTCATGATGTCGCGGTAGAAGACGTACACGGGCAGGTCCGGGTTGCGTTCCTTCAGGGTCAGGGCGTTCTTCAGGGCCGAGGCGCAGCAGACCCGCGAGCAGTAGTTGCGGGGTTCCTCGCGGGATTCCACGCACTGGATCATGGACACGCCCGAAAGCGCGCCCGTGTCCAGGGAGCCGTCGTTCAATCCGGCCTCCAGCTCGCTCTGGCGCAGCACGCTCTTATGCACCCGGTAGCCGTAGGAATCGGGCACGACTTCGCTGGCGCCCGTGGCCAGGATGGTCACCCCGTGTTCCAGGGTCATGGCTGTGCCCTCGTCCATGGCCACGGCGCTCATGAAGCGTCCGGCCCGACCCAGGGAGAGCATGATCCGCGAGTTGAGGAAGGTCTTGATGTTCGGGTGGCGCTGGACCTGGTCCACCAGGTCCTCCAGGAAGCCGCGTGCGTCGCCTCCGCCCAGGGTGGTTTGTACGTTCAGGGCCAGCCCGCCCAGTTGGTCGGACTGTTCCACCAGACAGACCTCGTAGTCCTGGTCGGCCAGGGCCATGGAGGCGGTCATGCCCGCTAGGCCACCGCCCACCACCAGGGCGCGCGGGGTCACGGGGGACTTGCCCAACAGCGGCGAGGGGTCGGCGTCGGCCAGGCGCACGGCGGCCATGGTCAGGGAAATGTAGACCTCCCGCGCCAGGGCGTCGTCGGAGCTCATGGCCCCCGGGAAGGTCGGGGTGTAGACGTCCACCACGTCCATGAAGGCTGGGTCCAGGGCGATGCGGGCGCCCAGTTCCCGCAGCCTGGGTACGTAAGCGTAGGGCATGCAGGCCCCGATCAGGATGCGGTTGGGCAGATGCTTCTCGGCCAGGGCTTGGATCTCGCCCCAGCCGCCACCGCCGCAGGCATTGCTGATGGAGGCCACGTGGATCACTGTGGACAGGTCCGCCAGTTGGGTAGCCAGGGCGTCCATATCCACGCGGGCCGTCAGGGTCGGGCAGTCCGTGCATAGAGCCACCAGCATTCGGGGCTCCTCGCGGGTCACGTCGCGGTATTCGGGCGCAGGCTCGGGTTCGGCCTCGCGCGGCGGCGAATAGATCTTGTAGGTCCTGGCCGCGCCTAAGGCTGCGGCCCCGGACTGGATAACCGAGTCGGCGATGTCCCGGGGCTGGCCCATGGCCCCTGCGGCGAACACGCCCAGGCGCGAGGTGCGTGCAGGCTGGAATTCGCCGGTCAGGGCGAAGCCCGTGTCCAGGGTCTCGATGCCAGCGGCCTCGGCCAGTTCGGCCATCTTTGCCGGGGGCCTGACCCCGGTGGAGAGCACGAACAGGTCGAAGACCTCGGTCTCGAGCTCGCCCTTGTCGTTCACGTAGCGTACGGGCACGCCCTGGGCGTCTGGGCCAGCCTCGATGGAGTGCAGGCGGGTGCGCACGAAGCGCACGCCCTGTTCATGCTCGGCGCGGTCGCGGTAACGCTGGAAGTCCTTACCAAAGGTGCGCATGTCCATGTAAAAGATGGTGGTTTCGGCCTGGCCAGCGGTGAGACGCTTGGCCAAGAGGGCCTCCTTGATGGCGAACATGCAGCAGATGGACGAGCAGAAATCGGCGTTGCGGTTCACATCGCGGCTGCCCACGCATTGCAGCCAGCCGATCTTGCGGGCGGGTTGGCCGTCCGGGCGCAGCAGCTGGCCGCCCGAGGGGCCGGTGCCCGAGCACATGCGCTCGAATTCCACGGCGGTCATCACGCCGGGGATGGTCCCGTAGCCCCAGAGCTGGCCGCCTTTGGCGGGGTTGAAGCATTCGAACCCCGCGGCCAGGACAACGGCCCCGACTTCCAGTTCGTGGCGGATGTCGGACATCATGCGGATGTAGGTCTTGTCCAGCCAGCGCCCCACCTGCTTGCTCAACGGCGTGACCAGATAGTCCCTGGCTCCTTCCTCGATCAGGCGTTCGGCCAGGTCCTGCTGCTCCGGGTCGATGATCAGCACGACTCGCAGGTCGGGGTATAGCTCCAGGCCGCGGCGCATGACCTTCTCGAAATCGATGTCCTGTGCAGTCAGATCCAGGAACAGCAGTTGCGTGGGCGTTGCCTCCAGCAGATCGCGGGCCTGGTCCGTGGTCAGGGCCGCGTGCGCGGGCAGTTTGATCTTGCCGCACCAGCCGGTCAGTTGTTCCCCTAGCTCCTGGCCCGCTGCGATCAGGATGTGGAAGTCCGGCCGGGCCTCGTCCTTGAAGTCCACGGCTCCGGTGGGGCAGGCCTCGAAGCAGGCCCGGCAGCGGGTGCAGCGTTCCAGGTCCACTACGTAGCGATTGGGGATGGCGTGGGGCACGGGCAGATGAATGGCCGTGCGCGTAGAGAGTCCCGCATTGAATTCGCTGGGCACGCTCACCGGGCAGACCTTGGCGCATTCCCCGCAGCTGATGCAGCGCTCGGGGTTGACGAAGCTGGACCGCTGCCGCAGCGTCGCCCGGAACTTGCCCGGGTCGCCGGTCAGCGTTGCCAGTTCAGTGCCGGTCAGGATGTCGATGTTCTTGTGGAACAGACCTTTGCGCATGCAGAACTGGCTGGAGGCGTCCCGGCTGGTCAGCGGCAGCATCTTGCACATGCCGCAATGGTCGCTGGGGAATTGGTGGTCGAGTTGGGTCAGGATGCCGCCGATGCCGGGGCGCTTGTCGATCAGCGCCACCTTGTGTCCGGACTCGGCCAGGTCCAGGGCGGAGCGGATGCCCGCGATGCCGGCTCCGACCACCAATGCTGCATAGTGCTTCCTGTTCATGATGCCCCCCGGGGTGCGTTAGTGCGAGCCACCTGTGACCTCCGCGAATTCGTCCTCGCGGAAGATGGTCATGGGCGGCGCTTCGTCAGGGTTCATGCCCGGCGTGTAGCCGAAGGCTGCCTGCGTCTTGTGGGATACGGTACGGAACAGCTCCATCACGGGCACGTTGTTGGGGCAGGCGTTGGAGCACTGGCCGCAGCCCACGCAGGAGGTGCTCATGTGCGCCAGCCGAGTCAGGTGGAAGAACACCGTGTCCGTGGGCATCTTCAGGGATCCGTGCTTCTTGGCCCAGCCCAGGTACTGATCGGGCTTGTAGTCGAAGACGTCGGTCAGAAAGACGCATTCCTTGCAGTAACAGACCGGGCAGGCCGCGCGGCAGTTGTAGCAGTTGATGCAGCTTGAGAGGTGCTCGGCCAGTCCGGCCAAGGTGCTCGTGGCTGCGTGGGTTGTCTCGAACATGGCGTCGCGGAAGTTTTCGCGCTTGGCCACCACCTCGGCCACGACCGCCTCGCGCGCTCCATTGGCAGGGGCATCGGAATAGCCCAGCCGGGTCAGCACGCCTTCGCCGCGGGCGGTGTTGGCGATGAGCTGGATCTCCTTGGTCGGGTCGCTGCCGAACAACCCCAGGATCAGGTCCGCGCCTTCGGGCACGGGATGTTCGCAGGCCTGGCAGGCCTTGGCGATGGGCAGCCCGTCTATCTCGGTCTGGCCTCCCAGGGCCTGGAGCATGAACTTTTCACTCAGGGCCATGGGCTCGCCCTGGGCCGCGTAGTGCTGGTTGTCCGCGTTGGTCAGTGCGCCCAGGCAATCGCTGCCGATGAGCAGCACATGGTCCATGCTGCCCTGGTTGAGCTTGACCAGTTCGATGAAGGCCCGGATCTCGCAGGGCCGGAGCACCGCCGCCACGGGCCTGCCCCCTGCGCCCTTGGTCAGGCGCGAGATCATCTTGGCCGCGTTGAGGGGAAAGGCCGGAGACAGGGGATCGGCCTGCGCCATGTCTGCGGGGTCACTGACCAGGGTGGGCATCACCGCGCCCTTGATGGGCATGTGGCGGGGCGTGAGAATCGCCGTCGCCTCGCCCCGTTCCAGAAGCTGGACGAGCAGGCCCTGGATTGCGCGCACAGGCCCCTCGGGTCCGACTTCGATACGTGCTGTGGTCGCCATGATTTTCTCCCTCCAGGTCAGAGAATGGCCGCTTGTCTGGCTTCGCCGGGACCCATCTCCCGGATCTCGGCCACCAGATCGTTGACGGTTGCGGCGAATTCGTTGCCCTCGCTGGCCCCGATCCAGGTCAGCTTGACCCGGCGTTCGTCGATGCCGAACTGGGTCAGCAACTCTTTGAGAAGCTTCACCCGCCGCCGGGCCTTGTAGTTGCCGTTGATGTAGTGGCAGTCGCCCGGGTGGCAGCCGCTGATGAGCACGGCGTCTGCCCCGGCGAGCAGTGCCTTGATCACGTACTTGGGGTCCACCATGCCGGTGCACATCATGCGGATCAGTTTCAGGTTGGGCGGCTGGACCATTCGCGAGGTGCCCGCCAGATCCGCCGCAGTGTAGGTGCACCAGTTGCAGACAAAGGCCACGATGGTCGGTTCAAAATGTCCCATGGGTCTCTCCTTGGTCGTCTCCGGTTAGGCCTGCGACTGTGCGCTGGGCACGGTGGTCGGTTCCGGCATGGTGGGGACCTCGTCCAGCAGGCCCTCCAGTTCCGAGAAGACCTGACGCTCGGTGAAGTGCTTGATCTGGGCCGCTCCGCTGGGGCAGTGCCCGGCGCAGCTGCCGCAGCCCTTGCACATGGCCTCGTTGACCACGGAGACCCCGCGGCGGCTGTCGAACTCGATGGCCGAGTAAGCGCACAGCCCGATGCAGGCCTTGCAGCCGATGCAGATGTCCGGGTCGATGTAGGACGTGGTGGGCGAGACCTCCACGGTGCCGCGGGCGGCCATGGCCAGGGATTGGGCCGCCGCGCCCGAGGCATGGGCCACGGCATCGGGGATGTCCTTGGGGCCCTGGCAGCTGCCGCCCAGGAAAATACCGTCCGTGGCCGTGGACACCGGCCCGAGCTTGGGGTGCTCTTCCAGGAAGAAGCCGTCCCGGCCCTGGGCCACGCCGAAGATGCGGGCCACCTCGGAAGTGTCGTGGCGACATTCCATGGCTGTGCAGAGGATGGCCATGTCCACGGGCACCTCCAGCAGCTGGGCGGAGAGGGTGTCCTCGGCGATGATCAGCAGCTTGCCGTCCTGGCGCTGACGGATTTCGGAGGGCCGGCCGCGGACGAAGGTCACGCCTTCCTTCTGCACGCGGACCAGGAATTCTTCGTAGCCCTTTCCGAAACATCTCAGGTCGATGTAGAAATTGTAGATGGGCGTGTTGTGTCCTACCTTGTCCTTGATCAGGTGGTCGTACTTCAGGGCGTACATGCAGCAGACCCTGGAGCAGTATTCGTGGTGATTCACGTCGCGACTGCCCACGCAGTGCAGCACGGCCACGCTGCCCGGAGGCTGACCGTTCTTCATCAGGATTTTGCCGCCCGTGGGGCCCACGGCGTTGTTCAGGCGCTCGAACTGCAGGGCGGTGTAGACCTCTGGAAAGCGCCCGAAGCCGTATTGGGTGATGGGGGTGGGGTCCATGGCGTCGTAGCCCGTGGCCAGGATGATGCTGCCCACCTCCAGCTCGATGAGCTGCTCGGTCTGTTGGAAATCAATGGCCCCGGACGGGCAGAACTTCTCGCAGGCGCCGCACTTCTTGCCGTTCAGGACGCGGCAGTGCTCGGCGTCGATGACCGGGGTCGCGGGCACGCTCTGGGGCGAGTTGCGGTAGATGGCACGGCGCTGGGCCATGCCCTCCTCAAAGATCGAGTCCACGCGTGTGGGGCATTTTTCCAAGCACAGGCCACAGCCGGTGCACTTGGTGGCGTCCACATAGCGGGGCTTCATCTTGACCGTGGCCTTGTAGTTGCCCACAAAGCCCTCGACGTGGGTCACCTCGGACCAGGTCAAAAGATGGATGTTGGGGTCCTGGGCCACGGCCACCATCTTCGGTGTCGAGATGCAGGCCGCGCAGTCCAGGGTGGGGAAGGTCTTGTCGAATTGGGCCATGTGTCCGCCGATGGACGGGGCACGCTCGACGAGATGCACCCGGTGGCCCGAACGGGCCACATCCAGGGCCGCCTGGATGCCCGCGATGCCGCCGCCCACGACCATCACGTCGGGGCTGACGGGTACCTCGCGTGAATGCAGCTCCTGATGCCAGCCCACGCGGGCCACGGCTGCCGCTACCAGGTGCTTGGCCTTGAGGGTGGCCTCGGCGGGGTCTGCGGTGACCCACGAACAGTGCTCGCGAATGCAGGTCATCTGGAAGAAATAGGGGTTCAGCCCGGCGCGGGCGCAGGCCTTCTGGAAGGTCTTTTCGTGCAGCCGGGGCGAGCATGAGGCCACCACCACCCGGTTCACCCCGAGGTGCCGGATGTCGTCAATGATCATGTCCTGACCCGGGTCCGAGCACATGAATTTGTAGTCGCGGCTGACCACGACCCCGGGCAGGCTTTTGGCAAAATAGGCCACGCCTTCGCTGTCCACCTTGCCCGCGATGTTGGTTCCGCAGTGACAGACATAGACGCCGATTCGCTTGGCCATGATCTTCCTCCTTTACCTCTGTGGCTCCCGGTCCGGATAATCTTTCAGGGCCAGGGTCAGCTCTGCGACGAGTTGCTTGAGTCTTGCGTTCTCGCTCCGGAGTTCGGCTTCGGCGCGGGTCTTGCGGCCATCCTCGAACAGTCGGGGCAGATTGCTCGTCAGTCTCTCCTGCCACTTGTAGTATTGGCTGGGGCAGATGCCGTAGTGCTCACACAGTAGGGAGACCGGGGTGCCCTTGATCCCCTGAAGCACGATTTCGGCCTTGGTGTTGGGGTCCCAGCGCCTGCGTCTCACCTTCGCCTCCGCATCCGCCTGCGCCCCGCCCGTTACGGGCGTGACAACCTCCCAAGAACAAGAAGCGTACCCGTACCGGAATTTGTTTGCCTTTTCAGGGGTTTTTCGCTGTGGGGTTCCTTGATTGCAGCGGGGACACAAGGGAAAAACTGTCTTGCTGTGCAAGATTTATCTTGTCTGGCAAGACTCGAAGCCTTGGGCTGAGGCACCGGAAACGCTGAGGATTATCCGAGGGCTGGATATCTTCAGTGCCGGGGGCAGCGGGGTTTGCGCTGGCAGGGTGCAGGTCCTGGCTCCAACTGTCTTGCCCGACAAGATCATCCCAGTGTTTTCCTGGGAATTCGAGGAAGTTGACATCATGCGCTTTTTCTTCCCATAGTGGACACTCAAAGGACCCCTGGCGCAGCGGGGAGCGGAGGGAAAGGCCATGGCGAGCTCCAAGCCATCGGGATTAAAGACAGCAGAGACTGTCCGCAGCGAGGACTGGGCCGATCTGACAACCGGCACCAGTTTCGCACTGCTCATCGCCCCTGACGGGACCATCCTGGCGGCCAATGAGGCCGTGGCTCAGAGGCTGGAGATCCCCCTGTCCAGATTCGTGGGCAGTTGCATCTACGATCATTTCCCTGTGGAAACCGCCGCGCGCAGGCGGGCCATGGCGGCCATGGCCCTGGAGACGGGTGTCGCCCAGTCCTATGAGGATGTCTCCAGTTCCGGCAATGTGCTGGACACGGTGATCCATCCCGTGCTGGGGGCGGATGGCAAGGCGGTGACCCTGGCGGTGTTCGCCACCGATGTCACCGGGCAGCGGCGGATCATGCATGAACGCCTGCGCATGGCCACGGCCATTGAACAGGCCGTGGAGGCCGTGGTCATCTACGACACGGATTTCAGTATCCGCTACGTGAATCAGGCCTTTGAGGAGATGACCGGCTATTCCCAGAGCGAGGTCCGGGGCCGGTCCGGAGAGTTGCTCTATCAGGGCCGTCATCAGCAGAAGTCCCTGGGGCTCATCAGGACAGCCATGGCCGAGGGCGAGGCCTGGACCGGGCGGACCTTCAACACCCGCAAGGACGGGCGGGTGATCCAGGTGGAGAAGACTGTCTCGCCCATCCGGGGGCGGTTCGGGGTGCCCTTGGGTTGGGTCAGCGTCTGGCGCGACGTGACGCACGTGGCCGTCTTGGAAAAGCAGCTCAGGCAGGCCCAGAGCATGGAGGCCATCGGCACTCTGGCTGGGGGCATTGCCCACGATTTCAACAATATCCTGGGACCCATTATTCTGCACTCGGAATTGGGTCAGACAATGGTCCCCGAGGGGAGCCCGGCACACCTGAGCTTTTCAGAGATCCTGGAGGCCGCCAACCGGGCCCGGGCCCTGGTGGACCAGATCCTGTCCCTGTCGCGCAAGCATGAGGCCGACGAGCCAGTACTCTTCCGTTTGTCCAGTATCTGCAAGGAATGCATCAAGTTCCTGCGGCCTTCTCTGCCCGCCACCATCGCCATCGTCGAGGACCAGCGCGCCGAGGATGATACGATTCTGGCCGACCCCACGCAG
Source organism: Pseudomonadota bacterium (assembly GCA_018816865.1). Lineage (GTDB taxonomy): Bacteria > Desulfobacterota > Desulfovibrionia > Desulfovibrionales > Desulfovibrionaceae > Desulfovibrio_Q. The sequence continues at coordinate 63,548 of JAHIUW010000023.1, forward strand.
ATTCATCAGGTGGTCATGAACCTGGCCACCAACGCGGCCTACGCCATGCGCGAGCAGGGCGGCACACTGACCCTGGCGGTCCAGGCCGTGGATCTGGACCTGTCCATGCGTTCGCTGTTCCCGGATGCGGGGGTCGGGAGCTATGTGATGCTGACCGTCAAGGACACGGGCCAGGGCATGCCCAAAGAGCATCTGGAACGGGTCTTCGACCCCTTCTTCACCACCAAGAAGAGCCTGGGCACGGGCCTGGGCCTGACCGTGGTCCACAACATCGTGACCCGCCATGGCGGGGCCGTGCGTCTGGAGAGCTCGCCAGGCGTCGGCACGGCCTTTCACGTGCTCCTGCCGCGCAGCGAATCGCCCGGACTGGTCCCGGCCGAGACCCTGATCGCCAGTCCGATCCTGGGCAGCGGTCAGGTACTGTTTGTGGACGACGAGGCCGCGCTGCGCACGAGCACGTCCATGGCCCTTACCCAGTTGGGATATGAGGTCACCTGCTGCGCCAGCGGCCAGGAGGCCTATGACCTGTTCCGTGCGCATCCGGAGCGCTATGCCCTGGTCCTGGCGGATGTGACCATGCCGGGCATGACCGGGCTGGACTTGGCGCGGCGCATCCAGGACGAGCACCCCGAGGCGCGTGTGGTCTTGACCTCGGGTTACAGCGATCTGATCAATCCCGAGAAGGCCAGGGAACTGGGCCTCGGATATCTGAAAAAGCCATACAGTACGGCGGCCTTGGGCTTGGCCGTGCGCGAGGTCCTTGATCCGGGAGGCAAGTAATGGCCAAGATCCTGATCGTCGACGACGACACCATGCTCGTGAACGCCCTGGGCCAGGTTCTGGCGTCCATGGGGCACTCGACGGACGGGGCCGCCACCCTGGCCGAGGGACTGGAGATGGCCCGGGGCAACGGTTACGAGCTGGTCATCCTGGATGTGCGCCTGCCCGATGGCAATGGCCTGGAGGCCTTGCCCCGGTTCCGCGAGGGCCCGGGCGCACCCGAGGTGATCATCCTGACCGGGGTGGGGGACCCGGACGGGGCGGAACTGGCCATTCGTTCCGGGGCCTGGAGCTACATCACCAAGCCGCCCACCATGAACAACATCCGCCTGCCCGTGGAGCGGGCGGTGGAGTACCGTCGCAACAAGGACAACAACCAGCACAAACCGTTGGTGGATCACGGGGTGTTGGGTGAAAGCTCGGCCATCAGGGCCTGCCTGCGCAAGGCGGCCCAGGCTGCGGGCTGCGATGCGGCCGTTCTGATCACCGGAGACACGGGGACGGGCAAGGAGCTTGTGGCTCGGGCTATCCACGACAACAGCCATCGCAAGGCCGGGTCCTTCGTGGTGGTGGACTGTGCGGCCCTGCCCGAGAATCTGGTGGAGTCCATGCTCTTCGGCCACGAGAAGGGCTCGTTCACCGGGGCCGACCGCCGCTCCCAGGGGCTGGTGCTCCAGGCCGACGGGGGCACGCTGTTCCTGGATGAGGTGGGGGAATTGCCGCTGGGCATGCAGCGGGCGTTTTTGCGTGTGCTCCAGGACCATCGTTTCCGGCCCGTGGGCGGGTCCAGGGAGGTGAGCAGCGACTTCAGGCTGCTGGCCGCCACCAACAAGGATCTGGAGCAGCGGGTGCCCCAGGGGCTGTTCCGCGAGGACCTGTTGTTCCGCATCCGGGGTCTGTCCATCATCCTGCCGCCGCTCGTGGAGCGGGAGGATGACGTGCAGCTGTTGGCTGGGCATTTCCTGGCGCGCTTCTGCGGGTCCTTGGGCATCGTGCCCAAGGGCATGTCCAAGGATTTTCTGGATGCCCTGCGCCGCTATGGCTGGCCGGGCAACGTGCGCGAGCTGATGGGGGCCATGGAACACGCCCTGGCCTCGGCCGAGGGCGAGCCCAATCTGTTGTCCCGGCATCTGCCCACCAATATTCGGGTGGCCGTGGCCCGGGCCGGGCTGGGCGATGTGGCCCAGCCCCAGACGCCCGCCTGGAGTATCGGCCGCGGGGAGTTCCCCAGCCTACAGGACTTCCGGGACAGCCATCTGGCCGATCTGGAGCGGTTCTACCTGGAGGAGTTGATGCGCACAGTGGGTTGGAAGATGGCGCAGGCCATTGATCTTTCGGGCCTGTCCAGGGCGCGGCTGTATGCCCTGCTCAAGAAATACGGGGTGTCGCGGCCCCGCAGGCCGTTGAATCCCGGTGTCCGGCGGGCCAAGGGAGGCTTGGGCTAGCTGTTTTGCTTGTCCTTGAAGTGGTCGGCCAGGAGATCGTCTTCCATGTCCTGCTGGGCGGCGACGGGTTTCGCTGCTGGGGTCGCTTGCTGCGGGGCCCTGGCGGCCTGTTGAGGGGCCGGGGAGTCTTTTGGTGGGGCTGGGGAGGCCGCTTGCGGCGTCGGCTTCTTGGGTTGCGCCGCAGGCTGGGGCTTGGCTGGCTCGTCATTTTTGGGAGCTTGCTGGCGTGGAGCGGCCTGGGGGTCTTCTTCGATCTTTTCGGACTTGGTGAAGCAGATCTCCACGATGAAATCGCCGCCGCTCGTGGAAAAGGGGATGGACAGGATGGGCCCGGCCCCCACGTGGTTGACCTGGTGGCCCTTGCCGACGATGACCGAGGGTGTGGAGGCCTTGAAGGTCATGCCGTTTTCGGACAGGCTGCGCCGGGCCTGGCCGGAGATCATATTGGTCAGCTCACCCACGGCGTCGGCCACTTCGTCGTTGATCTTGGTGTATTGTTCGCCAACCATGTTGGTGACTATATCCAGGATCGCCCCCTGGCTCATGGTCAGGGCCATGGTGCCTGTGGCAAAACCAGTCACACCGATCAGGCCGGTTACATCCCCGGTGGCGGCCCGGTCCGTTTTCACGAAGGGTCGTCCCGGTGTCACCTGCACCATGGCCATGGTTTCCAGGACGTTGATCACAGCGCCCAGAAACGGATTGATAAAAGCAACATCGTAGCGAATCGACATCTATTGTTTCCACCTAGCGAGGGGGCGCGCGTGAACGCAGGCGCAACCCTGGCTGGGGGCACTACATGAATGCGCCCAGAACCTCTTCAATGTGTTCGTCGAACTGATCCACGATTCCAACGAGTTCGCTGGTCTTCAGTCCCAGTCCTTCCCATGCGTCGGCTTGGATGCCCGGCAGAACGTACATCCCGCCGCGGGAAATCTCAACTGCATTTGTGAGGTTGTCGGCGATCTGGATGATGGCCGCTTCCTTGGGGTTCGAGGCAGACTTTGGATCGTGGTGGTTGACGATGGCCGTGGTGATGGCCACTGGGAAGTTCCACTCCGAGAGCAACAGGTCGGCAATCTCGGTGTGGTCAAAGCCCAGGACCTCGGACTCGGCGTCCACCAGGGGGATCATGTTTTCGCGGGCGTACAGCAGGGCCTGGACGCTGGCGTAGGGCTGCTTCTTGAAGATGATCAGCCGGCCCACGTCGTGCAGGAGTCCGGCGGTGAACAGCCTGTCGGGTTCGATGTCGCGATGCGTCTTTTTGGCACGCATGGAGATCAGCCGGGAGAGGATGCCGCAGGACAGCGAATGCCGCCAGAAGGTCTTCATGTCCATCAGTTCCGGCGGGATGTCCTTGAAGAAGTTGATGGTCGAGATGCCCAACGCCAGGGTCGAGATTTCCTTGATACCCACCAGGGAGACCGCATGGGCGATGGAGTCGATGGTGTCGGCGAACCCGTAGAAGGGGCTGTTGACCAGCTTTAAGAGCTTGGCGGACAGGCCCACGTCGGTGCTGACCACCCGGGCGATGTCGGCAGCTGAGCTGGACGGGGAGTCCAGGATTTCCTTGATGCGGAAATAGATGCCCGGAAACGTGGCCAGTTCGGTCTCGTGGTCCACGAGGTCCTTGGCCGAACCAAGGCCCGGAGGATAGAGGTCCTTCATGAACTCGAGGTTCGTGGCCAGGCGCTGGTCCTCGGTGGGCATGATCCAGCCGCGCTCCACGGCCAACTGTGTCCGGGCCACGGCGATGCGGAAGATCTCCAGCATCGCCTCGTTGTCCGGGTCGCAGTAGACGAAGAAGTTCCTGATGTATTGCTCGCAGGGGTCCGCGAGGGTGATGCCCTTGGCCTCGGACTCCGGCACGGCCTCCACGGACTTAAGCCCCAGTTTCTTCATCAACTGGATGTGTCCGTCCTGGAGTTTGGTTCCCGAGGGGAGCAGAAGATAGCCGTTGCGGTCCTCGATATTGCTGAGCAGGACCATTCCGGGCGTCAGGGTGTTGATCTGTATTTCACTCACGTCGTCCCTCCGATGACGTGTTCGTCGGCGTCAGAGTTAAGCATCCTTGCGATAGCAGATTCCGCCAGGCTTGAGGATCGGCTTGTAGGCCGTGGACAGCTTGTGGATGCTCTCCGAATGTCCCAGGAACAAGTAGCCGCCGGGCAGCAGGTTGTCATAGAAACCCTCCAACACCTGTTTCTTCATGGCTTCGTCAAAGTAGATGATCACGTTGCGGCAGAACACGATTTGCGATTTGGGTACACGTTTTAATGCCATCCGGTCGGAGAGGTTGATGGGGGCGAAGCTGACCAGCTTCTGCACCTTGGGCCTGACCTTGTACGTCCCGTCGGGTTGCTTCTCGAAGTACTTCAGGATCATGCCCTTGGGCGTGGTCTTGAAGGCGTATTCGCCGTAGACCCCTTTGCGGCACTTGGCCAGCATGGCCGGGGACAGGTCGTAGGCGGAGATCTTGATCCGCCAGCTGATGACCTTCATGCCCAGCTGCTCGAGGATCATGATGGCCAGGGTATAGGGCTCCTCGCCCGAGGAGCAGCCCGCGCACCAGATGTTCAGTTCCTTTTTTCCCGCCTCTTCCTGCACCTTGAGCATCTCGGGCAGGATGTCGCTGCGGAAGACGTTCAACTGCTTGATGTCCCGGAAGAAACTGGTTTCGTTGGTGGTGATCTTCTCGCAGAGTTTTTCCATTTCGCTGGTTCTGCCGGGATCACGCATCAGGAAGTTGTGGTATTCCGCAAAGCTGGAAAGATTCAACTCCGTTAAGCGCGTGCCGAGGCGATTCTCGAGCAGGTAGCGCCGTCTGATCGGGATATCGATCCCGGTCTTGTCGTAGATGAATTTCCGCAGATCATCGAATTCCTTGTCGGTGATCTTGACCGTTTTGCGGAGAGTCAGTGAGCTGGATGTCAGCAGTCCCATAGTCCTTCCGTTTTGTTGAGGGGATTTGCCTTTGTAGGTTTGATACTGCCACAGAATACATGCCGAAGGGAAGGGCCAATGAAAATCCCCGTGGTTCGGGGGAAAACAAGGGGGTGACAACCGTTGCGCCTGCAATCCTCATGGGGGGGCCAGTAAGGGGGGCTCTTTTTGTCGGTGTCCTTGCGGTGGCGGCGATCTCTGCGGGGATCACCCTGCTGCTGCCCCTTGGCCGGGGCCTCTATCTGTTGCGAGTGATCATGCCCATCAGGTTGTACGTTAGACGGGCGCAGATGAACTGCGGGGAGTGGAGGCTTGCGATGGGGGCCAGTTCGACCACGTCGAAGCCCACGATGTTGCGCTCGCGGGCGATGGCTTCCAGCAGCCACATGGCCTGATGCCAGAACAGCCCCCCCGGTTCGGGGGTGCCCGTGGCGGGCATCAGCGACGGGTCCAGGCCGTCCACGTCAAAGGTGACGTAGACATTGTCGGGGAAGTCGCTGGGCAGCAGCGGTTCCCGGGGCGGGGCCAGCGGCAGGTCCGGGCCGTCGATGCCGGGGACGGAGAGTTCGCGGCGCAGCTTGACCTCGGCCGGGGACAGGCTGCGGATGCCGATCTGAAACAGCGGCAGGCCCAGGTCCAGGGCGCGATGCATGACGCAGGCGTGGCTGTAAGGCGACTCCTCGTAGGTGTCGCGCAGGTCGGCGTGGGCGTCGAACTGGATCACCCCCAGCGGGCCTGCGGCGGCCAGGGCGCGCAAGGCCCCCAGGGTCACGGTGTGCTCGCCGCCCAGCAGCACGGGCACGGCGTGGGCGGCCAGGGCCGCGGCCGTGGCCCGTTCGATGCGTTCCAGCACCGCTTCGGGGTTGCCACTGCAGTCCACGGGGGCCGTGGTGTGGATGCCTTTCTCCGCCGGGATGGAGTGTCCGTCCCAGACCTCCAGCTGACTGGAGGCGCCCAGGATGGCGGCGGGGCCCAGGGCGGTGCCCCCGCCATAGGAGACCGTGGCCTCCCAGGGAACGGGGATGACGTGGAACAGGCTGGCCGCGGCGGGCATGTCGCCGATTTCGTCTTTCAGAAAGAGTGGTTGTTCGTCGCGCATGATTGGCTTCCTAGAGGCGGTCCTTGAAATCGTGGTAACCGAACCGGCGCACCAGCTCGAAGTCCTCGCCATCCTTGCCGAGCAGGAAGATGGACGGCAGTTGTACGCCGTTGAAGGTGTTGGTTTTGACCATGGTGTAATGGGCCATGTCCGTGAACACGAGCCGATCGCCCGCCGTCAGGGGCGCGTCGAAGGCGAAGTCTCCGGCCATGTCGCCCGCCAGGCAGGATGGGCCTCCCAGACCATAGGTCCGGGCTTTGGTTCCGGGGTTGCCTGCGCCCACCACATGCGGGCGGTAGGGCATCTCGATGACGTCGGGCATATGGCAGGGCACGGCGGTGTCCATGATCGCCACGGGTCGGTCGCCACCGGGCACCACGTCCAGGATCTCCGTCACCAGATAGCCCGTGTTCAGGGCCACGGCCTCGCCGGGTTCCAGATAGACCTCAACCTTGTATTTCTCGCGGAAGTCGCGGATCAGGCGGATCAGCAATTCGATGTCGTAGTCCGGGCGGGTGATGTGGTGGCCGCCGCCGAAGTTGACGTAGCGTACGCTCCCCAGGAATTCACCGAAGCATTCCTCGACGGCAGCCAGGGTCCGCTCAAGGCTGTCTGCGTTCTGCTCGCACAGGGTGTGAAAGTGCAGGCCCGTGATGCGTTTCATGAGCTCGGGTCTGAAGTCCGCCCGGCGGATGCCTAGGCGTGAGCCCGGGGCGCAGGGGTCGTACAGCGGCACCGTGCCTTCGGAATGCTCGGGATTGATGCGCAGGGCCAGTTCCAGCTCGCGCCCGGCGCTGCGGGCCGTGTCCTGGGCCAGGGTGCCGAAACGCTCCAGCTGGGCGGGCGAGTTGAAGACCAGATGGTCCGTGGTCAGGGCCAGTTCGCGCACCTGGGCCTCGCTGTAGCCCGCGGCAAAGGTGTGCACCTCGCGCCCGAAGTCCTCGCGGCCCAGGCGCGCCTCATGGGGCGAACTGGCGCAGACCCCGTCCAGGGTCTGGCGCAGCAGGGGGAAGACCCGGGGCATTGCAAAGGCCTTCAAGGCCAGCAGGATCTTGGCCCCGCTCTCGCGCCGGACTCGGCCCAGGATCTCCAGGTTGGCCATGAGCAGGGCCTCGTCCACCACGAAGGCGGGCGTTGCCGGGACCAGGGCGGGGTCGAAACGGATCTGGGTGCGTCCGTCCATGCTACAGCTCGACCTCGGTCCAGGGCAGGCCGTTGCTGTTCAGGGCGTCCATGAACGGGTCGGGGTCGAACTCTTCCATGTTGAACACGCCGGCCCCCTTCCAGGCGCCCGTGGCCACCATCAGCGCACCGATCATGGCGGGCACGCCCGTGGTGTAGGAGATGGCCTGGGACCCGACCTCGGCGTAGGCCTCTTCGTGGTCGCAGATATTGTAGATGTACAGGGTTTTTTCACGACCGTCTTTCAGGCCCTTCATCAGGCAGCCGATGCAGGTCCGGCCCTTGGTCAGCGGACCCAGGGAGCCGGGGTCGGGCAACAACGCCTTCAGGAACTGGATGGGCACGATCTTCTGGCCCTGGAAGTCGATGGGCGCGATGCCGGTCATGCCAACGTTGCCCAGTACTTCCAGGTGCTTCAGGTAGCTGTCGCCGAAGGTCATCCAGAACCGGGCGCGCTTCAGGCCCTTGATGTTGTTGACCAGGGATTCCAACTCCTCGTGGTACATCAGGTAGCACTTCTTGGGGCCGATGCCTTCGGGGAAGTCGTAGGTCATGGCCCAGGACAGGGGGTCGGTCTCCACCCATTCGCCGCGTTCCCAGTAGCGGCCGCGGGCCGTGACTTCGCGGATGTTGATCTCGGGATTGAAGTTGGTGGCAAAGGCCTGGCCGTGGTCACCCGCGTTGCAGTCGATGATGTCCAGGGTATGGATCTCGTCGAAGTGGTGCTTGGCGGCGTAGGCGGTGAAGACGTTGGTCACGCCCGGGTCGAAGCCGCTGCCCAGCAGCGCCGTCAGTCCGGCCTCGCGGAAGCGCTCCTGATAGGCCCATTGCCATTTGTACTCGAACTTGGCTTCATCCAGGGGTTCGTAGTTGGCGGTGTCCACGTAGTGCACGCCGGTCTCAAGGCAGGCGTCCATGATGGTCAGGTCCTGGTAGGGCAGGGCCACGTTGAGCACCAAGTCCGGCTTGAACTCGTTGATCAGGGCCACGATCTCGGGCACGTTGTCCGCGTCCAGGGCAGCGGTCTGCATGGGCTGCGGACTGTCGGCGGCGATGGTGTCGCACTTGGACTTGGTGCGGCTGGCCAGCATGATCTGGGTGAAGACCTCGGGGTGCTGGGCGCATTTCAGGGCGGCCACCCGGCCGACACCACCTGCGCCGATGATCAGGATGCGTGACATGACGGTCTCTCCTCTGAAAAAGTGAGCTTATCTTGAATGTAAATAGGTGTAGCCTTCCAGGCAGTTGCGAAAGGCGCGCATGACGTCGCGTCGCTCCTGGGGCGTGAGTTTGCCGTCGCGCACCGCCTGTTCGGCGGTGTTGCGGAAATTCCCGGCCACGGTCTTGGGATCGTACTCCACATAGGACAGGACGTCAGCCACGCTGTCGCCCTCCAGTTCGCGCACGATGTCGAAGCCGCCCTCTTCTCCCAGGCGGATGCTGACCACGTTGGTGTCGCCGAACAGGTTGTGCAGGTCCCCCAGGGTCTCCTGGTAGGCACCCACCAGGAACGCGCCCAGGTAGTAGCGCTCGCCCGGCACAAAGGGGTGCAACTCCAGCACTCGCTTGACTTGGCGCGGGTCGATGAAATGGTCGATCTTGCCGTCGCAGTCGCAGGTGATGTCCGCCAGCAGGGCCTTTTCAAGGGGCTGCTCGTTCAGGCGGTGCAGGGGCATGATGGGGAACAGCTGGTCGATGGCCCAGGCGTCGGGCAGGGACTGGAACACGCTCATGTTGCAGTAGTAGATGCTGGCCAGGGGGTAGCTGATGTCCGTCAGACCCCGGGGCGGGACCTTCAGGTCCTCCATGGCGTCGGACACGGCGCGCATGATGGCCCAGAAGATGGTCTCGCCCATGGCCCGCTGCCTGAGGGTGCACTGGCCCAGGTTGAACTGCTGGCGCATCTCGTCGCGATAGAAGATGGCGTCGTTGTAGCATTCCTGGAGTTTGCGCGGGCTGATGGCCTCGTGCACTTCCAGCAGGTTATGCACGGGGTCGGGGTAGTCCTCGGGCACGGACGGAGGCAGGACTCGGTTCTCCAGGCGGCTGACGTCCATGACGTCGAACAGCAGGACCGAATAATAGGCCACGGTGGCGCGTCCGGATTCGGTGATGATGTGCGGGTGGGGGATGTCGCGTTCGTCCAGGGCGGTCATCACGCTTTCCACCACGTCGGCGCAGTATTCCTCCAGGGAATAGTTGCGGCTGGACTCGAAATTGGTATGCGAGCCGTCGTAGTCCACGGCCAGTCCTCCGCCCAGGTCCAGGTAGCCCATGGGGCAGCCCTCGGAGGCCAGTTCGGCGTACATGCGGCAGACCTCGTGCACGGCGGCGCGGATATCGCGGATGTTGGGGACCTGCGAACCCAGATGGAAGTGCAAGAGGCGCACGCAGTCCAGCTTGTTTACTTCCTTCAGGCGGTCCAGGGCGTCCACGACCTCGGAGGCCGACAGGCCGAAGATGGACAGGTCGCCTGCGGATTCCGCCCAGTGCCCGCCCACCTGGGACGAGACCTTGATGCGGATGCCGATCTGGGGGTCGATGCCCAGGGCCTCGGCGCGTTCCAGCACCAGGTCCAGCTCGCTGGGCATCTCCAGCACCAGAAAGCAGTTGAAGCCCATCTTGCGGGCGTACAGGGCCAGGTCGATAAACTCGGCGTCCTTGTAGCCGTTGCAGATCAGGCAGGCCTTGTGGTCCGTCAGGTGCGACAGGGCAGTGATCAGTTCGGCCTTGGACCCGACCTCCAGCCCGTGATGAAAGCGCGAGCCAAAGGCGCAGATCTCGCCGATGACCTGTTCCTGCTGGTTGACCTTGATGGGGTAGACCCCGCGAAACTCGCCCTTGTATCCCAGGCTCTTGATGGCCGAGCGGAAGCTCTTGTGGATCAGCGAGATCTGGGAGTCGAGGATGTTCTCGATGCGCAGCAGCACGGGCAGATCAAGGCCGCGGTCGCGGATGCCGGCGATGATGTCCGGGATGGAGACGCGCGTCTTAGACGTGGGCGACGGCTTGATGCACATGTCGCCGTTGTCGGCCACGTCGAAATAGCCGCCGCTCCAATTCTTGACACCGTAGAGGTCTGCGGATTTGGCAGCGCTCCAGGTCTCGATGGCTCGTTTGTTCATGTAGGTGACCCTCCTCTTGGCCCGCAGGCGCGGGTGGCATTCGTGGTGCCGGGGGCACCCTTCCGGTGATGGCTCAGAGGGCATGACTGGGATGCGGTGCATCGCCGGACCGAATTCTTTAGATTCACAAGGGCCGACAGTCAATAAGAAATAACTCTACCTGCTGCTGAAAAGAAAGGGAAGGGCGCCGAGCGGCTGCTCCACCGGTGAAGTGCGGGCTGCTGCTGCGCCGGTTGCGGAGAACGCCTTAAAAACTGGAGTCGTTAGCGCGATAATCTCTGGTATTCCCTGACCTCTTCCTGCCCCTCCAGCACGCGCAGGGCGCCCTGGGCCATGACCTGCATCTCCTCCAATCCCGTCACGATCTCCACCGGTCCGGCCCAGCTTAGCAGGCGGGTCAGTTCGGCGGTGAGCGCCTGGCTGCGGGCCAGGCCGCCAGTGAGGACCACGGCGTCCAACGGCCCTCCGGCCAGGGCGGGCATCAGCGATGCGATGTGCTTGGCGATGGCATAGGCCAGGGCCTGGAACACGCTCCGGGCGTGTTCGTCCCCAGCCTCGACGCGTGCGACCACCTCGCGGAAATCATTGGTCCCCAGGTGCGCAAACAACCCGGCCTCGCGCAGCACCGTGCGCCGCAGGCTGGCGGTGTCGAATGCTCCGCCGTCCAGCAGGTTCAGGACTTCCAGCACGGGCAGGGCGCCGCAGCGTTCGGGGCTCATGGGACCCTCGCCGTCCAGGGCGTTGATCACGTCCAGCACCAGCCCCTCGCAGTGCGCACCGATGGAGATGCCGCCGCCCATGTGGGCCACCACAAAGCGGCCCTGGGCATAGTCCACCCCGCGCCGCGCCGCGGCTGTGCGCGCGGCCCCGCGCTGGGACAGGGCGTGGATGATGCTGCGTCGCCGGACCTGGGGCAGGCCCGTCAGCCTCGCGCCCGCCATCATCTCGTCGGTCACGGGCGGGTCCACCACGTAGGCCGGCACGTCCCAGGACTTGCCCACTTCCAGGGCCATGGACGCCCCGAGGTTGCAGGCGTGCTCGCCGAAGCGGGCCTCGCGCAGATCATCGAGCATCCGCTGGTTGATGGAGTAGGTTCCACCCGGCAGCGGAGCCAGCAGGCCGCCGCGGCCCACCACCGCGTCCAGGGCCAGAGCCTCGTGACCTGCCTCGACCTGGGCCTCGACCTGGGCCTCGACCATGGCCTCTGCCAGGGCACGGTTGCGCAGGGGCAGTTGCGCGGCCACGCTGGCGAAGCTGGCCAGTTCCGCCTTGGGGTGCAGGAGCTCCCTGTCAAAGATGGCCTGTTCATCCCGGAAGATCACGACCTTGGTGGAGGTGGAGCCGGGATTGATGGTCAGGATGGTGCGGCTCATGCCCCGCCTCCCCCGCGTGCGAGGAAGGCGGCCAGGGCCAGGGAATAGAACTTGGACTTGGCGCTGTCCCCGCGCGAGGGGACCACCACGGGCACGCGGCTGCCCACCACCACCCCGGCCATGTCCGCGCCCATGAGGGTGTTCAGGCATTTGTAGAGGATGTTGCCGGATTCGATGTCCGAGGTCACCAGGATGTCCGCACAGCCCGCGACCTCGCCCCCGAAGCCCTTGCAGGCGGCGACCTCGGGCGAGAGGGCAATATCCAAAGAGATGGGCCCGGCGATGCGCGCGTCGCCGAATTCGCCCTTGGCGGACATCTTGGAGATGACGTCGGCGTCCAGGGTGGCGGGCATGGCCGGGTAGTTGACCTTTTCCGTGGCCGCGAGCATGGCCACGCGCGGCTGTTGGATGCCCAGCGCCCGGGCCACGGCCAGCGCGTTGCGCACGATGTCCACCTTGCGCTGCATGTTGGGCCGGATGTTGACCCCCGGGTCGGTCAGCAGCATCAATCGCCCACCGCCCAGCGGCGCGTTGAAGGCACTGACGTGGGACAGGATGCCCGCGGGCGGGACGCCGGTCTCCTTGTCCAAGATGGCGCGTAACAGGGTGGCGGTGGACACCAGACCCTTCATGATGAACTCGGCCTCGCCCTCGCGGAACAGGCGCACGGCCTCGCGCACGGCCTTTTCGTCATCGGGCAGGTCGATGCAGCGGAACCCGGAGATGTCCTTGCCCATGCGCTGGGCGATGGCCAGGGTCTTGGCGCTGTCGCCGATGAGGATGGGATCGGCCAGACCGGCCTCGAAGGCCTGGATGGCGGACCCCAGCACGAATTCGTTGGCCGAGCGGGCAATGGCTACGCGCGGTGGGTCGCCCTCGGGCAGGGCCGCGCGGACGATGTCGTCCAGGCTGAGGATGGCGGGCATGACGGGGACCACCGCCTAGTCGTCGCCGCGCTTCAGCGCGATCATTCCCGAGCGGCACAAGCTCTTGATGCCGTGGGGCTTGAGCATCTTGATCAGGCCGTCGATCTTTTCGCGGTCACCGCTCATCTCCACGGTCATGGTCTCCTGGCCCATGCCCACGACATTGGCCCGGAAGACCTCGAAGATCTGCATGATCTGGGGGGTCGTGGCGGGCTCCATGGCCACCTTGATCAACACCAGTTCCCGGTCCACGAACTCCTTGCGGGCCAGGTCGTCCACCTGGATGATCACGTCCATCTCGGCGATGTCGCTCGTGATCTTCAGGATGTCCTCTTCCTGGCCGTCCAGGCCGATGGTCATGCGCGTCACGTCGGGGTTTTCGGTCTCCCCGGCGGAGATGCTCTTGATATTCACGTTGTATTTGCGGATGGCCTCGCTCATCTCGGCCAGCACGCCGGGCTCGTTCTTGGCCAGGGCGGAAATGGTATGGGTCATGATCGCTCCTGTCTGAAGGGGAGTTGTGTCTATGCTTAGTTTCTCTCTATCTTTTTTGGGGTGGGGGGACAACCGTTGAGCGGGCCTTCGAATCGGTATTGCCCAGGTCTATCGTCTGGCCTATAATGAGCCGTCCGGTTGAACCGGGCCTTGTCCCGAATCGTATCCAAGGGAGGACGAACCATGCCGTTTTATCAAGCCATCGATACGGCCACCGAGGCCGGGAAGCGCACGGCCCAGTGCCTGCTGGAACTGCGCCGGGCCCTGGATGCCCAGGTACCCGGGCGGACCCTGGAAGAGACCTTGCTGTTGGCGACCTGGAACATCCGCGAATTCGGGGCGGGCAAGTATGGCGGGCGGCTCCCCGAATCCATCCAGTACATTGCCGAGATCATCGCTCGTTTCGACCTGGTGGCCGTGCAGGAGGTGCGGCGCAATCTGGCTGCCCTGAACCGGGTGCGCACGGTGCTGGGACCCTATTGGAAGTGTGTGTTCACGGACACCGGCGAGGGCGGTCGCGCCAATAACGAGCGCATGGCGTTTTTGTTCGACTCGCGCAAGGTCCGCTTCGGAGGTCTGGCCGGGGAACTGGTGATTCCGCCCCTGGAGCAGGGCGGGCGCACCGTGGGGCCGTCGGAGCAGTTCTGGCGTACCCCGTTTGTGGTGGGCTTCAACTGCGGCTGGTCCAGCTTTTGCCTGTGCACGGCGCATATCCTGTGGGGCAAGGGCAGTGGCGATAGCCCGCCGGAGCGGGTGGCGGAGATCAAACATCTGGCGCAGTTCATGCGCACTCGCGCCCTGGACCCGGATTCCTGGTCGCAGAACATCGTGCTGCTGGGGGATTTCAATATCGCGGGCGACGACGACGAGACCTTCAAACAACTCACGGACGCCGGGTTCACCGTGCCGCCCGAGGTTCGCGCCCACCCCAGCAACGCCCCCAAGACCAAGCACTACGACCAGATCGCCTTTTTCGAGAGTGACCAGCGTCTGGAAACCACGGGTCAGGCCGGAGCCTTCGATTTCTTCCAGACCGTGTTCCGCGACCCAGCGGACGAGGCCCTCTACGCGCAGGACATGGGGGCGGGGTATGTCACCGATTCCAAGGGCAAGGTCAGGGATGCCAAGTCCAAGTCCGGGTACTGGAAAAAGTGGCGGACCTTCCAGATGTCCGACCACCTGCCGCTGTGGGTGGAACTGAGGATCGACTATTCGGATGAGTATCTGGAGCGCAAGCTGGCGAACGGCTGAGCGACGGGCTCGTGGCAACGGTCCAGTGCACCCGCAGCGAACAGCGTTTTAAACTATCAATAACTCGCAATAACGGGGCGTCGGCCTTCAGGTCCGACGCCCGTTTGCATGTTCAGGGGGGGGCACGTGCGCCGCAGTCTGTGCCCGCAGGTTCAGCGGGGCCGCAGGGTGCGGCCCCGCGGCGTTGGCGCGGGCTGCACCACCGCCGTGGAGGTGGCCTCAAGGTCGATACTGATGCCCGTGCCCCTGTCGCTGGAAACGGCGAAGACCACGGTCTCGCCGGGCTTGATCTTGACCTTGGCGGGTTTGAGTGCCGTGTCCGTGACCTCGATGGTCACGGGCTCATCCAGGACCGCGGGCTCGTCCGAGGCCTTGGGCAGAACGACCTGGATGGTGCCTGTCAGCCCGCCCGGGGCTGTGAGGACGCTGTGCTTTCCCGGTTTGAGGAAGGTGGCCGTGAAGAGGTCGTTGCTGGCGAGGCTGCGGCTGTCGTAGACGAGGGTGCGTTCGTTCTGTTCGGCCTTCTCCAGGGTCACGTGATAGCCTCCGGAGCCGGAGGAGACGTAGAACAGCAGATACGCCGGACGGCCAAGGCTGATCGTTGCGCTGATCCGGGTGGGTGCGCCCAGGGTCAGGGCGGTCTGGGCCAGGTCGATGCTCATCTGGGAATCGTCTGCGGTGGAATGTCCCGACACGACGACCTTGAAGGACCCGACGCGTCTTTTCTTCAGGTGCACGGAGCCGATATAGGTGCCTTCGTCGTCCAGCCTGTGGGCCAGGCAGCAGAGCTGCACCAGACTGGCGCTGGACAGGGTTTGCAGACGGAAGGAGTGGGGATTGAGATGGACGTTCATGGCTCTGCTCCTATGCGTGCGGTGACGACGAGTTCCTTGTTGTCGTGGACGCTTACGGCGGCATTCTCAATGGACACCAGTACGGGGAGATCCTCTGCCGTACCCCCGATGATGGGGTAGGGGTCCTCGATCTCGAAGAGGGGTGCCTCCTCTGCGTAGTAGTCCAGCAGTGCGTCGGCGATCAGGGTCGGTAGGTCGAGGATGAACCAGATATTGTCCTCGAACCATTCCTGCGTATCGTCGGGTAGTTCCAGGATCTCGCGAATGACCTCCTTCATGGGCCCCAGCATGGACCGGATGGCACTCCTCGCCCAGCCCGGAAGAGGCGCGAACAGTTGCTCAATGGCCTGATCGATGGCCGAGTCGAGCAGTTCCCCGGCGATGTCGGCCCCATCGAGGATTTTCAGATGCACCGGTTCAACGTCCAGCAAGACCTGCCAGTGGTCGGAGAGGCCCGTCTCATGGGCGGTGTGCGGGCTCATCCCCGCCGGGCGGATGTTCTCGGTCTGCCGCCGCAGCCGGATGCGCGCTTTGGCGGAGACCTCGCTGCGCAGGATCCCGCCGATGTCCAGGGGGATGGAGAAGTCCGGTGACTCGGAGAACAGACTCCAGCGGGGCAGGCGCAGCAGGCAACCGAAGGGGCTGGGGGCGATGCATTGCCCGCCGATGGTGATCTCGGGAAGGTCGACGCCGATGACCAAGCGCAGGGGGTCGTAGATCAGGTCCAGTTCCTTGAGCATGACGCTGTCGTTGGACAGGAATTCCAGGCTGCCGTTCTCCAGGCGCACCCCGAGATCCCATTCCAGGGTGTAGAGGAGCAGCTGTTTTTCATCCGTGTCCGAAAACCTGAAATCCTGACGGATGCGGGAGAACATGGCCTGAACGCTGCGTTCGGACAAGGCTATGGCGATGTTCGGCATCACGACACCTCCGCGTTGATGAAGACCTTCAGTTTGTCGTCCTCGACCGCTGGGTTGAACGGTACCTGCCGGGATATCTGCGTGGGTGAGATGGTCAGGGTCGCGAATTGGTCGAGATTGAGGACCAGATTGCTGACCGTGAACCGCAGCCGGGGCAGGATCGCCAGGTGGAAGACGGTTGCCGCCCAGCATTCCAGGCTGTTCTCGAGTTCTTCGGGGCGCACGTCCACGAGTTCGAGGCCATCCAGGACCAGGCTGACCCGATGCTGCCCGTCGCGTCCCTTGTATTCCGCGTGCAGCACGGCCATCAGCTCCAGACAGAAACAGTGGATCAGTTCCCCGGGCAGGGGCGAAGGCGTGCCGCTGCCTTGTTCGTTGTCGCTTCCGGGGAGGGTGTCGTAGCCACCAAAGTGTTCGGTGTATTTTTCCAGGGGGCAGACCAGCCCGGCGCAGGCCTTGGCCGAAAGCGCCAAGCGCTGTTCCGGCATCAGATTGGCGAGTTGGGGGGGAAGGGGGATCACGTTGTTGGGGTGCGCATCGAGGCGCAGTTCCGTGATTTGCAGGCAATAGTTCAGCCCCAGGGTGTTGCCGGTGCCCGAAATGGGCAGGGGCTGCTCCAGGCTGCAGATCGAGAGCCCCCTGCGCGCCACCTCGGGGTGGATGTCCGGGCGGACGCACAACAGCTCGGGGTTGCTGTGGAACATCGGTGTCGCAAAATTGAACATCGATGGCCTTTGCCGCATCAGGTGCCGGATCAGGCGGTTGATCGCCTCTTCGTGCACCTCGCCATACAGGTCGCAATGGTCTGTCTGCGCCATGGTGGTTCCCTCCGGGGTCAGGGTTGTGGAAAGGGCGAATGCGCAAAACGCACCGCCGCGTCGAGTTTCCAGAACGATGATCTGCACGGAGAAGGTCTGTGGGAGGGCGTTGGTTCGGAGTCGCCAAGGGGAGGAGGGGCTCAGGAAGTATCCTAGTATGAGTATCGACTATTGTCCGGGGGCGATGCGTTTGTCAATGTCGGGCGCTGGGAGCCCCTGGAATCCGGACGGGGGGCTTTGGAGAGCTGTCTGCTTCCGGGACGGCTGGCGTCGCAAAAAAAATGGCGCCGGACCCAAAGGTCCGGCGCCAGAGTAAACATCTCTGGGGCTTGGGCTATTTATTCATGTTGCGTTGAACCTGGGCCCAGGTGTCGCGCAGGGTGACCGTGCGATTGAACACGGGCTTGCCCGGGGCGCTGTCCTTGGAATCCACGCAGAAGTAGCCCAGGCGCTCGAACTGGCAGATGAAGCCGGGCTCGGCCGTGGCCAGGCTGGGCTCCACATAGCCCTGAACGGATTTCAGGGACTCGGGGTTCAGGTTCGCGGTGAAGTCCTGACCGTCCTCCACTTCCATGGGGTTGTCCTTCACGAACAGCTTGTCGTAGAGGCGCACCTGGGCGGGCAGGGCGTGGGCAATGCTGACCCAGTGCATGGTGCCCTTGATCTTGCGGCCGTCCTGGGACCAGCCACCCTTGGTGGCCGGGTCGTAGGTGCAGCGCAGTTCCACGACCTCGCCGGACTCGTCCTTGATAACCTCGGTGCAGGTCACGTAATAGGCGAAGCGCAGGCGCACCTCGCGCCCGGGACCCAGGCGGAAGAATTTCTTCGGCGGGTCTTCCATGAAGTCCTCGCGCTCGATCCACAACTCGCGCGAGAAGGGAACCGTGCGCGTGCCCGCGGACTCGTCCTCGGGGCTGTAGGGCATCTCGAACTCCTCCACCTGGCCCTCGGGGTAATTCTCGATGACCACCTTCAGCGGATTGACCACGCCCAACACGCGCGGGGCGCGTCTGTTCAGGTCCTCGCGCAGGCAGTGCTCCAGCAGGGCGAAGTCCACGGTGCTGTCGGCCTTGGCCACGCCGATGCGTTCGCAGAAGTCGCGCAGGGCCTCGGGGGTGTAGCCCCGGCGGCGGATGCCGCACAAGGTGGGCATGCGTGGGTCGTCCCAGCCGCTGACGTGTCCCTGCTGCACCAGCTGGATCAGCTTTCGCTTGGAGAGCACGGTGCCCGTCAGGTTCAGGCGGGCGAATTCGTACTGCCGCGGGCGGGGGGTCAGCCCCAAGGTGTCCAGCACCCAGTCATACAGGGCGCGGTTGTTTTCGAACTCCAGGGTGCAGATGGAGTGGGTGATGCCCTCGATGGCGTCGGACAGGCAGTGCGCGAAATCATACATGGGGTAGATGCACCAGGCATCGCCGGTGCGGTGGTGCGTGGCGTGGCGGATGCGGAACAGGGCCGGGTCGCGCAGCACCACGTTGGGGTGCGCCATGTCGATCTTGGCGCGCAGCACGTGCTCGCCGTCCTTGAATTCGCCGGCGCGCATGCGCCTGAAGAGGTCCAGGTTTTCTTCCACCGAGCGCTCGCGGTAGGGGCTGTGGCTGCCGGGTGAGGTCAGGGTGCCGCGGGTCTCGCGGATCTGCTCGGCGGTCTGACTGTCCACATAGGCCTTGCCCATCTCGATGAGCTGCACGGCATAGCCGTGGATCTGCTCGAAATAGTCCGAGGCAAAGAATTGTCGCTGGCCCCAGTCGAAGCCCAGCCAGCGCACGTCTTCCTTGATGGATTCGACGTACTCCACATCCTCCTTGACGGGGTTGGTGTCGTCAAAGCGCAGGTTGCAGCTGCCGTGGTATTCCTGGCCCAGCCCGAAGTTCAGGCAGATGGATTTGGCGTGCCCGAGGTGCAGGTAGCCGTTGGGCTCCGGCGGAAAGCGGGTCGCCACATGGTCCCAGCTGCCGTCTTTGAGGTGCTGGTCGATGATCTGGCGGATGAAGTGTCTGACCCGGCCGTCGGTCTCGGCTCCGGGCGCGGGAGCGTTGCTGCTCATGCGTTACCTCGTAAGGGTGATGAAGGTCTTGTCTGTGGCGCTTGAAAAATATGCCTCATTTCCAGCCGGGAGGGAAGGCGTGCCGGGATTGGGCCGTGAATACGGCAAATCCCCTGGGGGGTCAAACAAAGCAGGCTTCAGCCCTTTTCCTTTCCGTTGTTTTCGATTATCGAACAGACTGCGGTGCCGAAATTTGGCTAGTGAAATAAGCCTATTTCCACGGCGGAGGCTGGGCGCGGTTGCCCGCCAGGGACCTCGGAGCAGGCCAGACCAGGGGGACAAGCGGACGCCCTGCGTGGCTTTCCCGAGCCCCCCGGCAGCCGGGCTAGCCCCACCGCCTTTCGGGCTGTGGACCGGCAGTGCAGAACCCCGGGCGGGGTTTCCCGCCCAGATCCAAGGCCCGGTCCTGCTCGTTGTCCGATCTGCTGCCCCTGGTCATCAGGAACCGGCCCGGCATTCGTGGGTAGCCAAGGTCTGGCACAAGAAGAAAGGCTTTTTTAGGATTCCCGCAGATTGATCTGTCAATATTTGCTTGCTGGTGACAATAAATCCGTATAAGAAATTTGGGGCTGCTTTTAACCAGTATGGATGTCAAATGACTCGAGAACCCGATTCCGACGTCGACTATCTCAAAGTGGAGAACGAGCACCTGCGGGGCCGGGTGGCCGCCATGGAACTGGAATCCAGTCGCACGGGCTTCTCTGACATCTTTTTCCAGGTCGTGGAAAAATGTCCGGTGCTGGTCACCATCGCCAGTCCCGAAGGCAATATCCTTTATAGCAACTCCACCTGTCTCAGTTCCTCCGGCTTTTGCAACGAAGACCTCCTCGGAAGACCCCTGACCATCCACTGCGCCGACGGCGGGCAGACTGAGCGGCTGTGGAACGTCATGGATGAACTGCGCAGCGGACGACGCTGGCGCGGGCGGCTGCGCAAACGTCGCAAGAACGGGATGGAGTACTGGGTCGAGGCCTCCTTCAGCCCGGTGTTCGCAGGCAAGGGTTGTTTGTCCCACCTGTTGTGCGTGGAAGAGGAGATCTCCGACCGCCTGCGCGACGAGGAACTGTTGCGGCGCAACGAGACTCTGCTGTCCATCCTGTACCGCATTTCCAACACCGTTCAGTCCACCCGCGATCTCAACGAGCTGTACGCAACCATCCACGAGGTCCTGCGCGGGTTTGTGGATGTCACGAACTATTACATCGCCTTGGTGGACGAGGGCCGGGATCGGCTGGTCTTCCCGTTCTTCTATGATGAGATGGACACCGAGGACTGCATCATCGAGAACATCAGCGATCCGTCCACGGAGTGTCTGGCCCTGCACGTGATCCGCACCGGGCAGCCGCTTCTGATCCGCAAGAACGAGCAGGATGCCGTGTTGGGGGTCAACGTCAAGCAGGGCCGGGGGGTGGTCGGCACCGTGGCCGAGTGCTGGCTGGGCGTGCCGCTCAAGGTGGGGGGCAAGACCATCGGGGCCATGGCCGTGCAGGACTATTACGATCCCCTGCATTATTCCCAGGATGACGTGGATCTGATGCAGGCCATTTCCGAACAGGTGGCCATGGCCGTCGAGCGCAAGCGCATGGAGGAGGCCCTGCGGATCTCCGAGCAGCGCTACCGCACGGTCTCGGACTCGGCCTTCAACTTGGAGACCTGGTGCGGGCCCGATGGCCGGATGCTGTATGTCTCGCCCTCGTGCGCCACAATCACAGGCTATCCCGCCGAGAAGCTGATGCTCGACCCCGGGTTCATGGAACAGATCATCCACCGCGACGATCTGGCCCTGTGGCGGGAACACATGGGCGACGGCTGCAAGGGTTCACGGCTGTCCCTGGAATTCAGGATCTTCCGCGAGGACGGGCGGATGCACTGGCTGTCCATGTCCAGCCGCAACGTGCACGACGAAAATGGAAACTGTCTGGGGCTGCGGTGCAGCATGCGCGACATCAGCGAGAGCAAGATGATGCAGCGCGAGCTGCGTTATGCCACCCTGCATGATCCCCTGACGGGCCTTGCCAACCGCGGCCTGTGTCTGGACCGAATCCGCCAGACCATGGAGCGTTCCAAGCGGCGCGACGATCACTATTTCGCGGTGGTCTATCTGGATATCGATCGGTTCCGGGTCATCAACGACAGCCTGGGCCACAGCGTGGGCGATGAGCTGCTGCGTGAGGTCAGCGAGCGCCTGCTGAAGTGCGTACGCAGTCTGGACACCGTCTCGCGTTATGGCGCCGACGAGTTCGCCATCGTGCTGGACGAACTGGAATCCCCGCGCGAGGCCATCCGTGCGGCCAAGCGGATTCGCCAGCTGATGCGCCAGACCTTCGTGGTCAACGGTCGCGAGATCAAGCTGACCGTGAGCATGGGCATCGTGCTCTCCCCGGTGGGCGATATCGGCCCGAACGAGGTGCTGCAGCATGCCAACATCGCCATGCACAACGCCGTCAAATCCGGGACGGCCCGGATCAGGGTGTTCACGGCCCGCATGCTGGAACAGGCCGTCATGGCCATGGACATGGAGCATGATCTGGCCCGCGCCCTGGAACGTGGCGAATTTTTCCTGAACTACCAGCCCATCGTCAGCGTCGTGGATGGTTCCCTGATCGGATTCGAGGCCCTGGTGCGCTGGAATCATCCGCAAAAAGGGGTGCTCCCCCCGGGCTATTTCATCCCCTTTGCCGAGGAGAGCGGACAGATCATCGACCTGGGGTTGGTGGTCCTGCGCGAGGCCTGCTCGACCATGGTCGACTGGCTGCGGGAGCATCCGGACCGCCCGGAGATGCAGATAGCCGTGAACCTGTCCTGCCGCCAGTTCGAGCAGGTGACTCTGGTGGAGCAGATCTCCTGCATCCTGGAGGAGACCGGGCTGTCCGTGGCCAACCTGAAGCTGGAGATCACCGAGTCGGCCATCATGAAGGACGCCGAGGGCGCGTTGTTCATCCTGCGCCGCCTGAAGGCCCTGGGCATCAAGCTCTCCATCGACGATTTCGGGACCGGGTATTCGTCCCTGTCCTATCTGCAAAAGTTCCCCGTAGACACCCTGAAGGTGGACCGCTCCTTCATCAGCGGCATGGGAGCCAATGGCGAGAACACGGCCATCGTGCGCGCCGTGGTGGTCCTGGCCCAGAGCATGGGGCTGGACGTGGTGGCCGAGGGCGTGGAGCTGTCCGAGCAGTTGGACCAGTTGCGAGATCTGCGCTGCCCGTATGTCCAGGGGTTCTTTTTTTCCAAGCCGCTCAGTACCGCCGACGCGCGGTTGTTCATCGCCGCCAACTGAGGCGGCCCTTGGGGCGCAGCAGCCAGAACCGTCCCGGTCTGCATTGGCTCGTGCCTTGGCGCACAGCCCTGGCTTTGTCCTGTGTTTGCAGGACCACCAGCCTTGTCCCACCGCTCATCAGCGCTTCCCGTCGCTCCAAGACCTGTCCCCCAGTCTTGCCCCCGCACAGTGCCCTTGGTGGCCCATTCTGCATCCTGCGCCGTGTAGCAGCGCTCGGCGTTGAATGCTGTTCGGGCCGGCTCACGGCATGCGTCGGATGCGCTCCCAGGGGGCTGCTGCGGCCAGCGGGCTGTGGGCTTGGAGATATTCCCCCAGGGCGTCCGCCGTGGAACGGGCGGTGGAGTAAGCCGAGGCCCTAAAGGGTTTGAGCATCGCGAAGCCGTCGCCGCCGCCCAGCAAATAATCCGGCAGGGCAATGCGATAGGAGAGCCCTGGCCTGATGGGCAGCCAGAGATGGCCGTCGAAGATCTCCGCGCCCAGGATGCGCCCGCCCGGCGGGCGGGACGGCGACCAGCGCAGGCGCAACCCGGCGAGCTGCAGAAAGCGCCCGGTGCCGGAATCGAAGCTGCCGTCGGCCCGGCTGACCCCGTGCTCCAGCACCTCCAGCAGGATTTCTGCGGGCAGATCTGCCACGACGATCTCGTTGCCGAAGGGCAGGGCCGTGAGCACGTTGCCCAAGGTGACGGCTCCGGCGGGGAGACCGGCACGGATCCCGCCGCTGTTGATGAGTGCGGCCTGGGCCCCGGCGCTGTGGGCCGCTGCCAGGGTAGCGTCAGCCACCAGATCCCCCAGGGGGCACTGGGCAAAGCGGCACAGTTCCTTGGGGGCTTCCAGGTCGTGCTTCAGGGTGCCCACGGTCTGGGATCGTATGGCGGCCAGTTGCACCTCAAAGCCCCGGGCCAGCGCGAGCACGTCTTCGGCGCGGGGCACGGGGGAGGCCAGGGGCACCGGCTGCCCCGACCAGGACGTCGGGACCCCTGAAGAGTCGAAATCCACCCAGAGCCGTCCCAATTCCCGGCCCCATTGTCCGGCCTGGACCACCAGCACGGGTTGTCCCCACGGAGACTCGACCACCGTGGGATAGGGTCCGGCCGCCTCGGGGTCCGGCCCGAGGCGGGTGTGGGAATGCCCGCCCACGATGAGGTCCAGCCCCTTCACCGTGCGGGCCAGTTCCATGTCTGCGGCGTAGCCGCTGTGGCTGAGCGCGATGATGATCTTGGCCCCCCGGGCGGTCAGCTCAGCCACGGATCGACTGACGCAGGCCTCGGGGTCCGTGAAGCGCAGCGTTGGCCCGGGAACGGAGAGAAATGCGGTCTCCGGGGTCACCAGCCCGATGATTCCGATGCGCCGGCCGCCGCGCTCCAGGAGGACATGGGGTCTCATCCGGCCATCCATGGGTGACTCTGTTGACGCATCAACATTGCAGGCCAGCAGGGGGAACTCCAGGGCTGCGGCGAAGTCGGCGAGCACCTGCGGCCCGGCATCACACTCGTGATTGCCCAGGGCCATGGCGTCGTAGTCCAGGGCATTCATCAGCTTCGCTGCGGCCTGCCCCTGGAAGCGTGTGAAGTACAACGTGCCCTGGAACTGGTCACCGGCATCCAGCAGGAGCACGTTGCCATCTTTGCTGCGTTCGCCTCGGGCCACGGTGGCCATGCGGGCCAGACCTCCAACGCAGGCCTTGGGCGAATCCTCCGGGCAGAGCTGACCGTCCGGGTCGAACTGGGTCAGGTGTGAATGCACGTCGTTGGTGTGCAGTACGGTCAGGCGGTACGGTTGGGCACAGCCCGTGAGGGTCAGGCCGATCAGCAGGGGCACGGCGCAGAGGCGTATCAGGCCCTTGGCCACTGCCCAGGGCAAGGATTGCGCCAGGCCAACGATCCACTGGGAGTGCCGGGGGCGGATGAACATGGGAATATCTCCTTGCGGGTTTGGCAAAGGGTACCTCAGGACTTATCCTCTTGAAAAGAGGAGGGGCCTATGCGCATCAACAAGATTCTGGTTCCCGTGGACGGCTCCGGGCCTTCCCTGGCTGCGGTTCGTTATGGGGCGGGCATTGCCGGACTGACAGGGGCGGCGGTGATGCTCTTGCACTGTCATAAACCCGTGCCCAGCATCCTGGGCGAACCCAATTTCCAGAGGGTCCTGGAGAGATTGGAGGCTGATGCCCAGCGGGTCATGGAAGGCTGTTTGAGCGAGCTCGCAGGCCAGGGCGTGGAGTTCACCTCCAAGGTCATTGGCGGGGACACGGCCCAAGTCATCGTGGAGGTCGCCGAGATCGAGGGCTTTGACCTGATCGTGATGGGCAGTCGGGGACTTGGGGGAGTGCAAGGCTTGCTGCTGGGCAGCGTGACCCACAAGGTCTTGCAGGTGGCGCCTTGCCCGGTGACGGTGGTGCGTTAAGCAAGGCAGGCCTCGCTGTTTGGTCAGCATTGTCCATGGTGCAGGATTCCCTGGGCCTCGCGTTGGGACGATTCCCGGAGCAGGCTTTCAAAGCACTGGATGGAGCGGGTCTGTGGTCAGGTCCCTTGACGGAAGGCGGGGCCATGCCTCTGCAGGACCGCGGATCTCGTCCACGGTTCGATCCGTGCTGGTCGCCGCTGTGCGCCAGGGTGCCTGCGTCTGGGGGTCAGCCGTTGGTCGATAGGGTTTGGCTTTCGTCCGGGTAGCGCTGGGTGATGGCGACGACCTCGTCGATGTGATCCAGCAGGATGTCCGTCAGTGTGGGATCGAACTGGCTGCCTCGCTGATCGCGGTACAGGTCGAGCACCTGGTCCAGGGGCCAGGCGTCCTTGTAGATCCGCTTTTGCATCAGGGCATCGAAGACGTCGGCGATGCAGGTGATGCGCCCGAAGATGTGGATATCCTCGCCAGCGAGGCCGTGGGGGTAGCCCTTGCCGTCCCAGCGCTCATGGTGTTGGAGGGCCGTAATGGCTGCGGCCTTCATGATGCGGCGTTTGGAATGGTTCAGGATCTCGAAGCCGATCAGGGTGTGCGACTTGATGATCTCGTATTCCTCGCCCGTGAGCTTGGCGGGTTTGTTGAGGATCGAATCCGGGATGGCGATCTTGCCCACGTCGTGCATGGGCGAGGCCATGCGCAGGATGTCGGCCTCGGTGCTGTCCAGGCCGCTCAGGGTGGCCAGCAGATGTGAGATCTCGGCCACGCGTCGCACGTGGTTGGCGGTTTCCTTGGAGCGGTGCTCCACCACGTCGCCCAGGAGCATGATCAACTCTTTCTGGGTGTTGATGATCTCTTCGTTCAGCACATGCACCTTGCGCTGGGCCTCAAGGCGTTCGTTGGCCTCACGGCGCAGATCGGCGGTGCGTTTTTTGACCTCTTCTTCCAGGTGTTCGCGGTAGCGTCGGTTCTGGCGCAACAGATCGGCCCGTTCCAGGGCCTTGCCGACCCGGTGCTCCAGGACGTTCATGTCGCGGATGGGTTTGGTCACGAAGTCCCATGCCCCGTGGCGCACGGCCCGGATGGCATCGGTGATGACACCCACGCCCGAGACCACGATGACCGGAGTCTCGGGGGATTTGTGGGTGATGACGTCGAGCACGCCAAAACCGTCCAGCTCGGGCATGTTCAGATCGCACAACACCACATCGGGCCTAGTGGTCTCGAATGCCAGGACCCCCTGTCGGCCATCAAAGGCGGTTTCGCACTCATAGCCCATGTCCTCAAAGAAATCGGCTATGGTCTGGCAAAGAAACCGTTCGTCATCAATAATCAGAATGCGCATATTCACACTGTAGGTTTCCGGATTGTTGGTTACCTGAATAAGTATTCTATTTGTGGGACAAGGGCAATGTGTCTCGGCTCGTTGTCCATGGCTCCCGCAGGTCAGCGCTCATCCGCAGCGTTTCGCTGTGGTTCCCACCAGTTTCTCGTAAATCCCTTGTGTGGCAGCGACCCTAGAGATTCTCATGAGAATCTCTAGGCAGAATAGCTGCCGCGCGAAGTCCCCCCGTGGATTCGTGCGGTGGGATTCAGTGCCGCCAAAGGGCTCGAACTGTGGATGTTTTTGATCATCGGCCCTTGGATCGCGCCCCGGGAAGATTGGGGCCAAGGCCGAAGGGTGATGCGTTATGCGTAACAAATTGCGTCTAATTTATTCGTTTGAAAAATCATGTCGTGTTATTTTGATGGATACAACGGTGCAGAGTGGACAAGCTCCTCCAGGGTATGTATGCAACCGGGTCCGTGAGGACCGAAGCACGGCGCTGCGGGCGTCATTCGTCATCAGTCACGATCAAAAGCAGCCTCGCCACAGCGCATCCGGGGCAGAAAAACCGAGAGGAGTGTTCCATGGCAGAACGCGAACAATGGGGTTCACGGGTTGGTTTTATCTTTGCGGCCGTCGGCTCCGCCATCGGCCTTGGCAATATCTGGCGTTTTCCTTACATGGCCTATGAAAACGGGGGCGGGGCGTTTCTGGTGCCCTATA
Organism: Pseudomonadota bacterium; assembly: GCA_018816865.1. Classification (GTDB taxonomy): domain Bacteria; phylum Desulfobacterota; class Desulfovibrionia; order Desulfovibrionales; family Desulfovibrionaceae; genus Desulfovibrio_Q. The sequence continues at coordinate 90,533 of JAHIUW010000023.1, forward strand.
TCTTCGCCATGCTCACGGCGGGCATCCCGTTCATGGTCCTGGAGTTTGGCCTGGGGCACCGTTTCCGGGGTTCTGCGCCCAAGGTTTTCGCCAGCATCGACAGGCGCTGGGAGTGGGTGGGCTGGTTTCAGGTGCTTGTGGCCGCGGTCATCAGCGTCTACTACGTGGCCGTCATCGGCTGGACCATTTCCTACACCGGCTTTGCCTTCAGCCAGGCCTGGGGGAGCGATCCCAAGGGTTTCTTCTACGGCGAGTTTCTGGGGTTGACCAGCGGCCCGCTGGAGTTGGGTGGCTTGCGCCCCACGATTTTCGCCGCCGTGGCCCTGGCCTGGGGTATCACCTGGCTGGCCTGCATGACCGGGGTCAGGAAGGGCATCGAACGCGCGGGCAAGATCCTGATGCCGGTGCTGTTCCTGATGGTGCTGGTGCTCACGGTGCGCGTCCTGTCTCTGGACGGCGCGGCCGATGGCGTGAACTGGCTGTTCAAGCCTGATTTTTCACGCCTCATGGATTACAAGGTCTGGGTGGCTGCCTATGGGCAGATCTTCTTCAGCCTGTCGGTGGGCTTCTCCATCATGCTGGCCTATTCCAGCTACCTGCCCGCCAAGTCCGACATCACCAACAACGCCTTCATGACCGTGTTCATCAACTGCGGATTTTCCATGATGGCCGGCGTGATGATCTTCTCGGTCCTGGGGTACATGGCCGCTCAGCAGGGCGTGCTCGTCAAGGACGTGGTCAGTGGCGGCGTGGGTCTGGCGTTCATTACCATCCCCATGGCCATCAACCTGATGCCCATGCCCGTGTTTTTCGGTACCCTGTTCTTCCTGTCCCTGACCATGGCCGGCGTGTCCTCGCATATCTCCATCGTGGAGGCCTGCATCGCGGCCTTCATGGACAAGTTCGGCTGGAGCCGCAGCAAGACCACCAACACCCTGTGTCTGGTGGGCTTTGCAGTTTCCCTGGTGTTTTGCCTGGGCGGTGGGTTGTACATCCTGGATATCGTTGATCACTTCGTCAACAACTTCGGTATCCTGGGAGGAGCCCTGCTGGAGATTTTCTTCATCTCCTGGCTGTGTCGCCTGGATGTGGTGCGCCAACACGTGAACCGCATCTCCGACTTTGCGGTGGGCCAGTGGTGGGACTTTTCGCTCCGCTTCCTGACAGTGGGCATGCTGGGCGTGCTGCTGATCAGCAACTTTTATGGCGACATCGCTGCGAACTACAGCGGGTATGACCTTGGACCCCTTCTCTGCTATGGCTGGGCCGTGGTCCTGTCCTGCCTTGTCCTGAGCTTCGTGCTCCGCGGCAGGAACGGTCGTGCAGGGTTTGTGATGAACAACGACAACAGCATCAGGAGGTAGAGTATGACCACTGAAGCCATTATCATGATGATCATCGGGATCGGCATCACCTGGGGCGGCGCGGCGTTGTGCCTGTTGAAGGCCTTGAAGCGCTGACGCTCGACGATCAATGAACGACGCCAAGGGCACCCCATCGGGGTGCCCTTTTTTCTGGGCGGCTTGCACCGCGGGTACAAAGTCTTATAGTGATGGAGTGAAACCCCAAGGAGGGTAGCCATGAATGCCGTTGCTCAGAGCGAAGTCTATCGGGGTTGGACGATCACCCTGCGGCCCACCGAGGAATACTGCGCTCGGTTTGCCATGACCCTGACCGCCCCCGACGGCGGGGAAAAGCATTTTGCCGCCGCGGGTGATACGGAGGCCCGCGCCCTGGCGCGCGGTCGCGAGGTGGTGGACATGGAGTTGGATCACCTCCAGTAGCCCTGGTCTTGAAAATAAAAAAGCAGCCCCCGCCGGAAGTCTCCGGCGGGGGCTGCGTCGCTTGCATGTCGCACCCTCTTGGTGCGCCGGGACGGCGTGGCTAGTCGACCTTGCCGCTGCGTTCGGTGATCAGGATCAGGTGGTAACCGAACTGGGTCTTGATGGGGCCCTGGACCTTGCCCACTTCCTCGGTGAAGCAGACCTTGTCGAATTCAGCGACCATCATGCCGGGCTGGAACTGGCCCAGGTCGCCGCCGCGCTGGCCGGACGGGCACGAGGAGTGTTTTTTGGCGATGTCGTCAAAGGAGGTGCCCGCCTCGATCTGTTTCTTCAGGTCCAGGCAAATGGCCTCGGTCTCCACCAGAATGTGTTTGGCGCTACAGGTCAGCATCGTGTGATCTCCTTGATGTCGGATTATGTACTTTTGCGGTGAGCGGGGACAATCGCATGATCCGCTGCCGCTTGGCAAGTCGCTGCGGGTTTCCTTGACAGGGCACTGTAGGCATCTTATCCGGGTATCTTGGCTCCATCCTAACCAGAGGAAATTATCAAATGCGCATAGCTCTTAAACTTTTGTTCGTGCCCTTGCTGCTGGTGACACTGCTCGCCATGGATGCCGGCTTCGCCGATGCCGCACGTTTTGGCGGCGGGCGTTCGTTTGGCGGCAGCCGGTCCTTCAGCAAAAGCTTTTCCAAACCTGTGTCGCCCACAAAGCAGAGCGCCGTAGGTTCCAGCGCGGCCTCGTCCGCCCCGCGCAGCCCCCGCTTCGGCGGCATGGGCGGCATGTTCGGTGGGCTGCTGGCCGGGACTCTGCTGGGTTCGATGTTTTTCGGCCAGCCCTTTGCCGGGGGCGGATTGATGGATATCCTGCTCATCGGCGGCCTGATCTTTTTGGCCATGAAGCTCTTCCGGCGCCGTCAGCCGGCTGCACAGATGGCCTCGGGCCGCAGCGCAGGCATGTCCTATGGTGGCGGAGGCCCGCAACCCGAGGATGAAACGGTGCTGCAGCGCCAATCCCATGGCGCCTGGGGCGGTCTGGGCTCCACCCAGGGGGCGGCCGAGACCGTTCCCGGGCTGGACCTGCCTGCCGGTTTCGATGCCGATGAATTCCTGGAAGGGGCCAAGCTGGCCTTCAATCGTCTGCAGGCCTCGTGGGATACCCGGGACCTGGAGGACATCTCTCAGTTCACCTCGGAGGCCGTCCTGGACGAGATCAAAAATCAGGCAGCCCAGGACCCTTCGCCTTCCCGGACCGAGATCCTGATGGTCAATGCCCGCCTGCTGGAGGTCAAGGTGCAGGCTCCGGCGACCCTGGCCACCGTCTATTTTGACGCCCTGATGCGCGAGAACGCCACAGGTGGCTCCGAACAGGTGCGCGAGGTCTGGCATTTCAGGATGGATCCGGACGTGAAGGGCGGCATGTGGCTGGTGGACGGATTGCAGCAGCTGGAAGACTAGTTATTGCTCAACATGCCAAGTGGAAGGGCGGCCCTGATCGGGGCCGCCCTTTTTTTGTTCGCAGCCCCCCCCGAGCACACATCCCTGCGGGCGCAAACGCCGTCGTGCGGTAGTCCTTGGGGCGACGGGATCAGGCCTGGGCTGCGGGTCTCTCGCCTTCCGGGCGGGGCTCAAGGGGCAGGCGGATGGTGAAGGTCGCGCCCTGTCCCGGGAGGGAGTCCACGCTCAAGGTGCCGCCATGGTTGTTGGTGATGATGAAGTAGGACACGGAGAGCCCCAGGCCCGTGCCCGTGCCCACTTCCTTGGTGGTGAAAAAGGGTTCGAAGATCCGGGCGCGGATCTTGTCCGGGATGCCGGGGCCGTTGTCCGAAACGGACACCTGGGCATGGGAGGGGCTGACCCGGGTGCTGATGGTGATGCATGGTTGTTCCGGGGGGACGGGCATGGAGTTCATGGCCTGGGCCGAATTCTTGAGCAGGTTGAACAGGACCTGCTCAAGCTCGGAGATCGTGCATTGCAGGGGCGGTATGGACTTGGCGAACTCACGGACGATCTTGATGTTTTTGAAATCGAAGCGTTTTTTAAGATCGTAGTCGCTGGACGCCAGGTCGATGACCGTCTCAATGAGCGAGTGCAGGTCACACGAGGTGTGGCAGGCGGGGACGGAGTGGGCGAAATTGAGCATGTTGCTGACGATGTCCGCCGCGCGGTTGCCGGAGGCGATGATGCCGTCCAGCATCCTGGGGATTTTTCGGGTCTCCAGATAGGCTTGCAGGGCAGCGAGTTCGAGGCCGGCCTTGCGGGCGGCTTCGACATTGGCCGGGAGAACGGGGTCGAAGCGGCGCAGGATGTTCTGCGCCCCTTGCAGGATGCCTCCCAACGGGTTGTTGATCTCGTGGGCCATGCCCGCGGCCAGTCCGCCCACGGACATCATCTTCTCGGTCTGGACCATGATGTCCTCAAGATGCACCCGGGTGGTGATGTCGTCCATGCGCAGCACGGCCCCTTGTCCCGGAGCACCCTGGAGCGGATAGACCTCCAGGTGGTAGATGGCGGGGCCGGATTCCGTTTTCCAGGGCAGCTTGTCCAGAGAGGCGGGCCGTTGCTCGCTCAGCACCTTGTTGATCATCCCCTGCACCGGCTCCAGTTGGGGCAGCAGCTCCAGGACTGGTCTGCCGATGGACTCGGAGGCGGGCCTGCCTGCCAGATGCTGGGCGCCGGAACTCCACTGGGCAACGGTTCCATCGGCGTCCAGGGCCACGAACACCGAGGGCAGGGAATCGATGACGCTGCGGATGTACTGGCGGCCTTGGCGCAATTCATTTTCGCGGCGGGTGATCTCCTGATACATCTGCGCGAATTCCTCCTCGATGTCTGCCAGCTCGGCAAAGGTCTGGGTCTGCGCCGGGAGGGGGGGGAAACGCCTGCCACGGGCCGTGCGCTGGATGAGCGAGGCAAAGTTCGACAGGGGAGTGACGATTTTTCTGCCCAAGGCGACCCGGAACAGGGCCGTGGCCACCAGGAAGAAGGTGATCAGGAAGGCAATGAGCGCCAGGACCGTCTGGGCGAAGGGGTAGAACACCGCATTGGCCGACGTGGACAGGGCCAGCACCCACTTCAGGGAGTTCATGCGCACCAGGGAGCTGAAGAGATAAAGCCCCCCCTCTTTATGGAGCAGGGAGCCCTGGTCGTTTTCGCCCAGCGATTTCAACAGTTCCCCTCCCCCGATATTGGCCTGTTGCCGGACCTGCCGTTCTTCGGGGTGGACGATGGCGTTGCCGTATGCATCGGTGACGATGATCTGCCGCTGGCCCCCGATGGGCGAGAAAAGCCGCAGGTGCTCCTGGAGGGCCCAGAGGTTCAATTCCGCGATGGCCCAGTCGCCGCTGGGGGCCTTGTGCCCCAGGGTGATGGTCAATCTGCCGCTCTGCGGGGAATAGACCGGGCGTGAGAGCATCAGGGAAGGATCGCCCCTGGTCTGGGGGAAGAGCAGGGGAAAATCGGCTCCCCTGAGACCCGTGGGATAGGCCGCGAGCACGGTGTTCTGCGCATCCAGCCAGAGCAGCCGTTCAAAATGCGGGAAGGTGTCGTGGACCTGTTTCAGATCTTTGGTCAGGGTCTTCGGGTCCGGCTCAGCGTCTCTGTTGGCCAGATGTTGCAGGGCAAAGGCCGCGTCCTCGATGTAGGTCTCGGCGTAACGGGCCAGGGATTCGGCCAGCAACAGGTCCTGCTGTTTCAGGGTTACGTATTGGCGGTAGGAGAAGAAGCCCCCCAGAAGCAGCACGGAGACGAGGCACGGTAGGAGCAGGAACCGTGTCAGTATTCTGCCCAGGATGCGGTGCAGGGTCTGGGGCGCGGGCATCTAATCGCTCCCGATGGTGGCCAGGGTGAGGAATTCGCGCTCCCGGATGGTGACGAGGTACGAAGGGCGGATGACGTCGCCGTATGGATTGAAAAGGATGGGACCGGTGACTCCGGGATGGTTGCCAAAGGCGAGCATGCCTGCGGGCAGTTTGCTCGGATCGCCCCCGGTCCAACGCAGGGCCTCGATCAGTACATTGGCGGCTTCGTATCCGAAGGCCGCGGCGTAATTGGGCAGCCAGCCGAAGCGCTCCTGATAGCGTCTCTGGAATTCAAGGAATTCCGGGCGCTGGCTGTCTCCGATGTAGCTCACGGCAAAGATGATGCCCTCCACGGCCCTGCCCCCGGCCAGGATCAGCTCCCGGGTGTAGGCCCACATGGTGCTGTAGATGGGGATCATGCAGCCTTGGACGCGCAGTTGGCTGGCCAGGGCCGCCAGATCCCGCGCCGAGAGGGCCACGAATAGGGCCGACGCGCCCGAGGTCTCGATGCGCCGGGCGATGTCTTCCCAGGATTGGGTGGTCGAGGAGTGGATGCCGCTCTGTTCGAGAATCCTTCCGCCCAGGGAGGAGAAGCGTTCGCCAAAGGCCTGGGTAAAGGGGGCGGTGAAGGCCTTGTTGTCCAGGTCCAGGAGAGTGAATACGGTCTCGGCCCGGTCCTCGGTGCGGCAATAGCTGGCTAGACCCTGAGCCAACTCCGTGCCGCTGGGGATGAGCCGGAAGAACAGGTCCTCCCGGTTGGAGAGCAGGGGGGTGGCCGAGGTGGGCGAAACCCTGGGGATCTTCAGTTCCTCGGCCAGCTCGTAGCTGGCCAGGCTCTGGGCACTGAGCATGTGGCCGATGATGGCGATGGCCCCGGAGTCCTTGAGGATTTTGACGGCGACCCGGGCCTGATCCGGGGTCTCCCCGTCGTGCTCGGAGATGAGTTTCAGCGCCCGCCCATTGACGCCACCGCGCGTGTTTTCCAGTTCGATGGCCAGCTGGGCGCCGTTGCGGCCCTGGACCCCCAGGTCGGAGTAGGTGCCTTCCAACGGTCCGGCAAAACCGATGATGATCGGTCCGGACTCCCCGCAGGCCGAGAGCAGGGTCAAGAGCAAGCCCACCAGGAGCAGGGCGGTTGCAATGGCGGTGCAGCCGCCCTGCCCTGGGGCAGTGAAGGACCGAAGAGTAGACTTTTGCATTTCAACGCAATGCTATCAGGCCTGAACCGCTACCGCAATAATCCTCAGCAATTGGTCGCGATGTTCCCAATAAAAAAAGCCCGACCGGGGTCGGGCTTTGTGGGGTCTGTCGTGAATTGGGCATCTGCCAGGGGGCTGTCCCAGGCCCAGGTTCGGGGTCTGGCAGAGGGCCTGCCCGGTGCTAGTCCAGGTCTTCCAGGGTGGAGGTGTCGCCCACGTCCTGGCCCAATTCCTCGGCCTTCAGGATGCGGCGCATGATCTTGCCGCTGCGGGTCTTGGGCAGGGTGCTGCGGAACTCCAGGGACTTGAGTACCGCCACGGGACCCAGCTCGTAGCGCACATGCTTCTTCAGGGCGGTGATCAGCTCCTCGGAGTTGTCGTATTCTTCCTGCCAGCCCTCGGTCAGGATCACGAAGGCCTTGGCGACCTCGCCCTTGATGGCGTCGGGGATGCCGATGACCGCGGCCTCGTTCACGAAGCGGTGGGCCACCAGGGCGCTCTCCACCTCGGCGGTGCCGATGCGGTGTCCGGCGATGTTCAGCACGTCGTCGGCGCGGCCCTGGATCCAGATGTAGCCATCCTCGTCCTTGCGGGCCACATCCCCGGCGAAGTACATGCCTGGAATCTTTTCCCAGTAGGTTTTCTTGTAGAGTTCCGGATCGTTGTCGATGCCGACCATCATCGCGGGCCAGGGTTTCTTGATGACCAGGAAGCCACCCTTGCCCGGGGGCACGGGATTTCCGCTCTGGTCCACCACGTCGGCCTCCACGCCGGGCAGGGCCTTGTTCACGCTGCCGGGCTTCAAGAGCGAGATGGGCAGCGGGCTGATCATGAACATCCCGGTTTCGGTCTGCCACCAGGTGTCCATGATCGGGCACTTGGAGCCGCCGATGTGCTTGTGCAGCCAGACCCAGGCCTCGGGGTTGATGGGTTCGCCCACCGAGCCCAGGAGGCGCAGGGTGGAGATGTCCTTCTGGCGTGGGTACTGGGTGCCGAAACGCATCAGCATCCGGATCAGCGTGGGCGAGGTGTAGAGGATAGTCACCCCGTAGCGGGCCACCACGTCCCACAGGCGGTCGGCCTGGGGATACAGGGGATGGCCCTCGTACATCACCGTGGTGGTCCCCGCCACCAGGGGGCCGTAAATCACGTAGCTGTGCCCGGTGATCCAGCCGGTGTCGGCGGTGCACCAGAAGATGTCCGTGGGTTTCAGGTCGAAGACCCATTTCAGGGTGCGGTTGATGCCCACCATGTACCCGGCGTGGGAATGGACGATGCCCTTGGGCTTGCCCGTGGTGCCGGAACTGTAGAGCAAAAACAGCGGGTCGTCGGCGTCCATGACCTCGGTGGGCGAGGAGGGCCGCTCGCGCCGCACCAGATCGTCGTACCAAAGGTCGCGCGGCTCGTTCATCTCGACGTCCACGTTGGCCCGGTGGACCACCACGCAGGTCTCCACGCACTCGGCGCAGGCCCCGAGCAGGGCCTCGTCCACGATCTGCTTCAAGTTGACCACCCGGCCGTTGCGGTAGAAGCCATCGGCCGTGACCACCAGCTTGGCCTTGGCGTCGTTGATGCGCTCGCGCAGCACCTTGGCCGAGAATCCCCCATAGATCATGCTGTGCACGGCCCCGATCTTGGCCACGGCAAGCATGGCGATGGCGGTCTCGGGCAGGAGCGGCATGTACAGCACCACCCGGTCGCCCTTGGCCACGCCCAGCGAGCGCAGGGCGTTGGCGAAGCGGTTCACCTCGCGATACAGTTCGTAATAGGTGTATTTGCGCTGGTCGCCGGGTTCGCCTTCCCAGATCAACGCCAGCTTGTTCTTGTTGGCTGTCTCGATATGGCGGTCCAGGGCGTTGTAGACGATGTTGCAACGCGCGCCGCTGAACCAGCGGTAGTGGGGCGCGTCGGAGTCGTCCAGCACCTGGTCCCATTTCTTGAACCAGTCCAGTTCGTGGGCCGCGTCCTCCCAGTAGGCGAGGTAGTCGCGGTTGGCCAGTTCCTGGGCCTGTTCCAGTTCGTGTGGATTGAGGTTGGCCCCAATGACAATCTGCGGAAGCGGGCGGAAAACCCGTTCCTCATGCAGTAATGCGTCTAGTGCTCCGGTCTGGTCCATGGCTGGGTCTCCCTAAGTCGAGACAAGAGTGTCCGGCATAGGCGTCAATGTATCGTGAGTCAGGCGGCCTAGGCGTTTGAATTTCGGCAAAAGGGCCGTTCGTGGTGTTGAACGGTCATGCCGCGGCCTGTGCTGTCCCTACAACCCGAGTATCTTCTTCAGTTCCGCGATCCGTCTGCGGCTGATGGGCAGCTCGATGCGGGTCTTGCCTTGGGTGCGCAGCATGAAGTTGCTGCCCGGCATTGAGGCTATTTCGGTGACCATTTCCAAGTTTACAAGAAACTTGCGATGCACGCGGAAGAACCTGTACTGCCTGAGCCTGTCCTCCAGGATCTTCATGCGATAGGAGGTCAGGTACTTCTGCGAGGCCGTGTGCACATATGAATAATCCTCGTAGGCTTCCACGAAGATGATCTGTGTGTAGGGGATCAGGATGGTGCGCCCGTCCATGTGGATGGGCAGTTTCTCGATCTCCATGGGGCGGGTGATGTTGGAGTATTCCCAGGCCTGCGACAGGGCCTTCAGGAAGCGGTCCTCCTCCTCTTCGCCCAGCGGCAGTTGCAGGGTCCGCTCGTCCTCGGGTGCGTCCTCGTCCTCGTCCTCGGTCCAGGTCGGGGCCGGGATGTCCTTGAAATGCGACTGGAACTGCTTGAGGCGTTGCAAGGTCTGCTTGAACCGCTCCGGGGTACAGGGCCAGAGCAGGTAGTCCGTGGCCCCCAGTTCGAAGGCCGAAAAGGCCTGGGACTCGTCCTTGGCGATGAACACCAGGGCGGGCTTGTGCTTGCGCCCGGCCAGCATCTGCGCCAGCTCGAATCCGGAGACGCCTTCGGCCAGTTCCAGGCCCAGGAAGAACACCCCATAGGGCACGTGCTCCAACAGCTCCAGGGCCTCGAACCCGGTCACGGCCTCACCCAGCACACGCAAAAAATCCACGTCCTCGAGATGGTCGCGCAGGGTGGCGCGGACCACGGGATCGGGGTGCAGCAGCAGGGTGTTCAGATGGCGCATGCGTTGGTGTTCCCGGTGGGGGTTGATTCCATAACGTCTGGATTATCCTGAAAATAGGACAGGTGCAAGGGCATGGTCCGGCCAGTGGCTGGAACGGATAGGTGAGCGGGAAAAGGAGGTTGAGGTAATTTGTTAATACTAATATGTTACTTGCAGGCATGTAGAATAGTCCAATATGGTGGACTTGCTGTTTGTAGTGCTTGCTGATATGTCAGCCTTCTTGTTCGGCTTGAATGAGAAATGTCGTGTCTGGCCAGCCCCTGGAGGGGGTTGACCTCGGCTCGGCGGCCTATCCGGAGAAAAGGGAGATTATTGTGTCTGTTAAAGGAAAACTGCTGCTTATTGCGGCAATTGCATTGGCTGCCCTGGCAATGGTGTTCGGCGTGAACCTTGTGGGCGGCAACTACAGATTGGATGCCGAGCACGCCGACGAAGTTGCTCTGGGAGCCAAGGTGGCTTTGCTGGAGGCGCGTCGGGCCGAGAAGGACTTCTACGATCGTCGTGAGGACGATTATGTGGAGAAGGTGAAGCATTTTGTCGTCGAGCTTGGCGACAATGTGCGCAAGGCCCAAGAGCTGGAACCGGTCTTCACCACCTTGGCGACTGAGATCAAGGTCAAGGCCGGAGAGTACGAAAAGAATTTCCTGATCACGGCGGCGGCCCAGAAAACCATGGGTTACACCAGGGATGATGGACTGCGGGGCAGGTTGCGCGGGGCTGCGAGACAGTTGGAGGCCCGCGTCGAGGGCCTCAATCTGGCCGGGGATGACCTGCTGTTGAAGCTGCTCATGCTCAGGCGTCATGAAAAGAACTTCATCATCAACCACGAAGACGAGCATCTTGTCGCCTTCAAGTCCGCGATGGCCGAGTTGCGAAGAAGCATCGAGTCCAGTGCCCTGCGTGGAGCCGGCAACGAGACCAGGGTCATGCTGGCCTTGGCCGATGAATACTCCCAGGCCTTTGAGGCTTGCGCCCAACAGGACCAGTTGCTGCGCGCCACCAAGAACAAAGTGTCCGCCAGCGCCCATGCATTGATGCCCCTGGTTCAGGAGTTGGAGCTCGGCTTGGGGACCCTTGCGGAAGAGGTGAATTCGCGCATCGGGATCACCTCCGTCACCGTGGGGATCTGCATGGCCATCCTGCTGATCGTGTTGGTAACGCTGACCATCCGTTCCATCATTGTTCCCCTGACGCGTCTCCAGGCGTATGCCCGGCAGGTGGCGGGCGGGGACTTCAGCGAGGTCAGCGCACAGGGTTTCAGCGGCGAACTCAAGTCCTTGCATGAGGACATTTCGGCCATGGTTTGCGAACTCAAGATCAAGCTCGGGTTTGCCCAGGGCGTGCTCAAGTCCATCCCCATCTCCTGTCTGACCACGGATCGCGAGGACAAGTTGACCTTCGCCAACCAGCAGATCCTGGAGTTAGCCGGTCGATCCGGTGCGCCCAAGGAGTTCCTTGGCTGGAACCATGCGCGCTTCATGTACGACAACAACGCCGAAACCATGACGCAGCGGGCCATGGTTCGGGGAGAGACCCTGGACCAGGAATGCACCTTCACCAATCTTGCGGGCGCGGAGGTCGTTGCGAATATCGTGGCCTCGCCCATCGCTGATCTGGACGGCGAATTGATCGGTTCGGTGACGCTGTGCGTGGACCTGACCGAGGTGCGCAAGCAACAGCAGGCCATGGAACGAGCCAACAAGATCATTGCTGCGGCGGCCATTGATGCCACCGCCATTTCAGACCAGATGGCCTCGGCTTCCGAAGAGCTGTCCGCCCAGGTGGAGCAGTCCAGCAAGGGCTCCAACGAGCAGCGCGCCAAGGCCAGTGAGACCGCCACGGCCATGGAGCAGATGAACGCCTCGGTGCTGGAGGTGGCGCACAATGCCTCGGATGCGGCCAACGCGGCCGAGCGCACCAGGGAGACGGCTGCCACAGGATCCGTCGTTGTGGCGGAAGTGGTTGACGGTGTCCAGGGCGTGTACACCAACTTCCAGAAGGTCCACGGGACCATGCAGAATCTGTGCAGCCAGTCCGACGGCATCAGCGATATCGTGCAGGTCATCGAGGACATTGCGGACCAGACCAACCTGTTGGCCCTCAACGCGGCCATTGAGGCCGCACGAGCGGGCGATGCAGGGCGCGGGTTCGCCGTGGTGGCCGATGAGGTGCGCAAGCTGGCCGAAAAGACCATGACCGCCACCAAGGAAGTTAGTGGTGCGGTGCAGTCCATCCAGAAGGCCGCCCAGGAAACGATCCTCGGCATGGGCGAGGCGGGCAAGGTCATCGAAGGCATCACTGCGAAGTCCAAAGAGGCCGGGACGTCCCTGGGGAGCATCCTGAAAATGGTCGAGGAGACCTCCTTCCAGGTCCAGTCCATTGCCAGCGCGGCCGAGGAGCAGTCCGCGGCAAGCGAACAGGTGACCCAGGCCACCGACGAAATCAATCAGATCGCCATCGAGACTGCGGATGCCATGGAGCAGTCGTCGCAGGCCGTGACTGATTTGGCGCGCCTGGCCCAGGACCTCAAGAAGATCATCGCCGGGATGCAGGTCTAACAGCCCTGGCGGTCGTGTGTGTTGTGAGGGGCGGGGCCGACGGGTCCCGCCCTTTTTTTGTATACGCTGACCGGCCATTCTCCGGCCCGGTGTGGCACACAGTCCGTCATCGTCCGGGGGGCGTCGCCAGGGGTAAAGAGCGGGGCTTTCCCTGCCCACCACAGGAATGGACTTCGCACGGCAAATACCTTACACAAAAGCCCACACCCCGGAACCTCCGGGGATGTCCTCCCCCCTATCGGCCCCTACTGGCGAAGAACAATGAGTAAGACAGATCATATACGCAATTTCAGCATCATCGCGCACATCGACCATGGCAAGTCCACCCTGGCCGACCGCATCCTTGAGATCACGGGTCTGGTGGGCGACCGCGACCGGCGCGAGCAGTACCTGGACAAGATGGATCTCGAGCGCGAGCGGGGCATCACCATCAAGGCCCAGTCCGTGCGCATTCCCTACAAGGCCAAGGATGGCAAGGAATACATCCTGAACCTCATCGACACCCCAGGGCACGTGGACTTCTCCTATGAGGTCTCCCGCTCCCTGGCCGCGTGCGAGGGCGCGCTGCTGGTGGTGGACTCCACCCAGGGCGTGGAGGCCCAGACCCTGGCCAACGTGTACCTGGCCCTGGACAACAACCTGGAGATCATCCCGGTCCTGAACAAGACCGACCTGCCCAGTTCCGACCCGGACAAGGTGGCCCAGGAGATTGAGGAGATCATCGGCCTGGACTGCACCGAGGTCATCTGCGTCTCGGCCAAGACTGGCCTGAACGTGGAGGCCGTGCTGGAGGCCATCGTCACCAAGCTGCCCGCCCCGGGCGGCGACCCTGACGCGCCGCTCAAGGCCCTGATTTTCGACTCCTGGTACGATTCCTACCGCGGGGTCACGGTCCTGTGCAGGATCCTGGAGGGCACGGTCAAGAAGGGCCAGAAGATCCGCATCTGCTCCACCAAGCGCGATTTCGAGGTGACCAACCTGGGTGTGTTCTCCCCGGAGGCCAAGGAAATCAAATCCATGGGCCCCGGCGAGGTGGGCTTCCTCTGCGCCAGCATGAAGGACCTCTCCGACGCGCCCGTGGGCGACACCATCACCGAGACCAAGCGCCCCACGGAAACGCCGTTTCCCGGCTTCAAGAAGATCAAGCCCATGGTCTTTTGTGGGCTGTATCCCGTGGAGCCCTCGGAGTATGAGCCCCTGAAGGCCGCCCTGGAAAAACTGCAGCTCAACGACTCCGCCTTCTGGTATGAGCCCGAGACCTCGCAGGCCCTGGGCTTCGGGTTCCGCGCGGGTTTTCTGGGCCTGCTGCACATGGAGATCATCCAGGAGCGCCTGGAACGCGAGTTCGACGCCCAGTTGATCACCACGGCCCCGTCCGTGGCCTACAAGCTGGTGAACAACAAGGGTGAGGTGTTCTACATCGACAACCCCAGCAAGATGCCGGACCCCACGCTGATCCAGTCCATGGCCGAGCCCTTCGCCAAGATGGAGATCCACGTGCCCAACGACTACGTGGGCGCGGTGCTCAAACTTTGCGAGGACAAGCGCGGCGTCCAGCGCGACATGCGCTACCTGACTGCCACCCGCGTGATGATCACCTACGACATGCCCTTCAACGAGGTGGTCTACGACTTTTTCGACAGGCTCAAGTCCGTGACCAAGGGCTACGCCTCCCTGGATTACGAGGTCGAGGAGTTCCGCGAGGCCGACCTGGTGAAGCTGGACATGCTCATCAACGGTGATCCCGTGGACGCCCTGTCGATCATCGTGCACCGCGACCGCGCCACCACCTATGGCCGCAAGGTCGCCCTGAAATTGAAGCGTGCCATCCCCCGGCAGATGTTCGAGGTCATCATCCAGGCCGCCATTGGCATGCGCATCATCGCCCGCGAGCGCAACTCGGCCATGCGCAAGAACGTCACGGCCAAGTGCTATGGCGGCGACATCACCCGCAAGCGCAAGCTGTTGGAGAAGCAGAAGGCGGGCAAGAAGCGCATGAAGAAGATGGGCAACGTCGAGATCCCCCAGGAGGCCTTTTTGGCGGCCCTCAAGGCCGACGAAGACTAGGCCGCAGGCGCAGGCCGTTGAAAAAAGGCCGTCTGTTTCGTAGCTGCGAAGAATTCAAGCTCTCACGTATGTTGTGATACGCATCGAGCTTGAATTCTTCTTGCGCCTTGCATCCTGCCCTTTTTGAGCGACCTGCGAAAAGAGGCGTGACGCCGTCCGGGTTGTTCAGTGGATTGTTGGCGAGTCTTCGAGTCTACAAGACCTTACGCCTTGGGTGTGCTGCGAAAAGTTCAACCAGGTGCTGGGGCTCATCAGGGTTCCAGGGTTTTTATTTTTTGGAGAGTCAACTAGACAACCGGCCCTCGGGGGCCTACCTTCCGGGGGTTGTTTTGCGCTCCCACCCCTTTGGTTGTGAAGAAGATAAGGAAATACGATATGAATCCCAAATGGCATGAAGTCCTGCGCGACTGGGTCGAGGCCCTGATATTTGCCCTGTTGCTGGCCCTGTTCATCCGCTCGTTCGTGGTCCAGGCGTTCAAGATCCCTTCCGGCTCGATGCTGCAGACCTTGCAGATCGGGGACCATTTGCTGGTCAACAAATTCCTGTATGGCATCAAGGTGCCATTCACGGACATCACCCTGTTCTCGGTGTCCGATCCGGAGTTCGGGGATGTGATCGTGTTCGAATATCCCAAGGACCCCAGCAAGGACTACATCAAACGCGTCATCGGTCTGCCCGGCGACACCATCGAGGTGGTGGACAACCACCTGGTGCGTAACGGCGAGGCCGTGGACGAGCCCTATCTGTCCGGGTTGCCACCGCGCAACCCCATGGTGCGCACTCATTTCGGGCCTGTGACGGTGCCCGAAGGCAACTATTTCATGATGGGCGATAACCGCAACAACTCCATGGACTCCCGCTACTGGGGCTTCGTGGGTCGCGAGGCCATTGTGGGCAAGGCCTGGCGCATCTACTGGTCCTGGGCCACCCTGATGGACATCCGCTGGAGCCGCATCGGCATGTTGGTGGAATAGACGCCCGCCTGTTTTTTCGTCTTTGAAAAGACGGCCCGTCTCCGCAAGGAGGCGGGCTGTTTTTTGCTGGCAAGGGTCCGGCCTGGCCCCTTAAGGGGGGGGGCTTTGGGGCCAGCCTGGATCAGGACTTGGTCTCGGTCAGGGCGCGACCCGTGCCATGACCGAGGCTCATCCAGATCAGATTCAGGGCACTGCCCACCAGAAAGACCAGATAGGCCATGTGCGGGGAGGCGTGCAGGGCGCCCGCGTAGATTCCGTTCGTGGCGAGGGGGGTCAGGACGTTCAGGGCGATACGGATGCTGGAGGATAGAATCACCAAGCCCAGTAGGGCGGTGGTCAGGTGCAGGTGCACGGTGGTAGGGCCCGAGGCCGGGGTGTGGCGAAAGAGCTGCGCAAGCCCCAGCAGGCTGAAGCTGCACATGACTAGGCTGGAGATGATGATCCGGGTTTGCAGATCGTCCCCCAGCAGGCCGAAGACGATGGCCGAAATGGTCTCGGCCGTGGTCAGGGCCAGTCCGATGCCGGGCCAGTTGCGCGGAGCTCGGAGCAGGCGCAGCAGGCCTTCGTGGAAGGAGGCCATGCCCGCGGCGAGCAGGAAGTGAGCGGCGACCAGGGTCAAGGCATCGGGCAGGATTCCGCGCGCCGCCGTCAGCAGGCAGCAGATGCCCCAAGCCAGATAGGCGCAGGAGAACCAGCGAGCACCGTCAAAGATGCCGGGCAGGAAGGAGTACAACAGGAGCCAGAGGCCGAAGAGCAGGGTGAAGGCAGACTCGAAACCCAGGATGTTGAAGAGGTCGAATTGCATGGTTGTCCAGCGGTTAAGGGCTGAAGCCCGGGGGGATCCTGGGCCGGAGGGGATTCCTAGCCCGTGAGTGAGGGGAAATCAATACATGGCCTTGGTGGCCCTGACGCCTTGAGCTTGCCCGGTATTCGGGATACAGCAGTCGATACCAATGGAACGATATCCCTGGAGTTTTCCGTGTTAGCCAAAGTGTCCACAGCCGCCCTCTTGGGCATCGACGCCTTCCGGGTGGAGTTGGAAGTCGATCTGTCCAAGTCCGGAATGCCTGCCTTCACCATGGTCGGGCTGGCCGAGGGCGCGGTGCGCGAGAGCAAGGAGCGCGTGTTCACGGCGCTCAAGAATTCCGGGTTCCGCATTCCCCCCTCGCGGATCACCGTGAATCTGGCTCCGGCGGACATGCGCAAGGAGGGCAGCGGCTACGACCTGCCCCTGGCCGCGGCCCTGCTGGTGGCATCGGGGGTGCTGCCGCAACAGGCGCTGGACGGCTGGATGCTGGCGGGAGAACTGTCCCTGGACGGGCAACTCAAGGCTGTCCCCGGGATGCTGCCCCTGGCGCTCAAGGCCCGCGAGGATGGGGCCAAGGGGCTGATCGCGCCCCCGGGCAATGCCGCCGAGGCCGCCGTGGTGGAGGAGGTGCCCGTCTACGCCCCCGAGACCCTGGCCGATGTGCTGCGGCTGTTGACCGGGGAACTCGTGCTGGAACCCGTGGCCCCCGGAGTGAAGGCCCTGTGGGAGAACCGCTCGGGCTTCCATGTGGATTTCTCCGAGGTCAAGACTTGGGAGAACTAGTTACATCCAGGGTCCCCACTAAACCAGGATACTCTTGATGAATAATTTCTGCAATTGTAGATGCTTGTGGACCAGTGTCGAGGTAGAAGGGGTAGACTAGCCCCTCTTCAT
Source organism: Pseudomonadota bacterium (assembly GCA_018816865.1). GTDB lineage: Bacteria > Desulfobacterota > Desulfovibrionia > Desulfovibrionales > Desulfovibrionaceae > Desulfovibrio_Q. The sequence continues at coordinate 107,742 of JAHIUW010000023.1, forward strand.
TGTCCCCAGAGATAGAGAAGAATTGTCCGCGCGCCTTGAATTTAAATTTGTGTTTATGTTTATCCAAGCACGTTATGAAAATACCATTTGTTATCCCGTATGGATTTTCCCCAGAGAATAGCAAGCCAAGCAGTTTCCTCTTTTGCTCAAAAGATAAATCACTGTAGGCAATCCCAGAACTAACATAGGCACTTTTGCTTTCTGCGATCAGATGTTTTCTGATAGTTTCCCTTAAAGTTAAAGATTCTTTTTCTGTCGGTATATTGTCCAACATGTCTTTTAGTTTCATGAACTTTTTGTTCAAATTAAGCAGTTCACCATCAAGTTTTTTCATTTTTTCTGTAAGAGCTTTGTACATACTATTAAATTCATTTTTATCCGTAGATATAAGAGCGTCTGTAGTCCTGTTTAATAGAATGTTTTTATTTTTAATTTCACTTTGTATATTAGATAATTGTTGTTTCAGTTCGTTATAAGATGTAGAGTGGCTACGCTCTTGAAATATAAGTCTCTGAATGTTGTGATCTGAGCCTAAAGCCTCAAACAATGGATTCAAGACGACATTCTCAATTTCCGATGCTTTGATAGAGTACCTATGTTCCCTTGGTCCTTGTTGAAGACGATAACATTTTTTACCGCTTGGTGTTGTAGCTCCAGTTAGCGAATAGTTTGAATTAGCATCCTTAATTAACCGACTAAGCAGGTACTTATTTTTGGCGGGTGTCCTATCCCATGTTCTTTTGGCTTTTAGCTTTGACTTAATCAATGATATTTCTCTGTTCGACAGTACTGGAGGAAGGCTCATCTTTATTGTCTCGTTTATATTGTGACGCTCTGATCTAAAAGATTGCGTCCAGTCTTTTCCGGATGACATAAGTCTCTTGTGCAGTGTGCCAACGTACATATTTAGTTCTTTCGCAGCAGAAAAGCACGAATAGTTTTTATTTATAATCAAGTCTGCTGCTTGCCTTATGACAATGGCCTCCTCTTCTACGATCTCCCATTGATTAGTATTTTTATTGAATTTTCTGCCGTATGGACACTTGTGACAGGCAGATAGACGATTCTTATTTGCATTACTGATTTTTGACATTAAAGATTTGAACGCTGTAACGCCTGATTGTCGTTCATTTATAATGCTAAAAAGAGACAACAAAAAATTATCTTCAAGTTCATAAAGATTGTACCCTTGGGTTAAAACGTAAAACTGTTTTTTATTATTTCGTAGTATTCTAAAATATTTTATTGATTCTTCGCTATTTCGGGACCACCTGCTATGGTCAGCGACCATAATAGCATCAAATACTGAATCCTCAGCATCACTAAGAACTTCGTTCAGTATTTCTCTTTCAGGTGTAAAAGCGCTTTCTTGTCCTCGATAAATTTTAGCAACTGTTCCATTAAGGTGTCTAACTGCTGCTTTCATTTGTTCAAGTTGGACATCAAGGCTTACACCTTTTGCTTCCTGAGCTTTGGTTGATACTCTTGCAAGAAGGGCGAATTTTTTGGTGCTCATAGCTTTTCCTTACTACATTTAAACCTGCTTTCCAATTGGGTTGGTTGGGGTGGTGCTAGCTCAAACGGCTCAAATATGATCCGGTCCCTAAGACTCTCCCAGGCACCCCCTATGCCAAGGTAACCCGAGGGGGGGGGGCTACGAGATTATACAGGCATTCCTGCAACCCCATTCTTCTTTAGCCAATTTGCGAGGTTCGCAGGGGTAGTGCCATAGCGACGGGCAACGAAAGCCTTTGGTGAACCGTTGGAGAGCAGAGCTTCAATTTCAGGGCGGTAGGAATCGAGCTTGGACTTGCCTGGCCCCTTGGGACGCCCCAGCTTAACGCCTGCTGCTTTTCTTGCTGCAAGAGCTTCCTTGGTGCGAGCAGAGATGAGGTCGCGTTCAATCTCAGCGGCCATAGCAAACACCATCGCAATCACCTTGGACTGGATGGTTCCGTTTAGCTCCCAGTCTCCCTTGAGGGCATAGACTGAAATGCCCTTCTCACGGGCGATGGACAGGATTTCCATAATCTCAAGCATCGACCGGCCTAGCCTGGACAGCTCAGGGATGATTAGCCTGTCTCCTCTTCCAAGCGAGTCGATGACTTCCTTGATGCGGCGGTCTTTCCACGGCTTCTTGCCGCTGACCTTCTCCTCGACAAATTGGACAGGGACGTACTCGCGGGTATTGGCGAAGGACAGAATGTCTGCCTTGTTCTTCTCAAGGTCTTGGTCATTGGTCGACACCCTGAGGTAGGCAAAGGTCTTGGCTTGACTGCCACGGATACGCGGTTGGAGTTCCTGACTAGGCATGTGATTCCTCCGAGGTTAAAAGAAAACGTCATTTGACGACTTCTTTTATAGCAAACCCTCAAGAGGAATACGATCCTTTTTGTTAATCATATCATGTGTTTGAATAGGTTCGTTATTAGGAGATAGAGCCCGTTCAATACGACCGTTCCGCGAGCGTGGCAAGGCAGCAACGAGGATTGGCAGGACGTGACGCAGGAAGTCGCTATTGACCATACACCCTGCAATTATGGGGGTACGCGCCCCTGGTTCCATTACCCCAGATGCGGGCGCAGAGTTTCCGCGCCCTATGGCGCGGAGGCTTTCTGCTGCGGGACCTGCCATTATATCGCCTATCAAAGCCAATCCGAAGGCTACGTAGACCGATGTTACAGGCGGGCGAATAAATTCCGGCAACGCATGGGCGGTGAGCCGGTTTGCCAATCATGCATACCGAAGCCCCAGTGGATGCGCTGGGCTAACCATGACCGCATGGTGCAAGAGATTTAAGAATTGGATACCGCCGGGCTCCTGGCCGCAATAGCAAAGTGCCCTTTGCTCCAAAGTATATGGATTGAGCTTCTGTCCTTAGGAGGGATTGCCGGGCTAGGTTTTCGTGAAGATTGACTTGATTTTTGAGGCAGGTATACCAATTGTATAACGATAGAGATAGAAACGCCTTCATATCGTTAAACTTGATGGGGTACGTGGCGAAGTCCAACCGAGGAGGACTGAAGATCAGTTCGAAGTCAAAACTGGCTTTCCCATTAGCTTCAACTCATCGCATATTGCGCGAAGTTGCACCAAGGATTTCGCATTGATATCCATTTTTTTAAAAAAGCAGCAATATTATGAGTCTAATAAAATCAAAGCAACGTATTGCCGATCATGGGGAGGTGTTTACGCCTGCGTGGATGGTCGAAGCAATGCTTGATCTCGTCAAGGGCGAGTCAGAGCGCATCGATTCGCGTTTTTTGGAGCCTGCATGCGGAAGCGGAAATTTTTTAGTCCGCGTTCTTCAGCGTAAACTTACAGCGGTCGAGCTCAAGTTCGGGAAATCCGACTTTGAAAAACGACATTACGCGCTTCTCGCGTTGATGTGCACCTACGGCATTGAGCTACTGGCAGACAATATCGCCGAGTGCAGGGCGAATTTGTTGGGCATATTCGCAGAGTATTTGAAGCTAGACGAGCAAGACGACCTTTACCAAGCAGCTTCCTACGTGCTTTCACAAAATCTCGTTCACGGTGACGCCTTGACGATGTGCGCCGCAGACGGCCAGCCTATCATATTCGCCGAATGGGGCTACCTCGGCAAAGGGAAATACCAAAGGCGCGACTTTCGTTTTAGCTCCCTCTCAAAATCGTCGATGCTCGGCCAACAAGGCTCCCTCTTCGCCGATATTGCCAAGCATGAAATATTCTCACCGATCAAGACCTATCCGCCGATGTCGGTGCGCGAAATTGCCACTACGGCATCAAAGGAGTCAGCATGACCGATCAAGCAGCCTTTTCACTCCGGGGACGAAACCCGGATGTTTTGACGTGTATTGCGAACCTCTCGAACGATGAAGTGTTTACGCCGCCAGAACTAGCTAACAGAATGCTTGATACGCTGGCCGGGGCTTGGGCGAACGCACACGAGGGCGCAAGTATTTGGGAAGACCCATCGGTGCGTTTTCTAGACCCGTGCGCGAAATCGGGAGTTTTCTTGCGAGAGGTTACTAGTCGCCTTACCCAAGGGCTTGCCACCAAGATTCCAGACCTTGAAAAACGTGTTGATCACATCCTGACCAAGCAGGTTTTTGGCATTGGCATAACACACCTTACAGGCTTGCTTTCTCGTCGCAGTGTGTATTGCTCAAAACAGGCAAACGGGAAACATTCCATCACCAAGTCTTTTTCTGATGAGAATGGGAATATCTGGTTTGAGCGTATTGAGCACACATGGGTTGGCGATAGGTGCAAGTACTGTGGAGCGAGCAAACAAGTTCTTGACCGTGGAGAGGACCTTGATACGCACGCGTATGCGTTTATTCATACAGAAGACACTAGAACTCGGATAGCCGAGATGTTTGGAGAAGACATGCAGTTTGATGTTGTTATTGGCAATCCCCCATATCAACTGGGTGACGGAGGCGGCGGTGGAGGGGCATCTTCAACACCGATTTATAATCTATTTGTTGAAACGGCATTGTCTTTGGAGCCTCGTTTTGCCGTGATGATTACGCCATCACGATGGTTCTCTGGCGGTAAGGGCTTGGATCAATTTAGAGATCGAATGTTGCGTGACAACCGCTTTATCAAACTTGTAGATTATCCACAGTTGTATGACGTGTTCCCAGGAGTGAAGATTCGCGGTGGAATTTCATATTGGCTTTGGGGTCGTGAGCATGATGGCGGATGTGAAGTAACAACTATGATCGGAAATGAAGTTGTTGGGGAACCAGCAGTGCGTAAGCTTGATGCATATGATGTTTTGGTCCGACGCAATGAAGCTGTGTGTATTCTCGACAAAGTTACAAAGTATCGGATTAATGGAATCCCTGAACCAAATCTTGGCGATGTTGTTTCTGCAAGAAAGCCTTTTGGACTAACAAACCAACGCGGTAAATCTACTAAAGCAGGATTGCAAGCCCCCGTTTTAGTGTATGGAAATCAACAGACTTCATATCTAGAGCGTTCAATGATTACAAATAACATTCAGTGGATTGATAAGTGGAAGGTCTTGTTGGTCAAAGCACACGGTACAAGCGGTCGTGATGATGTTACTATTCTCGGTGAGCCAGTAGTGGCTGAACCAGGAACTGCATGTACAGAAACTTACTTGGTGATAAATGTTTGTTCTTCAGAATCTGATGCAAATAACTTAGCTGCTTACATGCGTACACGGTTCGTGAGATTTCTTGTTTCATTACGTAAGATCACGCAGAACATCACACGTGATTCGTATAAATTTGTGCCACTGCTTCCTCTTGATTGCCTTTGGTCCGATGAAGACCTTTACAAACGTTATGGCATAAATTCTGAACAGATTGAGTTTATCGAATCAAGAATTGCACCGCGATAGGTGTTAACAAAGGAGAACTTAGGGGTGGATATGGTGCAGAATACAACTATAGATGAAGTCCTTGCCCCCAAGCCAGAGGCTCGGCTGCGAATTTACGCGTATGCCATTGAGGATGCCGCGCATAAAGGTCTTCTCAAGGTCGGGCAGACAATACGTGACGTGAAGCAGCGTGTTGCCGAACAGCTCAAGACTGCCGCGATCAACAATTACAAGATCGTGTTGGACGAGCCCGCTGAGCGCGAGGACGGTACGCTCTTCACTGACCACAACGTGCGCGCTGCACTTGTGAAGAAAGACTTTGAAAATGTTGAAGGGGAATGGATGCGTTGCTCGGTCGATGAGGTGCAGACCGTGTTAACCGAACTCCGTTCAGGTCAAAAGCTCACCGGCACCCATTACGAAACGTTCTCAATGCGTCCTGAACAAGCCGAGGCCGTGAATAAGACCTATGAGTATTTTCATTCAATCTGGAAAGAGGACATGCACGCCGTGCCGCGTTTCCTCTGGAACGCCAAGATGCGCTATGGCAAGACCTTCACCACGTATCAGCTTGCAAAAAAGCTTGGTGCCAAGCGTGTGCTTGTGGTGACCTTCAAGCCCGCTGTCGAAGATGCGTGGCAGACGGACCTCGAATCCCATGTTGATTTCGATGGCTGGCAGTACCTTTCCCGCAAGTCTGAGGCCGACCCAACCACGATCGCCCCCAAGAGCCCTGTCGTCTATTTCGGCTCCTTCCAGGACTTGCTTGGACGCGATAGAGCCGGACACATCAAGGCAAAAAACGAATGGCTACATGCAGTAAATTGGGATTTGGTCGTCTTTGATGAATACCACTTCGGTGCATGGCGCGAGACCGCCAAGGAGCTTTTCGAGGGCGAGGACGAAGCGGTCGCCAAAGATGAATCCAAGCTCGAATATGCCGTGGGGCTTGAGGCCATGAACGAAGGCCTCAGCGTGCTATCGAAAAACGAGCCTGACTATTTTTTGCCGATCACAACCAAGGCTTATCTCTACCTGTCAGGAACCCCCTTCAGGGCACTGGCCACGGGCGAATTCATCGAAGAGCAGATTTTCAACTGGACATATACTGATGAGCAGAGGGCCAAGGCGGAGTATGCCGCCAAAAACCCTGGCAGTTGGAATCCATATGGCTCGTTGCCGCAGTTGCGTCTGCTCACGTACCAAATGCCCGACGAATTGCTTGCGATTGCGAGTGGCGGCGAGTTCGATGAGTTCGACTTGAACGAATTTTTTGCCGCCACAGGCACAGGGGTGATGGCGCAGTTCAGGCACAAAAACGACGTGCAGAAATGGCTGGACATCATCCGTGGGGCATATCTGCCGCAAGCGGTGGAAAGTTTGAAGACAGGAACGCGACCGCCTTTCCCGTATTCGGATGTTCGCCTTTTGCCCTACCTCCAACATTCGTTTTGGTTCCTGCCAAATGTCGCCGCCTGTCATGCCATGGCGAAGCTGCTGAGAGAGAAGCACAACACGTTCTGGCACGGGTATAAGGTCATCCTCGCAGCCGGTGCATCAGCAGGCATAGGGCTTGATGCGTTGCCGCCTGTGCGCGAAGCTATAAAAACAGGGTTTGAAACGAATACCATCACGCTTTCATGCGGCAAGCTTACGACCGGCGTCACTGTGCCACAGTGGTCCTCGATTTTAATGCTCCGTAATTTGAAGTCGCCTGAGACATATTTTCAGGCCGCTTTCCGTGTTCAGTCGCCGTGGTCTATCAAGAATCCCAACGGGGACAACCCGAACGAGGAAGAAATCCTCAAGCCTGTCTGCTTTGTGTTCGACTTTGCGCCGACCCGCGCACTGCGGCAACTGTCTGAATACGGGATAGGGCTTTCGCCAAGCGAGCCGAACCCGGAGAACGCGGTCAGAGACCTTGTGTCTTTTTTACCCGTGCTTGCCTACGACGGGGCGAACATGACGCAGATCGACGCTGGCGGCATCCTCGACATTGCGATGGCGGGAACTTCGGCAACGCTCTTGGCTCGCAAGTGGGAATCCGCATTGCTGGTGAATGTGGATAACGACACATTGCGCCGTATCCTGGATAATGAGGAGGCAATGGCCGCTGTCGAGCGTATCGAAGGCTGGCGCACGCTTGGCGACAATATCATTGAGACGATCATCAACAAGAGCGAGAAGGTCAAGGAACTCAAGAAGAAGGCCAAGGACGGGGAACTGACGAAGAAGGAAAAGAGAGAGCTGTCAGAAGCGGAGAAGGAGTACAAATCCAAGCGCAAGCTCATTCAGGAGAAGCTGATAAAGTTTGCCACACGCATTCCTGCGTTTATGTATTTGACGGACTTTCGCGAGAACACGCTTCAAGATGTCATTACCAAGATTGAACCTGAATTATTCCTCACTGTCACTGGCCTGACTGTAAAGGATTTCCATCTTCTTGTTCGACTGAGGGTTTTCAATACCGAGCAAATGAACCAAGCCGTGTTTGCGTTTCGCCGATACGAGGATGCCTCACTTCGTTATACAGGAATCGAGAGTCACGAGGGACTCCGCCATTATGGCCTCTACGATACTGTGGTGGCAAAAGATTAAAAATAGGCGACCATATAGTATGTTGATAAACAAGGAAATTCGAAACGACCTTTCTCTTTAAACGGATAATGATCGATGTGGAGGAAAGTTAGATGAAACATGCTGCCAAAATAAAAAAGACATCTGGTGGACTCCCTGCCGTTGAAGAGATTCCAGACGAACTCATAGAACAATTTATCATTTCAGTATTCAGCAGCAAGCCTCTAAATACATGTAAGCTTGAAAATATCGCATTGGATGTTTTCAAGTGCGCCGGATTTGCTTATCGCGGCAGTAATAAGGATGTAATGATTAGAAGAATTTGGTCATGTGTAGATCATTTATTGAAACAGGGTTCAATCATTCAGTATCAAACGGCAACCATGACCAAAATCAAGCTTAACCCTGCTCATTCTCCCGCGAGATAAAATATTCCTGTAACATACTGCAAAGTATAATTAAGTCAGCTTAGGGTTTTAATAAAAACACTGCACTCTCTTCGGATTAGATGTCTCTACTTGGCAATGGATTTAGTTTACGAGGACGTTACACCCCAATCGCCCACCACCCATCCCGCAAATATTCCGACACCATTGGATTTTCCAAGCTCAACAAGGCCTGCTAGTGTTCTTGCCCCCATCAGTTCCAGGAAGGCCGCGAAGTCTTCAAACCGAGCCCTGTCATGGCTGAACGAGTGAATGAGCAGGACGGCACTAGGGACGTTGAATCTACGCGCCTCAATGACAGCGGCAGCAGCCCTGTGCAGGAGTTGGTAGCGAACATTCTCTGGAATATCCGAGTTAATGCCAAGGGTTTCCTTAATGAACTCTAATCGCTTCCGCTTGCCGTTGCTCATACCTCTCGACCATTGGGCAAGAGTTGGTCCAAATGATTCGGCAACCTTCCCCTCGACGGCGATGGAGACAAGACGGTCATGAGCTTTCGCAAGGCACCAAAGATCGCACTGAGACGAAGCGCCACCTCCGGGCAACGGCACCTGATGTTCGGGGATAGCTAGCAGCAATTCAATGCCTCTAAAGGCTTCTAGGGCTGAGTTTGCGAACAGGGACGCGACCTCAGGAGGAAAGCCCTTCGACTCCTCCCATCGGCAAGCAAGGGCCTTGGCTGAGTAGCCTGTGCGCCATTGCCGGTCAGGATTGGCAAGGAGTTGCTTCCAATCATCTGGGCCTGATGTGGGCACATAAAATTTTGGCATCCGGGGCTCCTCTCAGGGATTCCTACACACCTTGCACCTGACTCGCCTTCAACAGCAAGCCCAGCCTCAACATTTTAGTATGTAGTCATAGTCGTCTTTTCAGAAAACGTGCGTTACGCCGAAAGTCTCTTCAGCTATTAGCTTCGCTAGTGACAGCATAAGCAGCAGCAAGCACGTATGCTCCGCAGCGCACTTCGCTCTTGTTCCCCATCAGGGGTTACAAATCCCGCAAGGCTCAAACCCTGCGCGAATCGCTTCCTCTCTGGACTTGAATATAGCGGTGCAGTGCTCGCAGTCGAAATTGCGACAGCTAGGGCGGTGAAATTTCTGGCTCTTGATGTTCCCATGGTAAACGGTAGGGCTTGGTTCGGCTTTTGGCTGTGAGTCGTTTCCTCCCTTTCGATACGTCCATGGTGCCACAGCCTCGCTATCTGCCCAGAGCCCAGTTCTGTTAACCCTTGCCGTTTCTTCAATCGTGACCCAATCACGACATTCTGGTTTCTTGCAGTATTGTGAGTAGACCCAGGCAAGCCCTTTTCTTACCAGTTCTTCGCTCAGATTCCTGCCGTCATACAAGACCATGCCTACGGTTCTCCCGTAACGGTCTTGATCCACCGGTAGAACTTCGACCTGACGGCCAAACACCTGCTCGGCAGTGAATTGCTTGGCTTTGGATCCAAAGGACTGGCTGCGTTCAGGTGCATCGACACCGTAGAGACGGATTTTGACCTGCCGCATATCTGAGTTGAGCACAGTCACCGTGTCGCCATCGGCAATAGCTACGACCTTGCCTGTCCAAGCCCAGGCAGAGGTAGTGCATATTAGGGCAAGGACGAAAAGGAGCAGAACGGGGAAGGGCTTACGCACTTATGGAGTTCTCCCAATAAGGGTTAGGTTTCCTGCTTGGTTTTATAATTTACTGGCGAGATTGCCAGTGACGGCCTTGGTTGTAAATACAGCCTCTCACAGCCTCTAGTTTTAGCTGCATAGTCATAGTCGTCTTTTTAGAAAACGTGCGTTACACCGAAAAAATCGACGGGTAGCGTCTACCGTGCATATGCTGCAAGCATGTGTTGTTCGTCGCGTGGCTAATTCTTGTAGGCACGTTGCACTGAGCCGGCTCAATTGGAACGGCAGGTGGTCGGCCCTTGGTGCGAAGGCAGGCAGTTGGGGGTGAATTAATTTGCAGGCGTTGGATGTCATCGAATCACAGGGGGTGTTGAAGTCTACGGTTAGAAATTAACGGTAAATAGAACAATTAAGAATATTGGGGACAACGCTTTTTCTTTTTTCCAACTTTTTTTCTTCAAAAACACACTGAGCACGAAGTGCTCTTTATGATTTAAATAAGAAATCTTTATTTCTTATTTAAATCATATATAATAATTTCTGCATATTTATAATTTGCATATATATTTATAGTTAAAAATTAATTGTTATCCAGCAGTTAAATAATAATTATAGATTCAACCATTACTGATTAATGCTACGCTGTGGGGAGAAGTAGATGTACCAGTTGTTTTTTATTTGACCATGACTGCCACGGCCATGTTCATTCCAAAGGTATCCCTTGCCTTTGAGGCTTCTTATCGTCTTGTTTACATTGGTTGGGCTGACCCCTGCGAGTTCGGCAATTTTTTCATTGCCGACAAAATTAGTGGTGTCCCCGTTGATTGATTCATATCGCAGGATGGCAAGCATTACCTTCGCCTCATTACCGGTTAGGTTCCGTAGCTCATTGCTGATGAAGCTGTGCGGCACCTTGGAAAAGGTCTGGTCGGCTGAACCTTTTTGTACTTGGATTAGGGAATGAATATTCAGGACAAAGGGGTTGAGCCTGGCTTTTTGCTCAGGTTCAAGGTCATCAACTACTTGTTTAATTCTAAATGCCAAGTGCTTATAGCTAGCCCATTGTATTGAAATAATGCCCGGGAGTTCTGGAACAAAGCCAGACTGGTCCAAATACTTAGCCGCCTTTCTTAATCTTTTGATATCAATATGGTGCTCAAATGGTATATGCACTGTTTTTGTTTTCACAATCAAATCGATTGAGTATGGGCAGTGACCAAAGAATGAGCAGTATTCTCTGTCGCAGAACCCATCCTGCACAACCCAAGCACAATTCTCATTTACATCATCAGCCCAAATGACCTCTGCTTCACGCCTCGTATATTGACCGATATATTTTTGTTCCACAGCTAAGTCTCCCACTAAGGTTTCTGTATATGCCTATATTAGATTTATGTTTGTGCTGAGTCTTACTATGCGCATGCCTATCTCTGCGCATAGTGCATCTAATTTTTCTTTGATATCTGCGCTCTACCAGCCTCTAAAATTTGAGGGGTATATGACTATGCGTCTACTGCTTCCCCGCTTCTCTCGCAGGGGCACCAGTGGAGAGCGGGGCTAACGTTTTTCAGAAAAGCGTCTTGCAACAAAACTAACCACTCGGGCCTTCTCCTCGTATCGTCTCCGCCACCTCGTTTGTCTGTCCTTCCTCAGTCAGGAGGGAGACGGTTTCTTCGATGGTGAACAGGCGGTCAAGTCTCCCCCACGAGCCAACCTCAAAGAAGTCTCCGAGGCGGGAAACGAAAATACCAGCGAGTATTCTCCATTCGCCATCATTCATTTTGGCAAGAGATTTCAAGTAAGGCATAGAGCTCATCCCTGACTAGTTTTGGTTTTGCATGTGCCAATATTTTATCCATATAAATCGTAACATTATCATCCAAACGTCCCAGAAAATTCAAATGGGAAAAATCTAAGCGGGGAAGTGTATCTAGTTTTCTTAACTAAAGGGCCAGGAGCACGCCAAACGGGCCATCGAGATCGCTGCGGCGGGCGGCCACAACCTGTTGTTCATCGGCCCGCCGGGCAGCGGCAAGACCATGCTGGCCTCGCGCATCCCCACGGTGCTGCCGCCCCTGGAGTTCGACGAGGCCCTGGAGGTCACCAAGATCTATTCCGTGGCCGGGTTGCTCAACGGCGAATCCCTGAAGGTCTGGCGGCCGTTCCGCAGCCCGCATCACACGATTTCCCATCCCGGTCTGGTCGGGGGCGGTGCCTATCCCCGGCCCGGCGAGGTCAGCCTGGCCCACCGGGGGGTGCTGTTCCTGGACGAGTTGCCCGAGTTCAAGAAGCACGTGCTGGAGGTCCTGCGCCAACCCCTGGAGGACGGGCAGGTGACCATCTCGCGGGCGGCCATGTCCCTGACCTATCCGGCGGACGTGATGCTGGTGGCGGCCATGAATCCCTGTCCCTGCGGCTATCTGGGTGACAACAAACATGCCTGCGCCTGTTCGGCCCATCAGGTGGGCCAGTACCGCAGCCGCATTTCAGGACCCCTGCTAGACCGCATCGACCTGCATGTGGAGGTGCCTGCCGTGGCCTACCAGGACCTGCGTCAGAGCGGCAAGGGGGCGGACTCGGCCTCCATGCGCTCGCGCATTCTGGCGGCTCGTGTGGTGCAGGCCAGACGTTATGCGGGCCTGCCCGTGCGCACCAATGCCGACCTCTCGGGCAAGCTGCTGGATGAGCATTGCGCCCCCGGTGCGCAGGGCCAGGAGTTTTTGGGACGGGCCGTGAACAGCCTGGGGCTGTCGGCCCGAGCCTACACGCGCATCCTGCGCATCGCCCGGACCATCGCCGACCTCGAGGGTGCCGAGCACATCGGCGTGCCGCAATTGGCCGAGGCCGTGAACTACCGCACCATGGATCGTAATTCCCTGTAGCTCACCGTTGCCTCGGCGGCCATGAACCCCTCCCCCTTGTTGTTCGCGGTGGATTCCTTGCTGCGCTGGAAGTTCTTGTCTCTCTGAGGGATTTTTGAAATACAAAGTCTTCGCTCGCGGTTTTGGGAAGGAAACCCACTCTCGGAAGGGGCCGCATAGTCCAGGCCATCAGCTCAGTATTCAGCTTCAGGCCAACCGATTGCCAAGAAGGGAACAATGGGTACACCTATTAGTAATACCGGGCCGATGTGTGAATTTTCAGCACATCTGGAACTGCCGTACGATGTGCGGTTCATGGAGACCAGCCTGAGCTGGGCCACGGGACTTATCACATTGGCCGGCGGCGTGCAGAAGGAAGCGCACGCGCTGCGCCTGGCCCTGGACGAGACGCTGACGTTTCTCATCGATTCCTATCCGGAAGCCGAGTCCTGGGAACGCATCCGCGTGGAGTTTCAGCTCCGGGCGGATGGCGTGGCCGAGATCGACATCACCAATGCGGGACCGCCCGTGCATCCGGAACGGATTCCGCATTATGTCCCCGACTCGCATTTGGAATCGGACGTGGACGGCCTGTGGTACTTCCTGGCCAGCGGGTTCGTGGATGAGCTGACGTTCAGCAGCCGCGGCAAGGATGGCTGGGGGGTCATGATCCGCAAGGGGCTGGCCGAGCCGACCTTCGAGCCTAAGGTGCCCGGCGGCGGCCAGGATGCGGCGCTGGCCGGCAAGATCAAGTTTTCGACACGCCTAGCCGTGCCCGAAGATGCGGTGAACCTCGTGAATCTGACCTACGACACGTTCCGCTATTCCTATGTGGACGAGGATTTTTATTCCGAGACCAAGCTGTGCAAGGCGCTGGCGCAGGGTGAAATCATCTCTCTTCTGGTGGAGGCGGACGGCGTCATCGTGGGCAACTCGTCTTTTGCTCTCTCCCCGGAAATGCCCCGGCGCGCGTATTCGGGTTCCCTGATGGTCAAACCCGCCTTCCGCCAATCCAGGGCCATCATCCATCTGCTCAATGAAGTCACCAGGTTCATGGACAGTGGCCAACTGGACGCGGATCTGTACTTCGCCACCATGGTCACCGCGCACACTGGCTCCCAGAAAGCCGGGGCCAGGGTGGGGTGGAAGCCTTTGGCCCTGCATCTGTCCGCGGCTCCTGTGGTCGACTTTCGGGGCATCAAGTTTTCGCACGATGAGCGGGAGAGCCTGGTCACCTACGTGCGTCTGGCCTCACCCATGCAACTGCCGGTGCTGTACCTGCCGCAACGGCACCACGTCGTCATGGCCGGGCTGCTCGCCCAGGCGGGGTTCGACTCTGCGCTGTCGGCGCAAGAGGCCGCCCCCTCGGAGGTCCGGACCCGGTTTGTGGAGAAGGTGGACGCGGCCTTTGGTTGTGCGACTCTCACCGTGAGCCAGGTGGGGCAGGACTTCGCGGAGCGGTTGACGAAGAAGCTGTTCTCCGTGAGGGGCAAGGGCATAGAGACGGTCATGATCCTTGTCCCGGCCTGGCATCCCCTGCCGCCTGACCTCGAAGCCGTGATGGGACGCATCAACGGCTTTTTCACCGGTGTCGAGCCCGTGTCGGCGCGGGAATGCTATCTTCTCTACTGCGTGCTTTCCGCTTCGCTGGATTTCGAGCGTATCCGCATCCAGGACCCCCTGGCCCAGGAACTGAAGGGACACTGTCGGCGACTCTATGAGGAACTCGTGGCCGAAGACCCGGAATAGGTGCGCGTTTCGATCTGCCTTGGGTTTGGTTTTTGAACGCAGAGTGAAGGCCCGTTTCGCCAGAAACGGGCCTTCACTCTGCCGGGAGAGATGAATTCAGTCGGCATCAGCCCGCAGGGCAAGAATGTCTTGGGAAGTGTCATCTGCGCTGGACCCTAAGCCCCACAATGACATAGCATGAGTTGAAGAACTCATCGTCTGAGTGAACACCTGGGAGGTCCTGCGTGGCGAAGGGCATTTTGGTTCTGCTCTGTCTACTGCCGCTGCTGCTGGGGGCGCATCCGGTTCCCGGGAAAGGGGTCCGGGAGATTTCTTTGCTGGTGGAACCGGGCCGCGGCCCGGTGGAGGGGTACTACAAGGCTCTGATTGAATTAGCCTTGGAGAAAAGTGGGGTCCAGGCCGACGTCTCGGTGCTGCGCTATCCCCCCTCCCAGCTGAGCAATACCGAACTGGTCATGCAGTCGCACGACGCTTACGTCATTGCCGCCGGGACCAATGCGCAGTTCGAGAGGCAGATGCTTGCCGTGCGTGTGCCCATCTATCTTGGGCTGGGCAGCGGCTACCGGATCATGCTCATCCGCAAGAATGCGCAACAACGGCTGTCCAAGGTCAGGACGCTGAAAGACCTGCGGGCGTTCAGCGTGGGCCAGGGCCAGGGCTGGTCCGACATCCCACTCCTGGAGAATGCCGGCCTGACGGTGGTCCAGGCCCCACAATACCGGGATCTGTTTCCCATGCTGGCCTGGGGGCGATTCGACCTGTTCTCGCGCGGACTGTTCGAGGTCTATCCGGAGTACGAGTCCTATCGCGCGGAATTCCCCACCCTGGCGGTGGAGGAACACCTGGTGGTGGTCTACCCCTTTGCCATCTTCTTTTTCGTGTCCCGGGAGCATCAGGAGCTCCAGCAGGCCCTGGAGCAGGGACTGTCCAAGGCCTATGCCAGCGGCGAGCTGCAGGATCTGCTCATGGCCCAGCCCAGCTTGTCCGATGCCCTGAATCGGGCCCGGCTGGAAAGTCGTGTGCGCATCGATCTGCCCGCCTATGGCCTGACCCCGGAAACGATGCAGGCCATTGAGGCCTACCCCTTTGTCTTCGGCAAGGTAAAAGGGCAACCGCCCCGGTGATGGGCTGGCTGCATGCACGTGTAACAACAAGATGGGCCCCTTGCGGGCGGAGGATGCATGAATCTGGATTTTGACGTCAGCAAGTACAGCGAACAGATCATTGCCTGGCTGACCGTGAATGGCATCGACCTGCTCATGGCGCTGCTGATCCTGCTCGTGGGGACCTGGTTTGCCCGGCGCGTGGGCAACGCGGCCCAGGGAACCATGGAAAAGCGGGAAGTGGATACCCTGCTGGCCCGCTTCGTGGGCAACGTGCTGTTCTATGCCCTGTTGCTTACGGTGCTTATTGCGGCCCTGAGCCAGTTGGGGATCAACACCACCTCGTTCGTGGCCATCGTGGGTACCTTGGGTCTGGCCATCGGCCTGGCCGTGAAGGACAACCTGGCGAATTTCGCTTCGGGTGTGGTGCTGATCCTGGCCCGTCCGTTCACGGTGGGTGATTATATTTCCGTGGCCGGGGTTGCGGGCACGGTCAAGAACGTGACCCTGGGCAACACCATCCTCTCCACCCCGGACAACCAGAGAATCATCGTGCCCAACAGCAAGATCACCGGCGACGTGATCACCAATGCCACGGCCAACGCCACCCGCCGCATCGACCTGGTCATCGGCATCGGCTATGGTGACGATATCGCCAAGGCCAAGGATGTGGTGCGCGGGCTGTTGGAGGCCGAGTCTCGGGTGCTGGACGACCCCGCGTATACCATCGCCGTGGCCGAGTTGGGAGACAGCAGCGTCAACCTGGTGGTTCGTCCCTGGGTGCAGACCGGCGACTACTGGGACGTGCGCTTTGGGCTGACCGAGGGCATCAAGCTTGCCCTGGATGAAAACGGCATCTCCATCCCCTTTCCCCAGCGCGACGTGCATCTGATCCCCAGTGCCGACTAACAGGCCCGGTTGGGCCTTCCCTGCGCTTCCCTCTGTTTCATAAGATGGCAGGACCTGACGCCTGGGCGCGTCAGGTCCTGTCGTGTTGCGTCAAACAGCGTGGCCTTTGAAAGCCTGGGCCAATTCCCTGGCGGGCCGATGGCCTCAACACCGCTGAATGTTGGTTTTCACTACTCGGTGGGTGGGGCCGAGGCCTGCTCACGGGGCAGGGAGGCGGTGATCACCGCGCTACCGTCTTCCTTGTGGGTGAAGGTCAGCATTCCCCCGAGATTCTTGAGATTGCGATAGGCCAAAGCCAGGGCCAGGGTGCCCCCGCCCTCCTCGAAGGGCATCAGCAGGGTGTCCGCGTCCGGGGGCAGGACTTCGGTCTGGGCGTTGGCCAGGTCGAATTCCGCCGTGACGTGCGACGGGGACTGGCTGGTGATGATGATCAGCTTGCTGCGTGCTTCCATGTTCCCGATCAGGTGGTTCAGGATGCTGGCGAAGGTCTCGGTCAGCAGGTCCGGGTCCGAGGGGATGTCGTTGACGCTCATGTCCAGCCGGGGCCGGACGTCCATCTCCCGGGGCACGAGCCAGGGGGTCAGCCGGTCCAGGCAATAGGTCATGATGGCCGAGATGTTGACTGCCTGGGTCTTGATGGGCACCGGGGCCACGTAGGCGCTGATGCGGTTCATGAGTTCTTCCAGGCGATGGGCTTGCTCAAGGATGATCTCGGCCTCGGGGATGTCCGGGTGTTTGCTGGCCAGGCGCTTGGCGAATCCGCCCAGTGACATCAGCGGATTGCGGATCTCGTGGGCCAGCTCGTGGGACACCGCGCCCAGGGTGTTCAGCTTTTCGCGTTGCACCAGCACCTTCTCCAGGAAGATGCGCTCCGTGACGTCGGTGATGATGCCCTTGATGGGGGCCTCGGAGGGCTCGTTCTGGTCACAGCCTGTGCCGATGGACTTGGCCTGCAGCCGCAGCTGGTAGCCGTTCTTGTGCCTGAAGCGGAAGTCCACGCTGAATCCGGCGTCCTGCTGGCAGGCCTGTTCCAGGACCTCCCTGACCTTGTTGCGGTCCTCCGGGGCGATCCGTTCCAGGAACAGGTCGGGGACGCCGATCAGTTCTTGGGGTGCATAGCCCAGGATGTCGAGGCTGGTGTCGTTGATGAAGCGCAGGGTGAGGTCCATGTCCAGGGTGAAGATCAGTACGGGCAGGTTCTGGACCAGATCCTTGTAGCGTTGCTCGGCGCGGCGGACCTTCTCCTTTAAGGCCAGACGCTCCAGACAGTTGCGGATGGTCTGTTCCAGGACGTCGAAATTGAGGATGGGCTTGATCACATAGTCCCAGGCCCCGGCCTTGAAGGCGCCGATGGCGTCGGAGATGTTGGCGTTGGCCGAGACGATGACCACTGGCGTCTCTGGGGAATGCTCGTGGATGCGCCTCAGGACTTCCAGCCCCGAGAGCTTGGGCAGGCCCATGTCGAGGAGCACCAGGTCCGGGGCCTGTTCGCAAAAGACCTCGACGCCCTTGGCCCCGTCCGAGGCCTCGAGCACCTCGAATCCGCTGTCCTCCAGCCAGGCCACGATGGATTCGCGCACGCGCCGGTCGTCCTCGATGCTCAGGATGCGTGACAGGGTTGTCTTCAAGGGTTGCCCTCCGCCTCCTGGTTTTGCTGCGCCTCGGCTGGCAGGATCAGGTAGAATTCGTTCCCCGTGTCGGTGGGGCGCTGACCGACCCGCCCGCCGTGCAACTCGACGATCTGTTTGACGAAGAACAGGCCGTGCCCCGTGCCCTCGACCTCTTCGGCATTGCTGCCACGCACCCCGGCCTGGAAGAGCCGTCGTCCCGTGTCCTCGGGGATGGGTGCGCCGGTGGTGAACAGGCTGCAGCGTACCCCCGGCTTGCCCGGCCCCAGGGCATTGGGCTGCAGCCGCAGCCTGCAGGACAGGCTCTTGCCCTGGCCGGAACCGTCCTGCGGAGGAGTGGTGTATTTGAGCGCGTTGGAGAACAGGTTGGCATAGACCTGGGCCATGAGTCCCACATCGATGTGCAGCAGGGTAGGCAAAGCGGCCTTCGGGGGAGGGCAGTCCAAGAGGGAGATGCCCTGTTCCTCGAGCCGGGGCAGATAATGGTGCAGTTGGGGCTCGATGATCTGCCCGGCAATGTCGCAGGGGCGACGCTCCAGGACGTAGTGCCCTTTCTCAAAATGGCTCTGCCTGAGCAGGGTTTCCAGATACAGGCTGGTCTGCTCGTAGTGGGTGATGATCTCCTTGAATTGCTCGTCGAGGGTGGAATGCAGATCCATGATCTCGCCGCGATGGGCGTTGCCCGAGGTGACCATGCGGCGTTCCAGGATGCTGAACTGGTCGATGGTCCGCTTCAGGCGGTTGAAGAACAGCTTGAAGTACATGTTGGGCACGATCACGTTGTGCCCGATGTCCTTGGCCAGGTTGCGGATGAACTTCAGGTGGCGTTTGTTGGACTCGTGCATCATCCGGTTGTGTATCTGGAATCCGATGCGGTTGGCGTATTTTTCCCAGAACAGGCTGTCGCCTGCGGCCATGCGCTCCGCGGGGTGGACCTCCAGGCAGCCGATGACGCCACCGGGCGGATCGAAGGGCAACTGTTCAAGATGCTTGGGGTTGGCGCGGATGGGGAAGTACCAGTGCCCGTCCCGGCGGTCGGGGTGTTCGGGGATCGCAGAGGAGGCATTGATGGTCCCCGGGAGGATGGCTCCGTTGCCGGTGCAGGAGATGCAGTGCAGTTGCAATGCCGGGGTCACCAGGTACAGGGCGCAGTCCAGGTCGAAGATGACCTTGGGGACCATCACGCAGATGGTCCGGAAGTCTTCTTCGCTGTCGAATTCCTGGACCAGATCAAAGAAGATGTTCAGGGCCCCACTTTGGGGCTCCGTGAATTCGTAGCTGGAGTAGTCGGCGGTCTTGGCCTTGATGCGCGCGGCAATGGGCTTGGCCCTGGAAGACCGCGGGCAGCGCCCGCTTACGGCACGGCTCAGCTTGTGGCCGCTGGTCTTTTTGTCGTCATGGCTCATGGGCTCCGCCGTGCTGAAGGCTGGAATGACTTTAGATCAATGGAATAATGACAAATCCTGGGGAAATTGCAAGGTCGGCCTCGCAGGGCTGTCTCCCTGTCCGAGGTCTTGCCCCGGGAGCCTTGTTTTGCTTGCTTTCGATGTTGATGCTATTGAAATGCCAACAGATAACGCAAGGATACAATACGGGCCTGGTGGCCGGTCGGGAGAGGAGATGACGATGAAGAGGGTGTTCTATGTCTTTGAGTCCTGGATGGAGATCGCATTCGGGGCGTTCCTCTTTCTGGTGCTCGGGCTGGTTTCGCAATTCAATTTTCTGCTGTTCCACACCGTTGCCGAGTTGTTCAGCATTGTGATTGCCTTTTCACTGTTCGTGCTGGCCTACAGCTCGCGCGAACGCATCCAGAATGGGTATCTGATCCTGCTCGGGGCGGCCTATTTCCATATCGGCATCCTCGATTTGCTGCACACCCTGTCCTTCAAGGGCATGGGCGTCTTTGCGGGGCATGACGCCAATCTTCCCACCCAGCTCTGGATCGCCGCGCGCTCTTTGGAGGGCCTCGCCCTGGCCGGTGCCGGGTTCTTCGCCAGCAGAAGAATCAACCTCACGGTGTCCTTTTGGGGCTATGCCCTGGCCGGAACGGCGCTCATTGCCAGTATCTTTCTCGGAGTCTTTCCGGATTGCTTTGTCGAGGGCCAGGGGCTGACTCCGTTCAAACGGCTCAGCGAGTTGGCCATCTGTGCCTTGTTCCTGGTGGCCCTGCTGACCCTGCACCTCGTCCGCCCGGCGATCGGGACTGTGGCCTACAAGCTGATCGTGGCCTCGATTGCTTCGTCCATCGCGGCGGAGTTGCTGTTCACGTTCTATGTGAGTGTCTATGATGCCTCGCTGGTTTTTGGACATCTGGCCAAGGTTGCATCCTTCTATCTGGTCTTCAAGGCCGTGGTGGAATCGGGGTACGCCAGGCCTCAGGAGATCCTGTTTCGTGAGCTGAGCAGCAGTCGCAAGGAGCTGCTGGCGGCCCAGGACCTGGCCAGGATCGGGAGTTGGCATGAGAACGTGGCTTCGGGAGAGATGGGCTGGTCCGACGAACTGTACAGTCTTCTGGGCTATGCCCCGGGGGAGGTTGTCCCTGCGCGGTTGTTGATCATGCAGCGGATCCATTCCGAGGATCTGCCCCGCCTGCAGGACGATGTGGCCCGGGCCCTGAAGGAGCAATCGATGTTTGACCAGGAGGTCCGGTATTCATCCCTGGACGGGGAGGGTCATTACGCCAGGATCGTGGGCCGATTCAAGGGGGCGGGAGACGACGCCGGCCGTCTTGACGGCAGTTTTCAGGATATCACGGAGCGCAGGCAGGCCGAGCAGTTGCGGGCTGATGTGGAGATCATCACCCGTCACGACCTGCGTACTCCGTTGTCGGCGATCATCTCCTACGCCGAGTTGCTGCACGACGAGCCCGGGCTGAACGAAGAGCAGTTGGAAATGACCAGCCGCATTGCCGCCAATGGGTTCAAGATGCTGGATCTGCTCAACCGTACCCTGGATCTGTATCGCATGGAGCAAGGCACCTTTGAGATGGCGGCCCGGCCGGTGAATCTGAGAATGGTTCTGACACGGGTGCTGGAAGACCTGAACGAACAGGCCAGACGCCGCCAGGTGCGGCTGTTGCTGGAGCCGGCCCTGTCCGAAGGCGCCGAGCGTATCCAGGGCGACGACCTGTTGTGCTACACGCTGTTTGCCAATCTGGTCCTGAATGCCGTCGAGGCCTCCCCCCAAAGGGGCGAGGTCCGGGTCCTGCTCGGGGGCAATGGCAGGGTCAGGGCCACGGTCTGGAACGACGGCCCGGTTCCACAGGCGGTGCGCGAACGATTTTTTGAGAAGTACGCCACCTGCGGCAAGCCCAAGGGTACCGGGCTGGGGACTTACAGTGCGCGGCTGATCGCCGAGATCCATGGCGGGGATATCGGTTTTTGCACCTCTGAAATCGAGGGCACCTCGGTCTGGGTGGATCTCCCGCGTTCATAGCCGGCGGGCGGGGGCGGTCTGTTCGAGGTCGTCCCAGTGAAGGCTCGGTGGGAACGGGGAGGCCCCAAGGGGGTGGGACAGGGCGCAAGGGCCTTGGCCGGGTCGAGCCGGGAGCTAGTCCAGCCAGCGCGGGACATAGCGCCAGGCCCCGGACAGCTCGGGGTCGCGGGCTGCGGCGTCCTGGTCAAGCACATGCAACAGGGCCCAAAACTGTGGGGAATGATTCAGATGCCGCAGGTGGGCCAGTTCGTGCAACAGCACGTGCCGGGCCAGTGGGCGGGGCAAAAAGAGCAACTTGCAGTTCAGGCTGATGGTTCCCCGGGCCGAACAGCTGCCCCAGCGAGATTTCTGGGCCCGGATGCGGGCGCGTTCGAAAGGCAGTTCGCAGGTTGCCGACAGTTCCCGCAGCCAGGGGACCAGGAGCAGCCGCGCCTGTTCCTTGATCCAGGTCAGGACCTTGGCGCGGCAGGCCTGGGCATCGTCCATGTCGCCGGACAGCAGCAGGCAGTCCGGGCCGCTCAGGGTCAGGCGAGGCGGCTTGCGTGGGGCGTGGGCGGTTTCGATGCGCAGGGTGCGTCCCAGGGCCCTCAGGTCCAGCGCCTCGGGCATGGTGGGTGGCTCAGGCGACCAGCCCTGTTCGGTCAGTCGCCGGACCTGGCCGCGCAGCCAGTCGCCGCGCAGGGCCACGATGCCCGGCACCTGGTGGGTATCGAAGCCCTTGGGCACCACCACCTCCACCCCCAGGCGCGTGCTGACGCGCAGGGTCACGCGCTTGGCGCGGAGGCTTTCGCGGACCAAGTAGGTCGGCAGGGGGGTCGAATCGTCGCTCATGCGGGCCTGGGTGCTCCTGGGGATCGGTACCGTGCTGCTGCGGCCTGTCCCGGATGTCGGTCAGCCCCGGGCAGGGCGTTGGATCGCCGTCAGTGCCGGGATCAGGCTCCGGGCGTCGGCCACAGGACAGCGGCCCGCTCACAGGGGCAGGCGGGCCGGTCCAGAGGCGTCGCATCAGGCCATGCAGCACTTCTTGTATTTCTTGCCGCTGCCGCAGGGGCAGGGCTCGTTGCGGCCGACCTTGGGGGATTCGCGGCGCACGGTGGCCCCCACCATCTGGCCGTCCACGTACAGCCAATGCTCCCCTTCGCGGCGGAACTGGGCCTGTTCACGGTGCTCGTTGCGTTGCCCGGACTGTTCGAAGGCGGCGGTGAATTCCACCTCGCCGGTCTGGTCATCGGGGCCGCCGTCCTTGACGGCATGGACCGTGAGGCCTAGCCAGGTGGCGGACTCGGACCAGCTACGCGCGCCTTCGGGGTCGAAGCCCTTGTGCTTCTCGGGGGCCAGGCTGGTGTCGATGTAGTCGATGGCGCCCACCACGTACGCGCTGTAGCGCGAGCGCATCAGCGCTTCGGCAGTGGGGGCGGGGGCGCCATTGATGATGGGGCCGCAGCAGGCTGCGTATTCCTTGCCCGAGCCGCAGGGGCAGTCCTTGGGAGGGGTCATTGATGCTCCTTGATATGGTCGTGCGTGGCGGCGTCGGCCAGGGTCTGCACGTCCTGCTTGGACAGGGGGCGTTTGTCGGGCAAAAAAGCCACGATGAACGCCTCGCCATCCGCTGTGAGGTTGGTCTTAATCTCGCTGGTCACATCACCCAGCCGCTCCTGAATGCGTTCCACCAGCCGGATCAGCAGGTCCGTGCGCGCCGAGTCTTCAATCCGCAGGCGGTAGAACGCCAGTTGCGAATCGATGGGGAAACGCTTGATGCTGACTTTGGGGGTGGGTACACTCATCTAGTTCAGGGGCTTCAGGGTTGGAATCTCATGGTGATGGCAGCCATGTCCGTCGTCGCCGTGGTCGTGGTCGCAGATCTCGGGCTGGTCCTGGACCTTGCCGTCCAGCCAGGCCTGCAGGCCATCGCGCACGGGGCCTCCCAGGCCGCGGACGGTCTGGATGCCGGACTCGGCCAGCTTGTCCACCGCGCCCTGGCCCATGTTGCCGGCCAGCAGAATGGTCACGCCCTCGGCAGCCATGGTGGCGGCGATGTTGGATTTGCAGCCGCAGCCCGAGGGGGCGGCCACATGTTCCTCGACGGTGACCTCTTTGGTCTCGTCGTCTAGGGTCAGGACGGTGAAAAATTCACAGTGTCCGAAATGCGAGTCCACAACGTGCACGCCAGTATCGTCGGTTTTGGTGGGAATGGCAATCTTCATCAGGAGTCCTCCTTGCTTGGTTCGGAGGGGGAGTATAAGACTTGTTTGCTAGGGGTCAATGCCGAATCGTGGCGCTGGTGACCTAGTATTTTAATAGGATAAGAGAGGTCAAGGATCAGATGGATTCTGTTTTGATCAATGCGCAGCTGAGCATCCCCCGGGACGAGCTGCAGTTCACCGCCGCATGCAGCGGCGGTCCGGGGGGACAGCACGTGAACAAGGTCGCCACCAGCGTGACCCTGGTCTTCGACGTGGGCCTGTCGCCTTCGCTTTCCGATGCCCAGCGTGCCCGGATTCAGGACAAGCTCGCCACGCGCATCGGACGCGACGGCACCCTGCGCCTGACCGCGCGGGACACGCGCAGCCAGGCCGCCAACAAGGAACTGGTCATCAAACGCTTTGCCGAGCTGTTGGCCGAGGCCCTGAAAGTGCCAAAGCCACGGCGCAAGACGCGGCCCTCCCTGGGCTCCAAGCTCCGTCGTCTGGATACCAAAAAACAGCGCGCCAGCCTGAAGAAGGACCGTGGCAAGGTCGGCCCGGACGACGGCTGAGAACCGTTGACACGTCAACGGTTTGTCTGTCCGTGGGGTTGTCCCTTGATTTCACCCGTGCTTTTCCTGCCTCGCGGGCCTTGGGCGAGGCCACAGGCTCCCTGCAAGGATGTTTCTACAGCCCCTTGCGCTCGAACCATCTGAACAGGGCGATGCCACCGACCCAGGCCAGCACGACGAGTAGCCAGTGGTTGACGCCCAGCAGCTGGGGCAGGGTCAGTTCGCCCAGATTGCCCCAGGTCAGGATCGTGACCTTGAGCGCGGGATAGGCCTCGGCATACAGTGCGGCGCCGACCAGCATCCCGAGGATGCCCCACAGGGCGTCCCAGCGTCCTTCGCCCAGGGCGCCCGCGGAGGTTCCCGGGCAGTAGCCCAGCATGGCCCAGCCGAGGCCGAACACCAGCCCACCCAGGACATTGCCGCCAAGCACGGCGGCCTTGATGTCCAGTTCAACCAATCCCAGGTCGAACAGCAGATGGATTCCGACCATGCCCACAAGCACCGTCGAGAGCATGAACTTGACGATGGTCATGTCCGTCAACCGCAGGGCCCCGAGTTGGCGGTCATAGCGGATGACCTCGGCGCGCTGCAGCAGGAAACCGAACAGGATTCCGGTGATCAATCCATAGTACAGACTCATTTGCCCCTCCTTCCGTAGATGATCTGCGCCATGAACAGGCCCCCGAGAAAGAAGCAGGCCAGGGCGATAAATCCGGAGAGTGACAGCTGCAGGGTGCCGCTCAGGCCATGGCCGCTGGGGCAGCCGCCCGCCAGGCGCGCGCCGAACAAGGCCAGGATGCCGCCGAAAAAGGCCATCAGGGCCCGTTTGCCCACGCCGGGGCCGAACCGGGCCTGCCACATGTCCGGAACGGCCTGGACCTTGAATCCGCCGATCAGTTTGGCGGCCAGGTACGAGCCCGCGAAGATCCCCGCCACGAACATCCACTGCCAGTCGATCGTGGGGGTCACCTTGGTGAAATAGTCCATCAACCCCACCCGTTCGGGATCGAACAACTGCTCAATGAGCCCGGCCGAGCGGACAAAGCTTGTGGATGCCCCAAAGTATTTGCCCGTGACCCAGACGGACAGGACGATGAGCAGTCCGCTCAGTCCCCCACAGAGATAGGGGTTCCACGGTTTGGGTGATTTGTATTGAGCCATATGCGGTTCTCCTTGAAGGGGGTGTGCCCCTGGGTTGAATCTCGAAGGCCGCCCTTTACGGCGCCTTCTCCGGGTTCTTCAGCCCATAGCACAGCAGCAGCATAAATTCCATAACCATCAGCCGCAGCGAAGGGTTCTCGTTGTTGCGAGGACGGGTCAGGGCTCGTGCCCGGGGAGGGCGAAGGCGGTGGGGTGCCCATGCCGTGGGTAGGGAGCGGGAATGAGAACGCCCCAAGGCAGTGCACGGGGCGTTGGGGAAAAGTCTGGCGCGGCTGGGGCCGCCCGGGTTAGGGCTGCGGCCTGCTCAAGAGAGCCGGCTGCTGTTGTGCGCCCGCTGGCTGGGGATCAGCACTTGGGGTTGTTCAGGGCCAGGCCGCCCAGGCTGGTCTCCTTGTACTTGCAGAGCATGTCCCGCCCGGTCTGGTTCATGGCCCAGATGGCCTTGTCCAGGTCGATGATCTGGGTCGAGGGGTCGCCCAGGGTGGCCATGAGGTAGGCGTTGTAGGCCTTGACTGCGCCCATGGCGTTGCGCTCGATGCACGGGATCTGGACGTAGCCGCCCACGGGGTCGCAGGTCAGGCCCAGGTGGTGCTCCAGGGCGATCTCCGCCGCGTTTTCCGCCACCTGGAAGCGTTCGCCCTTGGCGTAGGCCAGCATGGCGGCGGCCATGGCGCTGGCCGTGCCGATCTCGCCCTGGCAGCCCACCTCGGCCCCGGAGAGCGAGGCGTTGTGCTTGACCAGAAAGCCCACGGCCGCGGCGGTCAGAAAGGCCTCGCGGATGGTCTGGCGCTCGACGCCCATGTGGTTGTGCAGGGCGTAGAGGATGCTGGGGATGACCCCGGAGGAGCCGGAGGTGGGCGCGGTGACCACCACATGCCCGGCGGCGTTTTCCTCGGCAGCGGCCATAGCGTAGGCATCCAGCAGCATCAGGAAGCGGTCGGCGCTGTGCTTGGATTCCGTGGCGCGGCGCACCAGGATCGGTGCCTTGCGCGACAGGCCGATGCAGCCCGGGAGCTTGCCCTCGGTCTCGCAGCCCCGGCGCACGGCGTTCTCCATGGTCCGGATGATGCGATCCAGCTGTTCAAAGATCTCGCGTTGATTGCGCCCGTGCAGGGCCTTTTCGTTTTCCAGGATCAGCTGGTGCAGTCGCAGGCCCTTGGATTTCAGCTGTTCCTTCAATTGGGCCATGGTCTCGTAGGGATGCGGCGGCGTCCCCAGGTCCGGCTCCTGCCAGCCCTTCCACTGGATGAATCCGCCCCCGGGGGAGTAGTACTCCATCTCCAGCAGAGGCTCGTGGCCTGCCTCCAGGGTCAGCACCAGGGTGTTGTTGAAGGGGTGCTTGTGCTCCAGGCTGTCGAAGATCACGGTGCCGGGGCCCAGGGTCACGGGGCAGCCTTCCACGGGCAGGGGATGGAGTTCCTTGGGGTGCTCCAGCAGGGCCTCCAGCAGTTCCTGGGGCACGGACTCGGGCAGGTGCCCCAGCAGTCCGGCCAGTACGGCCTTGTCCGTGCCGTGGCCGTCGCCCGTGGCGGACAGGGACCCGAACAACCGCGCGGTCAAGCTGGTGGCGCGGGCCAGGTCGGTGGCGGGCAGTTCACGCAGCCGCGTCAGAAAGTCGTGGGCCGCACGCATGGGGCCGATGGTGTGCGAACTGGACGGGCCGGGGCCGATGCTGAATAGGTCGAAGACCGAGGTGGTGATTGCGCTCATTTAAAAAAACTAGCCTCAAGATGCGCAGAACGCAATAGAATCCAGCCTCATGCTGCAACCCCACGTCACTCTTGCCTTTTGAGATTCCAGGGCTATAGTGCCAGCATGCCTGTGCTTGAACACTCCCCCTACACGCCCTCGCCCTGGCTGGCCAATGGCCATCTCCAGACCCTGTACCCGGTGCTGCGCCGCCCCGTGCCGCCGGTGGACTACACCCGTGAACGCCTGGACCTGCCGGACGGCGACTTCCTGGATCTGGACTGGAGCCTGGCCGCTGGTCCGGGCGGCCAGCGGGCCGCGCGCGTGGCCCTGGTCATCCACGGGTTGGAGGGCCACTCGCGGCGCAAGTACCTGCGGGGCATGGTCCGCGCCCTGAATGCGGCGGGTTGGGACTGCGTGGCCATGAACCATCGCGGCTGTTCGGGGGAGATGAACCGCCTGGCGCGGTTTTACCACAGTGGCGAGACCGACGACGTGCACAGCGCCCTGACCCGGGCCATCGCCGTGGGGGGCTACGCTCAGGCCGCGCTGCTGGGGTTCTCCATGGGTGGCAACCAGATCCTGAAGTATCTGGGCGAGAACCCGGAGAGGGTGCCTGCGCAGGTCCTGGGCGGGGTGGCCGTTTCAGCGCCCTGCGACCTGGCGGCCTGCGCCCTGGTGCTGGAGCGGGGCTTCTCGCGCGTCTATCAGGCCTACCTGATGCGCAGTCTGCGCCACAAGGTGCGCGAGAAGCACGAGATCTTTCCGCACAGGGTTTCCGTGGACCGTCTGTCTCGGATGATCACCTTCCATGAGTTCGACGAGGCCTACACCGCGCCCCTTAACGGCTTTGCAGATGCGGCGGACTACTATGCCCGGTGCAGCAGTCTGCGGGTGCTGGAGGGCATACGAGTGCCGGTGCTGGTGCTCAGCGCCCTGGACGATCCCTTTCTGGCCCCCGAGTGCTACCCGCAGGATCTGGCCCGGGCCAGCCAGTTCGTCCATCTGGAGACCCCACAGACGGGCGGGCACGTGGGCTTCGCCCTGAACGGCGCGGCGGGGCCGTATTATTCCGAGCTGCGTGCCGTGGAGTTTCTGGCGCACTCTTGAGCCCCGTTTTTGTTGCTGATAATTGTTTCTGGACTCTTTCCTCAAGGCTGGAGTCGGTTCACTTGATTCGCTGATTTCGGTTTTGTCCACAATCATGCGCGAAGCGCTGCTGACCTGAATGGTCGG
The DNA here is from genome assembly GCA_018816865.1 of Pseudomonadota bacterium. Lineage (GTDB taxonomy): Bacteria > Desulfobacterota > Desulfovibrionia > Desulfovibrionales > Desulfovibrionaceae > Desulfovibrio_Q. The sequence goes on from JAHIUW010000023.1 coordinate 136,248, forward strand.
CAGCGCTTTGTCTTTCAATCCCGAATCATTCGTGCGCCCCGTGGCTGTAGTTGGAAAGCGATGCAGGCAAGTGTTGACATCTATAAATAGAATTCGTATCGATTTAATGCTTACGATTTATATAATATTATACGTGAGGTATTAAAGAGTGAAAAAATTTATCTGTATGAGTGCGTTAGCCTTGGTGGTGGTCATGCTGGCTGGTGCGGCCCAAGCCCATGAATTTTTGATCAAACCCGTCAGCCTGCATGCCGAGAAGGGGACAATCCTGCCCTTCAGTGCCGTTTCAGCTCATGTTTTCATGATCAGTGAGGAGATGGAACCGCTGGAACAGGTCGAAGCCAAATTGCTCCTGGCGGGCAAGAGTACGCCACTGAAGCTGTCGCCCAACGATATGCTGCTGACCCTTGATGGCCAGATCAATCCCCAAGCCCAAGGGACGGCGATCATCGCTGGTCACCGCAAGGGAATGATCTGGACAAATACGACGTCCGGTTGGAAGCAGCAGTCAAAAAAAGGGCTTCAGGGTGTTATCTCGAGTGGCAAGTACGAAAAATTTTGCAAGACATTGATCACGGTGGGCAGTCCTGACCAGAGTTATAAGACCCCCTTGGGGCAGCGTTTGGAGATCATCCCCCAGACCGACCCCAGTCTTGTGCGACCTGGTGAAGAGTTGGTCGTCAAGGTTCTGTTCGACGGCAAGCCCGTGTCCGTGGAGAGCGTGATGGCTACCTATGACGGCTTTACTGATGCGTCCAATTCCTATGCCTATTTTACGGAGCCTTATGGTCAGGGACTCGCTCGGGTGAAGATCAGTGCTCCGGGAGTCTGGATGGTTCGTACGCAGCATGTGCTGGATAAGCAGACCGAGGACTACGACAGCCATGTCATTCGCTCGGTTCTGATTTTCGAAGTCCTTTAGCGATGTCGGCAATCATAAAAGCGGTGCTGTTGGCTGTTCTCTGCCTGTCCGGGACGGGTGTCGGCGGTGGAACGGCCCAGGCTCATGGACTCAGCTACGTGCCTCTTGATTCCATGAGCACCGTGGCTTTTGAGGCCCGGTTTTCATCGGGCGAACCCGTTGCCTATGCCGAGGTCCTGGTGTTCTCTCCGGCGGATGCCGTGGTGGAGTTCATGAACGGGCGCACGGATGCCCTGGGCCGTTTTGCGTTTCTGCCGGATGTGCAAGGTTCATGGCATGTGGATGTGAATGCCGGGCTTGGCCATAAGCTGACGTTCGATGTTGCGGTGGACCAGGATGGTCTCAACAAGGTCCCCGATTCACTGATGAAGAACTCCGCACCCCTTTGGTCAAAGGTGCTGCTGGGCATCAGCCTTCTGCTGAATCTGTGTTGGCTGGGGCAAACGGTAAAGAAGCCGAAAGGATCATAGCGCTGAGATTGTATTATAACAACGAGCCCCATGCCGGTGATCCGGCATGGGGCTCGTTGCTGCTTCCCTGAGGAAGAGTGGCCTTTATTTCTTTCTGGGTGTCTTGCCAGGTTTTTGGCCGTTGCCGTTGACCTGGATCAGCCCGGCCCTGTCCATGCTCCGGTACAGCTCGCGGCTGATCCAGGCGTCGGTGGCGGCGTAGCGGATCTGGGCGCTGGACAGGTTCTGGTTCGCCCAGTTGGTGCAGCGGGCGGCCTTGGAGATGCGGATGCCCAGGAACTTGGCGGCCAGATTGCGCAGGCCGTGGGTCTCCAGCTTGTGCTCCAGGGCCACGGCCCCCAGGTCCAGGAACCCGGCGGCCTTGAAGGGCGTGAGCTTTTGCAGGTCCTTGACGTCGTCGCGCACGGCCACGCCGGACTTGACGACGGCCTTGTCCTCGAAGATGGCCCGTAGGGCCTCGGGGAAGGGTGTCTTGGAAAGCTGGAAGATGTAGACCTTCTCGCGGGTGGCGACCTGGATGAGCGAGGGCAAAAAATACATGCCCTTCTTGAAGGCCGGGCGGGATTCGGTGTCGAACCCGAGCAGCGGCTCGCCTGCGATCTCGGCGACGGCCTGCTGGGCCTCCTCCTCCGTGGTCACGAGCATGATCTCACCCTGGTAGCCCCCAAGGGGCAGCTCGTTGATCTCGTCTTTGCTGATCTTTCTGCAATACTGTTCGATGTCGGTCATGTTCATGCTGTTTGGCGTGTGGGATTCCGGATGTGTTGGGGCGGTATGGATGTCCGAGTATACACGGAAGGGCTTCCTTTTCCAAGGGCGCAGACCGGGCCGGATTATTGTTCGGCGGCCGGTGGCGCGGGCAGGCCGCAATCCTGGTGCATGCTGGCCAGAAAGCTCATCTTGTCCTGGGCGGGACGCCGCTTGACCGCGTTTTCGATGCGGCAGGCAGTGCTGCGGTCCGAGAATTCGGCGCTGGCGGCCAGGGTCACGGGCGTGCGCGAGCGGGTGTATTTGGCCCCACTGCCCGAGTTGTGTTCCCTGATGCGTCGCTCAAGATCCGTGGTCACCCCACAGTACAGCGATCCGTCGGCACAACGCAGCAGATAGACGGTCCAGGGGCGAGGGGTGGCCATGACGCAGGCTACAGGCGGCCTTCCTGCACGCCGTGGCAGGCCACGAAGCGCCCGGTTTCGGGCTCGATCAATGTGGGGATCTCCTGCCGGCAACGGTCCTGGGCAAAGGTGCAGCGGCCATGGAACACGCAGCCCGAGGGCAGGTTGATGGGCGTGGGCACGTCCCCCGTGAGCTTGACGTGGCTGCCCTGCTTGCTGACGCCCAGGCGCGGGATGGCCGAGAGCAGGGCCTGGGTGTACGGGTGCAGCGGCGAGCCAAACAGCTCGTCGGTGGTGGTCAGCTCGCACAGGGTGCCCAGATACATGACCGCCACGCGGGTGGCGATATGTTTGACCACCGACAGGTCGTGGCTGATGAACAGGTAGGTCAGCCCGCGCTGCTCCTGGGCGTCCATGAGCAGGTTCAGGATCTGGGCCTGGATGGACACGTCCAGGGCGGCGATGGGCTCGTCAGCGGCGATGAACTGCGGGTCCACCATCAGAGCGCGGGCTAGGCTGATGCGCTGGCGTTGACCGCCGGAAAATTCGTGGGGGTAGTTGTCGGCCCAACCCGGGCGCACACCCACCTGGGTCATGACCTGGGCCACCTTGTCGCGCACATCGTTGCCCGAGACTTCCGGATGGTGGAACCTGAGGGGCTCCTCCAGGATCTGGCGGACGCTCATGCGCGGGTTCAACGAGGCGTAGGGGTCCTGGAAGACCATCTGCATCTTGGTGCGGTAGGGCATCATGGCCTTGGGGGACAAACCGTCGATGCGCTGGCCGGCGTAGAAGATCTCGCCGGAGGTGGGCGGATACAGGCCCAGGACGGTGCGGGCCAGGGTGGATTTGCCGCAGCCGGACTCGCCCACCACGGCCAGGGTCTCGCCGGGCAGGATGCTCAGGGTGACGTCGTTGACGGCCTTGACCACGGTCCTCTTGCGGGCAATGCGGCCGCCTTTGAGGTGCAGCTGTTCTAGCAGTCCGCCGGAGATATCGAAATATTTGACGAGATTCTTGATCTCGAGCAGATGCTTGGGGGTTTGGGGTTCGACTATCATCATTGGTCTCCTACACGCAGTGACAGGCTACGAGGCTGCCGCTTTCCCGAGAGGACAGCGTGGGCATTTCCTCGCAGCAGAGAGGAAGCTTCTTGGTGCAGCGGGGATTGAAGGCGCAGCCGGAAGGCATGTTGTACAGGCTGGGCATGATGCCGGGGATCTGATTCAGTCGGGCGCCCCTGGGGCCGGCCTGAGGCAGGGCCTTGATCAGACCCTGGGTGTAGGGGTGCAGGGGGTTGGTCACGATCTCCTGGGTCAGGCCCATCTCGATGATCCGGCCCGCATACATCACCGCGATCTTTTGGGTGACCTGCGAGACCACGGCCAGGTCATGGGTGATCAGGATCAGCCCCATGTTGTGCACCTCGCACAGCTCCAGCAACAGGTCCATGATCTCGGCCTGGATGGTTACGTCCAGGGCGGTGGTGGGTTCGTCGGCGATGATCAGGCTGGGTTCGAGCAACAGCGCGATGGCGATGACGATGCGCTGGCGCATGCCCCCGGAAAATTCATGGGGATACTGCGTGAGCCGCTTTTCCGGCGAGGGGATGTAGACCTTGCGCAGCTTGTCCAGACAGATCCTTTCGGCCTCGGCCCTGGAGATGTTGCGATGGGCCTGTATGGTCTCCACCATCTGCGTACCGATGGTCAGCACCGGGTTCAGGGTCATCATGGGGTCCTGGAAGATCATGCTGATCCGATCGCCGCGGATCTTGCGCATCTCATCATCCTTCAGGGCCGAGATATCCCGGCCTCCGAAGAGGACCTTGCCGGAATCGATGAATCCAGGTTTGCTGATCAGGTTCAGGAGCGCAAACCCGGTCACGGACTTGCCGGCCCCGGATTCGCCCACCAGTCCGAGGCGTTCGCCCCGGTTCAGAGTGAAGCTGACGTTGTTCACAGCCGGAAGGATGCCCTTTCTCAGGGCGAACTTCACGGTCAGGTCCTGGACCTCGAGGAGCTTGTCCTCGCCTTGGTGTTCGGGCTGTATTTTCACGGCTCTAGTTCTTGTAGAGTTTGGGGTTCAAGAAATCCCGCATCCAGTCGCCCAGCAGGTTGATGGCCAGGATCAGGCCGATCAGCACCAGACCGGGAAACAGGGTGATCCACCACGAGCCGCTGAAGATGTATTCGAAGCCGGACTTGATGAGCGAACCCAGCGAGGGCTTGGTCACGGGCATGCCCAGGCCGATGAACGACAAGGCGGCTTCACTCATGATGGCGTTGGCCACCTGCACCGTGGAGATGACCAGCACCGGGGTCATGGTGTTGGGCAGGATGTGGCGCCACATGATGCGCCAGGCGGGCAGCCCGATGACGCGGGCGGCTTCCACGTATTCCTTCTTTTTCTCGGCCAGCACCGAGGCGCGCACCGTGCGGGCGTACTGCGGCCATTCGGCCAGGCCGATGACGATGATCAGGAACGGCACCGCGACGTCTTCATAGTAGCCCACCCCGAGGGCGGTCTGGAAGATGGCTCCCAGGAAGATGGCCACCATGTAGGTCGAGAAAGAAAGCTGCACATCGGCCACGCGCATTAGGATCGAATCCACCCGGCCACCGGTGTAGCCGGAGATCAGGCCCAGGGAGATGCCCAGAAAGGCCTGCAGGGCCACGGCACCCAGCCCGATGAGCACCGAGACGCGGGTGCCGTAGAGGATGGTGGACAGCATGTCGCGACCCTGGGCGTCGGTACCCAGCGGGAAGTCGGGGCTGCCGCCAGGGATCCAGACGGGGGGCATCTCGGAGTTCATGACGTCGATCTGGGCGGTGTCATAGGGATTGGTGGGCGCGGTCAGGGGCGCTGAAAAACCGGCGATCAGGAAAAAGAGCAGCATGATGAAGCTGCCGATGGCCACGGGATCGCGCAAGAAGCTGTAGACGAAGAAGGATTCCCTGAACAGTTTGAGTCTGCCCATGCTACTTCCTCCCCGTGACGCGAACCATGGGGTTCACCATGCCGTAGATGATGTCCACCAGGGTGTTCACGAAGACGAAGATCGCACCCACAAAGACGAGATAGGCCACGAGCAGCGACGAGTCGGCACGCTCCACGGCTTCCAGGAAGATGAAGCCCATGCCCTGCCACTGGAACACCGTTTCGGTGAGCACGGTAAAGGCGATCATGGTGCCCAATTGCACGCCGCCCACGGTGATCACGGGCAACAGCGTGTTCTTGAAGCCATGCACCAGCAGGACCCGCCAGGGTGCAAGGCCCTTGGCGCGGGCGAACTTGATGTATTCGGCCTCCAGGACCTCCTTCATCTCTGCGCGCACCAGGCGGATGAACAGCGGCAGCATGACCGAGGACAGGGAGAAGCTGGGCAGGATCAGATGCCTCAGCCCGTCGCGGGTGAGCAGTCCCGTGTCCCAGAAACCCCAGAGGCGCACGGTTTCGCCGCGCCCGTAGGAGGGCAGCCAGCCAAGTTGTACCGCAAAGAGGTAGATCAGCATGATGGCCGTCAAAAAGACCGGGATGGAGACACCCACGACGCTGCTGCCCATGAGAAAACGCGAGAGCAGCGTGGTCGGCCTGACGGCAGCGTAGATGCCCACCGGGATCGAGATCAGGATGATGAGGATCGAGGAGACGAACACCAGTTCCAGGGTGGCCGGGGCCTTCTTGATGATGACCTCCATGGCGGGCTTCTTGAAGAAGAAGGACTGGCCCACGTCACCGTGGGCGGCGTTCTTCACGAAGCGCAGCCACTGGATGGGCATGGGGTCGTTGAGGCCCAGCTTGTCGGCGATCTTGGTGCGTTCTTCCACGGAGACCGAGATGCCGACCAGGTCGCGGACGGGATCGCCCACGGCCTTTTTGATGGCAAATCCGATGACGCTGATGACCAGCATGACGATCAACGCCTGGGCGATGCGGCGGACGATAAAAGCGAACATGGTTGATTTCGTGGGTTTGGGGTTAGCAGGCCATGGGAAGAAAGCCACCTGCATGGTCTGCATGATCTAAAGTCGGATGCGTTGGCTTGACCCGAGGCTTCAATACGGCCCGCAAGTCCAGTTTGGGCTTGCGGGCCGTGGAAAACCTCCGGGGTGGTGGGGGGCTTACACCCTGGTGGTGTTCTTGGCAACCCCCCGCACATCTTACCGGAAGACTTGGAGCATTACTCCACGATCAGGTCCCCGAAATAGGGGAAGTCCATGACGTTGACGATATCGGTGGCGTTCTTGACGCGGGGCGAAACGGCCCAGGACAGGTACTGCCAGTGCAGGGGCACGTAAGCGGCGTCGTCGTAGAGGATGCGCTCAACCTGCTGCAGCATGGCGGTGCGCTTGGCGACATCGGTCTCGGCGTTGGAGTCGTTGATCAGCTTGTCAACTTCAGCGTTGCAGTAGTCGCCGCTGTTGTACTGGCCAAGGCCCTTTTCGGCGTTGCGGCACATCAGGAGGTACTCGGTGTAGTTGGCGGAGTCCTCGGTGTCAGGGTGCCAGCCGATCATCTGGATGTCGGCGACCTGGGCGTCGAACTCATCCCAGTACTGGGCCTTGGGCATGGTCTTCAGCTCGACGGTGATGCCGATCTTGGCCAGCATGGAGGCGCAGGTCTGGGCGATCTTTTCGTCGTTCACGTAGCGGTTGTTGGGGGCGATCATGGTGCAGGTGAAGCCGTTCTCATAGCCGGCTTCCTTCATCAGCTGCTTGGCCTTTTCCAGGTCGAAGCGGGGCGTGAGTTCAGCCACGTAACCCAGGTAACCCTCGGGGGCCTGCTGGGCGGCGGCCATGGCCTTGCCCTTCATGATCTTCTCGACGATGCCTTCGTTGTTCACGGCATAGACGATGGCCTGGCGCACCAGCTTGTTGGCGAACTCGGGGCGGCGCTTCTGGTTCAGCTGCAGGGTGATGATGCGCGAACCGGGCATGGTGATCAGGTTGACGCCGGCATCCTGCTCCAGGCGCTCGTAGTCCTGCGGAGGAATGGGCATGGCCCAGTCGATGTCGCCGGACAGCAGGGCGGCCACGCGGGTGGCGTCTTCCTTGATGGGGGTCAGGATGATCTTGTCGACATTGCCGGATTTTTCATCCCAATATCCGGAGAAAGCGGTGAATTCCATGCGTACGCCCTGTTCGCGGGCGGTGACCTGGTACTTGCCGGTGCCGGACTCGTTGGTCAGGGCGAAGGAGGGGCCGATCTTGACGATGGCGTCCTTGGGCTGGCCGGACTCGTCGGTGCCGGTGTAGAACACGCTGTCCATGGGGAAGATGTAGGTGGCCATGTTCAGCAGCAGCGGATAGGGCACCTTGGTCTTCAGTTCCACGGTGAAGTCGTCCACGGCCACGGCGGACTCAAAGACCTCGAACAGGCCCTTGAAGTCCTGGCTCACCTTCAGGCGGTCCACGGTCCAGACCACGTCTTTGGCGGTGAAAGGATTGCCGGAGTGGAACTTGACGCCCTGGCGCAGGGTGAAGCGCACGGTCAGCGGGTCGATGCGGACCCACTCGGTGGCCAGGCGGGGCTCGAACTGCATGTCCTTGGTCCAGCGGATCAGGGGGTCAAAGACCATGTGCGAGTACTGCAGCATGCCGCCGGACAGCTGGACATGCGGGTCCAGGGAGACCGGGTCGGCATCCATGGCCAGGCGCAGGACGCCAGGCGTGGCCGTCCCTCTGGCCACGTCAGAGGCCTTTGTCTCAGGGGTCTTCTCGGCTTTCTCTTCATTCTGGTCGCCGCAACCGGCCATCAGGGCGATGGATAGGATGAGCGCGAACAACAACGCAAAACGTTTCATGAAACACCTCCGGTAAAGTTGATTCAGCATGGCGCGTCCCCAGGACAGTCGATGGGTGGCGCGTGAACTCACAGGGTTGCCTCTTGCCCGTTAACTGGGCATAACTGAAATCGTATTCCAAGGGAAAAATCAATAGGGAATGTTCAATGATCATGGGAGATCTTGAAATAATTTCCCCCCGCAGGCAGACAGGTCCCGCCACTCCCCGAGGCCGGGGCCGGACAAGCCTCCATTGATTCTGACGGTTTTGTTACAAGAATTGAACAAAAAGAACAAGATCATAGCTAATAATACATTACCTGTTGACGGTTGTTCTGGCCGCAAGGAGGAAGGGCAGCAGTGGAAGTCATTCTGGTCAAAGATGTCGGCAATGTCGCCCTTGTCAGTCTGACAGGCCGCATGGACTCCGCCGGGGTGCAGGCGGCATCCGGGTTGTTCAGGGAGATGGTGATCCATGCGGGCAGGGACACGGTGCTCGATATGTCCGGTGTGGAGTTCATGGCCTCGGTGGGCATGCGTCTGTTCATCGAGGCCCAGAAGGCCTTGGCCGATACGGGGGCCAAACTGGTCCTGGCCGGACCTCGGGAACTGGTGGCCGAGGGCCTGCGCATCGCCGGGATCGACAGGATGCTCGCGGTGGCGGCGGATGTCCCTGCGGCGTTGGCCTTGTTCGACTGAGGCCGCCCGGCCGGGAGAAGGGAAATGGCGAATACGGCCATATCGCTCAAGATGGGGCGGGACTGGCAGACCCTGTCGGATTGCGTGGCTCAGGTCAGGGCCTTTGCGGACGGGCATGCCCTCGCCGAACGGACGCGCTATGTGCTGGAGCTGGTGCTGGAGGAGATCCTGTCCAATGCCGTGCGCCATGTGGCGGGTGACGAGCGGCGCGGGGTGGGGGTGACCGTGACTGTCCGGGACGGGGCCGTGAGCCTGATGTTCGAGGATCGGGGCCGGCCTTTCGATCCCACGCAGGAGGCCGAGCGCCGTCAGGGGCTGGACGGCGACGAGCACGGCGGGTTCGGCCTGCATCTGGTGCGCAATTTTGTGGATGGCTGGGAGTATTCCCAGCGCGATGGAGCAAACAGGCTGACGGTGCTGATCGGCGGTAACTAGCCCGACAGTTTTTCTGGAGGGCGCTGCAACAGGGCCCTGGCAGCAGATTCATCCATGGGGCGCCCCAGGTAAAAGCCCTGCACCATGTCACAACCCAATTCCCTGACCTGCCGCAACTGCTCTTCTGTCTCCACGCCTTCCGCCACCACCTCAAGTCCCAGCGCCTGGGCCAGGACCACGATGGCCCTGACGATCTCCATGTCCTCTTCGGTCTTGCCCAGTCCTGCGATGAACGAGTGATCGATCTTCAGGGAGTCCACGGGCAACCGCGAGAGATGCGACAGGGACGAGTAGCCGGTGCCGAAGTCGTCGATGGCCACCTGCAGGCCCAGGACCTTCAGCCTCTCCAGGATCATCTTCGACGCGTCGGGTGATTCCATGACCGCGGTCTCAGTGAGTTCCAGCTTCAGGCGTTGCGCCGGCAGGCCGGTGTTGTGCAGCGTCCGGCGGACCATGGCCAGCAGGTTGGTGTGCGAGGCCTGTTTAGCGGACAGGTTGACGGAGATGCTCAGGCGGTTGCTCTGGCCGGGAAGTGTCAGCCACGCGGCCATGGTGGCGCAGGCCTGTTCCAGGACCCATTGGCCGATGGGCACGATGATGCCGGTTTCCTCGGCCACGGGGATGAACTCCCCCGGGGAGATGGGACCGCGTTGCGGATGGTCCCAGCGGATCAGGGCCTCGAACCCGTTCAGGGCCCCGTCCTGGATATCGAAGATCGGCTGGTACTGGAGCCTGAACTCGCCTGCGGCCAATGCCCGTTCCAGGTCGTGTTCCAGGGCCATGGCCGTCATGGCGGCCAGGTGCATGGCGCGATTGAAGACCCGGAACAGCCCCTTGCCCTGCTGCTTGGCCTGGTACATGGCGATGTCCGCGTCCCGGAGCAGGGCTTCGGTGTTGTCGTAGTCTCCGGTCTTGACGACGATGCCCACGCTGGCCGTGGTCCGCAGTTCGGAGTTGCCCACCATCAAGGGGGCGGCCACGGCCTCCTGGATGCGGCGCACGATGTGGATGACCTGTTGCGGTTTGTCGAATTCCTCGAGCAGGATGGCGAATTCGTCGCCGCCCAGACGGGCCAGGGTATCCACGGAGCGCAATGCGGGCGTGATGCGCTGGGCCGTTTGCTTGAGTACCTCGTCGCCGGTCAGATGGCCGTAGGTGTCGTTGATGATCTTGAAGCGGTCCAGGTCCATCATGACCACGGCAAAACGGTAGTCGCTGCGGCGTTCGCAACGGCGCAAGGCCCGGCTCAGGCGCTCCATGAACAGGGCCCTGTTGGGCAGGTCGGTCAGGTCGTCGTGCAGCGCCTGGTGGGTCAGCTGCTCTTCGTTCATGTTGCGTTCGATGCCCAGCGCCACCTGTTCGGAGACCGAGGACAACAGGCGCAGGTCCTTTTTGGTATAGCGGTTGGGGTCATGGTAGTCGTTGACTGCCATCACGCCGATGACCTTGTCCTTGATCTTCAGGGGCACGCCCATCCAGATCTCGGCCGGTGTGCCCATCACCCCTAAGGCCAGTTGCTGCTCGCGTGTCAGGATCAGGGGCTCGGCGCGGTTGAAGACCGCCAGGGTCAGGCTTTGGCCTTCCAGGGAACTGAGGGGCACGGGTTCCCAAGGCTGGCCGTGGTCCGGGTCCTTGGCGTAGACGAAATCAATCAGGTCGCGCTCTGGATCGACCAGGGCGATGTAGAAGGTCTCGGCCCCGATGTGTTCGATGAGGATCTCGTGCACCGCGGCGTACAGGGTCTTCAGGTCGCGGGTGGTGGTCACCGCGCTGGACATGGCCAGCATGATGGCCGAGACGGTCTCGTTCTCCTTGCGGGTGTTGATGTCCGAGAGGGCGCCCAGGATCCGGGTGACCTTGCCGCTGTCGTTCTTGACGCCGGTGCCGCGGTCCAGGACCCAGCGGTAGCTGCCGTCCTTGTGGCGGATCCGGTATTCCACGGCAAAGGAGACTTGGCGTCCGGCGAGGACGTCTTCCTCGGCGGCCAGAGAGTGTTTCTGGTCGTCGGGGTGCACGCGGGACTGCCAGTTGCCTGGAAGACTTTTGAATTCTGAATCCTTGAAGCCAATGATCTCTTTGCAGCGGGGGGACAGATAGATGCTGTCCGCCTCCATGTCCCAATCCCAGATGCCGTCGTAGGCCCCCTGTACGGCCAGGGCATACCGTTCCTCGCTTTGGCGCAGTTGCTGCTCGGCGATCTTGCGGTGGGTGATGTCGCGGATGGTTTCGATGCCGCCCAGCACGTTGCCGTCGCGGTCCAGCAGTTGGGAGGCCGTGGCCCAGACATGGGCGCCCCTGCCCCCGTAGACATTGGGAACGAAGGCCTCGGCATAGATGGTGTGCATGTCGCGCGTGACGTCATGGTAGCGGCCCATCAGTTCTGTGTAGTCCTTGGCCACCAGGTCGAGCAGGCCGGGCCGCCGCTCTCCGTAAAAGGGAATGGCGTACTCGGAGTTGCCCTTGCCCAGCATGTCCTTGGCGGGCACGCCGGTCATGGTGGCGATGGCCCGGTTCCAGGCGATGACCCGGCCCTCGTGGTCCACCACGAAGGTCGGGTCCGGGAGGAACTCGATGATGTCCAGCAGCTTGCGATGGCTGGCCTGGAGGTCGGGCTGCACGGCCTTGCGGTAGGCGACGTAGGCCATGAGTCCCACGCACAACAGCAGCAGGGCACCGATCAGGTGACGTTCCTGGCGGATGTCGGCCAGGGCGGCGTTGACTTCGGAATCCGGGGCGGCCAGGGCGATGATCAGTTTGCGGTCAACCAGGGGGGCGGTGTGCCAGGCCACCAGCTTGCGGATGGCTGGGGCGCCTTGCTGGGGGAAGAGATAATCTCCGGAGCCGGATAGCCGGCGCGTCATGACCCCGTACATATCCTGCAGACTGGCGGAGTTGTTGAGAAAGACGTCGTTCACGCTCTGGCCGATGAAGCTCTTGTTCTGGTGGAAGACCACGATGCCCCGGTCATCCACCACGAAGGCCGCGCCGTTCTCGCTTGAGCGCATGTGGGCGATGTAGACGTCGATGACCCGGCTCAGGTCGACGACACCGGCCAGCACACCGGCGAAGCGCCCCTGGTGCAGGACGGGGAATATCATGCCCATGAGCTGGGTGTCGGCGGTGATGTGCAGCGGGGGCACGAATCCAACGGCCCGGCCATCGGATAGGGCGTGCCAGTAGGTCTCGACCCAATCCAGGATCAGGGGGGTCAGCACCCCGCTTGTGGCATGGCCGCCGGACTGGACGACAATCGAACCCGGTGCGTCCAGATAGGCCATGGTCAGCATGGAGGACACGCGCAGGGTTGTGGTGTCCAGCAGGGTCTTCATGGAGGCCGTGTCGCGCAGCCCCGCTTCGTATTCGGTGAAGGAATGCGCGGAGATGATCTCCATGGCCGAAAGGGGCTCGTTCATGTGCTCAAGCACGGCCTGGCGCGCGAGCTGGACCTCCAGGGATTGCTGCTCGATGAAGATGGCCTCGTGTCGCGTGACCGCCCGTTTGTCGAGCCAGAGGTTGACGAGTGAGAAGGCGATGAACAGTGCGGCCAGGCCGATGCCATGCAACAGGAGATAGCGACGTTGTGTCGAATGCTTGAACGGGGAGGGGTTGCGTGGCATAGGCTCTGACTATAGCGTTTGGGTAAGGAATAAACAAGATCGGGAATGAATAAATGGAAACGGCCCGCGGCGTTTGCTGCGGGCCGGACAGCGTGTTGCTGGAATTCTATTGGTCCTGCTTGACCAGGTCCATGAAGGAACTGCCGCAGTATGAGGCCAGGTTGAAGGAAATGTAGTTGTTGTTCGGGTCCTCGGCATAGCGGAAGCCGACTTTTGAATCGGGCTGATACTGGGCCACGGTCTCGTTGGAGCAGCTGAAGTAGGGGCACTGGTTATTGTTGCAGACCAGGATCAGACCCCAGCCTGTTTCAGGCGGTCCTTCCCAGGGTTCCAGAATCTTTTCGCAGTGAGGGCATTTGTGATCGGTTGCGATCTCCATTGTAATTCTCCTTGCTCGTTCGGAAGAGCTTGTCTGTCTGGTGTCGTTGCCAACGTGCAGCAACTAAGTCTGGATTCGTTTTTTGTCCAGTACCGGGCCTGGATGAGCGGATTTTTTCAGCCACCGGGGCCAGGGTTGATCGCTCAGGGAGTGTCTTTGCGGGACTTCGGGCCTGCGAGGAGGTGTTGCCTGGGGTTGAGGCCCGCGTCGTCCAGACCGCAACCCGCATCGTAGATGCCCACCAGCTGGGCAGTCTGGCGGACGGAGTGGGCGCGTCGGCTGTAGCGCAGGATATTCAGGTAGTCCGACTCATATCCACCCTCGCCCCGCCAGCCGTCGCAGCGGACACAGACCAGCTCGCGGGACAGGCACAGGCACAGGGGATCAATGTTGCCCTGGCGGATCAGGACGCTGCCGGGTTTGTCTCCGGGCATGAGGGCGGGCATCTCCTCGGTGATGTCCTCGGGCAGAAAAGGCTTGTCAAAGGCCCGGCTGACGTCGATGCGTCCGATCTGCATCTCGTGTTCCAGGCCCTGGAGATAGATGTTGAAGGCCTCGGAGGTCAGGGCGTTGTCGTCATCCACAAAGAGCACGAAGCGCCCACGCGCGGCCTTGAGTAGGGCCTGGCGGATGGCGTTACCGAAATTGCCGTCGCGGGGCAGATCGAAGAAGCGCACGAAGTCCGGCGCGGGTTCGCCTTGGGGGCCGTTGCGCGGACCCCTGACCCCGTCGTAACCCACCAGCATCTCCACTCCGCCGGGCGGCAGTCCCTGGGCGGCTTGCTCCGCGGCGGTCCGCACGCTGGCTATGGCCTGGGCTAGGGCCCGGGGGCGATCCCCCCGGCTGGGGGTGATGACGGAGAACAACGGGTGCTGCCGGGGCAATGGGGACTCCTTGTTTCTGTTGCAATGATGTACAACGGCTGCAAAGGGTTGGCAACGCACGTCAGGCCCGGACGGTCGGGAGCGTGGCGGGCCTCTGGGCGGCTGGAAAAAAACGCCGTTATCTGCTTGACACCCAGGGCCATGGGCAATATAGATGCTCTTCCAAATCGCAGGGTAGGCCCGTAGCTCAGGGGGAGAGCACTTGCTTGACACGCAAGGGGTCAGCAGTTCAAATCTGCTCGGGCCTACCAAATTTTCATACTATCAAGGGAGGTTCCGGCCTCCCTCATTTGTTTCTGTTTTTGGAAGGACCGAGTCCTATAATAAGGAAACTACATCGGGAGACGAGTCGTGCAGATTTCCGTTGCCGAAGAAGTGATCGAGGCGCAGCCGGGCGACAGCTGCGGCGATGTCCTGCAAAGGGCGTTGTCCAAGAAGAAATTCAAGCAGGTTGTGGCCGCGGTCTGTGGCGGAGCCACCCTGGACCTGTCCAGGCCCATCGCTGACGACTGCACCGAGCTTGAGCCCGTGTTCGAGGACACCCCCCAGGGATTGGCCGTGATTCGTCACAGCGCCGCCCACATCATGGCCGAGGCCGTGAAGCGGTTGTTCCCCGAGGCCCAGGTGACCATCGGCCCGTCCATCGAGAACGGTTTTTTCTACGACTTCGATTACCAGCGCCCCTTCACTCCCGACGACCTTGCGGCCATCGAAGCCGAGATGCATCGCAGCGTGGGGCAGGATCTGTCCTTTGCCCGCCGGGAGGTCTCCAAGGCCGAGGCCAAGTCCTTGTTCGAGGGTCTGGGCGAGCACTACAAGGGCGAGATCATGGACGACCTGGGCGGCGAGGAGTTTTCCCTCTACACCCATGGCGAGTTCACGGACCTCTGCCGCGGCCCGCATATCCCCTCCACCGGCAGGCTCAAGGCCTTCAAGCTGATGTCCGTGGCCGGAGCTTACTGGCGCGGGGACGAGAAGAACAAGATGCTGCAGCGCATCTACGGCACCGCCTTTGCCTCGGAAAAGGGGCTCAAGAAGCATCTGGACCAGTTGGAAGAGGCCAAGAAACGCGACCACCGCAAGCTCGGCCCTGCCCTGGACCTGTTCAGCTTCCACGAGGAGGGCGGCGCGGGCATGGCCTATTGGCATCCCAAGGGCGCGCTCTTGCGGACCATCCTTGAGGACTTCGTGAACCACGAGATGCTCAAGCGCGGCTACGATATCGTGCGTACCCCACAGCTCTTGAAGCGCGAACTCTGGGAGACCTCGGGCCACTACGAGAACTACCGTGAGAACATGTACTTCACGGAGATCGACGATGTGCCCTACGGCGTCAAGCCCATGAATTGCGTGGCGCATATGATGATCTACAATACGGGCATGAAGAGCTACCGCGACCTGCCCAAGCGATATTTCGAGTTCGGCGTGGTGCACCGCCATGAGATGTCCGGTGTGCTGCATGGCCTGTTGCGTGTGCGCCAGTTCACCCAGGACGATGCGCATATCATTTGTCGCCCGGACCAGTTGCAGGACGAGATCAAGGGCGTTATGAATTGGATTCAGGCGCTGATGGGCCTGTTCGATTTCGAACACGTCATGGAGATCAGCACCCGTCCTGAGAAGTCCATCGGTTCCGACGCGGATTGGGAGCGTGCCACCAGCGCGCTGATGGACGCCATGGACGACATGGGCCTGCCCTATAAAATTAATGCCGGCGACGGCGCTTTCTATGGTCCCAAGATTGATGTCAAATTGCGTGACTGTCTGGGGCGTGAATGGCAATGCTCCACCATTCAGGTGGATTTCACCTTGCCAGAACGATTTGACATGGTATACATCGGCGATGACGGTGAAAGGCACCGCCCTGTTATGGTCCATCGGGCCATCATGGGATCCGTCGAACGCTTCATCGGAGTGCTGACCGAGCACTATGCCGGTGCATTCCCACTCTGGCTGTCCCCAGTCCAGGCGCGGATTGTCACCGTGACCGATGCCCAGAAGGAATTTGCCGAAACCGCCTTGACGGCCCTGCGTGAGCGTGGGGTGCGTGTCGAGGCGGATTTACGCAATGAAAAATTGGGCTACAAGGTTCGTGAAGCGCAAGTGCAGAAAATCCCCTACATTTTTGTGATAGGGGATAAAGAAGTGGAGTCCGGCGGCGTGAATGTGCGTCTGCGGGGCGACAATCTCGGCCTCAAAAATATCGATGAGGCCGCAGGAATGGTTCTGGCGGAATGCCAAGAGCCGTTCAAACGAGGAGGAATGAGCTATAGCTTCAGTACCAGCTCCCCAAACCCGGTGTAATAGGCAGATTCGCGTTCGCGAAGTGCGTGTTATCGGGGCGGACGGTGAACAAGCGGGCATTATGGCCACCCAGGACGCTTTGCAAATTGCGATGGATCTGGGTCTTGATCTGGTGGAGGTTGCGCCGAACTCTCGGCCGCCGGTGTGTAAGATCATGGATTACGGGAAGCACAAGTACCAGCTGCAGAAAAAGCAGCAGGAGGCCCGTAAGAAACAAACCACCGTCCAGATCAAGGAAATCAAGGTCAGGCCCAAGACCGATGAACACGACTTCAACACCAAGCTGAAGCACGTGCTGCGCTTCCTTGAGAACGGCGACCGGGTCAAGGTCACCGTGTTCTTCAGGGGACGTGAGATCGTGCATAAGGATCGCGGATTGATGATCCTGGAGCGGATGGTGGAAGCCGTGGGCGATCTCGCCAAGGTCGAGCAGGCGCCGCGTTCCGAGGGTCGGACCATGAGCCTGCTCATGGCTCCCATCAAGCTGCAGGTGCCATAGCCGCTCGTTTTCCGGGTCCAGACGCAAACGCCGCGGGTCCGCGGTGATGCAGATACTTGGGGTGGGCTTTGGCCTTCCCCAGCGCTCCGGGACGCCCGGAGCATTGTTGTTGTGGTGCATTGTTAACACTTCAAGGAGAGCATTATGCCCAAGATGAAGACCAATCGGAGCGCCGCCAAGCGTTTCAAGCTGACCGGTTCCGGCAAGATCTCTCGCCGTCGCCAGGGGCTCCGTCACATCCTGACCAAGAAATCGCAGAAGCGTAAGAACCGTCTTGGTAAGGCCGCCCTGGTTGATTCGACCAACGTCGCCGCCGTGCGTCGTATGGTGCCCAAGGCCACGTTGAAAAAGTAGTTTTTTTTCCATTCACACACAGATCGTTCTGCCTGCCAGGCCGGGGTGACCCAGGTACGCAGGTATAAGGAGGAAACGAACGATGAGAATCAAGCGCGGAAAAGTCGCCAAGCGGCGTCACAAGAAATATTTGAAGATGGCCAAGGGGTATCGTGGTGCACGCAGCAAGTTGTACACCACCGCTCGCGAGACCGTTGAGCGCGCCCTTGTCTATGCCTACCGGGATCGCAAGGTCCGCAAGCGTGAGTTCCGCAAGCTGTGGATCATCCGCATCAACGCCGCCGCGCGCACTCACGGCCTGTCCTACTCCAAGCTCATCAACGGCTTGAATCTGGCCGGCATCGTGCTGAACCGCAAGGTCCTGGCTGACATCGCCGTGCGTGACAAAGAGGCCTTCGGCAAGATTGCCGAGATCGCAAAGTCCAAGGTCAGCTAACGTGTCCGAAGCGGGTTCGATTCTCGTCACGGAGTTGGAGGCCTTGGTCCCGGAGTTGAAGGACGCGCTGGCAAGCGCGTCCGACAGCGACGGGCTTGAGGAGATCAGGGTCAAGTTTCTCGGTCGCAAGGGCCTTCTGGCCGCGAAGCTCGCGACCCTGAAGGACCTCCCGGCTGAGGACAAGCCCCTGGTCGGCAAGACCGGCAACGCCGTGAAAACGGAGTTGACCGAGCTGTTTGCCCAGTGCGAGGCCAAGCTGGCCCGCGCCGGTGCCGACGCCTCCCTGTCCCGGTTTGATCCGACCATGCCCGGGCGCACCCCGGCCATGGGCTCGCTGCATCCCATCACCCTGGTCATGGAGGAGATCTGTCAGGTCTTCACCGGACTGGGGTTCGAGGTGGTCAGCGGGCCGGAGATCGAAACCGACTGGTACAACTTCGAGGCCTTGAACCTGGCGCCCGAGCACCCCGCCCGCGACATGCAGGATACCCTGTACGTCACGGATAACGTGGTGCTGCGCACCCACACCTCGCCCCTGCAGATCCGGACCATGATGGAGCGCAAGCCCCCCGTGGCCGCGGTGGCGCCGGGCAAGGTCTATCGCCGGGACTCCGACCTGACCCACACGCCCATGTTCCACCAGATCGAAGGATTCCTGGTGGACCACGAGGTGTCCATGGCCGACCTGCGCGGAACGCTGACGTCGTTTTTGCAGCAGATCTTCGGCAAGGACACACGCGTTCGCTTCCGGCCCAGCTTCTTTCCGTTCACCGAGCCCAGTGCCGAAGTGGACATCAGCTGCTGCATCTGCGGCGGCGCAGGGGAAGTGGCCGGGGCGCCCTGCCGGGTCTGCAAGCAGACCGGCTGGGTGGAGATCCTGGGCTGTGGCATGATCGACCCCGAGGTCTTCAAGGCCGTGGGCTACGACCCGGAGCAGTATACCGGGTTCGCTTTCGGTCTTGGCGTGGAGCGCGTGGCCATGCTGAAATACGGCATTGGCGACCTGCGCATGTTCTTCGAGAACGATATCCGTTTCCTGTCCCAATTCTCTTAAGACTTGGCCACAACGACATCCAGGGCCCCGGACCGAGAGGTTCGGGGCCTTTTCTTGATCTGCTCCGGCGGTCGACAGCGCCCAACGCGCGCGAGTTGAAAATCAGGGCGATTCCGGGTATGCAGGACGACTTGCCGTACGCGCTGTGCGGCGTTTTTTAAGAAAATTCTCGCGGTCGGCCATGGGCCGTTCCGACGGAGGCGATAATCCATGCTGTTGAGTCTGAATTGGTTGCGGGAATTCGTGCCCTTCGGGGGCACGGATCAGGAACTGGGAGACAAGCTGACCATGCTCGGCCTTGAGCTGGAAGAGGTCATCCATCCCTTTAAGCATCTGGCCAACGTGGTCGTCGGCCACGTGGTGGAGTGCGCTCCGCACCCGGAGGCCGAGAAGCTGTCCGTGACCAAGGTGGACGTCGGCGAGGCAGAACTGTTGCCCATCGTCTGCGGCGCACCCAACGTGGCCCAGGGCCAGAAGGTGGCCGTGGCCAAGATCGGTGCCGTGCTGCCGGGCGACTTCCAAATCAAGAAGGCCAAGCTGCGCGGTGAGCCCTCCATGGGCATGATCTGCGCCGAGGACGAGTTGGGTCTGGGCGACAGCCACGCCGGGATTATGATCCTGGACCAGGACCTGGCCGTGGGCACCCCCC
This sequence comes from Pseudomonadota bacterium, assembly GCA_018816865.1. Classification (GTDB taxonomy): domain Bacteria; phylum Desulfobacterota; class Desulfovibrionia; order Desulfovibrionales; family Desulfovibrionaceae; genus Desulfovibrio_Q. The sequence continues at coordinate 155,847 of JAHIUW010000023.1, forward strand.
TGGCGGACGCCCTGAACCTGGACCAGGTGGTCTTCGACATCGGCGTGACCCCCAACCGTGCGGACTGCAACTCCGTGCTCGGTCTGGCCCGCGAGACCGCCCTGGCCTATGGTCTGCCCCTGACCATGCCCACGCTCACGCTCAACGAATCCGGCGAGGACTGCTCGGACATGGTCAAGGTCGTCATCGACGATCCGGCCCAGTGTCCGTTGTTCCAGGGCCGCGTGATCAAGGGCCTCAAGGTTGGCCCGGCCCCGGCCTGGATGCGCTATCGCCTGATCGCCGTGGGGCAGCGTCCCATCAGCAATATGGTGGACATCTCCAACTACGTGATGTTCGAGTTGGGGCACCCCAACCACGCCTATGACCTGGACCTGCTCAAGGGCGGAATGATCCGCGTGGGTCAGGCCAGCAACGGGCAGGTCTTCACCACCCTGGACAATCAGCAGCGCAAGCTCACCGCCGCCGACCTGCTCATCTGGGACGCCGAGCGCCCCGTGGGTCTGGCCGGGGTGATGGGCGGAGCCGAGACCGAGGTCCACGACGGGACCTCCACCCTTTTCCTGGAACTGGCGGTCTTCAACCCGCCCACCATCCGCCGCACCGCCCGCCGCCTGGGCCTGCCCAGCGAGGCGTCCTACCGTTTCGAACGTGGTGTGGACCAGGGCCTGGCGCGCTTCAGCCTGGACCGCGCGGCCTCGTTGATGGCCGAATACGGCGGTGGCCAGTTGTTGCCGGGCCTGTGCGTGGCCGAGCCGCGTCCCTGGGGCAACCGTAACCTGCGCTTTCGCCGCGAGCGTGCCGAGAAGCTGCTCGGCATCGCGCTCTCCGAGGAGTTCTGCCGCAAGACCCTCACGGGCCTGGGTTGCACGGTCGACGACGGCAAGGTCGCCGACTGGGCCGTGGAGGCCCCGAGCCACCGTCTGGACCTGGAGCGCGAGGTGGACCTGTTCGAAGAGATAGCCCGCGTCTACGGCATGGACCGTATCCCCGCCGTGCTGCCCCATGTCTCCAAGTCCCTGGACTCCATCGGCAGGGAAGACACCCGCTACGCTTTTTCCATGAAATTGAAGCACTGGGCGCGTGGCATTGGCCTGCGCGAGGCCGTGAACTACAGCTTTGTGGGCGACCTGGACCTGGACCTTCTGGGCCTGCCCCGCGAGGGCCGCGTACCGGTCATGAACCCCTTGTCCGAGGACCAGAACGTGATGCGCACGGTGCTGGCTCCGGGGCTACTGCGCAACGTGCGCACTAATGTGGGCCACGGTTCCCGCTGTCTGCGCCTGTTCGAAGTGGCACACGTTTTCTGGGCCGACGAGCATTCCGAGACCACGGTCAACGAGCCCACGCGCCTGGCGCTGCTGGTATCAGGCCGTCGCGAGCGCGAGCGCTGGCCCTGGCCCGCCGAGGACGTTGCCGGATACGAGGACCTCAAAGGGTTCGTCGAGCATCTGCTGACGCATCTGGGGCTGCCCGAGGCCGATTTTGCCACCGTGCAGGGCCACGCCTACCTTGAGCCCTGCGTCCAGGTCACTGTGGGTGGTCGTGCCGTGGGGCTGCTGGGCTGTGTGCAGGAGAAGGTGGCGGATCATTACAACGCCCGCCGTGACGTCTGGCTGGGCGAACTGGACGCCGACCTGCTGCGCGAGATGTTCGAGGCCCTGACCCCGGGCTTCAAGACCCTGGCCGTTTACCCGCCCGTGCGTCGCGACATCACCGTCATCGCGCCCCATGGGCTGACCGTGGCCCGGATTATCCAGGCCATCGAGGCCATGAAGGTCGATATCCTGCAGGATGTGACCATGGTGGACCTCTACGAGCCGGACGGCGGGGACGTGCGCAACGTCACCGTGCGCCTGACCTACCGCCATGCCGAGAAGACTCTGAAGGACAAGGAAGTGGACAAGCGCCATTCCAAGGTCATCGAGGGGTTGCAACAGGCGCTGCCGGTCAGGGTTTAACGAGGCGTCCTATAACAGCCATCTGCTTTGTTGCTGCGAAAAGTTCAAATTTTTACGTATGCGAAATACGCTGCAAACTTGTACTTTTCTAGCGCCTCGCATCTGACTATTCTAGAACGCCCCTAGGAAGGGCAGCGCTAAACTGACTTGCCGTTGTTGGCGCGAGGTGTTTTACTGCATCCTAGTTTGCCTTTGCAATGGAGCGGACTTAGCCTGCGCTGCATTGAAGGCGTTCATGAACAGATGACTCTTGGGGAATGCAGATGTTGGGCAGGAGGACATACCGGATCGGCAAGGCGGCCGAGATGCTCGGACTGAACACGTCCGTGCTGCGGTATTGGGAGTCCGAATTCCCGCAGATCAGGCCCATCCGCACCATCAAGGGCCAGCGCCTGTACACCGACGATCACCTGGCGTTCCTGGAGCGCCTGCGGGACCTGCTGCATAAAGAAGGCCTGACCATCGAAGGTGCGCGCAAACGCCTGGAGCAGGAGCTGCGTGGCGAGAGCGAATCGGCTCCCTGCGAAGGGGGCCTGGAACCCTCCCTGAAGCGCGAGGTCCGGGACGAGCTTCTGGAACTGAGGCGGCTGCTGAGCGACAAAGAATAATAGAAACCCCGGGTGACCGGGGTTTTTTCTTGGCTGATTTCGGGGTGATGGGGTATCCTGTGGGCAAACCGAGGAGGACCCATGGAAACGGCCCTGACCTGGCTACTGACCTGTCTCTCCGTGACCGGAGTGGTGCTGAACATCAAGAAACGCAGGCTGGGCTTCGTGTTCTTCGTGGTGGCCAACTCGGGCTGGATCACGGTGAACGTCCGCAACGGCATCTATGCCCAGGCCTTCCTGTTCATCATCTACACCGGCCTTTCGATCTGGGGGTTCATCGAATGGACGCGTCACCCGCCCCTCAGGAAATGCGAAGATGAATGAAACCTGTGGCCGGGACAACTTTGCTGTTGACTTATGAACGCCAGCGCTCTAATAAGTCTTTCCCGCGCGTGATAGCGTGGGACCAATCGTCGGGATGTAGCGCAGCCTGGTAGCGCACCTGAATGGGGTTCAGGGGGTCGAATGTTCAAATCATTTCATCCCGACCAGAAAGTTTAAGGGTTCCAAGTGTTTAGCTTGGGACCCTTTTTCTTTGAAATCGGCCATTTTGCTTTTGTGTCCGCTATGTGTCCGCTGGTCACGACGTAGCTCCGTACAGCACCGCCAGCGAATCCTGAATCGGGTTCTCTCCACCACTCTCCAAATGAGAATAGCGATCCGTCATTCGCAGCGTTTTGTGCCCGATCATCTCCTTGGCGTGTTTGAGTGAGCCACCCGCCCTGATGATGTTGGAACAAAACGTGTGCCGGTTGTCGTGGAAGTGGAAGTCCTTCAAGCCGATCAAGGCACAGGTCTGCTTCCATGCGGCCTTGAAGGTCCCTAGACGGCTTCCGTCCAGATGTCCGACCACATGGTCGTCAATGACTTTGATGTCGCGTGTGCGGCGTTTCAGGGCCAGAAAGTCCCTGCGCCTGACAAGCGCCTCATACGTGCGGGGCATGATCCGCTGGACCCGGTTCATATTGTTCTTGGTCCGATGGAAGCGGATAATGCCCGTTTCCCCGACATCCAGCGATACATCTTCCCATTTCAGGTCCAGAACTTCCTGTTTGCTCGCCCCATGCTCCACGGCCAGCAGGATTGCCAGCGGCAGATAATGCTTGGCGCGGGTCTTGGTCGCTGCATTCAAGAGCTTGGCGACTTCCTTGGGCGACATGAAGCGTTTGCGCTCGTGCTCGCTTTCGCTCAGGTAGCGGATGTACGCCGTGGGGTCTTCCTTGATGATGCCTGTCTTCTTGGCCTTGCCGAATACCTGCTTCACAATGAACATGCGCCGGTTTGAAAGGACCTTTGATTTCCTTTCCGCCAATGCCGCACGGTAGTCGAGGATGTCTTTTTCGCTGATGGTCGCGATCAGTTCCTTTTCCCAGTGCTTGAGAAGCGGCTTAAGGAAGATCATATAATCCTCGGCAGTCTTGGGGCTTAAATCCCCTTCCTGCGCCCGCCGCTGCCATTCATCGCGGCAGAGTTCCGCGACATCCCCAAAGGTCTTGCCCGTGCGCTCTTTGCGCTTGCGCTTCGTCTCAGGAAGATGCCCGTCATCAAGGATGATGCGCAGCTTGTTGACTTCCTGTTGAGCGATGTCCCGTCGCCGGAACGTGGCATGGTATTTTTTTCGGCCCGTATCCGGGTCGAGGTATTGCACCACATAGCTTTTTCCATTGATACGCGAACGCGCCGCGATAGTGACTGTTGCCATTAGCTAGTCTCCACGGAGCATCCGCCCGTCATTCATCTATTTGATTGTCAATGAACAGCAGCAAATCCCTGGTTCGGATGAGCTTGCGCGACCGTACCAGAACACAGGGCAACTCGCCATAGTCGATCATGCGCGAGACAGTGGCCCGGTGGACCCTCAATATATTGGCTGCTTCCTGGATGGTGAGCAGTATTTGGTCTGTAGCCATGTGAACTCCGGTTGTTGTGAACGTGATGCTTCACGATTGGTCCGGAATATAACCCGTAGACAACTCGGTAAGTCAACTAACGTGCTAAATTGATTGCACTAATTAGTGCTTTTTAGTGGTTTTGCGACTGGGTTAAAAGCGCAAATTAGCGCAAAATCGGGAGTATATTCAGCTAGTTATGTTTTTTGAATAAAATCTGGAGTGACCCCTCAAAAAGGTGGTTTAAACCGGGTTGAAAAGGGGTTTTTATCGCAAAAAAGTGGTTTTGAATTGGGAAAAAGGGGCGTGTAAATGAACAAAAAAGCGCCCCCGACTGGGAGGGCGCCATAGGATGCCCGTAGGCTAACCTTGCGGGGCAAAGCCCCTTGTTGTGATTTGACTCGCTTGTGATTCTATATAAGAAGTCGATAATGTCAAGAGAGGCAAACTACGCTGGAAGTTAAGGGGGATGTGATGGTCAAAGACGCTATATCCTATTTGTTGGGAATTGATATGGGTACCAATTCAATAGGTTGGGCTGTTATTGATTTGGATGGCAAGGGGAAGCCTTGTGGCATTGTCAGCGCTGGTTCTCGTGTGTTTACGGCACCTGTTCAGAATGATTCAGACATCATGTCCGGTAAGGACTCTTTGTTGAATGCCAATCGCAGAGAAAAGCGAATGCGGCGTCGGCAGTTGGAACGCCGAGGACGGCGCAAGGTGAAGTTGCTGCATACCCTCATGCGTCATGGTTTGTTGCCGCAAGGCGAGATTGATAACGCTACTGCCCGCCATGACTACTTCAAGGCGTTGGACAATGAATTATATTTAAATTTTGCGAAAAATCAGGCGGATGGTGTTTGCGTTGCGCCGTCTTCTGGTGCGTTGTTGCCATATGTGTTGCGATCCCAGGCTCTAAATGTCGCGCTTGCTCCACATGAGATAGGCAGGGCCATCTATCACCTCGCACAACGCCGGGGATTCAAGAGCAATCGCAAGGGGACAACTGAGGATCGTGAAGAACAAGGTGTTGTCCTCTCGGCGATTCAGGATTTGGAAACGCAAATGAAGTTGACGGGGGCAGAGTCTCTTGGGGCGTATTTTGCTTCGCTTGACCCACATCAGCAGAGAATTAGGGGGCGGTGGACAGCCCGGACCATGTTAGAGGGGGAATTTGCGCAAATATGGGAGGCGCAGAGCGAATTCAACCCACGAATATTGAACAAGGACGCCTTGAACGAAATCGGACACGCCATCTTCGACCAGCGTCCTCTGAAAAGTCAAAAGGGGAACGTGGGCTGTTGTTCCTTGGAAACCGGAGCGCATCGCGCGCCCATGGCAAATTTGGGTGCACAACGCTTCAGATTGCTACAAAAGGTGAACGATCTGGAAATAATCACTCCACACGGCGAAGTGTTGCCGCTGGATAGTGAGCAGCGGTCGATCCTTTTGGATGAATTGGAAAAGTTCAGCAAACTCAAATTTTCAACAATCAGGAAAATCTTAGGGTTAAAGCGAAATATTAAATTCAATTTTGAGTTGGGCGGGGCCGACTCGCTGCCCGGCAATTCGACTGCCGCTCGCTTACGCAAAATTTACGGTGAGCGATGGGACAACCTTACAACCGATGATTGCAACCAACTCGTTGAAGACGTTCTGACCATTCAGAACGAGGAAGCCTTGGTTCGTAGAGGTATGAAAGCGTGGGGATTGAGCGAAGGCGCTGCTCAGCAATTGCCCAACGTGGTTCTTGAATCAGGATACATGGGCCATTCCCTGCGGGCGATCAACCGGATGCTGGCCTTGATGGAAGAAGGGGGGCGCTACGCCACGGTGAAAAAGGAGATTTATCCCCAAGCCATGGAGTTTGCCGAGTGGGATGAGTTGCCACCGGTTTCTAAGGCCTTGTCCGATGTTCGCAACCCCATCGTCATGAGGTCCCTGAGTGAGTTGCGCAAAGTGGTGAATCAGGTTGTCGGTAAGTGGGGCAGGCCGGAGCGCATTCGTGTTGAACTGGCTAGGGATTTGAAGCGCCCGAGGAAAGAGCGTGAGTCGATCTCTCGAAAGATCAGCAAGAATGAGGCACGTCGCAAAGATGCCCTGAAAGAGATCATGAAGCGGTATTCGGGGGCGGAACCCTCGCGTGAGGATATCCTTCGCTATTTGTTGGCCGAGGAATGCAACTGGAAGTGTCCCTATACGAATAAGCCCTTTGGGTTTGAAGATTTGTTCGGTCCGACCCCTCGCGTTGATATCGAGCACATCATCCCCTTTAGCCGTTGCCTGGATGATTCCTATACCAATAAGACCCTGTGTGACGTTGAGTTCAATAGACGGATAAAAGGGAAGCGGACACCGTTTGAATGTTTGCCAGAGGCAGAACGTGAAAGTGTTTTGGATCGAGTACGGCAATTCAAGTGTGATGGGCGGCTACTCAAGGCGAAGCTGGATAGATTCAAGATGGAAGATGTTGAGGAACGGTTTGAAGGGTTCGTTGCGCGGCAGTTGAACGATACCCGGTACGCCGCAAAGCTGGCGAAGGAATACCTAGGCTGTACAGAGATAGTATTTACCTGACACTTGCCGCCCTTGGCGGGGTGATTTTTAGGCAGCGTTTTTGGCTGCCTTTTCCTTGGTCTTTTCATCCTTGGGCAGACCGTCCAGAAAGACCTGATTCGGAGTCCTGCCATTC
>JAHIUW010000024.1 GCA_018816865.1 Pseudomonadota bacterium
AATGGCAGGACTCCGAATCAGGTCTTTCTGGACGGTCTGCCCAAGGATGAAAAGACCAAGGAAAAGGCAGCCAAAAACGCTGCCTAAAAATCACCCCGCCAAGGGCGGCAAGTGTCAGGTAAATACTATCTCTGTACAAAAAGGACTGCCCATTATAGTGGATACGATCCAAATTAGCGTTTGAAAAATCTGTCTCGAATAGGAAGCAATCATCAAAATAAACTCTATGGAGTTTCGCTTCTGAAAAGTTAGTATTATTAATGTTCGATTCCTGGAAGTTAACTTCAAATAATGATGCTTTTCGAAAGTTAGTTCTGTATAGTACTGCTTTTTTTATACTTGTATAATCCAGTATTGCTTCTTTAAAGTTTGATTCATCGAGTAGAGTTTCATCTAGGTTGGCATCTTTTAAGTCAGCATTTTCAAGATTTGAATCATTGACTATTGCTCCTTGTAAGCTTGCTAGGATGAAAGATGATCCGCGTAAATCTGTATCAAATATATGTGCATCATTAAGATTGGATTGGTTTAGATTTGAGCCGTGCATATCCGTGTAAAAAAATGATGTGTTTTGCATTTGAGATTTAGCAAGTATCGCTTTTTGCAGCTGTGCATAATCAAAAATCGACCCTTGCAGATGTGCTTTTATAAATTTTATTTCTTGAAGTTGTGCATTTGTGAAGTCTGCTCCCTCCATATGTGCGTGGCTTAGGTCCGCCCCTGCTAACCAGATGCCCCGAAGGTCGGGGAGAAGGCACCAGAATTTGGAAACTTCACGGTTTTCAAACTCTTGAAGGTTTTCTTTTATCGCCACGAACAGTGCCGACTCCTGAGCCTCCGGACTCCAGATGTCGAATTCGCTCAGGTCGGGCCTGAATCCGGGGTTCTGCTTGCGCTGGTCATACAACCACTCGTTCCAGTGCTCGACGCCTTGCAGCAGTTCTTTGACGTGATCAGGATTTGCCATAGCCTTTGCGCTATCGCTTTGTGTACATCGTGGTCAAGTGAGGGGAGATTTTTTGAATTAGGAAATGAAGGTTTGGGGGGATGGGGAGAGGGAGTTTGAGGGAGAGGGGAAGGGAGACCTTTTTCCAAAGGGCCCCTTCCCCTCTCCCTCAATCCATTCTTTTCCCCCTCTTCCCCCCCCCTCTCTACTCCCGTCCGTACAACTTGGTCAGGTCCAGCAGGCGTTCGCAGATCTCCGGGGTCAGGCTGCCCTCTTTCATGCGCCAGTGCCAGTTGCCCATCAGGTTTCCGGGGCGGTTCATGCGTGCGGAGGCCCCGAGGCCGAGCAGGTCCTGCACGGGGATCACGGCCAGACGCGCGGGCGAGGCCAGTGCCAGGCGGATCAGGTCCCAGTGCAGGTCGTCGGAGGTCAGGGAGCGGCCCAGGTACCGGGACAGGCGGTCGCGGGTCTCGGCATCGGCTTCCTCGTCGTACCAGGCCTGGATGGGATTGTTGTCGTGGGTACCGGTGTATACCACGGAAAACGGTTCGATATTGTGTGGGGCGTAGGGGTTGCTGGGCAGGTCCTCGCCAAAGGCGAAAGCCAGGATCTTCATGCCCGGCAGGTTGTAGGCGCGCATGGTCTCGCGCACGTCCGGGGTGATGACCCCCAGGTCCTCGGCGATCAGCGGCAGGCTGGGGCGCGAGGCGTACAGCGCGTTCAGAAACTTGCGCGCGGGCGCGTCCACCCACTCGCCGTTCACGGCGGTCTCCTCGCCTGCCGGGACCTCCCAATAGGCGACCAGCCCCCGGAAATGGTCGATGCGCAGGAAATCGAACAGCTCAAGATTGCGGTTGATGCGATTGAGCCACCAGGCAAAGCCGTCCTTTTCATGTTGCTCCCAGTCGTAGATGGGGCTTTCCCAGAGCTGGCCCGTGGCGCTGAAATAGTCCGGCGGCACCCCCGCCACCACCGTGGGCACAAAGTCTTCGTCCAGTTTCCAGAGTCTCGGGTTGGCCCAGAGGTCCGCGCTTTCCAGGTCCACGTAGATGGGCATGTCCCCGAACAGGGTGATGCGCCGTTTGCGGCAGTAGGCCCGCAGGGATTCCCACTGGTTGGCAAAGACCCATTGCAGGAACTTGGCGCGCAGGATCTCGTCCCCCAGGTCCTGGCGGGCGCGGATCAGGGCCTCGGGGTCGCGGTCGCGCAGGGGGGCGGGCCATTTGGCCCAGGGCGCGCCGCCCGTGCGCTGGCGCAGGGCCGCAAACAGGGCGTAGTCCTCCAGCCAGTGATAGTTCTCGATGCAGAAACGCTGGAAGTCGGGTTCTTCCTCGGGGATGAAGGCGGTGTAGGCCTTGTTCAGCAACGGTTCCTTCCAGGCGGACACGGCCCGGAAATCCACCGAGTCCGAAGGAAATGCGGGGTGCGGGCTGATGTCCTCGGGGTCCAGCCAGCCGTCCTCCACCATGAATTCCAGGCTGATCAGCAGGGGGTTGCCCGCAAAGGCGCTGATGGAGTGGTAGGGGTCGTTGTGCGAGGCCAGGGCCGTGGGCGTGAGCGGCAGAAGCTGCCAGACCTTTTGCCCTGTCTGCTCCAGGAAATCGGCGAATTCATAGGCCTCGGGGCCAAGCCCGCCGATGCCCCGGGTCGAGGGCAGGCTGGTCAGGTGCATTAGTATTCCGCCAGAGCGTAGTTCCAACATGGTGCCTCCTGTCGGCCGTCCATGAATAGCCGTCTGCGTCGTTAAGTGAATTGTTAGCGAGTCTACGAGCTTACAAGACCTTACGCCTTAGGTGTGCTGCGGGAAAGTGAACTCTTCACGTCTGCTCTCATACGCTTCGGATTTCACTTTCCCTTGGGCCTTGCATCCGACCATCCCTGAACATCCTTGGGGGAAAGTTAGCAAATCGCTAAAAGGTTGCATCCGACCATCCCTGAACGGCCTCTCAATCAGAAGCGTTGCCAAAGGTTGAAGGTCGTTTCTGAACGCCCTTGGTCTGTCCCGTCGGCCAAAAACACAATCCGTTTCGTTAGCACTAGGCCTCATCGCCGGTTGTCAGCAGCCGCCGGATGGCCCGCAGCGGCACGGCCGCCCAGTCGGGCCGGTTGAGCAGTTCCTCCTCCAGTTCGTGGATGGCCCTGTCCAACAGGAAGATGTCCAGCAGCAGCTTGCACTCCTCGGGCTGTGTGGGAACGATGTTCGCCTGCTGGTTGGCCTCTCCCAGGGTCTGGAAATAGGTGTTCAGGATGGCTGAGGCCGTCCAGAAACGCCAGGAGCGGCACCAGGAGCGCAGATCGTCCAGGGAATCTTCGCGGCACAGGCCGTGCTCGTAGGCCGAGGACAGGGCCGCGAAGCCCGCGTAGTGCAGGGAGCGGATCAGCCCGGCAATGTCGCGCAGGGGGCTTCGTTTGATGCGCCTCTCGGACAGCGGGCGTGAGATATCGCCCTCGAAGTCGATGATTGCGAAATCGCGCCGCGAGAGCAGCACCTGTTGCAGGGCGTAGTCCCCGTGGCAGCGGATGCGCTTGCCGGACAGGCGTTCGTCCAACAGACCCTTGTAGAAGTCCTGGGCCTGGGCCTTGTGGGCGATGAGCCACAGGGCGTCGTCCTGGATGTTGGGCGGCAGTTTGTACAGCGCACGGGCCAGGGCGGGCAGGACCTGCCCCACCCGGCTGCGGCAGCCCTGGTACAGGGCGCGCTGATAGAGCCGGGTGAAGGGCTCGGGCTCGAAGGCCTCTGTGTCCTTGGAGCCCGGGGGCACCGAGGCCAGGGCCAGGTGCATCTGGGCGGTGCGCCTGCCCAGCACGGCCATCTGTTCGATGTATGAGCCGAAGTGGGCGTTGATCTTGGCGGGCGGGCGCTGGCCCAGGGTGTCCAGCAGGTGTGTGCCGTTTTCCCGGGGCGGGGCCTCGGGGCGCAGGCGCAGTTCCTCCAGGAAGCCTTCCAGCACGTCCTTGGTGTAGCTCCAGCCGTCGTCTTCGCTGGGGATGTAGCTCTGGAGCACGGCCAGGGTGATGGGGGTCTGGCGTTCGCGGCGGTATTCGATGGCTCCGACGGTCTGGGCCACGTGCGCAAAGCTCCGGTCATCCAGGAAGCGTCCGATCTCCAGTTCCGGGTTCACGCCCTGTTCCAGGCGGCGGAAGAACTTCAGCGCCAGGGTCTCGCCGAAGACCACCAGGGTGTTGTTGCGGTCCACCCGCGCCAGGGCCGCGTGCTGGGTGAAGTCATGCACCTTGGCGACCTTGGTGAAGGCCCGGGTGCGCGAGGTCATGATCCGTCCTTCCTCGCCTTGCAGGTGACCTCGCCGCGGCACGGTGTCCAGGATGGCGCTGCAGAATTCCTGATCCGCCAGGGCGTCGTACAGCAGGCCGATCTCGCGCGGTTCGGTCAGGCGCAGGCGGGCGATGGCGGCCTTGGGGCTGTCGCGCAGCACGCGGTCCGCATCGCCGGGCCCGGCATAGGCCAGGGGCAGGGCGTAGGTCTCCTCGTCGCCGCCCACAAAGGACACGTCCACCAGGGTGATGTAGGCCTGGGGCGTGACGCCCGAGACCGTGAGGGCCTCGCGCACTTGCACGGCCTTGATGCGGCGTCCGCGGCCATTGAACCACAGGCAGCGCACCAGGTAGCGCGGCAGCACGGATTCCAGATTGGCGCGTGTGGCCTCGGACAGGGTCTCGGTCCAGCCGCCCGGGCTGGTCAGCACCGGGGGCTCGGCGTGGGCAGGGTCGTTCCAGTCCAGGGCGCTGGTCACGGCGTTGAGGGAGAACCAGAAGAACGAATGCGGGCCCATGGTCAGGACGTAGGGGGTCAGGCCGATGGGCGGAAAATCCGTGCGCCCGAACAGCTCCACGGGCACCATGCCCGCGAACTCCGAGAGGTCGATTTCTGCGAACTGCACGTAGCGCGAGAGGTTGGCCACCACGAGGATGGTTTCCTCTTCCCAGGTGCGCACGAAGACCAGGATCTTGCGGTTCTCCGGGGTCAGAAAGCGGATATCGCCCCGGCCAAAGGCCTTGAAGCGCTTGCGCAGGGAGATGATGCGCCGCATCCACCACAACAGCGAGTGGGGGTTGCTCTCCTGGGCCTCCACGTTCACGGTCTGGTAGTGGTATTCGGGGTCGATGGTCACGGGCAGGAACAGCTGCTGGGGGTTGGCCTCCGAGAAGCCCGCGTTGCGGTCCGCGCTCCACTGCATGGGTGTTCGCACGGCGTTGCGGTCGCCCAGGTAGATGTTGTCGCCCATGCCGATCTCGTCGCCGTAGTAGAGCACGGGCGTGCCCGGCAGGGACAGCAACAGGGCGTTGAGCAGTTCCATGGTCCGCCGGTTGTTGCCCATCAGCGGCGCGAAACGGCGGCGGATGCCCAGGTTGATGCGCATCCGGGGGTCCCCCGCATAGACCCGGTACATGTAGTCGCGTTCCTCGTCGGTGACCATCTCCAGGGTCAGCTCGTCGTGGTTGCGCAAAAACAGCGCCCACTGGCTTGTCTCGGGGATGGCCGGGGTCTGCTCCAGGATGTCCAGCAGGGGGTAGCGGTCCTCCATGTGCAGGGACATGTACAGCCGGGGCATGATGGGAAAGTGGAAGGCCATGTGGCACAGGTCGCCGTCGCCGAAATAGGCAGCCGAATCCTCGGGCCACTGGTTGGCCTCGGCCAGCAGCATCTTGCCCTTGTGGTTGGCGTCCACATGGCTGCGCAGTTGGCGCAGCAGGTCGTAGGTCTCGGGCAGGTTCTCGCAGTTGGTGCCCTCGCGCTCAAACAGGTAGGGCACCGCGTCCAGGCGCAGGCCGTCCACACCCATCCTGAACCAGAAGTCCAGCACCCGGAACATGGCCTTGATGACCTGGGGGTTCTCGAAGTTCAGGTCCGGCTGGTGGGAATAGAAGCGATGCCAGTAATAGGCCTGGGCCATTGGGTCCCAGGTCCAGTTGGAGGTCTCGAAGTCCTTGAAGATGATGCGCGCTTCCTCGTACTTGATGGCCGTGGTGCTCCAGACGTAGAAGTCGCGCCATTTGCTGCCGGGCTTCGCCCTGCGCGCGCGTTGGAACCAGGGGTGCTGGTCCGAGGTGTGGTTGAGCACCAGCTCGGTGATGACGCGCAAACCCCGCTCGTGGGCGGCTTTCAGGAAGTGCTTGAAATCGGCCAGGGTGCCGTAGGTATCGTGCACCCCGGTGTAGTCGGCGGTGTCGTAGCCGTCATCCTTGAGCGGCGAGGGGAAGAACGGCAAGAGCCAGATGGCGGTGACCCCCAGCTCCTGCAGATAGTCGAGCTTGGTGGCCAGGCCCTTGAAGTCCCCGATGCCGTCTCCGTCGGAATCGCAGAAGGCTCGGACGTGCATCTCGTAGATGATGGCGTCCTTGTACCATTGGGGGTCGATCTCACGGGCCTGGGGCGGCTTGCGCTGGGGCATGAAGGGTCTCCATCCGGGTCTGGGGAATTGTAAAACCTAGAACAATCATACAGCAAAGACGCTTGGAGGCAAATTTGGGCGGGCATTGCGAGTTTGCCCGGGGTTTCAGTCGGGGCGCAAGGGGTGCGCAGCGTGCCGCGTCGCGGGCGATGATTCGGGCGCAGCAGCGGGTCGTGGCGGCGGGCCGTGCTTTCAGGTCAGGAAATGGGATTGCGGGCTGTAGTCAGGACGCGGGATTGCGGGCTGTAGTCAGGACGCGGGATTGCGGGCTGTGGCCCGGGGCGAGTTCCGGCATGTGTGCGGGAGCCTGGGCCTGGCCCGACGTCTGGAGGGGGTCATGACCGGCGGACTTGGAGTGCCCTGGGCAACGGGGCGGGCCTTTGGGGGCCAAAAGGCGCAGGCCCCCGGAGGGATTGGGAGCTCCGGGGGCCTGCGTTGTGCAGTGGAAGCAGGGCGTGATGAGGCGCCCTACAGCACAGGCAGATACTTTTTGATCTCGTATTCCGAGACGTGGACGCGGTACTCGTCCCACTCGGCCAGCTTGTTCTTGACCAGGTTGGCGTGCAGGGACTCGCCCAGGGTCTCCTTCATCAGTTCCGAGGCCTCAAGCTCCTTGGCGGCCTCGTACAGGGAGCCGGGCAGGGCCTCGATGCCGTGGGTGTCCATGTCTTCTTCGGTGAACTTGAAGATGTTCGCTTCCACGGCCGGGGGCAGCTCGTAATTCTCTTCGATGCCCTTCAGGCCCGCGGCCAGCTGCACCGCAAAGCAGAGATAGGGGTTGGCCGCCGGGTCCGGGCTGCGCAGCTCGATGCGCGTGGCGTTCTCCTTGCCGGGCTTGTACATGGGCACGCGGATCAGCGCCGAGCGGTTGCGCTGGGCCCAGGCGATGTACACCGGGGCCTCATAGCCGGGCACCAGGCGCTTGTAGGAGTTGACCCACTGGTTGGTGACGCAGCAGAATTCCCGGGCGTGCTTCAACAGTCCCGCGATGTAGGATTTGCACTCCTTGGACAGGCAGTTGGGGTCCTTGGGGTCGAAGAAGGCGTTGCGGCCGTTCTTGAACAGGGACTGGTGGACATGCATGCCCGAGCCGTTCTGGCCGAAGACGGGTTTGGGCATGAAGGTGGCGTAGCAGCCATGCTTGCGGGCGGCTTCCTTGACCACGACCTTGTAGGTGGTGGCGATGTCGGCCATGAGCAGGCCTTCGTTGTAGCGCAGGTCGATCTCGTGCTGGGAGGCGGCCACCTCGTGGTGCGAGTATTCCACCTGGATGCCCATGCGCTCCAGCGAGAAGATGATGTCGCGGCGGATGTCGTTGCCCATGTCCAGCGGCGGGGCATCGAAATAGCCGCCCGCGTCCAGGGGCACGGTGCCCTTGGAATCGGCGAACAGGAAGAACTCCAGCTCGGGGCCGACGTAGAGGGTGTAGCCCTTCTCCGCGGCCTTGGCCAAGACCTTCTTGAAGATGTAGCGCGGGTCGTTTTCGTAGGGGGTCAGGTCCGGGTTTTTGATGTCGCAGAACATGCGCGCCACCGGGCGTTCGGTGGGCCGCCAGGAGACCATCTGGAAGGTTGTGGGGTCCGGGATGGCCACCATGTCGGATTCCTCGATCCGGGTGAAGCCCAGGATGGAGGAGCCGTCAAAGCCCATGCCCTCCTCGAAGGAGGCCTCCAGCTCGTTGGGGGTGATCTGGAAGCTTTTCAGGGTGCCCAGCACGTCCATGAACCAGTACTGGATGAAGCTGACATTATAGTCCCGGACGGCCTTGAGCACGTCGTCGGCGTTTTTGCAGTTGAAAACGGGTGTGGTTTCCATGTCTTCCTCCGTGAGTTGGGTTCCGTGGTTGGACTCCGGAATCTTGATGTTATTCACAAATCTGACAAACGGTTTCGCACACCCTGCTCAGTCTTTCAAGGGCAATGCCAGAGGGTGATGCCGATGGAATTTCAACTGATTGGGCGAAAACTGCGCAGCATCGCCCTGGGTCTGATTTACAATAATGAAAGAGAATCAATGGCTGGGTCCCATGTCTTGACAAATTTGGAAACTGATATTCGTCAATCGTTGCCGTGGGGCGAGGATTTCTGCAGTAGGAAACCTACGATATGTGACTCGCGTCTGTCCAGTTTTTGCAGGTCGTTGAAATTCTCCCGCTGGCTTTGTTGCTGCAAGCCGTTTCAAAACCTCGCATAGGTCCACTATGCGTCGGTCTTGAACGACTTTTGCGCCGCGCCAGCGTGATTTTTGAACGGCCTGTGAAGAGGGGGGGCAAGGTGACACCGGTAATATTTTTTGGTGAGGCCGGATTGGGCGGTTTATTGTGGGTCCAGGCGGTCCGCGAGAAAGCGCACCAGCCCATTGCTGTATTTGTCCAGACGGGTGATTCCTTCCCTGCGGGCGGCTTCGTGGGCCTGGGCAATCTCCGTGGGGCTCACGGCCCGGGCCAGTTGCGGGAACTCGTGCGCCCGACCGCAGGGCCGGTACTGACCCATGATATTGACGTAGGTCTGCCGGGATAGCCCGGCCAGAAAGCCCATCCAGCCCTTGGTGCCCGCCAGTCCGTGGGGCAGCACCAGATGGCGCACCAGCAAGCCGCGCAGGGCCACGCCGTTGTCGTCCAGGGCCAGGTCCCCCACCTGGGCGTACATGGCGGTGATGGCCTCGCGGGCGCGGTCCGGGTAGTCGGTGGCGTGGCAGAGGCGCGCGGCAATGGTGGGGTCCCAGAATTTGGTGTCGGGCATGTAGATGTCCACGAGGCCATCCAGCAGGGCCAGGGTGCGCAGGGCCTCATAACCCCCCGTGTTCCAGACCAGGGGCAGGGTCAGGCCGTCGGTCACGGCCAGGACCAGGGCCTCCAGAATCTGCGCGGCCACGTGCGAGGGCGAGACCAGATTGATGTTCAGCGCACCCCGGCGCTGCAACTCCAGCATCATCCAGGCCAGCTGGTTGGGTGCGACCTCGGTGCCCTGTTCGCCGCCGTGCTCGGGCCCGCGGCTGATCTCCCAGTTCTGGCAGAACACGCAGGCCAGGTTGCAGCGCGAAAAGAAGATGGTGCCCGAACCGTGCTGGCCCACCAGCGGTTCTTCCTCGCCCCAGTGCAGGTCGAAACTGGCCACTCGCGCCAAGCGCCCGGTGCCGCAATAGCCCACCTCTTCCGCCAATCGGTCCACGCCGCACTGCCTTGGGCACAGGTCGCACGCGGCCAACCGTGCGACTGCTTGTTCGGCGCGGCGGGCCAGTTCGCCAGAGTGATAGAGCGTGAGATAGGATGGATGCATAGGATGAAACTCCCACTGGGAGCATGGGACGTCAAGTCGAGTTAGCGAGGGGCAGGCCGTTGAAATTCTCCCGCGGGCCTTGTTGCTGCAAGCCGTTTCAGAACCTCGCATGTCTACTATGAGTCGGTTTTGAACGACTTTTGCGCCGAGCCAGCGTGATTTTTGAACGGCCTGCGAAGAGAAGTTGAGGCCCTGCTCGATCCAGTCTCTGTCTTTTTGTAACTATTGGGTTTCTCGGCTTGGGTAGGGATTATCGGCCCATGGCCGATCCGCAGGACGAACTGCGTTCGGCCTGCCTTGGAGCGGCAAGGGCCACCCCGGGCCATGCTTTATGGGAGAAGGGCTGAGAGACGAACCCGGAGATTGTCCCCTTTAAGCGCATGAGATTTCACCTCAGGGGGTGATGGGATTCCAAAAAGTACCCACCGCGTATTTGGGAACCTAGTCCCTGTCATGTTTTCCTAACATGGCGGGGACTTACTTTTAGTTATCATTGGTAATCTCAGCTCATTTATGGCGATTATGGAACAGAATTCACACATTTATTCACACACGGCAAACTAAAAGAACTCAATTATTTAAAATGATTATAGTGATAATATAAAGTTGTGTCAACACGGAAGGTCAATGCCGCCGCTAAGCTTGCGGCGCCGATGAAAGGATATTGCTCTTCCTGTCTGGTTTCGAAGAGAAGACTCGGAAGCTTCTGGATTTCAGCAGTGTGGCAATATACTGATTTTATTTAAGTATTTCTTTTTAGCGTGTTCTTCCTGTTTGAAGAGTGACCTAGCATTTTGACCCGGCTTCAGCAAGAGCGAAGATGCCGCTTAATTATTATTCAGAGGTAATGGGATGGACCCTTCCCTTTAAAAAAGCTCTTTGGTTTTTTGCCGGGGCCAGCTTAAGCTGGCACCAAGTTTGTACATAACGTACAAGCTAAATCGTAAGGAAGCGTGGACATCACATTACCTCTATACAAAAGGTGTTGCCGAGCCTACCCGTTGGTCGAACTCATTTATTGCTCACCATAAATATCATAAAGAGTAAGATCTTTTGGAAAAATGAGACGCGCCAAGCAAATTTGACTACAGCCAAATCTGCTTTTCTGTGAAAAAACAATCCTGGCCGGATAAAAACGACCTCCTCAAACGTTGTCAGAGTGAAGACACACCAATACACCGACCAAAGGAGATTGACATGTTGCAGATCACACAAATCACAGAAACTAGTTCCAACGGAATGCTCCAACGCGCTTTGGCAATATTGTTGTCGGGCATAATGATGCTTGCAATGGTATCCATGCCATACGGATTTAGCCCTGATACCCAAACGTTCTCCGCATCCGTAGCCTTTGCTGGCAATGGCGGTGGCGGTGGCGGCGGCAATGGAGGCGGTGGCGGCGGCAATGGCGGCGGCGGAGGCGGTGGCGGCGGCAATGGCGGCGGCGGTGGCAATGGTGGCGGTCCTGACGGCAGTAATGGCCCCGACGCAAGCCACGGTGGTGGAGGATCTCAGAATGGAGGTTCCACAAAGGCAAGTCAGGGTGGAAGCACTACTGGCGGTGTCAAGGCGGGCAGCGTCCAAGATCTGACCTCTATCGATCCTGAAGAAGAAGCTAGTTTGGTTGGTCACTGGGGCGACACTGTGCAGACACGGGACCAACAGCAGGCCAGAACCCAGAGCCAGGAAATGGAGCAGCAGGGTGACATCGAGAATCAGGAAGAGACACAATAGCTAAAAGACAAATAGCAGTGCACTATGAAGATACTGAGCTTCAAACGACTTAACTTGGATAAAATGGAGAAGGAGGTGCTACGGCAAGAGCTGGTAGCCCTCCTTCCCCGACTTCGTCGTTTTGCTAGGGGGCTGACTAAAGATCCAGTCATTGCGGACGACCTGGTTCAAGATGCGTGTGAGCGCGCCCTTGAACGGCTGGACCAGGTCCGCAAAGGCACGCGCTTTGACAGTTGGATGTTCCGGATCATTCAAACCCGATGGATTGACTGTCTGCGCAAGAAAAAAGTCCGCTTCGAACACCTCTCCTTGGTCGGAGACAAAGACAGTTCGGATTCCATCGTAGACGGAAGTACAGGCAGTCCAGATGAAAATATAGACATCAAACGAGCATTAAAAACGTTGCCTGATGACCAAATCTCAGCTGTCATGCTGGTATGCATAGAGGGATACTCCTATTCCGAGGCGGCCAAAATTTTGGAAGTTCCATCTGGGACAGTGGCCAGCCGGGTTGGACGGGGAAGGATACAACTTGGAAAGGTACTCTTTTCAAGGGCCGAGGGAGAACGTAACGAACAAGAAGTTCGAGAGGAGTAACAATGACTCACGAATACAATAGAATGGAATTACAGGCATATCTGGACGGTGAACTCGATAGTGTCGGGATGGCTGAAATAGACTCGCTGATTGAGCGGAGTATAGATGCGCAAGCCTATGTGCTTGAAGCCTCTCGAAGCACCGCCTGGCTCAAAGCCGAAATGAATGCCGTGCTGGCAGAAGATATCCCTGAGCGGCTGTTGGAAACAATCAATGCTCCGACCCGCTATCAACAAAAGGTAGGATTTCCCAGAATGCTACAGGTGGCTGCTGCCATCGTGTTACTTTTTGTAGGCTTAGGAAGCGGTATGCTGCTGGATCGCGGTGAACAGGCCATACCATATGGCATGGTTGGCTACATCCCGGCCAGCTTCACCCCTGTAATTGAAGATGCCTTGGAGAATTCCCTGCGCAGAACATCCAAGGAATGGCAGGCCGATACGGGCGACCTTGCTGTCACCGTGACCCCAACTATGACATACAAAGATAATAGTGGAACATACTACCGCGAGTACCACTTGGACTTACGCATCGGCGAGGAGCGTCGTCAGATAAATGGATTGGCGTACCGGACCTCAGAGGGGCAATGGAAGACAAGCGCATTGTACTTCAACGAAAACAACAACTTAATATAATACTAATTGAGAGACACAGATGATGACTAGCAGCAATTATACAACTCGTTTTTATGGAGTAGTCCTCATACTTATTGCGACTATGGCGATTGTAGGGTGCAACAAAACAGTTGTGCCGGAAATGCCATCTGCTGAGCTGCCCACATACGAGGTCGGAACAACCTACATCTATGCTGATGGTAAGAGGGAAACCGTTCAGGCCGTATCCAGCAATACGGTTACCTGGGTCGACAACCAAGGGAACGTCTCCAGCGGCCCAACAGACATCATTTACCCGCGCGCTAAATGGGAAACCCAAACATACGTAGGGGAACGTCAATTCACGACGCGATACAACATGTTCACAGAAGACCGTTCTTCCCTGTGGCCTTTGGAAGAAGGCAATGAGTTTTATTTCACCGAAAAGGGAATTTGGGGGGGGAAGAACGGTACCATGAAGGATTATACGGTTCGCTGGAACTGCGACGTTGTTGGCAAAGAAAGGGTTAAGGTTTTGGCTGGCGAATTCGACACCTGGGTTATCAGAGGTAGACGTTTTTCCCCATCAATGTATCGGTATGAGACGAAAACCTGGTATTATGCCCCTGCGATCGGGCTCGCCGTATTGGAAGTACGTCAACTTACAGATAAAAAGAAACCGATTCTAAAGGAATTGGTAGCAGTAGTACCATCGACGAAGAATCTCCCGACCGAGGTCCACAAGGCTCTGACAGACAATCTTCAGCAAGCGCTGGAATTCAACAAGTCCGGAAAAAGCAGAGTATGGACAGACGCAACCACGGGGCTGAGTGGAAGTACTACGCCCACAGGAACATTCAAGCTAGATGACGGAACTTATTGTCGCAATTACACGCAAAATGCATTCTTGAAGCATGGCTCGCGAACCTATTACGGTATGGCATGCCGCAACGCGAAGGGCCACTGGATCACCCCCCAGCAATAAACCCCCTGTTTAACCCAAAACAAAAAAAGGACTCCGATTATTTGTCTGGAGTCCTTAACTTTCTTGCGGTGAAGCTGGAAGGAATCGAATCCACGACCTCTTGAATGCCATTCAAGATGCGTGATCTTCATGGAGATGCACTCGTCGTATTATCGAGAAAAGATGACGACTGAAACAGAAATCATCCTTCAAAACTTGCTTAAGCATTTTCTGGCGTGATATGCTTAATGCATAACCACAGGTTGATTCTGTAATACATAGGAGGTAAAACGCACTAAGGCGCGTTCATAAGTTTTGACGAAAGTCTAAACTGATGAACGCATAAACTGGCACTAACGTGCCGAAACATCTAATACTTCTTTGCCGTTCATTTCCAAACGGCAGACATTCACATCCAAACGCCAGCTGAAACGCAGCACCCGCCATCGGACAAACGGTAGATACCTATAAATCTATCGTTGCCCAAATTCCCCCATGGTCATCATTATATGCGCAGGACGAACGAGCCTGCGTGATGACACCCCTTATTAAATGGATTTCTTGAATTTCTCATTCAGTGGGAAACGGACATTGATTTGTTCCGCTATCGGTTGTTGCGTGGCGCATTTACGCGCCATAGGCAGGTCATTTTCTGGCGAACAGAAAAGGTCCGACCTGCTTTGTCCCAGGGCACTGCCCTGAACTATTATTGAAGGAGAAGTTCAATGACAAAATCCATCAGCTTGGTATACGGCGCGAACAGGGCAACCCTGTCCGGTCCGCGCTCGAAACAACACAGAATACGGCAGAACGCCAAAGTTTTTGCAAAAAGACTAAAAGAAGCAGGATATGGGGTCCGTAAATGGTCTAAGATATCCAACAAACATTTTTCGGCAGTGGCTGACAAAATGAAAGAAAATGGCACGGGTGACGGGCGTATAGCAGAAGTGTTCTCTGCAGCCCGTCACCTGTGCGAAACATATGGCAATACAGGCATTAGCCCGACTAATAATGTCTTCGACGTCAGGCGCGGAAGCATTGCCAACGCTAATAGTAAAGCGGTTGCCCCCGCCTTTGTGCAGGGGGCAATCGACAAGCTGGCAAACGAGGTCAAGTATGAATACGGGCCGCGAGCCGCTGCACAGATAAGATTACAGTATGAGCTCGGATTACGCCGAGAAGAAGCAGCCAAAGTTGATCTGATCAGCGATTGGGACCGAGAAAGCTGTAGTCTTCATGTCCAGTATGGGACAAAAGGCGGCAGACCAAGAACGCTTTACAACCTGTCGTGGCAGCAGCAAGAAGCATTGGAAAAAGCACTACCATATGTCAGTCAATCTGACAGGCCCGGAATACACAACCTCATGCCTGAAGGTATGGGCGACAAGTGGCAGGAGAAACTGTCTTACGCGGCTGGATTGTGCGGCTTCACGAAGAAGGAGAGCGGTTGGACGCTCCACAGTAATCGGCACGAAAGGTTCCACCGCATGTACGTCGATCACACTGGATTTCTGCCTCCCAATCAGCATGAGTCTGTGGAAGCCTTTCAACAGGCCGCTCAAAATGCGGCAGGGGATGAATGGCCTCGGCTGGATGCTGAAGCGCGTGACGCCATTGAAGTTACTGCCGGCCATTCTGCCGGTCGCCGGGATGTGTCTGACGCTTATCTTGGTTGTAGTCATTAATCAAAGCCCCGCCATTTTGTGCGGGGTTTTCTTGTGGGAACAGGTTGAAGAGTGAGATTGACTCGTCAATCTCGCTCTTCAACCATCAGCCCTGTTTATCGTCTTGGAGACGACAAACAGGGCTGATTCTGCATCAAATGGAAAATATCCGTGGTCTCTTCCTTGTGCTCAAAGGTTCTGCTGTGCTTAAACTGAAGGGTTGGCTGAGTTTGCGGGCGTGATTGCCCGATGAAAATGACAACCCGGAAGAATGATGACCTTTGACACCGATCTGAAGACCCGCGTATTATTTGCCAAGGACGTTGCTGCGTTCTTGGGCAAAAGCGTTGACTGGGTCTACGACAATGCCGAAGCAATCGGCGGCGTAAAATGCGGTGGGTCGTGGTTCTTCCCGAACGAGGAAGATATCTATGACCGTTTATTCCAAAGCCGGGAAAGGGTACCGGTACGATTTCATGGTAAAGGGCAAGCGCCACACCAAGGCGTGGTTCAAAACAAAACGGGCCGCAAAAGCGGCAGAAGCCGAAAAAAGGAAGGAAGTAAAAGCACAACTGGCGATGGAAGCCCAGGGCGACATGGCCTTGCTTGATCTGCTGAACCTGCGCTTGGATTACTTGCTGGACCGCGCATATTCCGAGTCGCATTACAAGAAGACCAAATATGCTGCTCAACGGCTGTTGGATTATCTGGGCAATGTAGCGTGCAGCACCATCACCCGCTTGAAGGCCGATGAGTTTCTAATGGCTTTGGTAAAGGAAAGCACCCCTGTTGCCGGCAACAACGATCTAAAGGTCCTTCGGGCATCGTTTTCCTGGGCCATGAAACGTGGGCAGCATTTCATTCAGAACAATCCCTTTGCGGGGCTGGAAACGTTTCCCAATGATAAGCCTAAGGAAAAGAAACGGACTCCGACGAGTGAAGAACTGGATCGTATCATCGAAGCAGCCAAGCCTAAGCACCGTCCTTACTTGTGGGTATTGCGCGAAACCTTGGCCCGTAGCATCGAAGTGCACCGACTCAAATGGAAACGGGTCAACTTCGAAAAACGGTACGTCGAGCTGAAGACGTTCAAGAACAAAAACAGGGAACCGGTCTTGCGTGAAATCCCGATGACGGACAAGCTGTATGAAGTCCTGTTGGACCTGTACAAAAAGCGTGACCCTGACAAGGAATGGGTATTCTGGCACAGGTATTACAATGCCAAGACCCGCAGTATGGAAGAAGGTCCGTACAAGCGTGGCAGATATACCATGCTCCAAAACACTTGCAAACGGGCCGGTGTGGATTACTACAGCTTCCACCGCTTCCGAGCATCAGGTGCATCCGTCATGGACAACCATGGCGCCTTGCTTCCAGGTATCCAACGTGTCCTTGGACATGCCGATCGTCGAAGCACGGAAATCTACCTGGAAAAACTCCGTGACGTCGAACGTGACGCCATGGATGTCTACGAAAGGGAAAGCCGCAAGGATGACAATAAGGTCGCGTAACAAATCCACACACGCGGTTCACACACAAACACAAAACGGGTTGCAGACATCAGTCGGCAACCCGTTGAAAACTGAAGGAAAGAGCCGGTAGTCACACACAAAGGTCGTGGCTATTCCAAAGGGGGTTCAGGGGGCTTGCCCCCTCAGCCCCTTTGGGCGCGCCGCAGGCGACCATCCTGGGCTGACCCCTGCCCTCCCCGCGATTCTGACCTGCCAATCTTCCCTCTTTTTGGGTGCGCCGCAAGCGGACACGTTGGTCCAACCACAGACGGCCTCCGCCGCAGGCGGTCCTCCATCGACCAACTCCCTTCTCATCTTGTACAACGAAAAAGGCCCCGACTTTCGCCGGGGCCTTGTGCTTTCCTTCAACCGGACGCTGTGCGGGCTCTAGTTGGTGCGCACGTTGGTCGTGCCGTTGCTCTGCACCGCGTACTTGATGTTGGTCGTGAAGATGGCCGATGCCGGAGGCGTTTCGCTGGAACTTAAGATCTGCATCTTGCCGTAGAGGCCCTCGGTGGTCTTGAAGGCATAGACCTTGCCCGCCACGATGGGCTCGCCGGCAAAGGCCCCGTAGCCGCTTGTGGGTGCCGTGGTCAGGCCGTCGAAGCTGCTGGACACTTCCTGGATGGTGGAGGTGTTCTGGCTCCATAGGATGTTACCCTCGAAGCCCAGGTCTGCCGTGCCCGAGGCGGGTTCGGACTGGGCACCTGTCTCGAAGTCGATGCAATCCGAGGGAGCGCCGGTGTCCGCCACAATGGAAGCGGTCTGCACACTGATGGCCGAGCCGCCGCTGACCCCGCCGCTGTCCTCGGTGTCGCCCGCGCCGGGCTGTGTCGCCGTGCGCTCATCGCGCGCCGTGCGGACCTGATCCACCACGTTCTGCGACAGGCCGCTGGCCTCGGCGATCTCGGGCGAGAGGGTGGCGTACAACAGGTTGCCGCGCATGTTGCTGATCTTCATCAGCCCGTCCTCGGGCACAAAGGTCATGGTGGTGCGGCCCGTGGTGGTCTGCTGCTGCCCTGTGGAGCGCGGGATCTGCTTCTTGTCCCACTTGGTCTCCACCGTGGCGAAGCCCTTGCGCACGTCGATGCGGTTGACGAAGATCTTCAGCTGGATGGCGCTGAACATGTCGAAGTCGAAGCGCACGCCTTCCTCCAGGAAGGCGCGGTTGCCCAGATAGTCGCGCGAGATGAGCTGGCCGAAGGCTGCCGCGCTCTGGGCCTCGTAGGCCTCGGCCAGTTCCTTGATCGCATTCAGCACCAACTGGGTGTAGTCCACGTTCTCGTAGACCACCCAGGCGTCCTGCAGCAGCTTCATGTACACATCGTCTTTGCCGGGGCCACGTTTCAGGCGCAGCACGAATTCGTAGCGCTGCCCCGCTGCGGGCAGGAACTCGAAGCCGATGTCGCGTGAGACCTGCATCTCGTCCCAGGTGCGCCCGGCGTCGAGGGACAGCAGCATGGCTTCCACGCCCTCGATCTCCGAGAGGCGGGCCGTGACGCGGATACGGCCGTTGTCCAGTTCGTCACGCGAGACCGTGATCTGGCGCTCGAAACCCGTGACCGCCCGGGTGTTCAGGCGCACGTCGCTGATATAGAACATGCTCTGGGCGGCCAGGTCATGGGACTCGGCCAATGCGGCTGCGTTTGCGGCATCCAGGGCGGCTTTGGCGGCGGCCTCGCGCTCTGCGGCGCCCGCGGCGTTGCGTTGGGCCTCCAGATAATTGGCGCGCATGGTGATGGACTCGTCCAGGAGTTCCAGCAGCTTGGCGTAGGCCTCGCCTGTCTCGGACTCGCGCAGGGCGTCGTCTTCCAGATTCAGGGTTTGGTCCTCGCTGTACCAGCCGTTCTTGGCCTGTCTCAGGGACTGCGGGACCAGCTTGGCGATCTCGTCCAAAGTCTCTGTCCAGCTCTTTTCCTTTTCGTAGTTCAGGTCTTTGGCCTTTTGAATGGCCTGCTCCACATCCTTTTTGTACATGGGCGCGGAGTGATACATCATGTTGTCGTCCGTGGCCGGGGTGACGTGACCCATGTTCGAGGCCTGTTGCGCCCATTTGACCACACCCGGGAAGCTCCTGGCGATGAAGGACCACTCCTTGTAGGCCTGCAGCTTGACCAGCCACTGCTGGCCGAATTTGGTCAGTTCCGTAGAATCCATGTAGTGCGGATAGGGTTCCATGAGCGCACCCTCGCCCGCGTCATTGAGATAGACATAAGGACTCAACTCGCCGCGATCGTCGGAGCGCAGCATCCGTTCGTGCTGGCTCAGATTGAAGATGAACATGGTCATCTCCATTTCCTTGGGGGCCAGATAGCCGATGTCCTGGGAGATGTTGTTGTTATTGGTGCGGATGGCGCGTTCATGCTGGGTGATTCTTGACTCCCAGTTGGGCAGATAGCCGGTCCAGCCGTTCAGGGCATTGTTGATGGCCGTTACCCGTTTGTCGATGGCCTGCTCGGGGTCATCTCCTCCGTAGCCGAAGGCACTGAAGTAGCGCAGTTCCTTCGAGCTGGGCTTCGTCCACAGCCTCCATTTGGCTTTCATGGTCTCCAGTCTCTGTCGGCTGGCCTTCAGGCGCTGGCGCTCGTTGTTCATGGTTTCGTCATTGATCATGCCTTGCATGGTCAGGACTCGTGACTTGATGGCCCGGGGGACTTCGGTCAGGCTTTTCACCTCGGGGAATGTGCTGATGGCGGTATAGGTGCCCAGTTCGTATCTGGGAGGCCCCTGTTCCCAGAACGGGGGGCTGAGGGCCTCTTCCATCTGCTGCAGGAAACGGTTGTATTGATCCCATTTGCCGCTGGCGTAGCTGGCGATGTCGTAGAAGGGGCCACCCATGGCGCTGAGTCGGGAGACCTCGGCCGCCAGCCAGGCTTCGTCTTCGGCCTGAAACCGATTCAGAAGCGTGGAAGCTTCACCGAGATACATCGCCTTGTTCTTGTTCTGTTCGCCCAAGGCGCTCAACTCGTCCATCATGCCGTCATAATGTCCTTTGATTCTCGTTTGGATATCAGTGCGGGCCTGGGCGATGGCCTCGCTGGCCAGTTCGAAGCGGCCGGTATTGTAATGCTTGAGTACCTCGGCTTCGACCCCGGTCATGAGTCCTTTCTCGGTGTCAATATTGTAGCGCTGGGCCATTTTCATGACGAGGTCGCGATTCTGGACGGCATCGATGGGCTGTTGCTGCAGATAGTCGGGCAGCGGATCGGGAAGCTTGCCCGCCTTGCGCAGTCGCTCTACGATTTGGCGGTCGAATTCGTTGCTCTCTCTGGTCGCTTTATCGTGTTCCAGCGCCCATTTGTCCTTGATCTCATCGAGGATTTTCTCGGCTGCGTCCAATCTGTCGCGGACCTTTTCCAGCAACTGGTACCAGCGGTTGCTTTCGGCTTCCAGCTCCGTGGACAGCCCGACATCGATGTGCATGGCGCTCTCCGAGGCCCGCTTGAGACTGGTCACGATGCCCCACAGTTCCTGGGTGCTATTGGAGAGGATCGTGAACATGGAGGCCTTTTCCTCTTCTTTTTTCGCCTCCATGGCCTTTTCAATGCGTGCTTCGTAGGGGGGGAATTGGGCTCTGCTTTCTGCAAGCTGCTTCTTGAGCTCGGGCAGTTTCTTTTTGGCTTGTTCCCGCATCATGTACAGGCCCTGCAGGCGAGGCAGGTCGTTGCTCACGAAACGGCCCATGCGCTGCGCAAAGTCCTGGAACTTGGCCAGCTCCTGATCCATGCGCATCTGGCGGTAGCGGACCATGGCCTGCTTGTTGACGTCGGTCAGCAGGGAGCGGATCCAGCCCCGGGCCACGTTCTCCAGCTCCCCGGTGAGCGCTGTCACCTCGTCGGCCTGTTTGGTGTCCACGCCCGAACCCACGGCCATGGCGCCCGAGAGGTACTGGCTCCAGGTCTGTTCCGGCCATTCCTGGCCAAGGGCGGTGGTCACATAACTTTTGACCAGGGCCCGGGTCCCGGCATTGGTGACTACGTAGTCGCGGAAAAAATAATCCACTGTGGCGGCATTGACGTTGATCTGGGCCGGGGCATCGGCGCTGGTCTCGCCGATGACCATGCGGTCGTGCTCCACAATGCCGTACAGGGCCTCGATGTCGCGTGCCGCGCCCGTGGATTGGACCAGCAGGTGTGATTCGTACGCGGCCTTGGACGCAGCCCAGATAGCCGAAACAGCCGGGTTGTTCAGCTTGCCCACGATGGCGTCGGTGCTGGCGATGACGGCCTGATCGTAGTTGCCGGCCCCCAATTGCGAGGCCACGTTTTGCACCGTGGCGATCATGTCCGTGATTTCGGTGACCTTGTCGTTCAGCTCGTTGTAATTGTCCACGGCCTTGATGGCGGACCAGCCACCCAACTGGCTCATCACCCAGTTCGAAATTTCGTCCTTGGCCACATCCTCGGCGGCCTTGGCCACGTTCTTGCTCTCGGCCGTGGCCTGCGCCAGCGACAGACCAAGGCCAGCGACGGTGTCGGCTTTGGGGCCGGCGAAGGCGGGCGCTGGGGTAAGGAGGAAGGACAGGCACAGGAACAGCACAAGGGCCTGAGTCGCGGAGAGACGGCAAGAATATCTCATGGGGTCATATCCTCAAGGGATTAGAAGGGGTTGTCGCCCCGAGTTTGTGTCAATTTCCACAAGCCGTTCTCGGCGCCGAAGACGAAGACCGTGAGGCCGTCGGTCTTGGTCTGGCCTGCGGCGGTCTGGGCTTTCTTGTTCCAGCGCACGGTCACGGTCATGGTCTGGTCCTTTATCAGTACCTGCTCCACGAAGAACTCGAACTGCACGGCCTGCTCGGACCTGGCGGCCTGGTCCATGCGGTTCAGGTAGTCCTGACGCTGTGGGCTGAAGTCCTGGGAGACGAGATGGGCGAACCCGGCGCGGCTGCCGCCTGCGTAGGCGTTCAGCAGTTCCTGGACCGCGGCCCGCGCCTGGTCCTCATGGTCGGTGTGCAGGGCCGGGCCCGTAGCGCAGGCCGGGGCGACCCACAGCAGGGCCAGCAGCAGCGTGGCCACGAGGGGCAGAGTCGGGTGTTTCATCAGAAGTTGCTCACGAGTTTGAGGGAATAGCGGGCCTCGGAATAATCGTTGCCTGCGCTGTCGTATTCGTAATCGTTGTGCTCGCTGCGCAGGCTGAGCACCGTGTTGCGCTGCTCGGCCAGGCGGTAGGCGAATTCCAGAAAGCGGGTGTTGATCTGATAGTCCTGGGCCGTGCCCGTGTTGGCTGCGTCCTGCAGGTTGTAGCCGAAGTTCATGCTCAGCGGCTCGGCAAGGGCGTAGCGGCCATTGAAGGTCAATCCGTGCTGCATGTCCTGGCCTTCGGTGCCGTAGTTGTCACGCAGGTTGCCGGTGTATCCGGCGGACAGATACAGGCGGCGGGCGAAGACGTCGAAGTCGCGGCTCAGGTTGAAGCCGTAGCGCCAGAAGTCCTCGTTGTCCACGGTCTGGGGCCGGGCCGTGAAGTGCCGGAACTCGCCAAAGGCGCTGACGTTGGCTTCCCAGAGCTTGTCGTTGACGCTGGCTCCCAGGGTCACGGTCTTGGAGTCGGCGGTGTTGGCCTCGTCGTTGGAATCCTTGGCCTGGTTGTTGAGGTAGGTGCGCAACGAGAAGTTGCGGCGGGCCTCCAGGGGGCGACTCATGAGCGACAGGTACTGCTCGTTGTAGCGGGTGCGGTAGGCCTTGTCGCTGTTCGGCAGGTCGTCCCAATACCAGTTCTGCGTCAGGGACAGGGTGTGGGCCGCATTGATGCGCCAGTCCGCTGTGATCTGGTGCTGCTGCTTGTCGCTGGAGGCCGAGCCCACCAGGGTCCGGAATTCCGGGTCCACGCGGTAGGCGAGGTAACGAACGCCCAGAAGATTCTTGTAGCGGTAGCCGGGCATGATCCGCAGCGCGGTGCCGTAGATGCGGCGGTCCACGACGTCCTCGTCCTCGATGTAGCCGCTGCGGGCCAGTTCGAACACCAGGGACGCGCCGTTGCGCAGTCTGAGTTCGCCGTCGATGCCCGCCACGTTGTTGTCCTGGTCCGTGGCTCCGGGGTCGTTCTCCAGGGAGGCGGTGTCGTCGTCCACGGACACGGCCTGGACGCCGATGCGGCACAGGGACACGGAGGGATGGTCGGCAAAGGGCGTCAGGTCGACCTTGGCCCCGTAGATGTCGCGTTGGTAGAGGCCTTTGCCGGATTCGTACGTCCGGGCCACAACGGTCTTGGTCTGCAGCCAGTCGGAGAGGGTCAGCTCCGCGTTGGCGCCCTCAAGGCTGGCGCTCATCACGAACTGGCTGAAGTCGGTGTAGAAGTCGCCGAACTCAAACAGGTTTTCGTTGTTGGAGACCGCGAGGTTCAGCTGCTTCAGGACCACGGCGTTGCGCGACTCCATGCGTTGGTTGTCGGTCTTGCGCAGGTTGGCCTCGCCCTGGAACTGGTAGTCCGAGACGAGTTTCTCGTAGACCTTCAGGTCCAGCTCCATCAGGTGGTCCTTGTTGTCGTCGCGATAGAAGGACTTGGCCTGGTTGCCGCGGACGCT
Source organism: Pseudomonadota bacterium (assembly GCA_018816865.1). Taxonomy (GTDB): domain Bacteria; phylum Desulfobacterota; class Desulfovibrionia; order Desulfovibrionales; family Desulfovibrionaceae; genus Desulfovibrio_Q. The sequence continues at coordinate 23,219 of JAHIUW010000024.1, forward strand.
GGTGTAGTCGCCCTGCAAAGCGACGCGACCGGTGATCATGCCCGAGCGGTCCTCGCCGTATTGGCCGTAGGCCCCGAAGTCCATTAGATCGTTCAGGCGTTGCTGCATGGGGAAGGAAGGGGTGACCTTGGGAGCCGCTCCTCCGTCTGTACCGTTGCCCAGAAAGATGATCTCTGCGGCCAAGGCCGGGAAGACGGAGCTTGAAAAGAGCATGACCAGGACAAGAATAAACAGTCTTTGGACGACGTGTGCTGTTGGCATGGCGGCCTATTCTCGAAGGAGGTGCAGGTTGATACGGAGTACGCGAGTTGTCGGGTCAATAGTAATGAAGGGTTCTTAACACTGCTTTACTCATCTGGTCCATACCCTGCCAATAATACGTTGATATGTTTCAAATGTCGGCTTGTAGCAGGCTTTTTTTTGGAAAAGAACAGATAATGCATCGTTTGTTTGGCTGTGTTTTGCACCGCAAAACTCTTTCTGGAGTGCACTGCCTGAGGGCATGACGGCAGCGGGAGGGTCAAGTCCTGAACACTGTGAGGGCCTAGGCACAAAACACTTGAACCCCGGATAGATCCGGAGTTCGTTTATGGAAAAGCAAGTGGTGGAACGGTGTTGCCAGACGTTGGGAAAAGGCCCGGGGGTTGGTTCAGGCCCTGGCCGGGCCGTGGGCGAGGAGATTCCGGCATGCGGCCTGGATGGTCGCCAGTTCCGGGGAGTGCAGATCGCGGGGTCGGGGCAGCGGGATGTCGAACCCCGCGAGGAGGCCCTGGCCGTGTTTCAGCAACAGGATGCGGTCCGCCAGTTTGGCGGCCTCGGCCACGTCGTGGGTGACCATCAGGATGGCCGGGGTGAACTCGGCGTGCAGCTCCAGAAGCAGGTCGTGCATCTCCTCGCGGGTCAGGGCGTCCAGGGCCGCAAAAGGCTCGTCCATGAGCAGCAGGCGCGGGCGCATCACCAGCACGCGCGCCAGGGCCACGCGTTGGCGCATGCCGCCCGAGAGTTCGCGCGGCAGCCGGTCCAGGCTGCCTGCCAGGCCCACGCGTTGGAGCATGGCGGTGGCCTGGGCGCGGCGTTCGCGGCGTGGGACCCCGGCGGCCTTCAGGCCGAAGGCCACGTTCTGCTGGGCCGTCAGCCAGGGAAACAGGGCGTCTTCCTGAAAGACCACGGCCTTGTCCGGTTCCGGGGTCACGGTGGGTTGCCCAGCCAGGCGGACCTCTCCTTCGTCGGCGCGACGGAAGCCGGCCAGGATGTCCAGCAGCGTGGTCTTGCCGCAACCGCTGACCCCGATGAGCGCCACGATCTCTCCCGGGGCCAGGGCAAAAGAGACCCCGGCCAGCACCGGGGCTTCGGGCTGTGCGTAGTGGGCCGTGATGCCTTGGACCTCCAGCAGGACGCTCATTCTCGGCATCTCCTGGCGCTGACAAAGGTCAGGCGCAACAGCCCCATCAGCAGCCGGTCGCAGGCCAGGCCGATGAGCGCGATGACCACGATGCCGCCCATGACCATATCCACCCGGCCCAGCATGCGTGCGTCCATGATGGTCGCGCCCAAGCCGTCGGGTACGCCGGTCAGCTCGCCCAGGACCAGATAGGCGAAGGACAGGCCGAGCCCCAGCCTCAGTCCGGCCAGGATGTGGCTCATGCCCGCGGGGAGCACCACCTGACGTAGCAGCCCCGGGCCGGACAGACCCAGCATGGCCCCTGCCCGGACCAGGGTGCCCGGGACCGAAGCCACGCCCGCGGCGGTGTTCAGGTAGATGGGGAAGAACGCGGCCAGGGTGATGAGGAAGACCGTGGTCCGAAAGCCGATGCCGAACCAGACCAGGGCCAGGGGCAGCCAGCAGATGCCGGGCACGGCCCGCATGGAGTCCACGAATCCGGCTAGCAACTGTTGCACGGGGCGCAGACGGCCCGAAAGCACCCCCAGGGGCAGGCCCAGGGCCGTGGCCAGGCCGAAGCCGCAGCAGATGCGCCACAGGCTGGCCAGGGTGTCGCCCGCAAAGCGCCCGGCATAAGCCGCGCTGCCCGGCTCGCCCAGGACGTAGATCCACAGGGTCCGGCCCACGGTGTGCGGGGGCGGCAGCATATACGCGGGCGTGAACCCGCCATAGCTCAGCAGCGCCCAGACCCCGAGCAGGAAGAGCGGGGCCGCCACGGGCAACAGGATTCGCAGGGGTTGGGCGGTGGGACTGGTCATGGGGTGCGCTTGTGGGCCTTGACGAATTGCAGGTCGATCAGGGCCCCGTAGTCGGGCTCGGCCTCGATGACGCCCAGGGCCAGCATGCGCTTGCCCAGGGCGCGGACCCGGCCCAGGAAGGCCTGGTCCATGTCCCAGGCCAGTTCCATGTTCGGGGCGGCCAGGCGCAGGATCTCGATGTCCGTGCCGAATCCGGCGGCGCGCCTGAGCCACTGGTCGGGGTGGGCGCGCAGATGCTCGGTGGCCTTGGCGTGGGCGTCCACCAGGGCCTGGACGCGCTCGGGGTGCTCGGCGATGGTCCGGGCCTGCACCAGCATGCCCGCGTTGATGCTGCCCACGGTGTCGTCGTAGTAGGGCTGGGCCAGGATGTGCCCGAAGCCCTGGCTTGCGGCCAGGGACGGAAAGGGCTCGCCCGACAGGAAGGCGTCGATGTCGCCCCGGGCCAGGGCCATGCCCATATCGAAGAAGTCCACCCGGGTCAGGCGCACGTCCTTGGCGGGATCGAGTCCGCTGCGGGTCAGGGTCTCGCGCAAGAGGATTTCATGCATGGTCCCGGGCACGTAACCGATGCGCCGTCCTTTGAGGTCGGCCACGGACCGGACCGGGCCGTCCTTTTTGACCACCAGGGCCGAGCATTTGTTGCACAGCGCCGCCACCACCACCACGGGTTCGCCGCGCGAGGCCGAGGCGATGGCGTGGGCCAGGGTGGTGCCGCACATGTCCAGGCTGCCCGCCAACAGCGCGGACTTCTGGTCCGCGGGGTTGGTGAAGGGGAAGACCTGGACCGGATGGCCGGTGGCCTGCTCATAGAAGAAGGGCTGGATGGTCTGGGCCGTCTTCCAGGTGCCCACTTTCCAGGGCTCGTCCGCCCTGATCGGGGCGGCGGTGGTGAACAGGATCAGCCCGCACAGGGCCAGCAGGGCGATGACGGTGCGCATGGCTCAGCTCCTCAAGGGGGCGTAGAGGTCGGAGGGGCAGGGGCCGGGCGCGTGGAGCCTGGCCTCGGGGCCGAAACAGTTGGACGGCAACAGCGGGTCCAGGCCCATCTCGTCCAGGATGCGCGCGCAGCGGTCCAGGTCCGAGCCGCGGCCCTTGGCCGAGTCGGCTTGAAGGTCGCGCGGGCTGGAGCCGCATTCCGGGAAGAACAGGTTGGCCCCGGCCAGGAGCGCTGCGGTGTTGGGCTCGTGGGTGCAATGGGCACGCGGCACATCGCCCATGACCAGGCGGCTGACCGCGACCATGCGCGCCATCTCCCGCTCATTGATCATGCCGTGGGGCTCCATGGGCGAGCCCGGGAAATTGATGCGGCGCATGACCCCGGAATAGGTGGCCCCCTGCTCGCGGGCGAAGACCATGAGTTCGGCGATCTCGCGCTTCTGATGCTCGGGTCCCACGGGCTCCACGCAGTTCATCCATTTCAGGCCCAGGTCCCTGAAGACCTGCACCGTGTGGCGCCGGGCCTCGGGCTTGAAGGGGGTGTCGCGGCCCTCGCCCAGGCGCACCGCGTGGTAGCAGCCCACGAACCCGGCCTCCAGCAGGGCCTCTCCTTCCTTGTGGCTGATGTCGCGGGTGTTGGCCACCAGGGGCACGGAGACGGCGGCCTTGAGGTATCGGCCGCACTCCAGGAGTTTCTGGAAGCCGTAGGTGCCGGTGGTCATGATGTTCAGGGCGTCGGCGCCCTTGGCCTCGGCGTCGCGGGCCCAGGTCAGCACCTGTTCGCGGCTGAACTCCACGGGCTCGGTGAAGATCCCGGCGCTGGGGGTGAGCGAACAGAAACGGCAGTCGAAGCGGCATTGCTCCACGTTCAGCCCGATGTGGTAATGGCGTTCGCCCTTGTTGCCGAAGGTCAGACGCGTCATTTTGGCTGCGGCCTCCATGAGCGCGTAGACCTCGCGCGAGCACAGGTCCAGGGTCAGCAGGTGTTCGGCCTCCTCCACGGTGAGTCCGTCCATGGCCAGGGCTTTCTTGATGAGTTCGTCGACGGCGGGCGAGATGGTCCAGGACATGGGGCTCCTAGTGTGTTGAAGGTTGTCCGCATGGGGGGCGGCCCAGGAATCGGCCAATGGTGGGGGGCCTGGGCGACAGAACCAAATCAGACTTACTCAGTTATGTCCAGATGGGTTGGGAAAATCAATGCTTACGTGAAGTCTCGATCAAGGAAACCGATGCAAGGGGGCTCGCTCGCGCAGGGCGGCGGTATCGGGGGTGGTCGTGGGGGTGTTCAGGGGGCTCTTGGGGGAAAAGCTGCTGGGGGGATGTCGGTGCGGGCAAAAAGAAAAGGCTCCGGCGGTGGACCGGAGCCTTTGAATTCGATGGTGCCGAAGGGGAGAGTCGAACTCCCACAAGGTTGCCCTCACTAGGTCCTGAACCTAGCGTGTCTACCAATTCCACCACTTCGGCAACAGGAGAAGTGTGTTTATCCTTCCAGGTTTTGTTTGGCAAGATGTTTTTTGATAATAAAATTTCACATGGTATTCCAGTTGGTTGGGGAGGCGGAAAAAGGGCCTGTTTTCGTTGCTTGAAGGGCGCGCGCATTTGGGTTAGCTAAAGCCCCTGCCAGGGTGACTCTTGTATTAAGGAAAAAGAGATGATCGTCGTTCGAAATCTGGATGAGCTGCAGGGCACGTTGCGGGGGGCGTGTGTGACCATCGGCAACTTCGATGGGGTGCACAAGGGCCACCAGAAGCTGCTCGCCCGCACGCGCGAAAGGGCCTTGGCCTCCTCGGCCGAGTCCGTGGCCGTGACCTTTGATCCGCACCCGATGAGCGTCCTGGCCTGCGGTCATGCCCCGCCGTTCATCACGCTCATCGACCAGAAGCTGGAATTGATCAGCGCCCATGGCCTGGAGATCTGCGTGGTCCTGGAGTTTACCCGGGCCATGGCCGCGCTGGTGCCCGAGGAGTTCGTGAGGCAGTATCTGGTTGAGGCCCTGAGCATGAAGCACATGGTCATCGGCTACGACTACGCCTTTGGCAAGGGCCGCAAGGGCAATTACGAACTGCTCACGGCCCTGGGTCAGAAATACGGCTACGGTGTGGAGCGTGTGGGGCCATACATGCTGGACGACGCCGTGGTCAGCTCCACCCGCATCCGCGATCTGATCAAGGCCGGCAAGGTCTGGGAGGCGCGTCCGCTGCTGGACCGTTTCTATACGGTCAAGGGCGAGGTGCAGCACGGCGCCAACCGTGGCGGCAAGCTGCTGGGCTTCCCCACGGCCAATCTGAAGCTGATTGACGAACTGTTCCCGGCCACGGGGGTCTATGCCGTCTGGGCCACCCATGAGGGTCGGACCATGCCCGCGGTGGCCAATATCGGCTACAACCCCACCTTCGGCAACGCGGCCCTGTCCGTGGAGGTCCACATCCTGGACTTCGACAAGGACATCTATGGCCGCGAGCTGCGGGTCCAATTCGTGCAACGCCTGCGCTCCGAGAAGAAATTTGAAGGTATCGACGAACTGAAGACCCAGATCGGCCACGACATCGAACTGGGCCGGACGATCTTGTCCTCTTCCCAGGCGCAACCCTAGGCCAGCACCATGAGCATCATCACCTACATCCAGAACCTGTATCGGAACGCCTCCATGCGTTGGCTCGCCATTTCCGTGGTGGTGGGCCTGGCCTCGGGTCTGGCTGCGGTGCTGTTTTTTTTGGGCGTCGAATATTTCAAGCACCTGTTCCTGTTCCAGTTCGCCGGTCTGTCCCTGCCCGCGCCCGCGGGCGAGGAACTCTTTCACGGCGCCGAGCCCGGGGTCTTTCGGCCCTGGCTGATCCCGCTGATGACCACCTCCGTGGGGCTGCTCACGGGCTGGCTGGTGGTGCGCTTCATCCCCGAGACCATCGGCGGCGGCACCGACGGCACCGACGCCATGATCAACTCCTTCCACAACAAGGAAGGCCGGATCAGGCCCCTGGCCGCCCTGATCAAGGGCCTGACCGCGGTGCTGACCATCGCCACGGGCGGCAGCGCGGGCCGCGAGGGTCCCATCTCCCAGATGGGCGCGGCCATTGGCGCGTGGGTCTCGGATCGTTTCAAGTTTTCGGCCAAGGAGCGGCGCATCCTGCTGTTGGCCGGTGCCGCCGGCGGCCTGGGGGCCATCTTCCGCGCCCCTCTGGGCGGCGCGCTGACGGCCATCGAGGTCATCTACAAGGAGGATTTCGAGTCTGAGGCCGTGCTGCCTTCGGTCGTGTCCTCGGTCATTGCCTACTCGGTGTTCACCTTCTTCTTCGGCAACGAGCCCATCTTCGGCATCCCCAAGTTTCAGTTCTCGAACCTGATGGAGCTGCCCTTCTACGTGCTTCTGGCGGCGTTCTGTTCGTTCACGGGCTGGATGCACGTGCGGACCTTCGAGTTCTTCAAGTTTCGGGTCTTCGAGCGCATCGCCGCCAGGACCAACGTCATCCTGACCATGGGCCTGGGCGGCGCGGCCATGGGCACCATGGGCATGCTCTTCCCCGAGGTGCTCAGCGGCGGGTATGGCTGGCTGGAACTGGCCATCAACGGCCAACTGGCCCTGTCCCTGATGCTGGCCATCCTCTTCGGCAAGATCCTGGCCACGGCCCTGACCATCGGCTCGGGCATGAGCGGCGGCATGTTCGCCCCGGCCCTGTTCGTGGGTGGTATGAGCGGCGGCGTGGTGGGCAACCTTGCGCACCGCTACTTCCCGGACATTGTGACCCAGCCGGGCGGCTACGTGCTGGTGGGCATGGCGGCCTTCTTCGCCGGGGTGGCCAATGCCCCCATCGGACCGCTGATCATGGTCTGCGAGTTGACCGAGGGCTACGGCCTGCTGGCCCCGCTGATGCTGGCCAGTGTGCTGTGCATCAGCCTGGGCAAGCGCACCGCGCTCTACGAGCACCAGGTGGAGAACAAGTTCGAGAGCCCGGCCCACGTCCAGGACATGACCATCAATATTCTGGAGTCCCTGAAGGTCCAGGACTACTTCCGCCCGGGCCGCGTCACGACCCTGGAGGAGGGCACCACCCTGAAGGCCATGACCGACATCATCGCCAACTCCAACGAGCTGTACTTCCCGGTGCGCAACCACGAAGACCGCATCACCGGCATCCTGGGCGTGAAGGATGTGCGCAAGGTGCTGTTCGAGTCCTGCCTGTTCGATCTGGTGGTGGTGCGCGACCTGGCGGGCAAGCCCGCGACCTTGAAGCCCATGGACAATCTGTACACCGCGCTGATGAAGTTCGTGGACACGGCCTATGGTCAGATTCCCGTGGTGCATCCCGACGACCCCGACGTGATCCTGGGGCTCATCAATCGCGAGGATGTGTTCAAGGCCTATCGGACCTCCATCGACGACATCGCCGTGGGCGAGAACATCTGCTATCTCAAGGATTAGCCCCTCGTTCCCCTGTCTTCCTGCCCTTTGCGGGTCGGCCTTTGCAGAGCTGGCCCCCGTGGCCCGGGTGGTTTTCATGCGCGCCATCCTTCTCCCTTCGCCTCACCTCATCTCTCCCCCCGTTAGTTGTTTTTTCGTTGCCCTCTTGTCTTTGAATCCTTGCCCGCCTTGGCGCTTAGGGCGGGTGTGTGGGGGCATGCAATGCAGCCCGCGATGTCGGTTCCCGGCGCGAAAAGTTGTAAAAAAGGGTAAATCGTCGCCCGCTGCGGTTGCCTGCCCTGTATGGGGACGGCTATAGCATTGACATGGAACGCACAGTACTTGTCATCGACGACGACTCAAAGCTTCGGGCCCTGCTGCGTGAATATCTCGAGGGTTTCGGCATGACCGTGGCTCAGGCACCGGACGGCAACAATGCCTGCGAGGTCGTCAGGTCGGTGGCCCCGGACATCGTGATCCTGGACGTGATGATGCCCGGCAAGGACGGCATCGAGGTCCTGCGCGACATCCGCAGCGAGTCGCGCGTGCCGGTGATCATGCTCACGGCCCGGGGTGAGGACTCGGACCGCATCGTGGGCCTGGAACTGGGTGCGGACGACTATCTGCCCAAGCCCTTCAACCCGCGCGAGCTGCTGGCCCGGATGAAGGCCGTGCTGCGGCGGGTGGAGGAGGCCCCTGAACAGACCGAGATCTGCATTGGCGCAATCGAAGTCGGTGGTCTGAAGCTTGACCTCTCGCGTTCCGTGCTGCTGGTGGGTGACTGTGAAGTGACTTTAGCTTCCACGGAATGCCGTCTGCTGGAGGTCTTCATGCGCCACCCGGATCAACCCCTGTCCCGCGATCAGCTCATGGACAAGGTCTGGGGCAAGGCCTTCGAGGCCTATGACCGCAGCATCGACGTGCACGTCTCCAAGCTGCGGGCCGAGCTGAAACCTTACGCCGAGCATGCGGACCGCATCATGACCGTCTGGGGCACGGGCTATCGCTTTCGGAGCGACGGATGAGGCTGCATTCCGTCTATACCAAGCTCTTGATCTCGTTCGTGACGGTGCTGGTCCTGGCCATCGTGCTGGTGGCCGGATGGTTCACCTGGATGTTTTACGGGGTGGTGGAGGACGACGATGCCTTCGACATTCGGGCCCAGGCCGAACTGGGCAAGCTGCTGATTACTGAGACCCTGCATGCCGCTCCGGATGTGGCCCCTGCCGACAATCCCCGCCTGCTGGAGGCCCTGCGGTCCATGGCCGCGCTTTACGAGGCCAGCATCTGGCTGGTGGACGGTCAGGGAGAGGTCCTGGTCAAGACCTTCGACGGCCCGCTGCCGATCATCGACCCGGAGCGCCATTTCGATCTGCAGGGCGTGACCATCAGCAAGGACGTGGACAGCGAGAAGCATCGGGTGGACGTTGCTCTCGACCTTGGGCGCTGGGGCCCGGCCACTTTTCACGGCCTCTTCCAGGACCGCGAGGAGCCGCGCGAGGTCGGCCTGAAGTTCTTGAAGGGTCTGCTGGTCATCGGCCTGGTGGTGGCCCTGATGATCCTGCCCATCTCGCGGCTGATCACGGCCCCTGTCCGGCGCCTGCAGACGGCGGTGCTGGAATACGCGCGCGGCGACTTGGCGCGCCGGTTTCCCCTGTGCTGCAAGCACAGGGACGAGATCGGCGAACTGGGGCAGGCCTTCAATGTCATGGCCGACAGTCTGGAGAACATGATCCGGGGCGCGCGCGAACTGGTGGCCAACGTCTCCCACGAGCTGAGAAGCCCCCTGGCGCGGTTGCGCGTCTCCGAGGAGCTGCTGCGCGAGCACGCCGAAATGATCGCTGCCAAGGGTTGCGAGCGGCATCTGGACAGCATCCGCGAGGAGGTGGAGCACCTGGACGGGCTCATCGGGCGTATCCTGGAGCTGTCGCGTCTGGATCTGCGCGAGGCCGAGCGGCGGCCCGAGCCCGTGGACCTGTCGGGGTTGGCGTTGCGCGTCAGTGAGCGTTTCGAGATGACCGTCCGGCGCGCCGGGGTCGAGCTGAAGGCCGACTTCGGGGCCGGGGCTGTGGTCCTGGGCCAGCGTGTGGACCTGGATTCCGTGCTCTCCAACCTCATGGACAACGCCGTGAAATTCTGCCCCGAGGGCGGGGTGATCGAACTTTGTGTGCGCACCAGCGCGGGCCGGGCTGTGGTGGCTGTGACCAATACCCACGACCCGTTGCCAGCCGACGAATTGGACGCCATCTTCCGGCCGTTCCACCGGGCCGGAGGGACGCGCGCCGAGGGCTTCGGTCTGGGGCTGGCCCTGGCCCGCAGGATCGTGGAGCTGCATCACGGGAGCATCGAGGCCAGCAATACCGAAACGGGGCTGCGGGTGCGGTTTGAGCTCCCCCTTGCTTCATAAACTGCTGAAAAACAACCCTCTGCTTTGTTGCTGCAACCTCTTTGGAATCTCACGTATGGTTGAATACGCTGCGATTTAAAAGAGGTTTTGCGTCTCGCATCTGGCCGCTTTTGAGCAGTTTCTGAGCGGGGTGCCCCTAAGCAGTCGTCTGCTTTGTCGCTTCGAAAATACAAACTCTTACATATGTTCAATATGCTGCGAGCTTGAATTTTTCTTGCTTCGCGCATCCGACCGCTTTTGAACTCCCTGCGAAGAAAGGGTGCTTTGGCATGATGCTGTGTTTGCCATGCGTGCCAGTATAGATCACCATTCCTCACAGGTTAAGTACTGCATCTGCCTGCTTTTGAGCCGTTTCAGGGAAAGGAACTGAAAAGCAGCCATCTGCTTTGTTGCGATAGGAAGATCAATCCCTGCGCATGTGTTTGCCCTGCGCAGGGATTTTCGTTTTTGGTCTTACAGCCGGGAAGATATGAACACTCCACGATGAGGGTGTTCAGGGATGGGCAGCGAATCCTATTCCGCTCCCCACAACTCCTTCAGGCGCTTGTCGCGGCCGCAGCCGAAGCGGTAGTACTTGTAGCGGATGGGATTGCGCTGGTAATAATCGAGGTGATAGTCCTCCGCGGGCCAGAAGGGGCCTGCGGGGGTGATCTCCGTGACAACGGGGCCGGGCAGCTTGCCTGACTCCATGAGCTTGTTCCTGGATGCCGTGGCCAGCAGCATCTGGTCCTCGGTCAGGGGGAAGATGCCCGAGCGGTATTGGCTGCCTCGGTCGCAGAACTGGCCGCCCGCGTCCGTGGGGTCGATATTTATCCAGAACACGTCCAGCAAGGTCTGGTAGCTGACCTTGGCGGGGTCGTATTCCACGAGCATGGCCTCGGTGTGGCCGGTGCCGCCCGCAGAGACCTCCTGGTAGGTGGGGTTGTCCTTGTGCCCGCCGGTATAGCCGGAGGTGGTGGAGATCACGCCGTCCAGTTCGTCAAAGGGATGCTCCATGCACCAGAAGCAGCCGCCTGCGAAGATGGCCTTGGCCGGGGCTGCGTTCGGGGTCCCTGTTTGGGCGTAGGATGCTGTGGTCATGGCCAGTAGTCCTCCGATGAGCAAGAGTAGTATCTTCATGGTCTTTCTCCTTTCAACCTTCAGGATAAGGCCTGCACAGGAAAAAGGAAACTGCCGGGGTGGGATTTGCCTGGTCGCGTCCGGGGGGCGGAGATCGGGGCACAGGCGGAAACGACCGGGGGAACGGTGGGTGCCGATTTGTCCGGCCGCAGAGGGGGTTCCAGGTTCGCTGACCCGGCGGGCCGGGGGGGATCAGGGGCAGGTAGTACAGGACTGGGGGCAGTATCCCTGGGCAGTTTGGCCCGCAAAATGTACGGGCAGAGGAAAAAAGGGCTTGCCAATCGCGCCTGGGTTGGCTAATTAATCGCTTCCGCAGTGCCGGGGTAGCTCAGTTGGTAGAGCAGGGGACTGAAAATCCCCGTGTCGGCAGTTCAATTCTGTCCCTCGGCACCATTAGAAATCAAGGCTCTCGAGATTAACGTCTCGGGGGCCTTTTTCGTTGTGGGCGATTTGTACAACCCCTGTGTAACTTTTATGATCAAAGAGACGTTAGTTTTTTCTGGGAAGTCTGCCTACATTTTGATGTGACTTATCGTTGGCAGAGCCTATACCGAATATAATATAATAATATAATAGCGAAGACGTGTAATTAGTCTGGAGGTGAACTCAGGTGGGGTTGGTATACTGTTTCCCATTTGAAACGGCTAATCGACGAGAAATACTTGCGTCAGCCGGACTATGGCTCTCCACGCATGACCGATTGGCTGCGGGGGAAGGGGAATGTGGTGAATCCCAAGCGGGTGGCGCGACTCATGTGCACGATGAGGATCCAGGACATCACGCCGGGGCCGCACACGAGCAAGCCCTTCAGGGGACATCACATCTATCCGTACCTCCTCAGGGGCAAGGAAATCGACCATGTGAGTCAGGTTTGGAGCGCGGACATCACGTATATCCCGATGTCCCGAGGGTTCATGTATCTGACGGCGGTGATTGACTGGCACAGCCGGTATGTGTTGGCCTGGGAGTTGTCCAATTCAATGGGATGCCGGTCCTGCGTCTCGGCCCTGGACCGGGCATTGACGCACAGAATCCCGGAGATATTTAACACGGACCAAGGCGCTCAGTTCACTAGCAAGGAATTCACCACTGCCTTGCTCGACAAGGGTGTCGCCATCAGCATGGATGGCCGTGGGCGGGCGCTGGACAACGTGTTCATTGAACGGCTTTGGTGGACGGTCAAATATGAGGATGTGTACCCGAAA
>JAHIUW010000025.1 GCA_018816865.1 Pseudomonadota bacterium
GAGCCAGGATCAAACTCTCCAGTTGAAGAGTATTTGATCACGATTCCTGTTTTAGAATCGCAAAGCAAGCTTTCCAGAATGTCTGCATAGCAGACCTTTATAATTTCCTAACTCGCTATTTAATTGTCAAAGAACCTTCCCACCGGAGTGGTACCCTGAGCTTCAGGGCGGACGAATAATGTAACCCTCTTATGGAAGTGAGTCAACACCGTTTCGCTTTTTTCAAGGTGCCGCAAACTTTCGTTTGTGGCGAGGGCCGTTTTTAACCGGAACAACTTGTCCCGTCAACCCTTTCCGGAAGTTTCTTTCCGGTGCCCGGAGGGAGTAACCTCCCTTTGGGCGAGGGGTGTTTCTACTTGGAAGCAGTGCCTCCGTCAACCCCTTTCTGGAACTCTTTTTGAAAGAGTTTGCAGGACCTTGGCCCTTGCAACAGAGAGGCGTTTTAGCCGGACGAGCCGACCGCGTCAACCTCTATTTCCTTTGTTTTCAAATCCGCTCTGCAGGTGGCCGGTCAGGCCCTCGTCAGCGCGGATGTGGTTTATGACTGAACACTCAGCCAAGGTCAACATGATTTTACGAAAGAACCCAGACAAAGAACTCAACATCCTGAAATAGTGGATAATAAAAGGGGCAGCCTGCCTTTGACTGCCCATTATCATTATATATGCTTTTAAAAGTCGCAAAGGACTGGGCTCCTCCACCGTTGTTTTGGCGGTTCACCAGAGTCAGATCGTCTCCTTGTCCAAGCCCCATTGGTCCCATTCCGACCACTCCGGAACAACCATGGTCTCGAATTCCGGCAGGCTCACGCGGACATGGTGCAGATACATCCGCTCCCCTTCCGTGCCCACGCCGTACAAGGGATCGCCCACGATCACATAACCCACAGCCGCCAAATGGGCCCGGATCTGGTGGCGGGCCCCCATGGTGATTTTCACCCGCACCAGGGTCGTGCCCGTGTCCTGGAAGCGCAGAAGCGGCTCCACGCTGGTCCGCCGCAAGAAGCTGTAGTCGTCATGATCCCGGACACGCACTTTTTTACGGTCTGCCGTATCCAGGGCTCGGGCCACCGTGAAGGGTTCCGAAACGTCCCCAAGGACCAAGGCCAGATAGGTCTTCTCCACCTGTCCGGCGTTTTCCAATTCCTTGTAGCGAGCCTCTGCCTCTTCGGACAGGGCCACGAGCACAAGCCCGGACGTCGGCAGATCCAGTCTGTTCAACAGCCGGGCATGCTGTCCCGGCCACAGCGCCGGCAAGGCACCTTCCACCGTGAGGCCAGGCCGTCCGGCGATGGTGGCGGAATGCACCCCGGCGGGCTTGAGCACAGCCGCCATGAAGCCGCTTTTCTGCCCCACCACCCGCACCCCTTCGGGCACCTGCGTCGGGATCTCTTCGACGGCTGTAGCCTCCAAAGCGCACAGCGACAGTTCCTGCCCAGCCTGAACGCGATAACCCTTGGGACGCGGATAACCGTTCACCAATACTATATAATGTTCCCAAGCCCGCCTGCGCTCCCGAATCCCCGCCTGGGGGAGCAGAAGCTCCAGTGCCTGGTCCAAACGCTTCCCATGCCAGTCTGCGGGCACCGTGGCCCGCTCAAGAAAGTTGCTCATGCCTGCACTTGTAGCCCGCTTCGCTCCCCTTGCCAAGGCTCAGCAGCCACCCATCAGCCCAAGAGGCCACCCCTCCTTGATCCGCACGCCACCAGGCCTTCAGCCCCGGACACTGCCCCTCCCAAACCAAAACACCGACGCCCCCCCAAAGGGAGGCGTCGGCCGAAGGATAGAGACACACCAGGGACTTTGCCCGCACGCCGTATCGGCGCGCCAAACTAGCCCTGTTTACTGACGAAACGGCTGTAGAGCGGCGTAAACTTCGTGGACCTGTGATAGCCCGCCAGCCGACGCCCCTGTTTCTTGATGCGCGACAGGTCTTCAGCCAGATTGCTGTGCAGGGTCCGTGCCTCGCGGGACAACTTGCCCTGCAGCGATTTCAGTTTCTGCAGCTTGTCCAGCAGATCTTCCACACTGACCTGTTCCGTCTCCCTGAGGAGCCAAGCTTCCTCAATGAGACGCCCGCGCTCCTGAGCCACTACTTCGATGCTTTCGATCTCGCCGGCGGCGAGGCACTCGAGTTCACGCTCTCCAGCATCCAGGGCCTGCTCAAGCAGGTTCAGGCATTGCGGCATACTACGCCGCCTTGGATGCATCGCGAATGTCTTCGCGCACCTCGGCGATGACCTTCTTCCACTTTTCAACGCTGGCGAGGAACTCGTATTCCAGCAAGTCGGCCAGCAGAATCCAGTCCTCATTCTCGCTGACTTCGATCATCTCGCTGAACAGCGCCGTGATCTCTTCGATGTTGGTGTGCATGGTTTCGCGATCTTTCAAGCTGAACTCATCGCGCAGCACGCCGATCATGCCCAGGAAATCGCGGGTCACGTCCAGCAGGTCCTGGTACAGTTCCAGGGCCTCGGCATCGTCACCCCGGCGGAACTGGTCAGCCACCGTCCGGCACCCGTGGCCCATGAGGCTCACGACCTTATACAGCTCGCGAGTGATGTTCACGGCCATCTCCGGAACGGGCATGCTGACAATCTCCACGCTCTCGATCTCTTCGGTGGAAATGTCCTCCGCCTGGTGCGGATAGATCTCGGAAAAAGCTTCCTTGTTCACGAAGACGTCGGTGACCATCCTGTTGTCCAGGGTGCCGCCCTCCATCACCTTAACCAGCAGATCTTCGAGATTACTGAAGTTATTGACCTTCAGACCGGTCTCTTGCCCATCGATAACAATCATCTCTCTCCTCCTTACAAAGGGAAAATATGTACGCAAATCATGCGTCAAACACTTTCATACAAGTATCATGCCAGCCTATTCACAAACACCGTCTCCAGACCTCGACCAACCTGGAATACCGCTTGATCAACGCCGAAAGCATCGCAAAATCACTGACCATGGACTGGGACTCCTGATGCCACATGTCTCCCAAGACCGAGAACAGGGGGGCTTCGGCCAGCAGGGCCGTCACCCGCTCGAAATTCCCAAGGAATTTGTTCTTGACCATGGGCAGAGGCACCTGCGCCAAGGCTGTGGCCTGTTCTCCCATCAGAAATAGCAGCTGCCCGGCCTGCCCCAGGACCCTACTCGCTGAATCGGTGACTTCCGCAGAAAGAAGAGAAGCCTTGCGGGGAGGAATCGGCTCCACCTCGTCGAGAAATTGACGGTAGAAATGGCGCTGCAAATGAACCCAGGATGTCCTGTCGACATCCTCATGGCCGGACAACGATTCAAGCCCCATGGTCCCGTCAGGCTGCACCACTGTCTTCCAGACACGGACACCTGTCGAAGCGGGAGCTTTGGCGGCCCACTGGCCTGTCTCAATGAAAGCCCTTATATAATGATAGAGGGCATCGGGTTTAACCATTGACCGGCAGGCGTGATCGATCTGGCAACGGTGTCGAAATCCGCAGGGATGGCAGTCCAGGTCAGCCTCAACACACAGACTTCCTGCTGCGTAGGGGCCGGTATCCCAGGGCTGGGCCGTCACCAGAAACACGGCGCAGACAGGTGTGCCCAGTCCTGCGGCCAGATGCATGGTTCCCGTGTCATTGGTGACCAGCAGGTGCATCTCGGTCAGAACCGCGGCCAGTTGAGTCAGATTCGTGGCGCCGATCAGATTGATATGCGGACAGGAGGCCTCCCTGGCAAAGCGCTCTCCCAAGTCAACCTCGGCCTGCGTCCCCAGGAGCACCGGCATCAAGCCCTGCTCGTTCCAGATCCTCATGGCCAGAGCCGCGAAATGTCCAATCGGCCAGCGGCGCTTGTCATCGCTGGCACCCAGTTGCAACGCGACATACCCCGAAGCCTGCCCCTTGGATACGGCCTCAAGACGGGCCTGCATCTCGGCCTTGGCCTCAATCGTGGGTTCCGCCAGGCGATAGGTCCGCTCGCCGGCACCCAATCCGGACACCCGCCAGAACTGATCCACCAGATTATACGGGCTACAGCCCCGGCTACGGGAGGATACCTGCAAAAACGCCGCCCAGGGCGATGAATTCACAGCAAAGCCGAATTCGTCCATGGCAAAGCCCTGCACATCCTCCGTCGCAAAGCGGCTGAGCAAACGTCCCGGCAGCGTGGCCGTCAGATTCACCACGCGCTCTGGCGCGAAGGAGTGCAACTCCTCCCCGCCCCACTGCCAAAACAGATTCAGGGCGCTCTGCCAATCCGCATCCAGACGCGCCAAAAGCGCCGCGCCGGGCAGAGGAAACACCTGATCCACATCGCGCATCAGGGACACTGCCGAGGCAAAATTCTCAAGACACATCAACCCGATTTCATGCCCTTGGGCCTTCAAGCCTGAAATCACGGGCTGGGTCTGCAAAAGATCCCCAAAGCGGGTCAAATTGATGACGAGGATTCTCAAGAATAAATTCCTTTATAATCAGTACATTGAAGTTCAGGAACCACCGCAACTCAGCAAACATGGCTCCAGGATGATGAACCTTGGGGGGCAGCAATCAAGAAGCGGGCCAATCCCGTGCCCACAGCTCTGCCGTGGGCGAAGCTTGCAATCCAATGGGTCCTGCAATACCTTTCCTCATCTGAATCAAATCAACTAGGCAAGGAGCGGAGCGCGGATCGACAACCGACCCCACCCCGCCCAGCACACATTTCGTCGATCAACCCGTCAAACCGGAGGCACCTCCATTATGGCACTGTTCACCAAGCAAGAAGCTCTCGACTACCACTCCTTGGGCCGCAAGGGGAAAATCGAGGTCATTCCCGTCAAGCCTTGCCGCACCCAGAAAGACCTTTCCCTGGCCTATTCCCCGGGCGTGGCCCACCCCTGCCTGGAGATTGCCGCCGACCCGTCCAAGTCCTTCGAGTACACCAGCCGCGGCAACTTGGTGGCCGTGGTCTCCAACGGCACCGCCGTTCTGGGCCTGGGCAACATTGGCGCCGCCGCCGGCAAGCCCGTGATGGAGGGCAAGGGAGTCCTCTTCAAATCCTTCGCGGACATCGACGTCTACGACATCAACCTCGCCACCGAGGACCCCGACAAGATCATCGAGACCGTGAAACTCATGGAACCCACCTTCGGCGGGATCAACCTCGAAGACATCAAGGCCCCTGAATGCTTCTACATCGAGGAGCGGCTCAAGGCCGAGATGAACATCCCGGTGTTTCATGACGACCAGCACGGCACGGCCATCATCTCGGGCGCCGGCATCATCAACGCCCTGGAGATCAGCGGCAAGAAGATCGAAGATCTGAAGCTCATCGTCTCCGGCGCGGGTGCGGGCGCCATCGCCTGCACCAAGTTCTATGTGAGCATGGGCATCCGCAAAGAAAACGTCTTCATGTTTGACTCGCGCGGCCTGCTGCACAAGGGACGTGCCGGTCTGAACCCCCAAAAACAATTCTTCGCCCAGGACAAGGACCATGGCAGCCTGGCCGATTGCATGAAGGGCGCGGACATGTTCCTGGGCCTGTCGGTGAAGGACGCCATCAACAAGGACATGGTCAAGTCCATGGGCAAGGCCCCCATCATCTTCGCCTGCGCCAACCCGGACCCGGAAATCACCTACCCGGACGCCAAGGAGGCCCGCCCCGAGTGCATCATGGGCACCGGGCGCTCCGACTACCCCAACCAGATCAACAACGTGCTGGGCTTCCCCTCCATCTTCCGTGGCGCACTGGACACCCGTGCCACCGCCATCAACGAGGAAATGAAACTGGCCGCCGCCAAATCCCTGGCCGCCCTGGCCAAGGAGCCGGTCCCGGACGAGATCTGCGCGATCTATGGACGCAAGCTTGAATTCGGCCCGGACTACATTATCCCCAGCCCGTTCGACCCGCGCGTACTGGAGTGGGAAGCCGCAGCCGTGGCCCAAGCCGCCATGGATACGGGCGTGGCCACCATCCAGCTGGACATCCCGGAATACAAGAAATCCCTGCGGGCTCGCCTCAAGAAATCCAAGAAGCGCATTGCCCTGGTCGTCGATGCCTATGGCATGGATTTCGACTAAACGATCCAGCCCTCAACTCACTTGCATAGGCCGCCCTCCGGGGCGGCCTTTCTTGTCCTATCCAAGACAACCATGCAGGAGAGCACCACCTCCCCCAAAGGCTTGCTCAAATCGCTTCACCCATTGTACGATGGAGATGAGTGGTTCTTTTCGGAGGGGGAAACTCATGCAGACAGCTCTGCGTCATGCCAACACCGTCCTGACGGATCGATTCGAAACCATGGCCCAGACCAGGGGACGACCAGAAGCCGTTGTGGACATCAAGCAAATAGTCACCCTCGGGGTGGACATCATCCTTGAGCGCGCCCAAGGCCGCGCCCTCAATGCAGCCCAAAACATTGTGGTCTCGGCCATTCATTCCGGCCGGGTGGATCTGCTGGTGGAGGAAATCGCCGCCGATGTCCAGGATCTGTCCAAGGCCCGCAACCAGAAGTATCTGCTGGAGGTCCCCACCCGCCACGGGTCCCTGACCTTCCTGCCCGACGTCCTGATTCCGGCTGACGAGGCAACTATCCACCGCTGGCAGGGATTCCTGGACAGCTTAAATGCATTCAGCCTGCGCGGTGAGGACCCGGTCACCTTGCTTCGGGGGCGCATCCCCTTCCGCGAAAAAGTCTGGCTGGGGGATCTTGTTTTTGCTCCTGGACCCTCCGTCACCGTCATCCAGGATATCCAGGAGGTCAGGGGAAACCTGATGCTGCGCAGCCACACACTGGCCATAAAGCACCAACTCTCCCTGCAGGGCAGCCTGTACATCGACGCCGATCAGCTGGGCAATTCCCCGTCCTGCATCAAGGCACTCAAAGGTTATCTGCGTATCTATTCCGAGCGCATCAAGTCCGTCGACGATCTTAACGTCTCAGCAGAAATCCTGAGAGAATGGGGAGTCACCCAAGGGACACTCATATTTATAAATGATCGCCGCGCTTACCGTTTTCTTGAGGAAGAAGGCCCTGACGGACTCAAGCTGGCCCTGGTGGAAAGCCCCGGCGGGCAGGACCTGGACATACGCTCCTTGCGCTATCTCTGGAACGGAACCAGCTGGGCGCAGTTCCACCGCAAGCTGCCACCCGACATCGCCTACCTGCTGCTACGCCAGTTCCGGCATGTCTGCGCCCTCTTGGGTCTGGGCGAAGACTTCATCATCAGGGAGCGAGACGCCGACCTGTCAGTGGAAGCAAACACGGAACGCATCGTCGCCCTGCTGGACCTGGTCCAGGGCTGTCACAGTACCAAGGCGGCCGAGCAGTTCCCAGAGGAGATACGGCAACTCGTCGAGACCATCCGAGGGCATTTACTCCGGCTCAAGACCCTGGCCCTCGGCGAAAAACAGGAATTCTACCGGGACATGAGCCAGGTTTCCGAGGACATCAAGGAGACACTGGACAAACTCAGCGACAGCAAGCTGACGCAAATCGCCCAAGCCATCGGCAACCACTGCTGGCGCATTGATCGCAGAGGATTGAAGTCCGACAGCGATTATCTCAAGATCCTGGAGGGCGGGGGCCTGGATTTTGGACACGTCCTCGGCACAGCTGGCCGAGCCGTGGTCTTCGTGAACAACCTCTGCCGCTCCCGCCCCATGCGCGCCCGCGCCGCTGAGGCCATCGCCGATATCCGGCGCGACCTGAAAGAGATCCTTGGACGGACGGCCGAACAGAATCTACTCCTGAACCTGCTGAAGTTCCCCGATCATGAGACCATCCAACAACTGTCCATGAAATACCCGGGGCGCAAGCGATTCGTCGAGGATCTGACCAAGCATCTGGAACTGCTCAACCAGAAGCCCCCCCTCGAATTGCTCCAGGACTTCGCCACACGCCCCTTCAAGACGGTTACGCCAGAGCTGGATGTGGATCGCGCGCTCCTGCGCCGAGTGCTCTCCCTGGGCAAAGGCACCTTGGACAACATCTTCAGCAGCGACATCCCCGGCTACGGCACCCAGCACGGTCAGCTGCTCATGCTGGCCCTGGCCGTGAACATGCGCTCTTTCCTGACGGAAGAACTCAAGGGCCTCTCCATGGATACGGACCTGGAGCTGCCCTCTGTGCTCGTAGCACGCATCCAACACAAGGTGGGGCGCTTTCGCGGGGTCATCCCGGTCTTCAACCGCCTCTGCATCCATCCCGAGAGTACGACTCCGGCCTGAGTATCCTCTCCGCAAGATTTTACAAAACTCCCGACCGTGATTATGCCATGAGCACAGCAAAGACCGGATTAAACCATGATCATCGCCGCAGACCACACAAAGGGCTCCACCCTGACCGACGAAACCCGCATCACGCTGCCCCGCGTGCACGGGGTCGAGGTGTTGACGGCGCGCTTCACTGACCAGCGATTCTCCAAGCACTTCCACCGCCGCTACGGGTTGGGCGTCATTGAGCGCGGGGCCATGGCCTTTTCCTTCCTAGGACAGAATTTCGTGGCCGACGCGGGCAGCGTGAACCTCACGGTGCCCGGCGAGATGCACGACGGCCACGCCGCCACCCGCGAGGGCTGGGCCTACCGAATGCTGTACCTGGACCAGGAAGTGGTGGAACGCGCCGCCTCGCAGGCTGCGGGACGGCCGGTGGCCCCACCCGATTTTGCCACGGGGGTCATCCATGACCCACAATTGGCCGCACGAGTCCATGCCTGCCACCTGATTATGGAAAACGCCCAGGCATCGCTGTTGGCTCAGCAGTCGGCGCTGCTTTCCATGCTCGGCCTGTGGATCAAGCGCCATGCGGCAGACCGCATCACGAACCTGCGCACCGGCCCGGAGCCTTCGGGAGTGGCCCTGGCCCGGACCTTCATGGACGAACACTGCGCACAGGACATCTCCCTGGACGAACTGGCTGGACTGGCCCACCTCTCACCCTATCATTTTCTGCGGGTCTTCCACCGTGCCGTGGGTGCCCCACCCCACGCCTACCTCATGAACTCCCGCATCCGCAGGGCCAGACAACTGCTGCGCACACAGATGCGCCTAGCCGACATCGCCCAGGAAACCGGCTTCAGCGACCAGGCTCATTTCACCACGACCTTCAGACGATTCACCGGACTCACCCCCGGCAACTACCGCAAGCATCTACAAAACTGACCGCCTCTGACGGGCTACAACCCTGGGAACATCGGCTTCGGCCGTCACCACCAGGAGAATCCATGCCCCAGACCTCACCCTTTCGCGCCTATTTCGACCTGACCATGGCCATGATCCTGGTCGGCAGTTCCGTTGTCGCCGGAAAATTCATGATCCTTGAGCTGCCGCCGCAGCTGGCCTCGGCCCTGCGCTTTGCCTTCGCCGCCCTGCTCATCGTCCCGTTACTGCTGATCCTCGAGGGCCTTCCCAGACTTTCGCGCCGTAGCTGGTGCATCCTGTTCATCCAGGCCCTGTGCGGATCGTTCCTGTTCAATGTCTTCCTGCTGAAGGGCCTGACCATGACCGGAGCCGGGGCCGCAGGTATCATCACCAGCACCACCCCCGCCTGCATGGGGCTCATTGCCCTGACCGTGCTGCGCGAGCCGCTCGCCCCCCGCGCCATGGCGGGCATCCTGCTGTCCATGACCGGGGTCATGGCCGTGAACATCCAGGCAACGGGCCTGGATACGAGCCCCGACATGGGGACCCTGGCGGGCAACGGGCTCATCCTGTGCGCGGTGCTGGCGGAGGCGCTGTTCCTGTTGCTGCGCAAAACCGTGCCCGAACCCATCTCCCCCCTGGCGGTCGCCACCATCATGACCTGCTTCGGCCTGGCCCTGTTCACCCCCGGAGCCATCGCCGAGTCCAGAGGCTTTGATTTCCACGCCGTGTCCTGGGCCACATGGGGCACCGTGGCCTACTACGGGGCCTTCGTCACCGTGGCGGCCTATCTGTTCTGGTTTTCAGGGGTGGTGCGCGTCAGCGCAGGGACGGCGGGGGTCTTCACCTCGATCATCCCCGTCTCGGCGTTGGCCCTCTCGGCCCTGCTGCTGGGGGAACCCGTCACAGGGGCGCACGTCGGCGGCTGTGGACTGGTCTTGGCGGGCATCTGGTGCATCAGCGCGCGTCCCAGCAAGAGTGCGGCCTAAAACAAGGAGAGGCGGTCTGCGCTCCAGAGACCAGCACGCACACGGGAAAGAATTGGTCAGTCGAAAGAGCGATCGTAGCGATGGGCGTAGAGATTGGCGAGCAAGCGGGCGTAGATTCCGTTAGCCCGAATCTGAGCCAGGCCCTTGTTGAACAAGAGCATCAATGCCTTGTTCTCCTCCACTTGCTTCGTGAGCAGCAGATGATAGTGACGTCTCTGGATCACCCTGTGATAAGAGGCAATCCTTTTTCGTTCCTCCTCGATCAGTGTCGTCTGGATGTAGAAACGCCCGACCTGCGTCACCAGAGGCACGGCGTCAACCCGGCCAGACAACAATCTTCTGAACAGGGAGGTATAGCTCACCGCGCGCTCTATGGTCAGGATGCCGTCCTTCTCCGCCTCGTCAAGCAGCGGGTATGCCGCAGAGCTGACGCCCCCAAGGACCTTGCCACGCAGGTCCTCGATGCTCAACCAGACCACGGGATTGTCTTTGCTGTAGAACAACACCTCCGAGTCCTCCAACACCAGATCACTATAGATGAAGGAGGCCTCTCGCTCAGGCGTTTTTATCCAGACAAGGGTCCCGTGCAGGACATGGCCATCTTCGTCCTCGCCTTGCAGGGCATTGGCATAGGCCCTGGACCAAGGGTAGAATTCGTATTTCACATCGACGCCAACGGACTTGAAGGCCTCCTGCACCACATGCGAGGCGAAACCGTAATGCGGCAGATGCTCGGAGAGGTACGGAGGCCATTCCCCATTGGTCAAGCGCACCAGATGCGCGGCACGCGCAGGGGAGCACACCAACCCCAGCGTCAGGCAGACGAAAAGAACCATCCAATAAAATCGAGCGATCACGTTACCCCCTCAGTCCAGTATCCGGCACCGCCAACCCGAAGTCCCTTGCCTCTCAATTCCAAGACCAAGGACCCGTGTCCGGGTTGGGTGCTCAACGTCTTTATACCTATCTGAAGACCATATGGATACATCTTGCGGATCAACACTTCAAACCTTGATCGAAAAGAGAGCTGATGATCAGCTACGCCAGCTTGGTCGGGCTGCACAGCAAACGCAAAAAGGCCGCCCCAGGGGCGGCCTTTGCTATCGAAAATCCAAAGAGAATGATTTGGGATGACAGAGTCAGGGGCAACACCCCTGACAGATTAGTCCTCCAAGCCCGCGGCCTTCAAGTTCGGCACGGCGTAGAGTTCGCCACCGTGGCAGTCATTGATGACCAAGACCGGGAATTTCTCCACCGTCAGTTCGCGGATGGCCTCGGGACCGAGTTCGTCAAAGGCGATGACGCGGGCGGCGGTGATGCACTTGGAGAGCAGCGCTCCGGCCCCGCCGGTGGCCCCGAAGTACACGGCCTTGTGCTCCTTCAAGGCGGCCTTGACCTCTTCACTGCGTTTGCCCTTGCCGATGGAGGCCTTTTGGCCCAAGGCATGCAGCCGCGGGGCGTAACTGTCCATGCGGTAGCTGGTGGTGGGCCCGGCCGCGCCGATGGGACGGCCCGGAGGCGCAGGGCTTGGACCCACGTAATAGACAATGGACCCCTTGAGCTCGAAGGGTGTCTGTTCGCCCTTGTCGATCAGATCCATCAACCGCTTGTGGGCGGCGTCACGGGCCGTATAGATGGTGCCGGTGATGAACACCACGTCCCCGGCTTTCAGGGGAATGATGTCCGCATCGCTCAGGGGAGTCTTCAAAGTGTATTCGGCCATTAGATCACCACCTCCTGATGCCGGATGGAATGGCACTGCACGTTGACGGCCAGGGGCAGGCTGGCGAGGTGGCAGGGGGCCATCTCGATTTTCACGCCCAGGCAGGTGGTCTTGCCGCCCAGGCCCATGGGGCCGATGCCCAGCGCGTTGACGGCTTCCAACAGTTCGTCCTCAAGCTTGGCGATGGCGGGGTCGGAATGCCTGTCGCTCAGGGGACGCAGCAAAGAGCGCTTGGCCAGGATGGGCGCACGCTCGAAGGTGCCGCCGATGCCGATGCCGAGCATGGTGGGCGGGCACGGGTTGGGCCCGGCCTCGGCCACGCGGTTGACCACGAACTGTTTGATGCCTTCCCAGCCCTGGGCCGGAGACAACATGGTCACGCGACTCATGTTCTCGGAACCGCCGCCCTTGGCCATGAAGTGGATGGTGATCTTATCGCCGGGCACAAAATCAAAGTGGATGATGGCCGGGGAGTTATCCTTGGTATTGGCGCGGGTCATGGGGTCACAGGAGGACTTGCGCAAATAGCCCTGCTCATAGCCCTGGATCATGCCCTGGGTCACGGCATCCTTCAGGCTGCCCTCAATCACCACATCCTCGCCGATGTCCACGAAGAATACGGCCAAGCCGCAGTCCTGACACAGGGGCAACCCGGTCTCCTCGGCCATGGCCGAGTTCTCCAGCAACTGACGGAAGATCTCCTTGGCGGCCGGGGAATCCTCGTTCGCCATACGATCCCTGAACGCCTGCTTGACGTCTTCGGGCAACTTCAGATTGGCCTCACGGCACATGGCCGCCACGGGGGCGATCACGTCCTGGGCCTTGATCGTTCTCATACTCTCTCCACGTTCTATGGTGACTCCCCCGCTACTGGCCGGGGGTATTTCCTTGTCTTCGTCTTAGGCCGCTCGAAGATCCACCCAAGCGAATACACAGCTAGTTAGTCATTATACCTATTCAGCAACGCATGAAGGTCATTCACAACCATTCCAAAGATCGTTCAAAACACCAACATGAGTTTGCATCGAGCTCATAACAACGTTTAAAAACACGCCGGACCAGGCGCAAGGGGAAAACGGGATTGATGCGTATAGAGACATACACGAGATTCCGTTTCAGCCCGAGCAACGCCGCCCGACGGAGAATTTCAACGTTATTTCATGCCCGGGATAAAACGTTTGATGGCGGCAAAGCCCATCTTGCGCCGCAAGAACCCCAGCTGATCCTGCAAAGGCAGTTCCTTGGGGCAGACGTCCTCGCAACCCAAGAGGCCCATGCAGCCGAAGATGCCCTCGTCCGAACCGATGATCTCATAGTACTCGGCTTCGCTGCGCTGGTCGCGCGGGTCGATGAGGAACCGCGCCACTCGGTTCAGGGCCACCGCGCCCATAAAGTCCCGGCGCATGCGGGCCGTGCCGCAACCGGCAACACAGCAGCCGCATTCCACGCAGCGTTCCAGCTCGTAGATGGCCTCGGCCACGGAGTTATCCATGCGCTCTTCCTCGGCGTTGGGATCGAACTGCGTGTCCGTATGCACCCAGCTCTCGACCTTCTGATACATCTCGCGGAACCAAGTGCCCGTGTCCACGGACAGATCGCCCACCAGCTTGAACACCGGCAGAGGCAACAGCGTAATCTCATCGGGCAGGTCCTTGGTCTTGGTCTTGCAGCCCAGGCCGGGGCGGCCGTTGATGAGCATCCCGCAGGCCCCGCAGATGCCCGCGCGGCAACAGAAATCGAACTGCAACGAGGGGTCCTGCTCCTCGCGGATCTGGTTCAGGGCGATGAACAGGGTCATGGACGGAATCTCGGGCAGCACGAAGGTATCCATGTGCGGCACGGACTTCTCGTCCATGGGATTATAACGGAAGATATTGAATTTCAGGGTACGCGCCATGACCTAGTCCTCCTTTCCAGCCGGGGGGTTGTCCATGGGGATGATGGTGCCGCCGCCGTAGCCGCGGTCCCCCGGGGGGATTTCGAAGGACGGGGTGGCGTCCTCATAGTTCAGGGTGGGCAGATCGTCGTCCTCGTTGGCCCAGGTCGCCAGGGTGCGCTTGAGCCAATCACGGTCGTTGCGCGCTGGGAAGTCCTCACGGGCATGGGAGCCCCGGGACTCGGTGCGCTTCAAGGCCCCGTAGGCCACACACAGGGCCAGCTTGACCTGGCCGGACATCTTCAGCGCCAGGGCCAGTTCGGGGTTGGCCCCCTTGCCGTTGGACTTCAGACCGATCTTCTTGGCCCGCTCGTGCACTTCCTGCAACTGGAACACGGCCTGCTCCAGGTCGTTATGGCTGCGGAAGATGTGCACTCCGTCCTGCAAGGCGTCCTGCATGGCACGGCGCACGGCGAAGACATCCTCGCCGCCATCGGCACAGTCCATCAGACGCTGGATGCGGTTGCGGTCCTTGGCCACCTGGGCCTCGATGACCGAGGTCTTGAACTGGGCCTCGGCACCCTGGAGGTATTCCACGACCTTGCCGCCGACCACCATGCCGGCCACCACGGTCTCGGCCAGGGAGTTGCCGCCCAGACGGTTGAAACCGTGCATGTCCCAGCAGGCGGCCTCGCCCGCGGAGAACAGGCCTTCCAGGCCATAGGCCGCGCCGTCCTTGTTGGTGCGTACGCCGCCCATGGAATAGTGCTGCACGGGCTTGACCGGGATCAGGTTCTGCACCGGGTCGATGCCCAGGAAGTTCTGACAGATCTCGTCCACCTCGCGCAGCTTGCCGCGGATATGCTCCTCGCCCAGATGGCGGATGTCGAGCCAGAGGTGCTCGCCATAGGGACTCTTAACGCCCTTGCCCTGGCGGATGTGATGCATCATCCAGCGGGAGACCACGTCACGCGAGGCCAGTTCGGCCTTTTCAGGCTCGTAGATGTTCATGAACCGTTCCTGGTTCACGTCCAGCAGGGTGCCACCGTCGCCCCGGCACCCTTCGGTCACCAGGATGTAGGTGGGCACAATACCGGTGGGATGGAATTGCACGGCCTCCATGTTGCCCAGCGGCACCACGCCGGTGTCCAGCACGGCGGCATGCGCCCCGCCATCACAGATCACGGCATTGGTGGACTCGCGATAGATACGTCCGAATCCGCCCGCAGCCACCAGGGTGGCCTTGGCCAGATAAACGCGCAGTTCGCCGGTCTTCAGGCAACGGGCCACGGCACCCATGCAGCGCTTGCCGTCCTGGATCAGGCTGATGACCTCCACCTTGTCATGGACCTGCACACCCATCTGGGCAGCGCGGTTGTCCATAGTGTAGAGCACGGTGTGGCCGGTGCCGTCGGAGGTGTAGCAGGTGCGCCACTTGGCGGTGCCGCCGAAATTGCGCGCGGTGATCAGCCCCTCATTCTCGGGCTTCTCAAACTTCTCGAAGCGTTCGCCGCCCTTGAAGTAGAAACCCTTGCCACCCACCACGCGATTCCAGGGCACACCCCAATGCGCCATCTGGCGCATGGCAATGGGCGCGTTTTCACAGAAGATGCGCGCCACTTCCTGGTCGCAGCCCCAGTCGGAGCCCTTGACCGTGTCCAGGAAATGGACGTCGGTGCTATCGCCCTCGCCCATGGCACTATTGCCCAGGGCCGCCTGCATCCCGCCCTGAGCGGCAGAGGAATGCGAACGGCGGGCAGGAACAATGGATAAACAAATGGCGTCAAACCCGGCTCCGGCGGCCTCGATGGCCACACGCTCGCCCGCCAGGCCCGCGCCGATGCTCAAAACGTCGGTATAAAACGTCTGCATTGGTGCTTCCTCCTAGGATGCGAGCAACAGGAATCGGATCAGGGTCAACGCGCCGATGGTGATCATGGTCAGCGTGACGACTTTTTCCAGCTTCTTGGCCTTGGGACGGTTGGAACGCTTGATCACGCCCCATTTAACGCCGATGCGGTAAAATCCGATGCCCACGTGCAGTTCAACCAGGGGCAGCAGGATCATGTAGAACAGCAGCCACCAGCCCTCGGACACGCGTGCGGCGCTCTTGGCGGCACTGATGGGCAGATCGGTCAGGACCACCCACATATGGATGGAGCCCATGATCAGGATGATCATGGCCGTCCCCGCCTGCACCAGCCACAGCCAGGTGTCGGTGTGCTTCAAGGTCTTGGCGTGGGCCCAGATCGTTTTCTGCTCCTGCATCCGAAACGGCAGCTTGCGTGCCGCCAGCACGAAATGCAGCATGAAGGCGAAACCGATCAGGGGTCCGCCGACCTGGGCCATGTACGTGGCCTCAAAAAAATGGGCCAGAGCGTTCATCACGCCCGGCCCAAGAAGGACACTGGACACCAAGATCATATGGCTCCACATAAACAAAACGAGCCCAGCGCCGGTGAGCATCTGCAACCAATCCAGGTAGGCAGACGCCCGCGACGGCATGGGCACGTGCAGGGTCGAGTCGACAACCGACATCTCTACTCCTCCGTATGGATTACCAACCAACTGGAATCAGACCAATTCCAGCCCCAGCCACCGACCAAGGCGCCATCACGGGGCCGAAACTCAAACAGATCGGCGATGCGATGCTTACGCGCGCAAAGGACCACCGAACACCAAAGTTGTTGAACGCTTGGAAAAGGTTTGTCAATTATTAGGTGGCATACAGTATTGATCTTAACCATATCCAGAGTGAAGGTCTGAGACTAGGACCGGCTGAACCCTGCTCAAAAATCCAGCGAATCTTGAGATCCGGCACTAACACAGCCGGTTAGACATCTTCTCAATTCAACAAGCCGCTGTCCATGGGGCGATACCCAAATGAGGACCTGCGGTCGATGTGGGAATTGTCAGACAATCCAACTTCAAGGACCTTTCTGAATCTATGGATAGTCCGTGGCGAAATGTCATAAACCCAATCGGTTATGGGCATTGGCTGAAAACACCGAGATAAACTGAGTCCCGGCCCTTCTCAACCATCCGAGATCAACAAGTCCCAATGAAGATGTGAACAACAAGATTCTAACCACGAACAATTTGCCTTACCGATTCCGGGGCAAGGAGCTCTCCAAGCTCAAGATCATGGGGAGTCATGTGACCAAGTACGTTTTGACCGAAAGAATCTGCATTTCAAGTGGATTTCATAGTAATCCTATGACAATATAATACAGTGATAACGATCTTAAATGGTACGACTTGGACCAGAAAACAAGGTTCCCTATATGACACAGCAGGAAGCAACAGATAAAAGGTTTTTTATTGAGAAGAAGTCGATACGGCGGTACTTTTATATTGGCTCGCTGTCGAGCATCGTCATACTCGCCTCCGTACTGTCTTTCATCTACAGCAAAAGTCTTAACCAAGAGTTTAGCAATAAAATCAGCCAACTATCAAGAAGCATCATAGAAGAGAAAAAGCGTTTTATACACAATGCCGTCGACCGGACTTTGTTTCTCATTGAACATGAAAGGAAGCATATCAGATTGGAATATGCTGACAAAAACTATTCGGATGAACAACTTGATGCGATAATTGTTGATCGGGTAAGCGAACTCATCCGTGATTTACGGCTCATTGATGATGGGTACATCTGGGTCAATGAGATAGTGAACTACGAAGGTGGCGACAAGTATGCCATTCGCAGGATACATCCCAACCTGCCCGACACCGAGGGCATGTGGCTGTCGACAATGGCCACAGACATCAAGGGCAATAAGCCATACGAAGCGGAACTCAATGGGATCAAACAACATGGCGAACTTTTTTATGAGTATTATTTCAAGAAAATTAACTCAGATAAAATCGCCCATAAGATGTCCTTTGCCAAACTGTACAAGCCATATGACTGGGTTGTGGCGACCGGTGTTTATCTTGATGACGTGGACCAGTTGATTCAAGAGGAAACAATGAAAATGCAGCAGACGTATGACGAGCAACGGCTACTGACGTTTTCCATTGCCCTTGTCGTTGTGTTTCTGTCGACGGTGAATGTGGTCTTTTTTGAAAAACAGATCATCCGTTTGATGTCGAACTATGAGCAGAGAACAAGTGAATACACCACAACCCTTGAAGAAATATCAAACACTGACAGACTCACCGGATTGTTCAATCGACTCAAACTGGATGAGGTGCTCACCTACGAAATACTGCAGGCGCAACGCTACAAGAAGGTCTTCTCCATTCTTATGCTGGATCTGGACAGGTTCAAAAGCGTGAACGACACACATGGGCATCAGATTGGGGACCAGGTTTTGGTGAAGACTTCCGAGCTCTTGAAAAGCAATTCCCGAAGAACCGACACGGTCGGGCGCTGGGGCGGCGAAGAATTTTTGATCATTCTGCCGGAAACACATTCTGACAAAGCCATTTTTATCGCGGAAAAAATTCGCCAAGCATTCGCCGCTTCCGACTTTCCCGTTGTCGGCAACGTCACCTGCTCCATTGGCGTCAGCACGTTTCATGAGCAGGACAGCCTGGAAAGCATCATCCATCGCGCCGACACGGCGATGTATTGCGCAAAGCGTGAGGGACGCAACAAAGTTGTGTGCGAGGACATCCCTCACTCTGCGTAAAGCAGGCCCTCCTCATCCGTTTCCTGACCTGCAAGGATCAAGGAAAGACGACTCCTTCAGCAAAAGCATACCCTTGCTGGCCCAGCGAATCAGATGTCCCTTTTCGTATCTCAAAAGATCAAAGAGGCTGTAAGTGGTCGATTCTTTTCCAATCCAGGCCTAACAACCCGGCGGCCTCTCGGTCCAGGGCCAAGGCGTCGGCCCCGGCCAGCAACCGGCCCACGGGCGGATCACAGGGAGGGCCTCCCAGATGAAACGAGGCCAGCCCCAGCGAGGCGTCCATGAGCGTCAGGTCCGGCAGGCGATGGGCCGCCAGTTCACGCAGAGATTGCTGCATCCGGGCATGGAACAGGGCCTTTTTCCAGGAGCCGGGCGGCCCCGCGTAGTGCGCGGGAGGGAGAAAGCCCATCATGTTCTTGATGCTGCCGGACATGCCAGCCAGGGAATGGGCCTTGAGCATGGGCACGCTGATGAGGAAATGCGTGAAGGCCACCTCGGGCAGCCACATTCGGGGGAACAGTTCGCAGTCAGGGTTCTGCCGCTCCACCAGGGGCGCGATGTTCAGGTCCAGCAGTTGGACTCCCGTGCGCTGTGCCAGCTCGTCATAACCCAACGCGGCAAAGACCTCCGGCGTCTCGCGGCAGGCGTCCCCGCAGCCTTCGGCCACCAGGATCTCGGCAGCGCAGTGGGCGCGCACGTACTCAATGATGGCCTGAACGCAGGCCACGGGCGTAGTCACGGGGGGCGGTGAAGCATTGACCAGATTGGGTTTGATCAGCACCCGGTCCTGCGTTGCCAGCACCCGCCCCACCCCGCAGGCGTCCAGAATGCGGGGCACCGAGACCGCAAAGGACTCGAATTCAACGCTGACCAGAGGCTGCATCCTAGGAATCCAGATTCAGTTCCAGGCCCACCGGACAATGGTCCGATCCCAGGACATCCTGCTCGATCCAGGACCGGGTCACGTTGCCGCGTAATTCCTCGGACACAAAGAAATAGTCGATGCGCCAGCCCGTGTTGCGCGCCCGCGACCCGAAGCGGTACGACCACCACGAATACTGCTCGGGCTCCTGGTTGAACAGCCGGAAGGTATCCACGTAGCCGTGGGCGACGAACTTGTCGATCCAGGCCCGTTCAACGGGCAAAAAGCCCGAGGTTTTTTCGTTCTCCTTGGGGCGTTTCAGGTCGATGGGCTTATGCGCGGTGTTGAAATCCCCACAGGCCACAATGGGCTTTTTCTTGCGCAACTCCTGTGCATATTCCAGGAAGCAGTCATAATAGCCCAGCTTGAACCTCAGACGTTCGTCGTCTTTCTGACCATTGGGATAATAGATGTTGAAGAAATAGAAAGACGGGTACTCCAGCAGGATGCAACGCCCCTCGCTGTTGTAGGCCTCGTTGGGCAACCCGTGGGAGATGGACAGGGGCGGGGTCCGGTAGAAGGCCGCCGTGCCGGAGTAGCCCTTGCGCTTTCTGCTGGGATTCCAGACCACCTCATAGCCCGCAGGATTGCGATCCGTCTCGGACAGCTGTTCCGGTTCGGCCTTGATCTCCTGCAAGCCCACCACATCCGCGTCGCTGGCATGGAACCAGTCCCAAAAACCTTTTTGAATCACGGCACGCATGCCGTTAACGTTCCAGGAATAGAATTTCATCGTTCCCACTTGGCTACAAGGTCTTCGGCTCCGGCTACAGCGTCTTCAATTCGATTGACAATTGACCGTCGCGCAACTGGATGAGGGCATAGCCCCCATGGTCCAGCATCCCAGGATTGACCACGGAGGTCCGACCCAGAAGGTCCTGGCTGCGGGCCTCGTGGATATGGCCGGTCAGGCAGGCCACAGGCTGAACCCGCTCAATAAAGGCGCGTACCGCCGGGCTGCCCACATGGTGACCACCGCCCAGGTCGTCGGCCCTTGTCCCGTAGGGGGGGGTATGCACCACCAGCAGCAATTGCTCCCAGTCCTCTGCCCGGTCATGGACGGCGTCCAGCCAGTTGCCGATGGTGGCATCCGGCACCTCGCAGGGTGTGGCAAAGGGCGTGGGCGATGACCAGCCCACCCCGATCAGGCCGACCCCCGGTGCCAGTTCACGGGCCTCGGCGTGGATGTTCAGGCCTTCCTGTTCCAGCCAACCCGAGATGGCCGTGCTGTCCATGTTCCCGATCTGGGCCAGGACCCTGGGGTTGGCCACGCGCAGCTCGTCCATCACTCGCCGGGCGTCATCCAGGCTGCCGTGCGTGGTGATGTCGCCGGACAGGATGAGTCCCTGGGCGATCCCTACTCCGGGAATCCTGACCGCGTTCCCGGCCCGGCCATGGATATCGCCCACGCCGATCCAGTATGTGTCTGTATTTTTCAAGGACATTCCCTTTTCACTTGCCGCTCAAACGGTTACAGAGAAAACGCACCGACGGACCGCCCGTCGGACTGCCCCTCGGGCATGATATGGCACTGTATGACACCTAGCCCAGGCCACGCAAGACCCATGACCCAAGCCACTGACCCCAAACAACTCCTGCGCAGACGCCTGATCCAGCAGCGCGCCGCCCTGCCCGACACCCAACGCCAGACGCTGTCCGCAGCCGTGCTGGCACGGCTGCGCGAGACCCCGGCCTGGGCCAAGGCCCACGAAGTCCTGACCTACATGCCCATACGCGGAGAGGTTGACGTCAGCCCGCTGCTGGACGAGTTGTGGCAACGCGGCTCCAAGGTCTTACTGCCCCGCTGCCGTCCACAAGAACCCGGAGTCATGGATCTGGCCTGCGTCACCTGCCTGGAGGACCTGCGACCGGGGATGTACGGCATTCCCGAACCAACCCCGGACACCTGCGCCGCCGTCCAGGACGCCCGCCCCGATCTGATCCTGATCCCGGGGGTGGGCTTCGATTGCCAAGGCTATCGCCTGGGCTTCGGTGCAGGTTTCTATGACCGCTTCCTGTCCGGGGGACAGGCTCCACAAGCAACACTCTACGGGCTGTCCTATGAATTCCAGATCGTTGAGGCCCTGCCCCGCGACCCCTGGGACATTCCAGTCCACGCAGTCATCACGGAGAATCGAATCATATGGACATGAAGCATCTTCCCTTTGCTTTTCCAGGCCTGGACAAGGTGGGCTGCGCCTTCGGCCTGCGCGGCAGCGGCTCCGGCCCCTTTGGCGGCAACAACATTTCCTTTGATGTGGGCGACGACCGGGCCGCGGTGCAGGCCAACCGCAACGCCATGCGCGAGGCCTTGGGATTCAAGCATTGGCAGGCGGTCCGCCAAGTCCACGGCCCGCAGATCATCTTCGATCCGGAACCGGGCCCCTGCGACGAACCGGGAACGCTGGAGGCCGATGGACTGGCCACAGGCCGCCCTGGGCTGGCCCTGACCATCAAGACCGCCGATTGTCAGCCCATCCTGCTGGCCCACAAGAGCGGAAAATTCATCGCGGCGCTGCACGTGGGCTGGCGGGGCAACGTCCTGAAATTCCCGGCCACGGGTGTGCGTGATTTCTGTGAGGAATACGACATCTCAGCCTCGGAAGTTCTGGCCGTGCGCGGGCCGAGCCTTGGGCCGGGCAAAAGTGAATTCACAAATTTCGACCAGGAATTCGGCCCGGACTTTGAAAACTGGTACGACCATGAGACCCGGTGCGTGAACCTGTGGCGCATGACCCGCGACCAATTAGTCAGCGCGGGCCTCAAACCGGCCAACATCTATTCCCTGGACCTGTGCACCATGAGCCTGCCCGAGTTGTTCTTCTCGTACAGACGGGAACAGACCTGCGGCCGCCAAGCCAGCCTGATCTGGATTCGGGGGTAGGCCCGCCCATTCTGCGCCGAAAAGCCGGGGCCGATATTACTCTATTAGGCTGCAGTCAAAAAATAGATATACTGTCCCCCTAATTCCTGAAGGAGTTCGATCAATGTCTCCCCTCTTTCGACGCCATCGCGACAACACAGACACAGACAACGCTTTGAAGAAAGCATTACGCTCAAAGCCGTGGGGGTTCTGGGGAATCTCAATCCATGGCTATTTGTTACAGCAAGCCAAGCTCAGTCGAGATGAAAAATTTGATTCATGCATCACCCTTCCTGATAAGGAACAAAACGAAGAGCATCGACGTTGGTCTCCGGGAGCAATTGACGGGAATTTCGGTCATCTGGAAGGTATGGGACCTGAACTACGCGCAGAAACGGTTTTATCGTCACTCCGATTGATGCTCAACCACCCTTCTCAACAGCAGCTGAAACAGTTCTATGCGACTGTCCTTGCAAATCCTGCCCTTCTCATGATTGACGAACTCGTTCCCCTCATAGTCAATAGCCAACTCCCGCCTCATCAAGTCCTTAGAATCGGTCACTGGCTCGCCACGGAGGCCCCAGACAGGGAGCCTGTCAAAACAGGTATTACCCTCATTGGCCTCTTTCAAAAACCAGAGCTTGCAGATTTAATTGCGTTTCTTGGCCGACATGAGGAGTTCACACTTTTTTCGTCCATTGCCTTGCAACGAATGCTTGACGAACCCGATGAACACCTTTGGGAACTAGCCAAAGATGTTGGCAGATGGGGCAGAATACAGGTTGTTAAGCGACTTCAGAACACTTCCAACCCAACAATCAAAGACTGGATATTACGCGAAGGGTATAAAAACTGCGTTTTCAATGAGTCACTTGCCTACATTTCTGCAACCACGGGAGGCCTTCTCGACGCGCTAAGGTCAAACGACCCTGACGACGAACTCCTCGTCTCGGCGGGTGACATTCTTGCTGCCCTTATCAACGCAATAACCTGGCCAGACAACTCAATATTCGACTACCAGGATGCCCCCCACGCAACGCTACGATATGCAAAGCAATGTAAAAACAGGCAACTAACGATAGGACAACTTATTTCATTCATTGCTATCCGTTCTTTTGTTGATAGCGGCAAGCACGAAGCAAAAAAAATAGACAATGGATGGACAAGTGAAATCTGCAATGAGATATTTAATATTTCGCAATCAATAATCGAAAGAAAATCTTGGCCAATGATTATAACGGCGGCAATTGAAGACAACATCAATATCAAAGGAAGCATAGAATTTCATATTGCTGCAAAAGCGGCAAAAGAGATGGATATCGACATATGGAAATATTACTTACACAGACACAAAAAAGGAGTCGATTCGCACTGGCAGGAAATGATGCAAACAAATAACAGCGACTACATATCAGAGGTCATCTCACTAGCAGAAAAAACACTACCCATCGACAAAATACAAAAACACAATTTTTCATTCTTATCCCAAAAACAAGTCAATAGTATTATTGAAGATATTAATATGCTAGCACAAGAGCTCCGCAATTTCCCTGGAATGGGATGGAACATCCTAAAAGTGAGTTTACGAGGCCCTTCTCAACGAGGTCGATACATGACCATCCACGCGCTAAGGCACTGGGGAAGAAAGAACTGGCCCAATGACGCCATCGAAGTTTTGATGGAGGCTCATCGCAAAGAATCAGACTTTGATATTGCATGGTGCATTCAAGAGCTATTATCTCCTCCCAATGATGAAGCCGATAATCCTGACTACCCCGAGAACTGGCTGCCGTAGGCGAATTTTGGAGCCCTACGGCGGCAGAGAGCAGCGCTGTATCTGCCAATGCATGAAGGGCGGCGGAAATTGCTGCAGCGGCGCAATCGTAAGATCTACCAAAAATTTCAAAAGCGGGCGCAAATGAGGTGAGTGCTAGACGCAAGGGTTTGGCCGGGCCGACGCGTATCAAGGAATACACGAGGCTTGGCGAAGCCCGAAGCAACGCCGCAATCGCCATACTTGCGCCCGTTTTTACTGGATGTCGTAGGACTTGAGCTTGCGGTAGAGATAGGACCGCTCCAGGCCGATGGCCTCGGCCAGACGGGTGATGTTGCCGTCGCATTCCAGAAGCTTGCGGTGCAGGAACTCGTACTCGAACTCCTGACGCGGGGCCTTGAAATCCAAGGCCCCGGACGGCTGACTTTCGGCAGCCATCCGGGGCCATCTTTTCATCCCAACGGTTGAGACTCCGGGACTAGTGAGGCAGATGCCGCAGCAGTTCCAAGGCTTCGGCGGGCGGCTGAAGCTCGATCCGCCGGTACTGTCTGCCATCCGCCGTCCGGGTCACCAGACCGTTATCCACAAGTTCGCGCCTGAGCAAGGCGTAATCGCCGAACAGGTGCTGTTCATCAAGCCATTCGCTGATTTCACGTTCCGACAAGGTCCCCCGCGCATCGATACGCGACCAGATCACCCATAGGCAAAGCATGCGCAGGGTGTATTTCTTGGGCCAACGAGTCAGACGCCCCTGACCATCAAAGATACGCACCAGCTGCTGCACCCGTTTGAAATCGACTTCCACGGGTGATGGCGGCGGCACATCAAGGGCCGCCTGGGCATCCTGCTGCGCCCGGAAATGCTGAAAATTGCGATAGCCGCCCGCCTTGGCGAGCAGGTTCAGCATTTCAACATGACTGGGAGTGCGCTCCAACCCGTCAAGCTGGCGACGCAGGGACCGGGCAAACTCCGAGATGTCGCCCACGGGAAAAGGCAAAGGGGTTTTGGACATGACGTATCCTCACTCTCGCGCCTACCAAAAATACATGGATTGCCGGTGGTCACCGTCTTCCGACTCGGCACGGGGTAAGGTGTCGGGTGGAAAGGAGAAGGATGGCAGGTTTAGCATCCCAAAAGGGACGGTGACGCCTGGGTGAACTGCCGACCAGGACGAGATATATAAAAGAACAAGGGTTTCTGCAACCGGTCGCTTTGCGGGGATTTACAAAAAATCGGTCACAAAATGGGCGAGTGCAAGGCGCGAGGTTCCCACCGGGCCGAGGTGCACACACAATGCATGAGGGTCGGCGTAGACCGAAGCAACGCCGCAATCGTAGAATATACGGCAACGTCTTAAAACGGGCGTAAATTGGGCGAGCGCACGGCACAAGGGCCAGGGCGGACCGCAGTGTATAAGCAATACATAAGGGTCGACCTGGCCCGAAGTAACACCGCGATCGTGCGGTTTACGCCCGTTTTTACTGGATGTCGTAGGACTTGAGCTTGCGATACAAATAGGACCGTTCCAGGCCGATGGCCTCGGCCAGGCGGGTGATGTTGCCGTCGCACTCTTCAAGCTTGCGGCGTAGGAATTCGGACTCGAATTCCTGGCGAGCGGCCTTAAAATCCATGGCACCAGAGGGGAAATGCCCCACAACGCCAATCTCGCCCGTTTTCAAGGAACGGGTAATTTCGTCGGGCAGGTCCTCAGGGCCAACCTCGTCGCCGCCATGCATGATCAGCATCCGCTCCACGAAGTTCTTGAGTTCACGCACGTTGCCTGGCCAAGCATAACGCGTCAGGGCAATCAGGGCATCCTCAGAGAAGCGCAACGGCTTGAAGCCATGCATCCGGGTCAAACGCCCCACGAATTCCTCAATGAGCAGCGTGATGTCCTCGGCACGCTCGCGTAGTGGCGGCACCATCAGTGGAAAGACCTTGAGCCGGTAGTAAAGGTCCTCGCGAAAGCGCCCCTCCTTGATCTCCTCCAACAGGTCCTTGTTGGTGGCGGCAATGACCCGCACGTCCACGGACTGGGTGCGGCGTCCACCCACACGCTCGAATTTCTGCTCCTGGAGGATGCGCAGGATCTTGGCCTGGGTCTTCAGGCTCATGTCCCCGATCTCGTCCAGGAACAACGTGCCCTTGTCCGCCAATTCAAATTTTCCGGCCTGGGCCGAGTCCGCGCCCGTGAACGCCCCCTTTTCATGCCCGAACAGTTCGCTCTCGATGAGCTCCTCCGGGATGGCGGCGCAGTTCACGGCCACCAGCGAACGGCCAGCCCGTTTGCTGCCGTCGTGGATCATTCGGGCCACAATCTCCTTGCCCGTACCGTTCTCGCCGGCGATGAGCACCCAGGCGTCCGTGGGAGCCACGCGCTCGATCTGGGCGCAGAGCGAGGCCACACCCTTGGAGCGGCCGGTCAGCTCGTGCACCTCGTTGGAGGACAGCCTCTGGCGCAGGGCGATATTTTCGCGCCGGATGGAATTGAACTCCAAGGCCTTGTGCACACAGACGATGACCTTTTCCAGGGACAAAGGCTTCTCGATGAAGTCAAAGGCCCCTTTCTTGATGGCGTTGACGGCGGTTTCGATATTGCCATGACCGGAGATCATGATCACCGGCGGAGGGGCCACGCCCCCGCGGATGCGGGTCAGGACCTCCAGGCCGTCCATGCCCGTGAGCCAGATATCCAGGAGCAGCAGATCCGGGAGACGGTCTTCCAGATAGGCCAGCGCGGCCTCTCCGCTCTCCGCCTCGTCGACCTCGAACCCCTCGTCCTCCAGGATGCCCCGCAGGGACAGACGGATGTCCTTTTCGTCGTCCACCACCAGAATCTGTGCCATAACGTCGTCACTCCTCTGAATACAGGCCCAGGCTGGGCCCTCCCCCTTTCCATAAACGCAAAGGCCCGGCAGGAGCAAGGCCCCCCGAGCGCTTTATCCTTTCAGGAAACTTAGACGAAAACGAATTCGCCCTCGGCGAACAAGGACAGACAGGCATCGACCACCTGCGGATCATAACGCAGATTCCTTCCCGCGCGGATCTCCTCCAAGGCACGTTCCAGGCCTAAGGCCGGGCGGTAAGGCCGGTGCGAACTCATGGCCTCGACCACATCTGCCACGCAGATGATCCGGGCTTCCGGTAGAATTTGCGCCCCGGACAAACCTCGGGGATAGCCCGTGCCGTCCAGCCGTTCATGGTGCTGCAGCACGATGTCCGCGACGGGCCAGGGAAAGGGCACCCCGGACAGAATATCGTAAGCCACCTGGGAATGGGTGCGCATCAGCCCCATCTCCATCTCCGTCAGCCGGGCTGGTTTTGAGAGTATCTCGGCCGGGATATAGATCTTCCCCAGGTCGTGCAGCAGGCCGGTGACCCGGATAGCGTCCAGTTGGTCCCCTTCCAAGCCCAAATGCCGGGCAATGGCCACGGCCAATTGCGCCACACGCTGCTGGTGTCCGGCCGTATAGGGGTCACGCTTCTCGGAGGTCACCACCAGGGCCTGCACCGTGGCCTCCACGGTCTGGCGCAGCTTGCTCACGATGTGTTTCAACTCGCGAACGGTCTCCTTGCGGCCGCTGATATCCCGAAATGCCAGGGCCGCCCCCATGATCCCGCCACCCTCCTCCTGCACCGTGCGGCAAGAGACTTCCACGGGAATCCTGCTACCGTTGCCCACGTCCAGGAACAGGTCGTCGGAGCGCGCGGACGAGTTGCCGGACAGGGCCAGTGCCACGGGATCGACCTTTTCCCCTTGGCCATCGCAAAAGCTCAGCAGGTTCTCCAGGTGCATGCCTTTGAGCTCCTGCTGCGAAATCGAAGTCATGCTGGCGGTCGCTGCGTTGGCGTAGGTCACAATCCCCGAAGGATCAGTGGAAATGATGGCCTCGCCCACGCTGTCCAGAGTGGTCTGCATCCACATCCGGTCCTCGCGTCGCAGACGTTCCATGCAATGCCGGTAGCTGGCCATTTCGATTGTCGTGTGCAGTTCGCGATCCTGAAAAGGCTTGATGATATACCCGAAGGGCTGGGTGACCTTGACCCGTTGCAGGGTGGCCTCATCTGCATAGGCCGTGAGATAGATGACGGGCAGATCCATCTTGGCCTGGATTTCAGCTGCGGCCTGCACCCCGTCCATCTTCCCGGCCAGCAGGATATCCATCAGCACGAGGTCGGGGAGCAATTCAGCCGCCAGGCGCACGGCGTCCTCGCCGGTCTTGGCCTGCCCCACGATCTCATAGCCCAGCTTGGACAGCCGGTGGCTGATGTCCATGGCGACGATGGTTTCGTCTTCAACAACCAGGATCCTCTTGCAGGACATGCATGCCCCTCCGTCTGAACACCTGAAGAACTATTTGATCACAGGTCTGCGGATGGATTTGACCAATGCGGATTCAAGCTCCATGACCCGAAAACCATAGCCTTCGTCCAGCAGTCGAACCGGAACGGCCCGCTGACTGGCGAGCACGGTTTCATCCGCCATTTCACGGCCCAGCATCAGGCGCAGAACGGCCGAAGGCACCGGCAGCCACGAAGGCCGCCCCAGGCAACGCCCAAGGGTCTTGCAGAACTGCCGCATAGTCACCGGCATGGGAGCAGAAAGATTGTACGCCCCGCTGGCCTTGCCGTTCTCCAACAGCCAGACAATGGCCCTCACCATGTCCGAAAGGTGGATCCATGATAGCCATTGGTCGCCGTCACCCAACGGGCCACCCGCGAACCACCTGAATGGCGGCAGGAACTTGGCCAGCATCCCACCAGGACCGATGACAAGGCCGGTGCGGATCACCACCCGCCGCAGGCCAGTGGCTTCCACAGGGGTTCCGGCTGTCTCCCAGGCCGCACAGACCTGGGCCAAAAATCCTGTGCCCAGGGGGCTGGCCTCGTCCAGAATCCTGTCCTGCCTTGAGGCCTGGGATCCGTAGTAACCCACCGCCGACCCCTGGATAATCACCGCAGGGGGCCTGGACGCGGCCATAGCGGCATTGTTCACGGCCGTGGCGGCATGGACCCGGCTCTCAAGAATACGTTTCTTCTTGTCGGCATCCCAACGCCCATCGGCGAGTCCCTCACCGACGAGGTTGACCACAGCGCACTCTTCCTGAGTGTTGTCCAGTAGACGGACCAGCACAGCGGCATCGCGCCCATCCCAGGCCACGCAGTCCACGCGGGGTCCAAACAGGGCCCGGGCCGATTCGGGCGAACGGCTCGGGACGGCGACGCTGTGGCCTGACTCCATCAGTTCTGCCACAAGCGCTCTGCCAATAAAACCCGTCCCGCCGGTGACGACGATATACATGAAGGTCCCTCGCTCGAATCACACACACTTTGAGACTCACTAGTTTACC
Source organism: Pseudomonadota bacterium (assembly GCA_018816865.1). GTDB lineage: Bacteria > Desulfobacterota > Desulfovibrionia > Desulfovibrionales > Desulfovibrionaceae > Desulfovibrio_Q. Next base: position 29,228 of record JAHIUW010000025.1, read on the forward strand.
GCAAGGGGCAAAGAAGGGAAAGGGAGGAAAAAAGAAAAGGGAGGAAAGCTCAGGAGACAGGTAATTCAATGACCACGGTCGTTCCCCTTTCGGAGCCGGGCACGGCACGGACATAACCGTGATGATCGCTGACAATGGATTTGACGATGGTCAGACCAAGGCCTGTACCACCCTTCTTGCGCGAGAAATAGGGTTCGAACAGTCGGGAGCGCTCCTCCTGGGTCAGGCCGGGGCCGTTGTCATGGACCTCCATCCGAACCCAACCGGTCACGGCGTCGTGAGAGACCTTGACCTGCACAGCGGCGACCTCCTGCCCGACCAGGGCCTCGGCAGCGTTGGTCAGCACGTTGATCAGCACACGGCGAATGCTGTCGCGGTCCATACGGATCTGGGGAAGGGGGGAGTTGAACGTCAGGCTCCAGGCGATATTGCTATGGCTGTGCTCGAACATGCCAACCACCTCTTCGATGAGCGGGGCGGGAGAGTCCAGGCGCAGCTCCACCTCGGGCAGCTTGGCAAAGGCCGAAAACTCCTTGACCATCTCCTGCATGTTCTCCACCTGGCGCACGATGAGGTCCGTGCACTGACCCAGGACCGGGTCGTTGACCTGGGAGGCAAACCTGCGTTCCAGACGCTGGGCCGAAAGCTTGATGGGGGTCAGGGGATTCTTGATCTCGTGAGCGATGCGCCGGGCTACCTCGCGCCAGGCTGCCACGCGCTGCATCTTTTCCAACTCCGTGATGTCCTCGAACACGGCCACCAGCCCGGCGGGCTTACCGTCTGCGGAGTTCAGGGTCACGCAGTTGACGAGCAGCTTCAAGTCGCGGCTGCCCAGGTTCAGATCCAGCTGGCGCTGCCACTGGGAGAAGGGGCTCTCCATCAGCTGTTCAAACACCTCGCGCAGCATCCCCAGGTATTCGCCCTGGAGCAGATCCAGCGGTTTGCGGCCCAGGATGGCGTTGCCGTCCAGGCTCAACATGGATTCGGCGGCCTTGTTCACGGTGCTGATGCGCCCCTGGCTGTCCAGGGAGATGACGCCTGCGGTGATGTTGTCCAGCAAGGCCTCGATATAACGACCCCACTGCTCCAGCTCGCGATTCTGACGATTCAGCTGCAGATTGGCCTTGGTCAGTCGGGCACGGCCCTGCTGCAGATCCTCGGCCATCTGGTTGAAACTCTGCACCAGAAAACCCAGCTCGTCGCTGGAGGTGTCCTCCAGACGCACGGACAGGTCTCCGCGCGCCACCCGCTGAGTGCCCTCGGCCAAGGCCATCACCGGAGCTGACAATTCCTTGGCCAAGCGGATCCCAAACCAGATGGCCCCCATGACAATGAGCAGGGTGACCACGGCCAGCAAAACATACAGGGCCATCTTCCACTGATGCTTCATGGTCCGGATCTGCTTGTACTCACTGATGCCTTTGACAATCTGGTCCAGCTTGTACAACAGACCATGGCCGATGCTTTCGCCAAGCAGGATATAGCCGGTTTTGCCATCGTCCACGGGCATCAGCCCGATGACCATGTCGGCCCCGGGTCCCGGACGGATGGTGGACCAGAACTCGGGACGCTCCTTCTGGCTCTCCCAGTTGATGGCCCCCTTGATTTCCGGCCAAAGGCCCTCCCACAGTTCATCGGAGTCCCAATTCAGCTTGGTGCCATCCGGGCGCACCACACCGACCACGCCAAGATCGTACTCCCGGCGTTTCTCCTTGAGGAAGGTCTCCATGGCCTTGCCTCCCCAGGCAAACTGCCGCTGAACGATGCGCTCCACCATGTGCCCGGCGCGCCGTTCCAGACGCTCCTGAGATGAGGTATAGAACGCCTGCCCCACCTTCAGGGCCTGTTCCAGAGAGTCCTCGACCTGTGTCTTGAACCAGAAATCCACGGAGGTTTGGACGAACATCGCACCCAGGGCAAACATCAGCACAGTGGGCACGATGGACAGGGTCAGAAAGGCCATGACGAGGCGCGAACGCAGGCGTGAGCCAAGGACGTTGCGCCGCCGTTCCAGGAACAACTTGACCATGTTGCGCAGCACCACGAACAGCACCACGAACAGCAGGATCACATTAATATTGAAGAGACCCAGAAAAACCAAAGAACTGATCTCGCCGAAGTATTTCAGCTCGACACCGGTCAGAATGACAACCACCAGCAAAAGCCCCATGGCCAGGAGCAACTCACGCTGGCGACGCTTGCGCTCGCGAGTCTTGTCCACGCTGACCGGGATGGATTCCGCGGGGTCCATGACACTCACCTAATAGGTAAAATCAAGCTGGTAACTGGCCGGAGGATAGACATCGAACGACCAAAAGAAGACCACATAGCGCAACCAGACCGGAACATCCGACCGGTCCAGGGAGATTTCAATTTTCAACTGATAGTCGTTCCCCGGAGCCAGGGCCGTCCAAGGACCAAGGTCCAGGGCCAGACTGCCCCAAGAGGCCTCGAGCAACGCGCCGAGGTCCTTTCCGCGTCGCGGTTTACTCTCCCCGGGCAATTGCAGTCGATATTCGTCGGCCAGCACGTCCTTGGTCACCGTGCTGTTCAATTCGGCGCCCACAAGCTGCTTGTCCAGCCACATTCGCCCCTTGCGCGAGACCGTGGCCTGACAGCCCAGGATCACGGTCGTGCCCGCATCCAATTCCTCACGCAACTCATCCAATCCTGACAACCGGATGCCAAAGCGCACACCGAGGTTGCCGTCCTGGTTATCCAGGATCAGGCTGCCCAGCTCAAGTTCGCCCGCCAGACAAGGGGCGCAGACAAACACCACGCCCAGGATCACGGCACACAGCAAGACGCCCAACGCCCACAAGCGCCCCGTCATGGATGGAATATGGAAAAAGCCAGTGCGCTGCACGGATAACGACTCGTTTGATTGTCCCGGTTTCATTGGGCAAAACTACTACAGCCACTGGGGAGGGTTGCCTCTCCGTACGATTCCTGACAAGTAAACCAAGGCCCGCTGTTTGACAACCTGCGAACCGTCGCTCAGGCTATTATCCCATGCGAAAAATCTCATTCATCTGGATCGGCAAGCTCAAGAAGGGCTGGTGGCTGGACGCCGCAGCCCACTACGTGAAGCGGCTCACGCCGCACTATCCCGTCCAGCAGATCGTGCTCAAGGACGCGCCCGGACACCTGCCGCCCGAGGAAAAGAAACTCTGGGAAGGCAAAAGAATCCTGGAAAAGCTCGGCCCCGGGGATTATCCCATCGTCCTGGACGAGCACGGCAAGACCATGACCTCCCCGCAGTTGTCCAAAATGCTCATCACCTGGGCCGAAGATCCGGCCACATCGCCCTGCTTCATCGTGGGCGGGGCCTTTGGTGTGGGGGGGCAGAAGAAATGAGAAACGGCTAAGTGCCTGGTGGCAACAGGAGGAATGTAGGAGAAACGTAGGTGTGGTGCGGGATTGATGGCACCCGCGAAACTTTTTGTAGCCGTTTGGTCAAGATGAGAAAAGCTCAAGGAACAAGGGGCACTTTTTCAGTTAAGATGAGAAAGTGCCCCTTGTTCCTTCTCACTGATGCAGAAACGATTTGAGCGAGTAGAGGGGCAAGGAAACTTCATCTGCCCGGATCGATAATTGATCAGCAATAAATTTAGAGAGTTGAGGTTCATCTGTTGATCCATCCTTTTGAAAGCGCGACCTATTTTTCCCCCACAATTTCAGCGTAGCAAGCTCCAACTCTGTGGGGCTTTCAGTTGTTGCCTCGACATCCCAGGTGTATCCCTGACTTCCAGAATATCCGCCATTATCGGGCGAGTATTCTGCTTTTGCTGCGACATAACCCAGACCTAATGTTTCAGAGCTGTACTCCATTAGGACAGAAACCATCTTAGCTTGAGTTTGTTTTTGTAAATCAGCTGCTGCCTTCATTGCCGTGTGTGCTTTTTGTTCAAAGGTTAGGTTATTATTCGCAACTACGATACTAGCTCCGACACGTTTACGACCTGGGAAACTAAAATCTTCAGTTTGAACAACCTTATATTGGACGGCTTTTGACATTTCTACTGACGGATTACTGTTGCAAGCCGGAAGGCTAATAGAAATTAGAAGACACCACATGATACATGCCAACCTAAACATCAATTTCCCCCTCAGTTTTAAAACAAAATCCACTGAGCCTGGCTATTTTAGTCCAGTCCCATCAGAGAGTAATTTTCACCCTCCAGAACGAGGACATCCCTGCTATCTATGACTTTTCCGGTGTCAGGGTTGAACAGCCTTGAATTGACAACAAATTCAACGCGATTCTTGCTCCGAGTTATTTGAACGTCTGCGCATTCAGGGTGTTTAGGATTACAAACGTAATGATCGCTGCCTATTGTTAGGCTTATGGAAAAAAGTTTGCTTGGACTTTTAAGGGTTGCACCGTCGACAATAGCTTCCTTTGCAATTGTGAAGTCATAGCTGTTGTCATTAGATTTTCCGAAAACGATAGGGACCGCAGATTTCCCGTCAATCGTAAACTCGAAGTCCCCAACCATTAAAACTTCATGGGCAGAGGCTGGCTGGGCACTTAACATCGCAGCTGCAATAACAGCACAAACAATTATAAAAGCCTTCATTCCCTCTCCTTATCGTGCTTCCCTGCACCACCAGACAACTCGTCCTATGATGCGAACGTTGAGCGACTCGTCCTTTAGATCGATCTCCATAGGCTCATACCCCTTATTTGCGCTCCGGAGCACGAGCCTGCCAGGTTTCATGTCCAAATACTTGATCAATACACCATCGTCCACGCCAATGGCGTAGATCGCCCCAGGTATTGCATCCTGTTGGGCCTGATCGATGAGGACCATGTCTCGGTCTCGAATATCCGGTTCCATGGAATCTCCCGCGATGTCCATGAGAACCATACGGTTAACTTGGCCTTTGCTTCGCAGCCATGAAGACCGGAATGCGTAGCGCCCGTCTATTTCATTTGATGTCTCAAGCGATCCAGTGCCAGCAGATAGGCGAGCCCTAACCTTGGGCACCATCACCAGGTCACAGTCTTCCCCCTCCATCGCCAGGGAGCATGGACGAAGATTATCTTCTGATCCCCCCTCTCCGTCTTTTTTTATCGGCCCAGTCCCGAAGAGAAACCATTCAGGCAAAACGTCAAAAATTGTGCATATGCACGCAATTGTATCAGCAGAAGGAGATGTGCGCCCTTTTTCGTACGCTCTCAGCGTATTGGCATTGATACCAGATCTAGCCGCGAACTCTGCCTGGGAGAGATCACCACGAATAAGGCGTATACGGTCGGCTAGAGTTCTCATGCAGAAGTTACCTTGAAGAAGTTGTGCGTGAACCTTTGCATCGCAAAGAAAGCATATCTATCTGAAATAAATCAATAAACATGGGATTCGTACATTATTAAACTTTTGCGTCATTTATTGTTGACTAAGCGTCAAAATCTGTGCAAACAATAGGTCCATAGGCGGCACACTGGTGCGGCACATACGCACCAAATACCACCCAGACACAAGCCCGGTCAACATCCGGGCGGCGGAGAGTCCAGACGGCAATGCGAACAACAGCGGACGGCAGAATGACGAACCAACTCCAGCTTCCCCTTTTCGATCAGCGCGAGACTGCGCTGGCAGGGTTGATGCCAACGGTCAAGGCAGCAATGAACCGGACCGTTAAAAATTGGTGCGACAGGCGTGGCTTGAAGCGCGAAGGCCTGCTGGAACAGATGAACGAAATGGCTGATCGAGCAGGCGTCTCTTTGACCGCCGGGAATGGAACAACGTCTATGGCTGTTTTTGAAAAATGGCTGGCCCCTAGAGACACCTCAAACATTCCGGGCGTCATGGCTGTGAACGTTTTCTGTTTAGTGACCGGAGACTTTACCCCTTTGGAAGCCATGTTGGCCATTCACGGCTGCGCCATCATGGGACGTGAGGACAAACGTCTGCGTGATTACGGAGCCGCGCTGATAGCTGAACGAAAAGCGCGCAAACGCAAGCGCATACTGGAGGCCGAAATTGACTAATCCCCACGCAAGTGCCGGTGCCGGACGCGCCAGAAAGACCTACCGGATCAAGGAGTGGATGGACCTCAATGGGCTTATTCAGAAGGACGTTGCAGCCCAGGCTGGAGTTAAAACCCATGCGGTTGTCAGCCGGACCATCCGTGGCAGCGTGAACAATCGTAAGGTTTTGCGTGCTCTGAAGGATCTTGGTTGTCCAGAGGCATATTTGGCACTTCCCAAGGACATGAAGGAAGAGGCGGCGTAGCCATGAAAAATGCCTATTCCACCAGGGAACTGCAAAGCGTCTTGGCTTTGGATGTGAGTACAGTCACACGCCGCGCTCAGCGCGAAGGCTGGCCTTCCCGCAAGCGCTCTGGGCGCGGTGGCGGGTTTGAGTTTCCTCTCTCCACCCTGCCTAAGGATGTGCGCACGAAGATCCAGCAGGCCGAGGCCAAGGCCGCACCCGCTGCCCCCGTCACAGTAAATGGAGCCGCCCAGCCTATTGCACTGGATGAAGTGCGTAAGCGCAAGGCCGCTGCCAAGTTGGACCTGATGGGGCTGTATGGGGAATGGCTGCTGGCCAACGGCAGAAGCGCCGCACAACGTCAGGCATTCATCACCGCATACCAGTCCGGCGCTTGGCCGGTACTCCTGGAGATCATCGGCCCCCAAGTCAGCTGGAAAAGTATCGAGCGTTGGAAGGTTGCTATCAGGCGCGGGGGGAACATTGCGGCAGTGGCCGACAAGCGCGGACTGTGCCGTCGCGGACAGCGAAATTTAAACGAAACACAGCGTCAGACGCTGATCCGTTGCTGCCTCCAAGCCCAGCGACCCCTGTCCGAGGCATACCGCGAGGCCAACAAGCTCCTGGCCTTTGAGGGACAGCCCCCCATCGGAAGCGAGGCCACGGCCCGGCGCTTCATTATGCAGGACTGGGTATCCGAAAATTTTGGAGACTGGACCTATGTGCGCGAAGGGGAAAAGGCCTGGAACGACAAGTGTGCCTTCTTCATTGAGCGCGACTACTCGCTGATCGAAGTTGGCGACATCGTGGTGGCCGACGGCCACAAACTGAATTTCGAGATCATCAATCCGGAGACCGGCAAGGCCCAGCGTATGGAGCTGGTGCTCTGGTACGACATGAAGTCGAATTTCCCGCTGGGCTGGGAGATTCTGCCCAGCGAAAATACGCAATGTATTGCCGCCGCCTTCCGTCGCGCATGTTTGATGCTCGGCAAATATCCCAAGGTTGCCTATCTGGATAATGGTCGCGCCTTCCGCTCCAAATATTTCAACGGAGTGGACATGCGGCAGACCGGCGTTGGCGGCCTGTTTAAGGCGTTAGGAGTGCAGCCCCTGTTTGCATGGCCGTATCACGGCCAATCCAAGACCGTGGAGCGGTTCTTTGGATCGTTTGCGGAGCTGGAACGATGGGCTCCGAGCTATTCCGGGACATCCATCGCCACTAAGCCCCCGCGCATGATGCGGGGCGAAAAGACCCACGTGGACATCTATAAGAAGTCCGGTGCGCGTCCCCTGACCATTCCCGAGGCTCACGTCGCCATCGCAATGTTCTTCGATGAATACGTAACACGCGGCCAGCGTGGCCACCTGGCAGGGGAAGCACCCCTGGACACGTTCCTGGCTGGGCGCGGCCCTGGGTTGGGTGAGGCGCAGCTGATGCAGCTGCGGGATCTGATGCTGACCAAGACGCTCCGCACCCTGAACCGCAACGGTGTCAGTGTGATGGGCAAAAACTATTACTCGCCCGAATTGTACAACCGCCGCCACCAGGTGGAGGTGCGCTACGATCCGCAGCTCCTCGATGACGCTGGGGATGTGGCCCACGTTCTGGTCTACGACTCAACAGGCAACTACCTCTGCCGCGCGGATAGGGTACGTGGGATTCATCCGGCGGCAAGCATTCTGGGAGACGCCAGTCACCAGCGCGATTTCAAGGCCGCAATTAGCCTGAAGCATGCTCAGAAGCAGCAAGCGTCGACCATGGCCAGGACCCTCCTGACCACTGTGGTCCTGCCTGAGACCGCAGAGCGGATGCGCGTGGTTGAGGTTAAGGACGCCGCCCCGGTCGATCACGAGCCCAAGCCCCTGACGCAAACCAAGATTCAGGCTATTGAGGCCGCCAAACACAAGGCTACCGCCGCCAAGGCCAACACCACGGCCTACATTCCCCCGGCCCAACGCCAGGACATCACGACAGAACTGGAACGGTATGAGTACCTTTTTGGTCTTGCAGTGCGCGATGGCCTGACCTTGCGCGACGCCGACCAAGAGTGGATGCGCCAATACGAGGCCACGGATGAATACAGGGATGCCGCTGCCCCTCGCTTTGAGCGCCTGCGGCTTTTCTACCAACGCAAACAGGCTCAAGCATAAGGAGATCGCATGCGTAAGGACGTGTTCATTGAGACCTCCAACGTCACCGAGTTCCGTCAAAAGATTCGGACGCTGGAAGACCGCGAAAACGGGGAACCGGGGATTGCCTTGGTCTACGGCCAGGCCGGACGAGGCAAGACTGAGACAACCCGCCATCACTACGCCCTTAACGGGGGAGTTTATCTGCGCGTGATGCAGGGATGGACGCAAGCCGCCTTTCTTCAAGAATTGTGCTTTCTGACCTGTGGCGTCCGCCCTCGGGCGGCCTCCGCATGCAAGTCCAAAATCATAGAAGCCCTGGACGTAGAACCCACGACCCTCTTTGTGGACGAGGCCGACCGGCTGCACGTCGATAGGGTGGAAGATCTGCGCGACATTTATGACGTATGCGGAGCACCCATCGTCCTTATCGGCGAACGGGAATTGAAGGGCTTGCTGGGTGAGCGCCGTCGGATCTGGAGCCGAGTCTCTCAGGTCGTGGAATTTGGCCCGGTGGTCGAGGAAGACGTCGCCATCCTAGCTGACGAAGCCGCTGGACTGGACGTCTCCGCTGAGGCTTGCGGCAGTATTGTCCGCCATGCTGACGGCGACTTCCGGCTGGTCTGGACGCTTCTGGGACACCTGGAGCGGGCTGCCAAGGCCAAGGATACCACCAAGATCGACGCCGCCATGGTCGGGGTAGTTTCCAAGAAGGTTGCCAGCTGGAGGCGGTCATGAAGACTGACGCCATGACCGCCCTGCGCGACGCCGCCAGCAATCTGGGGCGCGGAGGGAAAGAGCTGACCAATGCCTTGCTGTATGCGGCTCTGGGCGTGCCCACTCAGGACACTGCCGAGCGCGATCGTATCCGTAAACGCTGCACCATGCTGGTCAGATCCGGAGAGTTGGTGCGCATCGCTCCTGGCCGATACACCTACAATTTCAAAGCTACGCCAGCTCAGACGCATATCATTGCCGCCCAGATGTGGAGGGCCATCCGCTCTGCGGGGCCTGGCTTTACCGTTCAGGAGATCACCCGCCTCTCCGGGGCAAATTACAACTACGCCACCAAGTACATTCGCCATCTGGAAGGCGAAGGCTACATCCTACGCCATGGCCGGGATGGCAACGTCCTCAAATACCGGATGAGTTCCAAAGGCCGACAGGCCCGCAACGCCCCCCTGCCGTCAAAGCCGATCACAGATCCGTTTGAGGACGAGCGCCGTGCAGTCCATGAGTTGGTGGGTTTGTTCCTGTTGCGGGATCCGTATCAGCCCGCCGTGAGGGAGCGGATAGTCACGGCCAGCCGGACCATCCTGGAACGATTTGAAAAGGAGGAGGACGCATCATGAGCCTGATGAGCGCACGAGCCCGGCTGCTGGCCCAGGACCTGCGGGATATGGCCGGGGAGACATCACCCTCGGTGTGGCACCTGTTGCGGCCTATCGCCAATGAGGCCGAGGCAATCGCCGTTGATCTGGAACGCAGCGAGGCGTTTGAGGCTCAAGTCCTCCATGCCTCGCACAGGGAGGCCGGGCATGGACAGCGGGCGGCGGGAGAAGCAACGGCACGATGACGCCAGGGACACCCTGGTCAGACTGACCAATAGGGAGCGGGGCCGCATCCTGCGCGACGCGCGACGGCTTCGCATCCGACCCCAGGACATACTTGAGACCAGACACAGGAGGAACAGAGATGGATATCAGAGAAATCCCGGAAGGCTGCATTGAAGATTCCCAGGGCCGCTTCGTGCCCAAGGACAAGATCAAGCCCGAGGATCTGCAAAAGGACGAGTTGGTGCGCGAACTCATCCAGAAGGCAAAAGGCTTGCGCGAGAATCTGGCGCATCTGAAGGCCACGGCTCTGGGCGACGTCCGTGCCCATGTGGATCTGGTGGCCGAGCGTTACGACGTCAAACTGGGCGGGAAGAAAGGGAATATCTCGCTGCTCAGCTACGACGGCAAGTTCCGCGTCCAAGTCGCCGTGGCCGAGCGCCTGGTGTTTGATGAGAAAATAACTATCGCCAAATCCTTGGTTGACGAGTGCTTAACCGATTGGACGCAGGATGGCCGGGAAGAAATTAAGTTGCTCATTACCGACGCCTTCCAGGTGGACAAGGAGGGCTGTTTGAACACCGGGCGCATCCTTTCTCTGCGCAAGTTGGACATCCGGGATGAGCGCTGGCAACGGGCCATGACGGCTATCTCCGACAGCCTGAGCGTCCACAGCACCGCAACCTACATCCGGTTTTACGAGCGCCAGGAGAGCGACGGCAAGTGGCTGCCCATCTCTCTGGACCTGGCCGTTGTGTAACCCCAAGGAGGAATACGAAAATGACCAAGCAGGAATTGATCCAGGCCATCAAAGACCACCCTGGCAGCCCCTATCGGGTGCGCAAGGGCGAGGTAGAGACGGTCGTCAACCTCGCCCTGGAACTGATTACCTCGTCGTTGGCCAACGACGAGGATGTGGCCCTCACCGGCTTCGGTAAGTTCGCCGCGCATGACCGCGCCGCCAGGACCGGCCGCAACCCCCAGACGGGCGAAGCCATCGAGATTCCGGCCAGCATCACCGTCAAGTTCACCCCCGGCAAGGGCCTCAAGGAGGCCGTGAACTAAGCGAAACCGCCCTGCGGGGCGGTCGCCAGGGCGTGGTGCCCCTGGCCTGATGAGCAGCCAAGGACAGCAGATTATGGAATGGAAAACGATACCGGGGTTCCCGGCCTACGAGATCAACAAGCGCGGTCGCATCCGCAAGGCCGACACGCGCTATGTGCTTTCCCCTAAGGGAGCCAAGGTCCAACTATGGAGCGCAGGCGTGGCCTTCAGCTTCACCGTGGCGGACCTGATCGCGCAGGCCTTCGCGGAGGAGGACTGGCGACCAGTCTCCCACTTGCCCGGTCACGAGATCAATCGCCAAGGGGACGTGCGGAGGATCAAGGATCAGGTCCTGCTGAAACACAACCAGGGAGGCTTCCACAAAGTCCCCTATGTGCAGGGTCAGACGCCGGATGGTCCCAAAGCCGGAACCATCAATGTCTTGCTGGAGGAGGCCTTTGGAGAAGGTGCGGCTGAGGCCGCAGGTTTCCCCCGCCCTGACCTCAGCCGGGTCGAACGAGGCCGAGCCGCCAGGCAGAGGGGAAAGCGCGATACCAAGCCCAAGCGTGTCTGCCACGACTGCGGCAGGCCAACTGATAACTACCGCTGTTCACACTGCTGGAAGGTTATTCGCGGGGAATCTGAGACAAGCATCAGCCCCATGGATCCCGAGTTCATTTAAACACTGGAGGAAAGCCATGAGCGACGAGTGCAGGCGTTGCCACAAGGTGTTCGATTCCAAGCACAAGCCAGATCCGAGTTACCCTCATCTGTGTGGGGCTTGTGTAATCGAAATCCAAAAGGAAATGGCAGAGGCAGAGAAGCGCCTGGAAGTGGAGGCGCTGGACTACGACCTTTTTGAACGTTGCCCGGAGCTGTGATGAACGTCGGAACCAAATCCATCCTGTTTGGCTACCACCAGGCCGCGCTCCATCCTTTGTTCGTGTTGGCCGCCTGGCGCATCCTCTATCGGCGTTGGCCACGGCCTCATGAATTGGCGGCCATCGTAACGCACGATCTTGGATACTGGGGCAGCCCCAACATGGACGGCCCCGAGGGTGAAGCCCACCCGGCCAGAGTAGCGGCTTGGTGGCGTGGACGCTTCGGCTCTTTCGGCGATGCCGTGGCAGCGGAGATCCTGGGACACAGCAGGTTCCATTCCAAAGCCGCCGGGCTTCCGATTTCTCCCCTGTGCTGGGCCGACAAGCTGGCCACGGCCCTTTATCCTGCCTGGCTGGCCATGCTGCTTTACCGCCTCTCTGGAGAACTCGCCGAATACCGCCAAGCCAGCGCCGATGGACGGTATGAAAACGGAGCCGGGAAGACCGCCAGGCAATGGTTGTTGGAAATGCAGGCGCAATGCGCCCTGTTGGGGCTCAGAGGGGGCAACGGCCATGAGAACTAGTCGCTACGACGTCGCCATCGCCTCCAGGGACAACGCAGTCCTGATGGACCGCAGAGACGGCATGACCCCCTCCAGAACCGTGGCTGTGTTCCAGGCGGACCCGCACAGGCCGGGCCGGGCGCTGGAACTGGCTCAGTTCTGTTGCACGGCGCTGAACGATGCGGACACCAGTTGGCACCCCTCCATGGGTGTTCCCGAGGTCAAACCGTCGCCGCAGGAGAAGGCCACCCCGGCCACGCCAACGGCTCCAAAGGTGAAGACCAAGCGCAAACCGTGGTCAGCTGGCAAGCCGCTTCCCTTGGATTGGGACACCATGAAGGGGATGGAGAAGGCTGCCTTCCTGGCGGGGCTGACGCGCAAGAGCGAACAGGGAGATCTGTTGGAGGGGACATCATGCGATTGAGCATTGGGGATCGAGTGTTCAGCAGACGGCACAAGCGCGAGATCGAAGTCGTGCGCGTGTCCCGGGCCGGAGTGGTCGGGAAGAAAGTGAAGACCAACCTGGAACTGGAGCAACGCGAGGTTGTCGTTTACCCGCAGGATCTGACCGCCGTGCGCCTGGCGCTGCCGGGAGTGAAGTCATGATGAATTCCAACCGCCGGGCCGACCTGGCCAGAATCCATATGGGCAAGAAGCAGTTGGGGATGGACGACATCGGCTACCGCGACATGCTGTTCCGGCTGTTTGATAAGGACAGCTCTGCAAAGCTGAATGCGAAGGAACGTTGGCGGCTGATCCTGCGCCTGGAGGAGCTGGGCGCGAGCTTCACCCATAAGGGCGCTACCAGCGTCTCAAAGCCGAAGAACGACTTTTATGAAATTCCGGATGGTACGTCTCACGCCAGGCAAAAACGCTACGTCGCTGCCCTGTGGAAGTCCCTGGGCTACAAGATGAGCGGCCTGGACGTGCGGGCAAAGAAGCAATTCGGCGTGGACAAGTTTTTGTGGCTCGATGATGAGGCCGCCGTCGGGACCATGGCCCGGGATCTATACAGCCGGGCCAAGAAGCGCGGCCTTTCCCCTGACTCCTGGTAGCCACGGAATGGACGAACAGGAACAGGCTGGCCTGCGGGCCGAGATCGAGGAGCAGCATGAAACGGTCTATCGATTCTGCAAAATTTCAGGGCTCAACAAGTCCACGGTCTACATGGTCCTGTCCGGACGTTACCCGGGCGATATGGCCCGCCAGGCAGGGCGCATCAGGGCTGCCCTGGCCGGGGATAGCCCCAGGGCCGAAAAGATCCGCACGGTCATCCAGCGGGAGGCCTGCGCCTTGTGTAAGAAGCGCCGGGCCTGCGATGGCTCACCCTGCGCCCGTATTTTCGATGCCCAGGCGCAGGCGGTGATGAAAACAATTTCTCAGATTGGATGAAGAGGGAGGTTTGCATGGCTGAGTTTACCGAGGTTCATATACTTCTCCTGTGCCCGCTGTGCAGGGGGGTCTTTACTGGAGAGGGTGTCTCCTTGTCAGATCCGTGCCCCAAGTGTGGGGCGACAGGTGCATGGTCAGCTTATCTACGAGCGGGTTGCATTATTGATGACAGGGAGAACTCGGAAGCCCTGAAATTCATTATTAACAACGTGGACCACAATATTGTCGCGGATGTGGCTGAATTGTTGGGTTTCAAAGGAGGTGGCTGTTGCAAGGTTCGTCACGACAACAGCAGGATCGAAGCCCTCCGGGAATACATTGAGGGTGAGGCACACAAAGACGAAGAGGAAACGCTATGAGGAACTTTATCCTTGTCCCGCTTTGTACGGCTTCGATGCTCTTTCATTTTGTTTGCGCATTTGCAGTGCTTTTAGATTGTGGAATGAAGCCTTGGTGGGCTTGTGCTTCTGTTACCGTGACTTTCCTAATCCAGACAATCTCCCTCTTGGAATTCGGAGAAAACAACGGAGCAAAGCAAAGCAATGGCTGACCCACGCAAAGCAATGCAAACCATTATGCTCAAAAATGATGGCAGAACAGCTATAAAAATCGAGTTGTTTTGTGCGTCATCTTGGCCTGGTTCCTCTGGTGCGCGGCGTGGCCTGGTCCGCCTGCGCGTTGACAGGAGGTGGTTCCAGGCCGGGACGAAATACACGTTTTTCAATGCCGACGGGGTGGCCCTGCTCATGGGGGCGATCCTGGCGGGCAAGGGTCTTGAATTGGCGCAAGCGCCAGACCTGCCCCGTGGCAGCCGGGTGCGTGTGCCCAACGGCAACGCCGTGGCCGGGCAGCCGCTCTATGACAAGACCCGGACGGTCGCCGACCCGATAATGGGCATAGATGGCCGCTGGTATGTGCCGGTGACGTTGTTCGGCCAGGGTACGTTTCATGTGCCCGTGGACGAGCTGGGAGAGTGAAATGAGCAAGCAGATGGTGCGCGAGATACTGGCGATGCTGGACAGGGGGTTTTTGCCCTACGATGGCGAGGTGGAGGAATCCGTCTACGTGCGCTTGCGCTGCCCGTCACCGGCCCGCGCTGCCTGGTTCCAGCACGAGGGTAAGACATGGCTCTGCCTGGGCTGCAAGCGCCGTTGTGTGACGGCGGATTCAGCAGGGTTCCAGCTCCTGCTGGCCACCAGGTACCCTGTGCGCCTGGCGTTCGCTGATCTGCCCCTGGTCACCGCTGAGGAGTTGCTCCGCTGCAAGACGTTGCTGCGCCCTGACGAGGCCATGTTCTGCCTGGGCGGCATCAGCCGCCGCAAATTCGATTACATGGTGGACTCCGGCATCTTGGAGCGCCACCCGGCCCTGCCTGTGCGCGTGACGGCGGAAAGCGTCAAGATGGAGATGCGCAAGTCTGGCTGACACGCTCATGCACCAGTCCTAAGTAGAGACCCCTCCGGGTCTCTTTTTTTTGGTCCACCCTCCAAGTTGACGCAAATTAATGCAGAAACACGGCACAGACCTGCACAGATTCCCGCGCATTCTTTTTCTGTCTTGTATTCAGAAGGCTACACAGCATGCGGCCATCAGCCAATACCTGCACGCCATGGTCCACCCGGCGTTCTCCGCATGCAGCGCCGGGTGGGCCACCCCTTGGAGGGGAGACAGTGAAAGAACGCATCCAACTCAGTGAGAATTTCTTCCTGGACGAATTCACCATGTCGCAAACAGCGTCCCGGTTGGGCCAGGTGCTGGAGATCGAACCAGGGTCCGAGTTGCACCGGAACATCGAGCACCTGTGCGTGACCGTGCTCCAGCCGCTTCGTGGCGCTCTCAACCGCAGTGTGCATGTCACCAGCGGCTGGCGGCCCGAGTGGCTCAATCTGGCGCTGCATGGGTCCGACACCTCGGATCACATCCTGGCCCTAGCCGCTGACATCGTTGTGCCTGGGCTGCGGCCTCTGGCCGTGTGCGAAATCGCCCTCGAGCTGAATCTGCCGTTCAAGCAATTGATTCACGAATTTGAGGAGTGGACGCACCTGTCCGCTCCACCCATCGGCAAGCCCCCTATTCGGGAAGTTCTCACCGCCTACAAGCGGCGGGTCCATGGCCGGTTACGCACGGCCTACGCCCAGGGGCTGCACTCCATCGAAACCCTGACTGCCTAAAGGAGGCAACCCGTGGACACCAAGAACATTCTGCAATCCAAAACGATCCAGGGCGTCATTGTCATGCTGCTGGCCTCGGCGCTGCCGCTGCTGGGGTGGGACACCTCCGACGGAGACATCACCCAGATCGCCCAGGCGATTGGCGTGTTGGGCGGTGCCGTGCTGACCATCATCGGTCGCGTCAAGGCCAAAACCGACCTCACCATTCTGCCCAAGGCCAAGGCATCCGGCTTTGCCATCCAAAAAGTGGCTGGAGGCATGGCCCTTGCCGTGATGAGCATCCTTATCATTGGAGTGCTGATCGCCTCACCCGGCTGCGCCTTGAAGGACAAAACAGCCATGGAAAAAGCCCGCATCACATCGGTCGCCAGTGGCGAGACCTACTTGATTCTGCACAACCGTTATCAGGATCTGATGAAGACGTTGCCGTCTGGCCAGGCGGAGCAACTGCGCAAGGCAGCCCCATATCTGGACACCGCCAAGCGAGTCATCGTGGCCGCCCAAAGCTCCGAGATCGTGGCCGAGCTGGCCGCCAATCCCATGGATAATCTGAAGCAGCTGCAAACGGAACTGCATGGGTTGCTGGACGACATTGAGAAAGCCTGGCCCGGAACCCCTCCCGGCGAATTGAGTACCGCCCATACGGCGGTGGACATGTTGGCCATGGGGGCCGGGATGTTGCCTGGAGTCATTCAGACCGTGGGCCGGGTCTTCGGCCTGGACATCGACACTGAAGCCGAAGACCCGGCTGGGCAGTTGTCCGACGGGCTGATGGCCAGGGCCGATGGTGCGTACGCCGAGGCGCTGGGCCAGGTGGCCAGCGCCGCCATCACCAAGCAGGAGGAATAAGACATGGATCCGGTAACCATTCAATCCGTTGTGGCCATTGCCCAGGTCGCGCTGACTTTGGGCGCGGAGTTGACCGCTCAGCTCCAGAAGCTCTCCGACGAAGGTGTCGAGGTTCCTAAACTGGATGATCTGGTCGCCCTGCGCAACGAGCTGCGGGGCCTGCCTGATCTGGCATCCGGCAAGGAGTGATCCTGTGGATGCAACAGTCCTAACGCAGGTGGTCACGGCTCTCACCGTCATCGCCCGGATCGTGGACAGCCTGGGCGTGGGCGGCGTGATCGCCCTCGCCCTGGCCGGGCCGGTGGTGGTGGTCCTGGCCGTGATGGTTCTCAGCTACCTGAACGGCGTCAAACTGGCCCGGATCATCGAAGCCTACCGCGCCGATGCTGACGCCCGATTTGAGGCCTATCGCAACGACTCAGAACGACGTTTCGACGCCTACCGGGAGCTGGCGGACAAGACACTGTCCCAGCACGGCGATGCTCTCTCCGAGACCAGGCTCTACTACTCCAACAACGTGGAGCTGGTGCGAGGGTTTGAGCGCATGTGCAAGGACTTTGCGGGAGTCATCAGCCTCAACTCGACCAACATGCAGAAGCTGGCGGATCGGATCGAAGCCATCCTGTCCTGCCTTAACAAGGGGGGATCAGCGTGAGCGAACGAGCAAAATTCCGAGGACGCCTGGCCGAAGCCGAAGACTTGGCCCACAAGCTGAGCCTCAAGGCCAATGGCCTGGTGATCGCCTTGCGGGACAATTTGGATCCGTTGACTGAGCTTGCCGACCTGCCTGTTGACATCATCGGCCAGCAGGCCCTGGAGCTGCACCAGGCCGTGATGGAACTGCGGGCCGAGCACGACAAGATCGACCGAATCACCAAGCTCCTGGAGGACTGAGGTGGGCCGTGAGCATGAGCCGGGGGTGGTTTGGCGTGCCCAGGAGCTGTACTGCGCTGACCGTTTGTCCATGGAGCGGGTGCGCGAGATCCTGGCCGCCGAGCTGACCGAGGATGTCCCGTCCATGAGCACTCTGTGGCGTTGGTCGGACAAGTACGGCTGGCCTGCCAAGCGGGATGCCATTGCTCAGGCGCTGGCGGACATCAAGGCCGACACCATCCTGGCCAGGTCGGTGATGCTCAAGGAGTTGATCTCCTCCCGAGATGCACAGACGGGATTCGCCGTGGCCAGCCTGGAAGGCTTGGCCCTCAAGCAAGCCGAGGCAGCCCGTGCCGGGCAGATGATTCAGGCGCAGCTGGAGGCCCCGGCCAAACGCTTTGAGACCAAGGCCGAGGCCGCAGAAGTCCTCCAGCAGGCCGTGGAGCTCAGGCTGGCGACCATGCTGGCGGACCCCTCCAAGGTCAACCTCAAGGCCGTCAAGGAGATCCAGGACGCCCTGGGCCTCATAGAGACCATGAAGCCCAAGGGACCCACCTCACAGACCGGTAAAGAAGGGCTTTCCGGGGACACTGTTCGCCAGATCAAGGAGTTTTTGGGGTACGCATGACCAATCCAGACGCTTTAGACGGCACTCGCCACTTCGACGGCCCGATTCTGCTGCCCTACCAGGCGGCATGGAATCAGGACCAAGCACCGTTGGCTGTGTGCGAGAAGGGTCGGCGCGTTGGTCTCTCCTGGGGGGAAGCTGCCGAGGACGCTCTGTTGGCCTCGACGTCAGCAACCGATGGCGGCATGGACGTTTGGTATCTCTCCTACAACAAGGAGATGACCGAAACCTTCATTAAGGACGTGGCGTTCTGGGCCAAGATTTACAATCTGGCAGCCGGAGATATCGAAGAGGCTGAGGAAATCTTTCAGGACGGTGACGAGCGTAAAGCTATCACCGTATTCCGAGTGCGCTTCGCCTCGGGGCACAAGGTCACGGGGTTGGTCTCGCACCCCCGGGTTCTGCGCTCCAAACAAGGCAAGGTGGTCATCGACGAGGCGGCCTTTGTGGACGACCTGGATGAGCTGCTCAAGGCCGCCCTGGCCATGCTGGTCTGGGGCGGATGTGTGCGCGTCATCTCCACCCACAACGGCGAGGACAACCGCTTCAACGAGCTGATCAATGACATCCGGGCGGGCAAGCTCAAAGGAGCCGTGGTCCACCGCATCGAATTCAAGGAGGCTGTGCGCCAGGGCCTGTTCAAGCGGATCTGCGCCAAGAAGGGGGCCACCTGGACCCCAGAAGGCGAGGCCTCGTTCATTGAGGAGATCTATGAGCTGTATCGGGACAACTCCGATGAGGAGCTGGACTGCGTTCCGAAAACCAACACTGGTGGCTGGCTGACAGGCGCACTCATTTCCTCCTGCATGAGCGCGGATATCCCTGTCCTGCGTTGGGTTCCCCCCGCCGAGGACTTTGTGGACTGGCCCGTGGAGGATGCCGAAAGCGAAGTGGCTGACTGGTGCGAAGAATACCTTCTGCCCCTCTTGGAGGCGCTTCCCGCGAAATCCCGGCACTACCTGGGTGAGGACTTCGGACGCAGTGGAGACCTCACGTGCCTGGTGCCGTTGACCGAGATGCCTTCCCTGGAGTTGGCAGCGCCGTTTGTGCTCGAGCTGCGCAATGCGCCGTACCGCACCCAGACCCAGATTATTCACTACATTCTGGACAAGCTGCCGCGCTTCAGCGGGGCGGCCTTCGATGCCCGGGGCAACGGCCAGGCCGTGGCCGAGGCCGCCCGCCAGCGATATGGCCCGGCACTGATCGCCGAGGTCATGCTCACGGATGGTTGGTACCGGGAGCACATGCCCAAAACCAAGACCCGATTTGAAGACCGCACGCTGCTCCTGCCCAAGGACACGCAGATCCGCGACGACCTCCGTGCGGTGAAAATGATCAACGGTGTGGCCAGGCTCCCCCAGCAAAAGACGAACGTCACGGGGGCCGCTCAGCGCCACGGTGATGCGGCCATCGCCATCGCCTTGGGCGTGTTTGCGGCAGAGACCATTGAAGCTGGGGAGTTCTCCGTGAAAAGCAGTGGTGCCAATGCCAGAACCTCACGCGCCATCCTGGAGGGCTACAATGAATTTTAAAGGAATGTGGGCGCGGTTGACGAATGGCACCTCTCAAGATTTCTCCGACCAGCCAGCCGGGCGTGAGATGCTCCTGGCCGAGGTGGCCACCCGCGAAACCTCCGGTGATTCCTTTCTGACCGGTCTGGGGCTGCTGCCCGATCCGGATCCGGTACTGCGCAAGCGTGGTGATGATGCCACTGTGCTGCGGGATCTCTCTGCCGATGATGCGGTCTGCACTGCTATCCAGTCCCGCAAGATCAAGACCCTGAACAAGAGAAATTTTCGGTTCTCCCCCGGGGCGTTGGACGGCCAGGAACCAAACGAGTCCGCTGTAGCCCTGTGCCGCGCTCTGGAAAAGGACCTGGAGCGCGTGGACCTGCTGGCACTGTTCTCCGAGATATTGGACGCCCCATACTACGGCTACACCGTTATTGAGCTGCTCTGGCGGGCCAACGCTGGTGCCATGCGTCTGGCGGATATCGTGGCCAAGCCCCGGCACTGGTTTGGCTGGAATGACCTGAATCAGTTTTGCTTCCTGGAGGCGGGCGTTAGCGAGAAGCCGGTTCCTCCTCACAAGTTTGTCGTGGCTAGGCATTTCCCTAGCTACGAGAACCCTTATGGCCTGCGTTTGCTCAGCCGCTGCCTTTGGCCCGTCGCGTTCAAATCCGGCGGTGTCCGATTCTGGATGATCTTTGCGGAACGCTTCGGGATCCCTTGGGTCATCGGGCATTACACCGGCGGTGACGAAACTAAGCGGCAGCAGATGCTCAGCCAGTTGTCGACCATGGTGCAGGACGCGGTGGCCGTCATCTCGGGTGGGGGCAATGTGGATATCCACGATGTCAGCGGCAAGGCCGGTGCGCTCCACCAGGACATGGTCAAGCATTGGGACAGCGCCGTCAGCCGCGTCATCATGGGCCAGACGCTGACCAGTTCGGATGGCGGTGGTGCAGGCAGCTACGCCCTTGGGCAAACCCACTACGCCGTGCTCGAGGACTATGCCGAGTGTGACGAGACGCTGCTGGCCACCGCCATGAACGACCTGGCCTGGAGCTATGGCCAGGTCAACGCGCCGGGAGAGCTGAGCCCCGTTTTTGAATTCATTCAGCCCGAGGACCACATGTCGCGGGCGGAGCTGGACGGCAAGCTCAAGGAGTCCGGCGTCCGCTTCCGCAAAGCCCACTACACCCGAGCCTACGGCCTAGCTGAAGACGAATTCGACGTCGAAGGGGATGACGCCGGACAGCCCGCCTTCAGCTCGGACTTTGCCGAGGCTGAGGATAACGCGCAGCGCATCCTGGACGACATGGTGACCAAAGCCCTGCCCAAGGCTGTGGGTATCTCCGAATCCATGGTCAACGAGATCCTGACCCTCGTGGACAAGGCCGAGAGCTATGAGGACCTGCAAATCCTGTTGGGAGAGGCCTTGAGCGGTTTGGCCAGTGACAAGGAGCTGGAGCAAGCGATGCAGGAGATCCTGATCGCTGCCGAGTTGTACGGGCGGTACAGCGTGGAGGGGGGCGGCGATGAATCCTGAACTGCACAAGATTGAGCCCCTGCCCATGGCCGAAGCCCAGAGCTTTTGGAACGGCAAGGTCCCCGTGGACTCTGCTGAATTCAAGCGGCTGGCGGACAGTGCCAAGACCCGCGCCTTTACCGTGAGTGGACTGGCTAGGAATGGTCAGTTGGAGTCGGTGCAGGCGGCCCTGGGCGAGGCCCTGGCAAACGGTGAAACCCTGGGGGACTTCAAGAAGCGGATCCGCGAGACGATCCTGGACAAGGGCTGGACCGGCAAACGCGCCTGGCGGGTGGATAATATCTACCGCACCAATGTCCAGACAGCGTTCCAGGCCGGGCGGTATCAGCAGATGAAGACGGTGGCCAAGACCCGCCCGTACTGGCGCTACGTCGCCGTGGCGGACAAACGGACACGCCCTACCCATATGGCGTTGAACGGCAAAATCTACCCGCATGACCATCCGTTCTGGGATCAGTTCTACCCGCCCAACGGCTTCATGTGCCGTTGTACGGTGTCTACTATGTCCGCCCGCCAGATGGAGGGCAAAGGGCTGAAGGCCGAGACGGACATGCCAGACCTGGTGGAGCCCATCGACCCCAAGACCGGGCAGCGGCTTCCAGCCAGGCCGGTGCTCCCTGACCGTGGTTTCAACGGCAACGTCGGACGGGACTGGCTGGCGGGTCTGTCTCCCGAGAACGTGACTCAGGTCACGTATCCCGCAACTTCGACGCTGTGCCGCAAGGGGCAGTTTAGCGAGGATCCGTGCAAGCCACCTTTGGCCGGGCTGGATCGCCGCCACATTCTCCAGGTCAAGGACTCGGACATCCTGGCCAAAAGCCTTTCCAAGGAGAGCCAGGTCCTGGCCTTCCTGAAGGAATTCGGCCTGCCCAGCATCGACGCCAGCAAGGTGATCACGATCCCCGGTGGCTATCCCGTGGTCGTGGACAAGTGGTTGTTCATGGACAAGACCAGCGGCGCTTTCAAGAGCACGTGGGCGGACAAGGGACCCTACATGAGGCTGCTGGCCAGGACCATCCAAAACCCATTTGAGGTCTGGTGGGCTCCTGTTGAGATCGGCAAACACAAGCGCCTGGTTTACTCGCTGCGCCTAATCCGGCTGTTTACATTGCCTGAAAGCAAGGACGTGGGTGGGTACTGTTCATTCAGCCTGATCGGCGGTCGCCACTGGCATGGAGCCACGGCGTTCGCGCCCAAGGCGGACAGGTCGAGTCAGGCGATACTGGATTATTTGGAAAAGCAAAGGGCGGGCGTGCTGCTGCATCGGGAAACGCTCACGTAAGCCGGTGCCGTGAGCCCCCTGCCAAACCGATCCCTCTCCGGCTGGTTGGTTATGGCGGGGTCCGATGGAAATAACAGTAACGACGAAGTGAAACGGAGTCAACATGCACGAATTACGAGGCGTCGAGGTCTTCAGGACAGGAACCCATACCGACAGCTCTGGAGCCACCGATACATGGACCCTGGCTGACCTGGAGAAAATCCGCGACCAGTATGACCCCAAAACGCAGGAAGCCCCCGCTGTCCTGGGCCACCCTAAAGGTGGAGCTCCGGCCTATGGCTGGGTGCAGAGCCTGAAGGTCGAGGGAGACCGCCTACTGGCGGACTTTCACCAGTGCCCCAGTGAATTTGTCGAGGCGCTGAAAGCCGGGCGCTTCAAGAAGCGCAGCATCTCCGTCCGGGACCATCAGCTCCGGCATGTGGCCTTCCTGGGTGCCCAAATCCCAGCCGTGTCTGGTTTGAAGGACGTGGCCTTCGCCGAAGGCGAGCCCGGCCAGGAATATACGTTCAGCCAAGGGGCCGAGGCCCCGGAAAACCTTATGGAGGACCCTACCATGAAAACCGAGCTGGAAAAGCTCCTAGCAGCGATCAACGAGCTGCGTACTGAAGTGGCGACCCTGAAAAGCGGCCAACCGGGGAGTGACTTCTCCCAGCGGATCGGGGCCATCGAGACTCAAGCCAAGCAGGTGGTTGAAGATGCCCAGGCCAAGACCAAGGCAGCCGAGGCCGCCCAGGAGAAGGCCGAAAAGAGCCTGGCCGAGTTCCAGGCCGACCAGGGCAAGAAGGACCGGGAAGTGCGTTTTGCGGCCCTGGTAGCCAAGGACCTGATCACGCCTGGCGAAAAGGACCAGGTCCTGAGTCTGGCCGAAGCCCTGTCCGAGTCCAAGCGGCCCATGGAGTTTGCCCAGGGCGATGGCAAGCCCAAGCAGGTCACGGCTGAGGAGGCCTTCTGGCTGCGCCTGGAGGCCAATAAGGCCCAGGGCCTGTTGGCCGAGTACAGCGCGCCCAGTGGCGGGCAGCAAGAGAAAACCATCAACACCGCCGACCTGGCGAACAAGGTCTAGGAGGAGCAAATGCCCATCAACGGAGTAGTGGGAACTTTCAATTACGGCGGCGTTCGCGCTTCCACCACGGGCCACCCGCCCGTTTTCGAGACCGGCGTGGTGAAGGCCGACAACGGCATCTATCCCGCCGGGGTCGTCCTGGCCAAGGACGGCGACGGCAAGTTGGTGCCTTGCGAGGACCTGGTCGCCGAGACCGTGCAGGGCGTCAACGATGCACCCGTGGATACCTCCGTGGATACCGTTGCCCAGTATCTGGTGCATGGCACCGCTCGTGAGGACATGCTGGTTAAGGGGGCGGCTGCCACCGCTTTGACCGTGGCCGATATCGCTGAACTGAAAACCGTCGGCATCTTCGCCGACTAGGAGATCCACATGCTTGCTCAACTGCGTGCGCTGTTCGCCGCACAAGCGGTGGCGAATCACCTGGCGGCTCTGCCCCCGGTGCATTCCACCATCATGGACGACATGTTCCCCAACCGCCCGACGCATCCGTTCGCGTTGCTCGGTCTGGAGGAGCTGGTCGAGGTGTTGAAGGAGATCCCCGTGATCACTCGCGGCGGTCGTTCGATCCCCATCGGCGGCGAAGGCGTGGGCGTCAGCTTCATCGAGCCGTTGCCCGTCAAGCCCTCCCGCGACATCACCGGCCAGGATCTGAACAACCTGAAGATGATCCTCGGCAACCGGGCCTCGCTGGAGGTTTGGGTGCGCGGTCGCATCGACTCGCTTCGCAGAGCCTGCCGGGCGACCACCGAGGCCATCGCGGCCACGGCCATCACCGGCAAGATCAGCTGGCCGGTCAAGCTCGATGGTGGTGGTTGGGATGTCTACGAGGTGGACTTCGGTGCGCCGCTGACCTTTGTGGCCCCCAAGAAGCTGGATGTGGAAGGTGTCACCCTGGCCGATGCCTACAAGATCCTGTCCGGGATGCGCACCTCCATCCAGAACGCTGGAATGGGTGGTGGCGATATTGGGTTCCTGGCGGGCCAGAATGCCTTTGCGGCGATCCTGACCGTGGCCGAGAACATCAAGACCACGGCCAAGCACAACATCCGTATCGAGATCAAGAATGGAACGGTCGATGTGGGCGGCTTCGTGGTCAAGGAGTGCGCCGAGACCTATCGCGATCCCAAGGAAGGCACGTTTGTCAAGAAGGTCCCCGACCACAAGATCGTGGCCTACGCCAAGGACACCCCGGGCTCGGTCTTCTACTGCGCCCTGGACGACATCGACAACAACCTGAGGGCCATGCCGTTCCTGTCCCGCGTGGACAAGCTGCCCGAAGGCACCGGCGTCAAGGTAATCGGGCACAGCAAGCCTATGCCTGCCCGTTCCCCCAAAACCATCTGCTGGTGTGAAGTGGTGGCCGCGTAGTCCAAACAGCCTCCCTGGCCTCGTTAAAGGCCAGGGAGGCATAACGGGACCGGACAACCCCTAGAACTAGTCCAAAACTAGTTCAAAACGACAATGAGAGGCCCCTGTGTACTGTGGAAGCGATGATCTCAAGGACTACGTGCTCGAAGCCTACCTGGCCAAGGCTGAGGAGCTGAACCCCGGCGGAGCCGAACGGCACCTCGCCCAGGTCTCCGAGGAGATCGATGGCGCACTGCTCCAGGCGGGTCATGCGCTGCCCCTGAAACGGGTCCCCGGCAAGCTCAAGCAGCTGGCCGCTGTGATCACGGCCTTCAGGGTGGTCAGCAACATCACCAGCTTGATGCAGGACTCTGGCACCAGCGGCAACGAGTGGCTGGGATTGCAGACCCTGCACAAGCAGGCGGTCAAGGATTTGGACTCCATCCGCAGTGGGGATCTGGATCTGTTTCCTACTGTGGACCCCGAGCCCGCCGAACACGGCCTTGAGGTCAGCACCCAACCCCGGATCTTCGGGGATGATGTCTGGAGGCGCTTCTGATGGCTGGCGCTGGATTCGAGATGAGCATGACCCCGCTGCTGCGCGTGGTGAATTCGAGCATCGCCCATATAACCACCCGCCGCCAGCTGTTGGCCGCCGAGATTGGCGAGGCCCTGGTCAGCAGCACTCGGGATCGTTTTGATGATGGCGTGGCTCCGGATGGAACGCCCTGGGAGCCGACCCAGCGCGGCGGGCAGATTCTGGTGGACAAGGGACCGCTGCGCAACTCCATCGGCTATGAGGCCAGCCCGGCCATGGTGGTCTGGGGCAGCGGCCTCGTCTACGCCCGCCCCCATCAGAAAGGCGGACAGGTCGGGCGCGGGCTTGCGGTGACACTGCCCGCCAGGACGTACCTGGGCATCAGCGAGGACGATCAGGAGGAGATCGAACAGATCATCCAGGACTTCATTGCCGAAGGATTCTCGCGGGGCCGGTCATGAGAACGCTGATGGAGCAGGTCATCACCAACGCGGCTGTGGCCGCTGGCTTCGCCTCCACGGCGGTCATGCACAAGCCGGAGGGTTCTGAACGGTTGCTACCGGGCAAGCGGGTGGAGATGGATTTTCAGTCCGGGGCTCTCAAGTATTCGCCTCGCAAAATCGCCAAGTTTGACGCTGGCGAGGAGGGTACGCACCGCACCGTCCGTACACGGGTCTACAAGCGCAGTCCCATGGCCCGGGTGGTGCTGGTTTCGGACGACGAACAGTGGCTGGAAGACGCCACCCTCAATTTTTTGTCCGCGCTGCCCCGGCGTGTTGCCGACAGTCAGAATAACCTGGTCGGCGTCATGGCCACCAAGGCGGAGATGGGAGGATTCACCTCCAAGATAGTCGAGGTGTTCAAGAAGCGCACAAGCGCCATTCACATAGAATTCACCGGCATGATCTGCCGGGACCAGGACGTGCCTCTGATCCGTGAGGTGAACCTGGTGGACAACATCAGCACCAAGTGAGGGCTGTCATGGCAATCAAGAAGAAGACAGAAGCGGAAGGACTCTACCCCGTGGACGAATTGGCCACGATCAACGATCTGGCTCCGTGGGAGCTGGCCAGCCTCAAGCGATTCGCCGGGTGGGCCGAGGGGCGGCAGGTTTCCGAAGATGATTTCAACAACGCGCTGACGCTGTTCCGTGGTCGCACCATGGGCGGCGGCAAGCTGTAACGGGAGGACCCTATGGGCGACGTATTGGAATATTTGATCGACGGAACCTCCGGGCTGGCCCCGGGCGGCGTCGAGGGCACGGCCATCATCGCGGGGGTCTGCTCCGACGGCCAAATTGGCAAGGGCTATCTCCTGGGCAAGAGTTCCGACCTGACCGGCCTGTTGGGAGTGGGACCGCTGGCCGCCGCCCTGCGCGATGCCTTCGCGACTGGTGGCCAGAATCCCATCCTCATCGCCGTGCCCGTGGCGGGCCTGCCAGGCGGCTACCTGGGCACCGTGAATCAGGCCGGAACCGGCCCCGAGGCATTGGTGAGCGGTGTGGCCGTCGCTAATGCCAATGTGGTGGTGGAAATTGTTGATGCCGGGGTGCTGGGAACCGCCACCTACAAGCTGTCTGAAGACGATGGCTCCACCTGGGGCGGAGCCACGGCCATCCCGGCCAACGGACAGATCAGCGTTGGCGATACTGGGGCGACCCTGGTGCTGGCCTCGGGCGACTATGCCTCCGGCGACAGCTACAGTTTTGTTGTCCGGACCTCCATCGGTCCGGTCTCCAAGGTGGGTACAGGCCCCGATATCACCGTGGCCGGGACGGTCCGCGCCGCCGCTCAGGTGGAGCTGCTGATCATGTCAGCCGGAGGCCGGAACAAGGGCACCTACATGCTCAGCGTGGATGGCGGGGATTCCTGGGGTGGAGCCCGTACCTTGCCCACGGACGGAGCAATTTCCGTGGGCTCCACCGGGGCGGTCATCACCTGGCCCGCCAGTGATGCGGTGGCCGGGGATACATACACCTTCAACCTGTTGGCTCCGGTGCCGTCCATCAGTTCAGTGGTCTCCTCGCTGGAGCGACCCCTGGAACTGTTCGACGTGGAATTTGTCCATGTCGTAGGTGAATCCGACAGCGTGGATTGGGCCGCTCTGGGCGTGATCTCCGACGAGCAATGGAACAAACACAGGCCGTTGTTCTTCACCGCAGAGACCCGGCTCCCCCAGGACAACGAGGATCTGTCCGACTGGGCTGCGGAGCTCCTGGCGGACCGTCAGGGCGTGGCGCATCGGTTCGTCTCCCCTGTCTCTGTTTTTGGTGAGGTCAGCGACAGCACCGGCAAGCGCCAGGTGCGCAACTGGGGCGGCCTTTTGGCTGGCCGCATGGTATCCATTCCGGTGATGCGGGCCGTTGGCCGTGTGCGTGACGGGGGCATCACCCAGGGCACCTTGCCCGAGGCCTGGAACGAGGCGGTGCAGACGATGCTTGAGGCCGCCGGATTCGTGACCGCCAAGCATTACGCCGGGATGTCTTCGGCCTTCTGGGGCGATGCCCGCACCCTGGCCGAGGATACCAGCGACTTCCGCTACCTGGTCGTGGTGCGCACGGTTTTCAAGGCCGTCCGCAAGGCGCGGATTGCCTGCTTGAAGTCCATGTACGACGAAGCAGGCGACCCTCTCCAGGAAGGTGGCGGTGCGGGCCTGGCCTTCCTCCAAGCGTCCATTGAGAACGCCTTGAACACCATGGTCGCGGCCATTCCTAAGGAGCTGGCCGGTTTTGTGGTGGAGATTCCGGACGGCCAAGACATCGCCAATAACGGCGTTGCCGTCGAGCAGACGCTCATTGGCATCCCCATTATCAGAAAAATCAAGCTCTACAGCCGGTACGTGTATGCCGGTGGGGCCTTCGATCCGAGACTGGAGGGTACAAACTAATGGCTATCAACGGAGTTCTCTACGACTGGGAAGGCGTGGAAATCCAGCTGCCGAACGGTGTGGCCGTCGGCATCGAGGACATCTCGTATTCCGACGAACGACCCATCGAGCCCAGATACGGCAAGGGCAGCACCCCCAGGGGCTATGGCCGCAAGAACTACAAGGGCAGCGGCAGCATGACCCTGGACAAGGACGAATTCGAGCGTCTGCGCACGGCCCAGGGTGGCAGCGTCTACAACGGCGATCCGTTCCCCATCGTGGTGGCGTACGCAGCCGATGGACAGTCCACCGTTACCGACACCCTGCCCGACGTGAAGATCACCAAACAGGACACCAGCGCCAAACAGGACGACGACAACGCTGGGCAGATGAAATTGGATTTCGAGATCCTGTCGCCCATCAAGTGGAACGGCACTGCGGCCCTGTAATCCACCACTCAAAATGAGAAAAGGAGAACGATGATGACCAAGGGAACGGAAAGCGCGGGAGCGGACAGCTCCGTGAAGTATATCGAGCTGAAGCACACGTTTGAGGATCGTTTCGAGGGCCGCGAGGTCGAGGCGGCAGCCCGATTCCGCAAGCCTTCTCCAGCGGAGATCTCACGTGCGCAGCGCTCCATGCTCAAGAAGCCCGGGTTGGCCATGTCCAACCTGCTCATGGACACCGTCCACCCGGAGGACAAAGAGCAATTGCAGCAATTGCTCAAGGACTACACCGGGCTGAGCACGACCTTTGGGTCGGCCCTTTTCGACTCCGTGGGCATGGGTGAACTGGGAAAGTAATCCAGGAGGCGCTGGCCCATCTGGAAAGGGATGGGCTGGCGCAGGCTGGTGCACTGATCCGGCACTGGCTGGGCCGTGAGCCTCCGGACGATTTGGATGAATTGACTGAGATGGTCGCCCAGGCCAGATGGCTGGAAGAACGGCACTGGAAACACATGACGCGAGCAATGGGGACACGCAAATGATGGAAGGATTTTCGACCTTCGCCTCCATGGGGCTCATCGACATGATCACCGCGCCCCTGCGCAAGGTCAGGGCCAGCATGAAGAGCACCGAGGGCGGTGTCGCCAGCCTGGCCTCGCGCATGGGCAGGCTGGCGATGGCCATGGCCCCGGTGGCCATCGCCGCCGGAGTGGTGGTGGCTGTCTTCGCTGCAACGGTGCTATCGACGGTGCAAACCCAAAAAGCCTTGGGTGAATTGGGCAGCGTAGGAGTGGCCGACTTCGCTGCAATGGAGGCTGCAGCCACCGACTTCTCCAACCGTTTTTCCGGGACCACGAAAAGCGACTTCCTCTTCGCGGCCTACGACATCAAATCCGGCATCAGCTCCCTGAGCGACGAGGGTGTGGCCCAGTTCACCGGCCTGGCCGCCCTCACGGCCAAGGCGACCAAGGCCACCGTAAGTCAGATGACCGGGCTGTTCGCCACCGGTTACGGCATCTACAAGGGCTTCTATGCCGACATGAGCGACATGGAGTTTGGCGAGATGTTTTCTGCCGCCATGGCCGCCGGGGTGCAGCAATTCAAGACGGATGGCTCGAAGATGAGCCAGGCCATCAGTACCCTGGGAGCGACGGCGACCAATGCCAACGTCGCTCTGGAAGAACAGGTGGCTATTCTGGGCATGCTCCAGGCCACCATGCCCGGAGCTGAGGCCGGAACCAAGTACAAAGCATTTCTCAACGCGGCGGCTTCAGGTGGGGCCAAACTGCGGCTGAACTTCTTAGACGCAAACAACCAACTCCTCTCCGTGCCAGCAATTCTGGAAAAAATGCGCAGCAAGTTTGGCCCCACCATCGACGCGATGGAAAAGATGCAGATCAAAAAGGCCTTTGGCACGGACGAAGCCGTGGCCTTTCTCGACCTCTTGTATTCCAAGACAGGCCAGCTCGCCGAGGGCATCACCTCGGTAGGCACGGCCATGAGCATGGGGTCTGAGTTCACGGAGAAGATGGCCAACCACATGAACAAAGACCTGGGTGCGGCTTCAGCTCTGGCCGGGCAGCAGTTCCACAATCTGTACGAAATCATCGGCAACGTGTTCGCTCCCGCCGTGACCGTAGGATTTAAGTCCCTTTCCCCATTGATTCTGGCCCTGCAAAAGATCGCAGGTTCCACCGTGGGCAAGGTGCTGCTTTGGATCGTGGCGGTCGCCGCCATCCTTGTCCTGACCATGACGGCCTTGGCCGCCGGGACCTGGGCAGCTGCCACCGGATTTGCCTTCGTCAAAGCGCAACTCCTGATCTTCGCTTCCGCCACCAAGCTGGCCGCAGCCGGGCAATGGCTGCTCAACATCGCCCTGAACGCCAACCCCATCGGCCTGATCGTTTTGGCCATCGCGGCGGTCATTGCCGGGCTGGTCGCTCTGTATACCTACTGTGAGCCGGTGCGAACGGCCTTGAACGATCTGTGGGGTTGGATCAGAGGGCTGTTTGATATCGACTTGACCGAAAGTGGCCGCAAGCTGATGAGCACGTTCATGGCGGGCATCCGCTCTTTGATCTCCGCCCCCATGGAACTGGTTAAATCCGGCCTCCAGGGGGTGCGCGACCTGCTGCCGTTTTCCGATGCCAAGATCGGCCCGCTGTCATCCCTGACCCTCTCCGGGACGCGGATGATGGAGACGCTGGGCAGCGGGATCCGCGCGGCGGCTCCGCAACTGGCGAACACCGCCGCCACCGCCCTGGGTGGCGTGGCCCTGGCTGCGAACGTGATGATGACTCCCGCCGTGGCCAGCCCTCGGGCGCTGGATGAATCCGTCCTGAAGACAAACAAGCAAATCACCGAACCCCAGGGCCGCACGTCGGGCAAGGGTGGAACAAGCATCACAATCAACACTCTCACGCTCTCCGGAATTCAGGATCCGGAAGGCTTCGTGGCAGCACTCCAAAAACTGGTGGAGAGTCACAATGGCTAGGGACGGATTGCTGACCTTCGAGGACGGAGTGATCCGCCTGGGTGGGGATGAGATCCCCGGCGTCCTGCACAGCTTGTCTGTGGGCTGCGAGGTGCGCTTCGACGAAGCCGAGCAGGACGCCATGAGTGGCAAAACCCGTACCCCTCTGGGTTGGGGCGACGCCGCCGTGACCGTGATCCTGGATCTGCTCACCGACGCCACCAGCTGCTACGCTAAGCTCGCGGTACTGAACGGCCTGTTCAAGGGCTACGACAACGGCTCCAATCCCAAGGTCTACGACGTGGTCAATCCTCATCTGGTTGCCCGAGGGGTGCGCCAGGTGGTGTTCAGCGGCCTGACCTCCCAGGAGTCAGACAGCGACGACGTGATCCAGGCCAACCTGAAATTTGACGAACACCGACCGGCCATCGTGCAGGTCGAGCGCCGTGAGGCCTCCAAGGGCAGCGCCCCGGCCATCGATGCTGCGCCGGTCACGTCCTCCAGCTCCATCAGCACGGAAGGGGGTGGCAGATGAGCGCCATCGCTGGAATCAACATAAGCGCCACCCTGGGCGGTCTGCGTGTGGACCGGTGCCCACGCCTGACCATCGAATCGGAACGTCATCGCCCGCTGTCTCTGGGGCAGATGCAGTTGCCCGATCCGGACGGCAGCCTCATCAACAACATCAGCCGAGGCATGGAAGCCTCCATCACCTTCGGCTATCGGGGCCAGACCCCGGCAACTTGGCGTGGCCAGGTGCATGAGGTCACCAGGGGCATGGCGCGGGACCAGGTGGACGTGCGCATGCAGGGCCTAGCCGAATGGCCGTTGGCCTCCACCCTGATCACCGAGACCTGGATGGACGAAACCCCCGAGGCCATCCTGCGTTGGGCCGCTGGCCAGTGCGGTGTCAGCGTGGCCACTCTGGATTCTCCCGGGATCACCATCCCCCGGGTTGTGGCGTCCTCCATCCCGTTGTGGAAGCTGGCCGAACAGGTCGCGCATACCGTCCAGAAGGCCAGTGGCCAGGACATGAGCGCCTGGCCGCTGTGGCTGGGGGCCGACGGTCTGCATTGGGGTGACCATGACGAGCCCGGCGACGTGCCCGTTCTGGAAACCGGCAAGGGACTCATCACCCACAACCCCCTTCAGGACGGTGGCAGATCCTGGGGCGAAGTTGAAACGTTTCTGCTGCCCGGCTTCGCCCATTCCCGGCGCTTTCGCATCGTGGACAGCTGGCGCAGCATCCAAGCGCAGCCCCGGGCGCTGCGCGTGACCCATGAAGTCACGCCGGACAAGGCCCGCACCTGGATTCGCTACGGAGTTGAGCATGAGCGCTACTGATTTGAAGACTCTGCTCAAGCGTGTGGTGGAGCTGGTGATGCCCGACTTGCGGGCCTACTACCGCGTCCCCAGGAAGGGCATCGTCGTCGCCACCTATGCCAGCGATGGGCACTACTGGGCAGACGTACGGCCCCTGCGCAATGACGACAGCGTGGACGAATCCGAGCCCATGATTCCCAAGGTGGAGATCCCGGTCCTCTGGGGCGGCCCGGAGCGTGGCGTGGTCTGCCCGCCCATGCCCGGCACCCTCTGCGACATCACCTATTACGACGGCGATCCCAACTATCCAAGAATCAGTAATTTTCGTTGGGCCGGGAACAAGGCCCCGGCCTGCGAGGTGGGCGCGTTCGTGATCCAGGCCGATCCCGAGACCTACATCAAGATCGACGCTGTCAGGAAGATCCTCCAGATCACACCTGGCGACATCGAGACCAGAGCCGGAGGGGACAGCACAACCGAGATCGGCGGGGACAAGTCGGAAACCATCGGCGGCGTCTGGACCATCAAGGCTCCGCTCATCATTCAGGAGGGCAATGTCCAGGCCACCGGCGCTGACGGCGCGGTCGGCACCGTCAGCTGCAAGGCCCACACTACTCAGGAAGGCAGTTTTGATCTGGTCGGGCCGATGATTGTGGACAGTCTGATCGTGCGCGGTGACGCGCAGATCGGCGGCAACTGCGACGCGGCCACCAGATCAGGGGGGACGATATGACGAGGCTACAGGGTGATGCCCAGCGCCAGGGCCACGGTCTTGAGCGCTGCCATAGGATCGTCCAGAGTCTTTTCGATGAGCTTGGTGGTGATCGTTTGCAGAACGGTGCCGGGAGCCTTGCTGATGGCCTCGCGGATGGCCCCTTTCTTTTTCTCGGGCAAGTCAGCGCGGAGCAAACCGGCCTCAATCATGCTGCGGATATTCTCCGCGTCGAATTTCACGGTCACGGTGTTCAGGATGGCCGACAGGCCCCCGTCGTTCTCAAGATGATCAATCCCAAGAGAAGATATTCTAAAGAAACCATTACCATTATTTTCAAGCAATTTGTGCCCAGCGAGATAATTTGTATTAAATATAACACTCTGACGTTGTGTCTCGCTTATTGCCCCTACACCCAGTTCATAAAAGGCCCTAACCGCCAACGAGTGTTGATCGATGTGATTGGGGTAAGTGCTTTTCAGTGCTTCAAGGATCCTGCGTTGAATTTTCCTATCGACCACTTTTTCTTCTCCCTTTTCACCCCCCATACGTCCATTCAATCATCTTGTCATGCGGAGGTTCTCCAATGAGCGGCGAAGTCTACGGCCAGGACATCCGCCTCGGCGCGGACTTTCAGGCGCTCGTGGCCGCCAACGGTGAGCTGGTGCTTTCGGACGGTGTGCAGACCGGCGAACAGGACGTGCGGCTCAGGCTGTTCACCCGCCTGGGCACCTTATTCTACGACGTAAATTTCGGCTCTCTGATCCACGACTGGATCCACGACGAGAACACGTCGACCAACCGCCTGGGCCTTGCGTCCGAGCTGGCCGTGCGCGTGGCGTTGGATTCACGGGTGGAGCCCGGCACCGTGGTCAGCTCGGTCCTCAGCTGGAACGAGACCGGCCTGGTGATCCAGGTCGCTTGGACATTCATTGACGAGGACCATCCCAGCAACCTGGTGCTCGAAGTGGGCGAGGACGGAACAATCAGCGAGGTATTGCAGGATGTCGCTACCGATTAACAAAAGCCTGAATGACATCCGTGCCCAGGTGTTCGGCCACGTTGAAGACGTGCAGAACGAATACCAGGCCAAGGGTTGGTTGCCGGGCAGGATGAACCTGAACAAGGGCGTGGTGCGTGGCCTGCTGGAAATCTTCTGCTGGGGCCTGTTCCAGCTCTATCTGTTCATGCAGGACAACCTCTGCCAGGCGTTCCCCCACATGGCCACCGGGACCTGGCTGGACCTGCATTCCGAACAGGTGGAACTGCCACGCAAGTCGGCCACCAAGGCCCAGGGCGTGGTCTACTTCCTGCGCGAGGGAACCACGGGCAACGTCCTGATCCCAGCCGGGCGCATTCTGCGCACACCCGCCGATGGCCAGGGCCAGGTCCGGCGCTTCGTGACCACCAAACAGGCGGTCATGCTGAATGGCGCGACCGAGGTGGCCGTTCCTGTCGAAGCAGAGGACTACGGCGCGGGCTCCAACGTCACCGCCGGGCAGATTCAGGAAATCGTCACTGCCATCGGAGGCATTCAGGGCGTTGAAAACCGCGCCGATTGGCTGACTCTGGAAGGCGTAGACGAAGAAATCGATACGCATCTGAACACTCGTTATGTGCTGCGCTGGAAGGGCAACAACGCGTCCAACAAGTATGCCTATGCCTCCTGGGCGTTGTCCGTGCCTGGGGTGGTGGCCGTTCGCATTATGGACCAACACCCCCGGGGCCAGGGCACCGTGGATGTGGTGATCAAGGGCGCGGCAGGCATCCCCACCCAGGAGCTGCTGGATGAAGTCACCGAGGCCGTTGCCAACTGCGGAGCCGCCGCCTCCGAGAACGCTGGCCCGCCCATCAATGATGACTGGATTGTCATTGGCCCCACACCCGTGGCCATAGACATCGCTGGTGAGCTGGTGCTGCTGCCCGGGGCTTCCGCCCAAACCGCCTTGGCCGAGGCCGAGGCCAGGATCCGCGCCCTGTTCGAAGATCCCTCGACCGTGGACGGCATCAGCCCGCTCCAAATTGGGGACGACCTGCCCCTGGATCGCTTGACGGCGGCGGTGATGGCCGTGACTGGCGTCAAAAAGATCCTCTGGTCCACTCCGGATGTGGACGTCGAAGTCCCCGCAGACGGGCTGGCCGTGCTGACCTCGCTAACGCTCACTCCCGCCGAAGCCGGGGAGGCATAAATGGGATTCTGGAGCTATTTCCGCGACGAATTGCGCTGGCCACTCATCTGGAAGCCCGGCCCCATCTCCGCTCTGGTGGAGGGACTGGCCAGGACTATGGATGATGCTCGGGCTGATGTGTTGTGGTTCCGCAATCAGTTCAACCCAGCCACCTGTGACGACGCGAATCTGGCCGAGCATGCTGCAAGCCGAGGTCTTGAGCGCCACCGGCTAGAAACCGATTTAGGACATCGGGCGCGGTGTGAGAAGGCCTTTGCCTGGCAGGCGCTTGGCGGAGGGCAAGTTGGCGTTCCGAAAATTCTGGAGCATCTCGGCTATCCCAACAGCGCCATCCGCAACATCCGCGAGGAGGATGAGGAGCGCTGGGCGGAATTCAAGGTCCGGACCAGGGTCCCAGAGCGCGGCATTGAATCCGTGGATCTGGAACTGATCGCCTGGGCGGCCAACGATCAGAAACCTGCCCGCAGCATCCTGGCCGGGTTGGAGACCGAAGGCGTCATCGGGGGAGGGGCCTATGCCGCCACCGTGCTGTTGACCGGCACTGTGGTCACCCTTGGCCCAGAGATTCCAGCCGAGACGAACGTCATCGCGCAGCTATACGTGGGCAGCTACATTCACGGCATTTCAACCACAACACTGGGAGAATAAAATATGTCCCTGATACTGACAAAAGCGGGCCTGGCTGCCCTCGTGCAGGCCGAAAGCACCGGCACCAAGATTCAGGCCACCCACATGGCCGTTGGCGATGGTGGAGGAGCAACACCGGAACACACCAGTGCCTCCACCGGGTTGGTGCATGAGAACTGGCGCGGAGCGCTCCAGTCCATCGCCATCAACGAACAAGGCGAGACCGAAGCTGGGGAACAGGTCGTGTTTGAGGTCCATATCCCCATCACCGTGGGGGGCTGGTACATTCGCGAATGCGCCATCTATGCCAACGACACGCTCCTGGCCATCGGGGCGCACCCGGTTCTCTACAAGCCGGATCCCGAGGATGCTACCAAGGCCGAACACATCATCAAGGCCCTGATCACATTCTCCAATGCCGCGCTGGTGAATCTCACAGTGGACCCCAATGTGGTGTTGGCAAGCCAGAGCCATGTGGCGGAGAAAGTTGCCGAACATGATGCCGATGAGGCCGCTCACCAAGAGCTTATGGCGGCCATGGCTGGAGGCCTGACGGCCCATGCAAGTCGAACCAACAACCCCCACGCGGTGACCGCTGAACAGGTGGGAGCGGCCCCTGCGGACCATACGCATGATAACGCTGCCCCCACCGGAACCATCCGGGCCATAGACTCCGAAACCGTACCGACAGGCTACCTGGAACTGGACGGCTCGCTAATCACTGTTGCCGAGGACGCCGATCTGGTGGCCGTTGTGGGCACCAAGCATGTCCCAGACTGGTCGAACGGTGAAACCGTGGCCGTCGGAGTGCTGCGCGCCGCGCTGGCGGATGGCGCGGTGTATATCTCCACATCGTCCGGCACCACGTCCGGCACCGATGTCGGTGATGACACCGGCGTGACCTGGACGGCGAGTACGTCGGTCTATCTGGGCGACTGGCGCGGGCGTTTCCCGCGTGGCTGGGACCATGGTCTGGGCCTCGATCCAGGTCGTGCACTTGGATCAACGCAGGACGATGCACTCCAAGGTCATGGGCACGCGCTCCGAGCCGAAGGTGGCGCGTCAATCAATTACGCATTGGTCAGAGGCGCAGGTGCCTCTAATGCGTTTGTCTCCGGGCAGACGGATAGAGTCCACGCCTATGAAGCAGAGGAGCACCTGCACGGCGTCCCTCGCGAGGCTGTCGAAACACGACCTCTGAACATATCAACCATGTGGATTATTAAACGCTAGAGAGCAGGAGCATAGACAATGATTATCTATAATTATCATCCTCAGACTGGCGAATTCATGGGCAGTACGATGGTTCGCCTCCATCCCGATTCCGGCAGGCCGATGGTCCCCGCTGGGTCTACGCAAATTGCCCCCCCGGAGGATATCCCGTCCGGGCAGGTTGCCTGCTGGACTGGTGCGGCCTGGGAGCTGGTGGAGGACCATCGCGGCGTGGTGCTGTACTCCACGGCCACGGGCGCGACCGTCGAGATCACCGAACTGGGGCCGATCCCGGACGGGCTGACCGACACCGCCCCGGGTGAATTTGAGACCTGGGACGATGTGGCCGAAGCCTGGGTTTTTGACCTGGTGGCTGCCAAGGCAGCTAAGCTCCAACTCATCCAGGCCGAGAAAAACAGGGTGAGAGACGGCGGCTTTGAGGTTGACGGGACACTGTTCGACTCCGACATCTCGGCTCGAGTGAGCTACTCCGAGTTCAAGGGCAAACTCACTACGCATCCGGGATTCGTTGTCCAAAAATGGAAGGCCAGCAGCGGGGTGTGGGTGGTGATGGATGCTACCCTGTATGCCCAGGTGGAGGCCGTAGGCGAGGCCCACCAACTGACCGTCTTCACTTGGCAGGCAGAACGGGATGCCGAAGTGGCCGCAGCTGGGGATGCCATCGCCCTGGAGGCCGTGAGCATGATCTACAGCTAACAACAAAGGTGGGTAGGGATATCCCCGCCCACCTGCTCTTTGACAATCAAATAGGAATGGAAGTCTAGCCTTTGAGGCGCTGGGCCAGTCGCCCCAGCGCCTCGGCTGCTTGGTCGGCGCCATCGGTGGGCATAACGCCCCCATACGGTTTAGTTTTATAGCCGAAGAAGGCGTCACAGAGGTTTGTCACCAGAGACCGAGCATGGCTGATAAGCCGACGCATATTCAGGAAAAGCCCATCCATCTCCGGGATCATTTCATTATGGGCCACATGCTTGTCCCGCCATCGTTTGACGTGCTCCAAATAGGTCGACAGATCATCGCCTTCAATGACCTTCGGTTGAGGTATTGCCTCCAGACCTTGTTCCCCAAAGGTGCGAACCATCTGGATGATTCCCTGCCTCTCTTGGTCGTAGTAGGCCTTGATTTCCTCTTCGGACATTTTCTCCCACTCCCCATCGCCAAGCATGCCTGGAGAGATGGGGCGGCAGTCATGCCCCGTCAACCGCGCCAAAAGGTCGGGATTGGCCGGGGTCAGAGTCTCCGCGTTATCAAGAATATATTGATACGCAAGAGGAAGCCCAAGGATCTGGTAGTCCTTCTTTGGCGGTTCATATATCCGACAGGTCAACAGAATGGCCATCGCTTGCGCGTGCTGGCGCACGGCAAAGATGAGAGGGAATAGATCCCCCCCAAGTTCTTCGGTGTGTGCGAATGTCTTGAAAAAAAGCTCATCCGCCTGCGTGACCATCCAAATGTCATTGGCCGGACCCTCTTTGATAATTCTGAACAGCTCTTCCATGGCGTCCCCCAAACGTGGTTTGAGCTTCAAACGGAGGAACAGGCGGGGGCGCGGTAACGCCCCCACTGGCCCGGTGCGCGAACACCGGCCCACCGCCCGTAGGCAGCTGCTCCAGGTCCCTGTACAGGGTACCAAATGTCTAGCAGCCACGGGATTAATCGTAAAGGTGATCATGACAAAGGAGATCGAGATCCGCTGTGCCCATTGCAACAGGCTACTGGCTAAAGGTCGGGCCATCAGCCTGGCCATCAAATGTCCCAGGTGCGGGACGATTAATCATCTGAGAGCCGAGAGCACCAGCCGAGAGTCCCAACAGGAGGACCACTCGGAGAGATAAGATGATCAAGATTGGAGATGCCCAACTGCACCAGGGCGAGGCTCTGGGAATTCTGGCTACCATGGAAGACAACAGCGTCGACGCTATTTTGACTGACCCTCCGTACTCCAGTGGAGGTATGACCTTGGGGCAAAAGCATCGGCCTCCATCGGAAAAATATCAGAGCACCAGCGCTAAAAAATTCCCTGAGTTTTCTGGGGATAACAGGGATCAACGCTCTTTCATGTCTTGGGCGACCCTGTGGTTGGCCGAGTGCCACCGCATTGCTAAGCCTGGCTCGGTGTGCATGATGTTCACCGACTGGCGGCAGCTGCCCACCATGAGCGATGCCCTCCAGGCCGGAGGCTGGCTCTGGCGGCGCATCGTGATCTGGGACAAGCCCACGGCAAGGCCGAGCATGGGAGAATTTAGGAATCAATGTGAATTCGTCTTGGTTGGGACGAAAGGGCAATTCGCCCCGGTGCATAAACGCTGCCTGCCGGGGATCTTCCGGCAATCCATCGTCTCCGGGCCGTCCCGCAAGCACATGACTGAAAAGCCTGTGCCCCTGCTGCGGAATCTCATGGAAATCACACCTGAGGGTGGGACGATTCTCGACCCGTTTATGGGCTCTGCATCGACCGGCCAGGCTTGCCTGGAAACGGCCCGCAAATTCGTCGGAATCGAGATGACAGAGGCCTATTTCGACATTGCTTGTGACCGATTGAGCGAGATCACCTCCTGGGGCTGCACATCACCCCGACAACCCTAAACAAAACCCCCTCCCCAAGTCTAAACGAGGGGAGGGGGACACATCAGCATCAACGCGCACACACGCGCACACGTAGCCAAAATCGTTCCAAACGAAAATCAGGAAGGAAGCGACTTCTCATCTTGGGTGACTGAATTTCTCATTTTGAGTGAGTGCTTACATTTGGTCTGTCCGACGAGGTCCTGACCGCCAGCCGCTTCAAGCTCTCGCTGTCACCCATGACCTTCCCCCACGAAATGGCCCGCGTCGTGCTGCTGGAGCAGTTGTACCGGGCCGCGGCCATTGCCAAAGGCAGCCCCTACCACCACTAGCCTCCTTGCTGAATCCCCCTTCTCATCCGAACCTCACAGAGGCTCTTTACCAGCGCAGGCATTTGTGGCATCAGCGAGGCCGAACCCGTAACAGGAGAACAGCCATGCCCCTCATGGACATCACGGTCTTGGAAAAACTCGAGGAATTCATCACCTCGGGAGACCTGGCCTTTGAATTCGAGCACGCCGACGAAGACAAACGCTTCAAAATTTTGGATTATCTTGAAAAGCTGATGGATGTGGCGGAGCTGGCGGACACCCAGGCCACCAAGCTGATCTTCAAGGAAGGCTACCTGGAAGAGCTCGCAGGCGACAACGCCCAGAAATAGCGCTGTCCGCCCGGGGCCGGATAGCCCGACACGCGGACGGTCTCCCAGCCCGGAAACTGGCGGGGCGGCTCCTCGTTGGCCATGATCACGCACAGCCCTCCCGGAGCCAACCAGGGCCCAACCAGGGCCAGCAGCTCATCCCAGGGCATGAAGGCCCGGCTGAGCACGAGATCGACGGGAAAGGATTCCTCTGGAAGCTCCTCCACCCGGCAACCGGCAACCAGGGTCCGCTCCAGGCGCATGCGCGAGAGCACAAAACGCATGAACGCCACACGCTTCAAGCGGATTTCCACCAACGTATAGTCCCCCGCCTCCCAGAACACGCGCAGCGGGATACCGGGCAGGCCCGCACCGGCCCCCAGGTCCAGACAGCGCGGCGACTCGGGCAGGGACTGAGTGGTGAGAAAATCGGCCAGATGCCAGGAATCGGCAACCAGATTCGAGAGCGCGTCGCGCCAATGGTCCGCGCCCACGAGATTCATGGAGCGGTTCCACTTGGCCAGGGTTCCCAGATATTCGGCCAAGAGCCCGGCTTGGCGCTCATCCATCTCCCGTCCCAGGCTTGCCGCCAGGGCGGCCACTTCATTGGGGCTAGGCTTTCGCATGAATATCCTTTAAAGAGATACACGATTTCGCCGCCCGTCAGGGCGGCCAGGCCGGGTCATAACCCGACGGCCCCATGCGGGCAAGCGTAGCTTCCACAGCGGACAGAACGAGACAGGCGCCACAGCACACACGACGCCGCATGAATATATGGAGGACACACCATGAATGCAATCACCCCGCTGACGGCGGTACTTTTTCCGGGCCAGGGTTCACAGGTCAAGAATATGGGCCGCGACCTTGCCGAGAACGATTCCGAATACATGTACTGGTGGACCAAGGCCGAAGCCATCAGCCAGCTATCGCTGCGCGAGGTCTACTGGGGCGGAGACGACCAGGACATGGCCGACACCCGCGTGCTGCAACCCGCATTGACCGTGACCAACCTGACCCTGTGGATGCACGCCGCAAAAAAGATCAAGACCGACGTCTTTTCCGGGCACAGCCTGGGCGAATACGCGGCCCTGGCAGCAGCCAAGGTCCTGGACGTGGAAAAGGTCCTGGAGCTGGTCTCCTTGCGTGGTCGCCTGATGGCCGAGGCCGGAGCGCCCGACCAGGGCATGACCGCCCTGCTGAAGCTGTCCCAGGAGGACGTCGAAGCACTGGTCGAGACCGCCCGCGAACAATCCGGAGCAGAGTTGATCGTGGCCAACTACAACACCCCCGGCCAGTTCGTGATCAGCGGCCAGAAGCCCGCTCTGGAGGCCGCCGCCGTCATTGCCAAGGAGCTGAAGGGTCGGGCCATCCCCCTGCCCGTGTCCGGCGCCTTCCACAGCCCGCTCATCGCCGAGGCTGCCCTGGAGTTGCAAGTACAGCTCAAAAAAGCCGAATGGCGCACCCCCCAGGGCAAGGTCTTCTTCAACGTCACCGCAGGCCCTGAAGACAACCCCGAATCCATCAAGGACATCATGTGCCGCCAGATGGTCAGCCCCGTGCGCTGGATCGAGATCAACCAGACCCAGCACCGGGCAGGCTGCCGGACCTTCATCGAGGTCGGCCCCAAAGGCGTCCTGACCAAGATGCTCGGCCAGAATCTGAAGGACATGGACAACGACTGGACCGGAACCAGCCTTGACACCATGGCGGCCATCGACGAAGCCAGATAGAACGAAGACAACATCAACTAGCAATAAAGAGAATATTCACGATGCGCGCAAACGAAACACTGCGGAAACTGCTGGCCTCTTTCGTGGCAAAGAATGGCTTCGAGTGGCCCGAAAAAACCACCATCGAGCAGCCCAAGGACGAAAGCTTCGGCGATCTGGCCACCAATCTGGCCATGATGCTCACCACCCAGGCAGGTAAGCCCCCGCGCGAGGTCGCCGCCGACATCCAGGACTTCATCAAGGGCCAGGTCTCCGAAATCACGAAAATCGAGATCGCCGGACCGGGTTTCCTGAATGTCTTCTTCAACGCCGACTTCTGGCAGCAGACCGTGCTGGACGTGTTGGGCGACGGCGACAATTACGGAAACCTGAAAATTGGTAAACGCAAACGGGTTCAGGTGGAATACGTCTCCGCCAACCCCACCGGCCCCCTGCACATCGGCCACGGTCGCGGTGCGGCCCTGGGCGACAGCCTGACCCGCATCCTGCGCGCCGCGGATTTCAACGTACAGACCGAATACTACCTGAACGACGCCGGACGCCAGATGCGCATCCTGGGCAATTCCGTCTGGTTCCGCATCCAGGAAATCCTGGGCCGCGAGGTCGAAACGCCCGAGGACCTCTACAAGGGCGAGTATATCAAGGAAATCGCCGAGGCCCTGCTGGATGCCGAGGGCGTGGACTGGTTCAACTCCGCCCCCCTGG
Organism: Pseudomonadota bacterium; assembly: GCA_018816865.1. Taxonomy (GTDB): domain Bacteria; phylum Desulfobacterota; class Desulfovibrionia; order Desulfovibrionales; family Desulfovibrionaceae; genus Desulfovibrio_Q. The sequence goes on from JAHIUW010000025.1 coordinate 72,264, forward strand.
ATGAGATCCTGGCCATGTGCCAGGAGGTCGCCATGGAGGAGATCCTGGAAGGCATCAAGCTGGACCTGGCCGAGTTCAACGTGGAGCACGAGGTCTGGTTCTCGGAAAGCAGCCTGCTTGAGTCCGGAGCCGTCGACCTGACCTTCGAGCGCCTGCGCGAGGCCGAGCTGGCCTACGACAAGGATGGGGCCTTCTGGTTCAAGTCCACCGACTTCGGCGACGACAAGGACCGCGTGCTCAGGAAATCCGACGGCTCACTCACCTACCTCGCCTCGGACATCGCCTACCACGACAACAAATTCGACCGTGGCTTCGAACTGCTGGTGGACATTTGGGGCGCGGACCATCACGGCTATGTGCCGCGCATGAAGGCCGCCGTGCAGGCCCTGGGCAAGGAGAAGGAATCCCTGCAGGTGCTGCTGGTGCAACTGGTGAACCTGTTGCGCGATGGCGAGCAGGTGGCCATGTCCACCCGCGCCGGTGAATTCGAGACCCTGGCCGACGTGGTCGCCGAAGTGGGCGCAGACGCCGCCCGCTTCATGTTCCTGTCGCGCAAGTCCGACAGTCAGTTGGACTTCGACCTGGAGTTGGTCAAGCAGAAGTCCATGGACAACCCCGTGTACTATGTCCAGTACGCCCATGCCCGCATCCAGTCCGTGATGCGCAAGGCCACCGAGCGCGGCATCGATGCCGTCTCCGTGGACACCGGCCTGCTGGCCGCCCTGGACACCCCCGAGGACAAGCGGCTCCTGAAGATCATGGAACAGTTCCCGGACGCCGTGGCCTCCTCGGCCCGAACCCTGTCCCCGCACCATGTGAGCTATTATCTGATGGAGCTGGCCGGATCCCTGCACAGCTACTATCACTCCAACCAGATCCTGGGGGCCGAAAACCAGAATCAGATGCGTGCGCGCATGCTGCTCCTGGACGCCGTGGCCCAAATTCTGAGGAACGGACTGGCCCTGCTGGGCGTCAGCGCCCCGGAATCCATGTAACCGGCCTGCGAGCACAAGGAAACATCCATGCCCCGCGAAGCCCACACCAAGGAACGCAAAGAGCAGAACGAACCCAGGCGATTCAGCTTCAGCCTGTCCACAGCGGGCGTGGCCTCCCTGATCGTGGTCAGCGCCGCGGCCCTGGCCTGGGTGTTCATTCTCGGCGTCCTTGTGGGACGGGGCTATCATCCCGAACAGGCCGTGCCCCAGCTGGCCCAGATCATGCCGCGAGCCGAACAGCAGACCGCTGAACCCGAAGGCGTACTCAAGGCCGAGGATCTTGATTTCTATGAGACCCTGCAGAAAAAGCCGGGTGCGGCCCCCGGTCAATCCAGTCCGAAGGCTAAACCAGAGCCCGACGCTCCTGTTGCCAAAGCCAGTCCCGCAGCAGCGGTTCAGCAACCCCCGGTCGAGTCCCCTGCCGAACCGACAGTGATCGACCGACAGCCGCAGGCACAGCAGTTAGAGACTCAGCAGTTCCGCTATGTCTATCAGGTGAGTTCGCTCAAGGACCCGGATATGGCGCTGATCTTTGGCGGCAAGCTGAACAAGATGGGCCTGAAGACCAGCATCGAACAGGCCCAGGCCTCGGGGGCCACCTGGTACCGGGTGCTGGTGCATTACACGGGCACGCCCGAGGGCACCGACGAGCTCAAAGCCGCCCTGGCCACTGTGGGAGTGAAAAAACCCATCATGAAATCCAAGCAGCCCCTGTAAAATAGCGTCTCTATTTTGACAAAATTGAAGACCGGAGTCCGAAAAGGCTCCGGTCTTTTTGCCTTTATTGTTAAAAATAAAGCAATATCGCATTAAGTGACGCCTTTCATACTGTCGCGGATGTCGAAAGACAAAATCATGCACGCCAAAAGCATAGTTATTAATGAATTTGGAATGTTAAAATAATAATTAATTCCAATGTACATTCAAAATCAGTTTTTAAACATTTTTGTTGTCAACTTCTTCCAAAAGCCATAACAGAAGTGAACTTTTAGTGCAGCACTCTTGTTCTATTCAATATCAAACATGAGGGACAATAACATGTCACACTGGCCAAAAGGGAATGATGTTCTCGGAACGACCAATCGAGGCAACGCCATTGAGTCTGGCTTATGCACCCTGTGCCGCGCGGACTGCATGGGCAAATGCGAAACATGGCTGTCCAGCCTCCAGGGACGTGAGACTCTGTATCCCCGTGATTTTGGATCCATCACTGCCGGTAGCGGCAACACAGAACACGTCGGCGTGTCCTATAACTCCCTGCGCATCCAGGGCGGCAGCTTCGGCGCTTGTGGCATGAATGGCAACCAGGCCAAGGCCGACAGCGGCGACTGCCTGTTCACCGACGTCGAATTGGAAACCTCCTTCGGTAACGAAGTAAAAACCAAGTGTCGCCTGCCCTTCATGACGGGCGCACTGGGATCGACCTTCATCGCCGCCAAATATTGGGACTCCTTTGCCGCAGGGTGTGCACTGGTGGGCATCCCCATCGTGGTCGGTGAAAACGTGGTCGGCGTGGACCGCAACTCCATTCTCGAGAATGGACGCATCCAGAAAGCTCCGGAACTGGAACGCCGCATCGACACCTATCTTCGCTATCATGATGGCTACGGCGGCATGATCGTGCAGATGAACGTCGAGGACACCCGCAACGGTGTTGCCGAATACTTGGCCGAAAAGTACGCCGACAAGATCATCATCGAACTCAAGTGGGGCCAGGGCGCCAAGAATATCGGCGGTGAGATCGAAGTCACCAGCCTGGAATACGCCCTGTTCCTCAAGAAGCGCGGCTACCTCGTGGACCCCGACCCCGAACTCTCCGAGGTTCAGGAAGGATTCAAGGCCGGTGCCATCCACTCCTTCGCCCGCCACAGCAGACTGGGCTATACCCACCTGGACAGCTACGAGAAAGTTCAGGACGAATTCATGAACAGCGTCAAGTACCTGCGTAGCCTGGGCTTCAAGCGCATCACCTTGAAAACCGGCTCCTACGGCATGCAATCCCTGGCCATGGCCATCAAGTTCGCCTCCGAGGCCGGACTGGACCTGCTGACCATGGATGGCTCCGGCGGTGGAACGGGCATGAGCCCCTGGAATATGATGGAAGCCTGGGGCGTACCGTCGATCCTGTTGCACTCCAAGGCGCATCAGTATGCCTCCCTGCTCGCAGAACGCGGCAAGCGCGTGGTGGACATGTCCTTTGCAGGCGGCTTTGCCAAAGAGACCAGCATCTTCAAGGCCCTGGCTCTGGGCGCGCCCTTCACCAAGCTGGTCTGCATGGGCCGCGGGATGATGATTCCCGGGTTCCTGGGCACCAACATCGAAGGCGCACTTCATCCCGAGCGCCGCGAAGCCATCCACGGAAACTGGGACAAGCTGCCCTCCACCGTCAGCGAACGCGGCCAATCTGCCGATAAAATCTTTGCCGGGTACCACTCCCTGGAAAAGAAGATCGGCAAAGATGAGATCAAAAAGGTCCCCTACGGCGCCATTGCCATGTGGACCTGCATGGACAAGCTGTCCTGCGGTCTGCAACAGTTGCTGGCCGGAGCCCGCAAATTCGACCTGGCCGACATCAGCCGCGAGGACATCGCTTCGAGCAACCGCGAGACCGAGCGCGAGACAGGCATCGCGTTCATCACCGACGTGGGTGACGAAAAGGCCCAGCAGATCCTCTTGGGCTAATTACCCCCTCGACGCTACCGACATTGACAAAGCCCGTCCGGTTTCAACCGGGCGGGCTTTATCTATCAAGACGTTGCATCTGGCTCCAACTGACGGTATGAAATCTGCGCGCAGCAATTTTCTGATGCGCCCACCCTCAATCCGCCCCGTGGCGAGGTTTTTTTGAAGAATAAGGATCTTGTGTAGGAACCCGCTCTTGGTAGTCACTTCTGCCCGGCTCACAGGGCAGCACTCAACCAGAACGGATTCCGACCGGCCCTGTGTCGGACTCCATACCCATACGGAGACTGCAACGATGCAGGAAGAACGACTGATTGAACTACTCGTCAACCTCCACGACGGACTGTCCCGGCTCGGCCCCGGCAATGCCCCGTCCACCCTTCGCGCCCTGAACATGTGCCAGGGACTGCCCGCCGCACCCGACATCCTTGATGTTGGTTGCGGCTCAGGTTCACAGACCCTGGTCCTGGCTTCGGCCACTCAGGGGCGCATCACGGCAACGGATCTGTTTCCATCCTTTTTTCAGACGCACCTTCAAAAGGTCGCACTCGAAGAAGGACTCAGCGAACGAATCCAAACCGTCCAGGCCGACATGAATGACCTGCCCTTTGACGAGGAAGCCTTTGACCTCGTCTGGAGCGAAGGTGCGGTCTACATCATGGGCTTTGACAATGGCTTGACCAGGTGGCGTCCACTGGTCCGCCCCGGAGGCTATCTGGTGGTCAGTGAGGCCTCGTGGTTCACTGATAGTCCACCTGATGAGCTCTGGAAATTCTGGACAACTCATTACCCGGGCATGCGCAATGTGCAGGCCAACCTTGAAGCCGCACGATCCCTGGGCTGGACATCCATTGGGCATTTTCATCTGCCCGTGGAAGCCTGGACCATCGATTACTACGGCCCGCTCAGGGAGCGTCTGCCCCTCTTCCGCGCGGCAAACGCCGATGACGCCGACGCCCAGGCCGTGGCCGACATGACCGAATACGAAATGTACCTCATGGACAGCTATTCGGAGCACTTCGGCTATGAGTTCTATATCCTGAGGCGCAACGCCTAGGATCACAGGACAGCCATGCTACACACAGAAAGGCCCGCATGAGCGGGCCTTTCCTTTGGGGAAGGGGATGGAACCGGAACAGGGGAGGCGAAGCCGGCCGTGCCGGGGGAGGATGGCACGACCGACTCCACCGATTGGAGCGCCAGGGGGGATGACTCTCCAAATATTATGAAACCTCTACCCGTTGCGCAGACCGTTGCTTTTTGCGTTCGGCATAGCCATCCGCCAACGAACACAGCGACGGCACCACCACCAGTGTCAACACCGTGGAGAACAACAGCCCGAAGATCACGGCCACGGCCATGGCTCCCCACCACTGCGAGGACTCGCTGCCGATCTCCCAGCTGAAATGCATGAAGTCGAAACTCACACCCGTGGCCATGGGCAATAGGCCCAAGATCGTTGTAATGGCGGTCAGGATCACTGGCCTGAAACGTGTCCTGCCCGCCTGGATCAAGGCCTCGCGCACGGCCATGCCGCCCGCCTTCAGCTGGTTGTAATAGTCGATGAGCACGATGGCGTTGTTGACCACCACACCAGCCAAACTGATCACTCCCACCCCCGTCATGATGATGGAAAACGCCGTACCCGTGACCAGCAGACCGATGAACACGCCGATCAGCGACAGCACCACCGAGGTCAGGATGATGAACGGGGTGACGATGGAATCGAACTGCGTCACCAGCACGAGGAAAATCAGAAACAACGCCGCCACAAAGGCCTTGGACAGGAAGTCCGAAGCCTTCTGCTGCTCCTCCTGCTCGCCAGTGAAGGAATAGGAATAACCCCGCGGCAGGTCCACGCCGCGCATGACCTTCTGAGCCTCGGCAATGACCTCGTTGGCCGTGCGCCCCGAGACGTCGCCGGAGATGGTCACCACGCGCTTCTGGTCGATGTGCTTGATGCCACCGATACCGCTGCTCATCTCCACCCGGGCCAGGCTGGTCAGGGGCACAGGCGCGCCGTCTTTGCCGGACACCGTGATCCGCCGGATGCTCTCCAGGGAGTCCCTGTCCTTCTTGGGCAGCTTGGCAACGATGTCGTATTCGTCCTTGCCCTCGCGGTAGGTACCCACCTTGGAACCGCCCACAGCGGTCTTGATCGTGGCACCCACGGCGCTGGCGGACAGGCCGGTGATGGCAGCCTTTTCCTTATCCACCCGGATGCGGATTTCGGGCTTGCCCTCGATGTAGTCGGTCTTCAGATCCACCAGACCGGGGATGTCGCGGATGGCGGCCATGATCTCGTGAGTCAATTCACCGAGTCGGTCCATGTCCGTGCCCACGAGTTCCATATTCACAGGGTCACCCGCCGGGGGGCCCATGGCCTCCTTCTCAACGCGGACCTCTGCACCCACAAGGGCCTTCTTCAGACGACGACGGGCATCGTCCACCACGGCGGAAGAGGAGATGGAACGCTCCCGAAAGTCCTTGAATTCCATGGTCACCTGCGAAACGTGCGCACCCGAGCCCTCGCTGGAGAATGGATTGCCACCTGAGGTACCTACCTGAGTGATGACATGATCCACATCCGGGTACTCGGCCAGCAGTTCCTCGGCCACCTTCACGATGCGGTCCGAGGCCTCGAGATTGGTGCCCACGGGGGCCTTGATGTGCACATAGGCCCGCTTGGGGTCGGACGAAGGAAACAGCTCCACCCCCTTGCCCAAGGCGCCAAAGGCCAAAGCCGAAGTCACAAGCAGGGCAAAGGACAACCCCACAACCAGACCGCGATGGTCCAGGGCCCAATCCAACAAGCGCACATAACTGGTCTGAACCCCGTCCAGCAGCCTGTCCATGCGCCGGGGCTTGGCCTCGGCTGCGCGCACGGTCTGGTAGCGGGCGGAGAGCACCGGGTTGATGACCAGGGCCACGAAAAGTGAAGCCGCCAGGGACATGATCACGGTCTGGGGCAGAAAAGTCATGAACTCGCCCATGATGCCCGGCCAGAAGATCATGGGGATGAACGCACCCACTGTGGTCAGGGTCGAGGCAATGACCGGCCAGGCCACCTCGTCGGTGGCGATGAGGGCCGCCTGCTCGCGGGTCGCGCCCTCCTGCATGTGGCGATAGATGTTCTCCACCACCACAATGCCGTTGTCCACGAGCATCCCCAGGGCCAGGATCAGGGAAAACAGGACCACCATATTCAGGGTGATGCCGAAGGACTGGAGCAGGACAAAGGTCACCAACATGGACAGGGGAATGGACAGGGAGACGAACACGGCGCTGCGCCCGCCGATGAAGATCAGCACCACAGCCAGCACCAGCACCAGGCCGGTGATGATGTTGTTCTGCAGATCCGACACCATCATCCGGATGTCCTTGGACTGATCCGAAAGGGTGTCCACCTTGAGACTGGGGGGCAACTCGGCCTGAACCTCGGCCACGGCCCGCAACACGCCCTCCACGGTATGCACGATGTTCTCACCCGTACGCTTCTTGACCAGCAGGGTCACGCTCTGCACACCGTCCAAACGACTCATGGTATCGGGGTCCTTGGCGGCATCCTCGATCCTGGCCACGTCGCGCAGGTACACGGGCTTCCCCCCGCGCACAAAGGCCACGAGGGAGTCGATCTCGCTGGGATGCTGGAAGTCCTCGGGTACGCGCACCGTGTACTTCTGGTCGCCAATGTCCATGGTGCCGCCGGGCACGTTGACGTTGGCCTCCTGGACCGCCGCCAGCAGGCTGTCCACGGGCATGCGGTAGAAGGCCACGCGGTCCAGATCGAACAGCACATGGATCTCGCGTTCCAGTCCGCCCACGATCACGGCATCCAATACGCCGGGCACGGCCTCCACCCGGTCCTCAAGCTCTTCGGCAAAGACCTTGAGGCGCTTCAGGGAGAACGGACCCGACAGCACCAGATTGACGATGGGCTCGTCAGAAAAGTTCATTTCCGTGATCATCGGATCATCGGCCAGATCCGACGGCAGATCGGGCTTGGCCTGGTCCACCTTGTCACGGACCTTCTGCATGGCGTCGTCGATGACCACGTCCGGGTCGAACTTGACCGCAATGACGCTAAAACCATCCTGGGAGGTGGAGCGGATTTCCTCCACCCCGGAGACGCCCGTCAGCTCCCGCTCCAGCGGGATGGTCACGAGTTTCTCCACATCCGCCGGCGCCACGCCCTCGTACTCCGTGGTCACGAACACAAAGGGGATCTGGATGTCCGGGTTGGACTCCAGAGGCAGGGACGAATACGCGGACAGGCCAGCCAGGGTAATGAAGACCATCAGCACCAGCACGGTGGACTGGCGCTTCAGAGCGGAGCGATTGATGATCATTGCACGGATACCTTCACGCCTTCCTCAACCGCAGCCTGTCCGGCAACGATCAAGTTCTCGCCCGGAGCCAGCCCCTCGACGATCTGCACCAGACCGCCCTGGACCACGCCCACCCGCACGGTGCGCGAATGGGCCACACCCTGATCCTCAACATAGAGCACCAACTCGCCACCACGGTCCTGGATGGAGGACAGGGGAGCGGCCACGGCTCCCTCAATCCTGCGTCTCAGGAATGCGGCACGGGCCAGCATCCCGGGGCGGATCGCCCCATCGGCATTGTCCACCAGCACCCGGGTGCGGAAGGTCCGCGTTCCGGCATCAGCCTTGGAGGAGATGAAGTCCACCGTGCCCGTCCATTCGCGACCGGGCCAGGCATCCACGGTGATACCCACGGTGTCGCCGGAATTCAGGAAACGCACGTCCAGTTCGGGAACGCTGACGTAGACCCGCACGATGTCGCGGTTCACGATAGCCACCAGGGTCGTGGCCTTGTCCACGAACTCTCCGGTGTCCACATGCAGCTCGTCAACCACGCCGTCCACCGGCGACAGCACCAGACCCTGACGGAAGTTGGCCCAAGCCTCGCCCTCCATGGCGCGCCCCTCGTCCAGGGCGGTCAGGGTCTCGTCCAGCTCTTCGCGGCTGACCACGCCCTTGGCAAACAGCTCGCTGCGGCGCTGGGCCTGCTGTTCGGCCAGGTGCATCGAGGCCTGGGCCTTGTCCAGCTGGGCCCGCAAGGAGGCCACATTGATCTTCATAATGGGCTGGCCCTTGACCACGCGCCCACCTTCGGCGGGACCGATCCATTCCACCCGGCCCGAGGTCTCGGCGGACAGGGTCACGTCCTGCAAGGCCTCGGTCTCGCCCGGCAGGGTCAGAACATCGGACAAGGTCATCGGTTCGATGCGCGACACGGACACCTGCACCACCCGCAGGGCGGGTCCCTGCTGGGTTTTCGCCTCGGCTTCAGCGGCCTTCTCGCCACAGCCGGAGAGTGCCCCGGCAAGCCCCGCCACCAAGGCGGAAACAACAATCACCTTCAAAAACTTCATACCAAGGACTCCTTGACCGCCCGGATGCCTCCGAGGGTGAATAACGTCATGTGCCGGGCCACGCGGTCGATTTCTTCCTCGCTCCGCAGGGACTGGAATTCGTTGGGGTCCATCACGTACCCCACAAAATAGGTCAATACCTGTCCGATGATGGAATCCAGACAGCCATTGAGTTCGGTCGGGGCGGCCTTGCCCAGCAGCCGTCCGACGATGGGGGCCAAATGCTCGAACATCTGTCTGTGATTCTCACACCCCTCTTCCAAATCCCGAAACAACCCATCGGACAACTGGTGCATGAAGACCTTGGCCCGGCGATACGAATTTGTTGAATCCGGTGTGGCCAGCAGAATGCGTCTGAGCATCGAGCGGTAAAAGGCCCCGATCAGCAGCTCATCGCCGGCGTCCTCGCCCAGCCCCATATCCAAGGGGTATTGCTCCTGGGCGGACCTTTTCCAGGCGCTGAGCACCAGCAGAAAGAGGTCCTTCTTGTCGCGGAAATGATAGTTCACCGCCGCGACGTTGGCCCCGGCGCGTGAGCATATATCCCGGACAGTGGCTTTTTCGAAGCCAAACTCCGCAAAGACATCCGAGGCCGCCGCGAGGATCCGATCCTTGGTGCCAAGTTTGCGTCCATCCATTTCGATCATATTCTCTCCAAACAATTAATTCAAACGTCGTTTCAATGATTGCTTGAATGGATGTATTACTTTCTCAACCAAAGTCAATCCGCGGCAAGAAAAAAAATGTAAAAATGCGTAAACGAATCACTTATTCATCAATTATATGAGCGGATAATCAGTGTCATGGTCATTGTCTCCAGCTCCCGGAAAAAGTTTTCCCCCAGGGTTGACCCGTCACCGGCTTCACAGTTCATGCTCAGTTTTTAACCCGTAAAACAAGGAGATCAGTATGCAGAACAACCACCACAAACGAGACAAGCGGCAGAGCATGGCCAGGCAACCCGTCCACGGCAGGCTCTTCACCCAGGCCACGACCATGAGCCTGCCCGCACCACCCGAGCAGGTGTTCCCCCTGCTCTGTCCGGTGCTCGAGTATGACTGGATTCCCTACTGGGATTGCCGGATGGTCCACTCTTCCTCGGGGGTGGCCGAAAAAGACTGCGTCTTCGAAACGGACCTGCCAGATCGAGGTCACGAGATCTGGATCTGCACGCGCTACGAGCCGCCGCATAACATCGAATACGTGCGTTGGTCGTCGCGCGGGCTGGTCAGGCGCCTGACAATCACCCTCGGCGCCAGTCAGGACCAGACGACCAGCATGCTCTGGGAAACGTCTGCCACCCCGCTCACTCCCGAGGGAAAAGCCATGGTTGAGAGAATGGCCCAAGGACAGTATGGACAGGAAATCCTGTTGGTCGAGAATCTGCTAAGGCATTACTTGGCAACCGGGACGATGCTCGACTAGCCCTCGCACCGACAAACCACGGAGAGGATAATGGAATCCATCGGCAGCCTCGCCAAACGCTTCGGCATCGCCAGAAGCACGCTGTTGCACTATGACCGCATCGGCCTGCTGGTCCCCAGCGAACGGTCCAAAAGCGGTTATCGTCTCTACACCGCAGCTGAGGCCCTACGTCTTGAACGTATCCTTGAACTGCGCAAAGCGGGGCTGGCGTTGGACGGAATCAGGGATCTGCTGGAGGCCGAACACGGGGCCGTCCAGCAGGCCCTGACCTTGAGACTGGGCGAGATCAACACCGACATTGAGCGTCTGCGAGAGCAACAGCGCTTCATTCTGGGCGTCCTGCGCTCTCCCGAGGCCCAGGCCTTTGTGGGCATCATGAACAAGAAGCACTGGACCGACCTGCTCAGGGCCTCGGGTTTCAGCGAACAGGACATGGTGCGCTGGCACGGTGAATTCGAACGCAGCTCCCCGGACCGGCATCAGGCCTTCCTGGAATTTCTATGCATCCCCGTCCAGGAGATCGAGGGCATCCGAAACTGGGCCAGGCGCTGGGCCAGGCGCAATCCACCCTGTGACCCTGCCCAGAACACTCCCTGAGCAGCGGGTCCGCCCCGGCTGTCCCGGCCCACGGCCATGCCTGCTCCATTGGAAACCCATCAATTCGCGAAGTCCGTCAAGGAGGATTGACCAGGACCGTGGGGCCAACACCGCCAGCTATTTCCCGGGGCATCCTGTCCCTGAACAAATCTGATGGAGCACATTGCGCGTCCAGGATCGCTCCAGCAAAAAGGCCGACAACCCCGGGGAGCTATCGGCCTTTTTGCTGCTGGCATTGGATATCGACTCATTCACTCCCTTTGAAAACTATGCTTTTTTCAAAAAACAGGTTTTCAGCACAAGCTGGGATCGACCGATTTTGCACTCAATCTCTTCAGCCTTGGAAGTCAGACGGATATTCTTGATCAACTCCCCCCTCTTGAGGGTTGTCGAAGAGCCCTTGACCTTGAGATCCTTGATCAATGTCACAGCATCGCCATCACTCAACAGATTGCCATTGCTATCTTTCACTTCCATGACAAGACTCCATATTCATCAATCACACGATTATGAGGACAATCATCCTCGCTCAGCATCTATTTCAGACATCAAACAGCAGCCAGCGGCGAGGTTTGGCATGCTGCGCGCCCAAGGAAAAGGCCCACACGGCAAAACCGTGCGGGCCTTGATGTCTGATCTTTGCAGCCGCTATTCGGATTTCTTTTCCTCGGCAGCGGGAGCGGCCTCAGTGGCGGGAGCGGCTTCGGCAGCGGGAGCGGCTTCGGCAGCGGGAGCTACCTCTGCCTTTCCGGGCAAGGCCAGGTCGATGCCGGACTCGTTCATGGCGGCGATCATGGCCGCAGTGATGTCATCGCCCTCATCAAAGGACAGGACATTTTCCTTGTTCATGATCACGGCCACGTTGTTCTTGGCGCGGTACTCGTTCATGATCTTCACGAAACCCTCGTTGAGCATGCCCGCGATGCGGTTCTGCTCGGCAGCCATCTCGGCCTGCAACTCGGCGTAACGCTCCTGGAACTTCTTGGGGGCGTCCTCGCTGGTGTCGGACTGCATGGCGGCCTGCATCTCGGTCAACTCGGTGCGCATCTTGTCGCTCATGCCGCGCAGGTATTCGCCACCCTCCACGCAGATCTCGCAGGTCTGGAAGACCTGCGCCGGATCAAGCACGGCAACCTTGGCAGCTTCCTTCTGCTGGCAGGAGGCCAGCAGCATCACAGCCGCACAGGCGGCGACAAGCAGATTCACTTTAAATTTCATGGGGTATGCTCCAACGTTGTTTAATGTTTTCCAGGTTCTTTCAGCACCTGTCTTGCGGCAGCATGAATACCTGCCCAGCCAGATCATTGCAAGCCCCGAGGCCAGGTTTCAGCCAGTCCTCCGCATCAGACGGTCTGGACCTGTGCAGCGCGCGCAACGGCGCGGCCCACCAGGGTAAAAGTCGCCAATAGCGTAATACCTGCGGCATGAGACGTCATCTCGGGCCACATCAGCAGCGCGGCGCAACAGAGATAGCCCAGCCGCCAAGCCCAGTTCAGGTGACGATGGCAGAAGCCCTCGAAGAAGACCGCTACGCAGAACAGCCCGGCCGTGCCCATAAGCGTGACCTCGGCCACCTGCCAAAGGGGCCCCTCAAACAGGATGGGTGTGTAGCAAAACAACAGCGGGATCAGATACAGGCCTTTGGCCAGCTTCCAGGCCTCAATCCCCGTCTCCAACGGCCCCGAGCCCGCAATACCTGCGGCGCTGTAGGCTGCCAGGCAGACCGGCGGGGTCACGTTGGCGTCCTGCGAATACCAGAAGATGAGCATGTGCGCGGCCAGCAGGCTGACGCCCAGGGTCTGCATGGCGGGTGCGGCCAGCACGGCCAGCACGATGTACGAGGCCGTCACGGGCAGGCCCATGCCCAGAATCAGCGAGGCCAAGGCGATCAGCACGATGGTCAGCGGCAGACTGCCCCCGGAAATCTCGGTGATCAACATGGAGAACTTGATACCCATGCCCACCATCAGCACCACCCCGATGACGATGCCCGAACAGAGCAGGATCACGCCCGTGGTGACCATGTTCCGCCCGCCCTCGGACAAGGCGTCCAGGATATCGCGACCGCCCATGCGGGTTCTGGGGTTCAGCCAACTGGAAATCACGATGGAGACGATGCCCCCACAGGCCGCAAAGGTGGGGGTATAGCCCTTCATCAGCAGACCGATGAGCACGGCGATGGGGATGAAAAAGTTCCACCCCTCCTTGAGCACCTCGCGCAGGCGCGGGATCTCGGACTCGGGCATGGGTTTCAGGCCGCGCTTGCGGGCACGCAGGTGGATAAAGAAGGCCACGGACAGGAAATACATGATCGCCGGGATGAAGGCCACGCCCACGATCTTGAGATACGAGATCTGGGTCCACTGGCTCATGATGAACGCGCCGGCGCCCATGATGGGCGGCATCAGCTGCCCACCCGTGGAGGCCGCGGCCTCGACCCCGCCAGCGAAACGAGGTGAAAAACCGATACGCTTCATCATCGGGATGGTGATCGAGCCGGTGCCCACGGTATTGGCCACAGCACTGCCCGAGACCGAGCCCATGATGCCACTGGCGAACACGGCCATCTTGGCCGGGCCACCCACGGAACGTCCCATGAGCGCCAGAGCCATGCGGATAATGAACTCCCCTGCCCCGGATTTGAGCAGAAAGGCTGCAAACAGCACAAACAGGAAGACAAAGGTCGAACTGATGGTGGCGATGCTCCCGAAGATGCCGTCCGGCGCGAAATACATGCGATACAGCATCCGCTCCACGGTCACCCCCGGAAAATGCCACAGTCCGCCCAGAAACCTCCCGCCGCCCAGGCCATATCCCAGGAAGACCATGGCCAACACGGGAATCAACAGACCCGTGGTCCGTCGGGTGATCTCCAGCATCAGCACGATGGACACGCCCGCCACCACAAGGTCGATGAGCAGCGGCACCTCGTTGCGCGCATGCAGGGCATCCTCGAACAGCACCAGATACAGGGCCACCGCAAAGGACAACAGCCCCAAGGCCCAGTCCAGGCCCAACGTGGCCCGGGCATGCCTGCGCGCCAGGGGATAGAGGATGAAACCCATGAGCAGCATGAACCCGTAATGCAGAGCGTTGCGCTGGATTTCGGGCATCACGCCCACGGTGTTCACCCAGAGGTGAAACAGGGAACAGGCCACCCCGACCCAGTAGACGAAGGCCGCTGAAAAGCCGGACAACTCGCGCTTCACGGCCAGGGTCTCTCCGCTCAGGTCCTTTTCCACGCCGTTACCAAGCGCTCCAGTCATCATGCCGTCTCCCTGTTCCTGCGCCCGTGCCAAGGCCACCATACGGAGGGGATGAAAAGCGGTGAAAGTCACCCTCCACCGCCGATGATGCCAAGGGCCGCTGCCCTTACTTGATGACGCCCACTTCGCGATAGTACTTCTCCGCGCCCGGATGCAACGGGGCGGGCAGGCCGACTGTGGCGCGCTCCAGGCTCATGGCCGTGGTGGCCTTGTGGATGTTGTGCAAAAAAGACAGATTTTCATAGATGGTCTTGGTCAGCTTATAGACAACCTCGTCGGACAAGTCGGCCCGGCAGGCCAGGAAGTTGGGCTGGGCAATGGTCCGGATATCCTTTTCCTGAGCAGGATAGGTCCCGGCGGGAATCACCTTGCGGGTCCAGATGGGGTAGGACTTCTGGATGGTGGCCAATTGCTTATCCGTGAAGTCCAAGACCTGGACCTTCGCGGCACCCAGCTGAGCGTAGAGCATGGTGATGGCGGACACGGGGGGACCGGCAGGAATGTTCGCACCCACGATGCGGTTGTCCATCATGGCCTGGGCAGACGGGGTATAGGCCAAATATTCCAGCTCCATATCCTTGGCGGGGTCAATACCTAGGGCCGCCAGCAGGGCAAGGCCCGACCCCTCGGTGCCGGAGCCGCGTTTGCCGATGGAAAATTTCTCACCCAGGTTGTGCAAATCGGAGACATCCCCCTTCTTGACGTACTTGCCCAGCAGCGCGAAGTGCTCCACGTTCTCCCAGAGCATGGTCACGGAGCGAAAATCCTTATAGGCCTGCCCCTTGTAGGGACCTTTGCCATGATAGGCATTCAGGCCAAACAAGGCCTGCAGGATCGCCAGATCGCACTCCTTGTTCTTGAGCATCTGAATGTTCTCACCGGAACCGGCGGAATTGATGGCCGTGGCGGTAATGCCGTCCGACGCCGACAGCTTGATGCTCGCCAGGGTTCCGATGGCAACACCCACGGGGTAGTAGGTCCCACCCGTGGTCGCAGTGGCAATGATCAGGTTCTTGTCGCCGGCCTTGGCATTCACTGCTCCAAACGTCACACACAGTGTGCATACCATCGCCACAATCATCAGACGTCTAAGCATTGCCCTCTCCCGCTAAAATGAACGATCAAAGAATACTCCCGAGACCCCATTGTCTTGTACTCACCCAAAAAAACTCCGTGCCTTCAACTCCGGCAACAGGAAATGCAGATGCGGTATTGATCCCCATCCGTGCCTGCGCCATAGCATACCTATATATTAATCTCAAATATCCTTGGCAATTCAGTGATAATCCAAGCTTGATCCACGCCAAAGACCAAACACTCCCCACCCGTACGCCCTGCGACACAACAACCGGGAATCGCTCAAAAACCGAAAGCCAGACCATCTCCCCGGGCATCGCTGCCCCCGCACAGCCAGCCCGTTGCCGGGTCGCGCAGGATGACCTGCCCCCGACCAAACAGCGCACGGTCCCAGCCCCGCACAAAGGCGGTCCTGTGGCCCATGGCCCGCAGTTCAGCGCGCAGAGACTCCGGGAACCCCTGCTCCAGGGCCACGACGTCGCCGGGTTTCCCGGCGGGCAGGCAGAACCGCAGGCGGTCCAGGGCGGTCTGCGGGTCCAGCCCGTCATCCAGCAAGGCACCCAACAGCTGCACATGCCCCTGGGGCTGCATGAAGCCACCCATCACCCCGAACGGCCCGTACAGGGAACCGTCGGCCTCGCGCACGGCCAGGCCCGGGATGATGGTGTGGTAGGTACGCTTGCCCGGCCCCAGAGCATTGGGATGTCCAGGGTCCAGGGAGAAATTGTCGGCCCGATTCTGGAGCGAGAACCCGAGCCCCACGGGGGTAATGCCCGTGCCGAAACTCCTGTACACGCTGTTGACCATGGAACAGGCATTGCCCTGTCCGTCCACCACGCAAAAATACACCGTGTCCGACGAGGCCAGGGGAGCCCCATGGGGGACATCGACCATGGCCCGGTCCAGCCGCACAAGCCCGGCACGGGCAGTGGCATAGGCGGGATCAAGCAAGGCCTCGACACCGGCGTCCATGGTTTCGGGGTCGGCAATGAATCGATGGGCGTCGGCAAAGGCCAACCGCAAGGCTTCGATCTGCAGGTGCACCCGCTGGGCGGACAGCGGCCGTGATTTGCCCGGGGCATCCAGGGCAGCGAGGATATTCAAAGCCATGAGCGCAGTCAGCCCTTGTCCGTTGGGCGCACACTCGAAGATGCGCATCCCGTTGTAGACCGTGCTCACGGGCTCGGGATGCAAGGTCTCATGGGTCCCCAGGTCCGCCGCCGTCAGGACGCCGCCAGCCTCTCTCACGGCCTGCGCCACGCCCGAGGCGATTCTCCCCTTATAGAACAGATCGAACGCGTCCATTGCCGTCCCGGCCTCGGCCAGTGCCGCAAGCAGACGCCCCAGATCGGGATTGCTGACCAGCTGGCCGGCCCGTGGGGCCTTCCCTCCGGGCAGCAAGGCGCGTCCGCCAGGGGCTGAGACAAGTACTTCCTTCGCGCCCTCGGCCCAGAGATTCGCCGAGACCGGACCCACGGGGAATCCATCCACGGCATGGCGAATAGCAGGTTCCAGCAGCGCTCCGAACGGCAACGTCCCGTGCCGCTCCAGCAATGAACACCAGGCCCCCACCGCACCCGGCACGGTCACGGACAGGGCCGAGCGGGGAGGGAGTTCCTTGAGGCCCCGCTTGTGAAGCAACTCATGAGTCAACCCCTGGGGGGAACGTCCAGAACCGTTCAGGCCATGCACCCTGCCCGTCCGGGCGTCAAAGAACAGGGCGAAGGCATCTCCGCCCGGCCCGGTGCTGGCCGGTTCGGTCACGGCAAGGACCGCGGCCATGGCCACGGCTGCATCGGCGGCGTTGCCACCCCGGCGCAGCATGGACAGTCCGGCTTCCACCGCCAGTGGCTGACTGGCGGCGGCCATCCCTCCCCTGGCATAGACAGGAGAACGTCTGGAATCGAATCTGAATTCAGGGGGCACTGAGCAATGCGGCTCTGCGGGCATGGAGGTCTCCTTGATCATTGGTATTTCCATGCACCTGCGTAGCCCAAGACGCGCCTGGCTCGCAAGGGGCAACACCGCCTTTCGGCTGATCATCAGAAGCCCCCGTGCCTCACCCGCCCAACAAAACCCACACTTTGTCCTTGCCTTGGCTCCTTTCTTGAATACTATGAATACAATGCACACACTATTGCTAGTCTTGGCCCTGGTGTTCGGTTTCCTGCCCCTCCCCGGCCTCGCCCTGGCGGACGCAGAACAAGAACAGGTGACCCTGCAACTCAAATGGAAGCACCAGTTCCAGTTCGCCGGCTACTACGCCGCCATTGAGCAAGGTTATTACGACCAGGCCGGGCTTGTGGTCACCCTGCTCGAAGGCGCCCCGGGCATGGACCCGTCCGTTTCCCTTCTGGACGGGACCGCCCACTATGCAGCCCACAATTCCGACGCACTGCGCAGTTACCTTGCCGGCACCCCCATCGTGGCCCTGGCCGTCATCTTCCAACATTCTCCTACTGCGCTCGTGGTGCGGGCGGATTCCGGCATCGTCTCCCTGAGCGATCTGAAGGGACGGCGGATCATCACCAGCCCCACCCAAGACGCCGAAATCCTGGCCATGCTGCGCGTGGAAGGCCTGGATGCAGCCGACTACCAGCTTGAGCCGCACGACGGGGACATGCGCAAACTGATCACCGGCGAGGTGGCGGCCATGTCCGTGTATGTCACCAACGAACCCTATCGGTTGGGGCATCTGGGCATCCCCGTTTCGTTATTCCAGCCATTGTCCCGCGGCATCGATTTCTATGGGGATATTCTGATCACAAGCAGGGAAGAATATGAAGCCCATCCTGCTCGGACGAAACGCTTTCTGAAAGCCTCCCTTCAAGGGTGGCAATACGCCATGGATCATCCCGGCGAAATGGTGGACCTCATCAGCCGCAAGTACGCCCCGGACAAGCCCCGCGAGGAACTGTTCCAAGAGGCCGAAGCCATGCACGGCCTGATCCAGCCCCAACTGGTCGAATTGGGCTCCATGAACACACAGCGCTGGAAACGCATCGCCGAAGCCTACGCTTCACTGGGCATGGCTCCGCCAGGCGTCGGCCTGGAAGATTTCCTGCCGCTGGAAAAGAAATATTCCTCAGAAGACCTGAGAACCATCTCCCTCTGGGGGGGGAGCACCTTGGCCGTGCTGCTCATCGGGGCCCTGGCCCTGATGGCCTTCAACTCCCGGTTGCGCTGCCGGGTCGTTGAACGCGAGCGCATCATGGACAGCATCCTCTCTGTCTCGCCCTTCGGCCTGGTCCTGTGCCGCGACCGCTTCGTGGTCTGGGCCAACGACGCCATGAGCCACATGTTCGGCCATTCCCCACAGGATTTCCAGGGGATGCCCACCCGCCGACTGTACGATACTGATGAGAAATACTTTCAGGTGGGCCAGTCCATCGACCTGGCACGACAGAACGGCGGCGAGGTGATGCTCGATGTGGACATGCAGCACCGCGACGGCGGCGAGGTCGTGGTCCAGATGTCCATCCGCTTCATCGCCCCCAAACGCCCAGAGGAGGGCTACATCGTCTCCCTGGTGGACATCGCCGAGCGCAAACGCGCGGAGAACCATCTTCGTCAGGCCGCCAAAGTCTTTGAGCAGAGCCGTGAATCAGTGATCATCACCGACCCCGAAGGCGTCATCCTGGACTGCAACCAGGCCTTCACGGAGACCACGGGCTACACCCGCGAGGGAGTCCTGGGGAAAACCCCCGGAGTCCTGAAAAGTGGCCGCCACGGCTCGGATTTCTACAGACAGATGTGGCAGAGCATCGCCTCGGACGGCCTCTGGAGCGGCGAGATCTGGAACCGCAAGAAAGACGGCGAGCTGTTCCCGGCCTGGCTGCGCATCACCGCGGTCAAGGACAAACAGGGGCAGATCATCAACTTCGTGGGAACCATCTCCGACCTGACCGCGGAGAAACTGAGCGCTGAGAGCATCTACCGCCTGAACAACTACGATCTGCTGACAGGGCTGCCCAACCGCGCCCTGCTGCTGAACCTGCTGCGGCAGGAACTCGTTCACGCTCGCCACGACGGCAGCAGCGTCGCCGTGCTGGTGCTGGATCTGGACAATTTCAAGACCGTCAACGAGTCCATGGGCATCGCCAGCGGGGACGAACTGCTCCAGGAGGCTGCGCACAGACTGTCCGGCCCCGGAGACAACGGCCTGACCGCCGCACGCCTGGGCAGCGATGAATTCGCCCTGGTCCTGACCGGCTTTGCCGTCACCGAATCCATCGCCCCGGTGATCCAGGCCACCCAGGACAGCATCTCGCGCCCATTCATCCTGCCCGCCGGAGAGGCTGTGCTGACGTGCTCCATCGGCGTCAGTGTCTACCCCGATGACGCAAGCAACCCCGAGGAGCTTCTGAAAAACGCCGAGAACGCCCTGCATCACGCCTCTCTGACGGGGGCCGGGAGCTACGAGTTCTTCTCCCCGGACATGACGGAACGAGCCTCGGAACGCCTGCAGGTGGGAACGGCACTGCGCCGGGCCGTCACCGAAGGTCAGTTCGTGCTGCACTACCAGCCAAAGGTCGATCTCAAGACCCGGCGCACGGTCGGTGCGGAGGCCCTGATCCGCTGGAACCATCCCCAATGGGGACTGGTGGCTCCGGGACGTTTCATCCCGCTGGTGGAAGAGACCGATCTGGTTCATTCGGTGGGCGAGTGGGTGCTCAACGAGGCCTGCCGGGCCACGCGCAGGATGCACGAGGCCGGACACCCCGAACTGCGCATGGCCGTCAACGTCTCCCCCAGGCAGTTCCTGGAAAAGGACATGCCCAGGCTGGTAAGGGAACTGCTGGCCCAGACGGGCCTTGCCCCGCAGTTCCTGGAACTGGAGATCACCGAGGCCCTGCTGGTCAGCGATGTGCAACGGGTCAGAAATTCTTTTCTCGAACTAAAGAAACTCGGGGTGAGCCTGGCCATCGACGATTTCGGGACCGGCTACTCTTCGCTGTCCTACCTGACCAGCTTTCCGCTGGACACCCTGAAGATTGACCGTTCCTTCATCGCCACCATGGAGCAGAACCCCGGCCATGCGGCCATCACCTCCACCATCCTGGCCATGGCCGAAAACCTAGGACTCAGTGTCGTGGCTGAAGGCGTGGAGACCCACACCCAAGAGAGCATGCTCCAGAAGCTGGGCTGCGGCTTGGCGCAGGGATTTCTGTATTCCCCCGGCCTGCCCGAGGCCAAGTTCCTGGCGCTGATCAAGGCCCCGCGCTGGCCCAGCGACATCTAACCGACCCAAGGGCCGGGCCGGCCCTCACGGCATCGCCAAGTCTTCAGCCTGGAACAGTCTCATTCCAGCCTGCTGTCCAACGACCAGGATTCGTCAGCCGACGCGCCCCCAAGGGCACGCCCCGCTGAAGCGCGGTCGCAAAAAAAGCCGCTCTCTACGCGGCCTGTTCGGTCTGTTCCTGGCAAGTGATGCAATACAGGGCCTGGGGATTGGCCTTGAGCCGGGCCAGGCCGATATGCTCTCCGCACTCCTCGCAAAACCCGAAGGAAGGCTCCTGGAGTCTGTGCAGGGCCTCGCGCACCTCCCGCAGCTGGCGGCTCTCCCGCTCACGCATCACCACGTTGAAATGCATTTCGCTGACCAGGGAGGCATATTCATTCTCGTCAGGGCAGCTGGGGGCATCGATGGACACATTCCTGGACTCGAGAAACCGAAGTCTTTCGTGTAAGTATTCACGAATTTCGAGCTTGTCATCCGCAGTCATGGCTGTCTCCTCCTGTATTGGATTTGAGCCTTTCTACAGGCGCTGCGTTACAAGAATGTTGAGGTCCTCCGACAAATGCGAGAACTCCGGATACATTGAATTTTCTCCGCGCAGACAAGAGGTTAGCTTCAATCACCCTTGGCCGCCAGTTTGCCCCCGGGCCGAGGCGTCCCCGCGTGGAGACCGTCGCCCTGTCCCAGGGGCGCACGCAAAAGCCCCATTGAGTCCAACAACCTGGAGTCAATGGGGCCTTTGCCAAACAGGGTCGTTCATCACTGGTGAAAATCAGTCTCGCTCCAGGCAAGCCAACAGGGCATGGCGCACCTCGCGGATTCTCTCAACGCTTGTGACCTTGCCGCCATCCTCGCGCACATAGAACACGTCGGCCACCTGATCGCCGTACGTGGCGATCTTGGCCAACTGGATCGACAGTCCCAGATTCAGCATGGCACGCGCCACATCATACAACAGCCCCACGCGGTCCGGGGCGGCGATTTCGATCAGGGTGTAGAAATCCGAAGCCTCATTATGCAAGGCGATCTCCGGTGCGGCATCCACAAACTTGCGGGCCAGCGGAGAACGGCGCTTCTCCGTCAGACGATATGACAATGACAACTGCCCGTTCATGGCGTTGCGGACACTGGCTGAGACCCGGGACTCAAAGACCCCGGGAGGCAGGTGATCGGGCGGATCGGAGACCACGAACACATCCACCACTGTCCCGTCGCGCCACAGAAAACACTCGGCAGACACGATATTGATGTCATGCAGGGCCAGGACTCCGGCGATGGTGGCGAACAGGCGTGGATCGTCCTGGGCGGCCACGGCCACCTCCCAAGCTCCGCTCTCGGGAATCTCACGAGTCTCGACCACAACCACACCCGCGCCTCCCCTGCCGCCAGGCCGGGTGCGTTTGGCCTCCTCCACGAAGGCCTTCAGACGCCGCACCATGTCCACATGCCGCAGGATATCCTCGGCCTCCATGGACAGGGTGTATCGCGTGGGCAACAGGTCCATGAACAATTCCACGGCTTCTTCGTTGTCCGAACCTTCAGCGGCCCGGCGCAAGGCCTCAAGGGTGGTGCGTGATTTGTTGACGGCGTTCGACGAGGCCAACCGCCCGCGCCGCAACATGCGCAGGACCTTGCCGTGCAGCTCCCACAACAGACTGGCGGACCACTTGGTCCAGGCCCCCGGGCCTGTGCCCCCGGCATCGGCCCAGGTCAGCAACATCAGCATGTCCAGGCGACGCTCGCCCCCCACTCGTCCGGCACAGCCTGCAACCACGGACTCGTCACCCAGGTCACGACGGGTCGCTGTCTCGAAGACCACCAGATGTTCCCGCACCAGAAACGCAATATCCTGCGTCTCGTCCTGCGGCCAGTGCCAGCGCTTGAGGACCTCGCGCGTGATAACCTCACCTTTGTCCGAGTGCCCGCCGCCCAGGCCCTTGCCCACGTCGTGAAAGAAGGTGCCCAACAGCAAGGTTGAAAGATCCTCGCAGGCGTCGCGCAATTCCAAAAACTTCCGATCCGGCTGACGGAAGGACCCCTCCAGACGGCGGAGGGCCTCCAGCGTGTGCCACCCCACGGGATGGATATGGTAGGTGTCGAACTGCACCACGTCCTGCACGCGACCGAACTCGGGCACAAAGGCCCCCAGAAAGCCGCTCTCCATCATCTGTTCCAGGGTCTGGGCCGCCTTGCCCGAAGTCAGGATGGACACAAAACCACGGGCCGCCTCCGGCGAGGCTGACAGATGTTCGCCCACCAGGTGCAGATGTCCGGAGACAAAACCTCGCGCCCCCAGAGACAGAGGCAGGCCAGTGCTGGCCGCACAGAGGAATATTTCCATGAGCACCATGGGATCGTGCGGGTAGCCCCGGGGCAGGTCAAAGACCAACTGCCCATCCAGTTCCGCGACACCAGGGGCCAAGGCCCTGGGCCTGCCGTCCTTTTTTATGCCGCGCATCGCCCGGGTCATCATCGAGGCATTGAGGGCTTTGATGGCCGCCATTTCGCGGTGCAAGCGCGCCATGAACAGCTCCACAGCCAGGGCCCCGCCCACATTTTCGAAACCCAGGGCGCGGGCGATGGCCTCCTGATGAATCATATGCAGACGGTCATTGCGCCGCCCCGATTCATGGTGCAGCAGGTTGCGGACCCTGAGCAGAAAACGGGCATTGTCCTCCAGCACATGGGCCTGGGCCTCGGTAAGCAGACCACTGCGCAGCAACTCGTCCACGCCCCTGCCCCCCTTATCCACCTGCCCCAGCCACAGGATCTGATGGTAATCCCTGAGGCCTCCGATGCCCCGTTTGAGATCGGGTTCCAGAAGCGCGCTGGCATCACCGAAACGGCTCAGGCGCTCCTTGTTGCCCTCCATCAGCCACCGGCTGAAGTCGATCCTCTTCTTGACCACCACCTTCTCGGCAAAGGCGGTCTCGAACGTCTCGAACACCTGGCGGTTGCCGTCGATGAAGCGCGCGTCCAGCAGGGAGGCGAAGACCTGGAAATCCTTGCGTGCCAGGGAAAGATTCTCCTTGATGCTGCGAAAGCCATGCCCCAGGTCGTATCCCAGATCCCACAGCGGAAAGAACAGCGCCTGGGCCAGATCCAAAGCCTGGGGGGGAATGCGGCGCTCATAGACCAGCAGGATGTCCACGTCCGAGCGCAGGCACAATTCGCGCCGACCATAACCGCCCACGGCCACAACGGCAAAAGGGCTGTCCTCCGGGGACGGCCCTTTCTTGGGCCAGATCTCCCGCAGCCGAGCCCCGAAATAGGCGTCCACCAGCGACGTCAGTTCCGCGCAGAAGGTGTCGCCCGGCAGCTCAGCCGCTTTCGCGGCCAGATCATCACGGCCCTTGGCCAAGATCTTCGCTGCCCTGGATGCCTTCGTCTCCATGACGCCTCCTCTTGCTGCTCATTGTCATTTTGAACCAAACGACCCCGCTCCTGCCGAGTTGGCGGGTGCGGGGCCGGTTGTAGCAATTTTGAGAAACCAAGACCAGCCGTCAAAGGCCACTCCTGATCCAGCAAGCTGTCAATAATCCAACCTGCTAAATGGCTTCGTCCCCTGTTTCACCGGTTCGGATACGAACCACTTCCTCCACGGAAGAAACGAAGATCTTGCCGTCGCCGATCTGATTGGTGCGCGCGGCGGCGGTCACGGTCTGCACGACCTCGGCGACCAGCGAATCCGAAACCACGATCTCGATTTTCACCTTGGGCACAAAATCGACCTGATACTCGGCCCCACGATAAACTTCCTTGTGTCCACGCTGGCGTCCGAACCCGCGAACATCGCTCACGGTCATGCCCTGGATTCCCAATTCCGTCAGCGCGGCCTTGACTTCATCCAGCTTGAACGGGCGGGTGATGATCTCGATCTTCTTCATATTTGAAAGCTCCTTGCGATTTATAAGCGATAGACAGGGGCAATGACAAGCCGACGCAACCTGCTGTCTACAGCTGGTAACCCGCCTCACTGTGCTGGCTGACGTCCAGACCACTGGCCTCGTCCTCGGGGCACACGCGCAACCCCATCAGGGCATCAATGACCTTGAACAGGATGTACGAGACCACGAAGCAGTACCCCCAGGTGCTGACCACGGACACGAACTGAATCCACAACTGCCCTGGATTGCCGTAGAGCAGACCATTGGTGCCGCCCACGGACTCCACGGCGAAGATGCCGGTGGCCAAGGCCCCCCAAGTGCCACCAACTCCATGAATACCCACGACATCCAGGGCGTCGTCGTACTTGAAATAGGACTTCATCATCACGCCGCCGTAGCACACGGCACCACCCACAAGGCCAATGAACAAGGCCCCCATGGGCGTTACAAACCCGGCCGCCGGAGTGATCGCCACCAGACCGGCCACAGCACCCGAGGCCGCGCCCAGGGTCGTGGCCTTGCCGTGATACAGCCTCTCCACCAGCAGCCAACTCATCATCGCCGCAGCCGCAGCCACATGGGTGGTCACAAAGGCGTTGGCGGCCAAGCCGTTGGCAGCCAGGGCACTGCCCGCGTTGAAACCGAACCAGCCGAACCACAGGATGCCCGCACCGGTCAAGGTCATAGGCAGGTTATGCGGGATGAAGGCCTGGGTGCCGTAGCCTTTGCGCTTGCCGAGCACCAGGACCGCAGCAAGAGCGGCCGCACCGGAACTCATATGCACCACCGCGCCGCCTGCAAAATCCAGGGCGCCCATCTTGGCCATCCAGCCGCCGCCCCAGACCCAATGGCACATGGGGCTATAGACGAGGACCAGCCAGAGTATGGTAAAGAGCACAAAGGGACCGAACTTGATCCGCTCGGCAAAAGCCCCCGAAATCAAAGCAGGGGTGATGACCGCGAACATGCACTGAAAAATCATGAACAGCAGGTGTGGCAGATTCTCGGTGGGGCCGCCGGGATCAGCACCAACCCCGGAGAGAAAGACATAGTCCAGGCCGCCGATGACTCCGCCGAGGTCCGTGCCGAAGGACAGGGAATAACCCAGCACGACCCAGACCAGGGTGCCCACGCCCAAAAGCACGAAACTGTGCATCACGGTGCCCAGAACATTTTTGGAGCGGGCCATGCCCGCGTAGAACAGGGCCAATCCCGGGGTCATGAACATGACCAGGGCGGCGCAGATCAAGATAAAAGCGGTATCGGCAGCATTCATGCGGCTCCTCCTACATAGGCCTTAATATGACAAATATGAAAGATCAAACAGTGCATGCCTTAACATTTTTGGCAATAAGATAATTGTGCCTTGTGCGCATCAATCATTTAACCATCTATTTTTATTGATTTTTCAACAAAAACCATGAAATCATTACAAACACCGACCCTTCAAACTAGCAAAACCGGGGCCAAACCCAGCAAAGCTGACTTCAATTATCTCCCGGTTCACACGACAGAGCACCTTGTGCGCCTAACCATATATATTTATTCAATAATAAAAATCCACTCGGCGGTTTGTACGCTGAAAATGAGACTTGCCTTGACCGCACTTTTTGTTCAAAGTGCCCTTTTTCCAATACCGGGGGTTGATGCATGGGCAGCAAAACAGAACGATACATAAAGACCTACCCGGTCTCCTGGGAACAACTGCACCGGGACTCCAAGGCCCTGGCCTGGAGGCTGCTGGAGTTAGGCCCGTGGCAGGGCATCGTGGCAGTGACCAAGGGCGGGCTTGTCCCTGCCTCGGTGGTGGCCCGCGAACTGGACCTGCGCACCATCGATACGGCCTGCATCTCCAGCTACGACTGGAAGGATCAGGGCCAGGCCCAGATCCTGAAAAAACCAACCCTGGCCGGCGATGGCCACGGCTGGCTGATCATCGACGATCTGGTGGACACCGGAGGAACGGCCAAGATCCTGCGGGCCCTGCTGCCCAGGGCCCACTTCGCCACGGTCTACGCCAAGCCCCTGGGGCGTCCACTGGTGGATACCTTCATCACCGAGGTCAGCCAGGACACCTGGATTCTGTTCCCCTGGGACGCGGAATCGAAGTTCGTGGCACCCATCGCCACGATGCGTGAAAACGGGGAAGCGTAACCCCGGAATGTCATAGCCCTCATTTCCGGGTCTTTCCGACTTGCCCAATTCATTATAGATGGGATAACCCGTGATGAAACAACCATGAATTTGGAGGATGACGATGCGTAAATTCTGGACTCTGGTTCTCGCTGCGGCTGTCGCCGCCATGGCCTTCGCGGGAGTGGTGCAAGCCGAGGACGCCAAAGTTGGTTTCATCTATGTGTCGCCCATCGGCGACGCCGGCTGGTCCTACGCCCACGACCTGGGCCGCAAGGCTGTGGAAGACATTCCCGGCGTGAGCACCTCTTTCGTCGAGGCCGTACCCGAAGGCGCCGATGCCGAGCGCGTCATCCTGAACATGGCACGCAAGGGGTACACCGCCATCTTCGCCACCAGCTTCGGCTACATGGACCCCATGCTCAAGGTGGCCAAGCAGTTCCCGGGCGTGAATTTCATGCACTGCTCCGGCTACAAGACCGCCCCCAACATGAGCGCCTACTTCGGCCGCATGTATGAGGCCCGGTTCCTGGCTGGCATGGTGGCGGGCTCCATGTCCAAGACCGGCAAGCTGGGCTACGCCGCAGCCTTCCCGATCCCCGAAGTCATCCGCGGCATCAACGCCTACGCCCTGGGTGCCCAATCCGTGAACCCCAAGGCCGAGGTCCGCGTCGTCTGGACCAAGACCTGGTATGACCCCGCCAAGGAGAAGGAAGCGGCCAAGAGCCTGCTGGATGTGGGTTGCGACGTCATCGCCCAGCATCAGGACTCCCCCGGACCCCAGGAAGCCGCCGAAGAGCGCGGTGTCTACTCCGTGGGTTACAATACCGACATGAGCCAATTCGCCCCCAAGGCCCACATGGTCGCCCCCATCTGGAACTGGGCCCCCTGGTACGAAAACGCCGTGAAGCAGATGCTGGCCGGCACGTGGAAACACACCTCCTACTGGCCCGGTCTGGCCGAGGGCATTGTGGACCTCTCACCCTTCGGAGCCATGGTTCCCCAAGACGTCCAGAACAAGGTCAACGCCAAGAAGCAGGCCATCAAGGACGGCGACTACAAGGTCTTCACCGGCCCCGTGTTCGATCAGGCCGGAACGCCCAAGGTCCCCGCAGGCAAGGTTGCCGACGACGAAACCCTGCTGGGTATGACCTGGTTCGTCCAGGGCGTCATCGGCACCACCGAATAACCCGCTGGAATTCATGTTTGGTTTAACAGTCATCACGAGGCAGGAGCCTCCCAAGTGGGGCTCCTGTCTCATTTTTCCGGCCGCACTGGCCCTGTCGCTGGGGGTGAGCTGTCTGCTGCTCGCCGCCCAGGGCAAGCCGGCGTTGGGCGGCCTAATCATCCTCTTCCAGGGGGCCTTTGGAGCGAGTTACGCAGTGGTGGACACCCTGCTCAAGACCGTGCCCATCTTCCTCTGTTCCCTGGGTGTGGCCGTGGCTTTCAGGATGCAGGTCTGGAACATCGGAGCCGAGGGGCAATTCGCCCTGGGGGCGGTGGGATCGACCTGGGCCGCATTGACCTTCCCCGGTCTGCCCGCCTGGCTGTTGCTGCCGCTGATGTTCACGTCCTCGGCCGTCCTGGGAGGCCTGTGGGCCATGATCCCGGCCTGGCTCAAACTTAAACTCTCCATCAACGAGATCGTGACCACCCTGATGCTGAACTACATCGGCATCCTGATCCTGGACTATCTCGTGTACGGTCCCTGGAAGGACCCGTCCAGCTACGGGTTCCCCATGACCAAGGAATTTCCGGCCGCAGCCATCATCCCGACCTTTGCGGATTCGCGCCTGCACTGGGGTATGGTGCTTTGCGTGGTCTGCGCCTTGCTGCTGTGGGTCTTCCTGACCCGGACCCGCCTGGGGTACGAGTTGAAGGCCAGCGGCGAAAGCCTGCGAGCAGCGCGCTACGCGCGCATGCCCCACGGCTTCCTGGTACTCCTCGTCATGGGCCTGTGCGGAGCGCTGGCGGGTTGGGCGGGACTGATGGAAGCCTCCGCCGTGGTGGGTCGCCTGCAACCCAGCCTGATCGTCGGATACGGCTACACGGCCATCGTGGTGGCCTGGCTGGCCCAATTGAATCCCGGCAAGATCGCCCTGGCCTCATTCTTTTTGGCCGCCCTGCGCGTGGGCGTGGAGAACCTGCAACTGGAACTGGGTGTGCCCGCCGCCTTCGGCGGCATCATCGAGGGCCTGATCCTGCTCTCCGTACTGGCCGGGCAATTCTTCAACCACTACCGCTTCAAGCGTTCGGCGTCCTGAGGACAAGGGCATGATGACGGAAATGCTGATCCCCCTGCTGACCGCCGCCGTGCAGTCGGGCACCCCCATCCTTTTCGCCACTCTGGGCGAGATGTTCACCGAACGCGCCGGCGTCCTGAATCTCGGCGTCGAGGGCATGATGATCGTCGGGGCACTGGCCGCCTTTCTCGTCAGCCTGGCCACGGGGAACCCCTGGCTGGGCGTGCTGGCTGCGGGCTGCGCCGCCGCCGCCCTGGGGGCCCTGCATGGCCTCGTCTGCCTGAGCTTTTTGGGCAACCAAGTGGTCTCGGGCCTAGCCCTGACCATTCTGGGTGTGGGCCTAGCCAACTATCTAGGCACCCCCTACATCGGCAAACAGGCGCCGGGCTTCTATGCCTTCGACCTGCCGTTTCTCTCGACCCTGCCCTTTGTGGGCAAGATCTTTTTCAAGCACGACGCCCTGGTCTACCTGTCCTACGTCATGCCCCTGGCCTTCTGGTTCTTCTGGCACCGCACCCGCACCGGACTGGCCCTCACGGCGGCCGGTGAGTATCCCCCCGCGGCCAGCGCAGCCGGGCTAAATCCTGTGCGCCTGCGCTGGCTGGGTATCCTGGGAGGAGGCTTTCTGGTGGGCATCGGCGGGGCGTACCTGTCCCTGGCCTACACCCATCTCTGGACCAACGGCATGACCGCCGGGCGCGGCTGGATCGCCGTGGCCCTGGTCATCTTCGCCTTCTGGCGTCCCGGTCGCGCAGTCTTCGGGGCCTATCTGTTCGGCGGGGTCATGGCCTTCCAGCTACGCCTGCAGGCATCGGGTACCCAGGTACCCTCCTCGTTCCTGCTGATGCTGCCCTACGGGTTGACCATCGCGGCGCTGCTGTTCTCGGCCCTGCGCGGACGCGGCGGCAGTTCCAGCTCAGCCCCGGCGGCTCTGGGCGTGAACATCGAGCCGGAGCAATAGACCATGACCACAGCCAGCACAGCGACCCCGCCCGTGGTCCAACTCGAAGCCATTTCCAAGTCATTCGGCCCGATCAAGGCCAATCAGGACATCAGCCTGGACATCCACGCAGGCAAGGTTCTGGCCCTGCTGGGCGAGAACGGCGCGGGCAAGTCCACCCTGATGAACATGCTCTCGGGCGTGTACCCCCCCGACAGCGGTCGGATCCTGATTGACGGAGCAGAGGTGCACTTCGTTTCACCCAGGGACGCCATCGACGCGGGCATCGGCATGGTTTACCAGCACTTCAAGCTGGTGAACTCCATGACCGTGGCCCAGAACGTGCTCCTGGGGCAGGAAGGTTCCTTCATCATCCGCCCCCGCGAGATGGAGGCCCGGGTAGGTGAACTGGCCAAGCGCTACGGGCTGGGCATCGACCCCGCCACACGTGTCAGCACCCTGTCCATGGGCGAACGCCAGCGTGTCGAAATCCTGAAGCTTCTCTACCGCGACAGCCGGGTCCTGATCTTTGACGAACCCACAGCCGTGCTGACCCCCGGGGAGACCGAACACCTGTTCCTGGCCTTGAAGCAAATGACCAGCCTGGGCAAGGCCATCGTCTTCATCAGCCACAAGCTCAAGGAAGTTCTCCAGGTCTCGGACAGCGTGGCCATCCTGCGCCGGGGTGAAATCGTGGGCAATACCCCGCGCAATCAGATCACCTCCAGCGCCGACCTGGCCAAGCGCATGGTGGGCCGCGAGGTCCTCCAGGAAATCGAACGCGGAGAGGTGATCAAAAAGGAACCCGTTCTGCAGCTCCAGAACCTCTGCGGCAACGGCCTGGACAACCTGAACATCAGCCTTCGCAAGGGCGAGATCATCGCCGTGGTGGGCGTGGGCGGCAACGGCCAGCAGGAACTGGTAAACGTCGTGACTGGTGCCATGGCCCCTGGCGAGGGAAGCGTGCAGCTGCTTGGCCGGGACTGGAAGCAGTTCTACAAACGCCCCTCATGGCGCGATACCATCGCCCACATCCCCGAGGACCGGCTGGGCATGGCCACCTGCCCGGAACTGGACCTGACGGACAACGTCCTGTTGACCACCCGCCAGGGATTCGCACCAAAGCTGTTCCTGAACAGGACCCTGGCCCTAGACGTGACCAAGACCATCATCCGCCGCTTCCACGTGGCCTGCCCCGGCCCCCAGGCCCACGCCCGGCAGCTGTCGGGCGGCAACCTGCAGAAACTGGTCCTGGGACGCGAATTTTTCCGCCGCCCACAGATCATCGTGGCCGAACAGCCCAGCCAGGGCCTGGACATCTCCGCCACCGAGGAGGTCTGGCACCGGCTGCTCAACGCCCGCACCACCGCCGGTGTGCTGCTGATCACCGGCGACCTGAACGAGGCCCTGCAATTGGCTGACCGCATCGCGGTCATGTACAAAGGGCGGTTCATGGACGTCTTCGACGCCTCGGATGAAAAAAAAATCGCCTCCATCGGGCTGATGATGGCCGGTGTCAGCCCGTAGCCAACTCCTCATTCAGATTTGAACGCCTCGGAATCAATAGACTATTGCCCAGTCCGTCCTCCTGCCCCTTGGCCAAGGCCCCGGGCAGGTCGGGGCTTGTCAGCATGGCCCATATTGGAGTAGTTGATTTTATTCGGGTTTCAAGCTGTCTTGCCGGTAGGCGACTCGTCCCGGTCGGACAATTCTCAAGTCATTGGAAGGATTGTGGCAAGGTGCCACACCACTTGAACAAACGGAGGAGACGAGCATGTTTAAGAAATTTCTGTTGGCCTTGGTGGCCGTAGCCTTCATGGCAAGCGTTGCTCAGGCCAAAACCATCACCTTCGCAGCCGACGCCACATGGCCGCCCATGGAAATGGTCGACGCCCACAAGAACATCGTCGGCTTCTGCCCCGAGCTGGTGGCAGCCATGGCCAAGGCCGGCGGCTTCACTGCCGAGATCAAGAACACGGCCTGGGACGGCATCTTCGCCGGTCTGGCCTCGGGCAAGTACGACGCCATCGCCTCCTCCGTCTCCATCACCGATGAGCGCAAGGTGGCCATGGACTTTTCCGATCCCTACTTTGAAGTGAAGCAGGGCGTGGTTGTGCGCGAAGGCAGCGGCATCACCGACGCCGCGGGCCTCAAAGGCAAGACCATCGGTGCCCAGATCGGCACCACCGGCTACTTTGCCGCCAAGAAGATCGCCGGAGCCGACCCCAAGTCCTATGACGAAGTGGGCCTGGCCATCACCGACCTGAACAATGGCCGTCTCGACGCCGTGATCTGCGACGACGCAGTAGCTGCCGACTACGCCCTGACCAACCCCAACTACGCCAAGAGCCTGTCCCTGGGATTTTTGATCACCCCCGATTCCCCCGAGTACCTTGGCTTTGCCGTCGAGAAGGGCGATACGGAGACCGTGGAGATCCTGAACAAGGCCCTGGCGGCTGTCAAAGCCTCCGGTGAATACGACAAGATCTTCGCCAAGTGGTTCGGCAAATAAACCGACAATCCATCTGATCCATTACCGGGACCGCGCGCTTGCGCGGTCCCGGATGCTTCAACAACCAGACAGGGTTTCATCATGATTTCCAAGAAAAAGGTCACCATCGAGGTTGGTGACGGTGCGGCCATCCCCCGAAAAAAGGACCGCGGCATTGTCGATGCATGGTGGCTCTCCTTTATCGGGGCCATCGTCGTCATCAGCTATCTCTGCCTCGCCAAGCCCGAGCCGTACCTGCGCATCCTGAAGTTCGTATTCGGCGAAATAAAAAGTACCCCATGGGAAACACTCCTGTCCCTCTGGGACTCAGGGGTGGGAGTCACATTCAGGGTGACGATCCTCTCGATCATGGTTGCCTTGGTGCTGGGCCTGATCACCGGACTGGGACGGCTGTCGCGCAACCGACTGATCAACCTCATCGCCTCGACCTACGTCGAGGTGGTGCGCGGCATCCCGCTGCTGGTGCAGCTGTTCTACCTCTATTTCGCCTTGGGGCATGTGTTCCGCAACCTGCCGAGCCTGGAAGAGGCTCAGGTTCTGTTCGCCGCCTGGCCCGGTTTCGTGACCTATCTGCTGAGCCACGGCTGTGACGAACTGAAGAATATGTCGCCCTTGGTGTCCGCTGTCTCGGCCATGGGTATCTGCTACGGCGCTTACATGGGCGAGGTCTTCCGTGCAGGCATCGAGTCCATCGACAAGGGCCAGACCGAGGCCTCCCGCTCCCTGGGCTTCACTCGCGCCCAGACCATGTTCATGGTCATCCTGCCCCAGGCCTGGCGGACCATCCTGCCCCCCGTGGGCAACGAGTTCATCGCCCTGCTGAAGGACTCCTCACTGGTCTCCATCCTCGCGGTGGCCGACATCCTGCGGCGCGGGCGTGAGTTCGCCAGCGAATCGTTCTACTATTTCGAGGCCTACACCATGGTTGCCCTGGTGTATCTGGTCATTACCTTGGTGCTGTCCAAGGCCGTCGGCAGCATGGAACAGAGGTTGAATTTCTATGACCGCGACTAATCCCATCATCCAGATCAAGAATGTCTACAAGTACTTCGGGGACCTGACGGCCCTGAATGACGTCAGCTTGGACATCGTGAAAGGCGAGAAGGTGGTCATCCTGGGCCCCAGCGGCTCGGGCAAATCCACCCTGCTCAGATCCATCAACCGCCTGGAGGAGATCGATCGGGGCAAGATCATAGTGGACGGGGACGACATCCACGACCCGGCCAACGACATCAACAAGATCCGCCAGGAACTGGGCATGGTCTTCCAGAGTTTCAACCTCTTCCCGCACAAGACCGTGTTGCAGAACCTGATGATGGCCCCCATCAAGCTCAAGGGCATGCTCCCGGACGATGCCCGCGAGATGGCCATGCGCCTGTTGACCAGGGTCGGCATTCCGGACAAGGCAGGGGTCTTCCCCGCCAAGCTCTCGGGCGGGCAGCAGCAACGCGTGGCCATTGCCCGCGCCCTGGCCATGAGCCCCAAGATCATGCTTTTCGACGAGCCCACCAGCGCGTTGGACCCGGAGATGATCGGCGAGGTGCTGGACGTCATGGTCAAGCTGGCCAAGGAAGGAATGACCATGGTCGTGGTGACCCACGAGATGGGCTTTGCCCGTGAAGTGGCCGACCGCGTGGTGTTCATGGACTTCGGCCAGATCGTGGAGGTCGGCCCCCCGAAGCACTTCTTCGAGAGCCCGCAACACGAGCGCACCAAGCTGTTCATGCAGCAGATCCTCTAGCAGCCAAGCCACATCCCAAGGAACGCATTGCAAGGGCACCCCGATGGGTGCCCTTTTCCATTCACAGGCGTGCCGAAAGCGACTCTCTTCTGCCCGAAGCGAAGAGGGGTCGATTCCGTTCAGTACTCTCGGCGTTCCGCCCCCAGCCCAGAAAACAGCCAGTCCATGGACCAGCCCGTGTCCCGGCCCACAGCCAGCAGCCAGTCGGCAGGAATACGCTGGGCACGCTTGGCATTGGAGATCGAGGCCGGGGAGACGTTCAGGAACTCCGCCAACTCGCGGTTGCTCGCCGCACCAGCGGCCTTCTTGAGACGCTCCAGGACCCGCTCGGCCCGCCTCAATTGCATGGCCCGCGCCATGTCCCTGGCCACCACATACATCCTGGGTTCGCTGAAAAACTCCTCGTTGAAGTAGGACTTCACCCCCACTCGCACATAGCTGCCTCTGGCGTTCTTGACCCGGCATTCCATGCTTTCAGGCCCTTTGCCCGCCAGCACCCGGCGCATACTGCGCTGGGCCCGGGGCAGGTCCTCGGGGTGCAGGATGTCCAGAATCCCCGTCAATTCAGGTAAGTTCCCGGGGACGCCGTCATCGACACCCAAGACCGTGGGCGTGAACAGGGTCGAGCTGCGCCGGATCAGCCGACCCTGGGCATCAATAACCAGCACGGCGTCTCCCTGCTCCTCGACAATGGATTCCATGAAGGCGGTTTCGCGCCCGGCCTGGCGGGTGATGTCCCGGCAGATGCCCAAGAGGCCCACGACCTCGAGTCCGGACTGGTCGAAGATGGGGCGGCGCACCACGCGGTACCACTGCGCCCCGCCGCCGAAATGGGCCATCATGGGCGTTACGATCTCGCGGCGCTCCTCGAACACACGGATGGCGGCCTGGATCAGTCCCTGAGCAATGGTCGGGGGAAACAGCTCGTTTTCCTGCCCGCCAACGGCATCCTCGCGCCGCAGACGAAAGGCACGCAGATAGCTGGCATTGACCGCCGCCAGGCGGTGGTCCCGGCCCGTCACCCAGGCGATGTCCGGCAAGGCTTCCACAATGGCCCCAAAGGTCTTGAGCATCTCCGGGGCCTTGGGCGTCTTGCGTGAACGGAAATACCCGGAGTAGGCCCAGACACTCCCATCGCGCTGACGCAGGGCATGTGCCGTGAACAGGAAGGCCTGAGGCGCACCGTCTTTGCAGCGCAGGGTCACCTCGCCGCGCTTGATGCCATCGGATTCCGTCAACCCGTGCAGGATGCGCCGGTGTTCCTCGCCGTCGTAATAGAGCTGGCCGGTGTTCATGGCCAGCACCTCGGAGCGGCTGTATCCGCACAGGCGGCAGATCTCCGCACTGACGTCCAGCACCGTGCCATCCGGGCGAATGGTAAAGCCCATGCCCTCGCCATCCCCTCCCACGGGATCCAGATGCCGGCCCAGGGCCATGATCAGCATCCCGCCGTGCTCTGGCAGATGCAACTCCACTCCCCGCCACAGCATCTGGCGCATGCCCCGGCCGTCATCGGTACTGACCGTCACCACAAAATCGCTCATGGGTGGGCCGCCTCTGGCCTCGGCGATGGAACGGCGCAAGACTTCGGCCTCGCCTTCCTGCATCCCGTCGTAAACGCTGCCCAGGTCCCGTCCGGGACGCACCCCGCGCCGCCTACGCCAGGTCCTGTTGGCATACAGGATTCGCCCCGAGGGTTCAAAAAGCAACCCATACTCGCTGGTTCGCTCCAGGCGTTCGGCATACAGCTCGAACATATCCATTCTCAGCCTCCATTCACCATCAATGTCCGTCTAGTGCATCATTATTCACCAAAAGTGAACAAAGACCTTGCTTCGTTAACAAATAATTTATGAAAATCAGCTTGTTGCAGCTTGATCAAATGGCCCTACCGTCTATAGTCCCAGCGCCCTTTCATAAATCATCTCACCACTGGAGACGCGTCCATGCATCGAGCGGCCCTAGCGATCCTGTCGCTGCTGTTGATCCTGACCACCGCCACCACCGGTCACTGCGCCGGATACGCCCTGTATGAATGGAGCGCCCGGGGCAACGCCCTGGGCGGAGCCTTCGCGGCCAAGGCCGATGATCCCTCGGCCATCGCCTTCAATCCCGCAGGCATCACCCAGTTGCAAGGCAGCCATTTTCAGACCGGCGTGTCCTTCATCGCCCCCAACACAAACGTCAACGCCGCAACCATCGCAGGCGATGACGGACGCGGCGAAGGTCAGATCTGGACCATCCCCAATGCCTATTACACCCGCCAGATGAACGATCATGTCTGGCTGGGCCTGGGCATGTACTCACGAGTAGGCCTGGGCTCCGACTACAGCAACGAGGAGACCTGGTTCGGTCGCTACAACTGCGCAGCGGCCAGCATCAAATCCACGTCCCTGGCCACGGCCTTTGCCTGGAAGGTCACCGATGAGCTGTCCCTGGCCTTTGCGCCGGAGATCATCATCATGGACTTCGGCTACACCAAGTTCACCGATGCCTCGATGACCAACAACCCCGCAACCACGGCCAACGATGTACGCCAGGAGATCAGCGCCCAAGGCTGGGCCCCCGGCTACACCTTTGCCCTGCATTGGAAGCCCGAGGACTGGCTGGCAGCGGGTCTGGTCTACCGGGGCGAAACCCAACTGACGGTGCGCGGCAGCGCCGATTTCGAACGCGGCCCCAGCGTCGACGCCACCCTGGCCGTTCTCAAGGGCAATCCCAGCCCGATTATCGCGGGCACGGCGGCCCTCTATGACGCGGGTCTGCGCGACACTGAGATCCAGGGCACGGAGCCCATCCCCGGCTCGGCGACCATAGGCCTGATGGTCAAGCCCCTGCCCAAGTTAAGCGTGGAGTTCGACCTCACCAGGACCTTCTGGGGGGCCTATAAGGAACTCGTGTTCAACTACAGCAACGTGCTGGACAAGCAGGGCGCCGACAAGAACTGGGTGGACACCTGGCGCTATCAGCTGGGTCTGGAATACAACGCCACGGATTGGTTAGATCTGCGGGCCGGTTACGTCTACGACGAATCACCCATTCCCGACGGTTATGTGGACTACGCCGTGCCCGGCAACGACCGCCAGATCGTCAGTCTTGGGGCGGGCCTGAAGTTCGACAACCTGACCGTGGACTTCTCCTACGGCTACCTGTGGGTCCTGGACCGCAACGTGGAGTCCCGTGCCAGAGAAGGGGTCTTCGACTCCAACTTCGAGGGTGGCAAGACCCACATCGTGGGCCTATCCGTGGGTTACCAATTCTAAAAGCCACGCGCCTGGACACTAGAAAAGGCCGACAGCAAAAAAGCCCTCCGGTCTCCCGGAGGGCTTTTCACATTGAAACAGGCATGGGCTAGAGGACAACTCTTCCGGGGTCCAGGCAGGACTAGCCCACCTCCTTCTTGCTGTGCTAACAGATAAAACATCTCATTCAATCAGTTCATCGACAGGAGCATTGCAGAGCCGGACAACGATCCAGGTCCCGGCATTCAGAATCAGTTCAGACGCTCACACAGTGGCCCAACCGACACAGGACAAACGACATGACCGAACCAAGGACACCCCACCCCATAGGTCAGAACCCGCAATCTCCGAGATTGCAGCGGATACTCGACAGCGTCGCCTTGGGCATCTTTGCCGTGGACAAGAACTGGAACATCACCTTCTTCAATCGTGAGGCTGAGCGCATCACCGGATATGGACGCGAGGAAGCACTGGGCAAGAAATGCTGGAACATCCTGCCCAATGAGCGCTGCCACAAACGCTGCCACATGCGCCAGGCCATGCGCACGGGCAGAAGCGTGATCAAGGCCAGGGTGCACGTCCTGAACAGAAGCCACCGGAGGATTCCCCTGGAAATCACGGCAGCGCTGCTCCATGACGATGCCGGGGAGATGATGGGGGGAGTGGAATCGTTCATGGACCTCACAGCTCGTCAGTCACTGGAAGATTTCGTCAGACAATCCTACCAATATCACAGCATGATCGGCCGCGACAAAGGCATGCGCCACCTATTCAGCATCGTGAAGACGGTGGCCCCCACCGAGGCCTCCCTGCTCCTGCTGGGCGAAACCGGCACCGGCAAGGATCTGCTGGCCAGGGTCGTGCACAACGCGAGTTCCAGGGCAGACAAGCCGTATATCAAGGTCAACTGCGCGGCTATCCCCCACAACCTCTTGGAATCGGAACTTTTCGGGTACCGCAAGGGCGCGTTCACAGACGCCCGGCGGGACAAGCCAGGCCTCTTCGCCCAGGCCCAGGGAGGCACCATCTTCCTGGACGAGATCGCGGATATCCCCAAGGAACTACAGGCCAAACTTTTTCAGGTGCTCGATGAAAGCGCGTATTACCCCCTGGGCGCAACCTCGCCGGAGACGGTCGACGTGCGCTTCATTGCGGCCACCAACCTCAACTTGGCGGCCCTGATGGAGCGAGGTGAATTTCGTGCCGACCTCTATTTTCGCCTGCGCGTCGTGGAATTGGTCCTCCCCCCTTTGCGCGACCGCCCCTCGGACATTCCCCTGCTCATCGAACATTTCCTGCATGAATTCGCGGCGCAGCAGAGTAAGCACATCACAGGTATGGAGCCCGAGGCCATGCACCTGCTGCTCAATTACGACTACCCTGGAAATGTACGGGAACTCCGCCACATCGTGGAGCACGGCGTCATCCTGTCCTGCGGGGATTTCGTTGAACTCGAAGACCTGCCCCAAAGCCTGATCGACAGAGCAAACTCTCACGCCCAACCACAGGGCCAGCCCCTGTTGAGCGAAGTCCCCACATCCCTGGACCTGAAAGGTCGCGAACGCATCATGCTCCTGGAGGCCCTTCAGGAACACGGTTGGCGCATAGGCGAGACCGCCAGCGCCCTGGGCATTGACCGCACCACCCTGTGGCGCAGGAAAAAGAAGCTGGGTCTTTAGCCCTGTTGCACCACATGCTGCGAATATGCAACATGACTCGAGCACCAAAGGCCTTGCTTTATTAAAAATCTCCGCTTTCAGTTGAAACAGCACATCATTCCGCAAAGTTATTTACACCTGACAAGACCAGCCAACAGGCGCTGACCAGTGCAATATAT
This sequence comes from Pseudomonadota bacterium, assembly GCA_018816865.1. GTDB lineage: Bacteria > Desulfobacterota > Desulfovibrionia > Desulfovibrionales > Desulfovibrionaceae > Desulfovibrio_Q. Next base: position 111,481 of record JAHIUW010000025.1, read on the forward strand.
GTTGCATTTGTGCAACAAAAATTGTGCTGGTGCAGCGCCTCTTTCAGTTTTTTGGACCTAACACTTTACAATGACAGACATTGCCACCGGGCGCCCCCAACGGCCCCCCTTTTGCTAAGGCCAAGAGAGAAGCCCCACGCAACCAGCACCATCAGCTGCCTGGAAAACAAGGGAGGAGGGCATGAACGAGACATCCACAACATTGATCCAACCACTTGAGCCTATGTTTCTGAAAAAGGCCGCAAGCCTGCTGCCCGAAGGTGGAAACCTCAACCTATGCCTGACTTGCGGGGCCTGTGTTGCCGGGTGCCCGGCCTCGGGGCTGGAGGACATGGACCCGCGCAAATTCCTGCGCCTGGCCCTTTTTGGACAATACGAGGAATTGACCACCACCCCCTGGGTCTGGCAATGCACCATGTGTCGGCGTTGCGTCTACGCCTGCCCCATGCATGTGGATATTCCGAGTCTGGTCTACCTATGCCGCCAGACATGGTCCAGGGAGACCCGGCCCAAGGGGATTCTCGGCTCCTGCGAGCAGGCCCTGAACACACCTGGAAACAGCGCCATGGGCGCATCCAGCGATGATTTCGCCTTCGTCGTCCAGGACGTTGTCGAAGAGGTCCGCGAAAATCAGCCTGGCCAGGAAAACCTTGAAGCCCCCATGGACAAGCAAGGTGCCTATTATTTCCTGAACCAGAACTCACGCGAACCAGTGACCGAGCCCGACGAGATGGTCCCACTGTGGAAGATTCTGAACATGGTGGGTGCGGATTGGACATACAGCACCAAGGGCTGGGCCGCAGAAAACTACTGCATGTTCCTGGCCGATGACGAAGCCTGGGAAAAAGTGGTCCGCAACAAGGCCAAGGCGGTGGAGGACCTGGGGTGTAAGGTCTGGCTCAACACCGAATGAGGCCACGAATTCTATGCGGTCCGGGCCGGACTGCAAAAGTTCAATATTGAGTACAGCTTCAAGCTGGAAAGCATCATCTCCCTCTACGCCAAGTGGATTCGCGAGGGCAAACTGCCCGTCAATTCCGACTGGAACAAGGAACTCGGCATCAAGTTCACCGTTCAAGACCCCTGCCAACTGGTGCGCAAGTCCCTGGGCGATCCTGTGGCCGATGATTTGCGCTTTGTGGTCAAATCGGTGGTCGGCTATGACAACTTCATCGACATGTGGCCCAACAAATCCAACAACTACTGTTGCGGGGGAGGGGGAGGATTCCTCCAATCCGGTTATGCCGAAGCCAGACGGGCCTATGGCAGGGTCAAACTTGATCAGATTCTGCAGACAGGGGCCGACTATTGCATCGCCCCCTGCCACAACTGCCATTCGCAGATTCATGACTTGAGCGAATTCTACGAAGCAGGATTCCCGGTGGTGCATCTCTGGACCCTGATCTGTCTTTCCCTGGGCATCCTCGGAGAGAACGAACGGGAATACCTGGGGGACGACCTGCGAAACGTCGGACTCTAAGATGCAATGAGGCAAGACACCCCGCATGAGGATCGTCAACGGCGTGCGCAGAAGCTCCAGACAGACATGGGACGCTATTTGGATGAAATGGCCAACCACATCGGCAAAGCAGCTGGGGATGAACAGGACGAAGCGCTGCTTACGACGCACTTCTTGGGCCAGAACTACAGCCTGGCCCTGAGCTGCCAAGCCCGGGGGCTGCGCCGCTTTGTGGTCCGCATGCAGGAGCCGTGGCCGCAAACCCTGGTCATTGGCCGATTGTTGCCCAACGGCAGAGCCCGGGTCTTTGACCACGGTGTGGCGTTGTTCTCAGACTATCTGTTGCACGAGGGCCTGTTCGAGGAGTTTTGTCGCGACCTCAAGGAGTCCCTGGCCCTGTGTGCCTGTGGCGACCCGAAAATGATTGATTGATCCGTCCAAAGGCGTGAGGTGATAACGCAGCACAAACCAATTGTTCCGATCAGCCTCCACAAGGGACTGTCCGGCACCATGAAAACAAGCAGGCCCTCCGGTCTTCCGGAGGGCTTTTCAACGTTCAACAGGCAATGGGAGGGGTTATTCCAGGGCCCCCAGCACGGAGGCCTTGATGCCGTTCTTATCCAGCCCCAGCGAGGCCCGCAGTTCCTTCTGCTTGCCATGTTCCACAAAGGCATCGGGCAGTCCCAGGCGGCGAACCGCAACTCCGCAGATGCCACGGTCGGCCAGCATCTCCAGCACCGCGGAGCCGAACCCGCCGGCCAGGGCATTTTCCTCCACCGTGATCACGACCTTGAAGCGTGCGACCAGTTGGGCGATCTGCTCGGCGGGCAGCGGCCGCACAAAACGGGCATTGAACACCGCGACCTTCTTGCCGGTCTCGGCCTCGATCTCCTGGGCCGCAACCAGACTCGGATGGACCCGACTGCCCAGAGCAATGATCACGGCGTCCTGGCCATCACGCAGCAATTCGCCCTGCCCCAGGGGCAACGGCTCGAGCCGCTCCGCGGGGATCGCCCCCACGCCCACGCCCCGTGGGTACCTAAGCGCCACCGGTCCGTCATGGGCCATGGCCGTCGCCAGCATGGCCGCCAGTTCGGCCTCGTCCTTGGGAGCCATGCACACCAGATTCGGGATATGGCGCAGAAAAGATAGGTCGAACGCGCCGTGGTGAGTGGGACCGTCCTCGCCCACCAACCCGCCCCGATCCAGGCACAGGGTCACCGGCAGGTTCTGCAGACAGACATCGTGCACAATCTGGTCGTAGGATCGCTGCATGAACGTGGAATAGATGGCCACCACGGGCTTGAATCCCTGGGTGGCCATCCCGGCGGCATAGGTCACCGCATGCTGCTCGCAGATGCCCACATCCACAAACCGGTCCGGAAAACGCTCCGCGAATTTGATCAATCCCGTGCCTTCGGGCATGGCGGCAGTGATGGCCACGATGCGTTCGTCTTCCTCGGCCAGACGGGTCAGGGTCTCCCCGAAGACGTCGGTGTAGGAGGCCATGGCACAGGCTCCGAATTTCTTGGCTTCGCCGGTCTCGGGCTCGAAACAGCCCACGCCGTGGAAATAGGTCGGATTGCTCTCGGCGGGCTCGTAGCCCTTGCCCTTCTGGGTCAGCACATGCACCAGAATCGGTCCCTTGAGCTCGCGGACCTGCTGGAAGACCCCGGCCAAACCGTCGATGTTGTGCCCGTCAAAAGGCCCGAGATAGTTGAAGCGGAAGGCCTCGAACAGCATCCCGGGGGTGAAGAAATGTTTGAAGGCCTCTTCGGACTTGCGGGCGTAATCGGCCAGGTCGGCACCGATCTTGGGCACGTGCTTCAGCAGCGCCTCGACATCCTTCTTGAAGCGCACGACCCAGCTCTTGGTCAGGTTCCTGGAGAAGAACTGTGAGAGAGCGCCCACGTTGCGCGAGATGCTCATCTCGTTGTCATTGAGCACGACCACGAGATCCGAGCCCTGATCGCCCCCCTGATTCAGGCCCTCATAGGCCTGCCCGGCAGTCATGGAGCCATCGCCGATCACGGCCACGACCTTGTGATTCTTGCCCGCCAGATCCCGGGCCTTGGCCATGCCCACGGCCGCCGAGATGGAGGTGGACGAATGCCCCACCCCGAAGTGGTCGTAACGGCTCTCGCTCATCTTGGGAAAGCCACTGACCCCGCCCATGGTCCGCAAGGTACCAAAATTCGCAGCGCGCCCGGTCAACAGCTTGTAACCATAGGCCTGATGCCCCACGTCCCAGACGATCTTGTCCTGATCGGGATCAAAGACCTTGAGCAGGGCCAAGGTCAACTCCACCACGCCCAGTGACGGGGCCAGATGCCCGCCGTTGGCGGCCACGGTGTCGATAATCACCCGGCGCATTTCATCGGCCAGGGTGACCAGTTGCCGCGAATCCAGATCCTGTACATCCCCCGGACGCTTCAGACCCTGAAGAATGCCTTGGGAACCGTTGTCGATAGTCATTGATACTCGTCCCTGAATACTGTGGTGCAATGGATACAGCCCTTGAGCCCGCAGAGGCGGGTCAGGGCCTTTCTCAATTAACAGGTCCGCTGTACGATGTACGCGGCCAGATGACGCAAAAAATCAGCCTGGGGCCCAGTGTACTTCCTGATCTCCAGGTTGGCGCTGGCCGCCACCTGCACGGCGAGGTTCCTGCTCTCCTCCAGGCCGATCAGGGAGGGGTAGGTGTTCTTGCCCTGCTCCTGGTCGCTGCCCACGGGCTTGCCCAGTTCCTGCTCGTCGCCGATCACATCCAGGATGTCGTCGGCGATCTGGAAGGCCATGCCCACGTTCTTGCCCCATTCCATAGCGGCCTTCATGTCGTCCTCGTTGCCGCCGCCCAGAATGCAGCCCGCCAGACAGGACGCGGTGATCAGGGCCCCGGTCTTCAGGGCATGCATCTGCTGCAACTCCTGGAGCTCGACCCCGTCCTTGCCGGTCAGGTCCATGTCGATCTGCTGGCCGCCGACCATGCCGTTGGGTCCCGCCCCGTAGGCCATGATGGACGCGGCCTGGAGCACTCGCTCAGCCGGGACATCATGGACATTGAGCATCATCCCGAAGGCCTCGGTCAGCAACGCATCGCCCGCCAGGATGGCCGTGGCCTCGCCGTAAACCTTGTGGCTGGTGGGCTTGCCACGCCGCAGATCGTCATCGTCCATGGCCGGCAGGTCGTCGTGGATCAGCGAGTAGGTATGGATGCACTCGATGGCCGCGGCAAAGGGCATGACCTTGGCGGACTCAATGCCCGCGATCTCCGCCCAGACCAGGCACAGCACCGGGCGCAGGCGCTTACCGCCCGCCATCAGGCTGTACTCCATGGCCTCCTGAAGCCGGGGGGTGATGGTCCGATCTTTCAGGCAGGTCTTCAGATATTCCTCAACCTCGGCCGCATAGTTGGCCAGGGTCTTTTTGACATCCACATCAGGCATCGTCTTCCTCCGTATGGAACTCTTTGAGCTTGCCGTCCGTGAGCAGCTTGACCTCATTCTTGGCCTTTTCCAGCTGTTCACGGCACGAACCCGCCAGTTCCACGCCCTCCTTGAACAGGGTCACGCCGTCTTCCAACGCCAACTCCCCTGTTTCCAAAGATTCCACGATTTCCTGCAACCGTGCAAGGCGCGTCTCAAAATCCTGTTTCTTTTTAGCCATCTCGCTCGTCCTCAAAAAAGCCCTGGGGCAGCTGTATCATCTCTGCGCCGAAGCTTGGCGCGGCAGTCATGGCCTCAACAACCAAGGCCTATAGCAGGCGGTCCGAAACTAGTCAGTTGCGCGGCGCAAGAAAATTCAAGATCGCGCGTATCTTCAGATACGTAAGTCTTTGTACTTTTTCGAAGCAACAAAGCACTGGCTGTTTCTGGGCCGCCTACTAGGGGCTGACCCGGCCCTCAATCAGCGGCATGGGGTCCACATACTGGCCCAACACGGACAATCCAAAGTGCAAATGCGGCCCGGTGACCCGGCCCGTGGCCCCCACCTTGCCCAGCACCTGCCCGGCGGACACGAACTGGCCCTCGGACACCTCGATGGACGAGAGGTGGCAGTAGACGCTGACCACTCCCAGTCCATGATCAATGTAGACGATATTGCCGGAAAAATAATGATCGCCCGTGAGCCTGACCTCGCCTGGGGCCACGGCCTTGACGGGCGAGCCCTGCGCGCCCCTAAAATCCACACCCGCATGCGGCTTGCGCGGCTCACCATTGAATATCCGCCGCAGCCCATAGGTGCTGGAGAGCCCCCCGGGGACCGGACGCTGGAAATGAGCATCCCAGAAGCGCTCGGGGGAAACGTCTCCCAGGACCATCATCGCCTGGGCCTGCTCGCGGTAGTGACGATCCAATTGGGCCTTGGTCAGGTTGACCATCTTCTTGGCCACGTTCAACCGCTGCTCCTCGAAGTGGCGCGGCGTGATGGCCACGGCATGCGTCAGGTCCTGTGCGCCGACGGAACCGCTGACCTGGATCTTGACCTGTCCGCTGCCGGGCTTGGCCATGGAGCCGGTGCCCAGCATGGCCAGCGCCACCCAGACCCTACCCTCTTTGCGCACGGAGGCGTCCACGGCCATGGCTCCCCAGGACAGGTGCACCGCGTCCACGGGCTCGTCCGAGACCACCCGCACAAAGAACGGCTCACCCTGGGGGACCGAATCCGGGCATTCCAGACGCACGCCTGCCAGGGCGGTGGGGGCAATCAGCAGTATCGACAACAGGCACAGCAGGGCCCTGAATAATTGCATCAATCGTCCTTTTCAATCCGTGTCACTTCTGCCCCGAGGCGTCCATCACGCACGCGAATCTCCAGGGCGTCGCCCGGGGCCGCATCGTCCACACTCCGCAAAAATCGCCCGGTCCTGGAGCTGCGCACCAAGCCGTAGCCCCGTTCCAGGGGCTTCTCCGGGTCCAGGCCCACCAGGGTGGCCGAGGCCACGGCCAGATCCCGGTCCAGGGCTCGCAGCCGCCCATCCAGCCCCAGGGCCAGCCGCCCGACAAAGGCCTCCAGCACGGCGGCCTTGCGCTCCATGATCTGTGGCCCGAAGGCCGCCAGCAATTCACGCCCCGCCTGGTCCAAGGCCGAAATCTTGCGCCCTTGAAAATCATCCCAGGCCCGGGTCAGGTCGCGGGTCGCCACCGCGAAGCGCTCGCGCCAGCGGTCCACCTGGCGCACCGGAGACAGCCAGGCCAGGGCGCGTTCTTCCACGCGCAGGGTCCGCTCGCGTCCCTGGATCAGCCCCTGCCCCGCCCGCAGCAAGGCCAGTTCCAGCCCATCCAGGCGTTGCATCAACTCGCGCCGCTCGGGCCAGAGCATCTGCGCGGCGTGACTGGGCGTGGCCGCTCGGGCGTCGGCCACATAATCGGCGATGGTCACATCCACCTCATGGCCCACGCCGCACAGTACCGGCAGCGTGGCCCGCTGGATGGCATCGGCCACGGGCTCGGTGTTGAAGGCCCAGAGGTCCTCAATGGAGCCTCCTCCACGGATCAAGACCACCACCTCGGCCCAACCCTGCACGCAGATCTCGTCCAGGGCCGCGGCGATCTGTTCAGGGGCCCGGTCCCCCTGCACCAGCGAGGGCTGGATGTGGATCTCGCAGCCCGCCCCGCGCTCGCTGGCGATGCGCAAAAAATCGCGGATGGCCGCTCCCGTGGGGGCGGTGACCACCGCCACCCGCGCGGGCGAAGCGGGCAGGCGCATCTTGCGGTCCTCATCGAAATAGCCCTTGGCCCGCAGCTTGGCCTTCAAGGCCTCGAACTGCAGATACAACTGGCCCACGCCCTCTTCCTGGACGATCTCGGCCACCAGTTGATAGGTCCCGCGCGGCTCGTAGACGTTCAGCCGCCCGGCCACCAGAACCTGCATGCCATCCTCGACATCGGGCACAAAGCCGTGCTCCAGGACCTCGCCGGTGGCGGGGTCCACGCCTCCGGCCTGCACCTCACGCCGGGAGGACTTGAACCAGACCACGGACAGCTGGGCGCGCTCGTCCTTCAGGGTGAAATAGAGGTGTCCGCTGGGCGGGCGCGTCACGCCGCTGACCTGGCCCCGCACCCAGACAAAGGGGAACTGGCTCTCCAGCACGTCCTTGACCGCTTGGGTCAGTTCGGCAACCTCGAAGATATGGGGCACGGGCTCTCCTACTCGGCCATCACCGCGGCACCGGTACCGATCATCACCGCGCCAGCGCTACGGTTGGCGATCTTCCAAAGTCGCGTCGTACGCATCGCACCGCGCCCCCGGGCCGCCAGCCAGGCGTACCCGACGGGGATCAGGAACACGATGGGGCAAATCACCGCGATGACCGTGGCCGCGTCGCTCGGCGTAAGGGCGGTCAAATCGATAAACGCCGGCAGGAACCCGCAATAGAAAGCGATGGCCTTGGGATTGCCCAGAGACACGCACATCCCACCCAGGAAAGAACGCCCACGCGCCTTACCCGAAGGGCTCGAAGCACCCTCGGCAGGTGGCCTGGCGGTCCAGGCCCGAAGGCCCATCCAAATCAGATACCCGGCCCCGAGATAGCGCAACACGATAAACCCGTCGCCCAATTGCGAGGCCACCCAGCCCATGCCGAACAGGGCCATGAGCAGATAGATCATGTCGCCCAGCACCTGTCCGGCGGTCCACAGCACAGCCGTGCCCAGCCCTCGCGCCAAGGCCTGGGCCACCACAGCCATGACCCCAGGGCCGGGGATCAGGGCGAACAGCGCCGTGGCCCCGGCCAGGGCAATAAGTCCTTCCACCGTCATTACGAGCTACCTGCAAACATCCAGATTGTCGCCATCCGTCAGGCCCCAACCGCACCACACGTCGCGACGCCAGGCCACGAAATCACGTTCGAAGTTGTCCAGGCCAAGTTCGATCTTCTCGCCCGTGCGACGGTCCTTGCATTCCACAATGCCCTTCAGGATGCCCTTGCCGCCCACCACGATCTGGATGGGATAGCCCACCAGATCGGCGTCCTTGAACTTCACGCCCGGGCGTTCGTCGCGGTCGTCCAGCAGGGTATCGGCCCCCGTGGACTTGATAATGTTGTAGATCTCCTCGGCCTTGCCCAGGATCTCTTCCTTCTTGGGGTCCAGGCAGAGCACTGCGGCCTCGAACGGGGCCACCGGCGGCGGGAAGACAATGCCGTTCTCGTCGTGGTTCTGCTCGATGCAGGCGGCCACCACACGCGACACGCCAATTCCGTAACAGCCCATGATCATCAGCTGTTCCCTGCCGTTCGCATCCAGGAACTTGGCCTGCATGGCCTCGGAATACTTGGTGCCCAGCTTGAAGACATGGCCAACCTCGATGCCCTTGGGCATGGACAGCTGACCGCCGCAGTGCGGGCAGGGATCGTCCACGGTGATCACGCGCAGGTCGAGGAACTGAACCTTGGCGCCCACATCGCGTCCCAGGTCCACATGACGCACATGGGTGTCGGCTTTGTTGGCCCCGACCACGAAATCCGTCGCGCCCCTCAGTTCCTTGTCCGCCAGAATGCGCGAGACCTTGAGTCCCACGGGGCCGGCAAAGCCCACGGGCGCGCCGGTCCACTCCTGGACCTGCTCGGGGCTGGCCATGACCAGCTCAGCGCAGCCCAGGGCGTTCTTGAACTTCACTTCATTCAGCTCGCGGTCGCCGCGCACCAGCGCGGCCACGGCCTCGCCATCGGCATCAAACAGCAAGGTCTTGATGACCTGCATGGAGTGCACGTTCAGGAACTCGGCCACTTCCTCCACGGTATGCGTCCCGGGGGTGGCGACCTCCACCATCATCGGGCCCTGGTCCATGCAGGGCTTGATCTCACCCGCGACCCCGGCCTTTTCCAGGTTGGCGGCGTAGTCACAGGCCGTGCAGACCGCAATGGTATCCTCGCCGGTGTCGGCCAGGACCATGAACTCGTGGGAGAAACTGCCACCAATGGAGCCGGAGTCGGCCTCCACGGCGCGGAAGGTCAGGCCCAGACGCTCGAAGATGGCGCTGTAGGCGGCGTACATGGCCTTATAGCTGGCCTCGGCGCCGGCATCATCGGCATCGAAGGAGTAGGCGTCCTTCATCACGAACTCACGGCCGCGCATCAGGCCGAAACGCGGGCGGATCTCGTCGCGGAACTTGGTCTGGACCTGATAGAGATTGATGGGCAGCTGCTTGTAGGAATTGACCTCACCACGCACCAGGTCGGTCACGACCTCCTCGTGCGTGGGTCCAAGACAATAGTCCCGGCCATGCCGATCCTGGATGCGCAGCAGTTCCTTGCCATAGAACTGCCAACGGCCGGTCTCCTTCCAGAGGTCGCCGGGCTGGACCATGGGCATGGAAATCTCCTGGGCCCCTGCGCGGTTCATTTCCTCACGCACGATGGCCGCGACCTTGTTCAGACTCCGAAGGCCCATGGGCAGATAGGTGTAGATGCCCGAAGTCAGCTTGCGGATCATTCCCGCTCGAATGAGCAGTTGATGGCTGACGACCTCGGCATCGGCCGGGGCTTCCTTCAACGTGGGCACATATAGGTTGGTGTAACGCATCTATTGATTCTCCTCTCTGAGTTCTTTGAGAAATGTATCCAGTTCATGCAAAAATTCAGGCAGCAGATTTTCCTCGCCCTTGATCTTGCGCACCACCTCGCCCTTGCGGAAGATGATGCCCACGCCGCGCCCCCCGGCAATGCCGATGTCGGCCTCGCGCGCCTCGCCGGGGCCATTGACCACACAGCCCATGACCGCCACGGTAAAGACCTCGGTCACCGGACGCAGGTGGCGCTCCACCTCTTCCACCAGGGCGACGAGCCCGATCTCCGTGCGCCCGCAGGTGGGGCAGGAGACGATCTCCGGCCCCCGGGCACGCAGATTGAGCGAGCGCAGAATCTCCCAGGCCACGTCCATCTCGGGCACGGGGTCGCCGGTCAGCGAAACCCGCATGGTGTCGCCCAGGCCCTCGTAGAGCAGTACGCCAAGCCCCACCGAGGATTTCACAGTGCCCCGGCCCGGGGTCCCGGCCTCGGTCACACCGATGTGCAGCGGATAATCACAGCGCCCGGCCAGCAGGCGATAGGCCGCGATGGTGGCGGGCACGGACGAGGACTTCAGGGAAATCTTGGTGTCGAAGAAATCCCGCTCCTCCAGGAGACGCACATGCTCCATGGCGCTCTCCACCATGGCCTCGGGCGTGGGCCCGCCAAACTTCGCCAGCAGCTTCTTGTCCACGGACCCGGAATTGACCCCGATGCGGATGGGCGCGCGCGCGGCCTTGGCCGCGGCCACCACCTTGTCCACGGGGCCTGCCCCGCCGATGTTGCCGGGGTTGATGCGCAACCCATCCACGCCCGCATCCAGGGCCAGCAAGGCCAGACGATGATCAAAATGGATGTCCGCAATGAGCGGCACGGGCGAGGCCTTGCGGATGGCGCCGATGGCCCGGGCGGCCTTCTCGTCCAGCACGGCCAGGCGCACGATCTCGCAGCCTGCCTCGGCCAGGGCGTCTATCTGGGCCACTGTGGCATCCACATCGCGGGTGTCGGTGTTGGTCATGGACTGGACCACCACCGGGGCGTCGCCGCCCACGGCCACGCTCCCCACATGCAGGGTCCGGGTCTTGCGCCGCGCCGGGCGGTATGGGTCGTCAATCAGATGGGTGGTCATGGGTCCTCTTCTCTATTCTACTAAAGAGCGCATTAGTTATCCCATTTCGCTGCTCAAGCCAAGGGCGCAGGGAGGGCCAAAGGCGCTTTAAACAAGAGGGCGCAAGGGACGGAATGCCCCAGGAAAGATGGAAGCGGGACCGGAGCGCAACCAGACAATCACCCCTCAACGCAACCCGAATATGATTATCTAGAAATATCCAAGACTATGCAGGGTCTCCAGCATAGCCTCCTTGTCCTGGTCGCGCCCCGCGCGTTCACCCTGCCCTGTTCCGGGGGCAGCGGTACACGGCATGCAGCCCAGGGAGCGATAGCCCTGGCGATACAGAGGGCAGGCCGGGAGTCCATGGTCCATGATGAAGGACCAGACATCCATCTCGGTGAGATTCAGGATGGGATGCAGGCGCAGGTGGGCGGGCTCGGCCATGGTTTCCACCGCCGGGCGCGCGGCGCGGGAGGGATGCTCGTCCGCACGGATACCCGTGAGCAGCAGAGAGATGCCCGTGTCCTCGATGGCCCGGTTCAGGGGCAGGACCTTCAGTTCACGACAGCAGGCGGCCTTGTCCCGGGCCACGAGATAGTCTGAGAGATCGACCTCGGGCCGGGCGATGGTCAAGGCGATGCCCCATTCCCTGGCCAGGGCGTCGCGGAAGGCGATGACCTGCGGAAACTTGCAGCCCGTGTCGATGGAAATGGCATTGAGCGCCGCGCCCGGGGCCAGTTCGGCCAGCCGCTGGCGCAGCAGATGCAGCACCAGTGTGGAGTCCTTGCCGCCGGTCCAGGCCACGGCCAAGGCCTGTGGCCCCACCGTGGCGATGGCGGAGTCGATGCTGGCCACGACCTCGGCAATCTTGCTCTCCAGCGTTGGACCGCCGGGCTTGGGGACATACAGTCGAGCTACGAGCTGTTCTTGATTCGTCATGATATCCTACCCGGTGCGCTTCAGGGTGGGCTTCGAATACGGCAGCTCGCCAGACATGGCAACCTGACACGTGAAGGAAAATGATATTTTCGAAAAAACCGCTTGACGAAGAAGGGCCGTTTGAATAGATACCAACTCCTCGACGACGTGGGCCCGTAGCTCAGCTGGATAGAGTGCCTGGCTACGAACCAGTAGGTCGCAGGTTCGAATCCTGCCGGGCCCACCACTTTTCGAAAGGCCCCTGGAAATTCCAGGGGCCTTTTTCTTTGCATGCCGTTTTCAGGGCATCAACGGGACCGACCATCCACCACTCCGTCCCGATCAGGTTCGTTCACCCTTCAGATAATCTTGATAAAGCTCCTCTCACCCATGCTTGACGAAGCTCCTCTCACCCATGCTTGACGAAGCTCCCGTCCTGGAATTCCCCGAAGGCCAGATCCAACTCCGCCTGGGTATTCATCACGATGGGTCCGCGCCAGGCAATGGGCTCGCGCAGCGGCTTGCCGGACACCAGCAAAAAGCGCAGCGATTCACTGCCTGCGGACAGGGCCAACTCATCGCCATCGTCGAACAGCACCAGCATCCGGTTCTGCACCGGGGTGCCGCCCACGCTGCCCTGGCCGCCGATGGCATAGATGAAGGCGGTATGCCCCCTTTTCACAGGGTGCACGAACTCGACTCCGGCAGGGACTGTGCAATCCAGATATTCCGGGTCAATAACGATATCCGTGATCGGACCTCCCACGCCATCCACGCTCCCAGCGATGACCTTGATGGTGGTTCCGTCGGCCCGGACCACCGCAGGGATCTCCGCAGCCGTGATCCCCCGATAGCGAGGGGCCATCATCTTGTTCGCTGCGGGCAGATTGGCCCAGAGCTGGAAACCGAGCATGGCGCCATGCTCATCGCCCTTGGGCATCTCCTGGTGGATGATGCCGCTGCCCGCCGTCATCCACTGCACGTCCCCCGTACCGATGACCCCCTTGTTGCCCAGGCTGTCGCCATGCTCCACGTCACCGCCGATGACATAGGTGATGGTCTCGATACCGCGGTGCGGGTGCCACGGAAAGCCCTTGATAAAATCCTCGGGTTTCTCGGCCCGGAAATCGTCCAGCATCAGGAAAGGGTCAAACAGGCCGGTCTCGTAATAGCCGAACACCCTGCGCAGACGGACCCCAGCCCCTTCGGTCACGGGTTCACCCTCAAATATCTGTTTGATTTCACGCCTCATGCGTCCTCCCTTTGTGCATAATCAGCAAGCCTTTCCAAGCGACGTTCAAGGAGCGTAGCAAGGATCATCACAAACCAACCTCTCATACTTTGGCAGGCATTCCCTTCCAGACAATACCAACGAGGGCCACGGCGCAAAAGACGGCACCGACATAAAAGGTGACCGACGCCCCGAACCGGTCCCACAAAAAACCCGCCAGTACGCTGGCCACAAGCATCGCAACGCCGCCCACGAGGTTAAAGAAACCATAGGCCGTGCCTCGCAAATCCGTTGGCACGGTATGGGCCACCATCGCCGCCAGCAGCCCCTGGGTCATGCCCAGATGCACGCCCCAGAGAGCGACACCCACCAGCACAAACCCCGGGCGATTATTTGCCGCCAACACCAGATCCGCCACAAGCAAAACCAGCAGCCCACAGGCCAGCAGCTTTTTGTGACTCATCCGGTCCGAGAGTTTGCCGAAGGGATACGCCGTGACGGCATAGACCATATTCATGACCATCATCACCAGCGGCACAAGGGCGATGGGGGTCCCGCCCTGCAGGGCACGCAGCACAAGAAACGCCTCGCTGAACCGCGCCAAGGTGAAGACCGCCCCGATGCCCACCACCCACCAATAGGCACCGCCCAATCGTTTCAGATTTTCCCGCCGGATGGGATTGCTGCGTGTTGCGCTCTGTCGGCGCTCTGGTTCATGCAGACCAAAGAAGAGCAACAGCACAGCCAGCGCCCCGGGAATCACGGCCACCCAGAAGACCGCGCGGAAATCATTGGCCCAGAGCAGCATCAGGCACACGGCCAACAGGGGCCCCAGAAAAGCACCCACCGTATCCAGGGCCTGGCGCAGGCCGAAGGCGGCACCGCGCAGATTAGCCGGGGTGATGTCCGCAACCAGGGCGTCCCTGGGCGCGCCACGGATGCCCTTACCCACCCTGTCCAGAAGACGGGCGCTGAGGACAAGCCCCAGAGTGGTCGCCACCGCAAACAGCGGCTTTGTCAGAGCTCCCAGGGCATATCCACATACGGCCAGTGTTTTGCGCTTGCCGAGGTAATCACTCAAGACGCCCGAGAACACTTTCACGATCAGGGCGGTCGACTCGGCCAGCCCCTCGATCAGTCCCACGGCCAGGGTGCCGGCCCCTAGGGTCGTGACCATGAACAGCGGCAGCAGGCTATGGGTCATTTCCGACGAAATATCCATCAGCAGGCTGACACCCCCAAGGACCCACACCCCAGAGGGGATCTGGCTCAAGGTGCCTTTTGTTGTGTCGTTTTTCTGCAAGTGCACACTCCGGGCAAGTGCGCCATCGTATCCCAAACCAGGGAGGAGAAACAGTCGCGGCAAACGGTCCGCGCCCCCCCACGGCCAAATCACTTTTCCATTGGCCCCTGCCCACTTTTGTGCTTCAATATCAAGACAATGCAGACCCAGCAAAGGCACACAGGATGAACTCAAGCCAGACACGCTTCACGGCCACCACGTACCTCAGCGCAGCTCGTCCGGACCTCGCGCCAGGGTTCTTCCTGATGTGGCTGCTCGCGCTCGCCGTCCTGCTCGCCGCCACGCCCGCCCAGGCCCAGTCCAGCTACAAGACCCAGATCACGCCGCAGTACAGACACCTGCTTATCCTGCATTCCTACGGCCAGGGCAGCGCCAGTGTGCAGGGCGTGAACCAGGGCCTCGACTTCGTGCTGAGCAAGAACGACTTCCAGGTCCTGAAACGCGTCGAGCACATGGACATGGGCGGCAACGCCTCGCCCCGCTACCTGGAGCTGCTGGAAGAGCTGTTGACCATCAAGTACCAGGGAGCGCAGTTCGACGGCATCCTCGTCTCGGGCATCCCGGCGCTGAACATGGCCGCTCGGCTCAGAGACAAACTCTGCATGGATACCGCGATCATGGCGGCGGGCATCGACATCTCGGGAGCCCTGCCCGAAAACATGAGCGACATCTACATCGCGACCGACGAGCCGCCCCATGCCCGGACCCTGGCCCTGGCCCTGGAGCAGAACCCCGCCGCCAAGCGAATCCTGATCATCAACAGGCCTCCTGTCGGCGCTCCAGAGACCGGTACAGCCCTGGGCCGGGACCTCAGGGCCCTGTCCGAACGCTACGAGGTCAACTTCGTCCCCAACGACGGGCCCAACAGCATGGAGATCGCCCTGTCCGACGCCAAGGCACAGGACGTAGTCTATCTGGCGGAGTATTTCCGCACAGAGGACAACGGCCTGGACCTCTCCACCCGGGACGTGCGCCGCATGGCCTACGCCTGCAAGGTCCCCATCTATACCTCGCGCGCCCAGTTCATGGGCACGGGCGTGCTGGGGGGGCGCCTCACCTCCTGGACGGAGCAGGGCAAACGCGCCGCATGGCTGCTGCTGGGGCACTGGCAAGGGCGTTATGTGCGTAAGATCGACACGGACTCGGCAGCGGGTGAGCGCACCCTGTATGATCACCATGCCCTCAAACGCTTCGGAATCACCCCTGATGGGCAATCCGACGGGCAGCAGATCATCAACGAGCCGGAGACCACACTGGATATCGTCCGCAAGGTCCTAGACATCCGCTATGTGGGGGCGGTGTTTTTTCTGCTGATCATCCTCATGGTGCTGATCCACAGGCGCAGGACCCGCGAGTCCCGCAAAAAACTCACCAAGACCATGGGCAAGTGAGCCTCTCGGACCCCGCCCCGCCGTCCAACCCTGGCAACCAGCCCACAGTCCTGCCCCAGATAACACCCCAGCGATCCGTTCCAGACCACCGGCCCAGCGACCTGATCCAGCAACCTGAGCAGCCAACCATCCCGGCAACGAATCCATAGCCAAGTGCATGAATGGCTGGAACAATCGGGCAATTCCACACTTATTCCACACGGGGAAGAGGACTTACGACAGAACCCCCACGGCCCCGCGACGGGGCTCTCTGCGCCACTCTGAAGCAACGGCTCGCGCCATGGACTTCCAGCATTCTGGATGGATATTTTGCTTCCACGGTTGCCCCCTGAATCCCATTTTTCTTCTCGTGTATTCCCGGTTGGTTTCCTAATTTCGACGTTCAGAAGCGTTCAGTTTTCGTGCGCCCCCCTTGCCCCAGTCGCCACGAACTGATAATGGTAGAAGAATCAGAAAATCCCCCGTTTGATACAGCGAGTCGGCGATCACCCACCTGAAGGAACTTTCTGTCACAGCAACCGGTTGTAACAGGCCAAGGCAGTGTCATGAGCGTCACGTACAAACCAATTCTCTTCGACAACGGCACGGCCCGCGCCATCCCCCACAGCTTCTTTACTGAACTGTTCGAGGGGAGCGCAGCCATCCCCATGCATTCCGGAAAATCACTGGATTGCGTTTTGGCCTTCATCCGTGGCCCGGAACATGACATTTACACCCTGACCTGCCTGCAATGCATGCGCATCAATTTCGATGCCCACGGCTTCCCGGCAACCTGGCACATGTCGGTGCTTCCGCTGGAGACTCCCTGTACCCTGGTCGAAGGCAATACCCCCCGACCCGGCCGGAAAAAATACTTCAAGGAACCCCATTTCTGGTTCCCCGACGCCGACGAGTTGCAACTCGTCACCCAGGCCTTGGTGGCTCAATACGCACCCCGGAAACATCAATTCATCCTGCATGCCAGGCTTCATCCGACACCCAAGGCCCTGCCCCCATCCATCGCTCCGCAACACGCAAAGCTGTTGCGCGCCGCGTACTGAATCTCCACAGACAGCCTTCTGTCTTTTTGCCCCGCCGCACTTGTGCGGCGGGGCCTGTACTGCTATGCACATGAAATAGTTGCATGATCGTATCAGGAGCGAAGAGGGGGGGGAGACCACGATGCCGGAAACAGTCACGGTGACGGTTCACTACCTGTTCCGTCCCGGCATGGAAGTCAGCGGAAGGCAGGAGCTTGAAGAATTCGTTGCCCTCAACCGAGCCTTCAGTGGTTGCATCAGCAGTGTCATCCATCGGGACCTGAAAAACGCAGCCAGCTACATGACCATATCCAAATGGGAAAGCATGGATCAGTTCATGAAGCTCCTGAACGAAGAACACATCAAGCTGTATGCGGAAAAGAGCAGGAGAATCCTGATCAAGCCCTTCAAAGTCCAGATCTGGAAAGAGATCGACAACCACTGAATCTCGTCCTCCCCACTGGACCAAGCGGAGGCATGGGATCGCCTCCAGAGCCCGCATGCCATTGGACCTGGCCCTTGGAACGCTTCTGGTTATTGGAGTTGTCAATGAATTACGCCGGTTCCACCGAATCCGCCGCCCAACGGGTCAAACGCAATATCGCCCGGGCCAAGGCTTCGCTGCGCAACAAAGAATACCTGAAGGCCATTCTGGAAGCCAAATTGGCCTTTGAGTCCAGGCCGGACTGCCAGGGGCTGTTCGGGCAGCCCCGTGTGGAGATCGACTTCATGCTGGAGGAATTCTGCACCACCTTCAGCGCCAACCCCGGCATCCTCGAATTGCTGAACCGCTTTCGCATCGGGCACAAGCCTTTCATCGCCTACACGAAAGGGAATGTAGAGGAAATCATCACCAAGTTGGATATCTTCGCCACACGCCTGACGGACCACCTCCAGGAACGCGAGAATTTGCAAAAGGTCCAGCACGAGCGGGACAAAAAATACTGGCTGACCAAGGGCAGACATTGCCTCCAGCGGGGCGAACTGCCTTTGGGCAGATCCCACCTGCGCAGGGCGGCCGAGCAATTCGGCCACGAGGACGGGGTACTGGTGGAGATCGCCGAGATGCTGCTCGAAAAGAACCTCCTCGGCGACGCGGCAGAACTGCTGGCCCAGGCCCGTGAGCTGTTCCCTTCAGACCAGCGTCCTTACACTCTCGGGGTTCGGGCGCACATGGAGCAGGCCGAATGGGACAAAGCCGAGGAGATCTACCTGACGGCGCTCAAGGTCTTCGGCAACCACGCCATCACTCTGCTCAACCTTGCCCGGCTGTACATGACCTGGAACAAACGGGACAAGGCCTGGGAATATGCGCGCATGGCGCTGGACAAAAATCCCAATCTGGAAGAAGCCCAGGCAATCATGAACAAGGCCGAATAGGACTGCCCTGGAGTTATCAGGACAACAGGCCCGCCTTGGACACTCACAGCGCACATCTCATCAGGACATCAACGGAACATCCATGGATCTCAAGGCGACTCTCAAACGTGCGGCCAATCTGGCCTGCGAAAACGAATGCGACATGGTGGTGGGCGACGACGGAAGCGGGGACTGGATCATCTTGCCCCTGGTCGATCCGCGCTCGGATTCCCTGACTCCGGGGATCATCGTCGACAAAGGCGGCATTCGCTACCCCGAAGACATGGACATCGCCCACAGACTCATGCGGCAGGGACGCTGACCACCCCCAGCTCCCCCGGCGAATAGCCGCGCTGCAAGCGCATCTCGGGCCGGAGGAACACTCACATCATCGCCAGCCTCTTGTCCGCCAGCTTTAGGCGTTTGGCCGTGATGCGGTAGATGTGCACCATCAGCGGGAACACCACCTGCAGGGGCAGGTTATTCAGGGCGGTGACATGCAGCCTGAACAGGATGCAATCCCCCTTGGTGACGGCGTCTGCGGACCTTTTTTCATGCAGCATGGCCCCCATCTCGCCCAGCAGTTCACCCGCGCAAACCTCGCCCAGGACCTTGCCTTCCTTCTGGACCTCGACACAGCCCTTGACCAGCACAAAAAAATCATGCCCCAGCTCACCGTCGCGCATCAGCACGGTCCCCCCGGGACAGCCCAGCCAGACCCCGCCCAAGGCCACAGTGAACAAGTCTCCTTCTTCCCGGAACACATCAAAAAAAGGGATGGATCGCAAACGCGCGTAATCCGCCTCTTCAGGGATATTGATCACGTATTCTGAAAGATCTTCGCTGCCAGGCATGGGTCCTCCTCATAGAAACAACAGTCTGCCTTTATTCAAGATAACCTATTTGATCGCATCATGCATCCACAAAGCAACATCCTCCTCACAAGCGCAAGTTAAATCCCCGTGACACAAGCTCATCGTCCTTGATTTCCTGAACAGAATAAGCAAAAGTCCCACTTTTCCACCCCAGCCCAGCGATCAGCAATGAATGTAGCTCAAGCCAACCCCACGGAATTCGCCCCGTCCCGCCGCTGTCCCGCCGAGGAAATCCTCAACTGCCGGAGACAACTGAACCTCGCGGGTGCGACGACCATCCTCGACGCCCTGCCGTCGCAGGTGATGCTCATCAACCACCAGCGCCAGATCGTCTTCGCCAATGTGGCCCTCAAGACGGCGTTGGGACTTGATACGGCGACGTCCCTGATGGGCATACGCCCAGGCGAGGCCATGAACTGCGCCTTCGTCAAATTCGCCAAAGGCGGTTGCGGGACTTCGAAATTCTGCAGCGAATGCGGCGCAGTCCTGGCCATGATCAAGGCTATCGACGGCCTGACTGGCTGCGAGGACTTCCACCTGCTCCAGGAAAAAAACGGCGATATCAGCGGTAAGGATTTACGGGTCACGGCCAAACCGCTGACCCTGGCGAAGCAGGAACTGGTGCTATTCACCATCGACGACATCTCCGACCATAATCGACGCCGCTATCTGGAACGCATCTTCTTCCACGATATCCTCAACACCGCCGGCGGGGCCATGGGCATGGCCGAGGTGCTGTTCGAGGAATCGACCCCCACGGCACGCGAGGACCTCCAGATCCTGATGCAGGCCATGATCCATCTGGTGGAGGAGATCGAAAGCCAGCGCACCCTGTTGGCCGCCGAAAGCACGGACCTCATCGTGCACCCCGAGCCCGTGGACTGCTTCAAAATGGTCCAACGACTCACCCGCAAGCTGACCCGGTACCGCGAGGCCAACGACAAACAGCTGGTGGCCGTTGACAAGCTCACGCCCTTCACCATCGAGACCGACCCGACACTCCTGGAACGCGTCCTCGGCAACATGATCAAGAACGCCCTGGAGGCCAGCAGCCCGGGGATGACCGTCACCGTCGGCTACAAGACCGAAGACGACCAGGTCACCTTCTGGGTACACAACCCCACCCATATCCCGGCCCAGACGCAGAAACAGATCTTCCGACCCTCGTTCTCCACCAAGGGGTCCGACAGGGGGCTTGGAACCTTCAGCATGCGCCTGCTGACCCAGAATTACCTCGGGGGAATGGTCTCCTTCAGCACCTGCGAAGACACAGGAACGACCTTTTACGCCCAAATCCCCCGCACCCCCCCTCCTGCCTGACAAAAACGCAAAACAGGCCGACCCCGCCAGGGGTCGACCTATTTTCAATCGAAAAATAAGCCAACGCTATTTCGAGATCGCCTCGGCAGGACAGGAATCGATTGCTTCCTCAACGCAATCGGCCGTGCTATCCGGGGCAATCACAACGGCCTTGTCCCCATCCTCGTTCATCTCGAAGACATCCGGGCACAATTCCACACATGATTCGCAGCCCATGCACTCATCGTTGATAGTAATAGCCATGATGCAACCTCCATAACTAAAAATAATATTGGGACTTACCCGGTTCCATAATTGAATCCCATGCCTTTTGCCAGAGGAATTTCATCTGTCGGTGGTCCATCACTTCCGGCTTCCCCCCCCCGTACCGTGGCCAACCATCTCAACTCCCTCCCCCCTCTTGACACAACGGCGAACCCCGGATAACGGATGTCAAATCATAGAAATTACCCCGGCTCACGGAGCCTTCAGCGACTATTAGACAACATGGATCTATCGGAGAACAATTGATGCAAGTCCTGCTGGTCGAGGACGAAATCGTCACCAGAGAAAGCGCACGAATCACCCTGGAAAGTCTGGGATACACCGTCACCGCCGTGGGCAACGGCGGCGATGCCGTAAGGGCCTTCGAACTCCAACCCTTCGATGTCGTGGTCATGGACATCAAGATGCCCGGCATGGACGGCATCGAGGCGACCCGCCGCATCAGATCCAGCAACAGCCTCCAGTCCGGTGTGCCCATCATTGCGCTCACAGGCTTCACCCTGCGCGAACTCCCCGGCATCCACGAGGCAGGCATCAATGCCTTCATCGAGAAACCCTTCGAATTCAGCAAACTGATCAGGACCATCCGCACCCTGGCCGCCTAGGCTTCTTTTTTCGCTTCCCCTCTAAAGTATTCTATCGCCCCGCCGATAAGAATACGAAGGCGTGATTCCATACCCGCTGGCCAAGGAGGGGAGAAGCACACATGACCACATTCACGGACATGTCCGCCATCGGCGGCATGAGTTCCGCCAGCACCTTCAGTCTGGCAGCTGACAAAGAAACGTTTGGAGCCCAAGTGGTCACCAAGACCCTTGACTACATGAACTCGAACCCTTCATCCGGAAGCACAAGTGCTGACTATGACTTCCAGAAAAGCGTCCTGAGCGCGGTGTATACCGGCACAGGGACGATCCTGGATTCCCAGGGCTGATCTGGCCAGCCCCGCCCGAGAGTACGCCTTTCACGTAAAAGCCCCGCACCGGCTTATCCGGTACGGGGCTTTTCGAAGCGATTCTTTTGACCTTGGCCACACTTTATGCGAAATCAGAACACGCCGCCGTCACCAAGGCGGTATCATTCACATTAAAGCCACATTGGAGTCCATCATGCAGCGTCTTGCCGTTGTCGGCCTTGGGGCCATCCTGTTCATGCTCACCGCCTGCGGCCCGAACATGGGCTGGGTCAACAAGGACCTCTCCGCCCAACACCGCAAGATCGCCATCCAGAATTGTGAATGGGAAGCCACCCACAAGGACAACGGTGACGGCACCCACTCGCTGATCGACCCCAGCGGCGAGGAATTCGACGCCAGTGTGCAGCAGTGCATGGAGGCCAAGGGTTACACGTGGAAAGAGCTGGACTAGCAGCCTCTTGAACAGTCCCGGTGGCTGCGTGGCTGAGCCCGAGGGTTACTCTGCGTCGTCCTCGTCGTCGTCCTCGTCGTCGCCGCGCTCGAGCAGCCCCTTGTCGGCCGCGTAGTCCAAAAATTCAGTAATCGCCTGTTCACCATCGGAGAACAGGTTCAATACCTCGTCCTTGGGACGTCCGGCAACTTTGGACAGCACAAAGTCCTTCAAGCCTAGGGCCGCAGCGATCTTGACCAGATCATCATATTGCTCCTCGCTGTGGAACAGCGAGAACAGGCCGCCTTCCAAACGGGGCAGCAGTTCATCCACATCCAATGACTCGAGATCCATGATCTCATCCGACATTTCGCACTCCTTGGCGACTATAGTTCCGTAGCGGGCTCCAGGACGATCCGGAGATTCCGTCGTCTTCAATAAGCCACCATAACCGTCCTCGCCCTGAGGCGTCAAAGCCGATTCCACATCGATCCCACCCTGTCCCCCGATTCCGCCCACAAATCCGCCCACGATTCCGCCCACGATTCCGCAAGATCAGACAAGACCCCGACCCTGGCTACGGGCATCCTCCTCGAAACATTCCTCAGGAGGAACCAGCCATGAACAACGCCATCCCCTTTGACAACGCCTGCGTGGCGACAGACGGAACCGAGCGCGCCATCTGCGAGCTTGCCTGGAACCCCCACCCCGTGTTTTCCGGGGTGCGCATCAAGGACCTGATCACCGGGGCCGACACCGGCGGCAGCCTGTCCTGCCATCTGGTGCACGTGGCTCCGGGCTGCTGCCTGGAGGACCACACCCACCCCACCCAGACGGAACTGCATCAGGTCGCGGACGGTGACGGCATCTGCATGATCCAGGACAGAAAGGTTGCTTACCAGCCCGGGAAAATGGCAATCATTCCTCAGGGCGAACGCCACAGCGTCAGGGCCGGGAAACTCGGCCTGACCCTGGTGGCGACGTTCAGCCCCCCGCTGAAATGAGCCCCGCCTGAACACGGAGGACCATGTCCCAGGACAGTGTGCGCATCATCCCCGTCCCGGACCAGGAGGCCACGGCCGTCCGGGGCAGCCAGTTGCGCGGCCCTTTTCCCCGCCATGCCCATCGCTCGCTGGTGCTGGGCATGGTGGATTCTGGTGTGCGCCGCATCCACATGCCCCAGGGCATCTCTGACGTACAGCCAGGCGAGTTGTTCATCATCCCCCCCCAGCGCGGCCATCGCTGCTCCAGCCAAGGCAACCAGCCCCATTGCTACCGGGTCTTGTGCCTGCCCCCGGACATCGCCCCGGTGCTGGAGCACCTGCCGTCGCCACGGGTCGTCGCCCCAGATGCTCCGCAACTGTTCGAGCGTTTTTTCCAACTCCTGCCCCCGACGCCCACTTCCCTGCCCGAACGTGAACAGCTCGTCAGCGAATTGCTGCTCGGCATCGTCGCCCGTTGCCCCGGCAGCCAGCCCCCGCAACCGTGCCCCCAGCCCCATCCGGGGGTCCAGCGCGCCATGCATGCCATTGCCCAGGCCCCCTGGACGGAGCACTCCCTGGATGAACTGGCGGCCATGGCCTGTCTCAGCAAATTCCATTTCCAGCGGCTGTTCGTGGACCAGGCGGGCCTGTCCCCGGCAGACTATCAGCTCCAATGCCGGATCAGCCGCGCCCTGGACATGATCGCCTCGGGAATGCCCCTGGCCGAGGCCGGGCTGGCCTGCGGCTTCGCCGACCAAAGCCATTTCACCCGGGCCTTTCGGCGCGCCGTGGGCGTCCCGCCCGGACGTTTTCTGCGCCACAATCCGCCCCCAAGCACCTCCAAGGACACTTCCAAGGGATGACAAACAGTCCCGGATGCATATACTGCTCGGTACGCCCGGGGCGGGCCGTGTGCCACGGCCATCCCCGCAGACCATCAAGGAGGCACCCCCATCGTGACCGAGAACCGACCCAGCAACGCGCTCATCCATGAGAAGAGTCCCTATCTGCAGCAGCACGCCCACAATCCCGTGGCCTGGATGCCCTGGGGCCCCGAGGCCTTTGAACTCGCCAAGCGCGAGGACAAGCCCGTCCTGCTGTCAATCGGTTATTCCACCTGCCACTGGTGCCACGTCATGGAGCGCGAATCCTTCGAGGATCAGGAAATCGCCGCCGCCCTGAACGAGACCTTTGTCTGCATCAAGGTCGACCGCGAGGAACGTCCCGACGTGGACGCCGTGTACATGACCGCCTGCCAGATGATCACCGGCCGCGGGGGCTGGCCCCTGACCGCCCTGCTGACCCCAGACGGCCTGCCCTTTTTGGCGGGAACCTACCTGCCGCCCCGCAACCGTTTCGGCACCACCGGTCTCCTGGAACTGACCCGCGCCATCGCCGGGCATTGGACCGGGGACCGGACCAAGCTCCTGGAGAACTCGGATCAGATGCGCCAGCATTTGAAAGAATTCTACGCAGCCAGCGCCAGGGGCGGCGTCCCGTTGGATGCCAGCATCTCCGCCCAGGCCGAACAGGAACTCCGCGCACGCTACGACGTCCGCCTCGGCGGGTTCGGCGAAGCCCCCAAATTCCCCACACCCTTCAACCTGACCTTTCTGCTGGGGCGTTATGCCGCAAGCGGCGACAAGGGCCTGTTGGAGATGGTGCGCCACACCCTGACCCGGATGCGCCTGGGCGGCCTGTTCGATCACGTGGGCTTCGGCTTCCATCGCTACTCCACGGACGAACGCTGGCTGGTGCCCCACTTCGAGAAGATGCTCTACGATCAGGCCGGGATCGCCACGGCCTGCCTCAAGGGTCACCATGCCTCGGGTGACGCGCTCCTGGCGCGCACGGCCCGGGAGGTCTTTGACTATGTGTTGCGTGACCTCGCACACCCCCAAGGCGGTTTTTTCGCGGCCGAGGACGCGGACAGCGAAGGCGAAGAAGGCCTGTTCTACCTCTGGAAGGCCCAGGAATTCATCGACGTGCTCGGCATGGACGATGCGGGGCCGCTGTCCACCCTGTTCCAGGTGGAGACCCATGGCAACTTCCGGGACGAATCCAGCAAACAGTCCACGACCCGGAACATCCTGCACCTGCGCAACCCCCTGGAGGGGGCAGACGCCCTACGCTGGGAACGGGCCCGCAGCAAACTATTCCAAGCCCGCGAGCAGCGCGTGCGCCCCCAGCGCGACGAGAAGATCCTGGCCGACTGGAACGGCCAGATGATCGCCGCCCTGGCCCTGGGCTCGCCCCTTCTTGAGGACCCCGCCTACGCCGCCGCTGCGGCCCGGGCCGCCGACTTCGTACTGGACCGGCTGCGCGACAAGGACGGCAATCTGCTGCACCGCTGGGTGGACGGCGAGGCCGCTGCCCCTGGCACGGCCGAGGACCACGCCTTCATGATCCACGGATTGATCGAACTGCACCGGTCCGGCGGCGACCCCCTGCGCCTGACTCAGGCCCTGGAACTGCAAGCGGCCATGGACGCCAAACTTCTGGACCGCGAGGGCGGAGGCTACTTCCTGTCGCAGCCCGACGCACTGCTGCCCGCACGGCCCAAGGAACTGCACGACGGCCCCTCGCCCTCTGCCAACTCCCAGGCCCTGCACAACCTGCTGGACCTGGCAGAGCTGACCGCAGACCAAACCTGGCTGCAACAGGCACGGACCCTGGCCGACGCCTTTGCAGACAACGTCCGGGTCCAGCCCGGGGCCTACACCCATTTCCTGGCCGGTGTGGACAGACTGCTCATGGCGGGACCGCCCGCGGCCAAGAGCTGAGGACCGGACCCTGCAACAACCTTAAGAATCCCGATGCAAAAGGTGCTTGACGCCCCTCCCGACTGGAGGTAGCACTAGTTCTTGCCTGACTAATCGATTGTATGGAGATCCCGATGCACCGCACGACCACCACCTCCCTATCTGCCGCCATCCTGGGCGTAGTAGGCGTCGTAGTAGTCGTACGCGTCGTAAGTGACGTTGCGTTGTAGCGGGCAAATCCTGGAATAAGACAGATTGACCACCCCCGCCGGCGCAACCGGCGGGGGTTTTCGCTTTCCAGGGCAGACCTCCACCGGTGAACCCCCAGCGGACAACCACGGAGGCAGGACCATGGAACGAATGAACGGCGCACAGGCCACCGTCCGGCTCTTGGAACGCCAGGGCATCGGCATCATCCCCGGGATTCCCGGCGGCGCAAACCTTCCCCTGTACGACGCCCTTTCCCGCAGCACACAGATTCGCCACGTGCTGGCACGGCACGAGCAAGGCGCAGGCTTCATGGCCCAGGGCATGGCCCGGGTCAGTGGCACCCCCCAAGTCTTCATGGCCACCTCGGGACCGGGAGCCACCAACACCCTGACCGCCCTGGCCGACGCCAAGCTCGACTCGGTGCCCATCATCTGTATCACCGGGCAGGTGCCGCGCTCCATGATCGGCAGCGATGCCTTTCAGGAGGTGGACATCTACGGCATGAGCATCCCCGCCACCAAACACAATTTCCTGGTGCGCTCGGCCGAGGAGATGCTCTCGGTCATTCCCGAAGCCTTTCGCATCGCCTCCTCGGGCAGGCCCGGCCCGGTGCTCATCGACATCCCCAAGGACGTGCAGACCGCGATCATCGACATCGACCGCTGGCCCGAGCCCGGCAGGCCCGACCCCAGGCCCAGCTTCAGCTGGAGCGACATCGAACAGGCCGCAAAGATGATCAACGAGGCCAAACGCCCGTTCCTGTACATCGGCGGCGGCGTGATCCAGTCCGGTGCGTCCGACTTGGCCCGAGCCCTGGCCGAAAAGACCTCCATCCCCGTGGCCACGACACTGATGGGCCTGGGCGCATTGGCCTCGGATCACCCGCTGTGCCTGGGCATGCTGGGCATGCACGCCGCGCCCTACACCAACCTGCTGCTGGAGGAGAGCGACCTGCTCATCGCGCTGGGCGTGCGCTTTGACGACCGGGCCACGGGCAGGGTCGACCAGTTCTGTCCGGGCGCACAGATCCTGCATGTGGACATTGATCCCGGTGAGCTGGACAAGATCAAGACCCCGCGCCTGGGCATCACCGCCGACGCCGGGCAGGTGCTGGAATCCCTGCTGCCCATGGTGGAGAAGCGCCCCCGTTGCATCTGGTCCGAGCGGGTCAGCCGCCTGCGGCACAGCCATGCCCTGGACCTGCCCCGGGCCACGGATCCCATGAGCCCCTACGGCATCATCCTGGCCGTGTCGCAACTCATGGCCGACAACGACATCATCACCACCGACGTGGGCCAGCACCAGATGCGCACGGCCCAGGCCTACCCCTTCCGCCGCCCCGGACGCTGGCTGACTTCCGGCGGGCTGGGCACCATGGGCTTCGGCCTGCCCGCGGCCATCGGCGCGGCCTTGGCCGAACCAGATCGCACGGTGGTCTGCTTCACGGGCGACGGCAGCCTGATGATGAACATCCAGGAACTGGCCACCGCAGCCGAACACGGGGTCAACGTCAAGATCGTGCTGACCAACAATAACGCCCTGGGCCTGGTGCAGCAGCAGCAACAGCTGTTCTATGGCAACCGGCTGTTCGCCTCGGACTACAATCACTGCCCGGATTTCCCAGCCATCGCCCGCGGCTTCGGATTGCCCGCCGTGGATCTGGACGGCCATCCCGACCCCAGAGGGGAGCTGACGCGCATCTTTTCCGAATACGGCCCCTGTCTGATCCACCTGCCCGTGAGCGCCTCGGACGGGGTCTATCCCATCGTGCCTCCGGGCGCCGCCAACCGTGAAATGATCGGAGGTGCCGAACATGCCTGCGCCTAACGCCACAACGCCCAAGACCGTCTTGGAACTGCTCGTGAACAACCACCCCGGGGTTATGAGCCACGTCTGCGGGCTGTTCTCGCGCCGGGCCTACAATATGGAAGGCATCGCCTGCCTGCCCGAATCGGACGGCGACACCAGCCGCATCTGGCTGCTGGTGGAGGACAGCGACCGCCTGGACCAGATGGTGACCCAGGTCAGCAAGCTCCAGGACGTGCACCGGGTGGACCGCCACCCCGGAGACCACGAGGTCTTCGCTCAACTGCGCAAGATTATGGCCAACTAGGGAAACCGCCTTCGGCCTGAATCCATAGTCAGCCCCTCCCTGGTTGGAGAAGGACAATCCGCCAGCATCTGGGTGTTTGAGAGTGGCAGGGGGCTTGCGCCCCCTGCCACTGCTGCCGCCCTTACACCAGCGGTGGCAGGAGCGGGCCGGACTGGCGGGGCTTGCCCACCAATTGCGGAAGGAAGTGATTGAAGAGCAGGACCAGCGGCACGCAGACCGCAAGGCTGAGAACGGTCAAGGCCGCGCCCGCGCCGAACACGGCCCAGGGGCCACCCCCAAAGGTGCGCACGAACCAGTCGGCAAAGGGGCCATTGACGAAGTGATAGAAGACGCCGTTCAAACAAAAGAGGATGAGCACGTTGCGCCCCATGAACGACATCCAGCGCACGGCCCCGCTGAGCCGCGCCAAAAAGAGCAGCGCCAGGGAGCCGGCCAGGGCCGTGAACGTGAACAGCAGGGCGTTGCCGTGCGCCCCCAGGGCGATGACCACGGCGTCGAAGATCCGAAACGGTCCCTGGTTCAGGTCGAAGGTCAGCACCACCGTCGCCGCACAGACCAGGGCACCAAGAACGAGCCTCGGGCGCGGGACCGCCCCGAGCAGGAATTCGCGCCGCCGCAACAAGACCCCCACAAGGTAGAAGGCGGCCATGACCGGAGCCTCGTTCACAAACCAGAAGTTTCTGCCCGTCATCAGGAACGAAACCTCACGGTTCAGCCACAGGCCGCCCAGCAGACAGACAGCGGCCACGGCGAAGAGCCCCGCATTGCCCGCCACCAAGCGCGCCCAGGCCCGGTGCAGGAGTTCCACCGTCACCAGACAGGCCATGAACCACAGTGGGATATTGAAGATCGGGAAGCCCATGGCCGTGGCCACGGCCCCTTGGAGGTAGCCCTTGGCGCTGGAGAGGTCCACGATCACATAGTGACCGCAAAAGACGAGGCTCAGGAGCGCCAAGAGCAGGCTGAAGAAGACATAGGGAACCAGACGCGAAGCCGCCAGTTGCCGCAAGAACCGACCCGGCGGCAAGGCGGCCTTGCCCGGCGCGGCCACAAACCCGGCGAGCAGGAAGAAAAAGGGCATGTGGAAGGAGTAGATGAATTTGTAATGCAGGGCCGCGGTGGGATCCTTGAGATACATGATGCGCTCAATGATATGCCCGTAATACACGAGCACGATCCCGTAAAACCGTGCGATGTCTGGCATCGCAAGCCTCTGCCGGGGGGTGTCTTGGGCGTTTTTCATAGCTGATTCGATAACAGCACTGCGAACAAAAAACAACGCCAAGCCTTTAAAAGGCTTCGCTATGGATCAGCCCCGGCAAAAGCACTGGCCTTACGGGTTAAGCGCTCGTCCTGAAGGCCAGCAGTTCAGGTCGGACCCGCCCCAGGAAGGACACGGCAAAGGCCACCACCACGCCCTCGGCGACCATCACCGGCAGGTGCGCGGCGAACAGGGTTCCAGCCACAGCCAGGAAACCTTCCCCGGACAGGGCCAGCGCCGTGGCGGTCAGCCCCGCAGACAGGGCCACGGACAAGGCCCCGCACAGAAAGCCACCGATTACCCGGCCACGCCCGTTCTGCTCCAGAAGCCCCCGAAACAGCACGGCGCAGAGCACCGCCGGGGCGGCCATATTGAAGGTGTTGACCCCCAGCACGGTCAGCCCCCCGAACTGGAACAGCAGGGCCTGCAGGGCCAGCCCCACGAGGATGGCCGGAAACGCCGCCCAACCCAGCACGGCCCCGAGCAACCCGTTCAGGATCAGGTGCGCACTGGCCAGGCCCACGGGCACGTGGATCAACGAGGCCACAAAGAAGGCGGCAGACAGGATGGCCACGGTCATCAAACGGTCGTAGTCCAGTTTCCTGAGCCCCAACCAAGTCCCCAGAACGGCCAGTGCCGCCCCGCCCCCCAGCACCGGGGCCGAGAGTACTCCTTCAGAAATATGCATTGCGCCTCCTCAAATAGGCCCTCCAATTACACGAAACAAAACATCGTGTCACGCAATTCCCCGGACTCGAAGGACCCCCCTTTGTTGGCGCAGCACCTTGCGTCAACGGCCCATACCTGCTACTTTTCATACAAAGTAAATGTAACCCTACGAGCCGTCTTTTTCGGCGAGGAGGTCGATGATGAAACGGTTGATGCTGATATTGGCAATCGCGCTGCTGGGAGCCATGTTCGTCCTGCCGTTGTCCGCAGCGGACGCGCCCAAGGATCCGATCACGATGACCATCCTCGAAGGAGGCAAGGCCACCAAGCCGCCCGTGATCTTCCCGCACGCCAAACACGCCGCCCTTGATTGCAAGGCCTGCCACCACAAGTGGGACGGCAAGGCCGAGATCACGGCCTGCAAGAGCGCGGGCTGCCACGACGACGTCACAGTCAAACAGGGCGACACGTCCTATTACCTGACCTACCACAAGCCAGGAATGCAGAGCTGCCTGGGCTGCCACAAGGCCCTGAAAAAGGAAAAAGCCGAAAAATTCGGCCCCACCAAGTGCCAAGACTGCCACCTCAAGTAATTTGTGCCAAACAGTGTGCACCCAGGAGGACCTTCGGGTCCTCCTGAATTTACAACCACCGGGAATCATTGCCTCCTGACCCGCACTTGGATACACAAGCCTGAAGCGGGCGCACGTGCCATCGGATTGAATCGATATTTTCAGTTGAGGGTGTTCATCCGGTCCGCACTTTCTGCTACAACAAAAACAACACAATCAATCACAGCCAGTGCAAGGAGCACCCCATGCCCGGCAAGAATAATACCCCAAGCAAAAAGTCCGCCCGGAAGAAAGGGGCCATGGCCGCACCCGACACGACCATCGCCACCCTCGGACCGGCCAAAATCCCCTCGACCATGCCCTTCAGCCGTTTCGTGGACGAGGACCCTAACGTGGACATCCACGTGCGCGAGGAGCTGGACCTGGATCAGGACGAGTCCCTGCGGCTGTATTTTGAAAAGGCAGGGCCCCGCAAGCACACCTATTTCGACCCCTCCAAGACCAAATGCGCCATCGTCACCTGCGGTGGCCTGTGTCCGGGCATCAATGACGTGATCCGGGCCATCGTCATGGAGGCCCATCACAACTACAAGGTGGCCGCCACACTGGGCATCCGTTTCGGCCTGGAGGGCTTCATGCCCGAATACGGGCACAACGTCTGGGAGATGACCCCCAGCGAAGTCTCCGACATCCATCTCTTCGGCGGCACGGTCCTGGGCTCGTCACGCGGGCACCAACCCCCCGAGGACATCGTGGACGCCCTGGAACGCATGAACCTCTCCGTGGTCTTCTTCATCGGCGGGGACGGCACCATGAAAGCCTGCCAAAAGGTCCAGGAAGAATGCCTGGCCCGTAACTTGAAGATCTCCATCATCGGCATCCCCAAGACCATCGACAACGACATCAATTTCGTCTTCCAGTCCTTCGGCTTCGACACGGCCGTGGACGCCGCCACCCAATCCGTGCAATGCGCCCATACCGAGGCCACCGGGGCCTACAACGGCGTTGGCATGGTCAAGCTCATGGGCCGCGAGTCCGGCTTCATCGCCGCCCAGACCACCCTGGCCCAACGCGAGGTCAACTTCGTGCTGGTGCCCGAAGCGCCGCTGGAACTTTACGGGCCCATGGGATTCATCCCCGCCCTGGCCAAACGGGTGCAGCAGCGCCACCACGCCGTGATCGTGGTTGCCGAGGGCGCAGGCCAGGAACTGTGCAAGGCCAACGGCCAGACCGATGCCTCGGGCAACCCCGTGCTCGGGGACATCTGCACCATCCTCAGGGACGAGATGAAAAAATACTTCAAGGAACAGAATATCCCGCTGACCATGAAGTTCATCGACCCCAGCTATATCATCCGCTCGGTCCCGGCCAACGCCAATGACCGGGTCTACTGCGGCTTCCTGGGGCAGCACGCCGTGCATGCGGCCATGGCCGGCAAGACCGGCATGGTGATCAGCAAGATGCGCGGCCACTACATCCATCTGCCGCTGTCCCTGGTCACGTCCAAGCGCCGCAAGCTGGAGATCAACTCCGATTACTGGCGCGCGGTCCTGGATACAACTGGTCAGCAGGCATACTACGAGTAAGACGCAAAGCGGTTGGACAGCTGCGACTGACAGCAGGGCTTGGCCCGCAGCCGGACGCGATAATCCACGAACTCCGGCTGCCGATGTTCCAGTCACTTCGACGACCAGCGCGGAACCGGCCAACCCCCGACATGTGTCTGACGAACCGGGGAGGGCTTGCTCCCCGCTGCTCCTGCATCGGCAGACCTGTTCCTCGCGGCCACACCACCTCCTGACCCACGGGTGATCGACATGTCCTCAGTCTCGGCGGATGCCACCCGCCACATCATCATCGACCACCGTGAAGGCCAGTACCTGAGCTTTCCCGACCTCTGGAGCACCCCGAACGGCGAACTGCTGTGCGCCTACCGCGAAGCGGACGAGCATGTGCCCACCAGACGGCGGCTGTTGCTTGCGCGTAGCCGGGACTCCGGCCTGACCTGGCTTGCCCCTGAAGAATTGCATCCAACCCAGGGCCATTGCCCCCGGTTCAGCCAGCCCACCCCCGGACAGTTACTTCTCATTGATGACGCCGGACGCCCTCTCTACCGCAGCAGAGACCAGGGCCTGACGTGGGTTCGCGGCATCTATGCCGGAATGCCCTTCGGCATCCCGGACAGGGTCATGGCCCTGCCCGACGGTTCATGGCTCAGCGCGGCCCATCGCCACGAGGGAGAGGTCAACCCCATCGCCGGGCAGAGCCCCTCGGTCCAGGGGGTCTTCCGCTCCCGAGACCAGGGCGCGAACTGGGAGCGAATAGCGGTTCTCGGGCAGGATCCCAATCTCGTGCTCTGCGAGGCCTCCATGACCAGACTCCGGGACGGACGCCTCCTGGCCCTGCTGCGCGAGAACAGCCAGGTCTTCGAGCCCATGTATTTCACCCTGTCCAGTGATGACGGCCGAACATGGTCCCCGCCCGAGGCGAGCTTGCTTATCGGGCATCGCCCCACCCTGGGCCAGACCCGCGACGGACGACTCCTGGTCACCTACCGCAACAGGGGCCCCGCCGGAGGGACCGCCGCCTGGAGGGGGAATCTGGACAGTCTGGGTGACTTCGCAGTCCACTCATCGCTGCAACACGGACCCGAGCCGCGCCTTACGACCGGGGGCCTGTTCCTTGATAATTCCCGACAGCCCCTGCCCCTCTATGCCCTGCGCCCCGTGACCGATCCAACCCTGGCCCGGGCCTCGCTGCAAGCCCAGGTCATGGCCGAGGGGCACGGCGGCCTGATGCGCCTGGGTATCGCCTGGCAGATCACCAGGGATGCCATGCTCCCGCTGTTGCCCTGCGAAAACAGCGAGGGTTGCGACGACGCCCCCCGTGACCTGTCCATCGCGCTGCCCCGCGGGCAGTTCAACACCATCCGCCTGGAATACGACCGGGGACGTCTGGACGTGCTGGTCAACGGTGAACCCCGCGTGGGGCTGGAGCTGCCGGCAGCGCAAGTGAGGCGGCGAATGGTGCTGATCGGGGCCAACCCCTCGGGAGAGGGGGCCAGCACTTGGCGACAAATTCGGCAATTGAATATTGAGCCAGGCACAAAAACAACGTATGTCTGGGATTGGGAACCCGCTCTGGGCCAACCCGACGCACGTATTCGCGAGCAGGTGCTGGAACTGGCGGGCGATCCGCAGGCGGCTTGGTGCGACTATGGCTACTCGGGCTGGGTGGAAACGGATGACGATTCATTCCTGTGCGCCTATCACCACGGTGGGGGCGCGGACCCCGGCTACGATCCGGGAAAGTCGTCCCATATTCGCACCACGAGCTTTACGGGTTCCGATTTCGGACGGTAACGGGTCGGGCATGACCCGCAAGGACTCATGCCCGGAGGCCTCCGGACAACGAGGGCAGCCCAGTTCGGGCCTGCCCCAGCCCATGCCCGCCGGGTAAGGACCCTACCCGCCATCAATCATCAGGGCTGGAGACCCGCAACGCCAAGGAGGAACCAATAATGCGCCACCGCCTGTTGCTGACTCTGGCCGCCATCGCGCTCCTGACCACCACCATCCCCCTACTCGCCCAAGGGCAGGAGCATGACCACGGAGTCCGGCTGCTGGCCTTCGGCAGCGAGGAGATGGCCTATATCCGGCTGCCCGGCGGGACCTTTGTCTGGCCACAATCCGAGGTCCTGGGCGGTAGCCGCCCTCGGGTCATCCTCGACTTCCCGGGCATCAACAACTGGAATGAGGCCTATCTGCCCACCGGAGGCGGGGACATCATCCGCCGCATCCGCACCTACCTGCACAATGACGAGGCGCGCCTGCGGGTGGTCCTGGACCTGGCCGAACCGCCGCAACACTATGCCCTCAGCCTGAGCTACGAAACCGACCCACAGGGAGCGGAGATCACGGTGTCCGCCATCCCCCTCGATCATTGACCCTGTTGGCCAGAACGCCGCCCCCCCCCTGCTGCTGCCCCCGCAAGGCCGCAGCCCTTCTGAGCTGCAACTTTTTTTCCTTCGCTTTCCCGATCCTTGCATGACAATCGCATCCAGCCCCGGATTCTGCCGTTGACATGGGCCGCAACGAGACTAGATTAGACCCATGAAATGGACACTCGCACTGCTGGCAACGGCAGTCATGATCCTGATGCCGGACGCCGAGGCCTGGGCCTGGGGCCCGGGAGTTCATCTGGCCGCAGGCAACTTCTTCCTGGCACGCCTGGACTGCATCGCCCCCGAGATTGCGCGCCTGCTGGCGGGCAACCCCAGGGCCTTCCTCTATGGCTGCCTGTCCGCCGACATCTTCATCGGCAAGGGCTGCACCGTACGCCCCGGACACAGCCACAACTGGAGCATCGGCCAGGGGCTGCTCCTTGCCGCTGACACGGACCGCACCAGGGCCTACGCCTATGGTTATCTGGCCCACTTGGCCGCCGACACGGTGGCCCACAACTTCTATGTGCCCAACATGCTGGCCCTCACCCCCGGCGGCGGCAAAATCAGTCATGTTTACGCCGAGATGCAGGCCGACAGAATGGTGCAGTGGGACCACCACCAGGCCGTCTCGCTCTTTTCCCAGCCCGAGCGGGACACGGACCAGGCCCTGCGCACAACCATGGCTGCCTCGCGCCTGCCCTTCATGGTCAAGAAACGGGTCATGAAAGGCCACCTGGCCCTGTGCGGCACCCGTGAATACACCAGGTCCCTCGATCTGGCCCAACGCCTGTCCAGGCACAAAGGCGCCCGGTCCTACTTCCAACTGATGTTCGGCCTGACTCTCGACGCCGTGGGCGACTTCCTGACCCAACCAGAGATCTCGCCGGTCCTCAGCCAGGACCCGGTGGGTAGCCAGGCCTTGTGGCAGGTCAAACAGATCCTGCGCAAACGCCGCCGCCTGTCGCGCGGGGCCACCCCGGACCAGCCCGGGAGCCTGTTCCCCGTGGTCCCGGCATTCTCCTCACTTCCCGACATCTACAGCTCCTGCCCCATCGCGGCCCTGACCCTGCGCTGCGGTTGACAGCGACGCACCCTGCGGTCAATGATGCCCTCAGCCCGAGGACAAAACACAGACAGCACATGCCCCTATCGCCAACCATCTCCTTTGCGCGTCTCGCCAATTCCGGAGCCGTACGTTATGTGCGCGCCTCGCCGTTGCCCCATGCCACGGCCTCGGCCTCGGTGGTCATTGGTGCCGCGCTCATGCTGCGGGCCATGGTGCTGCATCCCACCGACACCCCCTGGACCGCCATCCTCGGCGTATTGGCCCTGGGTTGGTTCGGACTGTCCTGCATCGCGCTCCTGGATGGCTTCTCTCGCTACCGCGAATACAGGCGCATCAAGCACATGCTTTCCAACAGGGGCTGGAACCGGCGGATCTTCCTGCTGGTGGCTGGCTCGCGCTGCCAGCGTGACGCCGCGTTGCTGGCAGCCCAGGAAACCGGACTCGGCTGCCGCGCCCGCCGCCTTTTCAGGAGCATGGGCT
Source organism: Pseudomonadota bacterium (assembly GCA_018816865.1). Taxonomy (GTDB): domain Bacteria; phylum Desulfobacterota; class Desulfovibrionia; order Desulfovibrionales; family Desulfovibrionaceae; genus Desulfovibrio_Q. The sequence goes on from JAHIUW010000025.1 coordinate 147,648, forward strand.
ACCGCTGGTACCATCTCTTGCCCGACGCAGTGCTGCGCAATCCGCTGGCATTCTTCCATCCGCGTTTCCTGCGCAATTCCTTTCTACCGGGCAAATCCCTGACCCCGGGCCGCCGCGACGAGTCCAGCTAGCCTTTCGCGCCCATTCCCCGGCAGGTCCCGCTCGCTGGCTCTGGCGTGATTGATCGAGCTTACACTCCACGACACGAGGCAACGCTCTCTTTCCATCGATCAAAGCTCTGCGCCACCAAAAACTCCCTAAAAAGCCCCGGGCCAGTGGCACGGGGCTTTGGATTGTTGGCGGAGCATTTTCAGGGCGGATCGCCCCGCTCAGTCGAGCAGACGTTTCTGGCCTTTGATGGCCTGAATCGGCGCAATGTCCTGAGTCACTTCCAGCACGCCCAGGTACTTGCCGTTATCATCGCGCACCGGGAAATAACGGATCATGACCTTCATCCCGCCCATGTCGATCCAGAATTCGGCCTTGTCCCGCGTGCCGTCCTTGAAGCCCTGCACGATCTCGCGCACCACGTCGACGCTCTTGCCGGGGTGGCAGTTCTCGACCTTGCGACCAATGACCGAGCGGGTGCGCGGGAAGATTTTGGCTTTGTCCAGGCGGTTGAAGTAGGCCACCGTGTCCTCGGTATCCACGAAGGTCACCTCAAAGGGCAGGGCTTCCATGATGCCGTGCAACTGCTCGGTGGACAACCCGGTAACAAGCGGCTTGCGGACCTTTGCATCCTCGATCTCAGCCACCATCCCGGCGTAATTCTGCCGGGCGCCCTCGCCGTAGACCCGGACATCCAGATCCCGGAAGCTTGCCAATAGAGCATCCGCATCAGCCTGACTGAGTACCTGACGGCCCATGGGATACAGGACGTCGTTCTCCTTCCAGATATGGTTGGCCCGGACCGTCAGATACTCCAGGCCTTCCTGCACGAAGGTCCGCCGCGTCTCGTCGGAAGCCTCCTTCAGGCCGACCACGGTCGTCGCCATCCGGCCCAGCAATCCGCGCTCGGCCTCGTGCTCCATGAGCATCACGCCCAACGGACCGCCCTGCACGGGAATGCCACGCTCCTGCATCTTCGGAAACAGGAACAACTCCTCCTTCACATTGTGCACCTTGTCCCCGAACTCCTGCAAAAAGTCCAAGGCACGCTTGAGCTGTAGGGGCTCGTGTCCGTCCTGCTCCACGAGTTCCAGATTGGCCTTCAGCACCGCCATGGCGCGTTCGATCAACTCGTGCTCGGCGATCAAAAAGGTATCCCAGCGAACGATTTCCTGCATGATTTGCTCCTTGACCTGGCTTGCCCGCCACGATCTCTGGTTTTCGCAACTCTCCCTTGCTCCTGGGCAACAAAAACCAGGAACCAATACAGACAATACACTGATTGGCGACAGGAAGACAAAAGGAGAGTCAACTCAGATGCGCACGGCAGCCACGGAGAGATTATCGCGCCCACCAAACGCCAGGGCAGAGGCAACCAGCTCCAGCACGGCCAGTCGCAGGGGCACCCCCTCCACCAGGGTTCGGGCCATGGTCTCATCGGGGAGTTCACGATACAGGCCGTCCGTGCAGACCAGCAGGACATCACCTGTGCCGAGCGTCAACAGACCTGTCTCCGGTGCCAGTTCCGGGCAGCCCAGACACTGCTCCAGGGAATCGCGCTCCAGGCGCATTCCGGCCAGGGCAGCGGTCACGTCCCCGGTTTCGATCATGGTCCGCAGGGTGCTATGGTCGCGGGTCACCCGCGTGGGCATCCCGTCGCGCAGGTGATAGAGCCGACTGTCCCCGGCGTGGACAAACACGGCCTGGGCACCCTGCGCATAGACCGCCGTCAGCGTCGTCCCCATGCGACGCAGACGAGGCTCGTCCACCCGCTGCTGATAGATGGAGGCATTCGCCTTCATCAGACATCGCTTGAGCGCCCCCGCGGGGTCCATCCCCGGCTCGAATTCCTGCAAACTGAGCATCGCCAGTTCCGCCGCCCTGGCTCCGCCATACTGCCCGCCGATGCCGTCGGCCACGGCAAGCAACACGCCGCCATTCATATGACGCGCCAGAAACCGATCCTCATTGTCGGACCTGACCCGTCCCTGACGGCTCAGACCAAAGGCCTCCAGATTCACTCCGGCATCAGATATCCTTGATTTCGGAGGTTTTCAGCTCCAGCCCAAGGGCCTTGGCCCGGGTCGAAAATTCCTCCATGAGTTCAGTGACACCGGATTGCGCCTCCTCGGGATAGAACAGATACATCGAAGTCATCTTGCGCCGGACACGCAGGTCTTGCCCATCCAGCAGCGGGGCCAGCACAGCCCTGGCCTGTTCCATGTCGGCAAATCGCCGGGCCGGGTCCCTGCGACAACAGGTCAGGATGAACTCCCGCAGGGGCTCCGGCAAATCCGGCACAGCCACCCTGGGATCGGGAATATCCTGGTTGCGGTGCAGTTGGAGCAGTTCCGTACGACTGCGTTCCGGATAGGGACGCATCCCGGTCACCATTTCGTAGGCCATGATGCCGGTGGAATACATGTCCGCCAGGTGATCTGCGGGGCGAGCGCCCATCTGTTCGGGGGCGGCGTACAGAGGCGTTCCCGGGATTCCAAGGCCTTCCTCCTCCGCGGTGCAGGCCAGGCCGAAATCCAGGATCTTGATGTGGTCGCCGTCCTGGACAAAGACATTGGCGGGTTTGATGTCGCGATGCACCACGCCTTGACGGTGGGCATAGGCGAGACCGGAACAAATCTGGGCCAGCATCGGTACGGCCCGTTCCGTGGGTAGCCGCCCTGCCCGTTCCAGCACTTCCTTCAATGAAAAGCCTCGCATGGCTTCCATGACGATGAACACCGTGCGATAGAGTTCCTCGATGTCGAAGACCTGTACGATATTCGGATGGCGCAGCTTGGCGATGGTGTTTGCTTCCTGGCGGAAGGATCGCAGAAAGGCCGGATTCATGGCCATGTCGTGACGCATCATCTTGATGGCCACGGGCATGTCCAAGGCCTGGTGCACCCCACTGTACACGATACTCCATTCGCCCTTTCCCAACTGATGGCGGATGATGTACTTAGCCACGGTCCGGTCGGCTGTGATCTGCGAGGACTCGAAACGCTTTGCCACCAGCTCGGTCAGGAAGACCAGCAGATCAGGCTGCTCCCCGGCCAGTCTGTCGAAATCCGATCGGGCCAGGCGCCAGGCCGTGACCTCCCCCTGAGCCACGGCGCTGGCCGTGCGCGGCTCGCCCGTCAGCACGGCCATCTCGCCCACCATGTCCCCCGGATGCAACAGGGCCAGCCCGTGCAACGTGCCATTTTTGGCCACCTCGACCCGGCAATCGCCATGCTGGATGACGTACAGGCTGTCACCGGCCTCCCCCTGGCGCACCAGGGCATCCCCCTGGGAGTAGCGTTCCCTCTCCAGACAGTTGAGCAGCCGGCACATGGCCCTGCGGGGCACGCTTCCGAGCAGGCTCATGCGCATCAAAAAATCGATATCCCCCGGGGCCAGGGTCACTCCCGCGCCGCTCCCGAGGTCGCTGTCAAAGGCCATACCCCAGAGCCGCCCCCCGCCATGATCACCCTCGGCCTCCCAGACACGACGACAGGGGACCACCCGCCAGTCCTGGGTCTGGTGGTCGAAGAACTGCAACAGACACTGCTCCGGCTCCGGCACACGGCGCTCGGCCTCAAGCATGACCCCGCCGGGGCTTACGTTCAGCACGTCCACGAAAGCGGGGCCATGCTCCAGCCCCCCACCCTCGTTGTCTCCAGCGCGCAGCACCGCCACTCCGGGCGGATCCAGCTCGACCCGATCCTGATGCCTGCGTTCGTCATCGCTCATGGAGTCCCCTCCCTGGCCATGGATGAATGCGATCCCAACAAAAGTTTCTCCAACCGTAGCACAGCACAGCGCTGAATTGAAGACTCCCGGCTGCCCCAGACGAAAGACCGCACCGAAAAAATCCCCAACCCCGGGCAGCAGATGGAGCAGTCATGGGCTCAAGCCCATCCTTCCTTGTTCGAGATCCCCGCCACCGGGGTCTGATGCAACGCCTGCGTCCCGCAGGGGCCAACGCAAACGGAGTGTAAGGGTGCATGACTCTTTGATCTGCTTTTTCATTGACTTCCAATCCCATCCGTCTAGGCTCCCGACGATGAAAACACGAGTTATCCACCTGATCCTGGCAATCCTGACCCTGTCATTCGCCTCCACCTGCGCGGCCATGGATGAGGCCGATCTGCGGCTGCAATCCATGTCCCTGGAGCAGAAGGTAGGTCAACTGTTCACCGTCTTCTTCACTGGAGAGGCCTTGGGCCCGGAGCTTCAGGGCTTCATCGCAAATCGCCACATCGGGGGCCTGATCCTCTACGACAGCGTCGGCAACGTGCGCTCCGCCGCCCAGGTGGCGAAGCTCGTGGCTGACGCCCAACGCTTTGCCCTGTCCTGCAGACAACCGGGGCTGTTCGTTTCCGTGGATCAGGAAGGTGGACCCGTGGCCCGGTTACGCCGGGGGTTTGCCGTGCCGCCGGCCAACATGGCCGTGGGCGCCTCGGGCGATCCGTCCCTGGCCGGACTCGCGGCCAGCATCACGGCGGCCCAGTTGAAAGCCGTGGGTGTGAACATGAACTTCGCCCCGTCGGTGGACGTCAACTCCAACCCAGCCAACCCGATCATCGGTGTGCGCTCCTATGGCGGACAGCCACAGGACGTGGGCCGATTCGGAGCCGAGGCAATACAGGCCTATCTGTCCGCGGGGATCATTCCCGTGGCCAAGCATTTTCCGGGACACGGGGACACGGGCTTCGACTCGCACCTCAAGCTGCCCACCGTGCCCCACTCCCGTGCCCGTCTGGAGGCTCTGGAACTGCCCCCATTCCGGGCTGCCATCCGGGCCGGTGTCCCGGCCATCATGACAGCCCATGTGGAAGTCCCGTCCCTGGAACCCGCCCCCGGACTACCGGCCACCATGTCCCGGCGCATCCTGACGGACCTCTTGCGCCAAGAATTGGATTTCGACGGCCTGATCGTCACGGACTCCATGAGCATGGGGGCCATCACCGAGCACTTCGGTCCGGCCGAGGCCTGCCTAAACGCCTTCAAGGCCGGAGCGGACATCCTGCTGTTCGGGGCGGACAAGGGCCATGCCCCCAAGGATTTCATCCCCGCCTGGAAGCGGCTGCTTAACGCCGCGTACAGCGGTGAAGTCTCCAGCCAGCGCCTGAATGCCTCGGTCCTGAGGATTCTGAAGGCCAAGTCCCGCTTCGGGATCCTCGCCCCCTCGTGGCCCGATCCCGAGCGTGCAGAGGGTCTCACGGGCACCCCGGACCAACAGACCGCCACGCGGCTCATTGCCGCGTCGGGACTAACCCTGCTCCGCAATGAACAAAACCTGTTGCCCCTGGACACCGAAAGCGCCATCCTGGTGCTCTGGCCCGACGCCAAGGCCCCGTTCCTCAGGGAAGCAGACCGCCCCGAAGGCTTGCAGTTCATGGCCTTGCCCCGGGACCCCGGCCCCGGACACGTCGCCCTAGCCCTCCAGGCAGCCCGACGCTTCGACAGTGTGGTGGTCCTGACCTCTCGCGCCCTGCAACGCAAGGGACAGGGGCTCCTGCTGAACGCGCTCTGCGATGCCGGACTTGCCGAACGCACCGTCATGGTCAGCATCGACACCCCCTACGACATCCTGGCCGCCCCGTGCATCGGGTCCTGGCTTGCGGCCTATTCCGATGTCCCGGCATCCGTCGCCTCACTGACGGACGCACTGTTTGGCCGCCTCGCCGCAAAAGGCCAACTCCCTGTTGAACTTCCGCTGGTTAAGACTGAATAATGGCTGGACGTGCTGTTTCAGGTTGCTCCGTGGGCCAAGGATTGATACTTTATAAGACTGCACCAGCCCATGAAATCGGAACCTGAGGATTCACAGCCCATGAACGTCAAAGAAGACGCAAAAATCGTCCGCCCCTTCCTGGATGCCGTCCAGAACGTGATCTCCACCATGGCCAGGATCGAAGTGTCCGCGGGCAAGCCCTTCGTCAAAAAGGACACCATCGCCCATGGCGATGTGACCGGTGTGATCAGCATGTCCGGAGATCGCGCAGGCACCATCTCCGTGACCTTCACCCGCGAATGCGCCCTGGCCGTGGTCAGCAACATGATCGGTGAAAAAATCATCGAGTTGAACCACGACATCAGCGACGCCGTCGGGGAACTGACCAACATGATCTCCGGCCAGGCGCGACGGGGACTGCAGCAGGATGGCCTGACCATGGAAGCGGGCATCCCCACCGTGGTCATGGGCGCAAACCACTCCATCTCCCACATCACCAAAAGTCCTCTCCTGGCCATCCCGTTCAGCACGGTCCACGGCACCTTTACCGTGGAAGTCTCTCTGGAATAACAGACATTCCCTGCTCCTGATGGTTGAAAGCCCCCTGAATCAGGGGTAACATGTCTTTGCTCCGGCCTGTACTTGTGGGCCGGGCAAAGCGAGCCCCAGGGAGCCTCCATGAAAAAATTCTTCAAGATCTCTGCAATCCTGGCCGGAGCCGTCGTGCTCCTGGTCGTGGCGGCGGCGACCGTGCTCTACTCCATCGTGGACACGGAGCGCATCAAGAGCGAACTGGTCGATCTGGTCCACAACCGAACCGGACGGCAACTGGTCTTCAAGGGCGACGTGGGCATCTCCGTCTTCCCCTGGTTGGGAGTGGAATTGGGACCAGTGTCCCTGTCCAACGCCCCCGGATTTGGCGACGCACCCTTTGCCGAAATCCGGCGCACCGACGTCAAGGTCAAGCTGCTGCCCCTGCTCTCCAAGGACATCCAGGTCAGGACCCTGAACATCGACGGCCTGCAACTGAACCTGACACGCGACAAGCAGGGAACCGGCAACTGGCTCGACCTCGCGGGAGGCAACGCCAAGGCCGAACCCAGCTCCGCTCCCGTCCCCGACGCCTCCGGCACGTCAGGCGCAACGGACCTGGGCCTGTCCAGTCTGGCCCTGGGTGGGGTAGAGATCTCGGACGCCAACCTGACGTGGAACGACACGGGCAGCGGACAACGTGCCAGCCTGTCGGGCATGAATCTGTCCACCGGCCCGATGGTCCTGGGCAGCCCCTTCACATTCAGCTTCTCCACCCGCGCCGAAGCAGCAGAGCCACCCTTCTCCGGCAATCTGACCCTGACCGCCGACGCCGACCCGGGCAAGGACTTCAAGGCACCATCCTTTCGAAACGTGATCCTGACCCTGGCGGCAGACGGCAAGCCCCTGCCCGGAGGGCATGTGGACGCCAGCCTCGCAGGCGATATCCTGATCGACCTGAACAGCAATACGCTGGATATCCTCAGTATGCGCCTGACGGCCTTGGACATGAAGATCAACGGAAATGTGCATGTGGCGCAGCTGGACACCGAACCCGTGGTCCGGACCACACTGAATTTCAGCGAGTTGAACCCGAAAAAGCTGATGCAGGCCCTGGGGTTGCCCCCCCTTGAAACCGCAGACCCCACGGTCCTGCAAAAGGCCTCGGGCAGCATCGAGGCCACCGCCACCGCAAACTCGGCAACCATCAAGCGCCTGGACCTGAAGGTGGACGACACGGCCCTGTCCGGGTCGGCCAGCGTCTTTAACTTCGACAAGCCCGCAGTGCTCTTCGACCTGCAGGCAGACAGCCTGAACGTGGACCGGTATCTGCCCCCCGAAAAGAAAGACACGGGCACGACTGAAACCAGCGGCAAAGCGGGTAAGGACACCGGGGCCCAAAAGAGCGAAGCAAAGGATACAGCCAGCAGCCTGCCCAAGGACCAGTTGCGAGCCCTGAACGTGGACGGCATCCTCAAGGTGGGCAGCCTGACGCTGTACAACCTGCGCCTGACCGACGTGAACGTCACGGTCAAGGCCAAGGACGGCCTGATCCGCATCACGCCTTTCTCGGCAGCGCTTTACGGCGGGGCCATCAACACGAACCTGACCGCCGACATGCGCGCCAAAACCACGAAAACGGAACTGGATCTGGGTCTGACCAACTTCATGCTGGGCGGGTTCCTGAAGGACCTGATCGGCGAGGAAAAGGTCACGGGCGTCACGGATCTCTCTGTGAAACTCGCGGGCAGCGGCGAAGACTGGAAAACCCTGGCCGGCACCCTGATCGGCAACGCCAAGGTCGCCCTGCACGACGGGGTCTTCAAGGGCTTCCAGATCCTGCCGGAGTCCGTGCTCAAGAAGGCCAAGGAGGTCGACCCCCAAAAGCGCGAGGCCACGATCAAGAAGCAGCAACCCTACCAGGACATCACCGCCAGCTTCAGCGTCCGGGACGGGGTGGTCAGCACCAGCGACACCGCCCTGGCCGCCGACGGCCTGGGGGCCTCCGGTGCGGGGCTCGTGGACCTGTCCAAGGAACAGATCGACTACCGGGCCATCGTGGACATCACCGCCCTGCCCCGCATCCCCGTGACCATCAAGGGCCACTGGAGCGATCCCTCCATCTCGCTGGACACCGTGGCCTTTCTTGAAGAAACCGCCAAGGGCATCATCAACGTGCCCATAAACATCGGCAAGGGCGCCGGAAACGTGGGCAAGGATCTCCTCAAGGGCATCGGTTCAGGCATCCAGGACATCTTCGGCGGCACCAAAAAGAAGTAGTAACCCTTCCCTTTTGCGGTTGATTTTCGCACCGCTTGCGGCCACACTCCGCGGATTGATCCCCAACCCGCAAAGGAATCGCCATGGCCGCCCGCGGATACCTCTTCGTCCTTCTCGCAGCAATCATGTGGGGCTCGCTCGGCCCCGTGGCCCGCTATGCCTTTTCCCAAGGAATCGACCCCCTTGAGGTGGCTTTCTGGCGCTGCATCATCCCCTTTTTTCCCTTCTGCTTCCAGGCCCTGCGCCAGGGCAATGTGCGCATCGACCCTGCGGATCGACCCATGGTGGCCGGATTCGGCCTGTTCTGCATCGCGGCCTTCTACGGGGCCTATCAGCTGGCCATCGAAGCGGGCGGCGCGGCCCTGGCCTCGGTGCTGATGTACACGGCCCCGGCCTGGGTGGCGCTCATGGCCTGGGGCTTTCTGGGCGAGCGCATGACCGCGGCCAAACTGGCGGCTGTGGCCGCGACCCTGGCCGGAGTGGCGGCGGTCAGCGGCGTACTCGGCGCGGACAGCACCGTGACCATGCGGGCCATCTTCTTCGGTGTCTTGTCGGGCGTGACCTACGCCATGTATTATATCTTCGGCAAACGCCTGCAGCCGAAATACACCACCCCGCAGCTGTTCCTGTACAGCCTGCCCCTGGGTGCGCTGTTGCTGTTGCCCTTCGTGGAGTTCCACCACAAGACCCCGGAGGCCTGGCTGGCCATCGTCACCGTGGCCCTGCTCTCCACCTGGGGGGCCTACTCGGCCTATTTCGCCGGGCTCAAGCACATCGAGGCCACGCGCGCCTCGGTGGTGGCGACCATCGAACCCCTGGTGGCGGCAATCACGGCCTATGCCTGGTGGGGAGAGAGATTCACCTCCACGGGTTACCTGGGCAGCCTGCTGATCCTGGGGGCCGTGGGGCTCATCGTCTGGGACGGGCGCAACACCAATGGCGGTCCGGAACCGGCCCTGCCGCAACGCTCGCGCAGGGGCACAACGTAACCGACCCCTCGCATCCAGCGACAGACAACACTGTTACAAGGAATCATCAAACCGACTCCATCATGCTCGAACAAGTCAAAGCCTCCGCCGGTTCCGGCAAAACATACGCGCTGACGGCGCGCTTTCTGGAACTGTTGCTCGGTTCCAGCGCGGACACCCTGCCCGCGGTCTGCGGCCAGGCCACTGCCGAGGGCTATGGCTGGCCCGAAATCCTGGCCGTGACCTTCACCAACAAGGCCGCCGCCGAGATGAAGGAACGGGTCATCGGATCGCTCAAGGACCGCGCCCTGGGTAAAATCGACGGTCCGGCGGCGGGCTGCCCGCCCGAAACCGCCGCTCTGTGGCTGGAGCGCATCCTCAAGCACTACCATCAGCTGAACATCAGGACCATCGACAGCCTGCTGACGCTGATCATGCGCATCTTCGCCCTGGAGGTGGGCGTGGCCCCGGACTTCGAGATGGTCTTCGACCCCGCCGAACTGTTCGACGAGGCCTTCGACCGCGTGGCGGGACGCGCCGAGACCCAGGACGGCGAGGAACGTGAGCTGCTGGAAACCGCCCTGTCCACCATGCTGCGCCTGGAGAACCGCCCGGGCTTCATGCCCGGCAGCGGCTTTCGCACCCGACTCCTGGAGCTGTTGCGCTTTCGCCTCACGGACCGCAGCGCCTACGTCACCGACCCCGTGCGCCTGCACCAGGCCATCACCCCCCTGCGCGAGGACTTCCTGCGCGCGGCCAAGGCCATGCCCCTGGTCCTCGACGGGTTGAACGTCAAGAAGCATTTCCTCAATTTCCTGGACAAGTGTCTGGCCCATGGCGAATTTGACCCCGTGCCCACCTCGACCATGATTGAGAAGGGTTCCTTCGTCGAATGCGTGAACAAGGCCTCGCAGGGCGCCGTGGGCACGTCCCAGGAGCAGGCCTACGCCGAGCTGCAACAGACCCACGAAACTTACCAACGAGGACGCAGGCTGTTGGAGAGCGCCCGCAACTGGTCGGGCTTCATCCGCCTGGCGGACCTGGTGACCGCCGACCTGGCGCGCGTGATGCGCGAACGCAATGTGCTGCTGTCAGCCGTATGCCCAGGCATTGCCTGCGACCTGCTGGGCGGGGAATTCGGTGTGCCCGATGCCTTCTGCCGCATGGGCGCGCGCCTGAGATTCATGCTGGTGGACGAGTTCCAGGACACCAGCCGCGACCAGTGGGGGGCCATGAGCCCCTTGGCCGAGGAATGCCTGTCCAAGGGCGGCGGCGCGTTCCTGGTGGGCGACGTGAAGCAGGCCATCTACGGCTGGCGCGGCGGCGACGCCCGATTGTTCGACGAGGTCATGACCCAGCCCTCGCTGACCGCCATGACCGAGGTCCACAGCAGTACCCTGCCCCGCAACTGGCGCAGCCGCCCCGAGATCATCCAGTTCAACAACGCCCTGTTTGCCCCACTGGGCGACGAAGACACGGCCTTTGCCGTGGCCGAGGCCATGCTGGGCGAGGCACCCGAAGCGGCTATGCTGGAATTGGCGGAAGCCATCGCCAGCGCCTTTGCCGGGGCCACGCAACAGGTCCCGGCAAAGGCCTACGAGACACCGGGCTACGTGCGCCTGACCCGCGTGGAGGCCGAGACCAAGGATGAGCTGCAGGAGGCCGTGCGCCTGGAGATGCAGGCCCTCTTCGAGGACCTGAGCAATCGCCGCCGCGCCGCGGACATGGCCGTGCTGGTGCGCTCCAACAGCGAGGCCGCCCTGGTGGCCGGTTGGCTCATCGACTGGGGCGTCCCCGTGATCACCGAGAACAGCCTGCGCCTAGCCGAGCACCCCCTGGTGCGCCAATTGACGGCCCTGTTGCGCTTTCTGGACTACCCCCTGGACGACCTGGCCCTGTGGGAGTTCCTGTCCGGCGAAGAGATCTTCCTGGGCCGGGCGGGCCTCGCCAAAAACATTCTCACGGACTGGCTGGCCGGACGGGAGCGGGGCTCGCTGTATCCGCAGTTCCAGAAGGATTTCCCCGAGGCCGCAGCACGCTTTGTCTCACGCTACGTGAAGAAGGCCGGGTTCATGACGCCTTACGACGTGGTCACCGAGGCCGTGGCCGATTTCCGCCTCCTGGAGCGCCATCCACGCGACGCAGCCTTTGTGCGCCGTTTCATGGAAGTGGTCCACGCCGCCGAACAGGCCGGGCGGCAGTCCATCGCCGCGTTCCTGGAATACTGGGACTTGAGTGGCGGCGAGGAGAAGGTGCCCCTGCCCGAGACCGTGGACGCGGTACGGGTGATGACCATGCACCAGTCCAAGGGCCTGGAGTTCCCGGTGGTGATCGTGCCCTTCCACCATTGGCGATTCAGCGCGGGCGAGGCCCCGGTACCCTTCGAATTCCAGGGCATGCAGCTGCTAGCCCCACCCTGCCGCGAGATGGGCCACACGTACTGGGAGCTGGCCTCGCGCACCCTGCTCGAACAGCTGAACCTGCTCTACGTGGCCTGGACCCGCCCGGAGGAAGAACTGTACGCGTTGCTGACCGGCAGTTCCCGCACCAAGAGCCGCCCGTTCGTCAAAGCCCTGGGCATCCTGCTGGAGGATCGACTGTTCGAGCAACGCGGGGCCAACTCCGTGCATGAGCACGGGCAGCGGCCCGACAGCGCAAGCCCCGCAACGCCCACCTTGGCCCCGGACCAGGCACCCTACGACGCCGAGACCCTAGCCACCCCTTTCGAAGACGAGCCCGAGGCCCCCATGTCCTGGCTGCCGCGCCTGAAGATCCACCGCCATTTCGCCCTTGGCGCATCGCTGGACACCCTGCTCGGCGGCGGCCCAGTGTTCGACGCCCGCGTCCGAGGCACCCTGATCCACGACGCCTTGGACCGCCTGGGTTCCCCCGGCATTTCAGATACCCATTTGGCGGCACGGGCCGCCATCAGCGCCCACGCCGACCTCCTACCCCCGGGCGACGAAGCCCGCGAGGCCATCGCCGCCGAGGTGCAAGGCATCCTGGACTGGGCCGTGGAGCTGCCCGAATTCCAGGGCTGGGTCCAACGTGGCCTGCCCGAATGCCCCATCCTGGACGCCGAGGGCAACGAGCACCGCCCGGACCTGCTGGTGCTGGACCCCGAGGAGACCATCGTCGTGGAGTACAAGACCGGTAGCCCGGACCCGGCGCACAAGGACCAGGTGCGGCGCTACATGGCCCTGCTCGCGGCCATGGACCGCGTGGCCCCGGCCATGCGCGCGGTGATCGTCTATCTGGACCAGCGGACCCTGACAGAGGTGCAGCCATGAGCCACCCCCTTTTACACAATGAACAGCGCTACGTGGTCAGCGCCTGTCTGGCCGGGGTCAACTGCCGCTACGACGGGCAGGCCACGCCCGTGGCCGCCGTGCTGGAGCTGCTGCGCCAGGGCCGCGCCCTGCCCGTCTGCCCGGAACAGTTGGGCGGTCTGGGCACCCCGCGTCCCTGCTGCGAACTCCAGGGGGACCGCGTGTTGGACACCCAAGGCCACGACGTGACCGAGGCCTTCGAGCGCGGAGCCGCCGAGGCCCTGCGCCTGGCAAGGCTCTTCGGCGCTTCACTCGCCATCCTCAAATCCCGCTCCCCGTCCTGCGGCTGCGGCCAGGTCTACGACGGCACCTTCAGCGGGACGCTCGTCCCGGGCAACGGCCTGTTCGCGGCCCTATTGCAAGGGCAAGAATTCGAAATCCTCACGGAACAGGACCTGGAGCAGACCCCATGAACACGCCCTTCATCCTTATCGACTGGCGTAGCGACTGCATCGGGACCCTGATCGATCTGCTCTGGGAACGCACGGGCGGCGACCTGCGCGACGCACTGATCATCTTCCCGCACCAGCGCCCGCGCCGCCACCTGATGGAGCGCCTGGGCCACGACCCGCGCTTCCCCAAGCCGCTGTTCCTGCCGCGCATGGTCTCGGTCAACGAGTGGCTGCCCGCCCTCAGGCGCAACATCGACCCGCGCCCCCTGGCCACGGCAGGCCCCCTGGACCGCGCAGGGCTGCTGTACGACGTGGTGGAGGCCCTGCGCCGCGATGGTCGCGGGCTGCTGGCCACGCTGCCCCTGGAACGCGAACGCTTTTTCCCCTGGGGACGGCTGCTGGCCGAGCTGATGGAGGAACTGGCCCGCCACGGCATCACTCCCGCCAACCTGACCCACCTGACCGGCGAGGTGCAGGCCATGGCTGCCGCCCTGCTGGAACAGCTTGGGGACATCGGCGCGGCCTACGAAGCCGCCCTGGACCAACGGGATTGGACCACCCCGGGGCTGGACGCCCGAGCGGTCATGGCCCAGGCGACCCAAGCTGCAGCCCAGGAGCAGGGACGAAGGGTGTTCATCGTCGGATTCTACGCCCTGAACGGGGCCGAGGAGGCCGTGTTCAAGGCCCTGTGGCGACAGGGGGCCCAGATCGTACTGCACACGGACCCGATCCTGGCCGAGCGGCCGACAGACGCCCACTGGGCCTGCGCCGAGCATGACCGCTGGCTGCGCCTGTGGGACGCCAGGGCCCAGCGCTTTGGCCCGGACCTGGGCAGCACGCGCCCGAACCTGCGCTTTTTCGAGGGTTTTGACCTGCATTCCCAGCTCTCGCGACTGGCGGAAGAATTGGCCACGACCCAGCGTTCGGATACCGCCGTGGTCATCCCGGACACCTCCTGCCTGATGCCCGTGCTGCACCACCTGCCCGAGAAGGACGTCAACATCTCCATGGGCTATCCCCTGTCGCGTTCCAGCCTGTTCCGGCTCATCGAGACGGTGCTGCGCCTGCAGGAGACCGCCCCCGAACCGGGCCGCTATTACTGGCGCGAGGTCATCGCGCTCATCCGCCACCCCTACATCAAGATGCTGGAGCCCCAGCCAGGGGTGCCCGTGCGCGGCATGCTGCGCGAACTGGAGCGCTTCGTGCGCCGGGGCGGCAAGTACCTGGATCCCAGGGACTGGGAACCGGACTGGGAGTCGCTGCCCGACGGGGCCCTGACCCCGGGGGTGGCCCCACAAGAGGCCCTGACGGCCGTGCGCGGCGTGCTGGCGGGCTGCCTGGATGCCTTCGAGGCCGCCACAACCCTGGCGGACCTGGGCCAGGCCCTGCTGACCCTGGCCCGGACCCTGGTGCCCGAGCACGGGGTAGAGAACTGGCACCGCTTCCCCATCGACGCGGAATGCCTGTTCCGCCTCTCGTCATCCGTGGCTCCGGCGATCATGGATTCCAGCATCAGCCACGACGCCTATGGCCGCCCGGTGCTCTATTCCATCCTGCGCCAACTTCTCCAAGCCGAGCGCGTACCCTTCGAGGCCGAGCCGCTGACCGGGTTGCAGGTCATGGGCATGCTGGAGTCGCGCCTGCTGCGCTTTTCACGCGTCATGATCCTGGACGCCACCGAGGACAAGCTGCCCGGCACCCCGGCCTACGACCCGCTGCTGCCCGACCCGCTGCGGGGCCTGCTGGGTCTGCCCGACGGGCGGCAACGCAGCCTGGTGGCGGCCTACAACTTCCATCGCCTCATCGCGGGCGCGGACGAGGCCTTGATCTTCTATCAGTCCGGCGCGGACGGAGCAGGCCCCGGCGCGGGCAAGGCCGTGCGCAGCCGGTTCGTGGAGCAGCTGCTCTGGGACGAGGAAAAACGCCGGGGGCAGGTGGTCCTTCCCGACGGCGGATTGCTGACGTCCATCACTCTGCCCGTGGCGGGCATCCCCAAGACACGCCATGGCGTGGACAAGACCAACGCCATCCAGGCCAAGCTGGAGCAGGTGCTGCACACCAAGCCCCTCTCAGCGACGTTCCTGGACAGCTACCTGCATTGTCCGGCGCGGTTCTTCCATGAACGCCTGACGCCGTTGCGCGAACCCGACGAGGTCAGCGAGGCGGGCGACCCGGCGGGTCTGGGGCAGTTGGTGCATACAGTGCTCAACGAATTCTTCCACCCCTATTTGGGGCAACGCCTGGACATCAGTGCCCTGGACCCAAGAGCCTTGCAGGACCTGTTCTGCGAACGTCTGGAAGCCGAGGAATTTTTCCGCCAGATGTCCTACGACATGCGCCGCGGGCTGGTGGCCTCCGGCCGGCAACGCCTGGCGAGGTTCATGGCCGAGTCGGGCGACACCACCATCCTGGCCCTGGAAAAGCGCCACCAGACGCGCCTGGACGTGGATGGGACCCCGCTTACGGTGCACGGGTTCTTCGACAGGGTGGACCTGCGTCCCGAAGGACGCGTCATCCTGGACTACAAGACCGGGGCGGTGCTATCGCCGTCGCAGTCGCTGTGGGCAGACAGCGAATTCTGGGCACAGATTCTGGCCTGGGGTCCGGGAGACGACGATCCGCTGGCCCGGCTGGCCAAACGATTGAACAGCCTGCAACTGCCGCTCTATTCCTGGCTGTATCTGCAGGACGAGGGCCTGACGCCGCACAATGCGGCCTGGGTGGAGCTGCGCGACGTGGGTCAGGAGCGTCCCCTGTTCGGGCCCAAGGTGGACGACGAGACCCGGGAAATCGCCGTACGGGACTACGCTCCCGGCATGGTGCGCTTCGTGGTGCGGCACATGCTGACCAGCCCACGCTTCGAGGCCACCCCGGGGCCGCGTTGTGCCTACTGCCCCTATGCCTTTGGCTGCGAGGATACGACGCCGTAGCCCAGAGCCACGGTCGTTCCCGCCTCGGGAAGACCTCGGGCAAGGGCCGCGACCGGCCCGATGGTGTTTTCGTCCACCACGCCGAACCTGTGTTCGGCCAGAAGCGAAGACAAGACCGCCAATGTCGGCGGCACAGCGATCGGCAAACGATCGCGTCAACACTTTGCAGATTCATCCAGCAGGACCAGGAGGCATCATGCAGGCAGCAGAAGGATCATCGGGCAGGGTCTTCGTGCTGCGGCTCGAGGACGGGGACCGCGTCCCGGACTGCATCGAACAGTTCGCCAAGGAAAAAGGGGTTAGCCGGGCCCTGGTCTCGATGATCGGGGGGATCGCTGGCGGCAGGCTTGTGGTGGGCCCCAAGGACGGAAGCGCCCTGCCCATCAGGCCCATGCTGCTTGAAGTCCAAGGTGTGCACGAGGTTGCAGCCCTGGGCACGCTGTTCCCCAATGAGACGGGTGCACCCACGCTGCACATGCATGCGACCCTGGGCCGCGGCGGTGAGGCCAGGACGGGTTGTGTGCGCCAGGGCCTGGAGGTCTGGAGAATCGGCGAGGTCGTGATCCAGGAGATCATCGGCAGCATGTGCCGCGTCAAGGACCAAGAATTCGGATTCGAGGTCCTGGATGTGAGTGCAGAGTAGCCCTCGCTACACCTTTCTTACGAATTCATCGCCCTGTTCCATTGCGCGTATGTCGTTTCTGAGATAACTTCACACGTACGAATACGCATTGCGCCTTCTGTATCTGCTTCATGATACCGGCAACGGGTCTAATTCCAAACGGAATGTGGAGCGGATAGGAACGATTTCGTTGAGGAGCGAGGTGAATGAAGCTGTACAAGACTTACTCGGGATCGAACTTTCCCAAGACCTATCTGGTGGTCGAGAAGACCGCCGTGCCTGAAAAAATGGTGCCCTTCAACATCCTTTATCTCTTCGGGCACATCCAGCTCGTCAAAGGCTCGCTCATGCCGTCGCACCTGCCCTTTTCCAAGGGCGGCCAAAAACGCATCACCGATGAGATCGAAGAGAGCGGCTTCTGCTTCTACAAATGGCCCGGGAAAATCCTGGGCGCCAGCCTGGGCGACGTGCTCGAGGTCGAGGACCAGGACGCACCCGCCTGATCATTTCTTGTGGCGTTTAACTCCGGACTTTGGATGCGCCTGATCGTAGACGCGCATCAGTTTGTCCAGGGTCAGATGCGTATAGCGCTGGGTGGTTGTCAGCCGCTCGTGCCCCAGCAGCTCCTGCACACTCCTCAAATCCGCTCCCGATTCCAGCATGTGCGTGGCGAAGCTGTGTCGCAGCATGTGCGGATGCACGTGCTCCGGCAACCCGGCTAGCTTGGCCAGGCGTTCAAGAATCCTGTTGGCCTGCCGCCGTTGCAAACGCCCCCCCTTGTCCCCCAGAAACAGAGCCTTCTCCGTGACGCTGGAGGTGAACTCTTCGCGCTCAGTCATATAGCGGCGCAGGCGCTCCCGACTTGCGTCCGACAGCGGGGACACACGCTCCTTTGACCCCTTGCCCATGACCCGGACCACCGAAGAACCAAGATCCACATCGTCCAGATCCAACCCCAGGGCTTCGGACACGCGCAGGCCGGAACCATAGAGCACCTCGGCCAGGGCCAGGTCGCGCAGCCCCCGGGGGCCAGCTGACACACCGGCTTCCATCAGCGCCAGGGCCTGATCCACGTTCAGTGCCTTGGGGTGGCGCTGGTCCTGCTTGGGATTCTTGACTCCGGCCACGGGATTGGAGCTCACCAGCCCGGACTTGGCGAAATACCGAAACAGCGAACGCAGGGTGGAGAGCTTGCGCGCCACGGAGGATTTGGCGGTGCGCCGCCGGTGCATGTCGGCCATGAAACCCCGAATATGCGCGCGGGTCACGGCATCGGGAGTTTCCAGGGTCAGCTCCCGGGATTGCAGATACTCCTGGAACTGTTCCAGATCACGGCCATAGGCAACCACAGTGGCCGGGCTGTAGCCCTTTTCCACTTCCAGATGCCCCAGAAAGGCCAAGGCCGCATCCGGCAGTTCAAAGTCCCTGACGATCACACTATTGCTCCATTTCCCGAGGCCCCGCCCAAGCGCCCTTTGTACCCCGAAGACCGATGCGCCTCTGGAACGAATTCTTCATGCCACCGACATGCGGCCGTCATCCTACGGGGGTAATTAGCCAAGTGTCGGCAGATGATAGTGCCGCGACGACAAAAAACACCTTCACGCAACTCCACAGTCCGACTGCCGGACTCCCCTCCCCCTCGGGGCCGCCTGCCCGGCGGCCCCTCTTTTTGTCCCGCAGCCTTAACCCAAAGAACAATCGGAAGGGCCTTCACCGTTCTAGCTCAGGCTGTAACACATGCCCGGCCACTGGCGCACCGTTCCCACGACCTCCAGCAGGGTCAAGGTCCGTCCGGTACGGCCCTGGTCCCAGCCCAGGGTCCGGGTCAACTCGTCGATATGCATCCGTTGCGCACCCGACAGGGCCTCAATGACGGCCTGCTGATCCGGGTCCACAGGGCCAAGGGCCTGTGCGTCGCTTTCGGGGTCAGCTCCATGTGCGGGGTCAGGCTTGCGACGCTGTGCAGTTGCAACCTTGTGCCCGGTCTTGTGGCCCCCGCGTCCTTGTCGGGCTGGCGGGTCAAACGACCGTGAGGCCTGAGCAGCCTGCCCCATGGACTCAAGCTGCTGGGCGTCGGCCTTGATGAGCGCCGCCAGGTCCAGGATGACCTCGCCCGCGCTGGACACGGCCCGCGCCCCCTGCTCCAGCAGGTCATTGCAGCCTTCAAAGCTGGGACTGCCTTCGGGCCCGCGCACGGCATAGACATCGCGTCCCTGCTCCAGGGCCAGGCGGGCGGTGATGCGGCTGCCGCTCTTCATGGCGGCCTCCACCACCACAACCCCCAGGGACAGACCGGAAACGATACGGTTGCGGTAGGGAAAATTTCTGGCTTCGGGCACGGTTCCGGGGGGAAACTCGGTGACCACCAGCCCGGATTCGCACAGCCTGTTGTAGATATCCGTATTCTCGGGCGGATAGACACGATCCAGCCCCGTGCCCAGCACGGCGATGGACGATCCGGCACCGGACAGCCCGGCCAGATGAGCCTGGCGGTCGATGCCCCAGGCCATGCCCGAGACCACTGTGACCCCGGCCTCAGCCAGCCCGGTGCAGATGCGCGAGGCCACGGCCAACCCCCGGCCGGTGCAGTTGCGCGAACCCACCACCGCTACGGATGGCCCGGCCAGCAGATCCCTGCGGCCGATGCAGTACAGGAATAGGGGCGGGTCAGAAGTCTGGCGCAGACGTCTGGAGTAATCGGGATCGGTCCACAACACGAGCTGGCAGGGCTGGGCAGAGGCGCTATCGAATTCCGCGCGGGCGGCGGGCTTGTAGGCCCCGGCCTCGAAGGCCTCGCAACCCTTGATGGAGACTACCTTGTCCCTGCGCCAGCAGAGGGCGTTGTCATAGGCCCCGGCCGCCCCGCCATAGGCCGCAAGGAGCTTGGCCCACGTACGGGGACCGATATGCGGGGTGTGCTTGAGCGCCAGGGCGGCGCGAAATTCCTTGAGCCGCGCGGAGTCCATCCGGACCGCCGGGCTACTTGAGGCTCTTCAGACGTTGACGGGCCAGGGAGGCGGGCTCGGACTTGGGATAGTCCTGAACCAGCACGTCCAGGTAAAACCGAGCGTTGTCCTTGTCGCCCAGGGCGGCATAGGAGTAGCCGATCTTCAACAACGCGGCAGGGGCTTTGGAATGCTTGGGATGATCCTGATGGACCTGCTTGAAGGCCACGACGGCCTCGGCATAGCGCTTCTGGTGGTACCAAGTCTCACCGATCCAGTATTGGGCGTTGGCGGCCAGCGAGCTTTTGGGATTGGAGCCCAGGAAGGCCTCCAGGGCTGCGCGCCCGGGTTCGGCTTGGCCCGCCAGGACCAGCTTCAGGGCCTTGTCATAGGCGGCCTTGCCTGCCGGATCCTCGGCCTTCTTGAGAGGATACTTTTTGGGCGTCGCCTTGGCCCTCTGCTTGGCAACGGGCTCCTTGGCCTTGGTCGCAGCAGTAGACTCCTTGGCCTTAGTCCCGGCAGTGGCGTCCGGATACTTGTCCCATTCCGCCGAGGTGAGGGACTCATCATGCTTCATCACCGGACCGGGTGTCGGCAGGTCGTCGGAGGTCATCAGCGGTGCAGGCTTGGTCTCCTGTGGACGAAGATTCTGCTCGCCCAGCCTGGGGGCGGCCTCCAGGTCCTTGACGCGCCCTTCCAGTGTGTTCATGCGCGAGGCCAGCTCCATCTGGGCATTCTGGAACTGGAGGGACTTCTCCTCCAAGGTACGGAGCCTCCACTCCTCGCTCGCGCCAGACGCGCTGTCAGCGTTGTTCCTGGTGGAACAACCGCAGGCCATGAGCGAGGCGGCCAGCACGATGGCGACGATGGCGGATCGAATCATGCCTCCTCCCAGAAGATGATGCGTTGAAAAACCTCCCCATCAATAGGCGAGAAAGCTTAACAATACAAGATGCAAGCGCAAGTGGACCTGGAAACCGTCCTTGCTCTCGGGGTCGATTTGGGGCACAAAAGCGCCGTACGGGCCCTCAGGCCCGGCAACATGCCCAAGGAGCAAACCGTGAACATACCCCAACCCACCCCCGAACTGCTCGGTGTCTTCCTGATCCTGGCGCTGCATCTGTGCGCCGTTTACACCGGGCTTGGCGCCTTCCCCCTGGCTTGGTTGAGCGAGACTCTGTCCGCCACGAGCAAGAAGGTCTTTCTGAAAAAACTGGGCCAGCAGCTGTCCGCCTTAGGCATCCTGTTCCTGGCCTACACCCTAGTCTCCGTGGGCGGCAGCTTCGCCGTGATGCAGGCCACCTATCCCGAGCTGATCCGCCCCTGGCTGGACCAACCCCTGCTTATCGTGCCCATGCTGACGGCCTTGGGCTGGTTTGTGCTGTTCGGGCTGCTTTACGCCTTCACCTGGCGCGCAGCCAAGAACCAGCCTGGGCTGCACCGCGCCCTGGGGCTGTTGGCCACGCTAGGCGTCCCGGCTGTGCTGGGCATGTCCCTGTGCATGAAGCTGGCGCTGTATACTGAACTGCCCCAAATCGCGCCAACCATGGAGCTGGGGCCCATGCTCAGCGCCGGACTGGGGCATCCCCTGTTCGCCCCCCTGGTGCTCAGCTCCCTGCTTCTGGCCCTGTGCTGCGGCTCCGGCTTCGGCTTGGTCTATCTGCTGACCCGCCGCAAACGGGATGACTTCGGGCGCGACTATTACACCTTTGCGGCCCGCTTCGCGGCCAACATCGCCGCCCTATGCACCGTGAGTGCGTTGGCCAGCCAAGCCTGGATTGCCGCGCTGATGCTGCCCACGCTGCTGGCCGAGGCCGGCCCCTCTCTGCTGGGCTGGCTCACCGCAGGGGGCGCGGGCTGCGCCCTGGCGGCCAGCATCACCTGGGCCATGATCGCCCGTTCCGAGAACCCCTTAAGGCACAAGCCCGCCATACTGCTGGCCGCACTGCTGCTGTTCCTGACCGTGGCTGGATTCTCGGCCGTCAACGCCTCGGTCTTCATCTCCTTCTAGACGCAACGACAATCAACGACTGTAGTGAGATGGTTATCACCTGACAGTTGGCCACAAAAGTGAACGTGGTCATGCCGCCCTTGGTTGGGGTACGGCTGGAGTTGCGAAACTTCACCGAAACCTCAAGCCAGGAGAACGTCATGACCACGAGGAAGAA
>JAHIUW010000026.1 GCA_018816865.1 Pseudomonadota bacterium
GCCGAGGGCGACACCATCTCGGGCATCGAGAGCGTCTACGCCACCAACTTCGATGACACCCTCATCGGCACCGACGACAACAACCGTTTCTATGCTTACGAAGGCGACAACACAGTGTCGGCGGGAGCGGGCAATGACTACATTACCGCCGGGGGCGGGCAGGATGTGTTGCAGGGCGGGGACGGCAACGACACCATCTATGCCGAAGGCGGAGACGACACACTGATCGGCGGCACGGGCAACGATTATCTGCGCGGCGGAGCAGGGGCGGACCGCATCGACGGTGGCGACGGGATCGACAGCGCCTACTATCAGACCTCCGAGGCCGGAATCTCGGTCAATCTGCAAACCAATGTGGTCTCCGGGGGCGACGCTGAGGGTGACACTATCTCGGGCATCGAACGCGTCTATGCCACCAATTATAATGACATCCTGCTGGGAGACGACGGGGCTAACTATTTCACTGCCTATGCCGGTGACGACAGCCTGGTGGGCGGACTGGGTAACGATTCCCTGTATGGTGGCGATGGCGATGACACCCTGCTGGGTGGCGACGGCAACGATTACCTGTATGGCGGGGCCGGGGCGGATTTCCTGTCCGGCGGCCAGGGCTATGACACCATTGCCTATAACAGCGCCACCGCGGGCATCCGCGTCGATCTCACGGCCTAGACGATCTCGGGGCCGGGGGCCGAGGGCGACACCATCTCGGGCATCGAGAGCGTCTATGCCACCAACTATGACGATACCCTCATCGGCACGGACGACAACAATCGTTTCTACGTCTACGAGGGCGACAACACCGTGCAGGCCGGGGGCGGGAATGACTATGTCAGCGCCGGGGCCGGGCAGGACTCGCTGGTGGGTGGCGAGGGCAACGATTCCCTCTATGCCGGCGGTGGCGACGACACCCTCAGCGGCGGTAGCGGCAACGACCAGCTGCGCGGTGGAGCCGGGGCCGATATCATCGAGGGCGGCGAGGGCACGGATTATCTCTATTACAATACCTCCAGCGCTGGCGTATCCGTGAACCTGACGACCAATGCGGTCTCGGGCGGTGACGCCGAAGGGGATATCATCAGCGGGTTCGAGTGCGTCTACGGCTCCAACTACGACGATCAGCTGGTGGGCACAGACGGCAACAACACTCTTTATGGATATGAAGGCAACGATGTCCTGATTGGTGGTGCGGGCAACGACTATCTGTATGGCGGTGCCGGGGCCGACCGCATCGACGGCGGCGAGGGCACGGACACCGCTACATACTTGACTTCTACGGCAGGCATCATCGCAAATCTTGTCACCCAGACCGTCTCTGGTGGCGAGGCCGAAGGTGACACCATCATCGGCATCGAGCGTCTCTACGCCACCAATCATGACGACATCCTGCTGGGAGACGACGGGGCCAACTATTTCTATGCCTATGCCGGTGACGACAGCCTTGTGGGCGGAGCAGGCAATGACTCCATGTACGCTGGCGACGGCGACGACACCCTGCGCGGTGGGGAAGGCAATGATTACATGCGCGGCGGTGCGGGCATGGACGTCATCGACGGCGGCGATGGGACGGATTTCATCTATTACAACACATCCGATGCTGCGGTCGTTGTGAATCTGACGACTCAGACGGTGTCCGGGGGCCATGCCGAAGGCGACGCCATTAGCAGTATCGAGAGTGTACAGGGTTCGAACTACGATGACATTCTGACGGGCACGGATCAATACAATGCTTTGTACGGCGGGGCGGGGGATGACGTGCTCACGGCAGGCGGAGGCAACGATGCCCTGCGGGGCGATGCCGGGGCCGACTACCTTGACGGTGGAGACGGTTGGGACATGGCTTACTTCCAGACCTCGGCCTCGGGCGTGAACATCAATCTTGAAGCCGGAACCGCCTCGGGCGGGGATGCTGAGGGCGACACCCTGATCAGTATCGAGCATCTGTACGGTTCCTACCATGCCGACAACCTCATCGGGGAAGGCGGGGCCAACACCATCTACGGCATGGCGGGCGATGACCATATCGAGGGATTGGGCGGCAACGACTACTTGCTGGGCTACGAAGGCAACGATGTGCTGCTCGGCGGGGACGGCAACGACGTTTTGCGCGGTGGACTGGGAGCGGATGTGCTGACCGGTGGCGCCGGGGCCGACCAGTTCCGATATTACGGTATCGATTACGGTGGGGACACCATTACGGATTTCAGCCATGCGGACGATGTGTTGCGATTTGCCTCGTCGGTCTTCGATAATGGCTCGGGGTTCGCCACGGTCAGCAATTACGATGGCACCAATGGCGGGTTTGCACACACGGATGCCATGTTTGTTTACGACGACGTGAGCGGGCATCTTTTCTACGACGCCGATGGCGATGGCGGCGACGCCGTGCAGTTGGTGGACATCGCCGAGGTCCAGGGTGACGCCGTGGAGTCCGACGACATCGGCTTTGTCTGACCAGGCTTGCCCGGTCTCTTGTGTCATTATCTGGGAAGCGGTTCATGCCGCTTCCTTTTTTTCCGTCATCGGGATCTGGCAAGGGATGCCGCGGAAGGATGATATGGCCCCGGGGGGGAGAACAAAAGAGCATGGGCTTATTGACAGCGAGAACGAACGAGAGCGAAATAGTGATGAATTTGGCACAGGTTCGACATTCATGCGCGGATGGAATCGGTTACAACAAGGTCAGGAGATAAAAGAATGAGCATTAATTGTCTCCCCCTCTTTATTTTTTCCTAACTTCGATGTAAACGGTTACATATTATGGCGACAATCAGAGACGTAGCAAAAATTGCAGGTGTATCCGTGGCCAGTGTCTCGCGCTTCATCAACAGCCCGGAGAAGGTCCGGGCCGAGACGCGCGAACGCATTCGTTTGGCCATTCAGGAATGCAACTATCGTTTCAACTTCGTGGCCAAGGTGTTCTCCACACAACGGACACAGACCATCGGGCTGGTGATTCCCACCATCACCAATACCGTGTTTGCGGACTCCACGCGGGGATTGCAGGACGAGGCCACCCGGCACGGCTATCAGGTGCTGATGGTCAACGCGGATTATGATTCCGCCGCCGAGAGCAGGCTGGTGCGGCATCTGCTGGAACGGCAGGTGGATGGTTTGGTGCTCACGGTCTCGGACCCGCACGGACCCATCGCCAGAGAGCTTGCCGACGCGGGGACCCCGGCGGTGTTCCTGTTCAGCACCCTGTCCGAGGGGCCGGTGTCCAGCGTGGGCATCGACAACGAGCGTGGCGGGTTTGATGCCACCACGCATCTGGCCGACCTGGGGCATGAGCGTATCGCCATGCTGGCCGGGTCTTTCGCCACCTCGGATCGCAGTCGCCATCGCTACGACGGGTATTGTCGTTGTCTCTCCACTCGTGGTTTGACCTTGGACCCCCAACTGGTGGTCCAGATTCCCTACGGTCTGGAGTATTGTCGCGAGGGTGTGCTACGCCTGATGCAGACCGCCAACCCACCCACCGCGATCTTTGCTTCCAACGATTTGATGGCCATCGGGGCCATGGGTGAATTGCGGTCCCTGGGGTTGTCCGTGCCCCGCGACGTGTCCGTTGTGGGTTTTGACGACGTGCTGATGTCGTCCTACGTCGCCCCCCGGCTGACCACCATTCGCCAGCCCGTCTACGAGATGGGCCGGCGCGCCGTGCAGATGGTTTTGGATGCCCTGGGCCGGGGAGAGCAGAGCGTTCCCCGGCATGTGATTCTCAATCATGAGCTGGTTGTTAGAGAGTCCACCGCTTCCCTGCACCGGGCTTGAGTGGGGCCCGATGCGGGGGGAGGCTCTCTGTTGTTTCCAGACCCGCCACCTAAGGAGATTGAAATGAAACGTGTTGCTCTGATCCTTGCCCTGGCCATGCTCGGCCTCTTCAGCACTGGGATGGCCAGTGCCTCGGAAGATGCCATCTGTTACAACTGTCCCCCGGAATGGGCCGACTGGGCCACCCAGTTGAAGACCATTGAGCAGGAGTTGGGCATCGTCCTGCCCCACGACAACAAGAATTCCGGGCAGACCCTGTCCCAGCTGATCGCCGAGAAGGACAACCCCGTGGCCGATGTGGCCTACTACGGCGTGTCCTTTGGCATCAAGGCCAAAGAAGCAGGCGTGGTCGCCCCCTACAAACCCGCGCATTGGGACGAAATCCCCGCCGGGCTGAAAGATGCCGAGGGCTACTGGTTCACCATCCATTCCGGAACCATCGGCTTTTTTGTGAACAAGGATGCCCTGGAGGGCAACCCGGTGCCCCGTTCCTGGAATGACCTGCTCGACCCGCGCTACAAGGGCATGGTCGGCTATCTCGATCCCACATCCGCCTTTGTGGGCTATGCCTCCGCCACTGCGGTGAACCTGGCCATGGGCGGCAGCCTGGACGACTTCGGTCCGGCCATCGAGTTCATGAAGAAGCTGCAAAAGAACGAGCCCATCGTGCCCAAGCAGACCTCTTATGCCCGCGTGCTTTCCGGTGAGATCCCGATCCTGTTCGACTATGACTTCAATGCCTACCGGGCCAAGTACAAGGACCAGGCCAACGTCGAGTTCGTCATCCCGGCCGAAGGCACCATCATCGTGCCCTACGTCATGAGTCTGGTGAAGAACGACACGCGTCCGGAACTTGCCAAGAAGATCCTGGACTTCGTCATGAGCGACAAGGGCCAGGCCGTGTGGGCCAATGCCTACCTGAAGCCCGTGCGCGCCTCGGCCATGAGCAAGGACGTGGCTGCCAAGTTCCTGCCTGAGTCCGACTATGCCCGCGCTCAGCCCATCGATTACGCCAAGATGGCCTTGGTACAGGACAACTTCCGTGATCGCTATCGCGCCGAGGTGCGTTAGCCCCTCCCAATCCTCCATGTGGAGCGGGGTTTCGACCCCGCTCCTGCAAAGGAATCCAAGATGTCACTCAAGATTCGCAAACAAGCCACACTCATGGCTGTGCCCCTAGGGGCCGTGCTCGTGGCGTTTTTTTTGCTGCCCATGACCCGGCTGGTGCTTGAAACGGGGAAAGGCGGCGGGCTGGGGCTGTATGTCGAGGCCCTGACCAACCCGCAGTATCTGCGCAGCCTGGGCTACACCTTGGGCGTGTCCGTGGGGGTCACGGCTGTGGCCCTGGCTCTGTCCGGAGTTGTCGGCGTGTTTCTGGCGCGCAACGAGTTCCCCGGCAGGCGGTTGCTGGTGGCCATGTTGACCTTCCCCTTGGCTTTCCCCGGCGTTGTGGTGGGCTTTATGGTCATCCTTTGGGCCGGACGCCAGGGGCTGCTGGGCCAGCTGACCAAGGCTATGAGCGGCGACAAGGTCGTGCTGGCCTATTCCATGTCCGGCCTGTTCC
This sequence comes from Pseudomonadota bacterium, assembly GCA_018816865.1. GTDB lineage: Bacteria > Desulfobacterota > Desulfovibrionia > Desulfovibrionales > Desulfovibrionaceae > Desulfovibrio_Q. The sequence continues at coordinate 5,339 of JAHIUW010000026.1, forward strand.
TGGGCTATCTCTATTTTTCCATTCCGCGTGTGATGGTCACCATCATGGCCGCTGCCGAGAAGATTGACCGCGAGTTGGAGGAAGCAGCCAGGTCGCTGGGGGCCTCGCCCTGGCGGGTGGTGTTCGATGTGATCATCCCCTCCCTGGTCCCGGCCTTCATCTCCTCCGGGGCCATCTGCTTTGCCACGTCCATGGGAGCCTTCGGGACGGCCTTTACCCTGGCCACGGACATCGATGTCTTGCCCATCACCATTTACACGGAGTTCACCTTGTCGGCCAATATCGCCATGGCTTCGTGCCTGTCCGTGATCCTGGGTGTGATTACCTGGGCCGCCCTGTTCAGTGCACGCATCATCGCACGTGAGGAAAGCATCGGAGCGGCAGGATGAAGAAGCATGGAGCGTTATTCGGCGTACAGCTGGGCCTGACCCTGATCTGTTGCGCCTTTCTTATCGTGCCGGTCTGTCAGTCCGTGTTGGCCGGAGTGACGGTCAATGCCTTTCAGGGCGTCTCCAGCGGCCTGACCCTGCGTTGGGTGGGCGAAGTCTGGCGGCTGTATAGCGACACCATCTTTCGCAGCCTGTACATCGGCCTGGCCTGCCTGGCCGTGTGTCTGGTGGTCGGGGTGCCCGCCGCCTATTTCATGGTGCGCATGAAAAGCCGTTGGACCAAGCTGCTGGAAGAGCTGCTGGTGCTGCCGCTGGCCATCCCCGGTCTGGCTATCGCCCTGGGGTTGCTGCTCAGCTATGGCAGTTTCAGGGATTTCCGCATGAGCTGGGGCTTTATCCTGGTGGGGCACGTGGTGTTCTGCCTGCCGTTCATGGTTCGATCCGTGGCCGCCGTGATGGCCATGATCGACCTGGATGCCTTGGAGGAAGGTGCGGCCAGCTTGGGTGCCGGCTTCGGGCGGCGGTTCATGAACGTGATTGTGCCCAACTGCATGCCGGGCATCGTGTCCGGGGCGCTGATGGTTTTCACCCTGTCCATCGGTGAGTTCAACCTGACCTGGATGCTGCATACCCCGCTGACCAAGACCCTGCCCGTGGGCCTGGCCGACAGCTACGCATCCATGCGCCTGGAGATTGGCTCGGCGTATACGTTGTACTTTTTTGTTCTGATCATTCCACTCCTGACGGCCATGCAATGGGTAGGCTCCAGGAGTGTTGCCAAGGTCGCGACCGCTGATTTGGCGCTGTCCGACCTGATGGAGGTACCACCCATGATCACTGCCGACATTCAGCGGGAAAGCCGGGGCGTGCCCGTGGTCCTGCAGTCCTGTGGCAAGACGTTTCCTGACGGGACATTGGCCCTGAAGCCTTTTGACATGACCATCACCGCAGGTCAGACCGTGGTCCTGTTGGGACCCTCGGGCTGCGGCAAGACCACGACCTTGCGCATCATCGCCGGGCTGGAATCTCCGGATGCGGGCGGGCGCGTCCTGTTCGGAGACGACGACGTGACCGATGTGCCCATTGAAAAACGCAACGTGGGCATGGTCTTCCAGAGCTACGCCCTGTTTCCGAATCTGACCGTGTCCCGCAATATCGAGTATGGCCTGCGTGTGCGTGGCGACGACGTGTCCAAACGCGGTGCCCGCGTCAAGGAGATGCTGGCCATGATGCAGATCGAGCATCTGGCCGACCGCAAGGTGGACCAACTGTCCGGCGGTCAACGCCAGCGTGTGGCCCTGGCCCGTGCCATTGCCGTGCGCCCTCGGGTGTTGTTGCTGGACGAGCCCCTGACGGCCCTGGACGCCAAGCTGCGTGATTCCCTGCGCGGCGAGATCGATCTGCTGCTCAAGCGCCTGGGGATCACGACGGTCTATGTGACCCATGATCAGGGCGAGGCCATGGCCCTGGGCGATGTCGTCGTGGTCATGGACCATGGCGAGGTGGTCCAGGCCGGTTCGCCTCGCGACATCTATTTCAACCCTGCCAATCGCTTCGTGGCGGACTTCATCGGCACGGTGAACACCCTGATCTGTCCCGTGCTTGCGGATCGGCTGCAGTTCCCTGGTGGGCGCGAATTGGCCTTGTCGGCCCTGGAAGGCGTCTGCGGCACAGGGCGCTCGGAGGTGGAACTGTTCTTCAGACCCGAGGCCATCAGCATCGTCAGCCAGGAGGCGGCGTTGTTGACCGGTGCAGTGATATCGGCCAGTTTCCTGGGGCAGAAGACCCGGCTCAGGGTGCTTCTGGAAGGGGGCGCACGCTGCATCCTGGACGCTCCGGGTGACCAGGCGTTCAGCATTGGTGATTCTGTGTCGTTCAATGTTGCGCCCGAAGGACTGCGCTCTCTGGGAGGTGGCAGGGCATGCTGATCGCCCAGCTCTCGGATTTTCATGTCACTGCCAGCGGAACGGCTTATGGAAGGGCCGAAACCACCCAGGCGCTGGAACGGGCCGTGGCCCATGTGAAGGCCCTGGTTCCCGCAGCCGATGCCGTTGTCGTCACCGGTGACGTTGCCGATGCCGGACAACCTGAGGCTTACGCCGAGGCCGCACGAATTCTGGGCGGCCTGGACGTGCCCTTGTGGATCGTGCCTGGCAATCATGACCAGCGGGAGCGATTGCGGGAGGCCTTCCCGGATCACGAATACATGGCCGCCGGGCCAGTCGGCGACAGCCTCTGTTTTGTGGAGGATCGCTTTGCCCTCAGGCTGGTGGGCTTGGACACGTTGCTTCCGGGCCGGCATGGCGGCGGGCTCGACAAACGGGAATTGCTCTGGCTTGAGGCCGTGCTTGGCGATGGCAAGCCCTCGGTGATTTTCATGCATCACCCCCCGTTTCCCGTGGGTATCGGCAACATGGACGCCGAAGCCTTTGTGATGGCCGACGAGTTGGAGGCTGTGATCAGTCGCGCCCCCAATGTCCTGCGAATCTGCTGCGGGCATATGCATCGGCCCGTGATGCGCTCCTTTGGGGGCACCATGGTCTGTATTGCGCCTTCGGTGGCCATGCAACTGGCCCTGGACCTGACCCTGGAGGCCCCGTCCCAGTTCATGCTGGAACCCGCTGGTCTGGCTCTGCATCTGTACGAACCCCTGGCCGGGCGCCCTCCCGAACTGGTGACCCATTTCGGGCTGATTCCGGGAGGTGGGCATAGTTTTCCCGGGCCGTATCCCTTCGCGGACGTGGTCTCCCCCGTGTAGCGTCGTGCAGACGGCGGTGGTGCCCCGGCAGTTGTCCGGGGGATCATATTGTGTTTTTGAGCGGGACAGGAAGATTAGAAAGGCCGCCACCCCTCCCCAGGGGTGGCGGCCTTCGACGATTCCCAAGGAGGGAACCGATTGCCATCTGTTGCGTACGTCTTTGGCACCGTCTCCCGGCTGCCGGGACGCGGAAGGTCACGCTCCGCGCCCAGGACGGGGTTGTCTTGCCCTGACCGTGCAGGCGTCTTTGCGCCGGTCGTCTGGATTGGCGCGCCTGAGCAGTCGCAAAGGGCAAGGAGCGCCGCCATGCGAAGCGGGTGATGGGAACCGGAACCAGTCTGGGGAGGGGGAAGCAAAAAAGGCGCACGTTGACACGTGTGCTGGCTTCCTCTGTCCTTTTGCCTGAGAGTTTCACCAGGGGTCTCCTGGCTTGCTCCTTCGGCGCCCCGCGATCGGGGTCTCTCCAGAGGCTCGTCCGGCAGCAGTCCTTTTGCCTGAAAGATTCACTTCTTCGGCGCTCCGCTCGTGGCGGGGACTCTCCTGCTGCCTTCATCCGATTTCCAAAACAGTCCTCAGATAGAACCACCTGCCCCGCAAGGCAAGGATTTTTTGCACCGCCTGGCTGGGCCTGATATTCAGGAGAGCCTTGAATCGATTGCAGTTCCGGCATACAATTGCCCTGGTCGCACCCCGTAGGGACGGGGACCTTTGGCGCGGCTCCGGCCCACATCAACCAAGAGCAGTCCATGCCCACTTCACCCGCGCGCTACGCGCTGTATTCCATCGCCGCCTCCGTGACCACCCTGGTCCTGAAATTCGGGGCCTATTTTTTGACGGACTCAGTGGGCCTGTTGTCCGACGCCACGGAATCCCTGGTCAATCTGGCCGCTGCCATGCTGGCCTTGTTGGTGCTGACCCACGCCATGCGCCCGGCTGACGACAGTCACGCCTACGGGCACGGCAAGGCCGAGTATTTTTCCAGCGGAGTGGAGGGCATCCTGATCATTGTGGCCGCCGTGGGCATCGTCACGGCCTCTGCCGGGCGGTTCATGCATCCCACGATGCCGGATCATCTGGGCTTTGGGCTGGTCATGGCCCTGGCGGCCTCGGTCGTTAATTATGCCACGGCCAAGGCCCTGCTGCGCGCGGCCAGTCGATTCGACTCCATCACTCTGGAAGCCGACGCCAAGCATCTGATGACGGACGTCTGGACCTCGGCGGGCTTGGTCATCGGGCTTTCGGTGCTGATGGTCGCGCCGCCTTCATGGGCCATCCTCGATCCCGCCATCGCCGTGCTCATGGCTCTGAACATCGTCTTCACCGGCGTGTCGCTCATCCGGCGCTCCTTCTGGGGACTGATGGACGTGGCCCTGCCCGGAGACGAGCTCAAGGCCGTTGACGCGGCCATCCGCGCCCACGCCGGGCAGGGCAGCGAGTATCACGCTCTGCGTACGCGCAAGTCCGGTTCCAGGCGGTTCATCGATTTTCATCTGCTGGTGCCGGGTATGGTCAGCGTGGCCCAGTCCCACGCCCTGTGCTGCGCCATCGAGACTGAGATTCACCAGGCCCTGCCCGGGACCCAGGTCACCATCCACGTGGAGCCCCACGAGGACGCCGCCTCCCACGATGGTTGGCAGATCGGCGGGGCCTGTGGGGCCAGGCTGGGCGACGCAAACGCGCCCTGTGCCGAGAAGTGCGGTCCTGATACCAAGGGAGCAGGGACAACCAAGTAAACAGCGGGGGGAACATGATTGAGAAGGTGATCATCATGGGCGCGGCGGGCCGCGACTTCCACAACTTCAACGTCTACTTCAGGGGCAACCCCCGCTACGAGGTGCTGGCCTTCACCGCCACCCAGATCGAGGGCATCGAGGACCGCGTATACCCCGCCATCCTGGCCGGGGAAGGCTACCCCCAGGGCATCCCCATCCATCCCGAAGACAGGCTGCGCGAGTTGATCCGTGAGCATCGCGTGGACCTTGTGGCCTTTTCCTATTCCGACGTGCCCCACATCGAGGTCATGCACAAGGCCTCGGCCTGCATGGCCGAGGGCGCGGACTTCATCATGATTGGGGCCAGCTACACCATGCTCAGCTCCGTGAAACCCGTGGTGGCCGTGTGTGCTGTGCGCACGGGCTGCGGCAAGTCACAGACCACGCGCAAGGTGTGCCGCATCCTTCAGGCCCAGGGCAAGAAGGTGGTGGCCGTGCGCCATCCCATGCCCTACGGCGATCTCTCGCGGCAGGTGGTGCAGCGTTTCGCAACCCTTGAGGATTTCGAGCGCCACAAGTGCACCATTGAGGAACGCGAGGAGTATGAGCCCTTGGTGGAGATGGGCGTCATCGTCTATGCGGGGGTGGATTACGAACTGATCCTGCGCCAGGCCGAAGCCGAGGCCGACGTGGTGGTCTGGGATGGCGGCAACAACGACACGTCCTTCTACCGTCCCGACGTTCAGATCACGGTCTTCGATCCCCACCGCGCCGGGCATGAGCTGAGCTACTATCCCGGCGAAACCAACCTGCTGATGGCCGACATCGCCCTGATCAACAAGGTGGACACCGCCTCCCTGGATCGGGTGGAAGAAGTGCGCCGCAACATTCGCGAGCATAACCCCGGGGCCGACATCGTCTGCGCCGAATCTCCGGTGACCGTTGCTGATCCCGCCCGGATCAAGGGCAAGCGGGTGCTGGTTGTGGAGGACGGGCCGACCATCACCCACGGCGGGATGCCCTTCGGGGCGGGCAGCGTGGCCGCGCACAACTGTGGCGCAGCCGAGCTGGTGGACCCCCGCCCGTACCTTGCCGGCTCCATCGGCGAGGTCTTCAGGCGTTACCCGCATATCGGTCCTGTCCTGCCCGCCATGGGCTACAGCGACCAGCAGGTGGCCGATCTGGAAGCCACCATCGCGGCCGTGGATTGCGACATGGTCCTGTTCGGGACCCCGGTGGATCTGTCGCGCATAATCAAGGTGGACAAACCCTTCATGCGTGTGCGCTACGAATACGGTGACGCCCCGGGCCTGACCTTGGAAGAGGTGCTGACGCGCCGTCTGGCCGCTCGGATCGGGGCCTGAGCCGTGCCCCGCGCTCAGCGCGAGACGCTGCTTCTGGCCTTTGGCGGCAATGCCCTGATCCGCAAGGGACAGACCGGGACCATCCCTGAGCAGTTCGAGAATCTGCGCCTGCCCCTGTCCCAGGCCGCCCGCCTGGCGCAGGAGTATCGTCTGATCATCACCCATGGCAACGGCCCGCAGGTGGGGGATCTGCTGCTGCGCCAGGAATGCTGTGGCGATTCTCTGCCCCTGCCCCTGGAGATCCTGGTGGCTCAGACCCAGGGACAGATCGGGTACATGATCGAGTCCACTCTGGACACGGAGCTGATGCACCTGGACCCTCTGGTGCATCGGCCTTTGGTCAGCCTGCTGAGCTACGTGGTGGTCCGGCCCAGCGACCCGGCTTTTTTGCATCCCACCAAACCCATCGGCCCGGTGCTGGGAGAAGGCGAAGAACCCGTTGTTCCATACCCCGTGCGCAAGACCGCCAAGGGCTGGCGCAGGGTGGTGGCCTCGCCCGAGCCGGTGACCATCGTGGAGAAGCAGGAGATTCGGCAACTCATCGATGCGGGATTCATCGTGATCTGCTGCGGCGGTGGTGGGATCCCCGTGGTCCGCGAGGGTCGGCGGTTCTGCGGGGTGGACGCGGTCATCGACAAGGACCTGGCCAGTGCGCTCCTGGCCCGCGAGGTCGGGGTGGACCTGTTCGTGGTGGCCACGGATGTTGCGGGGGCGTACCTGGATTACGGTGGCCCCGATGAACGCCTGCTGGCGGAATTGACGGCGTCCAAGGCCAGGGAACTGTTGGAAGCCGGGGCCTTTCCCGCCGGGTCCATGGGGCCCAAGGTCCTGGCTTGTGTCCGCTTTGTGGAATCCGGTGGTGCCAGGGCCATCATTTGTTCCATCGAGGAGATCGAGGCGGCCGTGGCCGGGCGCGTGGGGACCCGGATCGTTGCGGGCGGTTGACCGCTCTGCTGGATGCTCGCTGGGTGCGGATCAGGCCCGGCTTCGCGGGGTGACCCGGCTCAGCGCCTCGTTCAGTTCGTCGGGCATCACCGGCTTGGCCACATAGTCTGACAGACCCTGGCTCAGAAACGATTCCCGATCGCCCTTCATGGCGTGGGCGGTCAGGGCGATGATGGGAATGTCGGCCGAGTGTTGCTCCCTGATGATTCTTGTGGCCTCCAGACCGTTCATCTGCGGCATCTGGATATCCATGAAAATGCAGTCGTAGTCAGCCTGCTGAAAGGCCTCCACAGCCTCCTGCCCGTTGTCCACGGCCAGGACCTCATGTCCAGCCTGCCTGAGCATGGTCACCAGAGCCAGCTGATTGATGCGGTCGTCCTCGGCCAGCAGGATGCGCAGGTTGCCCGGTGAAGAGACCTGTCCCTGCGTTACCGGGGCCTGCGCGGCAGCGCTCTGGACCTTGTCGAAGCGGGCCGTGAAACGCACGATGGTTCCCAGGCGTGGGGTGCTGTCCACCGCGATGTCGCCACGCATCAGCGTGACCAGCTGTTTGGTGATGGCCAATCCGAGTCCCGATCCCTGGTAGGGGCGGCTGGGCGTGAAGCTCACCTGGACGAATTCAGTGAAGAGGTCTTTTTGTTGGTCCTTGGGGATGCCGATCCCCGTGTCCGAGACAGTGAAGCCGAGGGTCAGGGCCTCGGGGTGTTCCTCGTAGAGAAACGTTTTGAGCACGACCTCGCCCTTGGGGGTGAACTTCACGGCATTGTCCACCAGGTTGAAGAGCACCTGCCTCAGGCGGATGTCATCCCCTCCGATCTGCTGGGGGATGCCGGGGTCCAGTTCGTAGCGCAGGCCGATGCCCTTGGTTTGGGCCAAAAGCTGGAAGTTGTTGATGACCGTCTCCAGGCTGTTGGTCAGGATGAAGGGCTCGTTGGCGAGCTCCAGCCTGCCCGCTTCGAGCCTGGACAGGTCAAGGATGTCGTTGATCACCGTGAGCAGGTTCTGGCCCGAGGCCATGGCCATGGAGATCCACCGCTTTTGCTCCTCATCCAGATTGGAACCCTCCAGAAGTCGCAGCATGCCGTGTATCCCGGACAGGGGGGTGCGGATCTCGTGGCTCATGTTGGCCAGGAATTCCCCTTTGACCCTGCGGGCCCTGGTGGCGGCGTCGATGGCGATGCGCAGTTCGTCTTCGATCTCTTTGTGCCGGGTGATGTCCAGGGCGAAGCCCATGACCCCGGCGATTTCGTCGTTGGTGTCCCTGAGTGGCGAGGTCACCAGATGCAGGTGCAGCACCTTGTCGTTTCGGGTGAAATGGACGTCATGCATCATGCGCCTGCCGGTGCTCAGACTGCGCTGGGCCAGCGACAGCGTGATTTCCTCGTCATCCCTCAGGTCATCGGCAACGGTCAGGGGCTCGCTGTCGCGCTGCCCGCCGGAGGTGGTTGGCAGGCCCACGGCATTGGCGGCCAGATCGTTGATGAAGGTGATGTTCAGGTTCTTGTCCGTGGTCCAGAAATGAACGGGGATGCTGTTGATGATGGACTGGCCCTTGCCCACGACCCCGCTGAGCATGTGTCGCAGGCTGTTGGCCATCTCCCCGATTTCGTCCTTGCTGGTATAGGTGATTGTTTTTGAAAAATCCCCGCGGGCGATGGCCTCGGAGACCTCCACGATTTCATAAGCGGGAACCGTGATGGAGCGGGTGATGGTAGACGTCAGGAAGATGCTGCCCACGATGGAAACAATGGTCAGGACGGACAGGAAAACGATCAATAGCCATCCTGTGTGGTCGGCTTCGTGGTTGAACTGGATGGCCTTGGACTGCGCAAAGTCGCTGAGCTCGCGCATGGACTCGCTGATGCGGTCCACATGCACGGCACCCTTGCCCTTGGTGATGTCGGCGGCCTCGCTAGGTTTGCCCTCGCGTATCAGCGCGATGACTTCGTCCCGGATGGGCCTCCACTCCTGCACATGCGTCAATGCCTGCTGGACCATGGCCGGATCGCCCAGGAAGCGAGCGCCAACGACCTTGAAGCCTTCGAAAACCTTCGCCTCCAGGCGATCCACCAGGGCGATGGAGTGCTCCATCTCTGCGGGGTTCTGGGCCAGGACAAGATCCTTCATGGTCAGATGCATCCTGATGATGTCGGCGTCGAGCTTGCGCACGGTGTTGCTGACCGTGAAGGGGTGCTGGAACATGTTCTGATTGATGGTACGCAGGGTCTGTATCTCGAAGATACCAACGGACCCGACCGCCAGCAGCAGCAGGATGACAATTCCGAAGCCAAGGGCCAGTTTGGCGGTGAGACTGAATCTGGTCAGCATGGTTCGCATCCTGTTTGTTCAGTGAAGGGCAGGCAGCACTGGGGTACGGATCGACCCAAAGCGTAGCACACTTTCCTGGGATGCAAAACAGCACAGAACTGCAGAGGGGATGCCTGAAGGCTGCAAGGATGCCCGGGCTGGAGCGGCTTGGGACTGGAGCGAGCGATCCGTTGGGCAGGATCGCTCGCTCAGGATTGTCTTGCAGAGGGACCCTGCGGAGAGTGGCTCGCCTGTCGGGCTAGCCGTTGCCTCTGGTGTTCAGCCCACGCGCCGTGGTGACCACGAAATCCTGGACGTTGGTCAGGATGGAGCGTGCGGACAACGAGCCCCGGTTGGCCAGCTTGTTGACCACGAATTCTGACATGTCCACACTGTAGAAGAAGACCGGGCGCACCATGCCGTTTTCCATGGTCGTGTAGGAGGGGGTCATGTTGCCCACGGCGATGGAGTGCAGCTGGGTGGCCATGGCGATGACCGTGGTGGCCTGTTTGACGATGGCCCGCATGGCGTCCTGGGCCTCGTAGGCGCTGGCGATGACCTCGGGCATGGGGCCGTCATCACGGATGGAACCGGCCAGGACATAAGGGATGCCCTGCTCGATGATGGCCTTCATGACCCCGTTCTTGACCTGCCCGGAGCGCACGGCCTGCTCCATGGACCCCAGGGCGCGGATGCGGTTCAGGGCGTCCAGGTGGTGGTAATGGCCCAGGTTCGCGGTGCGCTTGTTGTAGAGTCCCTGGCCCAGGGCGGTGGTGTAGAAGGCCCCCTCCAGATCATGGGTCGCCAGGGCATTGCCCGCCAGCAGGCCGTGCACATAGCCGTCGCCGACGAGTTTCGCCATGGCTTCGCGGGAGTCGTGGTCGAAGACCACGGCGGGTCCCAGGACCCAGCAGATGAATCCGTGCTCGCGTTCGTGCTCCAGTAGGGCGTAGAGTTCGTCGTAGTCGATGGAGAACGAGGTCTCGCGGCTCATGCCCGTGCGGAAGGCGAATTTCTCTTTTTCCAGGGCCGTGCCCCCGAAGGGTTCGGTATGCACGTAGATGCCATCCTCGCCGTCCTCGCGGCGTCCGCAGGCGACTTGGTCGCCCAGGGAGAGATTCCTGAATTCCTTGACCGCGAGTTGCTCGTCGCCTTGTCGGACCACCACGCAATCCATCCTTGATTGGCGGGGCAGTTTCCAGACCCCGGGGCGCAGATGATAGTACTCCGGGAAGATGGCCGTGGCATGGTAACCCTCCGGGGCCACACCCGGCTGCAACACCGGTTTGAACTGCGCCAGGGGGGCGTCCTTGAGGAGGGCGTGGCTGAAATCGGGTTCGACATAGGTGGGCAGGGAAAAGGCCATGAAGCGACCTCCGTGAAGTCTGCGCGCCTCGGATGGGCGGCAGTGGCCCCCCCGTCTGTACAGCACGACATCCGGGGCTCGGAGGGGGAGCGCGATCCGGCCGGATGGTCTCTCATGAATCACAGAAAAGGTCCCCGCTGTCCAGAGGACTGAAGACCTTGCCGGGATTGGCTCCTGTCGTCGTGGGAGCCTTGAACGGGTGGTCGGTCGTGGCGAACCGGGCGTCACGTATGGTCTGGGGCCTGTCCGCTGCTCAATTGGGGCCGCTGGTTGGAGCAAGCCGCGCATTGTCAGGGCCGGGCAATTTACTTACTGTGTTGGTATTCGCGCGTTGATCCGGCTCAAGAAACGGTTGGGGTCATTGACGCCGAGGGTGCCTGAGGCCGGGCCTGGTGGACGGGATTGGCACCAGGGGGAAGACGTGATCCCTGACAGGGGCTGGGGCGCATTGCACAAGCACATCTTTTGAGGTAGCTGACCACCACTGATGGCAAGAAACACAGCATGGAACGATTTTTTCGCCAGCCGGCGCGCCGGGCTGGAACAGCGCTCGCAATTCCGGGAGATTCCTCCCGTGGACCGCGGGGCGGAGCTGTATATCGAGCATGGCGGGCGCAGGTTGCTCAATCTGGCCTCCAACAACTATCTGGGGCTGGCCGGGGCACCCGAACTGCGGGACGGAGCCATCCGGGCCGTGCAGGAGTATGGCGCGTCCAGCGGGGCCTCTCGCCTGGTCACCGGGAACTACGCCCTGTACGATCAGCTGGACCGCGAGATCGCCGCATTCAAGGAGCAGGAAGATGCCGTGTGCCTGGGCTCCGGATACGCGGCCAATCTCTGCGTCCTGTCGTCCTTGGCCGATCGCAACACCGTGGTTTTTTCGGACCGGCTGAACCACGCCAGCATCGTGGACGGCATCCTGCTCTCACGCGCCGAGCATGTGCGCTATCGCCACAACGACCTCGATCATCTGGCCGCGCTGTTGAGCAAGCATGCGGACGTCCCGCGCAAGCTCGTGGTCACGGACACGGTGTTCAGCATGGACGGCGACGTCGCCGACCTGGAAGCACTGCTGCCCCTGTGCCGCGATCACGGTGCGCTGCTGGTGCTGGACGAGGCCCATGCCACCGGCGTTCTGGGGCGCGGGCGGGGGTTGGCGCATGCCCTGGGCCTGCAGGACGAGGTCGACGTGCACATGGGCACCTTCTCCAAGGCCCTGGGCTCCTACGGGGCGTTCATCGCCGCCAGGCGGGACATCGTGGATGGGGTGCGCAATTTCGGACGGGCTTTCATCTTTTCCACCTCCCTGCCGCCTGCCGTGGTGGGGGCCAGCCTCGCGGCCCTGGCTGTGGTGCGGGGCGACCACAGCCGGAGCGAGCGCCTGATGCTGCTGACCAGCCAGTTGCGCGGTGTGTTGCGCAGGCTGGGGTTCGACATCGGCTCCAGCAGCACACAGATCATCCCCATCCTGCTGGGGGGCAATGAGGTCGCTCTGGCGGCCCGTGATTTCCTGATGGACCAGGGAGTGTTCGCCCCGGCCATTCGGCCGCCCACCGTGCCCGAAGGTAGCGCGCGCCTGCGCCTGTCCCTGCGGGCCGACCTGGAAGAGGAGGACATGGCGTTGTTGTGCGCCGGGCTGGAAGCCCTGGCCGCCCAGGGCGGGCCATGAGCAGGGTGGTCTTCGTGTCCGGCTGGGCCGGGTATCCCGAACTGTTCCCGCGCCTGTCAGCACTGGTTGAATTCGTGACCCCGTTCAGCGACGGTTCCGAGGCCGAGGTGCTGGAGAATCTGCGTCAGGGAGGCGAGGTGCTCATGGCCTGGTCCACAGGGGCGCATCTGGTGCTCAAGCATCGTGGCGAACTGTTTGCACGCTGGCGGCGGGTGGTGCTGTTGTCGCCTTTCATGAATTTCTGTGTCCATGTGCCGCGCGCCACAGTGCAGCGCATGCGCGACACCATTCTGGCCGAGGGGCCGGAGCGTACGGTGCGCGCCTTCTGGCGCAATTGCGCCGCGCCCAGGATCGCCTTCAGCCACGGGGACGACACCCGGGTTCTGGCCGCGGGCCTGGACTATCTGCTGGAATCCTGCGCGATCATCACCCCTGGCGAGAGCGGGGCCAATGTGCGCATCGTGCACGGGGCCGACGACGCCATTGTGCCCGCATCAGCAGGCAGCGACGTAGCCGCCCTGCTGGCCGGTTCCTGGCGGTCGCTCATGGCCTTTGGCCATTATCCTTCCGAAACCATTCTCCTGGGCATTCTGTATGAAGAAACGGGTCGCGACGCATTTCAGCCGGGCTGGTAGCACTTACGCCGCTGCGGCCGATGTGCAGCGCGAGGCCGCGGTTCACTGTGCCGGACTGGTGCCCAAGGGGCGCTATCCCGTGACCGTGGAGATCGGCGCGGGCGGTGGGCTGCTCACGGATCTGGTGCGTTCGCGTGCGGGTTGGCAGTGCTATCTGGGGCTGGACATCGCCCCGGGCATGCTGGTTCCCACGGCCGTTACCGGCCTCGGCGAGACCCTGCTGGTGGCCGACGGCGAGGCCGCGCCCCTGCGCGAGGGCGTGGCTGATCTTTTGGTCAGCGCTTCGACCCTGCAATGGTATGCCGATCCCGCCGTATCCCTGCCCGCGAATCTGCGCCTGCTGAAATCCGGCGGACGTTTCGCCTTGTGCCTGTTCGTGCGGGGCACCCTGGCCGAATTGGCACAGGCCAGCGCCGAGACCGGGTTCGGGTCGGTACTGGATATGCCCGGGGCTGGGCTCTATCCGGAGATCCTTGCCGCCGAGCCGGGTATCGAATACTCGCAGCGGGTCATTGAGTATGTCCGTGAATATCCCTCGGTCCGCGCCTTCCTGAAACAGCTGCAAAGCACCGGGGCCACCTGCACCGCGGGTAAGCGTGCCTTCTCGCGTGATCGCTGGGAGGCCTTTCGCGAGCTGTATGAAGCCCGCTTCGCCACCGCAGGGGGCGTTCGCGCCACCTATCGCGTCCTGTTTCTGTGGGGTCGTCGGGGTTGATCTTTCCCCGCTGAGCGCATCGAAATCTCTTTGTCTTCTCAACTGATCATCATTGGGCAGGGGCACGGAAAAAGCCTGGCCGCGAAACGGTCAGGCCTGTGCATTCTTCCATCCGTTTTCAGTGCCGGGCGGTTCGCTCAGACGGTGAAGAATTCCCGGTAACCCCGTGACAGGGCCTTGGGCGATAGGTCCGTCAGCGGTGGGATCTCGGCCACGACAGTGATATTGCCGAAGGCCTCGATGGCCGCACGGTTTCCCGCGTTGCGCTCTCCGTTCAGGACCACGCCGGCGATAATCAACCCCGCGCGGCGAATGGCCGCCAGGGTCAGCAGGGTGTGGTTGATGGTGCCCAGACCGCTGCGGGCCACCACCAGCACGGGCAGGTCCAGCAGGCGCATCAGGTCCAGCATGAAATGGCCGGGCCCCAGAGGCACCATGACCCCGCCGGCCCCCTCCACTACCAAAGGTTCACCATCAGGGAAGTCCGGGATTCGCATGGCGTCCACATCCACGCTGATGCCGTCCAACTCGGCGGCGGCATGGGGCGAGAGGGGTTCGGTCAGGCAATAGGCCTCGGGCAGGAAACGGTGTTTGGGTTGGTCGGTCAGGCCCCGGACCGTGGCCGTGTCGGTCGTCTCCCGGCAGCCGGTCTGGATGGGTTTCCAGTAGTACCCGCCCCGGCCCGCCATGAGCATGGCGCTGACCAAGGTCTTGCCGACATCGGTATCCGTTCCGGTGATGAACAGCTTCGGGGGCAGGGTACTCATGCGAATAATTCCTCTTGGGCCACGGCCTCGGCCATGGCGGTGGTGACCTGCGAAAGGTCCTTGGGGGTGATGACATAGGGCGGCATGACATAGACCAGTCGCCCAAAGGGTCTGACCCAGACCCCGCGATCCACAAAAAACTGCTGCATGGCGGCCATGCTTGTCGGACGGGTGCACTCAATCACGCCGATGGCCCCGAGTATGCGCACATCATGCACCGTGGGCAGTTGTGCACAGGGGGACAGCTCGCGGCGCAGTTGGGCCTCGATCAGGTCCACCCGCTCCTCCCAGGGGGAGTCCACCAGCAACTCCAGACTGGCATTGGCCGCGGCGCAGGCCAGGGGGTTGCCCATGAAGGTCGGCCCGTGGTTGAGGATGCCGTGGCGTCCGCCCGAGATGCCGTCGGACACGCGGCGGTTGGCCAGGGTGGCGGCCAGGGTCATGGTCCCACCGGTCAGGGCCTTGCCAACGCACAGGATGTCCGGGGTCACGCCTGCCCAGTCGCAGGCGAACATCTGTCCCGTACGCCCGAAGCCCGTGGCGATCTCGTCGGCGATGAGCAGCACCCCCGTCTCGTCGCACAGTTCGCGGACCCGGCGTAGGAAGGCGGGGGAATAGAAATGCATGCCTCCCGCGCCCTGGACCACGGGCTCCAGGATCACGGCAGCCAGTTCGTGGGTATGCTGACGGATGAGTCGGGCGAAGGCTTCGATGTGCGTTTCGTCCCAGGGCACACCGAACAGCGGCTCCGGCCTGGGGGCGAAGAGGTGCTCCTGGACGATGCCCTTGAAAAACTGGTGCATGCCCCCCTCCGGGTCGCAGACGCCCATGGCCCCGAAGGTGTCGCCGTGGTAGCCGCCGCGTACCGTGAGCAGGCGCGTACGGCCCGGGGTCCCCTGGGACAGCCAGTACTGGTAGGCCATCTTCATGGCCACTTCCACGGACACCGAACCCGAATCCGCCAGGAAAACCCTGTCCAGTCCGTCCGGGGCCAGCTCAATCAGGCGTTCGGCCAGTTCCACGGCCGGGCGGTGGGTGATGCCGCCGAACATGACATGCGCCATGTCCGAGGCCTGTTTCTGGATGGCGGAGACGATGGCTGGATGGGAATAGCCATGAATGGCGCTCCACCACGAGGCCATGCCGTCGATGAGTTCCCGTCCGTCGGCCAGGCGCAGGCGAACCCCGTGCGCACTCACGACCTCGTAGACGGGCAGCGGGTCCCGCATGGAGGTGTAGGGGTGCCAGAGGTGCTCGCGGTCGAAATCTGGGATGGTTTTGGGGCTTGTCTGCATCACGTCTATTTGTGGGGCAGGGGACGGGGGATGTCAACGCTCGTGTTGGGCGCTGCATTCAGGGGGGGGAAACCGGGGCGCAGACCTCGCGCTGGAGCGGGGCGGGTATCGGCCTCTATTGTGCAGATGGGCAGGGGCCTGGTTGCGGGTCCTGCCCCCGGGATCAATCCGCTTCAGGGGGTCGATTCAGATTGATTTTGGGAAATAGAGCTGTCCAAGGTACCGCAAAGGGCGTAGCCGTTAGAGACCGGATTCCGGATAACTTTGTAACCCGGAGCTCCTCTCTTGAGCCATTCCAACGTCCCCTCAGCTTCGATCAATAACTTGGATTCAGTCGTTCCTTCAGCCTCAATCGTTCCTTCAGCCTCAATTGTTCCTTCAGCCCCAACCGTCCTTTTCGAACCCCAGGCTCCGCCTTGCGTGGGCTGCGGCTGGTGCTGCCTGAACGACCAGTGTCATGTCTCCCACGAATTGTACGGCTATTGCCGCCCCTGTCCGGACATCCACTGGGACGAAGTGCGTGGTCGGTATGTCTGTCAGTTGATGCTGGACCCCGCGAAGCGCGAGCAATATCGCACGGCCCTGTATCAGGGCGAGGGTTGCTGCGCACGCTTCAACCCCTGGCGCACAGACGTGCGCAACCGCGACGCAGAGGATTGAGCGGCCTTCGCCCGCAGGATCGTCTCCTCTGGTGCCAGTCCCTCCGTGGCAATGCGCGCAAGGTATTGCGGGGGAATGCCTGCTAGTCCTTTTCCAGGTCTTCCAGCAGGATGTCCAGGGCCTGCACCGAGATCTTGATCTCCAGGAAGGAGATGAACAGCGAGGACAGCAGGAAGAGCAGGGACAGGGCGAACAGCAATTGCCCGACCATGATCAGGTCCTCGAACAGGCAGATCATGGACAGCACGCAGGCGCACATGGACAAGACGCCCAGACCCTGCATGTTGCGGATCATGTGCACCCGCTTGCGCAGGTTGCGGATCTGCTTGCGCACGGAGTCGTCGCGGTCCTGGCGGTACTTGTCGTGCAGGCTGCGGATACGCGCCCCCAGGGATAGGAAGCGGTTGGTGAAGGCCAGCATGAACAGCGAGATGGCCGGGAACAGCAGGGCCGGGGTGGTGACGGTGATATTCATTGCTTGTTCTCTTTCTTGCGGCGCGGGGCCTATGCATTGTGGATGATTGCGGTCACGCGCGTGGCGGTTTCGGCATCGGGGCTGAATTCCCACTGACCGATGGCTGCCAGGGGCTGCATGCCCAACAGCGAGTTGAGAGCCCAGGCTTGTTGGAAGCCGTTGATCTCGTCCACTCGGATGGGGCGCGCCGTGATCGAGAGGGCCTCGCTGGCCGCGGCCAGGGCCGTGCTTGGCAGGAGTCCCGGGGCCTCTGGACCCTGGCCTGGCGGGGACGGGGTCAGAAACCTGTCGCCGTCGCTGAACAGCAGGGCCGCGTGCGCCGCTTCCAGCAGATGACCGCAGGGTGTGGCCAGGACGGTTCCGTCCAGGCCTGAGGCCAGGGCTCCCTGGTGCTCCAGGTGGTAGGTCAGGTGATTGGTGCTCTTGTGCAGGCCCAACCAGAAATGCAGGGGCCGGGGCGAGAGGGCCAGGCTCAGGGCGCGGCTGGGGGGGCTGTAGGGCGCGACCGTGACAATGGCCCGCACCGCTCCCGGTTCGTCCACGGGGTATTGGATGTTGATGCGCGCCGTCCGGCCCGTGAGCCCGTTCTTGTGCGCCACCTGGGAGATGACCTCCTCGAAATCTTCTTCCTGAAAGGCCAGGCCAAAGGCCATCAGACTGCCGAACAGCCGCGCCAGATGCATTTCAAGGCGCGCGGTGCGCGCTCCATCCCAGTACAGGGTCTCGAAGAATCCGAAACCGTAGCGCACGGCCGGTCCCGTTACGGACAGGACGATGCGGTCTTCGCGGTATTCATCTTTCCAATAGAAGATCATGCAGTCCCCAGGACCAGGAATTTCTCGGCTTTGGCCACCGTCTCCCGGTACTCTTTCTGAGGGTCGGAGTCCACCACGATGCCGCTGCCCGCGCAGAAGGAGAAGGTCTTCGAGCGGGCGTCGTGCCAGCAGGTGCGGATGGCGATGGACGAGTCCATGTCCCGCTTGCCGCGGATGATCACGAAGCTGCCGCAGTAGACGTCGCGGGCGTGGGGTTCCAGGGCCTCGATGAGTTCCATGCTGCGCCGCTTGGGGCAGCCGGTGACCGATCCGCCCGGGAAGGCGTCTAGCAGCAGGTCGATGACCGTGGATTCCTCCCGCAGTCGTCCGCGCACGTTGGAGTACATCTGTACCAGGTTGTCCACGACGAAGGTCGACTTGTGATCCTCCACCCGCACCGAGCCGTATTCGCAGTGCTGCGAGATGTCGTTGCGGATCAGGTCCACGACCATGGACAGTTCGGCGCTCTCCTTGGGGGACTCGGTGACTTGGCGTTCCAGCCCCGGGGTGTAGCGCTCAAAGTGCAAGGTGCCCTTGATGGGTTGGGACAGGACCTCCCCGTTCGTGACGCGCAGGAAACGCTCGGGCGAGGTGGAGAGGAGTGTCAACGGTCCGCTGTGAAACAGGGCATAGAACGCCGCGGGGTGACGTTGCCAGAGATCCATGGCCAAGCCCGGCATGTCCAGGTCCGGGGCTGGACGCGAGAACCTGAGGGAGAGGTTCAGCTGGTAGCTCTGGCCGTCGCGGATGGCCTCCAGGGTCTTGCGCACCCCGGCCTCGTATTCGTCTCGCGTCATGCTCTGCTGGACGGCTGTTGCCGGTGGCGGGGAAAAAGGCGGTGGGCTGTCAAGTCTGGCATGCGCCAGGGTGCTGAGTTCGTCCAGGGCCAGGCCATCCGAACCATGAATCTCACCCTGTCCGGAGGTCAGGTCGTATTCAAGAATAGCCCCGTACTGCTTCAAGTGCCCCAGGGGAAAGTCCGTGGATTTCTCTGAGCGCACACCGCGCAGTCCCAGCCCGAAGGTGTAGGAGATGAAGCCCAGGGTAGGTCCAGGAGCCTCGAAGCAGAATTCTGCGATGTTCGCGCGGGTGGTCCCTTCGTCGAGAATCAACTCGGCCCGGGGGGCGAAGCCGATGACGCAACGTGACTCGTCCGGCCTGTCCGTGCCGGACAGGAACAGGTCGGCCTGCCCGTCTTGCGCCAGCCGATGGACCAGGGCGAGGAAGGCCTGTGCGTCAAGCGATACCGAACGAGTGCAGGGCATGGTCGATGAACTCTCCGCCGTTGTCGGTCAAAAATGATTCGGGGTGAAACTGAAAACCCATCACCGGCAGGGTGCGATGCCTGAAGGCCATGGGCACACCTTGCGCATTGCCGGCCGTCAGTTCAAGATCCGGGCCCAGTTTCGAGCAGTACAGGGAATGGTAGCGCGCCACGGTGCGTGTGTGGCCCAGGAACACGATGTCCTCGGTCTTGCCATGCACACAGCCTTGCAGGCGGTCGGTGCGACCGCCGAAATGCTCGTTGATGATCTGCATCCCCAGGCAGATGCCCAGTACCGGAACGCCGGATTCGATCCAGGGGCCGTAGCCCGGATAGTCCCCTGGCCACCCCGGTCCCGGGGAGATGACGATCAGGTCCCGGCCATGGGGGGACAGGTTCGGCAGATCGTCGTAGCTGACCAGTTGCGGGCCGTGACCCAGGCGCGCGGCCAGCAGATGCTCCAGATTGCGGCTGAAGCTGTCGTGGTTGTCGATGAGGATGGCGTTCACGTTGCTGTCTCGATCAATGGACCGTGCTCTGGGGGCGGCATCTGGCATGGGCTGCGATCATGCAATTCGGGCACGGCGCTGTCAATGCGTGAAAATGGTTGCCACATCCCGGACTGTCCAAGGGGCTCTTGGCGTATGGGGAAGCTACCTCAGCCCGGAAAAAGAGCGGCCGGTCAGAAACCGGCCGCTCGGAAGGTGCGCTGAGAGGGGGGGCTAGACGTCGAAGAGCATTTCCAGATCGTCGCGCGTCAAGGACTTCCAGGTGTCCTTGCCGGGGATGATGGACTCGGCAACGCCGCGTTTCATGTCCTGGAGTTGCAGGATTTTCTCTTCCACGGTGTTCTGGCAGATCATCTTGTAGGAGAAGACCTGACGTGTCTGACCGATGCGGTGCGTGCGGTCGGTGGCCTGGCTTTCCACGGCCGGGTTCCACCACGGGTCGTAGTGGATCACGTAGTCTGCGCTGGTCAGGTTCAGGCCCGTTCCACCCGCCTTCAAGGAGATCAGGAAGATCGGGATATCCGGGTTGTTGTTGAAGTTGTCCACCTGCTCGAAGCGGTCCTTGGACGCGCCATCCAGGTACGAGAAGGGGATGTTGCTGATCTGCAGCCAGGAACGGATGATGTGCAGCATCTGTACGAACTGCGAGAAGACCAGCACCTTGTGGCCTTCCTCGATGATGTCCGTGACCAT
Source organism: Pseudomonadota bacterium (assembly GCA_018816865.1). GTDB lineage: Bacteria > Desulfobacterota > Desulfovibrionia > Desulfovibrionales > Desulfovibrionaceae > Desulfovibrio_Q. The sequence continues at coordinate 25,677 of JAHIUW010000026.1, forward strand.
GTCCTTGAAGGCGTCGAACTTGCCCGAGGGCAAGTTGGTAGACACCCCGGGGATGTTGAGCTTCAAGAGGCGCGGGTGGCAGCAGATCTGGCGGAGCTTCAACAGGGCGTCCAGGATGGACATCTGGCTCTTGGCCATGCCCTTGTCGTCCACGTCCTTCAGGATCTGATCCTTCAACTTCTTGGCAAGCAGGCTGTAGAGCTCCATCTGTTCGTCGGCCAGGGCGCAGTACTGCACGTTTTCGATCTTGGGCGGCAGGTCTTTGGCCACCTCGGACTTGGTGCGGCGCAGAATGAAGGGCTTCACCCGGGCGCGCAGATAGTCCAGGGTCTCCTCGTCTCCGTCCTTGATGGGCTTGATGATCCCGCGCTGGAAGGAATGCTGCGATCCCAGGAACCCGGGCATCAGGAACTCGAACAGGCTCCAAAGCTCGAACAGGTTGTTCTCGATGGGTGTGCCCGAGAGGCAGATGCGCAGCTTGGAGTCCAGTTGGCGGACGCTGCGGGCGGTGATGGTGTTCGGGTTCTTGATGTTCTGGGCTTCGTCCAGGATGATGGAGTTGAACTCGTACTTCTGGAGTTCCTCCAGGTCGCGTCGCAGGAGTGCGTAGGTGGTCATGACCAGCTGCGAGCCCTTGATCTGCTTGAAGAGATTGTCGCGGCGCGAGCCGTAGATGGTCAACCGGTTCAGCTCCGGTACGAACTTGATGGCCTCGCGCTCCCAGTTGGGCAGCACGGAGGTGGGCACCACGATGAGGTTGGGCCCGTCGTGGCCACGCTCGTGCATGTGTTGCAAAAAGGACAGGGTCTGGACGGTCTTGCCCAGTCCCATCTCGTCGGCCAGGATGCCGCCGAAGCCGTATTCCTTGAGAAAATTCAGGAAGGACAAACCCTGCGCCTGATAGGGGCGCAACTCGGCGTTCAGGCCCTTGGGCACGGGGAGGGTCTCGATCTGCTCAAAGCTGTGGATCTTGGAGCGCAGGCTTTCCCAGAAGGAATCCACCTTGGCGTCGGGCAGATCCTCCAGGATCCTGTCCAGCAGCGGGGCCTCGAACTGCTTGTATTCGGCCTTGGGCGGCTCGCCGGGGTCCAGACCCATGGCCTTCAACTTGTGCCCCAACTTGTTCAGCCAGGATTCGGGCAGGCTGGTGTAGGTGCCATCCTTGAGTTGCACGTAGCGCTTGCCGCTGGTCCAGGCCTCCCAGATCTTGTCGATGGGCACCCGCTGTCCGTCGTAGTCCACGGCCAGTTCCAGGTTGAACCACTTCTGGTTCTCCTCGGTTTCCACTTCGGCCACGATGACGGGTGTGGTCAGGCGGACCTTGTAGCGTGCGAGGTTCTTTTCGCCGTAGATACGGTATTTCTCGAGCAGCTGCGGGTAGGAATCCAGCAGGAAGGCGATGGCCTCCTCGGGCTCCAGGAACCAGTTCTCGTTGTTGCGGGGCTGAAAGTTCATGTCCACCAGTTGCTGTGTCAGCTCGCCTTCTGCCTCCTGCGCGCGCAGGACAAGATAGGATTTTCCGCCATACTGATAGCTGCCGGTCTGCAGGTCCGGGTTGGGGCCGGAGAGGATGGCCTCGCCGTGCTCGGTCTCGTAGACGTTGGAAATGCGCAGGGTCAGCAGGCTGCCTTCCTCGTCCAGATAGAGCTTGGGCTTGTGCTCGGCGGGCACGAAGATGGGCTTCATCTTTTCCAGGAACTGGTCCTGGTTGTGCAGGTCGCTGGCCGGAAGCTTGGTCCAGACCCGGTCCAGAAATTCGGAGATTTCGCCATGGGGAATGATGGGCGGGGCTTCGGCCATCTCCATGATCAGTTCGGGGGACAGGCTGGTCTGCACCGGATAGAAGGCCTGCTTCCAGCAGACCCAGATGGGGGTCCGGCCGTAGAAAAAGACCTCTTCGCCGCCGATGGGGAAAGGAATCTTGCCCTCGCGCCCCAGGAGCACCTCGAAGGACAGGCCGGTGTCGGTGAGCACGGGCGAGAGCCGCAGGCGCATGGTCTTGGACTGGATGCGCACGGGCTGCTCGGTGTCCCTCAGGAACAGGAAATATTCGTTTCTGATGGTGCGGAAGAACCAGGAATGCAGGCCCGAGGGGATGTCCACCCGGTGGCCCGCGTAGTCAAGGTAATGATTGATCTGTTCGGCCACCATGGGCAGCATGGGCGACATCTCGCTCCAATCGGGGTTGGCGATGATCTGCTCCAGGGTGATCTCGGTCTGCACGCTGGACAGACCTGACTTGTTCTGGCGTGCTCGGAAAAAGGCCACCTGCAATCTGCCGTGTTCGGGATAGAAGCGAAAGATGAGGTAATGCTTGCCGGCCTCGGGTTCGGGCTCGGTGGCGAAGTACGAGCGGAAGGTCTGGCGCCAGTCCGAGCGCAGGGGGCCGGGCAGGGCGTCGTCCTTGACGTCGAAGGTCTGGTGCAGCTTCAGTGCGGTGGCCGCCACGTGGCGGCAGACGCCGGAAAATGAATCCGGGCAGTTGCAATAGAAATTGATGGTGCCTTCACCGAGGTTCAGGCCCAGTTCGGGGCTGTACGACTGAAAGTCGTCCCCCTGGATTTGTCCTTCAACATCCCAGTAACCTTCGCGCTTATTGAGCGATAGCTTCTGAACTCCGCCGGAGGTGAGGATGCTCCTCGCTCCTTCAACGATGTAGTCGGGCACGGTGAAGTTGATAAATTCCTGGAGAAGGCTTTCTACGACCTTCTCTTCCGGGCTGTCCATGATGGGCTGTGCCTCACTTGCGATTGCTGTCTATTCATCAGAGGAGTCTGAGCTGCGCCTGAATCTCGATGTGCCAGCCTCTGCTCATGTTAGCAGAAAAACGTGTCTTGGCAAGAGTCTTGGCTTTTCCCTCGGTCTGGTTCATACTCAGAGGTCCCGATGATGTCCGGGAACTCCCGGGGCGAAGGCCTATATCACACTAAACATGCTTTTGTAAAATGGATGATCTATGCGCCGATTGATATGTCTTTGGTTGACACTGCTCTTGCTTGCTGCGCTTCTGTCCGGCTGCGGTTCCGACACTGATCCCGGCAAGGCCGATTCCGGCGGCAATGAAGCCAATCCTGCGCCCGCGTCCCTGTCCGTTCCGTCGGCTCCCGAGTATGGAGGACGGTATGTCACCGGCAGCATCGGCGAGCCCTCGAACCTGATCCCCAGGCTGGCATCGGATTCAGCGTCCAGCGACATCGCAGGCCTGCTCTACGTCTCCCTGCTCAGGTACAACAAGGATCTCGAACTGGTCCCCTGGGCCGCCAAACGCTTCGATGTCCTGGACGGGGGGCTGAGGCTGGCCTTCGAGCTGCACCCCGGCATCATGTGGACCGACGGGGTGGAAACCACCGCCGCGGACGTGGAGTACACCTACAAGATGATGGTGGACCCCAAGACTCCCACAGCCTATGCCGAATCCTATAAATTGATCAAGGAGTTCAAGGTCACTGGGCGCTATACCTTCGAGGTGACCTACGCAGAACCCTATGCCCGTGCCTTGTCCACCTGGGCCGGGGAGATTTTACCCAAGCATCTTCTGGAGAACGAAAACCTGCTGGAAACCACGTTCAGCCGTCAGCCCGTGGGGAACGGCCCCTATATGCTCAAGGAGTGGAAGGCCGGGAGCCATCTGATCCTGGCGGCTAACCCGAACTATTTCAAAGGTCGCCCCTATTTCGATGAAGTGGTCTATCGCATCATCCCGGATCAGGCCACCATGTTTTTGGAACTCAAGGCCGGCAACCTGGACATCATGGGCGTGACCCCGCAGCAGTTCCTGTTCCAGACCACGGGGCCGGAGTGGGAGCGGTATTTTCGCAAGTACACCTATCAGGCCTTCGCCTACACCTATCTGGGCTGGAACCTGAATCACCCGCTGTTCCAGGATGCGGCCGTGCGCCGGGCCCTGGCCCATGCCATCGACCGCGAATCACTGGTCAAGGGCGTGCTGTTGGGGCAGGGCAGCGTGACCGGCGGTCCTTACAAACCTGGGACCTACTGGGTCAATGACAAGATCGAACCCTATCCCTTTGATCCCGCCAAGGCCAAGGCCCTGCTGGCCGAGGTCGGCTGGACGGACAGCGATGACGACGGCGTGCTGGACAAGGACGGCAAGCCCTTTGCCTTCACCATCCTGACCAACCAGGGCAACGAGCAGCGCATTAAGATCGCCACCATCATTCAGTCCAACCTGAAGGGCGTGGGCATTTCGGTGAAGATCCGTACCGTGGAATGGGCGGCCTTCCTGAAGGAGTTCGTGGACAAGGGCAATTTCGACGCCCTGGTCATGGGCTGGACCACCATCATCGATCCTGACCTGTACAACGTCTGGCATTCTTCTTCGGCCGTGCCTGGTGGACTGAACTTTGTGGGCTACAAGAACGCCGAACTGGACGGACTGCTGGACAGGGGCAGGCATCTGGTGGATCGCGTGGAGCGCAAGAAACTCTATGATCGCGCCCAGGAGATCCTGCATCGGGACCAGCCGTATTGTTTTTTATATTCACCCATGGCCCTGAACGTGGTTTCGGCCCGTATCCAGGGCATCCAGCCTGCCCCGGCCGGGCTTTCCTACAATTTCGAGGAGTGGTGGATTCCCAAGTCCCTTCAGACCAATACGGCAAGGCAGCAATAGGGACCTGACAAGCATGATTCGCATCCACGAAATACTCGAGAAGGTCTCCTATCTGTCCGTAGAGGAGCAGGCCCTGATCCAGAAGGCCTATGTCTTCTCCGCGGCAGCCCATGCCGGTCAGGTCCGTCTGTCCGGCGAGCCGTACCTGTCCCATCCCCTGGAAGTGGCCAACAAGCTGGCCGAGATGCGCCTGGACGCGGCCTCCATCGCCGCGGGACTGTTGCACGACACCGTGGAGGACACCAAGGCCGAGGTGGAGGAGATCGACTCCCAGTTCGGCGAGGATGTGGCCGACATCGTGGACGGCGTGACCAAGATCAGCCAGATGCAGATGTCGTTTGACACCAAGGAGGCCCGCCAGGCCGAGAATTTGCGCAAGATGATCATGGCCATGAGCGAGGACATCCGGGTCCTGCTCGTGAAGCTCTGCGACCGCCTGCACAACATGAGCACGCTGGATTTTCAGAAGCCCCACAAGCAGAAACTCATCGCCCAGGAAACCATGGACATCTATGCGCCCCTGGCCAACAGGCTGGGGCTGCATCTGTTGAAGATCGAGCTGGAGGACCTGTCCCTCAAGTATCTGAAGCCCGACGTCTACAACCAGATCAGCGAAGGCCTGAATAATTACGCCGAGCGGGGCAAGGAGTACATCGAGAAGGTCACCGCTCTGGTCCTGAAGAAACTCAAGAAGAACAAGATCAATGCCCATGTCTCCGGCCGCGTGAAGCACGCCTACTCCACCTGGCGCAAGATGGAGCAGCAGGGCCTGACCCTGGACCAGGTACACGACTTGATCGCCTTTCGCATCGTGGTGGATTCCCTCAAGGACTGCTACGCCGTGCTGGGGCTGATGCATGCGGACTACAAGCCCGTGCCCGGACGCTTCAAAGACTACATCTCCATGCCCAAGGCCAATATGTACCAGTCCCTGCACACCACGGTGGTGGGTCCGGAGGGCGAGCGCATCGAGATCCAGATCCGCACCGGGGAGATGCACAAGCTGGCCGAGTTCGGCGTGGCCGCGCACTGGAGCTACAAGGAAAAGGGCTCCAAGACCGTGTCTCGCGACATGGAGCGCTTCTCCTGGCTCAGGGAGATGATGGACTGGCAGAAGGAGGAATTTGATCCCGGCGAGTTCATGAAGTCCCTGCGCTTCGACCTGTTCAAGGACGAGGTCTATGTGTTCACGCCCAACGGCGATGTGCGTGAGCTGCCCGAGGGGGCGACCCCCGTGGACTTCGCCTATCTGATCCATTCCGAGGTGGGCGACCGTTGCGCCGGGGCGCGCGTCAACGGGCGGTTGGTCCCCCTGTCGCGCAAGTTGAAGAACGGCGACATGGTGGAGATCATCACGGATAAGAACCGCCATCCCAGTCGGGACTGGCTCAAGTTCGCCAAGACCGCCAAGGCCCGTACGCGCATCAATCACTTCATCCGCACCGAGGAGCGGGCCCGGGCCATCACCCTGGGGCGGGAGATGCTGGAGAAGGAGGGTCGCCGCATGGGCATCAATGTGGCCAAGACCCTGAAATCCGGCGGATTCGCCGAAATCTCCCAGCACTTTTCCTTCAAGGATTCGGATGAGTTGCTGGCCTCCGTGGGCTATGCGCGCCTGACTCCGCGCCAGATCCTGAACCGCCTACTGCCCAAGCTGGAAGAGGCCGAGCGGCCCGAGGCTCGTGGGCGGCACAAGAAGACCGTCGAGTTGGAAAAGGAAAAGCGGCCTGCGGAAAAGATCAGCATCAAGGGCGTGGACGATGTGCTGGTGCGCTTCGCCCAATGCTGCAACCCCGTGCCCGGCGACGCGATCATCGGCTACATCAGCCGTGGACGCGGCGTGACGGTACATACCACGGACTGCCCCAATGTGAATTCCATGGAGCCCGAACGCCTGCTGAATGTGGCCTGGGAAGGCGAGCAGGAGGACCGGACTTACACGGCCAAGATCCGCGTGGTCTGCAAGAATGAGCAGGGCATGCTGATGCGCATCTCCGGGATTCTGGACGAACTGGAGGTCAACATTGATTCCGGATCGTTCATGTCCAACGTGGATGGTAACTCGGAAATCCTACTGACCGTGGAGGTCCGCGATTCCGATCATCTCTACCAGGCCTTGAAGCGCCTGTCCGAGATCAAGCACGTCATTGAGACCAAGCGTGTGGTCACCAAGAAGGACGAATAGCCAGTTGCGTTCAAGCCGTATGATCGCAGTGTTGCCGCAGGACGCGCCGATCCTCGCGTATGTTCTGATATGCTGCGGCCCGGCGCGCCCTTTGCGCCTTGCGCTCGCACGCCTCTGAACGCAACTGGTGCCTCTTTGCGGTCATGGCGGCACGTTCGCGGCGTTGCTGCGGCATTCATCGATCCTCGCGTATGTTTATAGATACGCGTCGGCCCGGTGAACACCTTGCGCCTCGCGCCCGCACCACTCTGGGCGCAAAGCTCGGCTGGAGTTTGCTGCTGGGGGACTGAACGGCCTCAGGTTATTTTGTAGCTAAAAGACAGAGCTAATAATTGTTTTGGGAATTTTCAGAAAAAGCCCCGGTCCGCAGAAGCGGGCCGGGGCTTGTTTGATTGCTGTGGGGGACGGGTTAGCCGCCGAGTTCCTTGGAGCGCTGGGCGCTTTTCAGGGTGCCTTGCAGGATGGCGCTGCGCACGGCGTGTTCGTCGAAGACGTTCAGCGCCGCGATGGTGGTGCCCCCGGGGGAGCAAACCATTTCGCGTAGCACGGAGAGGTGGTGTTCGCTTTCCTGGGCCAGCTTGGCGGAACCGGCGAACAACGCCTCGGTCATCTGTGTGGCCTGGACCCGGGTCAGGCCCATGGTCACGCCAGCCTCGATCAGGGCTTCCATGAAGTAGAACACGTAGGCCGGTCCGGAGCCTGCCAGGGCCGTGAAGGCATCGAACTGCTTTTCGGGCAGCACATGCACCTGTCCCAGGCCCTTGAACAGCTCCTTGACCAGGGCGGCGCGCTCGGCATCCAGGCGCTGATCCTCCAGGCAGAGGGCAAACACGCCGGCCCCGACCATGGCCGGGGTGTTGGGCATGATGCGGATGATGGCGCATTGGTCGCCGCACCATTCGCGCAGGTTTTCGGTGCGCAGGCCGGCAGCGATGGACAGGACACACTTGTCCTTGCCCAACTCCTCCTCGATCTCCGAGAGGACGGCCGCAACCTGGTGCGGCTTGATTGCCAGTAGGACGAAGTCCGAGCGGCGGGTCAGCTCCAGGGTGGAGGAGGTGGCCTCCAGGCCGAACTCGGCCAGGGCCGCCAGACTGTCCTTGTTCAGGTCGAAGCCGAGCAGCTTCACGTCGTCACGGATGGACAGGCCCTTGATGATGGCCGCCCCCATGTTGCCGGTGCCGATGAACCCTACGGTGGTCATGTTCGTGTCCCCATTAACAGGATGGTGTGAGATTAACCGACCAGTTCCAAGGCGCTGAAGAAGTAGCTGATCTCCACGGCGGCGGTCTCAGGAGCGTCGGAGCCGTGGACGGCGTTGGCCTCGATGTCGTCGGCGTACAGCTTGCGGATGGTGCCCTCGGCGGCGTTGGCCGGGTTGGTGGCACCCATGATTTCGCGGTACTTGGCGATGGCGTTCTCGCCCTCAAGCACGCTGACCACGCAGGGGCCGGAGCACATGAACTCGCACAGGGTGGCGAAGAAGGGGCGTTCGCTATGCACGGCGTAGAAACCTTCAGCCTGGGCGCGGGTCAGCTGAATCTTCTTGGTGCCTACGATCTTCAGGCCGCTCTCCTCGATGATCTTGAAGATGCCGCCGATGACGTTTTTCTTGACCGCATTGGGCTTAATAATGGAAAAAGTTCTTTCAATTGTCATTTCAACCTCCATTTACACGAATTGCCGGTGGAACTCCATTGCAATCAGAGCCTTGCGCGCCGTGACCTTACGCTGTCCGGTCGCGCATCTTTGTCCTTCCGCCGTGCCCGTTTCCTTACGCGAGGAGCCGGGTGCGGCGGGTTGTATTGGTCTTCCATGGCGATGCGGGGGCTGACACCCACCACGCGCCACGGGTTGTCCCTAAGTCAGCAGCATCTTGTCCGAGCTGAATTCCTCGCCCTTGACCGCATAGAACTGGGCCAAGAGGTCGTTCACGGACAGCTTCTGTTTCGTTTCGCCGCAGATGTCCAAGATGATCTCGCCCTGGTGGAGCATGATCAGCCGGTTGCCGAGCTTGATGGCCTGGTTCATGTTGTGCGTGACCATCAGCGTGGTCAGCTGTTGGCTGGTCACCAGGTGCTCGGTCAGGATCAGGGTCTGGTTGGCGGTTTTGGGGTCTAGGGCTGCGGTATGTTCGTCCAGCAGCAGGATGTCCGGGCGGACCATGGTCGCCATGAGCAGGGTCAGAGCCTGGCGCTGGCCTCCGGAAAGCAGGCCGATGCTGTCCCCGAGGCGGGTCTCCAGGCCCAGGCCGATCTGCTTGACGTTCTTGGCGAAGATCTTGCGGTCCTCGCTGGTGACGCCGCGTGACAGGCCGCGCCGTTTGCCCCGGCGACGGGCCAGGGCCATGTTCTGCTCGATGGACAGGGTGGAGCAGGTGCCCTTCAAGGGGTCCTGGAACACGCGGCCCATGTGGCGGGCGCGCTTGTATTCCGGCCAGCGGGTGATGTCCTTGCCGTCCAGGGTCACAAGGCCGGTTTGGGGCGTGTGCGTGCCCGCCAGGGTGTTCAGCAGCGTGGATTTGCCCGCGCCGTTGGAGCCGATCACGGTGATGAAGTCGCCGTCGTTGATGGTCAGGGAAATGTTGTTCAGGGCGCGCACCTCGTTGATGCTGCCTTTGTGGAAATAGAGGGTGATGTCTTTCAGCTCTAGCATCGCTTCAGCCTCGCTTTGATCTTGGGGGCCGTCAGGGCGACGACCACCAGCAGAGCGGTGATCAGGTTCAGGTCGCTGGGGGTGAAGGCGAAGGAGCCGATCTTCAGGCCCAGGGCCAGGGCGATGGCCACGCGGTAGATGACTGAGCCTACGATGGCGGCTACGATGGCTCGCGGCACGGAACCTGCGCCGAACACGGTCTCGCCGACGATGACCGAGGCCAGGCCGGCCACGATGGTGCCCACGCCCATGTTCACGTCCGCCGCGCCCTGGTTCTGGGCGATGAGCGCCCCCGACAGGGCCACCAGGGCGTTGGACAGGCCCACGCCGAAGATGATGACCTTGTGGGTGTCCACCCCCTGGCTGGTGATCATCTGCAGGTTGTCGCCCGTGGCGAGCAGGGTTTGGCCGATCTCGGTGTACAGGAACCAGATCAGCGCCATGATCACCACCAGCACCACGCCCGCGAATAGCACTGGAGAGGCCCAGTACCCGGGCACTCCGGCACGGATCAGCGGATCGATGACCGTGTCCACGCCGAGCAGCGAGACGTTGGGGCCGCTCATGACGCGGATGTTGATGGAGTAGAGCGCGGTCATGGTCAGGATCGAGGCCAAGAGGTGTAGGATCCTGAGCTTGGTGTTCAGGATGCCCGTCACGGCTCCCGCGAGGAAGCCCGCACCCATGGCCATGACCAGCGAGGCCACGGGATGCATCCCGTGGGTGATGCAGACGGCGGAGACACCGGCCCCCAGGGGCAGGCTGCCGTCAACCGTCAGGTCCGGGAAATCCAGAATGCGGAAGGTCAGATAGACCCCCAGGACCATGATTCCGTAGACGAGCCCTTGTTCCAGGGCTCCTAGCAGTGCAAAGAGACTCATTGCGGTGTATCGTTTCCTCTAAAAGGTGAAGGGCGCGGTTGAACGCGCCCTTACCTTGAATACTGTGGGAGTGCAAGTTTGGGCTATTCGACGATCTTGTCGGCCTTGGCCAAGACGGAGGCGGGAATCTCCAGCCCCTGAGCCTTGGCGGCCTTCAGGTTCAGGTGCAGGCTCATGCCTTCCTGGAACTCCACGGGGGTGGAGGCAACGGGAGCGCCGCCCAGGATGCGACCAGCCATGGCGCCGGTCTGCTTGCCGTGCAGATAGTAGTCGAAGCCCAGGGCGGCAACCGCGCCGCGGGGCACGGAGTCCACATCCGCAGCAAACAGGGGCAGGTTGTTCTGCTCGCAGACCTTGACCATGGATTCCAGGGCGGAGACCACGGTGTTGTCAGTGGGCACGTACACGGCCTGGGAGCGGCCCACCAGGCTCTTGGTAGCCTGGTAAACGTCGGAGGTCTTGGAGACGGTGGCTTCCTCGAGGATCACGCCCTTGGCCTCACAGGCCTCGCGCAACATGGTCACCAGGGTCTTGGAGTTGGCCTCGCCGGAGTTGTAGACCACACCCATGGTCTTCAGGCCGGGGATGGTCTCCAGGATCATGCCCAGGTGCTTGTCCACGGGGGTCATGTCGGACACGCCGCTGATGTTGGCGCCGGGATGCATCAGGTCGTCAACCAGACCGGCACCCTTGGGGTCGGTCACAGCGGAGAACAGCAGCGGCACCTGAGCCATGTGCGGAGCTTTTTTCACGATCTGCGCGCAGGCCTGGGCGCAGGGTGTGGCGATGGCCACGACCATGTCGGGTTTTTCACCGGCGATTGCCTGGGCAATCTGGTTGGCTGTGGCCATGTTGGCCTGGGCGATATGCACGTTGTATGTCACCTCCAGCCCTTGCTCCTTCAGGGAATCCTGAAGCCCCTTGAGCACGGCGTCCAGGGCCGGGTGCTCGACAAACTGATTCACGGAAATGGTGTAGGACTTGGCCCATGCTGCTGTGCATATGAGGCTCATGAGCAGCACGGCGATGAGGATCGACAAACGTTTCATTGCTCACTCCGTCTATGGATGTAGAGGTTTGAGTTCCCGGACCGGTACGACGCGCACAGTGCGGTCCTGCCGTTCTCCCCAGGTTTTCAGCGCTGCCAGGGTTTCCGGATAGGGGTGGCCGATGGCCACGGCCTGCCCGGTGCTGCCGGCGATGTGCTCGGCCTTTTCCAACTGGCGGAGGATGGCGCCGGTATCCCGGATATTGTCCAAAAAGATACTGCGTTTGTAAACGTTCAGCCCTGCGGCGAGTCCCTCGTGGGCACCTGTGCTGCGCGGGGCCGTCAGGCTATCCAGAAAAAACAGGTTCCTGGTCTTGAGTTCCGCCATGACCACGGCCATGGCCGTTCCGGTCTGGGTAAACTTGGAACCCATGTGGTTGTTCACGCCCACGGCACCGGGCACCCGCGCCAGATCTGCCGCCAGTACACGGCGTAGTTCCTGGGGAGCCATGGAGGTGAACAGGGCTCCCTGGCCGGGATTGACCCCGGGATAGCCCTTGGGCTCCATGGGCAGGTGCAGCAGCATCTCGTGCCGGTTCATGGCCGCTATCCGGGCCACCTCGACCGTCTGAGGCTCAAAGGGCAGCACCGAGAAGGTCACTGAAAAGGGCAGCTCGATCAGTTGCTTGGCAAAGCGGATGCTGCGGCCCAGATCATCGATGACGATGGACAGCCGGCCGCCTTCGGGCACGGCGGGTACGGGTTCCACCACATGGAACCTGAGCAGATGCGTGATCTGCCCCACCACTGTGACCTGCCAGGCGTCGCCGATCCGGATCAGGCTGGCCTCGGGGGCCCATTTGCCCAGAGCGGAGGTGAGGGTGCTCAGGAAGCGTTCCGTGTTGCCCTCAATCTCGATGGCCAGAGCCTGGAAGTGGTATTGCTCGTCGTGGTAACGCTCCAGGCGCACTTCTGTGATGGACATGGCCTGCGGGTCGTACCCGGTGAGCAGCAGGGTCTCCACCAGGGCGTAATCCACCTGGCGGACCATCCGCTCCAGGGGCACGCCCAAGGTCTCCTCGAAGCCCTGATAACCGTCGTCCGCGCTGGGCTGGTCCGGTGCGGGGGCCACTGCGGTCTCGGGCTGCCTGACCGGGGGCGGACCGGCGGGCAGGCGTACTCTGCCTGACAGGTCCGGTTCCTTGCCGCCACGCAGCAGCACTCCGGCCAGGATGATGGCCAGCACCGCAATCAAGGCGACGCCGACCCACAACCAGGTCCGGCGTCGGGCAGCATCGTCCGTGGCCTTGTCCCCGGACTGTAACTCGTCCGGGGAAGCTTCGTCCGTGGTCTTTCCCCCGGACGGTAAATCGTCCGGGGAAGGCTCGTCAGGGAGCAAGGGCTTCTTGCTGCCGTTATCCTCGTTCATGAGTTCCTTGGGGACTAATTCGCGCTGCCCTTGATCTGCGAGAGGTCAGGCAGCTTTTTCACCAGTTGCAGGGCCATGCGCAGCTGGTTGTCGCGCGCCAGCAGTTCCTTGGCCTTGTCGGTGATCTCCGATTTCTTTTCGTGCTCGACGCCATTGTTGGTCTCGATGTGGCCCGAGAGATCACGTTCGCGCATGACCTTGCCGCGTTCATCCTTCTCGCGTGGTTGTTCGAAGGGGTAGATCAGGTCAGGGGAGATGCCCTCGGCCTGGATGGAGCGACCACTGGGGGTGTAGTACAGCGCTGTGGTCAGCTTGATGCCGGAGCCGTCGGACAGGGGGATCACGGTCTGCACCGTGGCCTTGCCAAAGGTGCGTTCACCCACCAACAGGGCACGGTTGTGGTCCTGCAGGGCACCAGCCACGATCTCGGAGGCCGAGGCGCTGCCCGCATTGATCAGCACAACCATGGGAGCCTCCACGTCGCTGGAGGACGCATGGGCGTCGAAATCCTTGCGGCTGTTCTCTTCGCGGCCCTGGATGTAGACGATATTGCCCTTGGCCAGGAACGAGTCGGCTACGGAGACGGCCTGATCAAGCAGCCCGCCGGGGTTGTTGCGCAGGTCCAAGATGACGCCCTTGATCGGGGTCTGTTTCTCGGCCTGCTTGATGGCGGCACGCATCTCGCGGGTGGTGTTCTCGTTGAAGCGGGTCAGGCGCAGGTACAGATAGCCGCTCTCCAGGATCTCGCTCTTGGCGTCGAGAATGGGAATGGTGGCGCGCGAGATGGCCAGGGTCTCGGGTTTGCTGTCCTCAAGGTTGTGCAGGATGGTCAGCTTGACCTTGGTGCCCTTGGGGCCGCGGATCTTCTTGACGGCCTCGAGCAGGGTGATGTCTTGGGTGGATTGACCATCGATCTCCAGGATCAGGTCCCCGGCCTGGAGCCCGGCCTCATAGGCGGGGGTATCCTCAATGGGGGTGATGACCATCAGGCGGCCGTCCTTGATGGAAATCTCGATGCCAATGCCGCCGAATTCACCGGAGGTGCTGATCTGCATCTCCTGAAAGTCTTCGGGATCCATGAACATGGAGTGCGGGTCCAGGTCCTGGAGCAGTCCCCGAATGGCGCCGTTGATCAGTTCCTCACGAGGGACTTCGCGTACGTAGTTGGTTTCCACCAGGTCGAGCACTTGGCTGAAACGTTTGAGCGGGGCATAGGGGTCCTCCTGGTTGGCCAGGGAGGGACCGGTCGAGAGGGTCAGCAGGGCGACGACGAGAAGAGTGCCCGTCCACGTGGCAAGGCGCATGCAAGCCTCCGGATTGATCGTGAGTGTAATCCGCGTCGTGCGCGGAATCGATGATAACAATAATTTGCGCGGGACAGTTTTTAACTGCGGCCCGCGAGCCAATGAACAGGATTAATAGCTTTTTGGCCCAATCGCAACTCAAAATACAAGCCGGGGCCTTTGGTGACGGGATAGTATCCGGCGGTTCCCAGGGGTTCGCCCTTCTCCATTTCCTGGCCGATGCCGACATGGCTGTCGCCTAGGAAGGCGTAGAGCGAATAGTAATCGTCGCCGTGGTACAGGATCACCACCCGCCCAAAGCCGCGCAGCACATCGTTATGCACGACCTTGCCCCAGTACACGGCGGTGACGGGCGCTCCCTCGGCCGTGCTGAATCCGGCCCCGGTGCGGCCGTGGGCCGCAGCCACGGATTGGCCTTTGACGGGCCTGGGCAGCGACCCCTTGAGGTCGGCGAAGCTGCCTGTGCCCAAATTTTTGATGCGGTACTGCATGTCTTCCACGGCTGCCAGGACCTGATCCAGGGCCTGCTCGGCATTGATGCGTTCGGCGCGGACCATGCGGATGCCGCGCACGAAGTCCAGACGACGCGTGAGCAAGCTGTCCTTGTCGTTATTGATGGCGGCCAGACGCTTTTCGGCCTCGGCATGCATCTGCTCCTGGCGTTCGATACTGGATCGGATCTGCTCTCGGCGATTCTCGATGTCCTCCAGGGTGCGGCGGGTATCTGCGTACAAGGCCGTTCCCCAGGCGAAGCGCCGGTCGGCGTCCTCCCAGGTGTCGCTGCCTTCGGTGCGGCCCCGGTGGGCGGTCACGCGCAACGGCCACAAGGCGCGGACCAATCGTCCAAGTTCCTGCCAGGAGGCCTGTTGTCGGGCCTCCAGCCGTTTGTGCTCGGTCCGGATGTCATCCCGTTGGGCGTTGATCGTGTCCAGTTTCCGTTCCTGGGTTCGGATCTCCAGGCGCAGGGCGTCCAGGGAATCCTCCACCTTTGCCAGGTCCCCGTGCAACGCACGCTCCTGTTTGGTCAGCCGGGTCAGGGCCTCGCGGTTTTCCTGGGCCTGAGCCTTGCCACTTTCCAAGGCGTTCTCCAGGGCGGCCTTGTTGGCGGCGTGGGCGATCGCGGGCAGGAGCAGCAGCAGCGCCAGCATCAGCACGGCGAGGATCGGGATCGGGGGCACCGAGAAATGTCGTGGGGTGGAGCGCATCAATCCAGATACTCCCGCAGGGGGCAAGCCTCGCATTGCGGGGCTTTCTTGAGGCAGAAGTCCTTGGCCACGCGGACCAGCAGGGCATGGTATTCGTTGAACATCGCCGGGTCGGGATCCAGGGCGTCCATGAAGAAGTCGCGGACTTCGTCGTAGTGCGTGTCCTCGGGCAGCAGGCCGTGGCGTGAGAGGATGCGCCGGGTGTAGGCGTCCACCACGAAGCTCGGCTGGCCCAGGGCATAGAGCAGGATGCTGTCCGCGGTTTCCGGGCCGATGCCCTTGATGGTCAGCAGCATCGGGCGCAGCTCGTCCAGGTCGCGCTCGGCGAGCAAGGAGATGTCGCCGTCGCATTCCTGGTCGAGGAAGGTGACCAGACCCTTCAAGCGCTGGGCTTTGACCCGGAAATAGCCCGAGGGCTGGATCAACGCCGCCAGTTCGTCGCTGGGCAGGGTCGCCATGGCCTCCGGAGTCAGGGCCCGGGCGGTCTTCAGATTGTCGATGGCCCGTTCCACGTTCTTCCAGTTGGTGTTCTGGGTCAGGATCGCACCCACGGCCATCTCGAACGGGCTTTCGGCAGGCCACCAGCGGCTTTCGCCCAGGGAGGCCAGCATGGACTGGTACATGGATGTGAGGAGTGCTTCGCGGTTCATGGGCGCGAAGTGTAGACCGACCGGGCGCGCTCTGGCAACACCCATGAATCGGGGAGTTGTTTCACCTGCCTGGGAAACGAAAACCCTCGTGTCCTTGGAGGGCGCGAGGGTTTTAAGTCTTTTTTCGGGGGAGGCTTAGCCAAGCCGCTCCCAGATCAGCGCGGTCCACTCGCCTTGGGATTCGCGGCCCGGCTCGGGTAGGCCCTGGGTCGTGTAGGCCTCGACCACGGCGTCGGCCTGCTCGTTCAGGATTCCCGAAAGCACGAGGCTGCCGCCGGGAGCGACCCGCTTCACCAGGGCCGGTGCCATGGACTTGAGCGGCCCGGCCAGGATGTTGGCCAGCACCAGATCGAAGGTCTGGTCCAGGGGCAGGGTGTCCAGGCTGCCGACATCCAGGGAGAAGGCGTCGCCCACCTTGTTGAGGATCTTGTTTTCCACGGCGTTTTCAATGGCCAGGGGGTCGATGTCCAGTCCGATGCCGTGCAGTCCCAATAGGCAGCAGCCCAGGCCCAGGATACCCGAGCCCGTGCCCAGGTCCAGGAAGGTTCCCGTGTCCTTGACGATACCACCTTGGGACAGTCCGGCCAGGGCGGTCAGGCACAGAGCCGTGGTGCCGTGGTGGCCGGTGCCGAACGCTGTTTTGGGCTCGATGAGGATGGAGATGCGCCCGGTGGGGGCCTCGGCGGCCAGCCAGGGGGGCAGCACGGTGAAGACGTTTCCGGCATGCACCGGGGTGAAGAACTCGCGCCAGGCCAGCGCCCACTCCTGATTTTCCACGGTGTCGCGGGCAACATCGACCTCGGACCACTGCGCGGCAAGCCCCTGGACAATGGCTTCGGCGGCGGTGGTGTTCTCCAGGTAGATGGTGAAGACCACGGTTCCGTCCGGAGTCAGGTCTTCCTGCCAGCCGTGGGGGGTGTTCTCGGTCAGGTACAGGGTAACGTCGTCGATGAGCGCCCGAGGCGCGGACGCCTTGATTTGCAGAAGATCTTTCATGGGATGCCTTTGATGCTGGGGTGGGGTCGTGTCGTGCGACCGGGACATGTCTGCTTGAGTCCGTCAGACGATGAAATCCATCACCCGCCCTGTGAGCTGCTCGGGATAGATCAGGGGCGCTGCTGCAACGGTCTCCTGCGGCGGGACCGAGGAGGAACCATTTTCGTATGACCCCAGGGCCTCGGTGGGCGAGACTTCGCTTGCGGGCTCGATGGGCTGGTTCTGGCTGTCCAAGGCAACCATGGGTGGATGACCTTCCGTTGGGTGGATTCAGTTTATCTAGTGTCTATCTAAGTCCGTTCCCGAAAACGGTCAAGGCCGTCCCCGCCATCCTCGGCGCTGGAATGTCTGTCCGTTCGGCTCCCGTGCACGAGGTAATCGCGTCTGGGGTCCGATGCGGGCTTGTTCCGGTCCGGGAGGAACGGGGACGGCCTGTATTCGATTGCGGATGTGTGGCCCAGGCCTAGGAGGCCAGGATACCGTCCAGGGCCAGGGCAAAGAGCTCCAGGTCCCGCTTTTCGATGACCAGTGGCGGCAGCATGCGCAGGACATTGCCCTTGGTCAGGTTCAGGATGAAACCCTTGTCCAGCAGGGCTTTCCAGATGTCTGCCCCGTCATGGGTCAGTTCGATGGCCAGCATCAACCCCCGGCCGCGCACCTCGGCGATCTTGCTGGGATACTTGTCCTGGAGCCCCCGGAACAGTGATTGGGCATAGTCGCCGACCTCCGCGGCCCGCGCGGCCAGATCGTCCTCGAGCATGATGTCCACGACCTTGGAGGCCACGGCGGCCATCAGCGCTCCGGCACCGAAGGTGGTGGCGTGGCTGCCGGGCTCGAAGCCCTGGGCGGCCTCAATGGTCGCGAACATGGCCCCCATGGGCAGGCCGTTGGCCAGGGGTTTGGCCGTGGTGAAGATGTCCGGGGCCAGTCCGAACTCCTGGTGCGCCCAGAACTTGCCGGTGCGGCACATGCCGGTCTGGACCTCGTCGATCATGAACAGCACGTCCCGCTCCAGGCAGAGCTGTTCCAGGCCCAGCAGGTACTCTTCGGACAGGGGGCGGATGCCGCCCTCACCCTGGATGACCTCGATCAGCACACCTGCGGTCTGCGGGCCGATGGCGTTGGCCATGGCCTCCAGATCGCCGAAGGGCACGGACTTGAAGCCTCTGGGCAGCGGCTGATAGTGCTTGCTGAAGTGGGCCTGCCCCGTGGCGGTCATGGTGGCCATGGTCCGCCCGTGGAAAGAGCCTTCCAGGGTGATGATCTCGTAGGCGTCGCGCTCGGCCACGGTGCGCATGTAGCGCCGGGCGAGCTTGATGGCCGCTTCGTTGGCCTCGGCGCCCGAGTTGCAGAAGAAGACCTTGTCCGCGCCGCAGGTGGCCGTCAGCTTCTCGGCCAGGGCGACCCCTTCCTCCTGGTAGAAGAGGTTGGAGACGTGCACCAGCTTCTTGTACTGCTCGTTGATGGTCTCCAGCAGCTCGGGGCGGCTGTGCCCCAGGTTGACCACGGCGATGCCCGCCAGCAGGTCGATGTATTCCTTGCCGTCCAGATCATACAACCGACAGCCCTCGCCCCGGGAAATGGCCAGGGGGTAGCGGCCATAGGTGCTACAAATATATTGGGAATCTTTTTCTTTCAGTTCATCGAAGGTCATGGTCTGCTCCTAGAGTTTTCCGGTCGATCCGAAGCCTCCGCTGCCGCGCGAGGTGTCGGACAGTGCATCCACCAGGGTCAGTTTTCCCTGGCGAAAGGGCATGAACACCAGTTGGGCGATGCGCTCTCCGCGCTGAATTCGTCGCAACTGGTCCGAGGTGTTCAGGAGTGAGACAATGATTTCCCCCCGATAGTCGGGGTCGATGACGCCAACGCCCTGGCTCACGGTGAGTCCTTTCTTGGTGCCCAACCCGCTACGAGAATAGACAAAGGCCGCCCAGCCCTGTTGGCAGATTTCGATGGCGATGCCGGTGCCGAAGGCGTGGCGCTGCCCGGCGGGGATCTCGATTTCATCCTGGTCGATGCAGGCGCGCAGGTCGAAACCAGCGCTGTCCGGCGTGGAATAGGCTGGTGGCATTTCGGCAGCCAGCGGGTGCAGCACCGTGAATTTGACTTCAATGGGAACCGAGGCCGTCATGGTCGTCTCCGTCATCGGGTTGAATCATTGTGGCCCCCATTGGCGGCCAGGTCGGTCAGAATTATTCCAGGTTGGGCGTGAAGTCAAAGAAACCTACCGTGAACTGAAGGGCAATGAAGGGATGTGTCTTGCCTTTTCTTCACCCAGTTGGCACAAGAGAGGGAGTAGAATAGGATACAATCCTGCCCATATATGAACGTCTTCGGGACGGAGGATGCATGAAACCGATTCAGACATACAGCGTTGTCCCCAAACTGCCGAAGAATCTGAGGCCGTTGTGGGATTTGGCCTACAATTTCTGGTTCGCCTGGAACGACAGAATCGTGGATTTGTTTGCGCGGATCGATAATCGGATGTGGCGCGCGAGCGAAGGCAACCCCGTGGCCTTCATCAATATGCTGCCCCAGGAAATGCTCGTGGACCTGTCCAACGATGAGTTGTTCCTGGACCGGATGACCGAGACGGTGGATTCACTGCGTGCCTATCTGGGCAGCACGGCCTCGTCCGTGGAATTCAAGGGGCGGGACGAGTCCCAGCCCGTGGTGGCCTATTTTTCTCTCGAATTTGGCATCACCCCCTGCCTGCCCATCTATTCCGGTGGCCTGGGCATCCTGGCGGGCGACCATCTGAAGTCCGCCAGTGATCTGAACGTGCCGCTGGTGGGCCTGGGCCTGTGCTACACGCAAGGTTATTTTCGGCAATACCTGACCCCTGACGCCTGGCAGAATGAGCGTTATCCTGTCTATGACTTCGAGCAGATGCCCCTGACCGAGGTCGCGCATGAGAACGGGGAGCCCCTCAGGCTGGTCCTTGATCTGCGCGGGCAAGCAGTCCAGGTGCGTATCTGGAAGGCCGCCGTGGGACGTGTGAATCTGTACCTGATGGACACCAATATCACCGAGAACCCGCCTGAAATCCGTGAACTGACCACCAGGCTCTATGGTGGCGATCTGGAGATGCGGCTCAAGCAGGAGATCCTGCTGGGTATCGGCGGCATCAAATCACTGGAATTGCTGGGGCTGTCGCCCACGGTCATCCACATGAACGAGGGCCATTCGGCCTTTGCAGGGCTGGCGCGCATCCGTCGTTTCATGCAGGACAAGGATGTCTCTTTCGAGGCCGCCGTCGAGTTGACCGCGTCGAGCTGCGTGTTCACCACACATACCCCGGTGCCCGCAGGCAACGACCGTTTCTCGCCGGATCTCATGCAGCGCTATTTCGAGGGCTACGCCCGTGACATGGGTATTGCCTTCAAGGTCTTTTTGGCCCTGGGCCGCGAGGACCCGCGTGACGATGCCGAGCCGTTCTGCATGACCGTGCTGGCGCTCAGGCTGTCGCGCTTCAACAACGGGGTCAGCAAATTGCACGGCAAGGTCTCGCGCAAGATGTGGCAACGTGTCTGGCCGCAGTTTCCGATGCAGGATGTGCCCATCGGGGCCATCACCAACGGCGTGCATCACCCGTCCTGGGTGGCGGCGGACATGGCCCTGCTCTATGACCGCTTCTTGGGTGCCAACTGGCGCGAGGACCCGGACTGCGACCGGGTCTGGCGCAATGCCGAGTCCATCCCCGACTCGGAGCTGTGGCGGACCCACGAGCGGTTGCGCGAGCATCTGGTGGATTTTGTGCGCATGCGCCTGCGGGCCGAGTTGACCGAGCGTGGGGCGCGCTACAAGGAGATCGAAGCCGCGGACGATGTGCTTGATCCCAGCGCCCTGACCATCGGTTTCGCCCGACGTTTCGCCACCTACAAGCGAGCCAACTTGCTGCTGCAGGACAAGGACCGCCTGATGAACCTCATCAGCCAGAGTGAGCGGCCGGTGCAGTTCATCTTTGCGGGCAAGGCCCATCCCAAGGACAATGAGGGCAAGCGCCTGATCCAGGAACTGGTGCAGCTGTGCCGGAGCCCGAAATGTCGCAACAAAATGGTCTTTTTGACGGACTACGACATGAGGGTGGCCGAATTCATGGTCCAGGGCTGCGACGTCTGGCTGAATACTCCGCGAGTGCCTTTGGAGGCCTGCGGGACCTCGGGCATGAAGGCCATGGCCAACGGCGTACTGCATTGCAGTACATTGGACGGCTGGTGGGCCGAGGCCTACGAGCCGGGCAACAGCCTGGGCTGGGCCATCGGCCAGGGCGAGGTCTATGACGATCCCGAGCATCAGGATTTCGTGGAGTCCCAGACCTTGTACAACTTGCTGGAGAATGAACTGATCCCCGAATTTTACGAGCGCGGACATGGCAACCTGCCCCGGGGTTGGACCAGACGCATGAAGAAGGCCCTGCTCAAACTCGGGCCGGTGTTCAACGCCCACCGCATGGTGGAGGAATATGCCAAGGTGGCCTATCGTCCGGCGTATTCGAACTTCAACGACCTGGCCGCAGACAGCTTCGCCAAGGCCAAGGCTCTGGCCCAGTGGCGCATGGAGATCATGACCAGCTGGCATGGCGTGGCCATCCGCAACGTGGTGTCTCGAGAACCCGGGCAGGTGCACGTGGGCGAGGCCATCGAGGTCAACTGCGAGGTCAATCTGAACGGCCTGTCCCCCCAGGACGTTGTGGTGGAGATCTACAGCGGCAATGTGGACCATGAGGGTGGCTTCATCGACCGGCGTACCAAGGCCATGGAGCCCCTCGATGCCCAGGCTGACGGCTGGCTTCGCTACAGTGGCCTGTTCAAACCCAGCACGCCGGGCCGATTCGGGTTCAACGTGCGTGTGCTGCCTCGTCACGACAATCTGCTCGATTCTCACAGTCTGGGCCTGATCTGCTGGGCATAAACGCAAACCGCTGAAAAGCGGCCATCTGCTTTGTTGCTGCGAACGGCTCACACTCTTGCGTATGTCAGATACGCGACGAGCGTGAGCCGTTCTCGCGTCTGGCATCCGGTCACTTTTGAGCGGTTTGCGGGGAAGTCACACGTGTAC
>JAHIUW010000027.1 GCA_018816865.1 Pseudomonadota bacterium
AGGAAACCTACAACAGAGAATGGATCGTTGGTCGGCATGGGTACAAGACCCCGACGCAGGTCAGAGAGAAGCAGACCGCCACGGTGTCCGTAGCGGCCTGATTAGCACAAATGAGTGTCCAAAAAACTGTAGACCGCTACAATGGTCGGCCTGCCCTTTTGGGAGATTGTGCAAAAGCATGCTGCGTGGAATCGCCCAGCCCTACCTGCGGTTTACAAACACAAACGCCCGGTTAAACAGGACCAAAAGACATACCTCGGCCTTGATGTTTTAACCATCGCAATCCCCATCCTCGATAAAGAAGGAGAGGTAGAGTATGTGGTTTTGAGCATTCGGGACGACTTCCACAAAGGCCAGATACCAAGCCTGGATGAACTTGATGAGCAGCAGGAAGTCATCGAAGAATTACGCCCCGAAGATCTCATCTACCATAGCGCAGCCATGGAACAAGTGGTTCAATCGGCACGTAAGGTGGGAAACCTCAGCGCTCCCTGCCTGCTGCTCGGTGAATCCGGCTGCGGCAAAAGCCTGCTGGCAAAGTTCATCCATGCCAACAGCACACGTCAAGAAAAGCCATTCGTTGTCGTGAACTGTGCGGCCATTCCAGAACAACTGTTCGAATCCGAACTCTTCGGCCATGTAAAAGGCGCATTCTCTGGAGCCACCAATGTACGCGGCGGCCTGTTCGCCAAGGCCGAGGGTGGCACCCTGTTCCTCGACGAAATTTCAGAGCTTCCGCTCCCCATGCAGGCCAAACTCCTCCATGCAGTTCAGGAAATGGAATACCGCCCTGTTGGCAGCTCCCAGACAGTCAAGGCAAATGTACGCATACTCGCTGCATCCAATCGAAAGCTTGAGCGGATGGCAGCCGATGGTGCATTCCGCCAGGATCTTTTTTTCCGGCTCAATGTTTTTGACATCACCATTCCGCCGCTCAGAGAACGACAGGAAGACCTCATCCCACTCCTCTGTTATTTCCTCAATCACTACGGGAAAAAGCACGGCAGAGGAAAACACCTCTCTCCAGAAGCCCAGATTCTCTTGTGTCAGCATTCATGGCCAGGCAACGTTCGAGAACTGGCACATCTGGTGGAACGACTCGTCGTCACCACGGACGAGGAAACCATCACTGTCGAGCACCTGCCGACGACCCTCTACCAGGCATCATCCCCTCTGACTGAGGCTCCTCCCCATGGCTCTCTGGACGCAATCATGGCCGAAGTAGAACGCAAACTGATACTTGACAGCGTCACCAAGCAAGGGAGCACCCGCAAGGTGGCAGCAACCCTTGGCATTAGCCAATCCAGAGCTTCACGCCTCATCCGCAAATACACCGCCTAGCCCGAGTCAAAAATGACTCGCCGAGTCGATTCCGACTCATACCCCCCAGAGCCACTCACACCCTCATTCCTGTCAATAATCGAGTCATTTACGACTCACTCCTCTTTTGTGCGTTGATCGCACAATCAATCTGTGCGCCACGCAAAAGCCTTAATTAATTCACTTTATTTTTAGCTTGCCCTTCGTTTTCTTTGGCATATCGCTTGCTTATAGGAACTCCATACACCGTGAGAAAGCATCTGATTAAATTCATGCTGTCATAAGGAGGAAGAGGGCCACGTTTCTACTGAGGGAAGCAATAAAACGTTCACCAATTCTTACCTTCTCTAAGCTCATCACTGCGATGCCGACATGGGGGGCATGCCACATTCATACGCAGACACTGATGCAGTTCGGGACATAGGGTGAACAGTCACACAAATTTGAGGAGAGAAAATGATCAAGAATCAAGTTGTAATCGGCTCACTCTATGCGCTTTGCGCCACAGTCCTCTGGGCTGGCGCATTCATCATCGCTCGCCTGGCTGTTGGTGAAATTTCGCCCATGACCCTTGGTGCTACCCGTTGGGGCATGGCTCTGGTCATTCTCTGTACGTTCATGCTGCCCAAAGTGAAAAAGGAATGGCCCGTTGCCAAAAAATTCCTGCCGCAAATCATTGCTGCCGCTCTTTTTGGTGTGGCCGCTTACTCCCCACTCAGCTATTTCGCAGCGCAGACCACTTCTGCCATCAACCTTTCACTGATTTCCGTCACCACGCCCATTTTCATTGTCATCATAGCTTCCCTGATGGGCCAAAAACAATCCATCAACACTTGGGCAGGCTGTACTGTCGCGCTGATAGGTTCCTTCTATCTCGTCAGTGGTGGCGAACTCAGTCGCATCCTGGCCATGGAATTTGCCGCAGGTGACATCCTGATGCTCGCCGCTGCCGTTGGCTTTGCCATCTACAGTTTGATCCTCAAGAAGACCCCCGACGGCCTTTCCGGCGGAACCATCATGACGCTCATGTCTTTCTTCGCAGTACTCATGCTCATTCCCTGCGTCATCTGGGAATCCACTCAGCCTTCCATGGTCTTCAACATGAACGGCATCGTCTTCTTCTCCATCACCTTCTCTGCCATCTGTTCCTCCATCATCGCCTGGTGGACCTGGAACATCGGCCTGGAAAAAGCAGGTCCGGAACTCTGCGGAATGATCTACTACGCACTGCCCCTGTGGGGCGGCTTCTTCGCCTTCATCTTCCTCGGCGAAAAGATCACCTCTATCCACTTCATTTCCGGCGCACTGATCATCGGCGGTATCGCCTGGGCCAGCCGCGGCACCAAGAAAGTTACTGCTGAAAACGCAGTTCCTAGCGAAGCATAAACAGCTCCTTCATATCCTTTGGGGCGGGCCTTTGGGCCTGCCCCCACAAATTTCCTTCCGCATCATCGATGCGGAAAATGGGACGGGTGCGCCCGAACCACAGGCAAAAACATCATGAATTGCTGGCCGCATACAGGTCACAGAGACACCATCGACCAAGGAACTCCATCATGAAAGAACAGCAAAAGAAACTCATTCAACTGACTGTGAACGGCGAAGTCCTGTCTCTCCAGGTTGAAGCGCATTGGATCCTCTCCAAAGTCCTGCGCAACGACTGCGGGCACACCGGCACCAAAGAAGCCTGCGGAGAAGGCGCGTGCGGATCCTGCACCGTGCTCATCGACGGCGTAGCCGTCCCCGCCTGTATGGTGCTGGCTGTGGAGCAGCAGGGCAAGAACATCGAAACGATCGAAGGACTATCCACAAACGGCAAGCTGCATCCCATCCAGGAAGCCTGGCTTGAAGAATACGGCGCCCAGTGTGGTTTCTGTTCCCCCGGGATGATCATGACGACGAAGTACCTGCTGAGCAAAACCCCTGATCCCACAGACGATGAGATCAAAGAGGCCCTCGGCGGCAACCTCTGCATCTGCAGCAACTACGAACACATCATCAATGCCGTAAGAAGTGCAGCCAAGAAGATGCGTAAGGAGCAGGCAAATGTTTAAAACGAAAGCCGTGGGAAACGTGGTTCGTCAGAAAGACGGCCGTCCTCGCGTCACTGGTGAAGCAAAGTTCTACGCCGATGTCCTGCTCCCCAACATGCTGCAAACTCGTATTTTGCGCAGCCCATACCCGGCTGCCGACATTGTCAGTATCGATACAAGCAAGGCCGAAGCCATGATTGGCGTCAAGCTCGTCATGACCCATAAAAATTATCCCAAGGCATTTCGCGACACTCTATACTATGTCGGAGATCTGGTAGCCGCAGTCGTGGCCACCGATGAGACCATTGCAGAAGAAGCTCTGAAGTTGATCGAGGTAGAGTACAACAAAAAGAAATTTGTCCTGAGCCTTGAAGAAGCCATCAAGCCGGATTCCCCCCAGGTATTCGAAGGGGTGGACAACTGCCATGATTGGGAATTCCACTACTACATGAGTGATCGAGATCCTGAGACAAAGCTTTTCAACACCAAAACACAGGCTGACTACAACGGCTTTGGCGATATTGATAAGGGTTTTGCAGAAGCAGACGTGGTCATCGAGCAAAAAGGCCTCAAATACGCCTATTGCAAAAGCCCTGCAATGGAGACTCGTGGTTGTTCCGCCCACTACGACGGTAACAAGCTCAATGTGTACACCCACTCGCAAGGTCTTCATGATGAAAAACTATGTCTTGCACAGGCGCTGGGCATCAACGCAAGCATGCTCAACTATATCTCGCCCTATACCGGCTCCAGTTTCGGTGGCAAAAACGCTTTCCCACTGGACCGCAACATTGCATCTCACTACCTGATGATAGCCAGCCTTGCCAGTCTGGACCTGAACAAGCCTGTGCACTGTAGCTATTCCCGTGAAGAGGAAATGCTGTGCGGCTGGTCCCGAGGAAGTCTCGGCGATGTAAAGATTGGCTTCAAAAAGGACGGCACACTGACCACCATGGATTTCTTCCATTGGCAGGAATGCGGTGCCGGAGGCGACAAATATCCGCCCAAAAACGCCGTGCTTGCGACCGGAGCAGTGCTCTATTCACATAACTGCGAACACCAGCGCAGCAGGATCCGCTACGTCCATACAAACAGGTTCTGCTGTAACGGCTGGCAGGGATATGGCGTCCCTGAAGGTACATACGCAGTTGAGACCACCATGGATATCGCCGCCGACGAGATGGGTATTGACCCGGTTGAAATCCGCAAAAAGAACTGTATGCGGGCAGGCGATGTCGATTCAGGATGGGACCCGCTCACCTACAAATCATGCTACATTTCTTCTTCCGGCATCCGCGAGTGCCTGGACGCAGGCGCAGAGCACCTGTGTAAAGTCCCCTTTCTTAGGGCCAATCAAAAGTAGAGACTCTGGGTTGAAGGTTTTGGGGTAGCCGGAGGGCAGTGGGTGCCCACTGCCCTCCGGGCGGCGAACTCCACCGGCGGCATGTCTCCAAGGGACTCATGGGGTCGCTCTTCGTTATACTCACGCACAAAGACATCTGTTGCTTCGCGCACTTCGCTCAAGCTGTTGAAAACATACAGGTCCAGCACTTCACTACGGTAAGTCCTGTTGAAGCGCTCCACGTATGAATTTTGAGTTGGCCTTCCTGGCTGAATGAAATCCAAAATGACGCCATGTGTCTCCGACCAAGCGGCCATGGTCGCGCCGATAAACTCCGGTCCGTTATCCATCCTCAGCTTCTCTGGGTAGTGGCCTCGTTCTTCAGCGATGCGGTCGAGCACCCGAACAACCCGACCGGCGGGCAGGCTGGTGTCCACCTCCACGGCCAAAACCTCGCGGTTATAGTCGTCCACGGCGTTGAACGTCCTGAACGTCCGCCCGCTGTAGAGCGTGTCCCGCATGAAATCGATGGACCAACAGTAGTTCGGTGCCAGGGGCTGGGCCAAGATCTTCCGCACGGTGCGGGGCAGACGTTTCTTGCCCTTGCGCTTCAGGTTCATCTTCAACAGGCAGTAGACCCTCCAGACCCGTTTATGGTTCCAGGGATGACCGTGTCGCCGGAGCACACGGAACAGCTTGCTGAAGCCCCACGTGGGCTTTCTCTCGGCCAGCTCAAACAGTGCGGCCACGACCTCGCTGTTGTCACGAGGGGTCGGGTTGTAGGCGTAGTAGCTCCGGCTCACGCCAAACGCCGCACAGGCCTTGCGGAGGCTCGTGGCGTGCACACTGATTGCGTGCAGCACAAGTGCTTTCCGTTGAGCTGGCCTTAAAGTTTTTTTTCGATGACATCCTTGAGCATCATGTTCTCGAGGCTCAACTCTGCGAACATCTGCTTGAGCTTGGCGTTCTCCGCCTCCAGTTCCTTCATTCGCCGGATGTCCGAGGCCTCCATGCCGCCATACTTCGACTTCCACTTGTAGTAGGTCGCACTGCTCACCCCATGCTCGCGGCAGATGTCCGTGACGGCTCGGCCACCCTCGGCGGCCTTCAGAATCTTAACGATTTGAAACTCGGTGAATCTTGTTTTGCGCATACGAAACTCCTGTTCCTTGTTTGGAGCAGAAGTCTCTACTTGGCAATGGACCTAATTTACGGGGACTTTACACCTGGACTGGAAAAACACCTGGCAGCACCCCAAAGAAAAGACAGGACGAATCAGGAGCGGCATGGGTGTCGCCATCTTCGCCATGGCTGCGGGTCGTCCCGGACCGGGGAACTCCAGTGAAGCCATGGTCAAGATCTTCCCTGACGGCACTGCTGCGCTGGTTTGCGCCATCGCCGACATCGGCCAGGGACAGCACACAGTACAA
Source organism: Pseudomonadota bacterium (assembly GCA_018816865.1). Classification (GTDB taxonomy): domain Bacteria; phylum Desulfobacterota; class Desulfovibrionia; order Desulfovibrionales; family Desulfovibrionaceae; genus Desulfovibrio_Q. Next base: position 6,126 of record JAHIUW010000027.1, read on the forward strand.
ACGCAGATCGTTGCTGACGTACTCGGACTTCCTTATGAAAAAGTGGGCATCGTCTGTCACGACACGGACTCCACCCCCTTCGCAACGTTGGTCGCCGGAAGCTGTGGCACCTGGATTCAGGGTTGGACCACTTACGGAGCGGCCATGGATGCAAAGAAGCAGGTCCTTGAGCTGGCTGCCAACAAGTTGAATGTTCCCACTGAAGACTTAACCATGGATGAACATGGTGTGCACGTCACTGGCGATCATGAAAAAAAAGTGACCTTCTCCGAAGCTTTTGGCCCACGAGGTCATTATGGAGGCATCCACGAAGTCGTGGGATATCATGTCCATAATTCACCGCACGCCTCCGGACACAAGGACGGAAAAAAGGATCAAATATACATTCCCAAGGAAAAGGGCGCACAGTTCATCACCTTGGATGTAGATACCGAAACCGGCATCATTTCGAACGTCAAAGTCATCATGGCCCAGAATGTCGGCAAAGCCCTCAACCCGAAGATCGTCGAAGGCCAACTTCTGGGCGCCCGCCATGGTATTGAGAACGCAATGCTCGCCAACGACTGCATCGTGGACAAGCGCAACGGTTGGCTCATGACACCCAACTGGATCGATTATCGCCACACCACAGCCTTGGATTGCGACGTCACCCCCCTTGTCATCGAAAAGCCAGGCGACTTGAGCCACCCGCTGGGAGCCACGGCTTGCGGGGAGGGCGCAGCCTGTCCGACATTGGCCTCATTCTCCAACGCCCTCTTCAATGCCATCGGCGTCCGCATTCTGGAAACACCGTTCACCCCGGAAAAGATCCTCACAGCCCTTGGGAAGATCAAGGCCAGAGGGAGGAAAGAATAATGAAACGTTTTAATCACTTCGACGCAAGGTCAATTGAAGAGGCAGTCTCACTGCTCCAAGAGGGTGGAGGCCCAGCCTACGTCATCGGAGGCGGCAGCGACCTCATGGGTTGCCTGAAAGACAACTTGTGGATGGAATACCCCGAGCGGATCGTCAACCTGAAGACAATCCCCGGACTGAAAGATATTCGCGAAGAAGACGGTGCGTTGCATATCGGCGCACTCGTAACCCTGACGGAATTGGCCGAAGCCGAGAGCGTCAAGGCCACTTGGCCAAGTCTGTCCGAGGCAGCCCGCCGAACCGGTTCTCCCCTGCTGAGGAACATGGGAACCGTGGCAGGCAACATCTGTCAGGAAAATCGTTGCTGGTACTACCGCTACCCGGACAAGATCGGCGGCCGCATCGATTGTGTGCGCAAGGGCGGCAAGCGCTGTCTGGCCGTTCCCGGCGACCACCGCTTTCACTCCATATTTGGTGCAGTGAACAAATGTATCGCCGTCAATCCAAGCGACACAGCTCCGTCTTTTGTCGCCCTGAACGCCACCATCAAGACCACCAAGCGCGATATCCCCATTGACCAGTTCTTCTCCGCAGAGATGGGCGCGCAGTCAACGGTGCTGGACCGCGACGAGATCGTCACTGAAATCATCGTCCCCAAACCGGAAGCAGGTCCAACCAGTGCGTTTCGCAAAATAGCCTTCCGCCAGTCCATCGACTTCGCTCTGGTCAACTGCGCTGCGTCCCTTGCCATCGTTGACGACACGATCACCTCTGCCCGCGTCTGCCTCAATGGGGTGCACAATAACCCCCGGCGTTGTGAAGCAACCGAAGAGGCACTCATGGGCAAGAAACTGACCGAGGCACTGGCACAGGAGGCTGGCGAATTGGCCGTGGCCGACGCCAAACCCCTGTTCCAGAACGGATTCAAGGTTCAGATGGCAAAAACCATCATCGCCGACACGCTCATGGATTGCATCAAGTAGACCATCACCAAGGATGATCGACATGAAACAGACACAAATCAACGTCTCCGGCATCATTCTCGCTGCCGGGCAAGCCTCCCGAATGGGCAGGGATAAATTATCCCTGCCCTTCAGGGGAATGCCCTTGCTCCAACATGTCGTAAACGCGGCACGTCGCTCTAGCCTGAGCGATGTAACCGTGGTCCTGCCCAAAGACTCCGATCTTGAAAAAGTCGTAAATCTAACCGGTTGCAACGTAGTCATCAGCACCCAACGCGACCTGGGCCAAGCCGAGTCATTGCAGGCCGGCCTACGAAGCATTCCAGATCACGCTGCGGGGTGCATGGTCCTGCTCGGCGACCAACCGCTTATCACGCCGACCACCATCGACCTGCTCGTAGGGGCCTTTGCACAACAACCTGAATGCTGGGTCGCTCCAATTCAAGAAGGTATGCGTGGCAACCCAATCACCATTCCCGCCACCTGGTTTCATAGGGTCTTCGAGTTGAAAGGAGACACGGGGGCTCGTCCGCTGCTGGCATCGCCCGGCCTTGCCCTGCGGCTGGTTCGCATCCACGAAATCGGTCCGTTCATTGATGTGGATACCGAGCACCAATACCAGTGGCTTCTGGATAAATACGAAACCAAGACAGCCTGAGGGTTACCATGAACGTTCAATCCCCTGTCATCGTCATGCGCGGAGCAGGCGACCTCGCCACCGGAGTGGCACTCCGCCTCTACCGGGCTGAGTTACGCAAGATAGTTATGCTGGAAACTGCCAACCCACTGGCCGTCCGCCGCACCGTGGCTTTCTCCGAATGCGTGACCCACGAGCGGATGACCGTAGAGGGAGTAACTGCAAAACACATCGCCTCCACAAACCTGGTAAAAGAGACCTGGGCTGCGGACTTCATCCCCGTCCTGGTGGACCCCGACGCCGCCACTCTGCCCCGACTCAACCCGGATGTCCTCGTGGACGCCATCATTGCCAAGCGCAACCTGGGCACGTACAGCTCTCAGGCCCCGCTTGTCATCGGTCTTGGGCCAGGATTCACCGCCAGCGAAGACGTACATATGGTGATTGAAACCATGCGGGGTCACTCTCTGGGCAGGGTCATCACCCAAGGCGCTGCTCTCCCCAATACCGGCATCCCTGGCACAATCAACGGTTTCGCCATCGAGCGGGTCAATTGGGCTGAAAATGCGGGAATATTTACCACCATGTTCACAATCGGCGACACCATTTCCGAAGGTGAAGAACTGGGGCATGTTGACGAAACACCGGTCATCGCAAAGCTCTCCGGCATCGTCCGAGGATTGCTGCAAAGTGGCACTCACGTGAACAAGCGAACCAAGCTTGGCGATGTGGACCCGCGAGGTTCCATCTCCTATTGCGGCGAAGTCTCGGATAAGGCGTTAGCCGTCGGCGGCGGCGTACTGGAAGCGATTTCAGCACACATTTTCAGCGTGGCGCACGCATGACCAGGACCGCGATCTTGTCAGGCCCAGCCTCCATCATCTCGCCGGAACACCGGCTCATCGCCGTCATCGGAGCGGGAGGAAAAACCTCCCTCATCGGGTGGATTGCACAGCAGAGGCTGCTCGAACAAAAAAAAGTCATCATCACCACGACAACAAAGATTCTCCCGCTCCATGACGTATGTACTGTACTTCAAGAACAAGGCCCTGATTTTCCGGATCGCGTCTATCGCGCCCTGAACAAGCATTCGCGTATCCTCATTGCACGCACATTCGACACCCAGACCGGAAAAATGATCGGTCTGGATACGGATATAATCACACAGCTGCATGAGTCGGGCATGGCAGACTCCATTTTGGTGGAAGCCGACGGCGCCGCCCATAAACCTCTCAAGGCCCCGGCCAAACACGAACCGGTCATACCCTTCGCTGCAGACATATGCATCGGTGTCATGGGACTGGATGCCGTATACCGCCCGCTGACGGAAGCCAACGTGCATCGGCACGAGATCTTTTCCAGAATCACTGGATTAGCACCAGGCGAACTGGTCACTCCGGCTGATATGATCCACATCGCCACAGCCCCGAACGGACTGTTCAAGGGAAGTCCTCCAGATAGCGAACAGGTCATCCTACTCAACAAAAGCGACATCCCCGGCAGCAGAGACTGGATCGATGAATTTGAATCCATTTTGAACGACAAGCAACATTTACTCCCTTGCAAGTGGTTCACAGGAAGTGTTCAACAGCAGCATTTGAATCGAATCAATCACACTCCCGACCCCATGCATTATTCTGTCAGATCGCGACTCTCATTGTCTCATCCGTTCCAAAAGTGAGGAAGCAGCCATGCCCAAAGAAGAAAAGACCCCACTGACACCGCGCTCCACATGCCCACCCGATAACGGCGGTGTGTGTGCTGTCTGTTTCTTCGGTGCCCTATCCATCATCCTAGCCGCGTGCGTCCCGCTCCTCATGGCCCCGGAGGCGAGTGAACGGGTCATCAATTCGCTCTTCACCTTTGTCACCGTGGAAATGGGATGGCTCTATATGCTCACGGGCATGGGGTCCTTCGTCCTGCTCATGTGGTTCGCCTTCGGACCATTCAGCCACAAACGCCTCGGCGAGACAGTGGAGTACTCGACCTTTTCATGGATCGGCATGCTGTTCTGTGCAGGCGTAGGCGCAGGCATCATGTTCGGCGGCTCCATAGATTGGGCATATTACATGGCCTACCCCATGCACGGAGAACCCGCAGGCTCCCTGAAGGCCGCCGAATGGGGCGCGGCATACGGCATGTTCCATTGGGGTCCCATATGCTGGGCCATCTACGCAACTCTGGCCGTCCCCATCGGCTACAGTTATTATGTTAAAAGAATCCCCATCCTGAACATCTCGCAAGGATGCACCGGCCTGCTCGGCGACTCTGTGAACCGCTGGCCCGGAAAGATCATTGATATACTATTCATGACCGGCCTCGTGGCCGGCTCAGCCACAGCGCTTGGCCTCGGCATCCCCATCGTTGCCGCATCCATTTCTTCCGTGACAGGCGTTGAGCACTCGTTCTGGCTTGAGTTTGGCACACTCCTCTGCGTCACCGTCATCTTCTGCATATCTTCAAGTCTCGGTCTGAAAAAAGGACTCAGTAACCTCTCGAACTTCAACGTCTTGATCGCCATGGGCCTGTTGCTGTTCGTCTTCATCACCGGACCGACTCTGTTTCTCACCGACATGGCAATTACCTCACTAGGACTCATGGTCTCCGAACTGATCACCATGGCCACATGGATGGACCCCATGAATTCGTCCGGCTTCACCAAAGACTGGACCGTCTTCTACTACGCATGGTTCGTGGCATATGCCCCCTTCATGTCCCTTTTCATCGCCAAGATATCACGAGGCCGCACCGTGCGCGAAGTTGTGCTCGGTCCGGTCATCGTCGCCTCACTCGGCTGCGGCTGTTTCTACCTCGTGTTCGGCAACTTCGGCCTGCACCTCCAGCTCACAGGCCAGCTTGATGTGGTGACTCTGGTCAAGACCGTCAAGGGCGCCACTGCCATCATGGCCATCGCAGATTTCATGCCCATGGCATCCTTCTATAAGGTGGTGTTCGGCGCGGTCACCGCCATCTCCATGGCCACGACCTTTGATGCGGTCTCCTTTGCACTGGCTGCCACCACGACGCGCAAACTGACACCCGACGATGAACCCGCCCGCTGGAACCGTCTGTTCTGGGCTCTCTCACTCGGATTGGTGCCCACGGGCATCATGCTCATCGACGGACCACTCTCGGTACTGCAAACCGCATCCATCGTGGTGGGGCTACCAGTGCTTGTCGTGATCTGGATCGGGGTAGCGTCTTTCCTCAAGGAATACCGGCAAACAGGTTGGGTGGAATATGACTCCGCCGCCTGCACTCCGCGCGATCAGTAGACCAAACTTTTTCAATCGCAAGACATAGAGGTCACAATGAAAACCATGCACGTCGAAAATGCCGTAGGTACGATCTTATGTCATGACATCACCCGCATCATCCCCGGCGAAGCCAAAGGGCCTGCTTTCCGCAGAGGCCACGTTGTCACTAAGGCGGACATCCCCGCCCTGTTGGACATAGGCAAGGAGCACCTCTATGTGTTCAGCCCCGATGACGGATACGTCCACGAAGACGACGCTGCTTATCGCATAGCCAAGGCAGCAATAGGCCCCGGCATTGAACTCAGCACTCCTGTTGAGGGCAAGATAACCCTGCGCGCCACCACTGACGGCCTACTCGACATCAATACCGACACCTTATTCAAGCTCAACTCGGTCAAGGATGTCATCTTTGGTACGATCCACACCAACCAGTTGGTCAAAACAGGCCGCGCCATGGCCGGAACCCGTGTCATCCCGCTGGTGGTACCGGAAGAGATTGTAGCCGAGGCCGAAGCCATACTTCGGGAAAACTCACCGCTCATTCAAGTTCGCCCGCTCAAACCTTGCCGCGTTGGGATTGTCACCACAGGCAGCGAAGTTTTCAGTGGCCGCATCAAGGACAAATTCGGCCCGGTCGTCCGCAACAAGTTCAAAGAATACGGTTCCACAACGATAGGTCAGAAGCTCGTCTCGGACGAGCCGACGATGACAGTAAAAGCCATTCAGGATTTTCTGGAAGAAGGCGCAGATTTTATAGTTGTCACCGGAGGCATGTCCGTAGACCCGGATGATCAAACCCCGGCATCCATTCGCATGACTGGTGCAGAGGTCGTGACATACGGAGCTCCTACATTCCCCGGTGCCATGTTCATGCTGGCAAAGATCGATGGAGTTCCAATTGTCGGCCTGCCAGGTTGTGTCATGTACTACCGGGCAAGCATTTTCGATTTGATCATACCGAGGATTCTGGCGGGCAAGGATGTGACCCGCGAAGACATCATCAATCTGGGGCACGGCGGATTTTGCGAAGGATGCGATGACTGCCGGTACCCTGTTTGCGGCTTTGGCAAGGGAGTCTAGAATGCGCGATGTGTTTGCTGCGATTCTGATACGACTTGAACAGGGCCAACCAGTCGTTCGAGTGTCCGTCATGAAAAGTGCCGGATCCACACCACGCGCCGCCGGCGCAACCATGGCCGTTTTCAAGGACGGTTCCATGAAAGGCACCATCGGTGGCGGCTCCGTGGAAAACGAAAGTCACATCGCAGCAAAACTAATGAAACCAGGCACATCAGAGATTCGAACCTTCGACCTCACCGCCAATGATGCAGCCTCCCTTGGCATGGTCTGTGGAGGCAACATGACCGTGCTGCTCGACTCCCTCCTCCCGAGCAAGGAAACGATCAACCTCGTTCAGGAGGTCATCAAACGATACAGATCGAGTGACAAACACCAACTGACCACCACACTGGCAGCTAATGGCGAAGTTCTCCGAAGAGAGGTTCAGCCTGCCGACAACGACACATTGAAATCACTGCACGCGCCAGTTGTCTTCCCTACCGATGACGGATCTCTCTTTGTAGAGCCGCTTATCATACCGAAAACCATCCATTTCATCGGTGCAGGACATGTGGCGCAAGCAACGGCACCACTGGCTGCCTCCACCGGATTCCGAGTCAAAGTCGTTGATGACCGCACCGACTTTGCCAATGCCGATCGTTTCCCCAACGCAGCCGAAATCACTGTGGCGGACAGCCTCAAGGAATGCCTCCCCGAAAGTCTCGGCCCAGAAGACTACGTTGTCATCATGACTCGCGGCCATCTGCATGACAAAGATGTTCTGGCCCAAGCACTGAAAACAAGCGCCGGGTATGTGGGTATGATCGGAAGCACGAAAAAGAAAAAGGCGGTATACGAGTCTCTCCTCTGCGACGGGTTCAGGCCACAGGACTTGGACCGAGTCCATTGCCCCATCGGACTGTCCATCGGTGCTGACACACCGGAAGAGATAGCCATCAGCATTATGGCGGAACTCATTTCAATAAGGAAAGAGAACAGGTCATCGTTTAAGCAAGTGTCTCAAGTTATGGATAAATGAAAAGAGCTCCCAAAGAGGAGTCATTTTCACGTTCCATCACAGGACAATTGATCTGACCTCCCTGATGCTCAATCAGCAACGGATTCTCCGTTATGACAAGGCCGTGTCATATGGGGAGCAGTATAAATTACCACTGGGCCCCCTTCACCACGCCCACCACCCTCTTCCTTTTGCTGGACGCAAAAGAGACCAGCACAACGCACTGGTCTCCTGAAATCAATCCCCATCGGCAACGACGCAGTCAGGCCCGCAACTATTTCCCCTGGAGCTTGATCTCGATGGCTCCGGGCGCATAGCCCTTGAACTCCTTGAGCATGCCCACCACCGAGGCCGAAAAAACGCGCTGCACAAAGGGGTTCATGGCGATGGTCTGCCCACCCACCGTGACCTCCACTCCGGAGAACTGGGACTGGCAGTCCTCGGGCAAAGCCTTGCCCGCCACGATATCCCGCGCCAGGGAGACGCAATCGGGACGACCACAGGCCCCGCAATCCAAACCGGCCAGGGCAAAGCCCTTATCCAGCACCAGATCTGCCAGAGCCGAAACGTCGCGGACATGGTCCATGCCGTAACCCGCCACCTCGCCATAGCTCGCCAGGGCCAAGTCGTCGCCCAGACTCCCTGCATCAGCGACGGAGCGCAACAGCAGGATGCGGGGCAGCCAGCCCAGGCTCTTGCCACCCTCCACGATGACCACATCGGCATCCAGCAACGGCAAGAGATCGGGCAGGTGACGCCTGCCTTCCCAGAACACCGCAGCGCCGTCCGGAGCCAGCAGGGCCGCGCTGCCATAGACCTTGCGCAGCCGGTCCGTGTCCGTGCCCTCGGTGTCCACACCCTCGTGATGCGTGAACTTCACCGCAGCGACGGATATTCCGCGGCCTTTCAGTTCCTCGCCCAAGGCCAGAGCCAGGGTCGTCTTGCCTGTATCCTTGAATCCAACGATGCTTACTGCGATCATCATCTACTCCAGGAGTCGTCCGTGCAAAATTGCTTGCCATTGAGGACCAGAGTTCCCCCCTCAGGTCAAGCACCATGCCCGAAAAACATCAAGTCCAAGGAACTCCCTGTGCATATTTTATCCGAAATCTACAACGCAGTTTTTTGAATTCATGAAGCCCTATCCACAGCACCCCTGCACCATGGCGACTGCATGGCCATGCAACTAGCCAAAATCTCAATGTATATTTTAAGTATTGACAAATATTTTTCCCGTTCTAAAGTAATAATGACTGCCAGGTCATTCCCCCTCAGCACTCTGGCGGTTTCACACACAGTTAGAGGTCTGGCCCGTCCGCGACACCGGGTCAGGCCTCTCTTTTTATTCTTGCACCCAAGCGACACCCACCCCTACGCACCGCCCCAGGGTCAGCACTGCAACCGCCGCAAGCTCCTCATCCCCCAATGCTGGTGTGCAGTAGATTCAATCCAACCTTCTTCGTGCATCAGCCAGGGTCAAGTTGAACTACAATCAGCCATTCTAAGCAGTCATTTCATTCTTACCACAAAAGACCAAAACGAACCTGAACGCACGTGAACGAACAACAGACCCTCGCCCGCCCTTTGGCTTCAAATCAAACCTTTGAAGAAGCGGGGGAGATGATCAGGAAGGCTGCTGGATCCGCCCTCCGCGCAGGTGGATGATCTCGTCGCACATATTGCGCAGCCAGCCCATGTCGTGACTGACCACCACCAGGGTCGTGCCCCACTGTTCCCGGGCCGCCATGGCCGCATGATGAATGCGTTCCACACTGACTTCATCAAGACTGGCCGTGGGTTCGTCCAGCAGAAGCACCTTGGGCTGCAGCACAAGACGCGCCGCCAGGGCCACCCGTTGGGCCTCGCCGCCGGAGAGTTCGTACCAGGCCCTGTGCATGAAGAGTTTCGGGTCCAGCCCCACCATCTCCAAGACATGTCCCACCCGCTCCTTGCTTGGGCCATGGCCCCGGACCTTGAGCCCATAGGCCACGTTGGCGGCCACCGAGCGCTTAAGCAGGTACGGCTCCTGCGTCAGCAGGGACACCTCGCGACGCACACCACAGTCAGAACCGGCATTCCCGTTTCCGGCAAATCTCACAACACCTCGCAACGGGATCTCCAGAAAGGCCAGCAAACGCATCAGGGTACTCTTGCCGCTGCCATTGGGCCCGGCCAGACCGGTGATCCGGCCCACCGGCAGATCCAGTTCCGGCACGCAGAGAACCTCCCTGCCGCCGTACTCCTGGATCACATCCCGCAATTGGTACAACGGCATGCTCATCGTTCGGCCATCCTTCTCAAGCCCACAACGGACAGATTCACGATAAAGGCGACGAGCAGCAGCACCAGTCCCAGGGCTATGCCCATGGCGAACTGCCCCTTGCCCGTTTCCAGGGCAATGGCCGTGGTGATGGTCCGGGTGTGCCACTTGATGTTGCCGCCGACCATCATCGAGATGCCGATCTCGGACACGATGCGCCCATAGGCCGCCACCGCGGCCAGGGCCATGTGGAATCTCGCCTCCCAGAGCGTGGTCAGCAGAACCTGGCGCGGAGAGGCCCCCAAGGTACGTAGAGTCGGCTTCAGGCGGGCGTCCATGTTCTCCACGGCCGAGGCGGTCATGGCAATGACAATGGGCAGACCCAACAGGGTCTGGCCCACGGCGATGCCCGGGATGGTGAACAGCAGCCCCAGCCCACCCAGCGGCCCCTTGCTGGACAACATGGCATAGACCAGCAGCCCGATGACCACCGTGGGGAAGGACAACATCGTATCCGTGAGCATCCGCAAAGCCTTACGCCCCGGGAATTCCGAGTGCCCCAAGAGGAACCCCAGCGGAGCCCCGATGCCCAGGCAACAGACGATGGACAGGGACGAGACCATGACCGTGACGGACACGGCGGAGTACGTCTCCTCGTTCCCGGTGAACAGCAGCACAAACGCCTGCAACAGCCCGTCGAGCAGATAATCCATAGGCCCTCAATGATAAGGGGGGCGCGACGCGCCCCCAACTTTTCAAGCATACCGGCTCCGATGGAATCGAAGCCCTGATTCTATTGGCCGGCGTTGGGCGTGAACAGCTGCTTGCCCATCAGACGGAAGTCGGCAACAGCCTTCTGCGCCTTGGCCGAAGCCATCCAGTCGATGAACTTCTTTGCCAGTTCGTACTTGGCCTTGGGGCATTTGCCGGGGTTCACGGCCATGGCGCTGTACTGATTGAACAGCCCCTTATCGCCCTCCACCAAAACCTTCAGTGCGGGCTTGCCCGCCTCGTCGGCCTCATACTTAATGTAGGTACCGCGGTCGGTCATGGTGTAGCCGCCCTTCTCGGACGCCACACGGATGGTGGCAATCATGCCCTGCCCGGTCTGGACGTACCAGGCCTGCTTTTCGGGCACAACCATATCAGCGGCCTTCCACAGGGAAAGCTCCTTCTTGTGGGTGCCGGAATTGTCGCCACGGCTACAGAACACGGCCTCTTTGGCGGCAAAGGTCTTCATGGCGTCGCTCAGGCTCATGCCTTTGACTCCGGCGGGGTCGGTCTCGGGACCGATGATCACGAAATCATTGTACATCAGCTGGGTCCGGTCCACGGCGTAACCCTCGTCCACCTCCTTCTTCTCAGAGGCCGGGGCGTGGACCAGCAACACGTCCACATCACAGTTACGGCCCATGGCCAGAGCCTTGCCTGTGCCGACGGCGGTCCAGCGAAGCTCGATGCCGGTATCCTTGGTGAACAAGGGAGCCAACTCATCCAACAGACCGGTATTGTCGGTGCTGGTGGTGGTGGCCATCATCAGCACATCATTGGCCAGACCCGCAGTGGCCAGCATCACGACCAAAGCCAGGGCCGCAGCCATCGCTTGAAGCATTTTTTTCACGGTATTCCTCCTTAAAGAATAAAACTCAATACCCATTATGACCATGAATACCACAAACTAACCATGACCGACAATTAGGCCTTTCACCGTCTGCTGTCCACCTCAGCGCATATACTCAAGCTTTGGCACAAACATTTCTCAATAACCCAGCTGAAAAAATTGTTTTTATCAAGTAATTATAAAACGATAGACTCTGTTTTCCTTGGTATTCCAAAAGGTGTAGGATGGGCCCACGTCGTCCCACCGCAACCAGAGGAAACCACATGTCGTATTCAGCAGACCTGGAAATCAAGAAGCTCACCAAGCGGATCGAATCGTTGAGAACCCGTGGGGACATCCCGACCGAGTTACTGGATCTGGTGGACGCAGTCTTTCGCCGCCAGCTTGTGGCCCGGGGCGAGGCCAAGGTCAGCACCCTCGGCGAAGCCCAGCTTGCCCCGAAAGAACTGCATATCCAGGGCGCTCCCCTCATCGAAAGGGAACAGTCTCCCTATGACAGCTTACAGGCAAAGAGCCTGTTCCGGGAATTTCTGAAGATGCTCACCGACCGGGACGACGGTCTGTGCAAGGCAGGGAAAACCATTGAACAAGCCCTGGTCAGCGGCGAGCTCGACCTGGATACGGCCTTTGCCGCCCACCTGAGCGGCGACGATGCATACTATGAGGCCATGGCCGAGCGCACACCCGAAGCGCCGCGCGCCCTGCCCTTTCTCGTGCAGGCCAGCATGTCTCCGTCCATCAGCGCCGCCGCCGCACTCTTGAGCAAACACCATGACACAGACATGATCTGGTCGCATGCCCATTGCCCAATCTGCGCCAGCCTGCCGCTGATCGGTGAACTGCGCGAGAAACAAGGCTACCGCTACGTGATCTGCTCGTTCTGTTCCACCAGCTACCGCATCCCCCGGCTGGCCTGCGCCTTCTGCGGCGAGACCGACCCCAAGAAGTTGGCCTATTTCAATTCCGAAGACGAGGCCGGATACCGGGTCGAAGTCTGCGAATCCTGCAAAATGTACATCAAATCAACAGATTTCCGTGAGCGGGACAAGACGGCCCTGCCGTTGATCGACGATCTCGAATCCCTGAGCCTGGACATCCTGGCTGGAAACGAAGGCTATCTCCGGCCAACCTTGTCCGGCCTCGGCTTTTAGGGGGACGCATGCCCGAGCAACAAGACTCCTCCCTGGCCGACGTCGGTCTGGCCCAGGCCCAGTGCCGCCGGTTCGAAGGCGGTTCCTGGCGCGATTTCACCGACACCGTCACCCCGGAGGTCCGCATCAGTCTGCTCTGGCCCGCCTCGGAACCCATTCTGCTGTGGGCTTATCCCTCGGACCTGACGGACCTTGCCCTGGGCCACGCCCTGATCGAACTCTGCCTTCCCGGGCAGGTGCCCGTCCTGCAGCAGGCCACTGACCACGAGTTTCACCTGACCCCTCAGGACGCGCCCAAACCAAGGGCCGCAGCGCAACAGCGCCCCCTGGAGGCCCAGGAAATCCTGTCCAGCATGGAGGACTTCGTGACAGGCGATGGACGCTGGGATGCCACGGGCTGCTTCCACCGCATGGCCGTGTACTGCCCCCAGCGCAAGCGATTCATCGATACGGTGGAGGACATCGGCCGCCACAACTGCATCGACCGCATGGCCGCGCGCATGTTGGCCGCGGGAGAAATCCCCGAGGAGCTAGCCCTGTTCATCTCCGCCCGGGCCACGGCCTCGCTGACGGACAAGATCGCCAGGGCGGGCTTCGGCATAGTCATCAGCCGGGCAGCGGTGACCACCGCGGGCCTTGAAACGGCCAGGGCCGCGAGCATGACGATGGTCGGTTTCGCCCGCACAGGACGCTTCACCGTGTTCAACGATCCTGCAGGCCGCATCCAGGATCTCGAGGAGGCCCCATGAGCACAGGTCTGACCGGATTCATCCTTGCCGGGGGAAAAAGCACCCGCCTGGGCCTCGACAAGGTGGTACTGCCCTATTCCGGCGAGACCCTGCTGACGCGCACCGTGGCTTTGGCCTCGAAATTCTGCGCCGAGATCTATGTCTCAGGCCGCGACCCTCGCACCATGGGCATCGACCTGCCCTGGATGCTTGATGACGAGCCCGGCAGGGGGCCGCTGGGAGGCATTCTCACAGGTCTGACGCGGCTGAACAGGCCGCTGCTCGTGCTGGCCTGTGACCTGCCCATGCTGGACGAGGGTACCGTGGCCAGACTGGTGACCGCCCGTTCACAACGTCCAGATTCAGCAGTCATCACGACGTTCCTGCAGCAGGAAACCGGCTGGATCGAGTCCCTGGTCTCGATCTACGAACCCCAGGCCGCCCCCTTGCTGCGTGAGGCGGGCAGCAAGGGATTGTACAAGCTCTCGGCAGCGCTGCACCCGACGGTGCGCCATCATGTGCCCTATTCGCAGCACGAAGCCAGCCCATTTTTTAACATTAATTTTCCCGCTGATCTTGCCATGCTCAGGCGGGTTGAAGGACGAGAAACGGCTTAAATATGATTTCACGAAACAAGGTGTCTCACACGGGCCTGGCCGTAATGCTGGTCCTGCTCTTCATCCTCCCCGCCCACGCCAGTGGCGATGATCGCCCCTTGAGCGCCAAAGACCTCATGACACTCGTCGCCAAGGAACGCGGACGGGTGGTGGTCATCAATTTCTGGGCCTCCTGGTGCGGCCCCTGCCGCCGCGAATTTCCCGCCATGGCCAAGTTGCGGGCCCAATTTCCGGCGAGCAAATTGCTCCTTTTGGGAGTATCCCTGGACTTCGACAACGAGATGTATGCAGAGTTCGTCAATGCACAGAGATTCCCCTATCCGGTGAGAATCGGCGATTCGAAGATAATGAAAGACATGAACATCGAGGCCATCCCCAAAACGTTGATCTTTGACCTGGACGGAAGCCTCGCCCAAAATCATGACGGCCCGGCACCCTTTGCCGAACTGAACGCCACAGTCAAGGCGCTGCTCAGACAAGGCCACGCCTCGGAGAAAACCCAATGATTGTTGACGCCCACGGACGTGTTGTGCGCTATATGAGATTGTCGGTCACGGACCGCTGCAACCTGAGCTGTTTCTACTGCCGCTCCTGCGAAGGGCTCCAGAGCATCCCCCATGAGCATATACTGACTTACGAGGAGATGCTCTCCCTGGCCAAGACAGCACAGCAGATGAAGGTGGAAAAACTCCGCCTCACGGGCGGTGAGCCGTTTGTCCGGCGTGATTTTCTGGCGTTCTTAGGCATGCTGCGCGAGGAGTGCCCCGGCCTGGACGTGCGCATCACCACCAACGGCACCCTGCTGGCTGGCAAGGTCCCGGCCCTGAAGCACCTGGGCATCAAACGCGTGAACATCTCCTTGGACACCATGGACCCCGTAAAATTCCAAGAGATCACCGGGCGGGACATGTTCCATCGCGTCCGCCAGGGCATCGACGACTGCCTGCACTACGGCCTGAAGGTCAAGATCAACGTGGTGGCCGTACACGGCGTCAACGACGACGAACTGCCTGCGTTCCTCGACTTCGCACGCACCCACCCGGTGGACGTGCGCTTCATCGAGTTCATGCCCATCGGCTGCGCCACGCGCTGGAAGGGCAGCAGCACCTGGAAGTCTGCGCAGATCCTTGAAGACGCCCAACAGTACGCCCAACTCGAACCGCTGGACCGTGCCCACGATACCGACGGCCCGGCCCGAATGTTCACCATCCGGAATGGGCTGGGGCGCATCGGGCTCATCTCCCCGCTGACCAACCATTTTTGCGACACCTGCAACCGACTGCGCATCACCTCCGACGGCAAGCTTCGGACCTGTCTGTTCTCCGACAAGGAGTTCAACCTGCGCAAGGTGCTGCGCCACCCGAAACTCGGGGCCGAAGCCGCACTCAGAGTCATGCAACTGGCGACCATAAACAAGCCCATCGGTCATGAACTGCTTCGCCGCAAGATCGACAATCAGGTCTGCAACAAGGTGATGTCGTCCATTGGAGGCTAACGTGTTCAGGGACCAGCCCAGCGAACCCGAAGACTTCGACTCCATCGTGGAAAGCGAAGCCACGGCCAGGCGCTGGCTGCTCAAGCACTGCTGGAGCAACCACCAGCGTTACTGCCCGCGTTGCAAAAGCCGCAAGAACTACCATCTGAACAGCGGTCGCCGCCGTTGCGCCCGCTGCCGCTACACTTACCACGATTTCACCGGCCGCTGGATCAACAACTGCAATCTCACCGCCCAGGACTGGGTTCGAGTGCTGAACCTGTTCGCCAAAGAGACCACGGCCCGTCAGACCAGCAAAGACCTTGGGCTATCCTACAACACGGCCTACAAGGCCATGAACACCATCCGCTTCGCCATCCTGGCCCATGCCTTGGACGCCCGCCAGCTTCTCGGACCCGACTCGGCGCTGGGCCTGTCCCTGACCGGCAGGATGCTCAAGAACGAACCCCAGGCCAAAAGCCACATCGTCCAGACCCCGGTTTTCGGCATCATGGACCGCAAGGAATGGGTCTTCGTCGACCTGATCCCCGGATTCGACATCGAGACCATCCTGCACTTCAAGCTGAACTTCCAGCTGGCCACCGTGCGCGTGGGCAACGTGGTCTACACCGACCGCTATCAGCGCTACGACACCCTGATCTGCTGCGCGGGCAATCACCCTTCCGCCGACTACATCAAAGGTGGGGACAGCGTCTCCATCGACCAGGACGACCAGGGCTTCTGGCGTTTCGTGTCCTCACGCCTGGCCAAGTTCCACGGCGTCACTCCACAGAGATTCCCCTTGTATCTCAAGGAATTGGAATTCCGCTACAACTCCCGCAACAAGGACCTTATGTCCGTGCTTGCCGACCATCTCTCGGATTTCGTTCCCGAACTTTCCTGATCCCTGCTTCCGCTTAAGTGCCAAAGATTAACTAAGTCTACTTACCCCCCTTCCCAATCCCGTCTGCATTCAATCTATCCTGCCTAAAAAAGCATAATACAACATTCTCAATTAGTTAGCGTTCATTTTTTATTTCCATAAAGACAGGCCTGCAATGATTATTTTTTGTGTGTGCAAGAACATGAGCAGGTAAAGTATTTTTGTATCAGGCTTCCCGATTTTATATAGAATCAATAGATGTCAAGAACCTGCGGCTAATCAGCCGCGCAAACCACAGGAGGGCGATTTGTCCCAGGCAGCGGTTCTACCCGCACTTCCCTTTGCCGGGCTGGGCATGGATCTCTCACCGGTGATCCTGAGGGCACAAGGCATGGCCCTCAAACAGCTCCGCTTCAGCGAGGGGAACTGTACAATGGTGGGACGTCCCCAGGTTCCAGGATTGGCCGGATTCCGGCTACTTCTGGCCCTGTCACGCGAAATCCGCGGTCGCTGACCGCCTACATTCAACTCAAGGAGACGCGGCATGAAACTTTGTCGTAGAGGATTTCTCAAGCTCTCCGCCGCGGCAGGCACCGCCGCGGCATTCGGTGGCCTGGGCATCAGCCTGACCCCCACCGTCGCCAGGGCTCAGCTGCTCAAAACCCGCTGGGCCAAGCAAACCACCTCGGTCTGCTGTTACTGTGCCGTCGGCTGTGGTCTGATTGTCCACACGGACAAGGCCAGCCTGCGCGCCATCAACGTCGAAGGGAACCCCGATCATCCCATCAACGAAGGCGCACTGTGCGCCAAGGGCGCGTCCATCTGGCAACTCGCCGAAAACAAGCGTCGCATCAAGAACGTCCTGTACCGGGCACCCTACAGCGAAGAGTGGGAAGTCAAGGACTGGGACTGGGCTTTGGAACGCATCGCCAAGCGTGTCAAGGAGACCCGCGACAAGTCCTTCACCCTCAAGAACGCCAAGGGGCAGATGGTCAACCGCTGCGACGGCATTGCGTCCGTTGGTTCGGCGGCGCTCGATAACGAGGAATGCTGGGCCTACCAAAGCATGCTCAGATCTCTCGGCCTGGTGTACATCGAGCACCAGGCTCGTATTTGACACAGCGCAACTGTAGCGGCTCTGGCAGAGTCGTTCGGACGCGGTGCGATGACCAACCACTGGATCGACATCAAGAACAGTGATTGCATTTTGATCATGGGCAGCAACGCTGCCGAAAACCATCCTATTTCCTTCAAGTGGGTCCTGCGCGCGCGGGACAACGGCGCAACGGTGATCCACGTTGACCCGAGATTCACCAGGACCTCCGCCAAGGCCGATATCTACGCCCCCATCCGTTCGGGCTCGGACATCGGGTTCCTGGGGGGAATGATCAAGTACATCCTGGACAACGATCTGATCTTCAAGGAATATGTAGTCAACTACACCAACTCCTCGTTCATCGTTTCCAAGAAGTTCAAGTTCAATGACGGACTGTTCTCGGGCTATGATCCCAAGACCCACAAGTACGACAAGTCCCAGTGGGCCTTTGAGTACGAGTCCGAGGGCATCCCCAAAAAGGACCCAACCCTCACACATCCCCGCTGCGTGTACCAGCTGCTGAAGAAACACTTCAGCCGGTACGCCCTGGATAGGGTCGAACGGATCACCGGCACCCCCAAGGAAGACATCCTCAAGGTCTACAAGGCCTATACGGCATCGGGCAAAGCCGACAAGTCCGCCACCATCATGTACGCCATGGGCTGGACCCAACACACCGTGGGCGTACAGAACATCCGCTCCATGGCCATGATCCAGCTGCTGCTAGGCAACATCGGCGTGGCCGGCGGCGGCGTCAACGCCCTGCGCGGCGAGTCCAATGTGCAGGGTTCCACGGACCACTGTCTGCTGTGGCATATCCTGCCCGGCTACCTTGGCATTCCCACGGCCTCCTTGGACACCCTGGAGACCTACAACGCCAAGAAGTCGGCCCCGCACCTGACGGGAGCCAAAGACCCCATGTCCGCAGCCTGGTGGCAAAACTACCCCAAGTACATGAACAGCTTCATCAAATCCATGTACCCGTCCGCCGACCCGAACAAGGCCTACGACTACCTGCCCAAGTGCGATGACGGAAAGAACTACTCCTGGCTGAATCTGTTCGAAGAGATGAGCAAGGGCACGTTTGACGGTTTCTTCGCCTGGGGTCAGAACCCCGCCTGCGGCGGCGCCAACTCCAACAAGACCCGCGACGCGATGACCGAACTGGAATGGATGGTCAACGTCAACATCTTCGACAACGAGACGGCGTCCTTCTGGAAGGGCCCGGGCATGGACCCCAAGAAGGTCAAGACCGAGGTCTTCATGCTGCCCTGCGCAGTCTCCATCGAGAAGGAAGGCTCCATCACCAACTCGGGACGCTGGATGCAATGGCGCTATCAGGGACCCAAGCCCTGGGGCGACACCCGCACCGACGGCGACATCATCCTGGAACTGACCAAGAAGATCAAAGAGCTCTATGCCCACGAGGGCGGACAGCTTCCCGAAGCGATTCTGGGGCTGGGCACCAACCTCTGGGAGAACGAGCACGGCGAATTCGATGCCCATGCCGTGGCCAAACTGATCAACGGCTACTTCACGCGCGACATCGAAATCAAGGGCACTCAGTACAAAAAGGGCGATCTGGTCCCGAGTTTCGCCTTCCTGCAGGCCGACGGCTCGACCATGTCCGGCAACTGGCTGTACTGCAACTCGTACACCGCGAAGGGCAACATGGCCGCCCGCATCGACCTGACCCAGACCGCGGAACAGGCCACGATCGGATTGTATCCGAACTTCTCGTGGTGCTGGCCCGTCAACAGGCGCATCATCTACAACCGCGCTTCCGTTGACTTGAAGGGCAAGGCCTATGCGCCCAAGAAGCCCGTCATCCAATGGGTGGACGGAAAGTGGATCGGCGACGTGCCCGATGGCGGCTGGGCTCCTGGAACCAAGTACCCCTTCATCATGAAGCCTCAGGGCCACGGACACATCTTCGGCCCCGGTATGGCCGACGGTCCATTCCCCGAGTACTACGAGCCCCTGGAATGTCCGGTCCCCAACCACCCGTTCTCCAAGCAGCTCAGCAGCCCCACGGCCTTGCAGTTCACCAGCGAGTACAAGGCGGTCTGCGATCCCAAGTACCCGTTCGTGTGCTCCACCTACCGTGTAACCGAGCATTGGCAGTCCGGCGTCATGACCCGTAACACCCCCTGGCTGCTCGAAGCCGAACCACAGATGTTCTGCGAAATGAGCGAAGAGCTGGCCAAGGCGCGCGGCATCAAGAACGGTGAGAAGGTCATGGTGGAAAGCGCCCGCGGCGAGCTGTGGGCCATCGCCATCGTCACCAAGCGCATCAAGCCCTTCAAGGTCATGGGCAACACCGTGCATCAGGTGGGCATCCCCTGGCACTTTGGTTGGGTCTACCCCAAGAACGGCGGCGATGCTGCGAACCTGTTGTCCCCGTCCGTCGGTGATCCCAACACCGGCATCCCCGAAACCAAGGCCTTCATGGTCAACGTCAGAAAGGCGTAAGGAGGAAATACCATGGATAAGACCTTCTTTATCGACCTGACGCGTTGCACGGCCTGCCGGGGTTGCCAGGTGGCCTGCAAGCAATGGCACGATCTGCCGGCAGAGGAAACACACAACTTCGGGTCCCATCAGAATCCCGCGGACCTGTCCTTCATCACTTACAAACTCGTGCGCTTCAGCGAGACCGAAGTGGGTGGAAAGCTGAAATGGCTGTTCTTCCCCGAGCAGTGCAGGCACTGCATCATCGCTCCTTGCAAGGAAGTGGCCGACGGCTACAACGAGCAGGCCATCCTGCGCGACACGACCACCGGTGCGGTGTTGTTCACCGGATTGACCGGCACCCTGTCCGCTGACGAGAAACAGGAGGTGCGCGAAGCCTGTCCCTACGACATCCCGCGTATCGATGCGGAATCGGGACTCATGTCCAAGTGCGACATGTGCATTGACCGCGTGCACAACGGCATGAAGCCCTCGTGCGTCACGATCTGCCCCACGGGCGCCATGAACTTCGGTGACCGTGAGGAGATGTTGGCCCTGGCTGAAAAGCACCTGGCCAAGGTCAAAAAACGCTCACCCAGGGCCCATCTGGTCGATGCCGATGACGTGAATGTCATCTACCTCGTCGAGGAAGACCCGAAACGCTATCACAAGTTCCTGGCTGCCGACGCAAGCCCGGCCATGCCCACCATGGGCAGACGCCGCATGATGGCCAAGCTCCTCAGCCCTGTGAGAAACCTGACATAAACACCTCCCATTAACTCCCAACTGACGCCGCGGCCCGGACAACTCCCCGGGCCGCGGCCTTTTTTGTGTCTAGGAGCACAAGATAGCCGGTACTGTGTGAAGCCGCCCTCGGGCAGACAAAAGGGCTTGCATACTATGTTAGCAGGAGATAGAAGCACACCACGACGGCACACGCGTCAGCGGTGGCACTTGCCCCCCCTCGTGCCACCGCTGACGACACCGTCTAGAAAGCTGCCTGCCAAGAAGGCACTCTCAGCAACAAGCGCCGCAACCGTTTTACACGGCTGCGGCGCTTGTTGCTGACTCAAAATCACCCTGAGCTTGAAATGCAGCTGTTGCCCGCCTTCCCCACAGGAAGCGGACAACGCCGAAAGATCAGTCCAAGACTAGAGATCGATGATGGTCACGTCGCCGGGAGTCAGGTCGTAGCCCAGGAAGATCCCGGCCACACGGGCGAAGCGCCCGGGGTCGTCGGTAGCCAGAAACTGCACCGATCCGGCCCCGTTGCGGGGATGGCGCAGTCCATCATCCTCAAGACACTCGACCACCTCCTGGGCCGTGGTGGCGGCGGAATCGATGATGGCCACCCCGGGCCCGGCCACATGGGCAATGGCCTTGGCCAGGACTGGAAAGTGGGTGCAGCCCAAGACGATCACATCAGGACGATTTTCAGGGAGTTCGGCAAAGAGCGGATCCAGATAACGAGCCGCGACACCCTCGACGATGGGTCCCTCGGTCCAGCCCTCCTCGGCCAGGGCAACGAACAACGGGCAGGCCAGAGAGGTGATGCGCATCTCGGGGCACAGCTCGCGAATGGCGTCCTGATAGGCCCCACCTCGCACGGTGCCCTCGGTGGCCAGCACGGCAATACGCTTGGTTCGGGTCGCCAGGCATCCGGCGCTGGCACCTGGCCGCACCACACCCACCACGACCAAATCGGGATAGGCCTCGTTCAAGGGAGGCAGGGCCACGCTGGAAGCCGTGTTGCAGGCAATCACCAACATCTTCACCCCACGCTCCACAAGCTCCTGCGTACATTGCAGGGCATAGCGCGCAATGGAGCGGGGACTCTTGGTGCCGTAAGGCAGACGGGCGGTATCGCCCAGATACAGAAAATCCTCGTTCGGCAGACGCTCACGCAGGGCCTTCAGGACGGTCAGGCCGCCGACACCGGAATCAAAAACGCCGATGGGGAGTGTGGTTCGGTCCATGGTCATGGGCAGGATGTAGCCCTCGGCTGGTTGGATGTCCAGAGGGTTCGACACTACCTGATCTGACGAAATTCCAGCTCCCCCACCCCAGGCAATTCCAGGCGTATCACGCCGCCCTCACTGATCCTGCCAGGCAGGACCCCGCCGCTCTTGGTGTGCAGCCAGACCTCGCCCTTCTTGACCTGCCAGGTCAGGGGCACGTCTTCCCCCTCGGTGGACCACACGCCCTTGCCATCGTCGCCTAAGGTCAGATGGACCGTGGCGGCCCCATTCTTGGCAGAGTAGGTGCCAGGGACATCCGGAACTTGGGAACAGCCCAGGGTCAGCAGCACCACCAGCACCACAAGCCCATTACGAAACAAACTCATTGCGACAACTCCTCGATCTTCCATGAATAACGGTTCTCCAGATGGAAGACGCTGTCAAAGAAGAACACGTGCGCAGCCATGCTCAGCCACGTCAGATCACGCACCACGGTCTTCCATGAGACTTCATCCTCCAGACTGGTGAAACAGCCGCACCCGATGGGGATATCGGCAATGAGCACATAGCCCAGCGCCAGGGTAAACATGACCAGCATGCCGCCGATGACCAGCACTGCAGACTTGCTGCGTACACCGATCACCAGCAGTAATCCGGTCACCAGTTCCACCCAGGGCATCAACACGGCAATGGTCTTCACCAGCCAGTAGGGAATCATCTGATAGCCGGCAATGACCTCCGCAAACTCAGCGGGATACTGGATCTTGTAGACACTGGCGTAGATGAACAGCCCGCCCAGATAGAGACGGAAAGCAAGGGCCAGATAGCGATGGGTCAACAATCGGCGCAGGTGGCTCATTGCTTGCGCTCCACGGGATATCTGTGTTCCTCCCACTCATCGAGGCCGCCGGGAAGGACTTGGACGTTCTTGAACTCGCGCTTCTTGAATAGCCAGGCCACGTCCTCATCGTAATGGCGGGATACTGTACGGCCATAGACCACCACGGGCGTCATCGGGTCCAACGTGCCAAAACGCATGGAAAACACAAAATCGAACAGGGCGCGGGGCACGTTCACCGCCCCCTTGATGTGAGCCTGGCGGTAAAACTCCGCAGGACGGGCATCCACGATCACGACCCCGGCCTGCATCAATTCCTGCATCTCATTCGCCCCCACCTGCCCGACCGCTTCCCGGGTCCACGAGGCCGGAACCAGGTTCACCCCGTTGGGATTGGAGACGTTAAACAGCAACCCCACACACAGGGCCAACAGGAAGATGAACACGAAATCCGTACGCCGCACCTGGGCCGAACGGGATGTCTCGCGACGGATGATTTCCAGGATCTTCTCGCGCGCTTTTTCCACGTCGGACAATTCCAACTTGCACTGGCTGACCTCCTCCAGAAGGCGGTTCAGCTCCTCATTGCGCTGCACAAGGTCCTTGTTGAGGACGTTGATCTCCTCAAAAAACGTGGCGTTTTTCAGAAATACCAGAAAATTACCGGTCAGGGCCTTGAGTAGATCAAGTTCATCAGAGCTGAAACCCCGTTTGTCCTGGCGTTCGCCCAGGCCTTCGCCCAAGGCCAGCACCCCCTGGGTCTGCTCGTCCACAGCAAAGGTCACGACCACCTGCGGTTCAAAGGGGAAACCCTTGCCCTCAAGGACCTGCCTCCCCGTCAGAACGCGCACACTCATGGGGATGGGCATGCGCACCCCCTCGGTCTGGAAGAATTTTTCCAGACCCTGGCGTATCCCTTGCTCCTCGCCTTCGCCGGGCAACACCCCGCGCATCACCAGATACGGAGATCTACCATGCAGATAAATGCAGGACAGCCTTGCCGAAAACGCCCCCATGGCCGTCAACAGAAAAGTATCCAGAATACCTCGGGTCTCCACGATGCCCGACAGCTCGTTGGTGGCCTCGTACAAGGTATTCAAATGAAACACCCGACGGTCCAGTTCGCGTCGGGCCTGAAGGGTCAACTCCAAGGCCTGCTCGTACTCGACATTTTTGGCGGACAGACTCAGGCTCAAATTGCGCACGGCCTCCTGGGCCAGGGCGCTCCTCAAACTGGCAAGGAGGATCCCCACCAGGCGCAACAGAAATTCCTCCGCTTCCGCCGTCGAGCCACTTTCGCCCAACCGCCTGCCCAAGCCGAGCAGCCCGGCCTGCTCACCGGGGCCGCGCCAGCGCACAAGGGTCTCCACTCCAGGCGGCAAAAACGACCAGGCCTCCAGGCCGGAGTTGATGATCTCCACGCGGCCGGAGAAACTGGAACTTGACGGGCCGTACAGGGCCTCGGCCACGGTTTCGTCCCCTGAGGCCAGGGCCAAGGCCACCTCATCCGAAAGCCCTCGCTGCGAAAAACGCAGTGTTCCGCCCTCGGGGTCCATGCACAGCGCAAACCCCATGGGCACCCCCAGGGGCCCCATGGTCATCAGCAGAAACGTATCCAGAATTCGGGTTGGATCTGAAAGCGTGGCCAACTCGCGCGCGGTATCGTACAGGGCCTTCAGATGAAAGAGCGTGTGTTCCTGTTTCGCAAGAGTGCTCTGGGCCTGTTCCAAGGCCCGGGAAGGATCGCTGGACGCAGAACTGACCACCAGGACTCCTAGAGGAAGGATTGAATGATCTTGTAGAACTCGTCAAAGTCCTGGATGCTGCCGAGATGGGTCCAGAGCACGGTCCCGTCCGGCTTGAGCAGCATGGTGTATGGCGTCTTGGGCTCACCTAGGACCTTGTGGACCGCATAGTCAGGATCACGGATAATGGGGTACGGCGCATCGTACTGTTCGCGGACGGAGTCGACCTCCATCTGGGTGGCTCCCCCGGCGACCGAGAAGATCTTCACCCGGGAGCCCAGCTTGGCCCGATCGATACGCTTGAAAAGACTGCGCACGTTGGGGGCCTGCTTGTGGCAGATGGGGCAGTAGACCCCTGAAAATTCGAGCATAATCAATTCGGCCTTGACGTCGCCCAAGCCAAACGAATCGCCACCCACCCCCAGGTAGGCCTGATCGCTTTGCAACGGAGGCATGGGGATGGCGAACGGGGGTAGCCTGGTTCCCGGGTCGGGCAGGTTCATGGCCCCTGCGCCGCCAGCCAGCAGCAACAGACTAAAAGCGAGGAAACAGCTCAGAAGAGTGCGGATCGACATGTTAGCCCCCCAGGGCCGTCATGGCCTGTTCTTCGGTGTCGTAGATGGCTGCAAATTTGGTGATGCCCACCATACCGAACACCTTGCGAAAGTTCTCGGAAAGCCCGGCGATGGCCACGGACGTCCCCCGGCGCTCGCTCTCGGACAAAAGCTGAATCAGCACCGCTATCCCAGCACCGTTGATGGATGAGCTTTCATCGAAATGCATGATAATCTTCCCGCCCCGGGCCACCTTGTCGTAGGCCGAGACCAGAAACGGCTCGGAGCGTGAGGTCACGTTGCCCCTGACCTCAACGATGGTCACGCCGTTTTCGCCTTCACGGACGCAGACCTCCTCCTCCTTGTCCTGGATGAGTTGCAGGCGCTCCTTGGCCCGCCTCAGCGCAGTGTCCAGATCGTTCTTCTGGATGGGCTTGTTGATGAAGTCCGTGGCATTCAGATTCAAAGCCTTGATGGCGATGTCCATATCTCCATGGCCGGTGATCACGATGACCTCGGTCAACGGGTCGATCTCCTTGATGCGTTTCAAGACCTGCAAGCCATCCATGCCCGGCATCTTGATATCCGTCAGCACGATAGACGGTTTCTGGGCAATGAAGACCTCCAGCCCCTCCTCACCGCTCCCGGCGGTCAGGACCTCGAAGCCGTAAGCCCCAAGGAACAGCTTGAACATGGAAAGAGTGGGTTTCTCATCGTCGATGACAAGGATTTTGCTCATCTTGATTCCTTCTTCTTAGGCCACGGGGGGAAACAACAGCTTGAATGTCGTGCCCGCGCCAATCTTTGATGTAACGGAGATTTCTCCCCTATAGTCTTTCACTATTCCATATGAAATCGCAAGTCCCAGCCCCATCCCTTTCCCGGTTTCCTTGGTGGTGAAGAAGGGTTCGAAAATCTTGTCGATCTGGGTCTGATCAATGCCCACTCCCGTGTCGCTCACGGAGATGACCACCCAGCCGTCTTCCACAAAGGTCTTGAGGGTGATCTGGCGCTCCCGGGGATCGCTGTCTTCGGGATTGGACCAGACGTTGATGGCATCCCGGGCATTGGAAACCAGATTGAAGAACACCTGCTGGAGACGATTGCCATGGGCCTGAACCAGGGGCAGATCCTGACCCAATTCCAGCTTGAGGGTGATGTTCTGCAGTTCCAACTGACGGCCGATGATCTTCTGAATGGCCCGCACCGGATCGTTGATGTCCAGCTTTTCAGGGGTCAGGTCCGACATGCGTCCAAACTGGCGCAGGGTATTGATGATCTCGGTTGCCCGATCCACCTGCTCGCTCATTTGCCCGGTGATCTGCTTGAGCTGCTCCTCGGGGACTCCGCTTCCGCCTTCAACGACCATGGACAGATAATCGCTGCCCATCTTGATGGCGTTCAGGGGCTGATTCAGCTCATGGGCGATGCCCGCGGACATCTCGCCCAAGGTCGTCATCTTGCTAGCCTGGATGAGCTGGGCGTCCTTTTCAATGGTATCGGTGATGTCCGTGGTGGCCACGATGATCGCCTCACGCCCGCCATAGCTGGTGGCCGAGGCATGCATATTCACGAAAAACGTCTGACCGTCGGCCTTGCGATGGATGGTTTTGGGGTAGTACACACTGCCGCCGTTATCAGCGGCGAGGGCCTCGAAGGACAACAAGGTGCCCATCTCGCCTTCGGCTTCCAACTCCAGAAACGACTTGCCGCGAAAATCGTGAAGCCCGTAGCCATAGACATCCGAGGCACGGGGGTTCACATCCAGGATACTCAGGCCAAATCGATCAACCACGAAGATGGGGTCCGGCCCGGCGTCGAACAGAGAGCGATACTTGGACTCGGATTCATTGAGCCTGTTCCGGTAGAGCTTGATGGAGCGAACCATGTAGGTGAACGAGTCGGCCAGTTGCAGCACCTCGTCGGCGATCTGCTTATGACGGACGACACACTCACGGCAATACGGGGGCTTTTTGGGCTTGGGAGCGCCCTCGGAGATCGGTCCCATGGTCCTGTCCACATGCCAACAAGGAAGATCGGAATTGTGATAGGCCGGACAACGCTCTCCGCTCTCCTGGTCCACCAGCAGATCTTCATACTGCTTGCCCAGGTCGAGCTTGAAGTTCAGGTTACCCTTGGAAATCTCGTCGGACATCTTGATCAGCTTCGTCACCGGCAGAGTGATATACCCGGCGATGCGGTGGCTGATCCAAAAGATGATCACAATGACCAGGGTGATGAACCCCAGAAAGGTGATGCGCAGCTTGGACACCAGGTTGTCGATGTGGCGCTGGTTCAGGCCCACGTGCACCGTGGCGATGCGATAGATGCCCTCCAACACGGGCACGGCGATGTCCAGGGCCGTCTCGCCGCCCATCAGCACCGACCGCACGCTGGCGGCCTGGACATCCTCGGGCAGAAGGTTCATCCGCAGGATTTCCTTGGGGAACGGCCGGATGAACGTATGGGCCAGGACATCGATCTCCGGGCCCGCGACGTAGATGTAGGACACCAGGTCGCGCCGCTCACCCAGCATGCTCACGTCGAAGATCAACGCAGTGAGGCTCGGATAGTCGCTGTCCAGGACATACCCACTGCCCCGGTCCGCCACTGACTGGGCAATGGCCACGCCCCTATGCTCCAGCTCGCTGGTCAGGCTGGACAACAGAATCCAGCGTGCCAGCAAGGCGATGATCACGCTGATGACCATGAGCACCGCCAGGATGGAGAAGAAGATCTTGTTCTTCAGGCTGATATTTCTATATCGCTTCATGTGGTCCACTGCCTGGCCAGAGCCGGGCTATTGGGCGGCCTTGCCGCTCAGGATATTTTGCTTCACCTCGTTCCAGTCGGTGATCAGCACGAACTTGCCGTCCTTGAACCTTGTGAAATACACCCGGTCAAATCCCTGATGGTCCTGGGCGGAAAAGGACAGCGTGTTGGCGATACCCAAGGAATAGTCACGGATGGACTCCAGGGCCTTGATGAACCCGTCCCGCGTCAGATCGGGTCCTGCACGCATCAGCCCCTCCACGAGGACCTTGGCATTGATGTAGCCCTCCAACCCGACGGAGTTGGGACGCTCATTCGGATAATAACGCCGCAGCAGATCATTGTATTCTCCGGCTCCCCAGAGCAGGGTCTTGGATTCCGGGGATTCAGGCGGCGGCACCACCTGGGTCACAAAGACGTTGTCGCCCTCGACGCCCAACAATCGGGCCAACTCCTCGGCACCCACGAAGGACACGTTATGGAACAGCGGGGTGAAGCCCTGCTGGTGAGCGCGCAGGATGAACTTGGCGCAGGGCTCATAGGTCCCGATCATGACCACGGCCTCGGCCTGCGAGGAGATGATGCGCGACAGCCCTTCCTCGATGTCCGAAGTGCCCCGGGTGTAGGAACCACGGGCCACCGGTGCCAGACCGTACCGCTTGAGTGCGATCTCGGTGCCCTTCAGGCCGTCAAATCCATAGGCATCATACTGGTAGAAAACCGCGATCCTGCGCAGGCCCAAGTCTTCCACAAAGCGCCGTACCGCCTCGGCGGTCTCCTGATAATACGAGGCCCGGATATTGATGATGTAGGACTGAAAGGGCTCGCGCAGGGCGTTGGCCCCTGTGAACATGCCCACCAGCGGAATCCGGGCCTGATCCACCAGGGGGATGATCTTCACCGTGGTGGGTGTGCCCACGTAACTGAACAGGCAGAAGACCTTGTCCTCAATGATCAGCTTCTGGGTATTGGAGACGCATAGCGGGGGATCGTACTTGTCATCATAGGGAATGACGCGAATGGTCCGGCCATGCACCCCCCCCTGCTCGTTGATGTACTTCAGATAACTCATGGCCCCGAGCAAAGTCTGCTTGCCCAGATAGCTGGCATGGCCGGACAAGGCCAGGGAAGAGCCAATGAGGATTTCGGACTCCGTCACTCCTTGGGGGACCTGGGTGAGGTCGCCGGCCTCGTTCCCCGTCCTGTCGCAGGCAGCCGACAGCCCCAGGACAACAACGGTCAGGATAGTTAGCAAGAGCCGTACGAGCAAAGGTCCCCCCTCTCCAGCCGCCCTGTGGCTGAAACGGATTTTTGATGAATTTACAGGACGATATCAGACTACGCAAAGGGGTCAAGCCGAAGCGACCTGATCAAATCCTGGCCCCCTGGCCCGAGCCCTCTCCCGGTTGCTATCACCCTGTGTTGCCTCATGCCCCTGAACCCGTTACAGTCCAACAGGTTGGAGCGGCACACCCAACTCACCGTCAAACCGACCCAAACGCACTGCCAGGGAGCCCCCACATGAAAAAACTCCTTTCCACCAAGGAAGTGGCCCAGAGACTCGGCGTCAACGAGAAGATGGTCTACACCCTGATTGCGGAAAAGGGGCTGCCCGCGTCCAAGGTCACGGGCAAGTGGCTGTTTCCCAACCATCTGGTGGAACAGTGGGTGGAATCAAGGACCATCAACTATCCGGAGCATCGCCAGCCCGAACCGCGCGAGGACCTGCTGATCATCTGCGGCTCCAACGACCTGCTGCTGGAGCGAACGCTCTCACTGTTCATGAGCCTGTATCCCGACCAGACTGCGGTCTTCGGCAACCTCGGCAGCCTGGGGGGCCTGAAGGCCCTGCGCCGCGGGGTCTGTCACATGGCCTCCAGCCATCTGGCCCAGGACAGGGGCGAGGAATACAATTTTTCATTTGCCAGGGAAGTGCTTCAAGAACTGCCCGCAGTGGTCAATTTCGCGCGCCGCGAACAGGGCCTTGTGCTGGCTCCCGGCAACCCAAAGAGGATCAGCGACATGCGCGATCTCGGCAGCAAGAATCTGACCGTGATCAACAGACCCTTGGGCACCGGCACGCGTCTGCTCTTCGACAGGGAGCTTGAAAAGGCGGGGGTGGACGTCTCCACTCTGGTCGGATACGGCAACGAAGTGCATAGGCACATGGATGTCGGGCTGGAAATTCTCGCGGGCCGTGCGGATTGCGGTCCCGCCATCCGTCCGGTGGCGGGTTTGCTGGGTCTGGAATTCATGCCGCTGGCCTGGGAACGTTTCGATCTGCTCATCCCCAAGGATCGATTCTTCGACAAGGCTGTCCAACTCTTCCTGAACATGCTGCCCGACAAGGCCCTGCGCGAGATGGCCGAGGCCCTGAGCGGCTACGACATGAGCATGACCGGCAAGATGGTCTTTCCGGGTTAGCCTCCTGCCCCGTCGTCGGCCTCGCCCGGTCCGAACAGTTCCTGCACAAGGCGTTCGCTGCCCTTATCGCGCGACACATAATCCTTGGCATCCGCCAGGGATGTGAATCGCAGGTGAAAATGCCGGACCTTGATCTTCTCGAAGCTGTCCAGCACCAACAGATATTCCCCGTCAGCCCTTCTGAACAGCCGATACTCAAAGACCGTGCTCCTGCGAAGGTCATGATCAACCTCGCGGGAAGCAGTGTCCAGGAGTTCCCCTGTGAACTCCAGAGGCTCCCCGTTTGCCAATAGGACCTTGACCTGTTTCATAGTCCCCCGCTGCTCACGGGTACAGGCGGCACACTTGCCCCCGCATCCACATGGAATCAGCTTCAACCCTGCCATAAAAATTGAAAAGGCGGAAGGCGCTGACGCCCTCCGCCTTCAAAGGCAGCAGGAGAGAGATGACTACTGGGCCTGACCGGGTTCCACCGTGGGGACAACGGCTGTTGGACTCTCGACCTCAGGGCTCTCGACCTCAGGACTCACAGCCTCAGGACTCACAGCCTCAGGGCTCACGGCCTCAGGGCTCACGGCCTCAGGGCTCACGGCCTCAGGGGGCACCACTGCGGGAGCTGCGGGAGTGACGGGCACGATTTCGGCTTCCTTGAAAACCTCCACCTGGACCTGCCGCAACAACTCCATGGCCTTGGACAACTTCTCGTTCTGGTCGTCGCTGTCCATCTGGGTACTGAGATAGGCGGTGCGCTGGGCCATCTCCTGGAGCATGGTCCCCATGATCATCTTCTTGGCCTTCAGGGGCAGCCCCTCCAAGGCGACCAGATGCTCCTCCACCACGTTCATCCGCCCGGCCAGTGCACCGACGTCGTTTTTCAAAACCACCAGACTATCGACCCGGGACGACAACCCCTTGAAATTCTGGTTCAGGCCGAAGAAAAAGACGACAAGCAACACCACAGCCAAAATCGCCACAAACAGAGCAACCTTGCCCATATCACGACTGGTCTTGTCAACGGTCTCAGCTGGCAAGGGCTGCGGAGCGTCCTTTTGCTCTGCGTTTTTCTGATCAATAAAATGCACCTTTTCAGCAGCGCTCATGGAAACCTCCCAGGAAAAATGGACAGCCTTTCGATAAGAAAAGTCTATAGGCAAATCGGAGCCTGCAGGCAAGTGAAATTTCTATTTTTGCCTTATATATGTTGCAACTTCAATATGTTAGAAAAAAACAATACAGTTTCAAATCAGACTCAACCCGGTGAAGAAAGCACCACTCTGTTACGACCGAGATTCTTGGCTTGATACAGGGCCTCATCCACTCTCTTGAGCAGAGACGAGGAGGACTCACCCCGGGTCGCCTGGGCCACGCCGAAGCTGGCGCTGATCACATGGGGAACACCGGGGAAATCGCAGCCTTCGACCTTGCGCCGCAGGCGTTCCGCCACGCGAGTGGCCCGGCGATGATCCGAGTCCGGAGTCAGGACCATGAACTCCTCACCTCCCCAACGGGCCAGGATATCCGAGCTGCGCACGTTGTTCTGCACAAGCTTGGTCAATTCCTTCAGGACGACGTCGCCCACGTCGTGGCCCCACTCATCGTTGACATGTTTGAAATGGTCAACATCGAGCATAATCAACGAATACTTGCTGCTTCCATGGGTTGATGTCTTCTCCAACTCCGCCAGCAGATCCAGAAGCCGACGACGGTTGAAGGCACCGGTCAACGGATCGGTGGAAGCCTCGTCCTGCAAGGCCCGTTTTTCGTCCTCCAGTTCGGTGACATCCGTCAAGGTCACCAGATAGCGCCCAGGAGTGGGGAATTCCTTGAAGGCAACCATGAACGAAGAAAGTCGCCGGGCAGGATCACGCAAATTGGGGATGGTCAGCATCCGTTCACGGTCCAGAGGGTCCTCGATGACGCTCCTGATCCAGTCATCCCCCCCCTTCCAGGGCACACCGTCCAGTTCGCTGATATAGTCGCCAACGCAGGCCCCCGAGCGCACAAAGTCCGTGTAGGTGGAGAGCCCCAGAAAGGCCAGCATGCCCTGATTGACGTAGGCGATCGTGCCATCCTCGGCCAACAGCGCAAAATGGGGGGACGTATCCATCATCAGGTGCACCGCGCCGTCTGCCGCCTCCAGCCTGCGTCGCAGTTCCACACTGCGCACGATACTGGCGAGGGCCAAAACCAGCACGTCGGGCAGCAGCGGTTTCAGGAGCAATCGGTCCGCGTCCTGCTCAGCGGCCTTGAGCAATAGCGCCGTGTCCTCGACCCCACAGGCCAAGAGCACCGGAACATCGGGCGCCATCCTGCGCACCTCGCCAATCAACCGCACCCCGTCCAGCGCAGGCGCCAGGATATCCGTAATCACGATATCCACCGAGGTCTCCCGCATACATTCGAGGGCCTGGTCCACAGACTCGGCGACCACGACATCCGTCACCATCCGCGACAGGATGGCCACAGCCTGTTCGCGTGCCACCGGCTCTCCGTCCACATACAGCACGGTCACGTCATGCATCATTCCGGGCTGCCGGGCATCGGTCTGCTGATCCGTGTTCATCATAACTCCCTGTGGGCTCGGGGCGGGTCAGGGACACACTGGTCCACTACTAGTGCCTGCATGCCCGGTTCGGTGGAACGAAGCAAGCAGTCCGGATAAAACATGGCCTCAATTGACCCAGCGCCCTGCAACGAATCGAAAGATCTCCGTGACCTTCAACCGACCGATCCGGGCAAAAGGCCCCTGGCTGGCCTGACCGAGGGTCTGGCCCCGACCCTCGAAATGGTGCTCCTCATAGCGGAGCACACCGACATAGGAGCACGACGGCGAGCTGGAGGGTTTGACCTTGAATTCCATGGTCTCGGACGCGATCCGCGTAAAGCGGGCGGCATAGCCGTCCTCGCGGGGCACAATGTCCATATTCAAATCCGTGTGCCGCAGATTACGACCGATCTTGACCAGCCAGTCCCTGGCAAAGGATTCAAAGCGCTCGCTGGCGGCCCCCAAGGTGACCACTCCCCGCAACGCAGGACGCCGGGGCTGCGCGGAACGACTGAGGGCCGAGGTCTTTGTCCGTGGAGTGAGATCGGGACGAGTCCGAAAGAATGCCCAAGAGGGATCGAAGTCGCAGGCCCACAGCTTGTCAGGGGCCCGTTGTCTGAGAAGTGGGGAGAAGACGTCCCAGTTGCCGTCGAACCCCTGGGCCCACTGCTTGTCAGGGGCGCGCGAGGTCAGCAGAGGACTGTCGACCTCAGAGGCTTGCTCCTCGGAGCTGCACCCGGCCTGCGCCGCAAACAGCATCAAGGCGCACAGGGCAACGAGAGATTGCTTTCGGTATGACATGGGGCATTTTACTCTGCGTGGCCCCAGCGGGCAATAAAAAAGGCCCGGAGCCTTTCGACCCCGGACCTTGATTCACGATTCGACTACTTGATGGTGATTTCGACGCGACGATTCAGCTTGCGGCCTTCGCCTGTGTTGTTGTCGTACTTGGGCATGGACTCGCCCATGCCGGAAGCCCCAAGCTTCACTGCAGGGATTCCCTTGCCCACCAGATACTGCTTCACGGACTGGGCACGGCGCTCGGACAGCCCCTGGTTGTAGGCATCAGGACCGATGTTACACGTATGGCCCTCCAGCACGGACGGGCGGTCAGCCTTCATGAGCATCTGCGCCGCTTCGTCCAGGATGGGCATCATATCGTCCCGAATCATGGCGGAGTCGAAATCGAAGTTGATGCGCAGTTCAATGACCTCGGTGACCTTTTCCATCATCGGAGCGGGCGCGGCCTCGGCAACGTCATCATAGAAAACGTCACGCACAAACTTGTCCACGGCGGCCTTATCGGCCAACAGCGCAGGCCCCGAAGCGGACACGGAGCAGCCGGACAAGGCGGCGATGTCGTCCAGGACCTTCTGCCCGGCGGCGGAATCCGCAAAGGAAACCACGTGGAAGCAGAGTCGGCCCCGGGCGGCCTGATACATGGAGGTGGCTTCGGCCACGGGGTCAATACCCTCGTTGTTCACACCGTCGGAGAAGATGATCACGGCGACCTTGCCCTTCATGGCGTCCAGGGTTGGAGCCAGAGCGGACATACCATTGCCCATGGGGGTCATGCGTCCGAAAATCTCATAGTCCTCGCTCAGACTGCCCACGGCCTGATCAATCTCGGTCTTGCCGTACTTGCCCTGCCACATGAGGTCAAATGGGGCGAAGGTAGCCATACCGGCCTCGTACCCCAAGGCAGGAATCATTTCGTTGATACCCTGCATGACCTGCTTGGCCAGGATGATCTTCTTCACGCCTTCGGTCTCGTGGCGCATGGCCATGGACCCGGAGTAATCGGCAAACATCACGAAACCGTCCACCTTGGGGACCAGCTTGGCCTGAGCCGGACCTGCGCCGAGCATCAGCATCATGCCAATGGCCAACGCGGCAATAGCAACTATACTTTTTAGTTTGTTCATTAAAATTTCCTCAGCTTTTTCAGGTTATTAAATTTTCATCTTGCGATGAATTTCTAGCCTCTACACCAATATCCAATATACCAACTCCTGAATAAAAAGAAAGGGTTTTTCCAAATATTGCTCTCCCCTCCCCGTAGACCGTGCGGAAGAAACCGTTCACCGATTTCCCACTGCCCCCGACAACAATCCAATTTAATAGGAACGTTGTCGATGCGAGGAAAGGCTTCATACTTCTCTGCCCAGCAAACTCAGCCAGCCGCTATCACCAAGGAGCGTTCACTTCATGTCCACTGATACCTCAGATTCCGTCATGAACAGATGGCTCGTCGTTCTTGGAGCGGTCCTGATACAGCTCTGCCTGGGGGCAATCTACGCATGGTCCGTCTTCACTCCAGCCTTGACCAACGCAGGCTGGACCAAGCTGCAAACACAGATTGTCTTTTCCGTCGGGCTTGTGACCTTTGCCGTGGTCATGGTCTGGGCGGGGCGCAAACTCCCG
The DNA here is from genome assembly GCA_018816865.1 of Pseudomonadota bacterium. Classification (GTDB taxonomy): domain Bacteria; phylum Desulfobacterota; class Desulfovibrionia; order Desulfovibrionales; family Desulfovibrionaceae; genus Desulfovibrio_Q. The sequence continues at coordinate 41,455 of JAHIUW010000027.1, forward strand.
GACTGGGGGCCACGAAAGCTGGCCTGCCTCGGCGGCGCGATTCTCGGCTTGGGCTACGTCATGGCTGGTCTGCTCGGAGCCACCAACTTTCTGACCGTGACCCTCTTCATTGGCATCATCGGCGGCGCGGGTATCGGCATCGGATACGTGGTGCCCATTGCCGTGGGCATGCGCTGGTTCCCGGACAAGAAAGGCATGATCACCGGACTGGCCGTTGCCGGCTTTGGATTTGGGGCCATGCTCTGGGTCAAGCTGGCTGGGACATGGGGGCACCTGATTGCCACTATCGGCCTGGACGGCACCTTCACGGTCTACGGTCTTGCCTTCACGGGACTGGTGCTGCTGGGCAGCATCTGGATGGTCTTTCCTCCTCCGGGTTGGGCCCCCGAGGGCTACACCCCTCCCGAGCCCTCAGCTGGAAACGGCTCCGGCTCCGGGACTTCTGATTTCAGCGTCGGCGAGATGCTTGAAACACCCCAGTTCTACCTCATCTTTCTGGCTTTCGTGATCAGCGCGGGCGCGGGCTTGATGTCCATCGGCCTGATGAAGCTCTACCCCATGGAAGCCTTGCAGGCGGCTGGGCTTTCCCAGATTGAGGCCAGCGGCATAGCGGGAACGGCCATGGCCGTTTTCTTCAGCATCATGAATGGGCTAGGACGCATCGCCTGGGGTGCCATCAGCGACAAGATCGGCCGCAAGCGTTCCCTGCTGATCCTGACCACCACCCAGGGTTTCTTTGTCATCGCCTTCACCTTCATGGCCGGACAGGAATACATGCTCTATCTTGGAGCCGCACTCATCGGATTCAACTTCGGCGGCAACTTCGCCCTGTTCCCCACCATTACAGCAGACACCTTCGGCACCAAACGCGTGGGGCAGAACTACCCCTTCATATTTCTGGCCTACGGAGTGGGTGGAATCCTGGGTCCCATCCTGGGCGGCATGCTGGGTGATTTGGGCAACTTCCCCTTGGCCTTCACCACCTGTGGCATTGCCTGTATCATCGGAGCCGGCTGCATCGCCCAACTCAAGCCTGCCAAGCACGCCGAAGTTGAGACTGACCTGAGCCTCGAAGATGCAATTTCCACCCGCCCACAATGCACGGGGCTCACTTTCCGGGAACTGCGCGAGGCAGATGCCCCGGCCATCTGCGGATTCCCCAAATCGGAACGGGAACTGATGTACATGTTCCCGAAGGTGGCTGCTCCCCTGACCAGCAAACAGTTGCTGACCATGGCCGCCCAACGGCACTCGCCCACGGTGGCTCTGTGCGAGGAAGACCTGGCTGGATACGCCAACTTCGTCTCCTGCGCCCATGGCGGTGTTTGCGAGATCGGCAACGTCGTTGTGGCCCCAAAATTCCGACGCCAGGGCGTAGGAGCCTACCTCATGGAGATTATGGAGGAAAAGGCGAAATCCGAGTTCCAGTCCGACCGCTTGCGGGTGCGCTGCCTGAGCGAAAACACAGCAGCCTTGCTCTTCTATGGCAGACTTGGGTTCCAGCCCGTGGGCATGGATACCCGAGAGGCCCCCGATGGCCGCACCCTGGCCAGAATCCAACTTGAGAAAATGCTCTAATCTTCCTGTGAGCTGACAACAGAAAGCCCCGTTGCCATCGGCGACGGGGTTATCTGTTGTCAGCCCATAAAAATAAAGCCTTCAGCCCCAACCAACCTGCTGTAAAAGTGGCAGCCGTCTGAGACTAATGAAAACGTTGATGGCCTCCTTTTGCAGACCACGTTGTCCCATGGCCTGTACTATGATCCACCATCCTGACCAAGCATAACTGGATCAGCTCCGTGCCAAACAAAGCTAGTGGGAGGCGCAGTCAGCATCCCTGAACCACCAATGGCCCTGTGGAATCTCAACCAGCATTTCCGCCTCGATTGCCGGCACGGGGAAGATGATGATCAGGCTTTCACTTTCCTCAAGCCAGTACATGTCTCCTACAAGGTGCTTGGTGATCTCATGATCAAACAGACCGCATTGCGAAGCGATGTCCTTGACTGCCAGACCGATGGTGTACTTGGCGTTGTCACTAAAGAAAACGTCTGTCAGATAGACCCGATGCGCTCCGGCCAGAAACTCATGGATGTTGCCCCCGGATTCCTCAAACACTCGTGAAGCTTGACTGATGGCGTCGCTCATGGCCGCCTCCTTGGTCTGTGGCGGGGCATTCTCTGTCCCGATGCGGGACCACCTCACCTGCCTCTGGATAAGCAACACCAATGCCACAATCGATTTCCGATTGAATTCCAGGATGGTCCCCGCCAACTGCGGTCGAGAATTCCGAGCTGAAGAGTCGGATTCAAAAGGGTGACACGGACGTAGCTGCAGATTCTGCTCCCAAATCAGCAGGACCTCATGGCTGAGGTTCGAGAGAGGAAACCCAACAACCTTGAGGGCAGATCAACGCTCCGAAGGGACAACAAGCGATGTGGTCAGCAGAAATTCGATGGTCCGGGCGATACGATCCCAGCCGTCGTCGGACTCGAGATCAATTCCACCGATGGAGTTGAGGCGCAGAGACAAAGTGCCGACATTGGATACCGCCAAGGCCATCAGCAGAATGACCGCGGGCAGATCCACCTGCGCCGGAGGCTCATCATTGATAATCTCCTCAAAAAACTCTAGGGCCCTGCGTTCACGGATATACGCCAGGGCATGGGTCAACAGGCAGTTCTGACGACCCTCCTCGGCCATGACCGCCAGCGTCCAGGGGCGTCTGCGGAGTGCCCGTAAATAGTTTCTGAAAAATACGGACAACTGTTCTCCTAACGGCTGTCTCTTCAAACCTTCGCAATCCCCATCGGCCAACTCATCCACGGATGGCCAGAAGCGTTGGGACATGGCAAAAGAGTCCAGCAGATGCGCCAACCCCCCGAATAAGCGTATAATCAAGGCTTCATCGACTTTCGCCTGCGCTGCGACCGCAGAAAGGGTCACCTGGCAAACTCTCTTCCGGATAACCTCGCCTGTGGCGTCAAGAACACGTTCTCGTAGGTCGTGGGGCTCCGAAAGGGGAATAACTGTCCGGACTGACATGGGTGACCTCCTCGTTTCAGTCTTTTCCCTCCATGTAAGACCCCATTTGCCTCAGTCAAAAAAAAGCCCGCCAAGGCGGGCCAGTACTGACAGAAAACGAACCATACCGGCTACATTTCCTTAGCAATTTGGGCCAAGACCCGCTCGGAGGCAACCTTGTCACCGAGGTAACCGATACGCACAGCGATCTCTGTCACGCGAGGATTTTTGCTGTCCAGATCAATCCAGACCTCGGTGTCCCCGTCCAGAGCCCTTACCTTGGCATCGGAAAGATGGCGTTCCTTGGACTGGATCTTCAGCCCCAGGGAATGGCAGGCATCCACTGATGCTTCAAAGGCCACATCCAGATACACATTGTGGACCTGCTTGGCCCAGCCGGAAATATAGACATAGGTCCCGCCGCCCGCCATCCCTGCGGCCACCACGGCACAGCCGCTGACGCCGGCAAGTGACAGCAGTACGAGCAATACAGCCAGATATTTTTTAGCGACAATCATGGACATGAGGTTCTCCTTAAAGTTCTCGGTGGACTGGCGGACCCGTCGTCCACGATATCTTGATTCGCTGTGATTTCTACCAGTTGCCGCGCCCTGTGTAAACCGCTCCGCCCCTGGGTTGGAGCCAGATCAATTACACGACGATGGCCGGTCGAACCGCAGGCGGCCCTGGGGAATCGAGGCCTGGTGCCGTTGTGGCGTCGGGGCAGTCCTGTCCGACGCCACAACGCGAAAAAGGTCCGCAAGCTTTGACTTGCGGACCTTTTAAAAGAGAGTCCTGGCACCGGCCTACTTTCCCACTGACTGAACGGCAGTATCATCGGCGATGAAGGGCTTAACTTCCGAGTTCGGAATGGGATCGGGTG